>NZ_JBQFQY010000017.1:0-1372 GCF_056537125.1 Ruegeria sp. CH10 | reverse complement strand
ATGGCAAAGGAAAAGTTTGAGCGTACAAAACCGCACGTCAACATCGGCACGATTGGGCATGTTGACCACGGTAAAACGACGCTGACCGCAGCGATCACCAAGTATTTTGGTGACTTCAAAGCGTATGACCAAATTGACGGTGCGCCGGAAGAGAAAGCGCGCGGGATCACCATCTCGACCGCCCACGTGGAATACGAGACCGAGAACCGCCACTATGCGCACGTTGACTGCCCCGGCCACGCCGACTACGTCAAGAACATGATCACCGGTGCCGCTCAGATGGACGGCGCGATCCTGGTTGTGAACGCCGCTGACGGCCCGATGCCGCAAACACGTGAGCACATCCTGCTGGGTCGTCAGGTTGGCATCCCGAAGATGGTCGTGTTCATGAACAAAGTCGACCAGGTTGACGACGAAGAACTGCTGGAACTGGTGGAAATGGAAATCCGCGAGCTGCTGTCTTCGTATGAATATCCCGGTGACGATATTCCGATCGTTGCAGGTTCGGCTCTGGCCGCGATGGAAGGCAACAACCCGGAGATCGGCGAAGAGAAGATCAAGGAACTGATGGCGGCTGTTGATGACTACATCGACACCCCTGAGCGTGCTGTTGACCAGCCGTTCCTGATGCCGATCGAAGACGTGTTCTCGATCTCGGGCCGTGGTACCGTTGTGACCGGTCGTGTTGAGCGTGGCGTGATCAACGTTGGCGACGAGATCGAAATCGTCGGCATCCGCGACACCAGCAAAACCACCTGCACCGGTGTTGAAATGTTCCGCAAGCTGCTGGACCGTGGTGAAGCGGGCGACAACATCGGCGCCCTGCTGCGTGGTGTGGATCGTGAAGGCGTTGAGCGTGGTCAGGTTCTGTGTAAGCCGGGCTCAGTAACACCGCACACCAAGTTCGAAGCCGAAGCCTATATCCTGACCAAGGAAGAAGGCGGTCGTCACACTCCGTTCTTCGCGAACTACCGTCCGCAGTTCTACTTCCGTACGACGGACGTGACCGGCACCGTGACCCTGGCCGAAGGCACCGAGATGGTCATGCCCGGCGACAACGTGTCGTTCGGCGTTGAGCTGATCGCGCCGATCGCGATGGAAAACGGTCTGCGCTTCGCGATCCGCGAAGGCGGCCGTACCGTCGGCGCGGGTGTTGTGTCGAAGATCATCGAATAATTCGCGCAAGCGAATGATCAGACAGAAAGGGCGTCCCGAGGGACGCCCTTTTTTGTTTGAATTCGACAATCCCGAGACGCACAAAAAACAGTGTGTCGAAAATCATCGAGTAAGGCGCGAGGGTGCGGAGATTATTCGTCGAATAATCTCGGACCCAACCGTTGACTCAAAGAAGGCCGTCCCAAACAGGGGCGGC
>NZ_JBQFQY010000016.1:0-1402 GCF_056537125.1 Ruegeria sp. CH10 | reverse complement strand
CGAGTTTCCAGAAGCCATCGAAAGTACTACCACTCCTGTGTCTTGGCCCCCTAAAACTGTGCCACAGTTGGCTTAGTTTTGGAGACGGGATTGATGGCGCGGAAACGGTATTCGGACGAAGATATTCTGCGGCTTTTGCGCGAGATTGAGCTGGGCCTGGCATCTGGTTCGGATGTCGCGACGGCGTGCAGAACGGCTGGTGTCAGTGATGCGACCTATTACACATGGCGCAAGCGGTTTGGTGGGATGGGACGATCTGAGATGGCCAATCTGAAGGCGCTGCAGAAAGAGAATGATCGGCTCAAGAAAATCGTGGCTGAGCTTGAACTGGACAAACTCATTCTCAAGGAGAGCCTTGATTATCTAAAGCCAAAGGCCTGACGGCAGACCAGCTTCGTCAGGCCGTGGTCCACACCCGACAAAAGCTGGCAACCTCTGAACGGCGCACCTGTCGCGTGATTGGATTGGCGCGGAGCACGCTGCAATACCGCGCAGCGCCAAAGGATGATGAGGCGTTACGTCTGGCGATGATCCGATTGGCCAAACGGTATGGGCGCTACGGCTACCGCAAGGTCGCCGAGCTGCTGCGTGTCGAAGGCTGGGCAGTCAATCATAAAAAGATCGAACGACTATGGCGCGAAGAAGGCTTGCAGCTCCCACAACGGCACAAGAAACGCAAACGGCTGTACCACAAGGACAGCTCGATCATCCGGCTCCGACCGCAACATCCCAATCACATCTGGAGCATTGACTTTGTCCACGACAAGCTGAGCAACGGACAGAGCTACAAGATGCTGACGGTGCTGGATGAGTATACCCGTGAGGCGCTCTGCGTAGCGGTCAAGCCGAAGATGAACAGCGCAGACGTGCTGGATGCGCTCTACCCACTCTTATTGCGGCACGGGAAGCCCGAACACATCCGTTCCGACAACGGCGCGGAGTTCATCGCAACGGCCCTGCAGACCTGGTTAAGAAAGGTGGGCATTAAGCCGATCCAAATCTACCCGGGATCACCTTGGGAGAATGGATACAACGAGCGCTTCAATGGCACTCTGCGCCGGGAAGTCCTCAACGCAGAATGGTTCCACACCACCAAACAGGCTCAGATCGTCATCAATACCTGGCTTAGACAGTACAATCGTGTCAGACCCCATCAGGCTCTAAACATGCGACCGCCCGTTCCAGAAACCTTGCTCAAAACTGGCCCATAGAATTGGGGCTGGACAGGGCATCTCAACAACTGTCATCGAAATTGGCTTTGGACTTTATCGACGGTTCGCCGGTTCGCCGGTTCGCAATAAACTCGAACCTCTTGCATTTTTGAGTTTTTCAACACTATCCGGACTTAGCCGCCGTTCGAGGCGCTGAACTTACTGCGACGAGCAACATAGGTCTGTTCGTA
>NZ_JBQFQY010000015.1:0-1436 GCF_056537125.1 Ruegeria sp. CH10 | reverse complement strand
ATGTTGATCACACCCGTCCTTCTCTGTGGCGGCTCGGGCACGCGCCTGTGGCCTTTGTCGCGCAAAAGCTATCCCAAGCAGTTTGTCCCGCTGGTGGGGGAGGAAACGCTGTTTCAGGCCTCGGCGCGGCGGCTGTCGGGGCGCACAGCGGCGATCAGCTTTGCGGCCCCCGTTGTGCTGACGAACTCGGATTTCCGCTTTATCGTGGTCGAACAGCTGCAGGCCGCGGGCATTGAGCCGGGCACCATCATGATCGAGCCCGAGGGCCGCAACACCGCCCCCGCCGTGCTGGCCGCCGCGCTACAGGCCGTGGCCCAGGACCCGGAGGCGGTGCTGCTTGTGGCGCCCTCGGATCACGTGGTGCCCGATGTGGCGGCGTTTCAGGCCGCCGTGGCCCGTGGGCTGGACGCCGTGGCGCAGGGCCAGATGGTGACCTTTGGCATCACGCCTACCCACCCCGAGACCGCCTATGGCTATCTGGAACTGGCCGCGCCAGCGGGCGACGGGGCGCCGGTGGCGCTGAAACAGTTTGTCGAAAAGCCCGATCTGGCCCGCGCGACCGAAATGGTCGCGGCTGGCACTTTCAAATGGAATGCGGGCATCTTCCTGTTCCGCGCCGCCGATATGGTGGCCGCATTCCGCGCCCATGCGCCCGATCTGATCGCGCCGGTTCAGGCGGCGGTGGACAGCGCCACGCCCGATCTGGGTTTTCTGCGGCTGAACCCCGAACCCTGGGCGCAGGCGCAGGACATCTCGATCGACTACGCGGTGATGGAGAAGGCCGACAACCTGTCGGTCGTGCCCTTTGACGCGGCCTGGTCCGATCTGGGCGGCTGGGACGCGGTGTGGCGCGAAAGCGGGCCGGATGGCGATGGCGTGGTGACCAGCGGTGCGGCCACGGCCATCGACTGCCGCAACGCGCTGCTGCGATCCGACAGCGAACAGGTCGAGCTGGTGGGGATCGGCGTTGAAAACATCATCGCGGTGGCGATGAATGACGCGGTTCTGGTGGCCGATGCGACCCGCGCGCAGGACGTGAAACAGGCGGTGGCGGCGCTGAAAGCCAAGGGCGCGGCGCAGGCCACAGCCTTTCCCAAGGATCACCGGCCCTGGGGCTGGTTCGAAAGCCTTGTGGTGGGCGAGAGGTTTCAGGTCAAACGCATCCACGTCCACCCCGGCGCCAGCCTGAGTTTGCAGAGCCATTTCCACCGGTCCGAGCATTGGATCGTGGTCGAGGGCACAGCGCGGGTGACGATAGACGACCACCAGCAGCTGGTGACCGAGAACCAGTCAGTCTACATCCCGCTGGGCGCGGTCCACCGGATGGAAAACCCCGGCACCGTGCCCATGGTCCTGATCGAGGTCCAGACCGGCACCTATCTGGGTGAAGACGACATCGTCAGATACGAAGACATCTACGCAAGAGGACAAGGCGC
>NZ_JBQFQY010000014.1:0-4055 GCF_056537125.1 Ruegeria sp. CH10 | reverse complement strand
ACCACGTATACGGATGCAGTTGAGTGTCTGACGACTCTGGCGGCGTTTGGGCCGAGGAGGTAGTCTTTGAGGTCTGGTTTGTGGGCTCCGATGACGATGAGGTCTGAGTCGGCGTTGTCGGCGGTTTTGAGGATTTCCTGATAGGCGGTGCCGGTGGCGACCACGTGGCGGACTTTCTCGTTCCGCTCGGCGCCGATCGCGGCGATGCACAGCGCGGTCAGCTTGGCCTGCGCGTCTTCCAGGGCCTTTTCGTGGAAGTCGGACTGAAAGAACCCCGACACCCAGCTTTCTCCAAAGTCCGGCAGGACGGTGACAACGTCCAGCTGGGCCTCATGCTGATCCGCCAGGCGCGCGGCAATCTTCAGGACATTCTCGTCCAGATCGCCGTTGCTGATGTCCACGGCACACAAAACAGCCTTGGTCATGGTGTCACCTCTTGTTCGTTTGTGCGCGCGGCGCGGGCGCGTTGCAGGAAGGCGATCAGGCCCAGAAGGATCAGCGCCGGGATGAAGATCAGCTCTTTGGGCGGCTGGCTTTGCGGGGCCTGCACGGTGGTGATGCGGACGGGGTCGTCGGCGTAATAGTCGAAGTTCGCCAGCTCATCGGCGACGGGCGTGCCGAACAGCGGCTCATCGAGCTTGACCAGACCGTCTTCCTCCAGCGGGATCAGGCCCAGGGCGTCGATGCGGGCGGCGCCATCAGCCTCGTCGCCCACGGTCAGGACCACGGTGGTCTCGGTCATGTCGCCGGTGTCAAAATCGGGGCCTGCGACCTCGATCCGCAGGGTGCTGCCCGGGGTGGCGTCACCCACGGCCTGTTCCAGCTGTGCGGGCTCGATCTGCGCAAAGGGCGGCGCGATGCGGTTCATGAAGAAGTCCGGGCGGAACAGCGCGAAGGCAATCAGGATCAGTGCGACGCTTTCATAGATGCGGTTTTTCGTCAGGAACCAGCCCATCGTGCCGGCGGTGAAGATCAGGATCGCGATGGTGGCGGAGATGGCCACCAGAATGCCCTGCACCCAGCCCACATCGATCAGCAGCAGATCGGTGTTGAAGATGAACACAAACGGCAGCGCCACGGTGCGCAGGCTGTAGAAGAACGCGGTAAAGCCCGTGCGGATCGCATCCCCGCCCGACACGGCGGCGGCGGCAAAGCTGGCCAGACCCACAGGCGGCGTCACATCGGCCATGATGCCGAAGTAGAACACAAACAGATGCACCGCGATCAGCGGCACGATCAGACCGTCCTGCGCGCCAAGCTCGACAACCACACCGGCCATCAGCGAGCTGACAACGATATAGTTCGCCGTGGTCGGCAGGCCCATGCCCAGAATGAGGCTGAGCAGACCCACCAGCGCCAGCATGGCAATGAGGTTGCCGCCCGACAGGAACTCGACCAGATCGGCCATCACCTGACCCACGCCGGTCAGCGTCACGGTGCCCACGATCACGCCTGCGGTGGCGGTGGCCAGCGCGATGCCGATCATGTTGCGCGCGCCGTCGATCAGACCGTTCCAAAGGTCGGCCACGCCCGCCATGAAGGCGTTTGCGGTGTTGTTCTCACCCCGGAAGATCGATTTCAGCGGCTTCTGCGTCAGCAGGATCACGAACAGCAGCGAGGTCGCCCAGAAGGCCGACAGGCCCGGCGATTTCTGCTCGATCATCAGGAAGTAGACCAGCACGATGATCGGCAGCAGGTAATGCAGACCGGCCTTGTAGATCTCGGCAATCACCGGCAGCTCGACCTCTTTGGCATTGGGATCATCCGGCACCAGATCATCCACGCCTGCGGCCAGTTTCAGCAGGATCAGATAGGCCACCACAACCAGCGCCGACAGCACCAGCCCGGACGCCCCCGGCATCAGCGCAATCACCCCTTTGATCGGGTATTGGATGCCATAGCACAGCCCGGCAAAGCCTACGAAGAACACCGCCATGCCGCCGATTGTGCGACCCATCGACACCACGCGGTTGCCCAGCGTCGGCATGTTCCGCTTCACCGCCTCAAGATGCACAATATAGACCAGCGCGATGTAGGAGATTGCGGCAGGCAGGAAGGCGTGGGTGATCACCTCGACATAAGAAATGCCCACATATTCCACCATCAAAAAGGCCGCAGCGCCCATTACCGGCGGCATGATCTGACCGTTCACGGAACTGGCCACCTCGACCGAGCCCGCCTGTTCGCTGGAAAAGCCCACCCGCTTCATCAGCGGGATGGTGAAGGTGCCGGTGGTCACCACATTGGCGATGGAAGACCCCGAGATCAGGCCGGTCGCCGCCGAACCCACCACAGCCGCCTTGGCCGGGCCGCCGCGCAGGTGCCCCAGCGCGCCAAAGGCCATCTTGATAAAGTAATTGCCCGCGCCCGCCTTATCCAAAAGCGCGCCGAACAGCACGAACAGGAACACGAACTTGGTCGAGACGCCCAAAGCGATGCCAAACACGCCCTCGGACGTGATCCACATATGGCTCATGGCCTTTTTCAGGCTGGCACCCTTCCACTGGATCACCTCGGGCACCCAGTCGGACGAGCCAAAGAACACATAAGCCAGGAAGATCGTGGCGATGATCGCCATGGCGGGCCCGAGCGCGCGGCGCGCGGCCTCAAACAGCAACAGCAACCCGCCCAGAGCGACCCATTTGTCCACGTCATCGGCCAGCAGGCCATTGTTCACGACTTTTTCGTAGAAAATATAGCCATAGAGCGCGATCACCGCGCCCACCACGCCCATGATCCAGTCCTGAATGGGGATGTAACTGCGCGGGCTGGATTTCAGCGCCGGATAGGCCGCAAAGGCCAGAAAGATCGCAAAGGCCAGATGGATCTGGCGCGAGTTGTTCACCACGCTGCCCGGCAGAATGGCGTTCGACAAAGGCGAGGCCAGCACCACCTGAAAGACCGACCACAGCACCGCGACAATGGCCAGAAAGATCCCCACATTGCCCGCCGGATTGCGTGCCCCCGCATCCGAGGACGCCACCAGATCCTGAAGCTCTTCTTCGGATAGCGGTGTGTTGGAGTGTGTGTCGGAACTCATCTGGCGTCTCCCCGTCATATGGCCGTTTCGGCCTTATCGTCTGCCCGGTTCCCCCGGGTGCAAAAGGGGCGCGCCCGTCACAGGCGCGCCCCGCATCAGGTCCGGCTTACTGCAGCCAGCCTTTTTCTTTGTAGTATTTCTCGGCCCCCGGATGCAGCGGCGCCGACAGACCGTCCGAGATCATCTCTTCGGGCTTCAGGTTCGCAAAGGCCGGGTGCAGCTTTTTGAAATCATCAAAGTTTTCAAAAACCGAGCTGACAACCGCATAGACCGCATCATCCGACACATCCGCCGAGGTCACAAAGGTCGCGCCCACACCAAAGGTCGTGGTATCCCCGTCCGAGCCGCGATACATGCCACCCGGAATGGTCGCGGTGCGGTAATAGGAATTGCCGTCGATCAGGCCATCGATCGCCTCGCCGGTCACGTTCACCAGAACGGAATCGCACGCGGTGGTCGCTTCCTGGATCGAGCCCGACGGGTGACCCACGGTGTAGATCATCGCGTCGATCTGGTTGTCGCACAGCGCCGCCGACTGTTCGGCCGCTTTCAGCTCGGAGGCCAGTTCGAAATCATCGATGGTCCAGCCCACGGCTTCCAGCACAACATCCATCGTGCCGCGCTGACCCGAGCCCGGGTTGCCGATGTTCACGCGCTTGCCCTTGAGGTCTTCAAAGCTGGAAATCCCCGCATCGGCCCGCGCCACAACGGTAAAGGGTTCCGGATGCACCGAGAACACCGCCCGCAAGTTCTCAAACGCGCCCGCGTCTTCGAATTTCGAGGTGCCGTTATAGGCATGGTACTGCCAGTCCGACTGCGCCACACCAAACTCCAGCTCGCCCTCGCGAATGGTGTTGATGTTGTAAACCGACCCACCCGTCGATTCCACCGAACACCGAACACCATGCTCTTTACGGCCCTTGTTCACCAACCGACAAATCGCGCCACCCGTCGGATAATAAACCCCAGTAACACCACCCGTACCAATCGTGATAAACTCTTCGGCGTATGCGGC
>NZ_JBQFQY010000013.1:0-6186 GCF_056537125.1 Ruegeria sp. CH10 | reverse complement strand
AAGAACACCTGGCGCGGGGTGGAGCAGTCCGGTAGCTCGTCAGGCTCATAACCTGAAGGTCAGAGGTTCAAATCCTCTCCCCGCAACCAAACCCCAAACAGGCCGTTCAATCCGAAAACACTCCAACGGACCGTTCGCTTAACAATCAAACCTCCTCTGACGTATAAGCTACGTGGAAACAGGTCGCTCATGGGCACCCGGACACAACCCAGTGGAAGAGCTCGAACATGGCAATAGGTCAGAGTCAAAAGAACAAATTTACGGCTTGATGAAACCTTCCCCTTCACCATCAGTTCTTAGTGTCAATTGCCTAAGCCCGGTCGCTCCGAATAACGCGGCTCCGAACATTTCGAAGGCTTCTTCTGCGATCAGGACGAACCGGCCATTCTCCATGTCATGGAACCATAAAAACGCTTGAATCATCTCAAGTCCAAGGGCTCCACCCAGATAGAACAGAACTCCGACAATTAAATACCGACGCGGTGCAGGGTCCATGCCGGATACCAGGAATCTAAACCCGAGTAAGAAAAGGACGACAACGGCTGCAAAGCCGTAGATGACCCATTCCCAGGCAAAAAGGCCGCTTCCTTCAATGCCGTTGGTCAAGTAGGTGCCCACGGCTTCGTGGACTTGCGCTGCCTCGTCAAACCCCGCGAACAGAAAAAGCGCAGCAAGGCCCAGCCAATGCCAGCGCCACTGATCTTTGGTGGAAAAGGCTTGAACAGACGCCAGGGCCATGAACGCACTGGCCAAAATCAGAAACGAGAAATTGACGAACGTCGGCACGTTGGACTCTCCGTCAATCCAGAAGACCTCCTCTAGTACCCGTCCGAACTCGCTGTTTGTTGCGTTTGAGACAAGAAACGCCAATGTGCCGATGACTATGGTCGGAAAGATAACGGCCGCCGACCAAATCAGGTATTGGCGGGGGGTTGGTAAAAAGGACATGTGCGTAACTTCTTAACTCTTAATCAGACCCCAAAGCTTAGTGCGAGAATTCGGTCTGTATAGGGAATTGAGTAAGCTCGACACTTTTGAACTTTGGATTTGTTCCAAATGCGCATCAGTGCTGCAAGCAAATGGATCTTTGTTGATCAAATAACTCAAAGCCTGACCGGAAAACCAGAGACCTTGCAGGCTTGTCTTCTCCCAGCCGCTCGGGAGCACCGGCAGGTTGCTGTCGCCAAGGGGGAACGGGCTATCGGCCGGATATTGGCGTTGAACGTGGAGATCTGCTGCCAAGTCGACGACTTGGGTCAGGCACACCAAAGATGGCTGCCAAAAACCCGGCGCGTATTGTGGTTTTTCAGGCGTAAGATCGCTTACTCGGCGCAAATTCTGATGTCAGCCCAAGTGCGCGCCATATTTGACAATTGACATGGGCGAGTAAACAGTTACTCGGGGCCGGTGTTGTTTTAAGACAATCTAGGATCGAATAGAATGTGCGGCACTTCGCAAATAACGAGTGCCATTGCGAATAAAAGTCTCGGGCTGGGAAACAAATGCAATCTTCGAAAGATATAGTCGCCAATTTGCAAGAGGCGATCGCGTCCAATGACGATACTAACACCTCCCGGGCGCGCGACATACTGAACAGCCATATTCGCACCCAATTGTCCGTGCGCAACGCAAAATCCCCGGCGACAGTTGCCTCGCTGTATTCAGCGCTTGTGAAGTCACCGGATGTCTGGGACCGTTTGCCTGACGTTGAAGATGCCAAAGAGGCATTCCAACCGCAAACCGACATTGCGCCGGGGTTTTCGCTTGTGTCGTGCTGCATGAACAGAAATGACCATTTGGCGCGCACGCTGCCGACCTGGTTGTCCCACCCGGAAATCGACGAAGTTGTTGTTGTGGACTGGAGTTCAGAGATACCGGTCGCGATCACGCTTGAACAGGCCGGCATTCAAGATCCGCGCCTGCGCATTGTTCGCGTCGAGGACGAAGGGGCGTGGATCTTGTCTCATGCCTACAATGTGGGGTTTCGGGCAACCACGCGGGACAAGATTGTAAAAGTCGACAGCGACATCATTCTCGACACGGCGTTTTTCGAAAAGAACACAATGGGCGTCGGCAAGCTGACGGCCGGGAACTGGCGGAACGCCTCTGCGGGACAAAGCCACGTCAATGGGTTTTTCGTCACCGGGCGCGCAGACTTGCTGGGTGTCAATGGCTTCAATGAACGGATCGTCACGTATGGGTGGGATGACGACGATCTCTATACCCGTCTCGAAGAAGCCGGGGTTGAACGTGTGGATGTTGACCCGAGCACAATCAACCACATTGATCACTCTGACATTCGGCGTGTGGCCCGCCCCAGGTGCAAGCCTGTCACGGGCTGGGATGAGATACAGACATATCCCCAGTTCTGGATCGCTCTGAACCGCGAATTCACGGCGTCCAGTGCGCCATGGGGTGTCAGCTATCCGATGGCGGGTTTTCAGGTTCTGAGCGCCACAGACGGGAATGTTAGGCTGCGGCGAACACACCCCTTTGGCGTGGACACCAATCTGATCGGAACGCGGTCCGAGCGTGCCCTTGCGGCGTATGTCGCTATTCAGGACATCTTTCCGGGGTTTGTTGTCACCACGTCACCCGAAACGGTTGATTTCGCGCTGATGACCCGTTCGCTGAAAGATGCGCTGGTCATCATTGGCAGCCAAACGCCGGAGCCGCAGGACCAAAGTGAGCCTGCCGCCGCTGCTATCGGCGACCTCGGCCGCAAGCCCAAGCTTATTGTTGACGCCCAGCATGGTTTGGGCAACCGCATGCGCGCCATCGCGTCGGCCGCAGCTTTTGCAAAGGTCCATGACCGCGAGCTGGTGATCAGATGGGTGCGCGACGAACATTGCGATTGCCGTTTTGCATCCCTTTTTGACTATGACGGCCCGGTAGAAGAGACCAGCGACAACGAACCGGAAAATGCCCAGCATGTGGACTTGATGAACAAGGCATTTCGGGACTCCTTCGAATCCAAAAGCCTGGTTCACACCTCGCGCGATATCGTTATTCAATCGGCCTATCGGTTCACCTTCGGAAAGCCCTACGGCCCGCTGGAAAAAAGCTTTCTGCGCGATCTCAAACCCAGCGCTGAAGTGCAGGACCTGATCGACTCGGTCCGCAGCCCTAACGATATAGCGGTGCATGTGCGCATGAATGGTGGCGCCGGAACAGACCCGCATGGTGATGTACCCGGCGGCTGGTCCAAAACAGAAGATGAGATTTCCAGACGGGCCCGCAGCAGGTCCCACTATGGCTTTTTCTTCAAGCGTCTGGATGAACTGCTGGAATCGGGGGAGTATTCGACGATCTTCCTCGCGTCCGACAACTCGGAATCCTATGACGCGTTTGCCGCAAAGTACCACGATCGTGTCACCAGCCTGAAACGGTCGGTCTATGATCGATCGGAAATGCAGCTGAAGTACGCGCTTGCCGATGTGATCCTGCTGTCGCGCGCGCCGCTGTTGCTTGGCAGCAATTGGAGCTCATTTACGGAAATCGCCCATTCAATGTCCGAGAAACAGAGGCTAGAGATATCCGGGCAACACTTTTGATACGTCCGCACGCCCGCAAAGCTCAGCAGGTTTTTATGACCGGCCTTACATACCGCCAGAGTGTATTCTGAATGACTGATGAAGAAACAAGAAGCTTGGCCGTTGAAAACGTTGTTTCAGCGTGCAAGCCACAGATCGGTGAAGTGATTGTTCTGGAAGGTCCGGATCACTTGGGTTGGTGCGAGGCTTACAGGTCGCATGATCTGTCGAATGTAAGACATACGACGTTTAAAACGCTGTCCCAGATCCCAGTTGCCAAAGATGGCGGTCTGCGGATTGTACATGTTACAGGCGGGGTGCCCGCCGCCAGCCTGAGTCAGGCAGAAGACAGCGTCCGCTGCATTACAAGTATCGCGGATATTGTCGTTTTCACACCGGTACCAGTGGCGAAACAAGAGGTTCAGGACCTGCTGGTTGCTTGGCCCAGCTTCTGGGCGATCCTGTTTCTGGCGCAAGGCTACATGTTGCGCGATATCGTTCGCCCAGCAGTTTGGAGCAACACATATAGCGATTGGGACAGCCTTCAGGGCACGGTTGTGTTCACAAATGCCGCGATGGATGCCGACTGGACGGATATGGGCCGCAATGGACCGGGGTCTGTCGTCGATTACGTGCATCCTTCGACACATGAATTCGGTCTGAAACAGCTGCTGGCCTTGCAGACTGCCGCCATGTTGACGGTGAATTCCGGCAAGTCCCTTTCCGAAGATGCGGCCGAAAACCAAAGTCTTTCGTCGAATATCTATATCGCGTTGCCCAAGCGCTATACGAAAAAAGACTATGAGGCCAAGCTGTTTCAAGAGCAACGCGCATGGTGGCAGGTCGCTTTGACCAAGCCTTGGCAGCCCTCGTATTGGTGTGACCTGTGGCGCATGCAGCGGCGCACCAGGCGTCGGATGAAATCCAGCTGATCCCAAACGCTGACGAGATTGGACAATTGAGCCTCGCGCCCTGAGGCCTTTCCAGCTCAGAAGCAGAGAATTTCCCTTAAAATCAATTTAAAACATTGATTTAAGGCAATTTTTTGCCATAGGTGGCGCATATGCACGGCGTCGCAGCTTAGTAATCCGGTTCCAGACCCTCACTGGAACTGGAGATAGAAACATGCTGCGCCTGATCGACCGACGTCCTGTATTCGCGCTGCGGGGACGGTCAGAAACCGCGCACGCAGCGCGCCGGTTTTTGCCCGTTATGGTGTCTTCGATTGCGTTTCTTGGTCTTGTGAACATGCCCGACCGCGCCGAGGCACAGCAGCTATACGTTGTCGGAACAGATCGCGGCGGGTATCTGCATGACCGCCTGGTCGAACTGGACAACCTGCAGCGCAATGGCATTCAGGTCGAAATACGCGGGCGCATCTGCTATTCAACCTGCACGATGTTCCTGGGATTGCCGGGCACCTGCGTGGAATCCGATACGATCTTTGGCTTTCATGGCCCGTCCCGCAACGGGCGCAAACTGTCGCCCGAGGATTTCGACCGGTTCAGCAAGGTCATGGCCGCCTATTATCCCGAGCCGCTGAAATCCTGGTTCATGACCACGGCGCGCAACCGGATTCGCGGCGTTCACAAGATCAAAGGCAGCGAACTGATCCGCATGGGCGTACCCGCCTGCCGCACTGCCTGAGCCCGGGCTTGCCCACGATCTGAGGCGCAGGTATCACCCTGTGAATGCAAGGGTCCGTTTGTTTGACCCGAGGCCCGAAAAACAGGCAGGAGACCAGCGCATCGTGCTGACACCGCTACTCAAACGCTTTGGGCGGCGCGGCAGGTTTTTGCCGCCCAATCCCAATGCACCGATATGCGTGATTGGGGATGTGCATGGTTGCATAGAACAGCTCGAAAAACTGCTGGCAGAGGTCCCGCAGGATCATCGAATTGTGCTGGTGGGCGACTATGTTGACCGGGGCGAACACAGCGCGCAGGTGTTGCGCCTGCTCAGCGCCCGGCCGGACCTGACCTGTCTGATGGGCAACCACGAAGACATGATGCTGCAATTCATGAAGGACCCAAAAACCTATGGCGCGCGTTGGCTGCGCAATGGGGGGTTACAGACCCTTGCCTCATTCGGGGTGCGCGGCATACGCACTGAAATGAGCGGTGATGAGCTGACGGAGTGTCGCGATCAGCTCTACGCGGCGATGGGTGACAACCTGTATCAATGGGTCGCCGGGCTCAAGACATGGGCCCTGACCGGAAATGTCTTGATCGTTCATGCCGGTGCAGACCCGGAAAAACCGCCAAAGGAGCAGTTGCGCAAACATCTGCTCTGGGGGCATCCCTCGTTCCAGACGACGGCCCGCGGCGATGGGCTGTGGGTGGTGCATGGGCACACAATCGTGGCCACTGCAGGTGCCCGGCAGGGGCGTATCTCTGTCGACACCGGTGCCTATGCGACAGGCGTCTTAAGCGGCGTGTGTTTGGACGGCGGTCCCCCCCGGTATCTGACTGCAGTACCCTAGTCGGATTTTCGGCTGGTCTTGTCATGGCGTATTGTGTTGACTAGGACGACTGAGCAGACCATCGGAATTTGAGCTTATTCATGTTGATCACACCCGTCCTTCTCTGTGGCGGCTCGGGCACGCGCCTGTGGCCTTTGTCGCGCAAAAGCTATCCCAAGCAGTTTGTCCCGC
>NZ_JBQFQY010000012.1:0-2500 GCF_056537125.1 Ruegeria sp. CH10 | reverse complement strand
CCTAGGGGTGAAAGGCCAATCAAACTCGGAGATAGCTGGTTCTCTGCGAAATCTATTTAGGTAGAGCGTCATCCGAATACCCCGGGGGGTAGAGCACTGGATGGGTAATGGGGCCCCACAGGCTTACTGATCCTAACCAAACTCCGAATACCCGGGAGTACTAGATGGCAGACACACTGCGGATGCTAACGTCCGTAGTGGAGAGGGAAACAACCCTGACCTACGACTAAGGCCCCCAATTCATGGCTAAGTGGGAAAGCAGGTGGGACGACCAAAACAACCAGGAGGTTGGCTTAGAAGCAGCCATCCTTTAAAGATAGCGTAACAGCTCACTGGTCTAAATAAGTTGTCCTGCGGCGAAGATGTAACGGGGCTCAAGCCATGAGCCGAAGTCTAGGATGCCGTAAGGCATGGTAGCAGAGCGTAGTGTGACATAGAACTCATCCTGTATTGCCGCCGGTTATGCGGTGCGCGTAAGCGCGCTCAAGTAGCCGAATAGGCGGTAGCGCAGGATAGAGTTCTTTCGATGAAGCCGGGGCGTGAGCCATCCGGTGGAGAGATCACTAGTGAGAATGATGACATGAGTAGCGACAAAGAGTGTGAGAGACACTCTCGCCGAAAGTCCAAGGGTTCCTGCTTAAAGCTAATCTGAGCAGGGTAAGCCGGCCCCTAAGCCGAGGCCGAAAGGCGTAGGCGATGGGAACTAGGTTAATATTCCTAGGCCAGGAGGATGTGACGGATCACGGATGTAGTTCAATCTTATCGGATTGATTGGGCTGCTGAGTGGTTCCTGGAAATAGCCCTCCATCAGACCGTACCCTAAACCGACACAGGTGGACTGGTAGAGCATACCAAGGCGCTTGAGAGAACGATGTTGAAGGAACTCGGCAAAATACCTCCGTAAGTTCGCGAGAAGGAGGCCCGGTTCCTAGGCAACTAGGGGCTGGGGGCACAAACCAGGGGGTGGCGACTGTTTATTAAAAACACAGGGCTCTGCGAAGTCGCAAGACGACGTATAGGGTCTGACGCCTGCCCGGTGCCTGAAGGTTAAAAGGAGAGGTGAGAGCCTTGAATTGAAGCCCAGGTAAACGGCGGCCGTAACTATAACGGTCCTAAGGTAGCGAAATTCCTTGTCGGGTAAGTTCCGACCTGCACGAATGGCGTAACGACTTCCCCGCTGTCTCCAACATCGACTCAGCGAAATTGAATTGCCTGTCAAGATGCAGGCTTCCCGCGGTTAGACGGAAAGACCCCGTGCACCTTTACTACAGCTTCGCACTGGCATCAGGATTGTGATGTGCAGGATAGGTGGTAGGCTTTGAAACCGTGACGCCAGTCGCGGTGGAGCCTCCCTTGAGATACCACCCTTCGCACTCTTGATGTCTAACCGCGGTCCGTTATCCGGATCCGGGACCCTGCGTGGCGGGTAGTTTGACTGGGGCGGTCGCCTCCTAAAGCGTAACGGAGGCGCGCGAAGGTTGGCTCAGAGCGGTCGGAAATCGCTCGTTGAGTGCAATGGCAGAAGCCAGCCTGACTGCGAGACTGACAAGTCGAGCAGAGTCGAAAGACGGCCATAGTGATCCGGTGGTCCCGAGTGGAAGGGCCATCGCTCAACGGATAAAAGGTACGCCGGGGATAACAGGCTGATACTGCCCAAGAGTCCATATCGACGGCAGTGTTTGGCACCTCGATGTCGGCTCATCTCATCCTGGGGCTGGAGCAGGTCCCAAGGGTACGGCTGTTCGCCGTTTAAAGAGGTACGTGAGCTGGGTTTAGAACGTCGTGAGACAGTTCGGTCCCTATCTGCCGTGGGTGTAGGAGACTTGAGAGGAGTTGCCCCTAGTACGAGAGGACCGGGGTGAACGATCCACTGGTGGACCAGTTGTCGTGCCAACGGCAGTGCTGGGTAGCTATGATCGGACAGGATAACCGCTGAAGGCATCTAAGCGGGAAGCCCCCCTCAAAACAAGGTCTCCCTGAGGGCCGTGGAAGACCACCACGTCAATAGGCCGGAGATGTAAGCGCAGTAATGCGTTCAGTTGACCGGTACTAATCGCCCGATAGGCTTGATTTGATCCAGTAATGGAAAGACAAGACCAAAGCATACACCAAACTTGACCAAGGACAGCGCGTGCCAACGCAAACGGCACTGTTGATTGACTATACAACCGAGTGGCACCGCGCATTCGCAAGCGAATACGCTGCCTGCCACCTGTCGCTTTCTTGCTCCGCAAGAAAGTCGACATGGGCTTTTCCTCGGTTTGGTGGTCATAGCGCAAGTGAAACACCCGGTCCCATCCCGAACCCGGAAGTTAAGCACTGCCGCGCCAATGGTACTTGGGCTTAAGCCCCGGGAGAGTAGGTCACCGCCAAACCTAGAAAAAGCCCAACATCCTCTCTAAACGATGAAAAGAACACCTGGCGCGGGGTGGAGCAGTCCGGTAGCTCGTCAGGCTCATAACCTGAAGGTCAGAGGTTCAAATCCTCTCCCCGCAACCAA
>NZ_JBQFQY010000011.1:0-15782 GCF_056537125.1 Ruegeria sp. CH10 | reverse complement strand
TCTGCGATACCCAGGGGACACTGTTCTACGATCTGGCCAAGATCATCGACCACCACCGCCCGCCCGCGTTCCTGCTGGAGAATGTGAAGAATCTTGAGCGTCATGACGGCGGCAAGACCTTCGCCACAATCATGCATGTTCTGGAGAACGAGCTGGGCTACAAGGTCTCCTATCGCGTTATCAGCTCGACCCCGTGGGTGCCGCAGAAGCGCGAGCGCATCTTCATTGTCGGGTTCAAGGATCACAGCATCGAGTTTGATTTTGACCAGCTCGCCATCCCCGAAGGCGACGGCCCTACCCTCGGGACGATCCTCGATAAGAAGGTCGATCCGAAATACACCCTGACAGAAAACATGTGGACCTATCTTCAGGGGTACAAGGAAAAGCACCGCAGCGCCGGAAACGGTTTCGGATTTTCCCTGTTCGGGCCAAATGACGTGGCCCGCACCCTGTCAGCCCGGTACTACAAGGATGGCTCGGAAATCCTGATCGCTCAGAAAGGCAATCGCCCGCGCCGACTGACGCCGCGCGAATGCGCCCGGCTGATGGGCTTTGAGAAACCCGGCAAGACGGATTGGAAAATCCCCGTTTCTGACACTCAGGCCTATCGCCAGATGGGCAACGCGGTGGTTGTGCCGGTGGTGAAGTCCGTTGCGCAGCTCATGCAGCCGCGTATTGCGGACGCCATGGTGCTGGACGGCCGTGAAGTCTCCGAGGTCATGCAGGCGCAGCTCCCCTTGGCAGAACCGGGGGTCTATGCTGCAAGTGAGATGCCTGCCGAACATCTGGAAATGCTGGAGGCGGCGCGCGCCGGGGCGTAATGCCCGCTGATATCGTCTCACCTGCCACACGGAGCCGGATGATGTCCGGCATCCGTGGTAAAGACACGAAACCTGAGCTGGCGATCCGTTCAGGGCTGCACAGGGCAGGTTTCCGGTTTCGGCTACATCGGAAAGACCTGCCCGGCCGTCCCGATCTGGTCTTTCCCCGGCACGACGCGGTTCTCTTCGTTCACGGCTGTTTCTGGCACGGGCATGACTGCCATCTGTTCCGCTGGCCCAAAAGCCGGGAAGATTTCTGGCGAGAAAAGATCGGCAAGAACATTGCTCGTGACCAGGACCAGTATCAGGCGCTTGCGGATTCAGGCTGGCGTGTCGGGATGATCTGGGAATGCGCGTTGAAGGGAAAGGCCCGCCTGCCCTTCGACGAGGTTGTCGATCAATGCGCTATATGGTTGAAATCGAGTATAAAAACATTTGAGGTGAGCGGTCATGAAGCGCGGCCAGTTATCTGATTATTTTGAAGGCGTCGGGGTAAAGCGTTTGTCGGCCGTCGATGCAGAGCCGAAATCCTCCAACCAGCACGAAGTCGGGACGACCCGGAAAATGCGGGATGATTTCCTTGGTGAAACCCACAAGCAGAAATTTCCGGCAATCTACATCTGGCTTGGGGGCGATCAGGAAGGGTTCACTGAAGAGAGCTGGGCAACGCACTACGACGCACGACTGGACATTCCCGGCAGAACTGAATGGCGGCTCTATTACCCCTCAAACCCTGTGACAGAGGCCATGAAAGCCGGAGATACCCTGTTCCTTGCAAAGGACCAGAGCGGCGTTTTGTGGTTTATCGTGGCCCCGGAAGGCTCAACCAGCGAGCAGCAGCTTTTCTGGTTGTTCGGTCTGCGCCCCGAAGGCAAATCCTTCGTTTCCCGCGAGTTCTCCGACGAAGAGCCGGAACTGGATTTCGCCGCACGCTTCATTCTGGACGAGCTGGGAATCGAGTTCGAGGAGCCGGAAGCCGACAAGCTGGACAGCATCATCGAGAAATTCGGCACCACCTTTCCCAAAACGGCTGAGTTTTCCGATCTGGCGCGCCTCACCCTGCCCGAGGTTCGCGCGGAGGACGATCCTGACGCCGCACTGATTGCGTGGCTTGATCATGAAGAGGCATTGTTCCGCAGGCTGGAGCGCAAGGTCGTTTCGTCGCGGATCGAGGCTGGGTTCGTGAACGATGAAGGTACGGATGTTGACGGGTTCATCAGCTTTTCCCTGAGTGTCCAGAACCGCCGGAAATCACGGATGGGCCATTCTCTGGAGAACCATCTGGCGGCTGTCCTCATGGCGCATGACATTCGGCACGTGCGCGGCGCGGTGACGGAACACAATCACAAGCCTGATTTCCTGTTCCCGGACCTTGCCACCTATCAAGCGGCCCCTGCCGAAGGCGATGCCTGTCTGACCATGTTGGGAGCCAAATCCACATGCAAGGACCGCTGGCGTCAGGTTCTGGCTGAAGCAGAGAAAATCAGCCGCAAGCACCTTCTGACGCTGGAGCCGGGGATCTCCGAACCGCAGACCAATCAGATGGAGGCTTCAAGTCTTCAGCTCGTCGTGCCCCGCCCCGTCCACAGCAGTTATACGGCAGCACAGCAGGGCTGGCTTTGGTCTGTGGCGGATTTCATTGGTGAGGTGCGTACCAAACAAGGCGCTTGAGTTTTTGAGTAAATGAGCGTTTGAGACTTCACTCAAGTTGATGTGTACCAATTATTGGTATAAATTCACCGCAGGAGGTCTTCTATGCCAAAAAATACATCCATGTCACTTGGCGATCATTTCGCCAGCTTCATTGATACGCAGGTCCAGACGGGTCGCTATGGGTCTGCCAGTGATGTCGTTCGAGCCGGTCTACGGCTTCTTGAAGAACACGAAACCAAAGTGAAGGCTTTGCAGGACGCTTTGATCGAAGGCGAACAGAGCGACATTGCCGAAGACTTCGACTCCGAGGCATTCCTGCAAGAGATCAAGGGCAGCAGAGGCCTGCATGGCTAACAGCTATGATCTGTCAAAGAAGGCCAAGGATGATCTGCGAGGTATCTGGGCCTACACCGAAGATCGTTGGAGTGAGCAGCAGGCTGACACCTATTACCGGGATATATTCAAGACCATCGAGCTTCTGGCTTCAGGTGAGCGCAAAGGTCGTAAGGCTGATGTGCGGGATGGCTATCTGAAATACCCGGTTGGTCGACACTTCCTGTATTTCACCAAAGTTGACGGGCGGATCAGAATTGTTCGTGTGTTGCACCAAAGCATGGACGTTGAACGCCATCTTTAGCGCGCTTGTTTTGCCTCATTTACTCAGTTACACTTTTGAGTAAAAACACAAATGAGGCAAACATGAGCATTATCTCCGTTTTGAATCCCAAGGGTGGTTGCGGCAAGACCACTATCAGTACCAACCTTGCCAGAGCTTTGCATGATCGCGGGCATTCCGTCCTGATCGTGGACAGTGACCCACAAGGCAGTGCGAGAGACTGGCACGCATCCAACGAAGACAATCCAATTGAACTGGTTGCACTCGACCGGCCCAACAACGTCAAAACACTGACCAGCATGGCTGCAAACTATGACTACGTGGTGATCGACGGAGCGGCCAAACTGGAAGACATGATCGCGGCCGCGATCAAGGTTAGCGATTTTGTTCTGATCCCGGTGCAACCGTCACCTTATGACATTTGGGCCGCTTCCGATCTGGTGGACTTCATCAAAGCTCGCCAAGAGGTTACAGATGGATCACCTCTCGCAAGCTTTGTCGTCTCCAGAGTGGTCGAGGGAACGCGCCTGGGCGGTGATGTGCGGGCTGCATTGGACGAATACGGCTTGTCTGTCTGCGATACGACAATCACACAACGTCAAGTTTATCCGCAAACCGCATCTGAGGGCCTGACAGTTTTTGATGCCGACAATGCGAAGGCCAAGACCGAAACTCTGGCCCTGATTGATGAGCTGATCAAAATGCTGTCTCCGGCAAAACGTGAGGTGGCATAATGGCTCTTTCAGCAAAACGCCCAAGCCGTGGCGACGAGGCCCGTAAGCGCATTCTGCATGAAGTCACCGAAAGCACCGAAAAAAAGAAACGCCTGAATGCCGAAATCGAGGAGACACTGTACCGCAAGATCAAGATGAAGGCGGTAGAGGAGGGGCGTTCAATTTCTGATATTACACGCGATCTCTGGTCTGAGTATTTGAGTAAGTGAGTATTTGATAAAATACTCTACCACCCATTTCGGCCGCGTTTCTTGAACCAGCTCTTGCAGAAACCGAGAAACGCGGCGTCGGGGTTTTTGGGTGCCTCTTGTTGTCTGGCAGCATAGCTTCGCCATTCGGCTACCAGAACATTGATGTCCCATGTCGGTGCCAGTTCCCTGGCCTGTTCAAGCGTATCGGGTGACAAGGGCAGGATGTAGCCACCAGTCACCTTGTCCTGATCCGGTTTCGGCGCGTAGTTCTCCAGAAACTCCGGTTTGGGTGTCACTGTCAGAATGTCTGCCTCCAGACGGAAAGCGTAGTCCGGCATGTGATTATGTTCCTCGTCGGCCTTGCAGATCGCGCGGACAAGCCGTCGAAACTCCTTGTCTGAGGATGTAGAGCCTGTTCGGGCTTTCAGCTTGTCCAACCCACATTTCCATTCCGGCTGTGTCCCGCATTGCTTGCGCGCAAGCTCATACAGGCGACGTTCCAAGGGTTTGCGAAGCTGGAAATAGCGGCGATTGAGTGTGAGAACATCGTCACCGGCAATGGCGTTGAAAACCCAGTCCGAAAGTGTGACTTCCAGATCGAGCATTCGACCATCACGGGTTTCCCGCACGATCCTGTAGCGGTCAATCAGGCTGAAACCGTCGATCTGTTCCACGCCGCCTGTGGTGATATTGGTTTCAATTTGCGTTCCCTGGAGGCGTTCAAGAGCCGCCTTGAGGCCCGTATACCCCGTACCGGCCGTGGGCCTGTTCGTTGCTACAAGCAGATCATAGGCCTTGAACCTAAGCGTCCTGTGAATTTGCTTTCCGTCATTCAGGGCCGCCACGACCTGGGAAATGCAATAGATCAACACGTCGCGGTCATGAACCGTGGCCAGACCGATCATGTTCGGTCTGATTTCAACATAGCTCTGGCCATCAGCAGCAACGTAACGGCGCTTCTTGGTGTCAGGCTTGGTAGAAAGGGTAAAAATCGGATGCGCCATCGAGGCCATGTCACCTTTCGGTGCGGCGTCAAAAATATCGCATACGAAGAAATCCCCTTGTGCGTGGCGCAAAGGGAGGAGAGGTGTTCGATCAGGTTTCGTAATTTCACCCACCATAGTTTCCTTATTCGTAATTTCACCCACCAGCGCAAGTAACTTCGTAATTTCACCCACCAATATGCTTTCGTAAGATCACCCACCGATCTTCGTAATATCACACACCATCTTTCGTAAGATCACCCACCGCGAATCAAAATCAGGGCCTTTTTCGCTTACAAAATCAGTTGCTTACAAAATCACCGATTCGCGTAACACAGAATCTAACACATATATAACACCCACCAGCTTGGGCTGGGCCTGTGGATAGCTCACCGCGCTACCCTCACTCGTGGTAGTGGACGCAGGCGGGATTGCCCTCTGTTGTGCGGACCCACTCCCCACCAAAGACAGCGCATGTCGCGCCATTGACTGCCGAGAAACGCGGAAGCGTCACCGTCAGCGCAACAATGACCACGACAGCGCCAAAAGCAAACCAGGGTAGGCGGCTTTTCCAACGGTCCACCTGTCTTTCCCGATCCCGGATGTCATTGAGAATGTCCCATTTGTCCTGTTCAGCCTTCTTGAGAACTGTTTCGGTATGTCGGCTCTGTTCGCTCAACACATTGGCCACCCGGATCATGTGATTGAGCGGATCGGTGATCTTCCCCGCAACCGCCTGACCCACCAGATTGCCGTATTGCTCGGGATCGGTCTGGTTCTGTGCTGCGAAGGCTGCCTGCCGCGCTTCTGTGGCCGTCTTGACCAGACGATCCATGGTGCCGGTCTGGGCATCGACACGATCCGAGACACTGGCCAGCACGGTTCCGACCATATCGAGGGTTTCGCGCAGCTCGTCATCAGAGAGCGGGGCAGGGGAGGAGGACTGGTCTGACATGCTCGTGTTTCTTTCTCGTTATGGGTCTTGCGGCTGGAACAGCCCCTTGAACTCGGGATCAGCGTAATAGCGCAGCTTGCGGGCGAGGACCGTTGGATTGCCTTGAACCCGCAGGAGCTGAAGATCGGTCGGCATCTGCATGATCTCATCCGGGGTGAGCAGATCGCGGCCGGTGACATTCTGTGTCATCGAGGGCGCATCGCCCGGTTTGTAGCTTTGCGTCTGGTAGCCGGTGGTTTCCTGGCCGATCATCCTGCTCAGCCACTGGGCGGTTTCCAGATCATTGACGCCAAAGACCTGCTGGACGCCTGCATTGGCCACGAATGTCCCTGCACGTTTGCCATAGAGATCGTTGAGCTGGCTCATATCCTGCAAGATCGGCCAGAGCTGCAATCCGTAGCCCGCCATCAGCCCCATGGCGCGCTCTATGGCTTCCAGACGGCCGAGAGCGGCAAATTCATCCAGCAGGAAGAGGGTTGGGCTGGTGCTGGTGGGGCGCTGTGAGGCCCCAGAAACGCCCTGTGCGCCGTTCTGAGAGGCTGTGGGGGCTTCAGCGTGCCGTGCGATGTCCTGAAGCGCCTGAGAGATCAGCAGGCGCAGCCAGCGGCTGTAGGCGTCCAGTCTGTTGGGCGGTAGCACCAGAAACACCGAGACCGTTCGCTGTTGCAATTCCGCGAAGTGAAAGTCCGACCGGCTGATCACATTCGTGATGCGTGGGCTGTCCAGGAAATGCGTGTGGCGCTGCGCGTTGGACAGGACCGAAGCCGCTTCGCGATCCGCCTTACCCAGAAACCGGTTGGCGGCGCGGGCAATCAGCCCGTGGGCGGCATCGCTGTCCTGCATCAGCTCCAGCAGTGCCCGGAACCTGTCCGGGGGCAGGGTGAGATATTCCCGCACGGTGGCCAGATTGCGCCGCTCGCGCTCCTCATGGGCGACACAGAACATGATCAGCCCGGAGAGGATGGCCTTGGCCTCTTCGTTCCAGTGTGCCTCCTGCACCTGTCCCGGCGGGTCCATGACCAGGGCATCGGCCAGCGTGGTCGCATCCTCGCCCAGATCGGGACTGGTGGCTGTCAGCCGGTCCAGCGGATTGTAGGACGCGCTGGTCTGACCCGACACACCGAAAGGATCGAGGACATGGACCTCGCCAAAGCGGTGACGGGCGGCTCCGGCGATCCGGGCGTTCTCGCCTTTGGGGTCCACCACGATCACCGAGCGATCCGCCATGAGCAGGTTCGGGATGACCGTGCCGACGCCTTTCCCGGCCCGTGTGGGGGCGAGGGTCAGCAGATGGGCCGGACCGTCATAGCGCAGGAGCTGACCGGCGGGAGATCGACCAATCAGCAGCCCGTCCGCCTTCACCAGCTTCTTCAGCTCCTTGCGGCTGGCGAAACGGGCCGAGCCATGGCTGTCTCCGTTCAGGCCGAAGAAATTGTCCGCGCCGGAGGTGAAACGCCAATACTGGAATCCGAAGATGGCCCCGCCGATCATGCAGGGGATGTAGATCACCAGTTCCCAGGCAGATTGACCGGGTGGGATTTCAAAGAAGGGGATGGAGAGAAAGAACCCGGCGAGCGCCCCCAGCATCGCGCCAAAACCCATTGCCCCGATCATCCAGATGAACAGGATCGGGGTGAAGATCAGCCGCACCAGAAACCGGAAGGGTCTGTCCAGGACCGAGGCCAGCCAGCGCATCAGGTGGACCCGTCCGGATCAGAACCAGCCTCAGAGTCCGGAGCTGGAGAGGGGCCACCGTCCGAAGCGCCCCAGTCCGCGAAGGCCTTACGATCCTGTTCGCGCGACAGGTTGCGGATCAGCCGCTCCAGCATCACCGCCGCACCGCTGTCCCGTTCGGCCAAATCCATAAGCGCGCCGCCGAGGATGACCTTGCGCCGTGTATCCAGTTTGCGCTGTCTGGTGGCTTCCCGATTGCGCAGGGCCTGAAGGCGGGCCTTGGCCTGGGCGTATCGTTTCTCGGCGCGTTCGAGTTCTGTCTCTGCCAAACCGGCACCTCCAAAAAATGCGGGCGGATTAAAACGGGATGTGGCGAAAAGGAGCTGCATCGAATGTGGTCTTGCCACACCCACCGTTAGCGCGTACCCGTAGGCCTGTAAAGGACAAGGGCGCACTTATGCAAACTCTCCGCCTACGGCTCCAAGATTTGCGTGCGATCTCTCTGGGGCAAAGCCCCGGCCGATGGCCAACCCCTTCGATGCTATCCGCATCGACATGGAAGGGCGCGCGGCCCCTTCCAAACCATCCCAGCCCAACGTCCGCCGTTGGATTGCGTCCGGAACGACAGCCCCAATATCTCGACCGATGCCCCACGGTGGGGGCCGGTCCGGTTTTGGTTCCGCCGTTCCGGGGGGCGTCGATCTGTGAGGCAACGGCCCCTGATCTCCGCCGGGTTTGCCCCCGGCAAACCGCCAGTGAACTGTCCCCATATCCCGCCCCCCATAAGGCTGGGGATTTGGGGACAGTTCACTGGCAAGCCCGCGCCTCAGAGAGCCGTTGGCTCGCTTCGTCAGGGCTGTCTTTTTCCCTCCGGCCCCAGCGTTGTGGGGCGCGGGCCGGAGAGAAAAAGATGGTTGGTCGCGGCAGCGATGGCCCCGGAACATATCGTTCCGAAGCCATCGACTTACGCCCAACAGGGAGAGGTGCAACCCGGCCGACACCGAGGATGGTGGACAGGTTGCATCTCCCATTCTGCGCGATCACCCCGGCTCTTGTCATGGGCCAAGAGACGGACGGCACGGGTGTGCCTCGTGATGCTTTGCGGCGGTGTCGGCGTGTACTGCGGTGTCGGCGTGTACTGCGGTGGCTGTTGTCGTCTGCGAGAGGGGAGGGCAGATGGCCAGTTACCACCTCTCTGTGAAGACGATCAAACGCAGTGCCGGACGTACCGCGACGGCGGCGGGGGCCTATCGTGCCGGGGAGCGCATCGAGTGTCAGCGGGAGGGCCGGGTTCACGATTACACCGCCAAGCGCGGCATTGAGGAGACCTTTATCCTGACCCCCAAGGATGCCCCGTCCTGGGCGCAGGATCGCTCCGCGCTCTGGAATGCCGCCGAGGAGAGTGAGACACGGCGCAATTCCGTCACCGCCCGTGAATGGGAGCTGGCGCTGCCCTCCGAGATCAGTGCCGAAGACCGGTCGCAGATCACTCGCCAGTTTGCCGAGGAGCTGGTCAGTCGATACGGCGTGGCGGTGGATGTGGCGATCCATGCGCCGCACCGTGAAGGGGATCAGCGCAATCACCATGCCCATGTTCTGACTTCCACCCGGAAGCTGGAACCGGAGGGGTTCACGGCCAAGACCCGTGTTCTCGATTCAGCGAAAACCGGCGGGGCCGAGATCGAGCAGATGCGCGGTCTCTGGGCCGAGTTACAGAACCGGGCGCTGGAGCGTGCGGGCGAGGTGGAGCGGGTCGATCATCGGTCACTGGAGGCGCAGCGTGAAGACGCCTTGAGTCAGGGTGATGCGCTGAAAGCCGAAGAGCTGGACCGCGACCCGGAGGTGAAGCTGGGGCCAGCGGCCAATGCGATGGAGCGGCGTGAGAGGGCTGCTGCCGAGCGCGAGGGGCGGGATTATGAACCCGTCACCGAGCGGGGCAGGGCGGTTCATGCGGCCCGCCAGGCACGGGCACTTTTTGCTGAAATGCGCGAGCGGCTGGAGCTGGCACGGGATACTTACGGGGCCGAGCGGGAGGCCGGGCAGGGGCGTGTTTCGGCCGGTCTAGCGGCGCTCAGGGCTGCGGCCAGCAAGGACCGAGGTGCGGATCGCGGTGACGGCGACATCCGGGATCGTTTGGCGCGGATTGTCGGGCGCGAGGGACCGGAGGCCGGTGGGCAGAGTGTCGAAGAACCCTCAGACCTGCGGCGCGTCAATGACCGCTTGCGCGAAACCTTGGGCCGGTCGGAAGACGCAAGCGTGGATCGTGGCGATGACAGTGCGGACAAGCCGTCGATCCGGGAGCGGTTGGAAGGCGTTTTGAACAAACCCCGCGAGACGCTGGAGCGCGGTGACGGGCATGACGCCGAGCAGGATCGCGGCGACGAGAAGGAAAATACCCGCGAAATCGACAGGGAGATAGATCGTGATCCAGGCCTCAGTCATTGAGGGGCCGCCTACTTTCTGAAGGGAGACACAATCAATCGCGGCGTGTCATGAGGCGGTTCGCGGCGTCCCGTGGCCCCGATCTGAAAGAGAATGTGTCTGATACATCGAACCAACCGTTGCTGTCGCCTGCCCCATGGATCGTGATTGCGGTTATTCGAAGGTGCTCATGTATCTCAAACCAAAACGGCACGTTCGCTTCGGACTGACCCAGCAACTCGGACCCGGGGCAAATTTGTCTCTCGCCGCGGCTGCGCTAGGGTTGGATGTAGATGGCAAGAGTGCTTATTCTACCCGCGCATCGGGACCGTGGCCAAAGCTAATCGCGATGCGGTTCCAAGCATTCATCTGGGCGATAATGAGAGTAAGGTCGACAATCTCTTCCTCTGAAAAATGTTCAGAAAGGGCGTTATAAAGATGCTCTGGCGCGCCATTCGTGGCAACAGTGGTTATTGTCTCAGCCCACTCAAGCGCGACTTTCTCAGCGTTATCGAAAAACGGCACCTCGCGCCACACGGTAAGGCAATCCAATCTCTGAGTTGTTTCTCCGGCTTGTCTTGCCTCTCTTGTGTGAAGGTCGACGCAGTACGCACATCCGTTGATCTGTGAAACACGCAGTTCGATTACCGCTCGCAATTTCTTATCAATCGACGGCATATCCTTCTTTGCTTTCACCATACTGGCTATGGCTTGGCCGTTGATAGAAACATAATCGAGGCGCTCAATCACTGTCTTCTCCTTCTGCTCGGTGAAGAATGGCACGCTTGGTAATTCCTGGCCAGTTGTTCACGTTTGCTTTCGCTTAATGGACCAAACCATTGCGGTCTCGTAGCCAGCGGATTCCAGCAACTTGATCTTAGACGCCCATCCCGCCGGACAGACGACAAAGGCAGCCCCCATACCACGGTTGGCGAACGCCGTCTCGGCCGCGCGCAATAGCGCGTTGGATTCTTCACTACCTCGGTCAAGCGCCGCCGGGTTGGCCAGTTCAGGGTGGTAGTAATCATCAATCACACCCGTTCCCGTGATGTCGTGGGCCGGGGGAAAGTGCAGTCGCGAGGCGGGCTGTGCGATGATGTAGCCTGCAAGATCATCTGGTGAACCCAGAACCAGCATGTCCCGATCCCGAAGTGTTAGACTCCGCGTCATCCAGGCAGAAAATCTTGGATCGGCTTCGGTATGAATTTCCCAGAACGGGTCAATGCCGAATAGAACCTGCCGGTTCTCGGCGCTGCGTGCGACGATACCTGGAATATCGTCTTCCGTGGCTTGTCGAACACCAGCCGGTGTTTCCTGGTCGCCAAGGCTACTGCGTGACAGATATAGCGTAAGAGGTTCATAACCGCTTGCCTCAAACGCAGTTCGCCAGACTTCGCCTGCGACGTAAGACGCCAGTTTGATCTTGGCACCAGCTTCGTGAAGGGCGTCTTCGGCTGCGGCCAACAGGCCTTCAACAGTGCCGTTTGGTGCATCCGCTGCAACGAAGGAGTCAGGCAGGATCAGTCCTGGCTCGCCGAACGCGCCCTCATATATGGGCGGCACTGGCAGCAGCATTGCATGAATGACACCCGTGAGTTGACCCCCATCCTCCGCGACATGCCAAAACTGTTGAAAGGGTTGCCCATCGGCCGTCAGCGCAAATGTCAGCGCCTTTTCGATTTGCGCGGTTGCGTCATCTGCCATCTTCCAGAGGGTAGCATCCTCTGCGTAGCGTTCTTGCGCATCGAACATGAGAAGCTCGACCAGACGCGGCATGTCGTCGGGTGTCGCTGGTCGGATTGTCTGGGTCATTGCTCGGTCTCTTGTAGCTATTGCTGAGTGCTGCTTCCCCGGTAGTATCGACCGCCTGCACCAAATTGACAAAGCAGGACAATTTCATCAGCGTTTAGAAAAACTATCGCCTTTGAGGCATCCAATGAAGAACGTGAACCTGAACGCGCTTCGAGTGTTCTCCGTCGTCGCATCGCACGGGAACCTGCAACGCGCAGCCGAAGAACTGAACCTCTCGCGCGGCGCAGTCTCTCAACGGATCAAACAGCTCGAAATCGAGTTGGGAGCGGTTCTGTTAGTGCGGGGCGCACGCGGCGTTTCGCTCACGGCGGAAGGTGAGCGCTGCCATGCAGCCATGCAAGAAGCCCTCGCGACCCTCGACACCGCGTTGGTGAGCATCGGCGAGGGTGGTGATCGCGTCACGCTACACCTAGGGTCTTCTACCGCAACGAAGTGGCTAATGCCCCGGATGGACAGTTTCGCGACCAAGTTTCCGACCGTTTCTTTGACCACACAGGTCCACGAACAGATCTTGGCGCGCAGTCTGGGCCGCAACGAGATCGCAATCTGGCCTGGCGAAGCACACGATACGAATGCAGCCCACGGATCGCGCCGCTTGACCGACATCCGTCTTGTTGCCGTATGCAGTCCTGATTTCCTGCGACCAGATTGGCCAATGGGGCTGGAGACATTGCTTTCGCTACCGCTGCTTCAGGATGCCCACCGGCGGTGGGAAAAGCTGATCCGGGAAACCGGGTATGGAGACACGCACAAGCTGCTCAACTTCGACCGATCTGCCTTGGCTCTCGATGCTGCTATTGGTGGCCACGGCGTTGCCATCGCGCCAACCTACATGGTGGAGAATGATCTCCGGTCAAAGAAACTGGTAGAGATTTGGGTCGACCCCGACACCTCTGATGATGGACTATATATCTCGTGGGCAAAGGACCACCTGGGCCAGATGCGCATCAACCGTATCGTGGATTGGATTGCGTCCGAATTTGAGTGAAGCGGGTCTTCGATTTGGCAAGGCTTACGGCAGGAAATCCCCGCTTGGCGGTCATAAACCTGCGCCAAAAACGGTTGTTTTTGCCGCCCCACCCTACCCCCCGTAAGATCAAACACATAAATCGGCCAAAACCCCCCGGCGAAATGCCAGAGGTTTTGGCAGATTTGTGCCGGAGGCGATTGGTGTCAGCGATGCGGCTGTTGCTGCCGTTGAAGTGCAACATGGCCCATGTCAAGTTCAGATTCTGGCTGAACCATCATGTATACTTTCGAAAAGGGCGCCGTATGGTGAATTTGGTGATGTATAGTGACCAAGTAATTCCAGAGAATGATAAGGTCGATGCGCGTCTTCTCGAACTCTTGGCGGAGCGTGGGCAGCAGATCGGATACGTCCCGTCAGGTCCGGAACCAGATCAGAGATTTTATCTTGATAGGCAGGACTACTACGCCAAGTTGGATCTTGATTTGTCGGTCTTCTTCGACACGTCGGGACCACTCGATGAGACCGGACTAGCCACTTTGCTGGACTGCGATGCAATCCATCTGTCAGGCGGCAACACTAGAGCTTTTCTACATCTACTAAGGGTTAACAGTCTCTTGGATGTACTGGGGGACTGGACGCGGAATGGTGGCCTTTTGATTGGGACAAGCGCCGGTGCAATACTGATGACGCCGACTGTTGCCCTTGATGCAATGTTCAGTGGCGAAGACCCCAAAGCCGTTCGTGATGGCGGTGCTCTGAATCTTGTTCCCTTCGAGTTCTTTCCTCATTTGAACAAAAACGCAGACTATCTGCCGCAGCTATTGGCCTACTCCACCACGACTTCAAGACGAATAGCTGCCTGTAGGGACGGGGATGGTGTCATCGTGAAGGGCGATGTCATCGAGTGCATTGGTGATATAGTTTGGATAGAGAGCGGAGCGATCTGCCAACCGCTAATAGCGGTCAGCTGAGGGCTCCAAGCAGACATTTTCTGTGGCGCGGTAATCTGGACAAAACCCTACGTTTCAGGCCAGATCGAAGCATGATTATCGGATACGCACGTGTCAGCACAGACGACCAGAAGCTTGATGCACAGACGGACGCCTTGACGGCGGCTGGGGCCGAGCGGCTGTTTTCTGACAAGATCAGCGGGTCAAAACGTGAGCGGCCCGAGCTGAACAAGATGCTGGACCAACTCCGCGATGGTGACGTTGTGATTGTCACCAAATACGACCGCCTGGCGCGATCCCTGAAAGACTTGCTGGAGATAGTCGAGACGATCCGCGAACATGGTGCCGGCTTTCGATCTCTGGCCGAAGACATCGACACGACGACGCCGGCCGGCAGACTCGTGTTCCATGTGTTCGCATCCATCGCCCAGTTCGAGCGGGAGCGGATTTCCGAGCGTACCAGAGAGGGGCTTGCATCAGCTCGCAAACGCGGTCGGGTTGGGGGCAGGCCCCCTGCCCTAACAACCGCACAGAAAGACGAAGTACGCCGGATGCGGGATGATGAACAGCGCGCCGTCGCGGAGATCGCGCGGTTGTTCAAGGTGAGTGAACGCACTGTGCGGCGAGTTTAGGAATTTTGTTGATCGGAAGGTTTGTATGAAAGGAATGAGGGATTATTCCGATGAACGGCACAAAAGCTGGTGTATTCACTGCGGAGCGGTTTTGGGAAGCGTTGAAAGTAACCTTGATCATGTTCCTTCCAAAACCATACTGGATCGCCCCTTCCCGGATAACCTGCCCACCGTCCGGATATGCAAAGCGTGCAATACCTCATTCTCCAACGATGAGGAGTATTTCACAGCATTCCTCGGATCGGTTCTTGCGGGCACTACAGAGCCGGATCAGCAGGTCGTTGGTCGAGCAGAAAAGATACTGGGAAGCAACTACCGCCTTCAGGATGAAATCGAAGCCAGCCTTGAGATCGTCAAAGATACAGGCGGGAACAACCAGATCACCTTTGTTCCAGACATGGAGCGTATTCAGAACGTCATTGTAAAGAATGCCCGAGGGCACATTCTGTTTGAGCATGGGCAACCCGCCAGGGGCGAACCTTCACGGGTGGCGATCCAGCCGATGTCGGTATTGTCACCGGACATATTGGCCGATTTCGAACACATAGATTATGGGAATGGTTGGCCCGAGGTTGGTAGCCGCCTGATGAACCGGCTTGTTACAGGTGACGATATGAGGCCCGATGGATGGGTTGTCGTTCAACCGAACGTCTACCGTTTCGCGGTGATGGATCATGGGCAATTCGTTGTTCGCACAGTGATCCGTGAATACCTGGCCACCGAAGTGGTCTGGGAGCAGGATTAGAAAATTCGCTTCTCGCACCATACTGCTCAGGGTTAAGAACTCATTAGAACAAAAAGTGAACAATTGCAGAAACGGGGTGGCCAAATCATCTGGGACTCTTTATGACATATTGTCAATAAATGACACAGAGGCATAGAGCATGAACGCGCACCCACGCACCGAATTTGGAGAGTTGATGGACCGCGCCGGTCTGGGTATCGAGGAAGCGGCCAGTTTCCTGGGGATCAGTGACAGGACGGTGCGGCGGCATGTCAAAGGTGAGGGCAAGCGTATCGACGCCCTGAAGCTGGAAAAGCTGCGCGAGATTGCAAATTCCCGTTGCACAAAGGGCCGTGCGACAGGATTCCGGTTCATTGACCTCTTCGCAGGAGTCGGCGGAATCCGGATTCCGTTCGAGGAAATCGGTGGCCGCTGTGTCTTTACCGCCGAATGGGACCGCTTCAGCCGGGAAACCTACAAGGCGAATTTCCCGGAACCGGCTGACAGCGATCATGTCTTTGCTGAAGATGTGCGCCCATGGGCCAACGATCCTGAAAAAATTCCCGCGCATGATGTGTTGCTGGCAGGGTTCCCTTGTCAGCCGTTTTCCATTGCCGGTGTGAGCAAAAAGAATGCACTTGGCCGT
>NZ_JBQFQY010000010.1:0-37893 GCF_056537125.1 Ruegeria sp. CH10 | reverse complement strand
AGCCGAAGCCGAAGCCGAAGCCGAAGCCGAAGCCGAAGCCGAAGCCGAAGCCGAAGCCGAAGCCGAAGCCGAAGCCGAAGCCGAAGCCGAAATGGCAGCGGAGCCGGTTCTGGAAGAGGTTGCAGAACCTGTTGCTGAACAACGGGATGAACCCGCGCAGGAGAAGAAGGGCGGATTTATGCCCGCTCTACTGGGTGGTGTTATCGCCGCCGGGATCGGGTTTGTCGCAGGCAGTGCTGGTCTGTTCGGATCGGACAACTCGGATGAGCTTGCGGCGCTTGAGGCGAAGATCAACGATCAAACCAGCCAGATTGAAGCGTTAAAGAACGCCCAGCCCGACACGTCGGATGTAGACAGTAAGATCGCCGCACTGACCGATCAGGTTGCTCCGCTGAGTGCTGAGCTCGACACGCTGAAATCCAGCCTCGGCGGTTTGGCGGGTAAAATTGACCCTCTGGCCAGCCGGCTAAGCGATCTGGAAAGCAATGCGCTGACGCAGGGGGCGTCGGCCGAGACCTCGGCTGCGTTTGAAGCCGAGCTAAAGAAATTGCAGGAATCTCTGGCCGCGCAGCGGGCCGAGGTGGAAAAGATGGTCTCGGACGCGCAAGCGCTTGAGGCTCAGGCGTCGACCAAGGCACAGGCGGCCGCAAATGCAGCACTTCTGTCTCAGGTGCACAGCCAACTGGACGCGGGCCAGCCCTATGAAGGTCTGGTGGCCGAACTGACTGCCGGCGGTGTGACCGTGACCGAGGCGCTGTCGGCCCCGTCAAAAGATGGTGTCCAGACTCTGGCCGAATTGCGCGCGTCTTTTGCACCCGCAGCCCGCGCGGCGCTGGCAGATGCACGTGACGCGGACAAGACAACCGGGCTGGTTTCTTTCCTGAAACAGCAGACCGGCGCGCGCTCGGTCACTCCGCAAGAAGGTGACGGCCCCGATGCGGTTCTGTCCCGCGCCGAGGCTGCTGTGGGCAACGGAGATATCGCTGCCGCGTTGAGCGAGCTCAAATCCCTGCCGGAATCGGCGCAGGGCGCGATGGCGGAATGGGAACAGGCGGCCCAGACGCGTTTGGCCGCGGTGGACGCCGCAAATGCGCTGCAATCCAGCGTAAACTCGAACTGAAGGACCTGCCATGCTGTGGTCATTGTTAAAGATCCTTGTTTTTGTAGCGATTATCGGCCTGCTGGCCCTGGGCGCCATGTTCCTGATGGAAACCAGCGGCGGCGTGCAGATTACCGCGTGGGGTCAAGAATTCACGCTTGGGCCGTTGCAATCGGTGATCGCGCTGGGCGTGCTGGTTGTGCTGATCTGGGTATTCTTCAAACTGCTGACCCTGCTGATCGCGACGCTGAAATTCCTCAACGGGGATGAGACCGCGCTGTCGCGTTATTTTGACCGCAGCCGCGAACAGCGTGGGTATCAGGCGTTGACGGATGGGATCATGGCGCTGGCCTCGGGCGAGGGGCGGATCGCCATGTCCAAGGCCGCCAAGGCCGAAAAGCTGTTGAACAAGCCCGAGCTGACCAACCTTCTGGTGGCACAGGCGGCCGAGATGAATGGCGACACCAAGAAGGCGTCTGAGACCTACAAAAAGCTGGTCACCAATAACGCCACCCGTTTTGTCGGTGTGCGCGGAATCATGAAGCAGAAGCTGGCCGAGGGCGACGACGACACCGCACGCAAACTGGCCGAAAAGGCGCTGGCGATCAAACCGCGCCACGCCGAGACGCAGGATATCCTGCTGGGCTTGCAAACCAAATCTCAGGATTGGGCAGGCGCGCGGTCGACCCTGACCGCCAAGCTGAAGGCGGGCCACCTGCCGCGCGACGTGTTCAAGCGCCGCGATGCGGTTCTAGCCCTGTCCGAGGCCAAGGGGATTCTGGACGAAGACGCCACGGTCGAACAACGCGAACACGCGATCGAGGCCAACCGCCTGTCGCCCGATCTGGTGCCCGCCGCCGCCATGGCCGCGCGGGCCTATATCGAAAAGGGCAAACCGCGCGCTGCGACCAAGATCCTGAAAAAGGCGTGGGAGGTGCAGCCGCACCCCGATCTGGCCCATGCCTTTGCCGAAATCGCACCGGATGAAACACCCGCCGCGCGGATCAAGCGCTTTGCGGCCCTGACCCGCATCCATCCCGAAAACCCTGAAACCCGTCTTATTCTGGCCGAGCTGAACATCGTGGCCGAGGATTTCCCCGAAGCCCGCCGGGCGCTGGGCGATGTGGTTGAAAAACAGGCCGATGCCCGTGCCTATACGCTGATGGCCGCGATTGAGCGGGGCGAGGGTGCCTCGGACGCGGTGGTGCAGGGCTGGCTGGCCAAGGCGCTGAATGCGCCGCGCGGGCCGCAATGGGTCTGCGACAATTGCCATGACATTCAGCCTGAATGGGCCCCGGTTTGCCAGAATTGTCACAGCTTTGACACGCTCAGCTGGCAGACCCCGCAAACGCCCGAGATTGCCACGGCAACAGGCGTTCACATGCTGCCGCTGATCGTCGGTGCGCTTGAGGACAAGGCCGAGCCTGAAGCAGAAATCGAAGAGGTTGACGACACGGCTGAGGCCGAGGTCATTGAGATGGAGGTTCAGCCCGTCCGACCTGACGCGGAACCGGCGGTCAATGCCGATGGTGAGCCTGTGGTCGAAAAGCAGGCTTAACGCGCTGTCTCGACGTCAAAGGCATCATTCCACAGTTTGAACAACTCGGCCCGGCGGTTCTGGTCCCGTGCGACCAGTAGCGCCGGGGATAGCGCGATAAAGCGCCGGGCGCTGGGCGTCAGGTTGGTATCTTCTGTGTCCATCGGCGCGACAAGGCCAGATGCGGCGAGCAGAGACTGCGCCTGGGGGGACAGCAGAAAATCCAGAAATTCGGTCGCGGCGTCTTTGTTACGGGCCTGTGCCGGGATCATGAAGGCGCGGGACAGGACAAGGGTGTAATCCTCGGGCAGGATCACACCCACGCCCGGCGCGTCGGCATTGGCCACGTAGGACCCCAGCACGTTATAGGCAATCAGGAACCGTCCGTTGGCCACGTCGCGGATAATCTCGGACGAACAGCAGGTGGCCACCGCATCGATGCGGGCAAAGCCTTCGATCAGGGACCCAAAGGTCGTGGCCTCAAGACTGTCGCCATAGGCAAAAAGATAGCCCAACCCAGAAGCCGCGATGTCATATGTCGCCACCCGGCCCCGCAACAGATCGGGTTGGGTACGCATCGCGTCCAGCAGGGAAAACCGGTCGCGTGGTACGTCCTGATCGTTCAGAAGGGTTTTGTTATAGGCGATGACGGCGGGTTCGGTGGTGATGCCCCACAGCTCATCCCGCCAGCGTCTGGCATCCGGCAGTGCCTCGGTCAGAGGCGAGCTGTATCGATGCCCGCAGGCGGAGTTGACCAGCCAGACCATCTGTTGAATGGCCGAAGAAAACACCACATCGGCGGGGTCTTCTCCGTCCCTGCACACCATGCGGCTGTGCTGAAACAACGCGTTCGATCCCCATTGTTCATAGGTGATCGAAAGATCGGGGTTGAGCGCGGCGAACCGTTCCACAACCGGCGCGATGATGGCGATATCGGTGGTCGAGCGGATCAGCATCGGCTCATCCCCACTGCCGAAACGCGCTGTCGCCTCCTGCGCGTGCAGGGGGGTGGTGGTGAGGCAAATTGCTATCAGCAGCCCTCGGATCATCGCGTACCTCGTTTGGTTTTGGGAAAGCTGAGTGCTGCGCGAAATCCGCTCTCATCGCGGTGCATTTCAACCTTGCCGTCAAAGGCTTCGGCGGTGGATTTCACGATGGACAGGCCCAGCCCGGTGCTGTCTTCACCCGAACCAGAGGTGCGGTTGAACCGGTCGCCCAACTGATCCGCAATGGGGGTTGCCGGGCCACAGCCCTGATCGCGCACCCACAGGACGGCGCGGTTATCCTCGACCACGGCACCAATGCTGACCGGGGGTTTGCCGTGCCGCAGCGCGTTGCCCAACAGGTTCTTGGCGGCTTCGCCCAGCGAAAAGGCGTCGGCATTGACCAGAATTGGCGCTTCTCCGATGTCCAGACGCACCTCGACCCCGGGCGCGATAACCTCGTGGTCGCTGTGTTCCAGAACGTCCAGTGCCACCTCGCGCAGGTCGACGGGGCGGCGGGGGGCGCTGTCGATACGGTGGATGACCATGGCGCGAGACAGAAGCTGATCCAGCAGCGTGCCCAGCGACCGGGTCCGCCCCAACAGCCGGTCCAGCGCCCGCTTACGGGCCGGCGGATCGGGGTCGTCCTGTGCAATTTCGGCCTGAACGCGGATCGCAGCCACAGGCGTGCGCAACTGATGTGCCGTGTCAGCGATCAGGTTGCGCATCGTGTCCACTTGCCGGTCCAGACGGCCCATGAACCGGTTCATTGCGCTCAGCATCACTTGTAGTTCGCGCGGCAGGCCATCGCTGGCCATCGGCGTCAGGTCGTGCGGGTCGCGCCGGGTAAGATCCTCGGACAGGGCCTCAAGCGGGCGCAGGGCGGACCTCGTGACAAACCACGACATGATCAGCAGCAAAGCCCCGGCAACGCCCATGGGCAACAGCGCATCCCGCATCAAACCGGCGGTCATGGACTGCCGCGCACGCAGGGTCTGGCCCACCAGCACCTCGACCTGGCCTGAGAAATCCCGTTCGGCAAACAGCCGGGTGACGCGGACAAAACGCGCAGGTTCGGTGTTCAGATCAGCTGAGAAATACAGCGGCGTGCCCGCCTCATCTGGCACTTCGATCACCGTGTCGCGGTCGAGCCCGGTGATAAATGGCCCACCGGGTACCTGCACCGCATAGAAAATCCGGTCATCGGGGGCTTGCGCCAGCAGTTGAAAGGCCGAAACGGGCAGGTCGACAAAGGGCTCTCCGTCCTGAATGCGCACGGATTCCGCGATGTCCGTGGCCGCGCCCAGCAGCAGCCGGTCATAGGCTTGCCGCGCCGCCAGCCGTCCATTGGCCCAGATGGACAGGGCCACCAGACAGCCACCCAGTATCAGGATCAACATCACCGCGCTCAGCACCCGCGCGGTCAGGCTGTGGGGCAGGTGCAGCTTAGCCATCCAGACCGATCCGATACCCGACCCCGCGTTGCGTGGTGATGCTGACCGCACTGCCCGCGAATTTCTTGCGCAGCCGGGCGATGTAAAGCTCAATCGCGTTCTCGCCCACATCTGCGTCTTCGAAACCGTAAAGCGAGTCGTACAGCCGCGCCTTGGACAGGAATTGACCCTCGTGCCGGATCAGGGCGTCCAGCACGGCGGCCTCACGCGCGGTCAGGGTCAGGCGTTTGCCGTCCAGCGTGGCGCTGCGATCCTTGGGGGCGTAGATCAGAGGGCCCAGCGTGATTTGCTCGCTCTTGCGGTCAGCGTCACGACGGACGAGGGCGCGCAGCCGTGCCTCTAACTCGCGCTGATCGAAGGGCTTGCCCAGATAGTCGTCGGCGCCTTTGTCCAATGCGGCCACACGATCCTCGACCGAGGTCAGCGCGGTCAGCATCAGAACCGGCGTGCGATCCCCCGCCGCACGCATCTTGCCAAGGAAATTCAGGCCGGATCCGTCGGGCAGATTGATGTCCAGCAGCATCGCGTCATAGCTTTGGACCGCGCGGAAATCACGGGCCGAATCCACGGTGGTCGCCAGATCGCACACGACGCCGGACCGAGCCAGATGGGCGACCACGCCCTCGGCCAGATCTTCGGCATCTTCAACCATCAAAACGCGCATGACCCCTCCCGTAATCAGACGCCGAACCCGTGACAGGTTCGTGACAGCATTATTCGGTAAACAGTTCCAACCCGCAAGGACGCGTCCCTGTAGGCAACGGTTTCGGCCCTGAACGGGCGGCGCGTTACCCTATCCGATAGAACGCTTGTGCGGTGCCTCCGAAAACCTGTGCATTGTGATCCTTGGGCACGAGCGCGGTGTGACGTTCCAGAAGATCGGCATACGTGGATGACAGGCTGTCCACCGGAAAGTTCGAGCCAAACATGCAGCGATCCGGCCCGAATTGGCTCAGGCAGGTCTCAACAATGGGTCTGACGCTGTCCGCGCTCCAACCATGATCGAACATCCCAAGCCCCGATAATTTGCACGTGACCTGAGGCAATCCGGACAGCGATTGCAGCGCCTTTGCCCAACCCTCGATCCCCTGCACGGATCGGTCATGCGGCGACCCGGCATGGCACAGGGCGACTTTTGTCCCGGGGGCCTGATCCAGCACTTTGGTGGTGCGTTCCATCAATTCAGGCAGCAATTGCAGGTCGAAGGACAGACCCCGGTCGCCCAGCTGTTTCAACCCTTCCAGAAAACGAGGATCGTCCAGCAGGTCATTTGTACCTGACAGCTGATCTTCACCTGGCGCGCGGCCAATGATTTGGCGCACGCCGCGCAGCGAGGACAGGGTTTGCAACCGATCCAGCTGATCTGGCAGGTCCTCGGCTGTCAGGTCGCAAAACGCCACCTGCACCAGCGGCCAATCGGGGTTTTTGTCAGCAACGCTCTGAACCCACTGTGCTTCGGCCCAAGGGTCGGCGGCACCGACCTGAATATGGACCGATGCCATGAGCCCCGCTGCCTGCTTGCGAAATTCAGGCAGCAGATAGTTGCGCTGAATCGGGGAGGGGTCACCAAAAAAGCGGACCGCGCCCTTTTCCATCAGCCACGGGTAATGCACGGCGTTCAGGTCCCAAAGGTGATGATGCGCGTCTATTTTCATGGTTTCGATCCCGGCTATTCAGACCACAAATGGGTCTTGCAGCTATTTACGGGAATGCGGATCGCCGATGAAGCACCATTTTTTCGTCGGACCTGCCCCTTATTTCCGGTTAGCTGGCAGATCGTCGCGCTTTTCTTCAAGAACCGAGTGAAACAGCGCCGTCAGTTCCGATCGTTGGATAGGCACGTGTTTCTGCGGGAAAACCTCGGGCTGTTTCTGCATGCCCTTGCGGGTGTCGACCTGCGCCTTTTTGAATGCGGCAAAGCGACTGAAAAGCGATTTGATATGCATCGTCCTGGCCCTCTAAAAAATTCGATCTCAAAAAACTTGCCGCTGCGGACCTGATCCGAACCCGTTGGTACGAGGCTCTAGGATCGATGATCCGTGAGCGGTGATCCGCAGCGACAGGGGCCATTTACGCGCCGGATTTTTTCGAACAAGGGGGAAGAAACCGGAGTCTTGCGTCATATTTTGAAGGGAAAATCAAAAAGTGAAGGTAAAACTTACCTTTACGTAAAGAGGCTCATCCGTAAACCATTTTTCGCGACGTCGCGTCATTTTCTTCAAGCGGAAAACCCAGACAGACATGGGGCAACGAAAGCCCGAATCCTTTGAACGTACAGCACAAGCCCGTACCCCGTTGGACAAGGGAACTGCTCTGTTTTCAATGTCGGGGATATGGTGCCCAGGAGAGGACTCGAACCTCCACGTCCATACGGACACTAGCACCTGAAGCTAGCGCGTCTACCAATTCCGCCACCTGGGCAGGTGTCGTGGAGGGGCGTTTAAGCTGACTGGCCGGGGGCGTCAACCGGATTCTGTGAGTTTTAAAACTTTTTTGACCGGCACCGAAATTGCACCGGATCGGCCTGTGATCTCGCTGACACGCGCGGCGATTTAGCGTCTTGTTTGACAGGGGTCTCGACGCTAATTGTGATGCAAAGCCACCCAGCAGGAGCCATAGAATGTCGAAACTCGTCACCATTTACGGCGGATCGGGATTTGTCGGTCGCTATATCGCGCGCCGTATGGCCAACAAGGGATGGCGGGTGCGGGTTGCCGTGCGACGCCCGAACGAGGCGATGTTCGTCAAAACCTATGGTGTGGTAGGACAAGTCGAGCCCATTCTGTGCAACATTCGCGATGACGCGTCGGTTGCCGCAGTGATGCAGGGGGCCGATGCGGTTGTGAACTGCGTCGGGGTTCTGAACGAGATCGGCAAGAACGAATTTGGCGCCGTTCAGGCCGAGGGTGCCCAGCGGATCGCGCGGATCGCGGCCGAGCAGGGCGTTGGCAAAATGGTGCATATCTCGGCCATCGGGGCGGATCTGGATTCGGACAGCGCCTATTCCCGCAGCAAGGCCCAGGGTGAAGCCGGGGTTCTGGCGCATATGCCCGATGCTGTGATCTTGCGCCCCTCGGTCATTTTCGGGACCGAAGACCAGTTCTTTAACCGCTTTGCCGGCATGACCCGTATGGGCCCGTTCCTGCCGTTGGTCGGGGCCGATACCCGGTTTCAGCCGGTCTATGTGGATGACGTCGCCAAGGCGGCTGTACAGGGCCTTCTGGGCGAGGCCCGGGCCGGAACCTATGAATTGGGCGGCCCCGAGGTCAAAAGCTTCCGCGCGTTGATGCAGCAGATGCTTGGGGTGATTCACCGTCGTCGGGTGATCATCGGACTGCCCTTCTTTGCGGCCCGGATCATGGCGGGTGTTCTGGATATCGTGAAATTCGTCAGCTTTCAGCTGTTTCCCAACTCCATCCTGACGCGCGATCAACTGAGGAATCTGCGTCGTGACAACGTGGTGTCCAAGGGGGCCCGTGGTTTTGCCGATCTGGGCATTGAACCGGCGGCTTTGGAATCAGTGTTGCCCGACTATTTGTGGAAATTCCGCCCCTCGGGCCAGTATGACGAGATTCAGAAATCGGCCAGCAATCTGCGGACCTGATCAGCTATAGGCAATCGCCAGCAGGATTGCGCCCAGAATCACCCGATAGATGACATAGGGCGTGAAACTGACACTGCGCAGCAGGCGCATCATCAGGGTCAGCGCCAACAGGGCCGAAACAAAGGCAAAGGCGGCGGCAATCGCGCCATCCTTTGCCAGTTGCGCATCAGCGTGGCGGATCACCTCGGCGGACATCAGTACGCCCGACGCCAGGATCGTCGGGATTGACATCAGCATCGCAATCCGCGCCCCATCCTCCCGCCCATAACCCAGATGCCGTGCGCCGGTGATGGTGATGCCGGACCGTGACGTCCCGGGGATCAACGCCAGCACCTGCCACAATCCCATGATGAGCGCGTCGCGCGGACCCCATTCCTGCGCCTGTTTTGTCTGAGGGGCTTTCTGATCCACCCAATACAGGACCAGCCCGAAGATCAGCATGCTCCACGCGATCACGGACATCGACCGCAGGGATTGGCTGAGGCCGGTTTCAAACAGAATCACCCCACCGATCACAGTGGGAATCGTTGAAATGATCAGGCACATCGCCAGCCGGGATTGCGGGGTATCGGCGCGCCCCTTCAGTGCCCGCGGCAACCCGGCGGCGGCCTGTTTCACGTCGGACCAGAAATAGACGATCACGGCCCCCAGCGTGCCCACATGAACGGCCACATCAATGGCCAGTCCCTGATCGTCCAGACCTGTGAGGCTGGGCAGCAGGATCAGGTGACCTGACGATGAGATCGGCAAAAATTCAGTGATACCCTGAATAACTGCCGCAAGAATCAAGTGAAAAAGACTCATTTTGCCTGCCGTGCTGCCGTCACGTATTCTTTGCGAGCTATGGGTATAAGCGCAGTGGAGAAAAGGAAAGCGCGCATATAGGTCCGATTCGGAACTAAAAATACATGAGGCTCCCAAATAATTTGTGACACCTCGGCGTTTTTCTTCAAAATAGGTCAGTACATTTGACTTTTCAAATCAAACTGTATCTCTTAAAGAGGTCAAACTCAGCCAATTCATGGAGTAAGACCCGTGGCAAAGCAGCCGATGTTGAAATTTGTGCAGATTGATCGCGTCATGCCGGAAAAGCGTGCCGCTGATGACCGCAAAGAAGACTTTGACGAAATCTATGCTGAATTCGCATCGGCCAAAGCGGAAGAGCAGGCCAGCCGCTGCAGCCAGTGTGGTGTGCCGTACTGTCAGTCCCATTGCCCGTTGCACAATAACATCCCGGATTGGTTGCGCCTGACCGCAACAGGGCGTCTGGAAGAGGCCTATCAAACCAGCCAGGCCACCAATACGTTTCCTGAAATCTGTGGCCGCATCTGCCCGCAGGACCGCTTGTGCGAAGGCAATTGCGTGATCGAACAATCCGGCCATGGCACGGTTACCATCGGCACGATTGAGAAATACATCACCGACACCGCCTGGGACAAAGGCTGGGTGAAACCGGTTGTTCCCGGGGCTGAGCGCAGCGAAAGCGTTGGCATCATCGGTGGCGGCCCCGGAGGGCTGGCAGCGGCGGATATGCTGCGCCGTGCGGGGATTCAGGTCACCGTCTATGACCGTTACGACCGCGCGGGCGGTTTGCTGATGTATGGTATTCCGGGCTTCAAGCTGGAAAAGGACATCGTGCAGCGCCGCAATGATCTGCTGGCAGATGGCGGTGTTACGTTCGAGCTGAATTGCGACGTCGACGCCACGAAATTCGAAGAAATTCGTGGTAAGCATGACGCTGTGATCATCGCGACCGGCGTCTACAAGTCCCGCGACTTGTCCATGCCGGGCAGCGGTCTGGCCGGTATTGAAAAAGCGATCGACTTCCTGACCGCCTCAAACCGCAAAAGCTTTGGCGATAGTGTGGAAGATTTCGACAATGGTCGTCTGAATGCCTCCGGTAAAAAGGTCGTCGTGATCGGCGGTGGGGATACGGCAATGGATTGCGTGCGCACCTCGATCCGGCAGGGCGCGACCTCGGTCAAATGCCTGTACCGTCGCGACCGCGCCAATATGCCGGGTTCGCAGCGTGAAACGCAGAACGCGGAAGAAGAAGGCGTGATCTTTGAATGGCTCAGCGCCCCCAAGGGCTTCACCGGCGACGATCATGTCTCGGGCGTGATGGTGCAAAAGATGCGCTTGGGCCAGCCCGATGCCACAGGCCGTCAGGCCCCCGAGGTGATCGAAGGCGCGGATTATGTCGAAGACGCCGATCTGGTCATCAAGGCGCTTGGGTTTGAACCCGAAGATCTGCCCACCCTGTTCGGCCAGCCCGACCTGCCCGTGACCCGCTGGGGCACCGTCAAGGCGGCCTTCCAGACCGGCGAGACCGAGATGGACGGGGTATATGCCATCGGTGACATCGTGCGCGGCGCCTCTCTGGTCGTGTGGGCGATCCGCGACGGGCGCGATTGTGCCGATGCGATCCTCGATCGCTTCAACGCCAAAGCTGCGGTCGCAGCGGAATAACCCAGCGCTCAGGAGGGTCAGCATGCCTGAATTGCAAGGCCAGTGTATGTGCGGCGCGGTCACCGTTACCGCCACCCCGGCGGAAAACGCGCTGGGGGCGTGCCACTGCGATCAATGCCGCCGTTGGACCAGTTCCATGCTGGTGAGTTTTCAGGCCGAACCCGGTTACGCCGCACTTGGTCCGGTCAAAACCTTCACGTCCTCCGACTGGGCCGAGCGCGCCTTTTGCACCGAATGCGGGTCGGCCTTGTGGTACCGGGTCACCGCACCCGGTGAGATGCACGGACATACTCAAATGGCAGCGGGCCTGTTTCAGGACACAGGCCACGATCTGCAACTGGAACTATTTATCGACAAAAAGCCCGACGGGTACGCGTTCGCAGGTGAACGCCGGCAGATGACCACATCACAGGTCGAAGCCATGTTTGCCCAGCCGGAACAAGGAGACAGCCAATGACCAAATATGATGCCGATTGGGTCAAAGCCGAGGAAACGAAACGTCAGTGGATGGCGGAAAATGGTCTCTATTCCGAGGAAGAAGAGCATTCTTCCTGTGGCGTGGGTCTGGTTGTGTCGGTGGACGGCAAGCCGTCGCGCAAGGTGGTGGATGCGGGGATCGACGCGCTTAAGGCGATCTGGCACCGCGGCGCTGTGGATGCCGATGGCAAGACCGGCGACGGCGCGGGAATCCATGTGCAGATTCCGGTGCCCTTCTTCTATGATCAGATCCGCCGCACCGGGCACGAGCCCAACATGGATGAGCTGATCGCCGTTGGTCAGGTGTTCCTGCCCCGCACTGACTTTGGCGCGCAGGAAAGCTGCCGGACCATCGTGGAAACCGAAGTTCTGCGCATGGGCTATTACATCTATGGCTGGCGTCATGTGCCGGTGGATGTGACCTGTCTGGGTGACAAGGCCAACGCCACCCGGCCCGAGATTGAGCAGATTCTGATCTCGAACTCCAAGGGCGTGGACGAAGAGACGTTTGAGCGTGAGCTTTACGTCATTCGCCGCCGTATCGAAAAGGCTGCTGCTGCTGCGGGGATTTCGGGCCTGTATCTGGCGTCGCTGTCCTGCCGGTCGATCATCTACAAAGGCATGATGCTGGCCGAGCAGGTGGCCGTCTTCTACCCCGATCTGATGGATGAGCGGTTCGAGTCCGCCTTTGCGATTTACCACCAGCGTTATTCCACCAACACCTTCCCGCAATGGTGGCTGGCGCAGCCCTTCCGCATGTTGGCCCATAACGGTGAGATCAACACGCTGAAGGGCAACGTCAACTGGATGAAAAGCCATGAAATCCGCATGGCGTCGGCCACATTTGGGGATCATGCCGAAGACATTAAGCCGATCATCGCCGGTGGATCGTCGGATTCTGCTGCATTAGACTCGGTTTTTGAGGTGCTGGTACGCGCGGGGCGCTCGGCGCCCATGGCGAAAACCATGCTGGTGCCGGAAAGCTGGTCCAAGCAGGCGGTTGAGCTGCCGCAGGCGTGGCGCGACATGTATTCCTACTGCAATTCGGTGATGGAGCCGTGGGACGGCCCCGCCGCTTTGGCCATGACCGATGGCCGCTGGGTCTGCGCCGGCCTCGACCGCAACGGTCTGCGCCCGATGCGCTATGTGGTGACGGGTGATGGTCTGGTGATCGCTGGGTCCGAGGCCGGCATGGTGCCGATTGATGAGGCATCGGTTACCGAAAAGGGCGCGCTGGGTCCGGGTCAGATGCTGGCCGTGGATATGAAGCGCGGCAAGCTCTATCGCGACACCCAGATCAAGGACAAGCTGGCCCGCGCATTGCCGTTTGGCGAATGGGTCAACAAGATCAACGATCTGGATGACGCTTTGGCCGGTGTCGCCGAGACGCCCAAATTCACTGGCGAAGAGCTGCGCAAACGCCAGATCGCTGCCGGATATTCGGTGGAAGAGTTGGAGCAAATCCTTGCGCCCATGGCTGAGGATGGCAAGGAATCGCTGGCCTCGATGGGTGATGATACGCCCTCGGCGGTGCTGTCCAAGCAATACCGCCCGCTCAGCCATTTCTTCCGCCAGAACTTTAGCCAGGTGACGAACCCACCCATCGACAGCTTGCGCGAATACCGCGTGATGTCGCTGAAAACCCGGTTCGGCAACCTGAAGAACGTGCTGGACGAAGACAGCAGCCAGACTGAGATCATTGTTCTTGGCAGCCCCTTTGTCGGCAACGCGCAGTGGGACAAGCTGGTCGAAAACCTGGGTTCCCCGCTGGCGGAAATCGACTGCAGCTTTGAACCGGGTCAGGGGGCGCTGAATGCCGCTTTGACCCGTATCAGAGCCGAAGCGGAAGAGGCTGTTCGGTCCGGTGCCGGGCATCTGGTGCTGTCCGACATGAACTCAGGGATGGGGCGTGTGGCGATCCCGATGATCCTGGCGACCAGTGCCGTGCACTCGCATCTGACGCGTCAGGGGCTGCGAACCTTCTGTTCGCTGAACGTGCGCTCGGCCGAATGTGTTGATCCGCACTATTTTGCCGTGCTGATCGGTTGTGGCGCGACCGTGGTGAACGCTTATCTGGCCGAGGATTCGCTGGCCGACCGTATTGATCGCGGGTTGCTGGATGGCACGCTGACCGAAAACGTCGCGCGCTATCGCGAGGCTATCGATCAGGGCCTGCTGAAAATCATGGCCAAAATGGGTATCTCGGTGATTTCCTCGTACCGTGGCGGTCTGAACTTTGAGGCCGTGGGCCTGAGCCGCGCGATGGTGGCTGAATACTTCCCTGGTATGACCAGTCGGATTTCGGGCATCGGTGTCACTGGTATCCAGGCCAAGGCCGAGGAAATCCATGCCAAGGGCTGGGAAAGCGGTCTGGACGTGCTGCCCATCGGTGGTTTCTACAAAGCGCGCCAGTCGGGTGAGACCCACGCGTGGGAAGCGACCTCGATGCATATGATGCAAATGGCCTGTAACCGCGCCTCGTACGAGCTGTGGAAGCAGTACTCCGCCAAGATGCAGTCGAACCCGCCGATCCACCTGCGCGACCTGATGGATTTCAAACCGCTGGGCAAGCCGGTGCCGATTGAAGAGGTCGAATCGATCACCTCGATCCGCAAACGCTTTGTCACGCCGGGCATGTCGCTGGGCGCACTATCGCCCGAGGCGCACAAGACCCTGAACGTGGCGATGAATCGGATCGGTGCCAAATCCGACAGTGGCGAGGGTGGAGAAGATCCGGCGCATTTCGTGCCGGAGCCGAATGGCGACAACCCGTCTGCCAAGATCAAACAGGTCGCCTCGGGCCGGTTCGGTGTGACTGCCGAATACCTGAACCAGTGCGAAGAGCTTGAGATCAAGGTCGCCCAGGGTGCGAAACCCGGTGAGGGCGGTCAGCTGCCCGGCATGAAGGTCACTGATCTGATCGCGCGTCTGCGGCATTCGACCAAGGGCGTGACGCTGATCTCGCCGCCGCCGCATCACGACATCTACTCGATCGAGGATCTGGCGCAGCTGATCTATGACCTCAAGCAGATCAACCCGCGCTGTAAGGTGACGGTGAAACTGGTGGCGTCCTCGGGCGTGGGCACGATCGCCGCTGGTGTGGCCAAGGCCAAAGCGGATATTATCCTGATTTCGGGTCACAATGGCGGCACGGGCGCGTCGCCCGCGACGTCCATCAAATACGCCGGTCTGCCGTGGGAAATGGGCCTGACCGAGGCGCATCAGGTTCTGGCGATGAACAACCTGCGCGACCGCGTGACCCTGCGCACCGATGGGGGCCTGCGCACGGGTCGTGACATCGTCATGGCCGCGATGATGGGGGCCGAGGAATACGGCATCGGTACCGCCGCCCTGATCGCGATGGGTTGTATCATGGTGCGTCAGTGCCAGTCGAACACTTGTCCGGTTGGCGTGTGCACGCAGGATGAAAGCCTACGGGCCAAGTTCACCGGCAATGCCGACAAGGTCGTCAACCTGATTACCTTCTACGCGCAGGAAGTGCGCGAGCTGCTGGCCAGCCTCGGCGCGCGCTCGGTGGATGAGATCATCGGGCGGGCCGATCTGCTGGCGCAGGTTAGCCGGGGCTCGGCGCATCTGGATGATCTGGACCTGAACCCGCTGCTGATCACCGTCGATGGCGCGCATGACATCGTCTACAACCGTGACAAGGACCGCAACGCGGTGCCCGATACACTGGACGCTGAGATCGTGCGCGATGCGGCCCGGTTCCTGAAAGACGGTGAAAAGATGCAGCTGTCTTACGCGGTGCAGAACACGCACCGGACCGTGGGTACCCGCGTGTCCAGCCATATCGTGCAGAACTTTGGCATGCGGAACACGTTCCAAAGCGATCATCTGCATGTGAAACTGCAAGGCTCGGCTGGTCAGTCACTGGGCGCGTTTGCGGCGCCGGGTCTGAAGCTTGAGGTCTCGGGTGACGCCAATGACTATGTGGGTAAGGGCCTGTCCGGCGGTATGATCGTTGTGCGCCCACCGCAGGTCAGCCCGCTGAAGGCGGATGACAACACGATTATCGGCAACACGGTTCTGTACGGGGCCACCGACGGCCACCTGTTCGCAGCGGGCCGCGCGGGTGAACGGTTTGCAGTGCGGAATTCAGGCGCCAAAGTGGTGATCGAGGGCTGCGGCTCGAACGGGTGTGAATACATGACCGGCGGTGTGGCGGTGATTCTGGGCGACATCGGGGCCAACTTTGGCGCTGGTATGACCGGCGGCATGGCCTATCTGTATGACCCCGAGGGCAAGGCCGAGGCGCTGATGAACATGGAAACGCTGGTGACCTGTCCGGTTACGGTCGACCATTGGGAAGAGCAGCTGAAAACGCTGATCGAAACCCATCAGGCCGAGACCAACAGCCGAAAGGCTGCCGACATTCTGCAACATTGGGATGTTGAAAAAGCCCATTTCCTGCAGGTGTGTCCGAAGGAAATGCTGAACAAGCTCAGCCATCCTCTGACACATGAGGTTGCGGCGGTTCCGGCGGAATAGGCCAGCCATAGTAACGAAAACGAAAACCCGCGCGTCCATGTGATGTGCGGGTTTTCTTGTGTTCGGGCCGCAACAACACCCGTTCCAAACTGATGCCACAGGGCGTATAGCTGGGACATGGCAAAGAAAGCAGTCCGCAAGAAAAGCGGTAAAAAGAAAAAGGCATCAAAAGCCAAGACACCAATCCTGCCGCAGATTCGCCGCTGGATTCTGCGTGGCGTTCTGGGATGCGTGGTGCTTCTGGTCGGCTTGGTCGCGTTGTACTCGGTGGTGAATCCGCCGGTGACGCATACGATCTGGTCGGAATGGCGGCGTCTGGGCAAGGTGGAACGCGAATGGGTGCCCATCGAAGAGGTCTCTCCGGTCATGGCCCGCGCTGTTGTGGCCGCAGAAGACGCGAATTTCTGCCTGCATTGGGGCTTTGACGTCGAGGCGATCCGCGATGCGATTGAAGGCGGCGGATCGCGTGGTGCCTCGACGATTTCGCAGCAGGTCGTGAAGAACGTGTTCCTGTGGCAGGGGCGCAGTTGGGTGCGCAAGGCGCTGGAAACCTCGATCACGCCGGTGGTTGAGATTGTCTGGAGCAAGCAGCGCATTCTTGAGGTCTATCTGAACGTGGCCGAAACCGGGCAGGGTGTCTTTGGGGTCGAGGCGGCGGCGCAGACAAACTTTAACGTGTCCGCCGCGCAGCTCAGCCCGGTTCAGGCAGCGCGGATCGCCGCGATCCTGCCATCTCCGCGCAATCGGTCGGTCACCGATCCCTCGGTTCGGACCCGCAGACGGGCGGCCGCGATCCTGGACGGGGCGGCCACCATCCGCGCAGATGGGCGCGCGGATTGTTTCGAGGATTGAAATTCCACATCCCTCGGGGCTAAAGCTGAGGGGTATACACTGGTTCGATTGGAAGCCCATGGCGCGTCTGTTTCACGTTCCCCTGTCCCCGTATTGCCGCAAGGTCCGTCTGTCTCTGGCGGAAAAGAAGATCGAAGTTGAGCTGGTCGAAGAGCGATATTGGGAAAAGGACCCGGACTTTTTGCGCCGTAACCCTGCAGGCAAAGTGCCTGTCCTGCGGCTGGACGGCAAAACCATGTCCGAGAGCGCGGCGATTTGCGAATACATCGAAGAAACGCGCCCAGAACCGCCATTGATGCCGAAAACTGCCGAGGCCCGATATGAGGTGCGGCGTCTGGTGTCGTGGTTTGACGACAAGTTCCATCACGAGGTGACGTCGAACCTGTTGTATGAGCGGGTGAACAAGAAGGTGACAGGACAGGGTCATCCGGACAGCAAGAACGTCAAAGCCGGGGCAAAGGCGATCAAGTATCATCTGGATTACATGACGTGGTTGCTGGATCATCGGCGCTGGTTGGCGGGTGATCAGATGACGCTGGCCGATTTTGCCGCTGCGGCGCATCTGTCGGCGCTGGATTACATCTCGGACGTGGATTGGAACCGGTCGGCGGCGGTGAAGGATTGGTATGCCAAGATCAAGTCACGGCCTGCCTTTCGGTCGATTCTGGCCGATCAGGTGCCGGGGTTCCGGCCACCGCCCCATTACGCCGATCTGGATTTCTGATAGGGTGGCAGGGGGGCTGTCTGCCCCCCATCGCGCCGGGGCGCGTTTCCCCCCGAGGATATTTTTGGCCAGATGAAGAGCGGATCGGGTTTCAAAGACAAACTGGTGGCGCAGGCGCTGGGCGAGGGGTTTGTGTCCTGTCGGGTTTGCCGGCCGTGGGATGTACCGGATGTGCCGGCGCGGTTGCAGGCGTTTTTGGACGCCGGGTATCATGGCCAGATGGGCTGGATGGCCGAACGGACCCATTGGCGCGGCAACCCGGCTGCTTTGTGGCCCGAGGCGCGGTCGGTGATCATGTTGGCCGAGAGTTACGCGCCCGAGCATGATCCGACCGAGATTCTGGACCATCCCGACAAGGCCGCGATTTCTGTTTATGCGCAGAACAAGGACTACCATGATCTGGTGAAAAAGCGCCTCAAGCGTCTGGCCCGGTGGTTGATTGCCGAAGGCGGGGGCGAGGTGAAGGTTTTTGTGGATACCGCGCCGGTGCCGGAAAAGGCACTGGGCCACGCGGCGGGGTTGGGCTGGCAGGGCAAACATACCAATCTGGTTAGTCGCGAATGGGGCAATTGGGCCTTTATAGGGTCTGTTTTTACAACGCTTGATCTACCTGCGGACATGGCTGAGGTGGATCACTGCGGGTCTTGTCGGGCCTGTTTGCAAGCCTGTCCGACGGATGCGTTTCCCGCCCCGTATCAGTTGAATGCGACGCGTTGCATTTCCTACCTGACCATCGAACATAAAGGCCCGGTCGAAGAAGAGTTGCGCGCCAAGCTGGGAAACCGGATTTATGGATGCGACGATTGTCTGGCGGCCTGTCCTTGGAACAAGTTTGCGGTGGCGGCCAGCGATATACGCTATGCCGCGCGCGATGATCTTAAGGCGCCCGTGCTGTCAGAGCTGGCAGAGCTGGATGATGCTGCATTTCGGGCGAAGTTTTCCGGTTCCCCCATCAAACGCATCGGGCGGGACCGGTTTGTGCGCAATGTTCTTTATGCCATTGGAAACTCGGGCCTGGACACGCTGCGGCCTGTTGCGCAGGGTTTGACCGATGACCCCGCCCCCGCAGTGGCGGATGCGGCGCGCTGGGCGGTGCAACGATTGTCATAAGTGCCGCAAACAGGCTGGACGTGTCGGTCCAAACCGCTACACCCATCTGCAGCGAACAGAAAGGAGATCCCGATGGCGTTGGCTTTGGGGGTGGATACAGGTGGAACCTATACGGATGCGGTGCTGATCCGGGATGAGCGTGAGGTGATCGCTTCGGCCAAGTCTCTGACCACACGGTCCGATTTGGCGATTGGTGTGGGCAAGGCGATTCAGGCGGTGCTGGATGCGGCAAAGGTGTCGCCGGATCAGATCTCGATGGCGTCTTTGTCGACGACTTTGGCCACCAACGCGCTGGTTGAGGGACAAGGTGGCCGGGTGGCGCTGATCTATATCGGTTTCAAGGACGGTGATCTGGACAAGCATGGTTTGCGCGATGCGCTAAAGGGTGATCCGGCATTGGTTATTTCCGGGGGTCACAGCCATGCGGGTGGACAGGCGGCGCCGTTGGATGTGGCGGCGTTGGAAGGGTTCCTAGACTCTCACACAGGGATTTCGGGCTATGCGGTGGCTGCGCAATTCGCCACGCGCAACCCCGCGCATGAGTTAGAGGCGGCGCGGATCATTGCTGAAAAGACGGGGGCTCCGGTCACGTGTTCGCACCATCTGTCAGCCAAGTTGAATGGCCCAAAGCGGGCGGTGACGGCTGTATTGAACGCGCGGCTGATCGGGATGATCGACCGTCTGATCGGGCGGGCGCAGGATCGGTTGCTGGAGCTGGGCATCACAGCGCCCATGATGGTCGTGCGCGGGGATGGCGCGCTGATGAGCGCCGAGCAAGCGCGCGAGCGCCCGATTGAGACGATCCTGAGCGGCCCGGCGGCGTCGATTGTGGGGGCCAGCTGGCTGACGGGGGCAGAGAATGCGCTTGTGTCTGATATTGGCGGGACGACCACCGATGTGGCGCTGATCCGTGATGGCAAGCCTGCGATTGATCCGGCAGGGGCGCGGGTCGGCGGGTTCCGCACCATGGTTGAGGCGGTCGCCATGCGCACGCATGGTCTGGGCGGCGACAGCCAGGTGCATGTAAAGACCGAAGGGCTTGGTGGCGGCGTGTTCCTTGGCCCGCGCCGGGTGCTGCCCGTGTCGCTGATTGCATCCGAGGCACCCGAGGTGGTCCATGCTGTGCTGGACGCCCAATTGCGCGCATCTACGGTGGGTGAACACGATACCCGATTTGCGCGCCGGGTGCAGGGCATCCATGCGGATGGTTTGGGCGCGCGGGAGGAGGCTCTGCTGGAACGGCTGGGCGACAGGGTTATGCCGCTCAGCGATCTGCTGCGTACGCGGATGGAAAACGGTGCGTTGGCGCGTTTGGTGGATCGCGGGATCGTTCAGGTCTCGGGCGTGACGCCGTCGGATGCTAGCCATGTTCTGGGCCGTCTGGATGCCTGGGATGCCGAGGCTGCGCGCAAAGCGTTGGAGCTTGTGGCACGCAAGCGGGTCGGTTCCGGTGACAGGTTGGCGCAAACGCCGGACGAGCTGGCGCAGATGATCATCGATCAGTTGACTGATCAGACAGTTTTGACCTTGTTAGAGACTGCTTTTGCGGAAGAAGCCGAGAGTTTTGGCATCCCCTCGGCCGAGCTGGCGCGCCATGTTCTGACCCAAAAGGGCCTGTCTGGTCATCGCGGTTTGCTGGCGCTGGATACGGCGCTGAACGTCGATGTGGTGGGGCTTGGGGCCTCGGCCCCCAGCTATTACCCTGCGGTCGGAGAGCGCCTGCGCTGTCGTATGGTTTTGCCCGAACACGCAGGTGTGGCCAATGCCATCGGGGCTGTCGTTGGGCGCCTGACTTTGCGCAGAACGGGCACGGTGACCTCTCCGTCTGAGGGGCGGTTCCGGGTTCATCTGGAAGACGGGCCGCAGGATTTCAACGAATCCGACGCTGCGCTAGAACTGTTGGAGTCCGTTTTGCGGTCTGAAGCCGAAGGCGAAGTGCGTCAGGCGGGGGCCGCAGATATCCGCGTGGTCGTGGACCGCGATATCCGCACCGCCCGGGTCGAGTCGCAGGACGTTTTCGTCGAGGCCACGATCACGGTTGAGGCCAGCGGCCGTCCGAGGGTGGCAATTGGGTAAGGCCCCCGCAGGGGCCCCCTTTTATTCAGCCGCGTCGCGTTTGGGCAGCACCCAGTCGGGGCGCGGGAAATGGCAGGTATAGCCGTTTGGGATACGCTCAAGGTAGTCCTGATGCTCGGGCTCGGCCTCCCAGAAATCGCCGACGGGTTCCAACTCGGTCACGACCTTGCCGGGCCACAGGCCGCTGGCGTTTACATCCGCGATGGTGTCCAAAGCCAACTGTTTCTGGTCCTCGTCCACATAGTAGATGGCGGACCGATAGCTCATGCCGCGGTCATTGCCCTGACGGTTGGGGGTAGTCGGGTCATGAATCTGAAAGAAAAACTCCAGCAGCTCACGATAGGTGATCTTTGCGGGGTCGTAAAAAATCTCGATCCCTTCGGCATGGGTGCCGTGGTTGCGATAGGTGGCGTTGGGCACATCGCCGCCGGTATAGCCGACGCAGGTGCGGGACACGCCGGGCAGTTTGCGGATCAGGTCCTGCATGCCCCAAAAGCAGCCCCCTGCAAGAACAGCGCGGTGTTCGGTCATTGGATTTCCTCCACATGGATCAGATAATCGCCATAGCCTTGCGCCTCCATCTCATCGCGATGGACAAACCGCAAGGAGGCCGAGTTGATGCAGTACCGCAGCCCGCCATGTTCGCGCGGGCCATCCGGGAAAACATGGCCCAGATGGCTGTCCCCGTGTTTTGATCGAACCTCGGTGCGGATCATGCCATGGGTGGCGTCGTGAAACTCTTCCACATGCTCATGCACGATGGGTTTGGTAAAGCTGGGCCAGCCGCAGCCGGATTCGTATTTGTGGGTCGAGGCGAACAGAGGCTCGCCCGAGACGATGTCGACATAGATGCCCGGTTCCTTGTTGTTCAGCAATTTGCCGGTGCCCGGACGCTCTGTCCCGCTGTTTTGCGTGACGTGGTATTCTTCGGGGGACAGGGCGGCGATGGCCTCGGGGTCTTTGGTGTATCGGGTCATGGCTCCTCCGGTCTTTTGTGATCTTGGGCATAATTTGGGGGCGGGTGCGCGGAAATCAAAGCCCTATTTTCCCGCCTCTCGTAGTCGTGCAGGTGATCTGAGGCGGGATTTGGTGCGTAATGAAGGGTAAAGGAGGCCAAGTGATGTTCAGAATACTTGTTTTGACAGTTTTGATTCTGCTGGGCCGGGTGGTGCAGGCGGCTCCGCTGGCAGGGGAGTTTGCGTCCATCGATGGCGGCACCCTGTCGATCGAAGACTGGCGGGGCCAGCCGGTTCTGGTGGTCAACACCGCCTCGCATTGCGGGTTCACCGGGCAATATGAAGCGCTGCAGAATGTGCACGAGACCTATGGGGACAAAGGGCTTGTGGTTTTGGCGGTGCCATCGGATTCGTTCAACCAAGAGCTGGCCTCGGCCGAAGAGGTGAAGGAATTCTGCGATTTCAACTATGGCCTGACCTTGCCTATGACCGACATCACTCCGGTTAAGGGTGCTAAGGCGCACCCATTTTACAAGGCGGTCGCGGCGCAAACCGGGTTTGTCCCAAGCTGGAATTTCAACAAGATCCTGTTGGACCCTGCGGGCGAAGTGGTCGCGACCTATGGTGCGAATGTGAAACCGGACTCAGCCCGGCTGTTGCGTCAGGTTGAGGCTTTGCTGCCCTGAACAGGCTGCCGCGACAGCTGAACCGCCAGAATGCCAAGTGTGGTGATCCCAACCCCAACCGCGTCCAGCGGGCCAAGTTTTTCGCCCAACAGGATCGCCGCGATGGTGACGCCGAAGACCGGGTTAAGGAAATGGAAGGTGGCCGCCCGGGTTGCGCCTATCCGGTCCAGCAGCAGTACCCAGATCAGGGTGGCCAGAAGGCCGGGGAACAGGGTGGTATAGGTAAAGGCCAGCGCCAGCGGGACGGTCAGGTTGATACGGATCGTCTCAAACAGCGGGGCGGCGACAAACAACACGGCCGAGCCCACCAGCATCTGCAAGCCGACAACCATCATGAAATTGCCGCCCGAGGTCGCGCCGCGAATGGACAAGGTGGCAAAGGTCAACGCCAGCGCCCCGATGCAGCAGAGCGCCACGCCGAACATATCGACACCGCCGCTGATCCGGGTGCTCATGATCAGGGCCACACCCGCAAATCCGGTGAACAGGCCCAGCACGGCAATGGGGCGCAGTTTTTCACCCAGAAACAACCATCCCGCCAGCGCCACCAGCAAAGGCATGGTCGAGGCGATGATCGCGGCCAGCGAGGCCTCGACCGTTTGCATCGCATAGAAATTCAGACCCAAATAAAGGGCATTTTGACAAATCCCGAACAGAATGGTCGCGCGCCATTGTGATCGCGTCAGGGACCAGCTTTGCCCCATGGCCCGCGCGATGGCCACGCCGATTACCCCGGAAATCAGAAACCGAAGCGCCAGTGAAAACAGTGGCGACGCATCCGCGACAATGATCCGGGCCGAGGTAAAGGCCGACGACCAGATGAACGCAAATGTCAGCCCCATGGCAATGGCGCGCAGGTCCATACCAGCCCCCTCAGACGTTTTGCGCACTGTTGATGAAATTCCTCCGCGCTGCAAGGCAGCCAGTCTTTTGCGTCAAAAAAGGCACATCTGGTCAACAGGGCAACATGCCTGACCGTTTTTGTTGATTGACTGACCAATAAAAGATAACCACCGCAGTACCAAATAACAAAAATGGGAGGTGTGTTAAGTGTTGCTAGAGTACATCCTGTCGTTTGGCGTCCTGCTGGCCCTGGGCCTGGTCGCCTTCTTCGTGGTCAAGTGGTGGAACTTGCGCTGTGTGGGCGTGACGCCCGTGCACCTGTTCACCTTTATTGCAATCCTGTTCACATCCGGCCTGGATGTTGGCCTGATCATGTTCCCGCTGACCGAGTTCGGCGGCTATGCCGAAGACCCCGCTTATGCCTTTGCCAACCCGCTGGCAATCGAATTCGGGTTCTGGGGCTTTTTGATCTGGGCCTTCTACTTCCTGACGGCCTTCTACTTCTGCGTGATCGAACCGCGCGTGAAGTTCTTTGAGATTCCGCTGGTTAAGCTGATCAACAACGTGGTGATCATCGGCACCTGCGCCTTTACCGCCAGCCTGTTCCTGATCTACCTGCCCGGCTACCTGCCCGAGGTCGGAGACGGTGAATCCGTTGTCACCACCTTCTACATCATCGTGTTCGTGGTTATTCTGGCAGCGGCCTATTCCTCGACCGATCTGAAATATGTGCGCATCCTGTCGGTGGGTTCGACCTTCCTGTTCCTGGCGCTGATCATCGGCATGTGGGCCGCAGCTGGCATGGGCTTTACCGGGTTCGCAGAAACCGGCAGCAATATCGGGGCTTACTTCGCCAACCTGCACAAGTTCGTCCTGCCGCTGACCGACTATCATGCCTTCTACCTGTTCTGGTGGTTTGCATGGTCGATCATGATTGGCCAGTTCACCTCGCGCTTTGTTGGCGGTCTGAAAACCTGGCAATTGCTGGCGGCGCTGCTGATCTTCCCGTCGATCCCGCTGGCGATCTGGTTCACGGTTCTCTACTACTACCACCTGAACGGGATCAGCACCGCAGGGATCACCAACATTGCCATGGTGATTGTTGGTGTGACCTTTGTGATCAACTCGCTCGACTCACTGATCCGCCTGTACACCGACAACCTGAACATGACGGTCGAACGTTTCGGCAAGGCTGTCTATGTCGTGGGTAACGTGGTGCTGCTGTTCGTGCTGACCCTGCTGTTCCAGAGCCAATGGCTGCAGATTCAGTGGATCGGCGCGGTTGTGGTTGGCTTGTACCTCGCCTGTGTGGTCTACATCCTGATCACCAAGCGCAAAGAGGTGCTGAGCATCGACTCAATGCCCGAAGGCCGCGATCTGGACTTCCACAAGGTTGAGACGGTTCACTAAGTCAGCCTAATGGCTATCTCGTATACGGGCGTCTTTCGGGGCGCCCGTTTTTCTTTTCCCGGTTGGCACCGGCGTGAGCTGCCCTACGTAATACCTGTGCACTCAGGGATCGCCATGCTGGAAGAAAAACGCAAAGATCTGGATTCGGAAAAGCAGAAGAGGCTGCTGTTGCGGTTGGTGAATGAGCTCAGCCATGCATCCCCCGATCTGTATTATCGACCGACCAGCGAAATCGCGACCTATCTTGAGACCTATATCCGCAAAGGCGCAAAGCTGACTGCCGAGGACAGGGCGTTGATGACACGGCTTAGCCGTCGTGATCTGGAAGTGCTGCTGAGCCTGCACTGAAGGCAAGATCTGCGGGCAAAGAAAAAGGGCCCCCAAACGGCGGCCCTTGATAGTTTTGCGGTGACAGCCGGGATCAGCCGTTCACGCTGTCCTTCAGAGCCTTGGCGATGGTCATCTTGACTACCTTGTCGGCCTCTTTCTTGAACTGCTCGCCAGTGGCAGGGTTGCGCACCATGCGCTCGGGGCGTTCGCGGCAGTAGATTTTTCCAACACCGGGCAGGGTTACCGCACCACCAGCCGACACTTCGCGGGTGATCAGGCCGGTCACGGCCTCCAGCGCGGCGTTCGCAGCTTTCTTGTCGGTTCCCATTTCCTCAGCGAGAGCAGCAACCAGCTGAGTCTTTGTCATAGGCTTTGCCATTTCTTGGTCTCCTTAACGTGCCCGATAAATAGGGCCTCACCGCGTAACTGTAACGGGATATTGTGGCCGAACACAACGAATAGTAGCGCTGAAAACCCTAAAAATATGGGGAAAACGTTGCTTTTTTGCTTCAGAGAAAGGCCGTTTCGTCGAATGAACGCAATTTCCGGCTGTGCAAACGCTCTAATGGCATGCCGCGAAGGTGTTCCATCGCGCGTATTCCGATGGCCAGATGCCGGCTGACCTGCGTCGTATAGAACGCGGACGCCATACCCGGAAGCTTTAATTCGCCGTGCAGCGGTTTGTCTGAAACGCAAAGCAACGTGCCATAGGGCACCCGGAACCGATAGCCATTGGCGGCGATGGTGGCGCTTTCCATATCCAGAGCGATGGCGCGGGATTGGCTGAGCCGCTGCACCGGGCCGGACTGGTCGCGCAATTCCCAGTTGCGGTTGTCGACCGAGGCGACGGTGCCGGTCCGCATGATCCGCTTCAGCTCATAGCCTTCCAGCTTGGTGACCTCGGCCACGGCCTGTTCCAGCGCGACCTGAACCTCGGCCAGTGGCGGGATGGGAACCCAAACTGGCAAATCATCGTCCAGAACCTTGTCTTCGCGCAGATAGGCGTGGGCCAGCACGAAATCCCCAAGTGCCTGAGTGTTCCGCAGCCCGGCGCAATGGCCGACCATCAGCCAGGCATGCGGGCGCAGCACCGCGATATGGTCGGTGGCGGTTTTGGCATTGGATGGCCCGACGCCGATATTGACCAGCGTGATCCCTGACCCGTCGGCCCGTTTCAGGTGATAGGTCGGCATCTGAGGCAGTTTCTGGGGGTCTTCCAGCACGCCGTCCGGCGTCGTGATCTCGATATTCCCGGTCGAGACAAAGCTGGTATATCCGCTGTCGGGATCGCCCAACTGTTCGCGCGCGTAATTTTCGAATTCCGAGACGTAGAACTGATAGTTGGTGAACAGAACGTGGTTCTGGAAATGGCTGGGGTCGGTCGCGGTATAATGCGACAGACGGGCCAGCGAATAATCCACCCTTTGGGCTGTAAACAGCGACAGCGGTCCGACCTCATCCTCATGGTCGTGGACGCCGTTCACGATGTCATCATTGGTCGTCGTCAGGTCCGGTACGTCGAACACATCGCGCAGCGTAAAGCCCGCAGCCCCCTGATGCGGCACCACAAGATCGGGGTTGTTGGCCACTGCAAAATGCACTGGGATGGGGGTGTCTGAGGCGCGGATTGTCACCGGCTGATCGTGGTTTCGGATCAGCAGGGCGATTTGCTGCGTCAGGTATGACCGGAACAGATCGGGCCGGGTGACGGTTGTTGCATGCGTGCCGGGTTCGGACACGTGGCCAAAGCTCAGGCGGCTGTCGACCTGTGCATAGGACGAGGTTTTGATGCGGATCTCGGGGTAAAAGGCCCGGTATCGTTCGCGTGGGGCCCCTTGTTCGATGGCTGAGGCAAAGCTGTCGCACAGAAAGCGTGTTGCCGTTTCATACAGTTCTTCCAGACGTGCCACAGCCGCGGCAGGGTCGGTGAACGTCTCGGGCGTCGGGACGTCAGGCGTTTTGATGATAGTCATGCAAGGGGTTCCAGAAGATCGATCTTTTCAAAGGTCCGCACATCTACCAGCCCTAGGTCGGAAATCCGCAACTCGGGGATAACGACCAAAGCCAGCAGCGAGTGCTGCATATATGCGTTGTTCAGCTGACAGCCGCAGTCCTGCATCGCCGCGACCATCTGATCGGCCTTGGCGGCGACATCTGCCGCCGGGCTGTCGGACATCAGGCCCGTGATGGGCAGTTCGACCAAGGCAAGTTCCTGTCCATCGCGAAACAGGGTGATGCCGCCGCCCACCTCGGCCAGCCGGTTCGCCGCCAGCGCCATCTGCGTGCGGTCTGTGCCCACGACGATCATGTGGTGGCTGTCATGCGCCACGGTCGAGGCCATGGCCATCTTTCCCTGATACCCAAAGCCCGAGACAAACGCGTTCGTGACCCCTCCGGTCGCACGGTGACGCTCGACCAGAGCGATCTGGCAGACATCGCCCTCGCCCTCGACCAGCCCGCCGATGATGGGCAGCTCCGCCTTCAGCGCTTTGGTCGGGGCCTGGTTTTCCACCACGCCGATCACATTGGCCCACACACGGTTGGCGCCCTCGGGGGCTTTGATTTCGAAATCCGTATAGGTCAGCGCATGGCCCAGATGGACAGTATTACGGGCACTGTCCGGCCAGTTCAGATGCGGGCAGTCCACGGTGATCGCGCCCATCTCGGCCACGACCTGACCGCGGGCTATGACCATCTCGATCGGCAGGTCTGTCAGGTCCGGGCTGAGGATAATATCCGCCCGCCGTCCCGGGGTGATCGATCCGATCTCACGCTCCAGCCCGAAATGGGTGGCCGTATTGATCGTCGCCATCTGCAGCGCGATCAGCGGATCACAGCCGCAGGCAATCGCGTGCCGCACCACGCGGTTCATATGCCCGTCATTGACCAGGGTACCGGAATGGCAATCATCGGTGCACAGGATAAAGTTGCGCGGGTCCAGCCCCTTTTCGGTCACCGCCGTAATCTGGCTTTCCACGTCATACCAGGCCGAGCCCAGCCGCATCATCGACCGCATCCCCTGCCGCACCCGCGCGATGGCGTCGGCCTCGCAGGTGCCTTCGTGATCATCCGCTGGCCCTCCGGCTACATAGGCCGCGAAATCGGGTCCCAAATCGGGCGATGCATAGTGCCCGCCCACGGTTTTCCCGGCGCGTTGAGTTGCCGCGATTTCTGCCAGCATCTTGGGATCGCCATGGATCACACCGGGGAAATTCATCATCTCACCCAATCCGATGATACCGGGCCAGCTCATCGCCTCGGCCACGTCTTCGGGGGTGATCTCATAGCCGGTTGTCTCAAGCCCCGGGGCCGATGGCGCGCAAGAGGGCATCTGCGTGAAGATATTCACCGGCTGCATCAGCGCTTCGTCATGCATCATCCGCACGCCGTCCAGCCCCAGCACGTTGGCGATTTCATGCGGGTCGGTGAACATCGAGGTGGTGCCATGGGGGATCACCGCCCGGGCAAACTCGGCCGGGGTCAGCATACCCGATTCAATATGCATATGCGCATCGCACAGGCCCGGCAGCATGTATCGCCCGTTTGCCTCGATGATCTGCGTATCGGGCCCAACGCAATGCGAGGCGTCTGGTCCGACATACGCGATGCGCCCCGCTGCGATGGCTATGTCATGGCCGGGCAGGGCTTCGCGGGTGTGGACATTCACCCAGATACCGCCGTGTATCACTAGGTCTGCGGCTTCGCGCCCTGCGGCGACTGCGATCAGGTGCGGGGCGACATCGGGCCAGCTGGGGAAGGGTGCGTGTTCCATGGCTCAACTTTTCTGAATGTGTAAAAAGGTGCAACCCCTGCTGAGGCAGTATCATCAAACCGTCACGCAGCGCGTCAGCGCTGCCGGGCCCAACCAGAGGAGGTGCCGCGCAAGCGGCATTGACGATGGGCGGGAGGGCTTTGCTCACGCCAGCCGGTCCGCCTCCATCTCGCTGCGCAGCCAATCGGCAAAGGCCAGCGCGCCGGGTGTTTCCTCGGCCTGTGGGGATAGCAACAGGTAATACGCCTCTGCCATGGGCGCGCGGTGGGTGAACGGGGCCACCAGCCGTCCCTGCCGGATCAGATCGCGCGCAATGGTGTCATGGGTCAGACACAGGCCGCCACCCGCCATCGCAACCGACAGGCTCACCAGATAGGTTGTCGCATAGGTAACAGGTGGATTTTCCCATGTCAGAGCCTGTTCTTCCGCCCAATTCGCCCAGTTCGACAACAGGTTCGAGCAATCGAACAGCGGCTGATCCTGCAACGTCTCAAGGGTCACGTCATATCCCGAGGCGCAGACAGGATAGTAGTGATCGGTTCGCAAAAGCTCGGTGCGCACCGTGTCCGATGGGCGCAGGGAATAGCGGATTTCAACCGCCGCGCCCTCGGCCATCTCACGCGGTTCCCAAAGCTCGGTAAAAATGTTCAGCTGCACTTCGGGATGTTCGGCGCGAAACTGTGGCAGGCGCGGGGCCAGCCAGTTGACCGCGAAACTGATATTGCTTTGGACCTGCACCGCGTTTTGCTGCGCGCCGGTTACCGCCTGCGTGCCCCGCAATAAGGTGCGAAAGGCGTCGCGGACCACCGGCAGATAGGTGATTCCGGCCTCGGTCAGCTCCAAAGCGCGAGGGCGGCGCAGAAACAGGGGCTGACCCAGATACCCTTCCAGTGACTTGATTTGCTGGCTCACCGCGCTTTGGGTCATGTTCAGATCGCGCGCCGCACCGGTGAAGGACAGATGGCGTGCGGCGGCCTCGAACGTGCGCAGCCATCCCAGCGGTGGAAGCGATTTCTGCATGTGCATAACCTTGCCATAAGTTTGACTAATGGAATAGGTGCATTTTTTTCGTTGGTCAAACGGGCGCGTGGCGGGCACGGTTTTCAAAAGCCCGCTACAGGAGCCCGCCATGTCCGTCGCCAACCTGCGCCCCAATATCGATCACTGGTCCGACCGCGTGGACCTTGCCGCCACCTTTCGCTGGACCGAGCGGCTGAACATGCATGAGGGTGTCGCCAACCATTTCAGCCTTGCGGTGAATGAGGATGGCACGCAGTTCCTGATGAATCCCAACCAGATGCATTTTGCGCGGATCAAGGCGTCAAATCTGCTGTTTCTGGATGCGAATGACCCCGATGTGATGGCACAGCCCGGTGCACCGGACCCCACCGCCTGGGGCCTGCACGGATCGATTCACCGGCAGTGTCCCCATGCGCGTTGCGTGATGCATGTGCATTCGATCTTTGCCACGGTTCTGGCCTCGCTGGCCGACAGCACCTTGCCGCCGATCGATCAGAACACCGCCACTTTCTACAACCGCTACGTGGTTGATCAGGAGTTCGGTGGTCTGGCCTTTGAAAGCGAAGGTGAACGCTGCGCCGGAATGCTGTCGGACCCGAAGAAAAAGGTCATGATCATGGGCAATCACGGGGTGTTGGTGATTGGCAGTGACCCGGCCGATGCGTTCAACCGCCTGTATTACTTCGAACGCGCGGCCGAGACCTATATCCGCGCCCTGCAAACCGGCCAGCCCCTGCGCGTGCTGTCGGACGAGATCGCCGAGAAAACCGCGCAGGAGCTGGACGATTATCCCGATCAGGCCGCCGCCCACCTGCGCGAGATCAAAGCTCTGCTGGACGCAGAGGGTTCGGATTACGCGAGCTAAGGACACCAGACATGACAGATGCAACCCAGGATCCAGAAGCCGCGCGTTGGCATTACCACCCCGAAGGCCCGGTTGGATTGAACCCGCTGTTCAGCTGGCCTTTACGCCCGAAGGCCGTGCTGAAATGGTATAGCGGCGCGTGGTTGCAGATCACGGCCCTGACCCTGTGCCTTGTGCTGGCGGTGGGCGCCTATGCGCTGTTTTTCCCCGCATTAGAGACAATGCAGAGCTTTGCGCCCGGTTGGATGTTCCGCATCTGGCTGCTCAACATGGTGCCACAGATCATGGTTGCGGGCGGGCTGCATTGGTGGCTGTACATGCGCAAAGGTCAGGGCATGTACAAGAAATTCGACCGCCGCGACCTGACCCGCGACAATGGCGTCTTCACCTTTCGCAATCAGGTCTGGGACAATATCTGGTGGACGTTGGGCAGTGCGATGACCGTGGCAACCGTGTACCAGTGGGTGATCTACTGGGCGATGGCAAACGGGTATGTGCCCACGGTGACATGGGCCAGTGCGCCGGTCTGGTGCGTGGTCTGGATGCTGTTCATCCCCATGTGGTCCGGTTTGCATTTCTACTGGGTGCACCGGCTGGAGCATCACCCAAAGCTTTATAAACACGTCCACGCCGTGCATCATCGCAATGTGAACGTGGGTCCTTGGTCGGGGATTTCGAACCACTGGTACGAGAACCTGCTGTATTTCACCACCTACTTCATCCACCTGATCGTGCCGTCCCATCCGCTGCACCTGCTGTTTCACGCTTATTTCCAGCAGGTCAGCCCGGTTCTGTCGCATTCAGGGTTTGAAAAGCTGAAAGCAAAGGACACAGATGCCGCCCGCGCGGGGGATTTCTTTCACCAGCTGCACCACCGGTATTTCGAATGCAACTACGGCACATCCGAGATTCCGTTCGACAAGTGGTTCGGCACCTATCACGACGGCTCGGCCGAGGCGACGACACGGACGCGGGCCTACAAGAAACAGATGTATACCTAGGCGTCAGACCCGTTCGAACAAAGCGATCAGGGCGGTGTCGTCCTTGTTGGGGCCTGCGGCCAGATCGCCGTAGATGCGCACCTCGGGCAGGGTCAGGTTTCGGATCTGACCCTGCGCCAGTTTGTGCAGGGCGTCGGCAAACCCCAGCTTTTCATAATGCTTGGCGTTGATCGAAAGGGCAAATTGCGCACCGGGCCGCGCCACGCGCAACAGGGCGGTCAAGGCTTCGGGCCCCAGATGGCCATGGGTGAAGGTGCCAGAGGACACGATACCGGAATAGCTGTCACGCGGCACTGGAAGGCCCTGATTCAAATCGGCCTCAATCGCGTCGCGGTAGATGTCCTTGCGCATGGCCTGATCCAGCATCTCGGCGCTGATGTCGGTGGCATCGATCGGTCCGGCACCCAACCCGGCCAGCACCGCGCCGCACAGGCCGGTGCCTGCGCCCACGTCCAGAACCGGGCCCTGCCCGTGGGCCGCCACAAACGCGCGGGCCGTATGGATATGCAGCTGATAATCCTCGCGCGCGGCGAAGGTTTCGTCATAGTCGCCAGCCCATTCGGCATAGAGTTGCTTGTTATCCTCGGGCGTTTGCAGCGCATATGCCGCGTGCAGGTTTGGAGTTTTCTGGGTCATGCTCAAATGAAAGGCGCAACCGGGATTCGAATCAAGTATTCCTGCACGGGCGCTTGCATGTTCCGAAAGAGCAGATCATCAAAGGCGTCATGACAAGAACTCTGTTTTCATTTGGCCACGGATATTCGGCGCAGGCCCTGTCGAGGGTCCTTGAACCCCAGGGGTGGCGCGTTGTTGGAACCACGCGGGACCCGGCCCAATCGGCCACCATTCGCGCATCGGGGGCTGAACCGGTGATCTGGCCGGGGCAGGTTCCGGATCTGGATGGCGTGACCCATCTGTTGATCTCGACCGCGCCCAAGGCCGATGGCGACCCGGTTCTGGCCGCCTTTGGCGAAGAAATTGCCGCTCGGGCTGGTCAGTTCGCGTGGGTTGGGTATCTGTCGACAACCGCCGTTTACGGGGACCATGATGGCGCATGGGTGGATGAAAGCACCCCAGCAACCCCCACCGCGCAGCGCGGCAAATGGCGGCTTGAGGCCGAACAGCAATGGCGGCGCATTCCCGGATTGCCGGTTCATATCTTTCGTCTGGCTGGCATTTATGGCCCTGGTCGCGGCCCGTTTTCCAAGCTCAAACGCGCGGGGATGCGACGTATCATCAAACCTGGACAGGTGTTTTCCCGTATCCACGTGGCCGACATCGCGCAGGTTTTGGCCGCGTCGATGGCAGCGCCCAATCCCGGTGCCATCTACAATGTCTGCGATGACGAACCGGTGCCGCCGCAGGACGTGATCGCCTATGCGGCCGAACTGCAGGGCCTGCCGCTGCCGCCTGCCGTGCCCTTTGACGAGGCCGACCTGACCCCCATGGCCCGCAGTTTCTATAGCGAGAACAAGCGAGTCAGAAACAACCGGATCAAGGATGAACTGGGCGTGCGCCTGCTCTATCCTGAATACCGATCCGGTTTAGAGGCGCTGATGAAGGACTCCTAGCGCGCGGCAGCCTTGATCAGATCGGCGGCTTTTTCGGCAATCATGATGGTTGGCGCGTTGGTATTGCCCGAGATCAGCGTCGGCATGACCGAGGCATCCACAATGCGCAGCCCTTGGATTCCGCGTACACGTAGTTCAGGATCGACCACGGCCATGCCGTCGGTGCCCATCTTGCAGGTGCCCACCGGGTGATAGATCGTGTCGGCGCGGGCGCGGATATGTTGTTCCCAATCCGCATCCGTCCGGGCGCTATCTGTACCGAACATCTCTTTGTGCCGATAGGGCTTTAGGGCCGGGGCCTGAAGGATGTCGTGCGTCATCCGGGCGCCTTTGATCATCGTCTCAAGATCGCGGTCGTCGGACAGAAAGGCCGGATCAATCGCCGGTGCTGCAAACGGGTCAGCGCTGTGCAGGCCCACTGTTCCCCGGCTTTCGGGGCGCAGTTTGCAGATATGGCAACTGAACCCGTGCCCGTAATGCAGTGTGCGGGCATGGTCATCGACCAGCGCGATGACAAAATGTAGCTGAATATCGGGCCTGTCCAGCGCTGGTGAGGTCTTGAGGAACCCCGCCCCTTCGGCAAAGGGCGTGGCGGCCATGGACACGCCGTCCTTGCGCCAACGCCAAAGGTGGCGCAGCAGCCTGGCAGACGCGGTGATGCCGATCCCGAACGTGTCTGTGTCCCGGGTCTTGTAGGACAAGGTGAAATCCAGATGGTCCTGCAGGTTCTTGCCCACGCCGGGCAGGTCGTGCTGTACCGCGATGCCATGCCGGGTCAGTTCCTCTCCCGCGCCAATACCGGACAGCTGTAGCAGCTGCGGTGACATGAATGCGCCGGCGCAGACCAGAACCTCGGCCCGGGCGGTCACTGCGATGTCCGGCCCTTTGGCCTTGTGCTTATAGATCAAACCGGTCGCGCGCCTGCCGTCAAATGTCAGCTTTTTGGCGTGGGCATGGGTGAGGACCGTCAGGTTCGGGCGGTGCATGACGGGATGGACATAGGCCGCCGCGGCCGAGCACCGCTCACCATTGCGGGCCGGGTCGTGGAACTGGGTCACCTGATACAGCCCCACGCCTTCGTTGTCGCCGCGATTGAAGTCGTGAACGCGACGGTGCTGCATTTGCTCGGCGGCCTCGACAAAGGCATGGGTGATTGGACGCGGTGCTTTCTGGTGCGACACCTGCAATGGGCCGCTGTCTCCATGCAGCTGATCCGCGCCGTCCTCGTTGTTCTCGGACCGTTTGAAATAGGGCAGGACACTGTCCCAATCCCACCCGGTGCACCCCTGTTCGGCCCAGCCGTCGTAATCCTGACGCTGACCCCGGACGTAAAGCATTGCATTGATCGCACTGGACCCGCCCAGCGTCTTGCCGCGTGGCTGATACCCGCGACGACCGTTCAACCCCGGCTGCGGAGCCGTCTCGAACGCCCAGTTGTTGATCTTGGGACGTCCGGGCAGGGCGGCCACGACTGCCGCAGGCATGCGGACCAAAATACTGTCACCATGCCCTCCGGCCTCAAGCAGGCAGACGGTTTTGGTCGGGTCTTCGCTGAGGCGATTGGCCAGGACCGATCCCGCAGACCCGCCTCCGACGATCACATAGTCGAACTCCATACCAATCCTCCCCAACGCGTTCGCGGTCTCTTTGTGATGTCCAGACTGTGGCGGGACAGCGGAAAAAGACAATTGCTGCAGCGCTGTTGTGACCCAAGGTTATTGGCGCGGCTTGGGCAGAACCAGCACGCGGCATGGAAAAATCATAATTAAATCCTATGACTTTCATCATCAAACAAAACTTTTTTGCATGATACTGATTTGCTATCTCTAGCCGTGACAAGACAGAAGAGTCGCGGCGCCCTTTCCAAAGATACGGATAAGTTTCCGTAGCGTCTTGGATGGGGCTAAGGGGTCTCTACATAAGTACTTGATCGACCGAGTTTTGAACCGCGCAAATGTGCCGGAATTTAGCCAGGAATGGAGATCGTCATGGACGGAAGTGATAACCCCAAAGCAGGTGGATGCCCTGTAATGCACGGCGCAGGCACCCGGTCTAACCGGGACTGGTGGCCGAACCAGCTGAACCTGTCGATCCTGCACCAGCACGGACCGGCCTCGAACCCGATGGATGCCGATTTCGACTATGCTGAGGCGTTCAAGTCGCTGGATATGAAAGCGCTGAAAGAAGACCTTTATGCGCTGATGACGGATTCGCAGGACTGGTGGCCGGCGGATTATGGCCATTATGGCGGGTTTTTCATCCGCATGGCGTGGCACAGCGCCGGGACTTACCGGACGGCTGATGGCCGTGGCGGTGCCTCGACCGGGAACCAAAGGTTTGCGCCGCTCAACAGCTGGCCGGATAACGGCAACCTCGACAAGGCGCGCCGTCTGCTGTGGCCGATCAAGCAGAAATACGGCAACCAGATTTCCTGGGCCGACCTGATGATCCTGGCCGGTAACTGCGCCATCGAATCCATGGGCGGCAAGACCTTTGGTTTCGCCGGTGGCCGCGAAGACATCTGGGCGCCCGAGGAAGACATCTATTGGGGTACCGAGACCGAATGGCTGGCCCCCACCGACAACCCGCACAGCCGTTACTCGGGCGAGCGTGATTTGGAAAACCCGCTGGCCGCAGTGCAGATGGGCCTGATCTATGTGAACCCTGAAGGGCCTGACGGACAGCCTGACATTCTGGCCTCGGGCCGCGATATTCGCGACACCTTTGCTCGGATGGCAATGAATGACGAAGAAACCGTTGCACTGGTTGCGGGTGGTCACACCTTTGGCAAGGCGCACGGTGCGGGCGATCCCGATCTGGTTGGCCCCGAACCCGAAGCCGCCCCGATCGAAGAGATGGGCTTTGGCTGGATCAACAAGTTTGGCTCCGGCAAGGGCGACGACACCACCACGTCCGGTATCGAAGGCGCATGGACCGCGAACCCGATCAAATGGGACAATGGCTTTTTCGATCTGCTGTTCGGCTATGACTGGAACCTGACCAAAAGCCCCTCGGGCGCGTGGATCTGGGAGCCGATCGGTGTCAAAGAAGAAGACATGGCCCCGCAGGCCCATGATCCGTCGAAAAAGGTCAAGACCATGATGACCACCGCCGATATGGCGATGCGCATGGACCCGATCTACGGCCCGATCTCGAAACGCTTCCACGAGAACCCGGACCAGTTCGCCGACGCCTTTGCCCGCGCATGGTTCAAGCTGACCCACCGCGACATGGGTCCGCGCGCGGCTTACATCGGCGAAGAAGCCCCGACCGAAGAGCTGATCTGGCAGGATAACGTCCCCGCCGTGGATCACGATCTGGTGGATGATGCGGATGTGGCCGACCTGAAAGCCAAGATCGCGGCAACCGGTCTGTCGGTGTCCGATCTGGTTTCGACCGCATGGGCCTCGGCCTCGACCTATCGTGGCTCGGACAAGCGTGGCGGGGCCAATGGTGCCCGTATCCGCCTTGCGCCGCAGAAAGACTGGGCCGTGAACGAGCCTATGAAGCTGTCGAAAGTGCTTGAGGCGCTGGAAGGCGTTCAGGCCGCGTTCAACAGCGCGCAGTCGGGCGGCAAGAAAGTGTCTCTGGCCGATGTGATCGTTCTGGCCGGGTCCGTTGGTATCGAACAGGCGGCCAAGGCGGGTGGTCAGGATGTTGAGGTTCCCTTCACGCCCGGCCGCACCGATGCGTCGCAGGACCAGACAGATGTGGACAGCTTTGCCGTGATGGAGCCCATCGCGGACGGCTTCCGCAACTACCAGAAGACCAAGTATACCGTCTCACCCGAAGAGCTGCTGGTTGACCGCGCGCAACTGCTGACCCTGTCCGCGCCCGAGATGACGGCGCTTGTCGGTGGCCTGCGCGTTCTGGGGGCAAACTTCGGTGACACCAAGCACGGTGTGTTCACGGATCGCGTCGGAACGCTCAGCACGGACTTCTTCACCAACCTGCTGGACATGAGCACCGAATGGAAGCCCGCAGGTAAGGGCGTCTATGAAGGTCGCGACCGCGCCAGTGGTGAGGTCAAGTGGACCGGCACCCGTGTCGATCTGGTCTTTGGTTCGAACTCGCAACTGCGGGCACTGGCCGAGGTCTATGGTCAGGCCGATGCCAAGGGCAAATTCGTCGCTGACTTTGTCTCGGCCTGGACCAAGGTGATGAATGCCGACCGATTTGATCTGAAGTAATGCTTCGATCAATCCTGTGAATTGCGCCGCTCGAGGGGACTCGGGCGGCGTTTTTGTTGGTCAACGAACAGGCGCCTACCAAGCTTTGGGTACGATTCCGCCGATAAGCAGGTAAGCGTCGTCCCAAAACCCGCAGAAAAGCGGAAATTCAGCTCGAAATTTGAAGATAACCTTTTGCTTTTATTAAGGTTTGGAAGTTTCTGTCGAGAAATGTGAAGTTTTTTCAAAATGGGGGTTGCAGGTCCCAGACCTAATCCGTAAATACCCCTTCACCGGCGCTGCTGAGGCGGTGCTGACGGATCGGAGAGACGGTCGGACGTGCTGGAGAGACGGCGGGACACTCGGGAGAGACTGG
>NZ_JBQFQY010000009.1:0-151916 GCF_056537125.1 Ruegeria sp. CH10 | reverse complement strand
TCCGACCGTCTCTCCGATCCGTCAGCACCGCCTCAGCAGCGCCGGTGAAGGGGGTTCTAAGGTTTACCCCCAAAAGCCGCAAGCAGAAAATTCGAGAAACTTACAAAAAACCGCAAAAATTCATTTTTTAAATTAAAAACAAATACTTAATTAAGCTTCTGTGATCCCTAAAAGGCCCTGAACCAGCAAGGCCAAGCCGAATCCCACCTTTTGCACAGGGTTACCCACAGACTCGCCTACGGGTCAGGCGGAATCGGCCTGACGAAACCGAGTCAGCACCGCGGGGACCGGAATACGGAGCAGCAGAAGCCCGATGATGAGGGCCAGATACACCAGCGGTTCAATCTGAAATCCCTTGGCCAGCATGACATAGTGCAAACCACCCAGAATCGCGGCGGGAAAGACAAGCCGCTGCAGGCTGCGCCAACGCGGGCCCATCTTCCGGACGGACAGATTGTTTGAGGTGATTACCAAAGGCAGCATCAGGATAAATGCGCCCATGCCCACAGTTATATAGGGGCGCTTTACGATATCGGCCCAGATCTGGCTGGGGATCTGAACGTCCAGCACCAGCCAGACCAGAAGATGCAGGCTGACATAGGCAAAGGTCAGAACACCAAGCGCGCGGCGAAACTTGAGCAGGTTCAGACCAAAAAACCGTCTGAGAGGTGAAATCGCAAGCACCGCAATCAAGAGCTGCAGCGCCAGCTCTCCGTAGCGATGTTCAAGCGCCTCGATCGGGTCCACGCCCAATCCACCCGTCAGCCCCTGATAGAACAGCCAGGGGGCGGGAAGCGCCCCCAACAGATAGACCGCCCAGACAGGTATACGGCGTATTATCTGATTCACTTGCTGCATCGTTTAATAATACTGAGTCAGGTCCATACCTTCATACAGGCTTGCGACCTCACTCTCATAGCCATTGAACATCTGCGTGGGGATGCGTTTGGCAAACAGCCCACCACCGATGGTCCGCTCGGACGCCTGCGACCAGCGCGGGTGATCCACATTCGGATTCACGTTACTATAGAAACCATATTCACGCGGGTTGGCCATGTTCCAGCTGGTGGGTGGCTCAACATCGGTCAGGGTAATCCGCACAATCGACTTGATCGACTTGAAGCCATATTTCCAAGGCACAACCAAACGGAGCGGCGCGCCGTTCTGGTTCGGGATCGGGCGATCATAGATACCCGTCGCCATGATGGTCAGCGGGTGCATCGCCTCGTCCAGACGCAGCCCTTCACGATAGGGCCATTCGAGCACTGGAAACTGCACGCCCGGCATCTCATCCGGGATCAGGGCGGTTTCAAAGGCCACGTATTTCGCGCCCTCTTGCACACCGGCCATGTTCAGCAGATCGGCCAGCTCGAACCCGTTCCATGGAATCACCATCGACCAGGCTTCGACACAGCGGAACCGATAGATGCGCTCTTCAACCGTCATCTCGGACATGATGTCCTTGAAGTCATACTCACCCGGATTGTCGACCATCCCATCGATCTTGATGCTCCAGGGTTCAGTCGTCAGCGCGCCTGCATATTTCGCAGGGTCATCCTTGCGGGTCCCAAATTCGTAGAAGTTGTTGTACGAGGTGATCTCTTCCCACGTGTTGGGCTCCAACACCTCTTCAGCTTGTGCGCCCTGCGCCATCCCCGCCAGCCCGACACCTGCCAGCCCGGCCATAACCTGCCGTCTGTTCAAAAACGCCGCCCGTGGGGTGACGTCGGCATGTGTCAGTGTATTGGTCCAGCGATGCGCCATGTAGGTCTCCGTAATGCTTACCCTCTGAACTGAGGTAGTCCGCTCTTAGCACAGGACCAAGGCAACATGCGTCACGATTGGGAGAAGTGGTTGTAACGTATTCCACAGCCCCGGCGCTGCCCCCTGGCACGCGGATGCGCGGGGCAACTCGGTCGAAAATGGAAAAAGTGCATAGAAAATGCATAAATTGCCTGAGTTTCCGCCACTTTTCCCGGTATAACCTCGCGTCATTTCTACCATTCAAACTGGCCAACACCCCACCGGCAGGCGTAGACTTTGGCAGGCGCACAGGGACAGAGCCCAGATAGATTCAGGCTGATCATGCACACAGCGCCACCATTCCAACCAATCCATGATCAAAGAGGAACAGATATGAAAACGAAACTGGTTTCAGGCCTTGCACTGGTGCTTTTCATTGCAGCATGCAGTGAAAAAGACACGTACCCCATTTCAGGCTGCGACTCGAATGAGACATTCCCGGTCACCTGCGAAGAGATCGGTGAAGACGAGACCGGGCTGAACAACAGCAAGGCGCAGGACCTGAACGCGCTGCCGACCGGGACCTGAGCCCGTCAAACAGACCGGCATCCGACGTCGTTCACGCATGAGCCCGCCCGCAAGGCGGGCTCTTCGTTTTTTGGCAGCAGGCGTCTGCAGGACGCCCCTAAAGTCATCGACGCGATTCCAAAATGACACATCGCGACATGGCGTTTTCCGGAAAGACGCAAAACAACTGGTGCCAGTCATAGGGCTTGAGTAACCGGACTATTAAACGTGTTTTAGTCCGAGATTGCACCCGTGCTGTTTGTCCAAGCCTTTCCACTGTCCCTGTCCATCACCTGGCGGCTGGCCGTCGTCTTGCCGGTCATGTTCCTTGTGCTGACGCTGTATTCCATTTTCGGGACCCTGATCGGCTTTTTGCTCGGGCTGATCTTTCCCCCTTTTGCGTTCATCATCACCTTTTTGATGATGGCGGCCTCCAGTGTTGTGCCGACCCTGATCGGGACACGGATGGGGCTGCAGGTCAAAGGCCTCCAACCCAGCATGAAGATATGGAGCCTGTTCGCCCCGGCAGTGATCTATGGCGCCGTTGAGGGGGTAAGCATCACGCTGATCCTGGGTCTGGTCATCGTGCTGTCGCTGGTCGTGATTTCGCCTGACATCCTGCAGCGCAGTCAGATCGCCGATCTGGCGCTTCAATATGCGGATACGCCCCTGCTCATCCCGGGGTTGATCTGTGGGTTTGCCGTGTTTCTGTCCATCTGCTCGATCCGGGCCAGTCTGCTTGTGCCCATCGCCTCGGCAGCGATCGGACGGGACCCGGATGGGCTGCACTATACGCCGTTCCGGCATTTTCGCGCCTCGTTCGTGCCTTTGTTTTCGCTGACCATCTTCAGCTATGTGGGCATGATCGCGCTACATGCGCTGTTGATCACCGTCATGATCTTTATGGATTTCATCCCAACGCTGCAGGCCGACCTGCAGGAAGTCGATAACATGGTGAATGGCTTTGCTCGGGTCCGTCCGATCTGGTCGCTGATCGGCCTGTTCGTGGTCTATATGCTAATCGGTACATGGGCTTTCGGTCTGCAATGTGCCGGTGGCGCGCTGGCCTATTTGCGACTGCGCGAAAACACCCCTTCGCTGCCGGAAATGATCGAAGCCAACCAAAGACCCATAGAAGAACCCGAAGAGGACGCGTCCCCAAGGATGAGCGCCGAAGACCTGCGCGCCCTGCGCAAGAGCCGTCAATCAGGCAACCGCTAGGCACGGGCGCAGTCACTTTCTTCACACCGCTCGCTCTGCGCGTTCCGTTTTTTGAACGATCTGAATCCTTTTGCGGACGCTGCGGACTGTGCGCCAATCGCAGGTGCTGAATACTGAACTTCCCGAGATGACCTCCAAGGAGTATGAAGATGTTCAGACTTGCCTCCGCAGTTGCTTTTGCCCTCAGCCTGATTGGCGCACAGGCTTCGGCCCAGGAAATCGCTGATATGAGTGACCTGGAATTTGCCCATATTGCCTATACGGCTGACAATATCGACATTCGATACGCCCATCTGGCATTGGCGCTGTCGGAAAACCCCGACATTCATGAATTTGCACGCACCATGATCCGCGACCACACGGCGGTGAACGAAGCCGCGCTGGGCTTGTTGGACAAGCTGGGCGCCAAGGCACAGGATAACGCGTTCAGCCAGACCCTGAACGCCAATGCCGAAGAGATCATCAACACCTTGTCCCAGCTGCGCGGGGCCGAGTTTGATTCCGCCTATGCCGCCAACGAACTGGCCTATCATCAGGCGGTGAACGATTTGGTGGAAACCACGATGATCCCCAATATCGACAATGCCGAGGTCAAAGCCCTGTTCGAACAGGGGCTGGAGATCTTCAAGGCGCATGAAACCCATGCCGAAGTGATGGTCGAGTCGCTGAACTGATGGCGCGCAGCCTGTCACGGCGACGGGTTCTTGCCGGGGCGGCAGCCGCCGCTCTGGCCGGGCGCAGCACGGCGCAGGTCGCGCCCACAACCCATGAGATCGTGATCAAACGCTTTTCCTATGACCCTGCAATGATCCGGGTTCGGGTCGGTGATGTGATCCGCTGGACCAACAAGGACATCGCGCCCCACACGGCCTCGGCCGATGACCTGAGCTGGGATACAGGGGAGTTACAGCGAAACGACAGCGCCGAGATCACCGTGACCGGAACGATGGGGTCGACCTATTTCTGCGTCTTTCATCCGCACATGAAGGGCGCAATTGAGATACTTTGATCCGTCAAACGTAAAAAGACCCGCCGAAAGGGCGGGTCTTTCAGGTCTTTTGGCTTAGTGCACGACCGCATCATCCGGGCGGGGCCGGTCTGACGTGCCCAGCCGGTCCCCGATGATCAGCCCATCGGACCCGGCGGTCACGGGAACGGTCTCACCATCCTTGATCTCACCGGCCAGCAACGCCTCGGCCAGCGGGTTCTGCAAGGCGCGCTGGATCACACGTTTCAGCGGGCGCGCGCCAAAGACCGGATCATAGCCTTCATCGGCCAGCCATTCTTTAGCTCCCTCATCCAGCGACAGCTCGATCTTGCGGGCGGCCAGACGTTTTTGCAGACGCGCCATCTGGATATCGACGATGCCATCCATATCCGCCCGTTTGAGGCGGTCAAAGATGATCGTCTCGTCCAGACGGTTGAGGAATTCGGGCCGGAAATGCGCCCGAACCGCATCCATCACATCGCGCCGCGCCTGCGCGCTGTCGGCCCCTTCGGGCAGTTGGCTCAGCGCCTGAGACCCAAGGTTCGACGTGAGGATAATCAGCGTCTGCTTGAAGTCCACGGTTCGACCCTGACCATCGGTCAGCACGCCATCGTCCAGAACCTGCAACAGCACGTTGAACACATCTGGGTGCGCTTTTTCGACCTCATCAAACAGAACAACCTGATAGGGTCTGCGCCGCACGGCCTCAGTGAGCACACCGCCTTCGTCATAGCCGACATAGCCCGGAGGGGCACCGATCAGACGGGCAACCGCGTGTTTCTCCATGAACTCGGACATATCGATGCGCACCATCGCGTTGTCGTCATCGAACAGGAAGTTCGCCACGGCCTTGGTTAGTTCGGTCTTACCCACGCCGGTGGGCCCGAGGAACAGGAACGAGCCCAGCGGACGGTTCTCATCATTCAGGCCCGCACGCGCACGACGTACGGCGTTGGCAACGGCCGTCACTGCAGCATCCTGACCGATGACCCGCGAATGCAGCTCATCTTCCATCCGCAACAGCTTCTCGCGCTCACCTTCCAGCATTTTCGAGGTCGGGATACCGGTCCAGCGTTCGACAACGCTGGCGATCTGTTCCGGGCGCACCGTTTCCTCGGCCATCATGGCGTTGCTTTCGGCGTTTTCGGCCTCAGTCAGCTTTTTCTCAAGCTCGGGGATGACGCCATAGGACAGCTCACCGGCCTTGGCCAGATTGCCCTCGCGCTTGGCGATTTCCAGATCAGCACGCGCTTTGTCGAGCTGTTCTTTCAGATCACGCGCGCCTGCGAGTTTATCGCGCTCGGCCTGCCATTGGGCGGTCATCTCGGCAGATTGCTCTTGCAGATCGGCCAGATCCTTTTGCAAGGTTTCCAGACGGTCCTTCGAGGCCGCATCGTCCTCAAGCTTCAGCGCCTCTTCCTCGATCTGCATCTGCAGGATCTGACGGTCGAGTTGGTCCAATTCTTCTGGCTTGGAATCGACCTCCATCCGCAGACGTGACGCCGCCTCATCGACAAGGTCGATGGCTTTGTCGGGCAGGAAGCGGTCCGTGATATAGCGATGCGAGAGCGTCGCCGCCGAAACCAGCGCCGAGTCGGAAATCCGCACGCCGTGGTGCAGCTCGTACTTCTCTTTGATGCCGCGCAGAATGCTGATCGTGTCCTCAACGGTCGGCTCAGCCACAACAACGGGCTGGAACCGGCGCGCAAGGGCCGCGTCTTTTTCGACATATTTGCGATACTCATCCAACGTGGTCGCGCCGATACAATGCAGCTCACCCCGCGCCAAAGCAGGCTTGATCAGATTGGCCGCATCCATCGCGCCGTCGGACTTCCCGGCACCGACCAGCGTGTGCATCTCATCGATGAACAGGATGATTTCACCGGCCGCCTCAGTTACCTCGGTCAGAACGGCCTTGAGGCGTTCTTCGAATTCACCACGGTATTTCGCGCCAGCGATCAGCGCGCCCATGTCGAGCGCAAGCAGTTTCTTGTCCTTCAGCGATTCCGGCACGTCACCGTTGACGATGCGCAGGGCCATACCCTCGGCAATCGCGGTTTTACCAACGCCGGGCTCCCCGATCAGAACCGGGTTGTTCTTGGTGCGGCGCGACAGAACCTGCATCGAGCGGCGGATTTCCTCGTCCCGCCCGATGATCGGATCGATCTTGCCCTCAGCCGCAGCCTCGGTCAGATCGCGCGCGTATTTCTTGAGGGCGTCATAGCCCTCTTCCGCCGACGCGCTGTCAGCGGTACGACCCTTGCGGATGTCGTTGATCGCCTCATTCAGTTTCTGGGCAGAGACGGCGCCGGCCTCCAAGGCGTCCTTGGCCTTGGACTTCACCATGCACAGCGCCATCAGCACACGTTCGACCGGGACAAAGCTGTCACCCGCCTTGGTGGCAATCTTTGCAGCCTCGTCCAGAACCTTGGCGGTCTGGCCGTCCATGTAAATCTGGCTGTTATCGCCGCTGACCTTGGGGATTTTCCCCATCGCGGCGTCCAACGCCTCAACCACGCGGTTCGGCGCGCCGCCCGCGCGGGTGATCAGGTTGCTGGCCAGCCCCTGATCGTCATCCATCAATGCCTTGAGTATATGTGTGGGCTCCAGGCGCTGGTGCCCTTCGCGCAGTGCAATGGTCTGCGCCGCCTGCACGAAACCCCGTGCCCGCTCGGTGAACTTGTTCAAGTCCATGCTATTCTCCTTTTCCAAGCGCCCTGAATGTGATGCGCCCGCCTGGCGGCACGCATCGGTCTGGGCCTCACATTCAATCTGGGAAATATCTCTGCCCGTTCAAGGGGCTGAGACGCAGAATCCGGCCCTATCTGCGCGGCACAGTATAGACAGTGTACCCACCGGTTTCGGCAACCACGCGCGCGCTATACATATCGACCAGAGATTGCGCGGCATCGCTGCCCGTCGGGCAGGAAACAAGGTCGGCGGCATCGTCCAGAAATTCGATGGTAAAGGCGGTTTCTCCGGTCAGTTGGCAATCGTCATCCGTGGACCGATAGCCGCCCACAAACCTCAGGTCGTCATTTGGCGCGGCAGCAGGCGGCACTGGCGTCTCTGACGGCGTTTCCTGACAGGCAGCCAAGGCGAAGCAGCACAATAATATCTTTCTCATCACAGTCCCTTTCAAAGAATGCCGCAATAGTAACACAGGAATCGCGCCCCGCATGGACAGACGCGCCACAACCCGCTAGGACGCAGACGTTTGCCAAACAGGAGCGCCCAAATGTCCGATGACCGCCTGATCGTTGCCCTTGATGTCCCCAACGCTCTGCAAGGACTGGCCATGGCCGAGCGTCTGGGCGATGCCGTGTCCTTTTACAAGATCGGGCTGGGCATGCTGACCGGCGGCGGGCTGGCGCTGGCCAATGAGCTGAAACAGGATCATGGCAAGCGCATCTTTCTGGACATGAAACTGTTCGACATCGGTAACACGGTGGAAAACGCTGTGCGCGGGCTGGCGCAGTTCGATCTGGACTTTCTGACCGTCCATGGTGACCCCCACGTGGTGCGCGCCGCGAAAGAAGGGGCCTCGGGGAAAGACCTGAAAATCCTCGCTGTGACGATCCTGACCTCGCTGAACCGCGACGATCTGGATGCCAGCCTGCTGAAGCAGGGCGACGTGCAGGATCTGGTGGTCGAACGCGCGGCAAAGGCGTTGGAGGCCGGGGCGGATGGTGTCATTGCCAGCCCGCAAGAAGCCGCCCTGATCCGCGCCCTGCCCCAGGCCGAAGGCCGCCTGATCGTCACCCCCGGCGTGCGTCCGGCGGGTGCCGCATTGGGTGATCAGAAACGCGTGGCCACCCCGGCCAGCGCCATCGGTGACGGCGCGGACCACATCGTTGTTGGCCGTCCGATCTATCAGGCGGACGACCCAAAAGCGGCCGCGCAAGCGGTTCTTGCTGAGTTAAACTCCTTGACAAGCCACTAAGCGGCCCCTCGAAACCGGGGTGTTTTTGCACCCCAAACTTCACCAAGTGATTGACCCGGCGTCACTTTCCTGCCGGACCGCGCCAAATCGCCCCTGTGCCCCAAAACACACATGAAAAACACCAGTTTTGCATGTGTGATCTAGGTCCTATCGAAAACGAGGATTTTAGGCGATTCTAGGGATGTGATACTCCCCGCGGACCGTTTCTTCCTGAGGTCCGTCACCTCCCCCCGCCACATGCGGGGGGTCTTCTTTCAAAACTGATGACCGTGGCGGCTGACCCTTTTCCGGGGCATCATGGCTGCTATAAACCTGTCTCTGACTGGATTCTAAGGATAACGGAACAACGGAATGCCCGGTCTTTGCCGAGACTGCCTGACCACATTGACCGACGAACGGCGCTGTCCATCCTGCGGCAGCCCGCGGATCAAGACGCATCCCGAACTGTTCGATCTGTCCATCGCGCATATGGATTGCGACGCTTTTTACGCCTCGGTCGAAAAACGCGACAATCCCGACCTGGCCGACAAGCCGGTGATCATCGGCGGCGGTAAGCGCGGTGTGGTCTCGACCGCCTGCTATGTGGCCCGCATTCGGGGGGTGCGGTCTGCAATGCCGATGTTCAAGGCATTGCAACTCTGCCCCGATGCAGTGGTGATCAAACCGCGCATGTCTGTCTATGCCGAGGTGTCGCGCGAGATTCGCAAGATGATGAATGAACTGACCCCGGTGGTAGAGCCGCTGTCGCTGGACGAGGCCTTTATGGACTTGTCCGGGACTGAACGCCTGCACGGCGCACCCCCTGCGGTGATGCTGGCGCGACTGGTGAAACGCATGAAGGCTGAATTGGGCGTGACCGGCTCAATCGGGCTGTCCCACAACAAGTTTCTGGCCAAGGTCGCGTCAGACCTCGACAAACCACGCGGGTTTTCGGTGATCGGGCAGGCCGAGACGGCCGCGTTTCTGCACGACAAGCCTGTGCGTTTGATCTGGGGCATCGGCCCCGCCGCGCAGGAATCGCTGGATCGTGCCGGTATCCGCACCTTTTCGGACCTGTTGCGCTGGGACCAAGAGGCGCTGACGGCCCGGTTCGGATCGATGGGCTATCGTCTGTGGCATCTGGCGCGCGGGCAGGACAAGCGGCGCGTGTCGGCCCATGAGCCGATGAAATCCATCAGCAATGAAACAACCTTTTTCGAAGACACCGCCAGCCTGGACATTCTGGACGGCCACCTGTGGCGCATGTCCGAAAAAGTGGCAGACCGTGCCAAAGCCAAAGCGCTGGCAGGGCGGGTGGTGACGCTGAAGCTCAAACGCGCCAATCACAAGATCATCACCCGCCGCGTGTCACTGCGGGACGCAACGCAGATCGCCGATCGCATCTATCGCACGGCCCGGGGGTTGTTCGATCAAGTCGGAGATCAGGGCCCCTATCGCCTGCTGGGTGTCGGCCTGTCCGATCTGTGCCCCGAGACGCAGGCGGATATCTCCGGCGACTTGTTAGACCCGGGTGCCACCCAAAGATCACAAGCCGAACGCGCCACCGATGAAATCAGGCAGCGTTTCGGCACCGATGCGATTGTAAAGGGCCGTGCTTTGCGCTGACCTCACTCGGCTGCGAGCCGCAAAGGTCCATCGCAGATGCGGGTGATCTCGTGGATAATGTCGCGCAGAACCGATTGGAACGCGGCGAAATTCCCGTTCGGCTCGATTCTGTCTTCGTCCATATACAGCGCCCGGTCGATTTCAATCTGAACCGCATGCTGGTCGCGCGCCGGGCGGCCATAGGTCTGGGTCACGTAGGCCCCGGCAAAGGGCGTATTACGCGCGACGTTCAGACCCGCAGCAGCAAAGGCCGCCTCGATCTGGTCCACGATATCGATCGAGGCCGACGCCCCGAACCGATCCCCCAACACCACATCGGGGCGCTTGGACTGGGTATTGCTGACCATCGCAACCGCCTCATGCGGCATAGAGTGGCAATCGATCAAAATCGCCTGCCCGAACACCTCATGCGACTCGGCCAGCAACGACTTGATGCGCGCATGGTAGGGCCGCCAGCAGGTATCGATGCGCAGGCGGGCCTCATCCATCGTAAGCTTGCCACGATAAATCGCGCGGCCATTCGCCACCACGCGGGGAATCACTCCCAGCCCCGAGGCCACGCGCGGGTTATGTCCGTGGCGGCGCGCGCCTTGAATCAGCGCCGGGTCCAGTTCCTCGGCACTGCGGTTGAGATCCAGATAGGCCCGCGGCATCACCGCCGATATCATCGGTGCCCCATAATCCGGCGCCGCCGCAAACAGCTGGTCGACAAACGCGTCCTCCGAGGACCGAATCGTGTTCTCGCTCAGAATCGTGCGGCTGAGCATCGTTTCGGGATAGTTCCGTCCACTATGAGGCGAGGAAAACACCACGCAGGACGTGCGGTCGGCGGGCATATCCAGTACATAGGGGGCGTTGTTCATGGCGACTCCTTGTTCGGTTTCAACATAGACCGGAAAATAGTTCTGCCAAACCCCTTGAACCCCTGTGCGACTCCTTTTATAGACCCCGCTACCGGCGCGGGGATCCGCGCCCCATTTCGTTATGGGGCAGGGCAACGCAAAGGTTACGTGGGCGGTTAGCTCAGCGGTAGAGCACTTCGTTGACATCGAAGGGGTCACAAGTTCGATCCTTGTACCGCCCACCATGATTTCACTGTTCCGGTTTTCCGGGACACCCGAGTAACCCAGGCGCTGGCCACGTCTTTGATGAAGGCGCCGCAGATTGGAGACAGACCCATGAAGGTCAAGAACTCGCTCCGCTCGCTCAAGAACCGGCACCGCGACTGCCGGATTGTGCGTCGCAAAGGCCGCGTCTACGTGATCAACAAGACGCAGCGCAAGTTCAAAGCTCGCCAGGGCTAAGAACTACGCAAATAGTTTAAAGAAACCGCGCCTTCGGGTGCGGTTTTTTTATTGATGATTTCCGTTCCGCGCGCGTTCGACCACCTTGCTGAGAACCTGCTTCAGAACCCAAACGACGACGCAGACAATCCCCGCATAGGGAAGGGTCAGGAACAGAGAAAACCCTGCCTTTATCGGCCAACCAACACCCAGCCTTTCCGGTGCAAACACCCGCGCTTCGGCATAATCCCAAAGTTCAGGATCAACATTGCGCATCCTGTCTTCGGTTGTGAGCCCCTGCAGGTCGACCCCCAAAGCGATCAACTCAAGATCAAACGATACATCCCGCCACCATGCGTAAAAGACGGTTATCACAGCGGCGAACAAGATGCTGAACGTGAAGCTCTTATAGAAACTGACAAATCGAACTGAGAAGAAGAACGGCATCACCAAAGTCACCACCGTCAGCAGGATCGTAAACGCCTCGATCAAAAACCAGATAACATCTGACACAGCTGAGCTCCGACCTCACGCCCTTCGCAATAGAGACCGACAATCAATGAAAGTGAGTTAAAGAACCATTAAGCACCAAAACAACGCTTCACATCGGAAGGGCCGGTTGCCTCACGCACCAGCACCGCGTATTTGGGTGCCGTTTCCTAGATTGCGCCTTAGAACGTAAAGCCTGCGTGTATCAGGATACCCAACACCATCAAAAGGTTCAGGATCAATGAAAGCCCGTTGCCCACATAGATGGGAAGCTTTCCAACAATCAAACCATAGATGAACCAAAGCATCGACAAGGCCGCATACAAAGACCATGACAGCAAGGACTGGCCGGACGCATGTTGGGAATGGGTGAAATAAAGCTTCACAAGCTGCGGCAGGGTGGCAAACGGACCGACCACGCCCACGATCACCATGAAGCTCTCGAACTTGGCCATCCAATGTCCAAAGTTTGATTTTTCAAGTTTTTCGGCAAACGTCTCGGGCATTGGTTTCCTCGTTCAGGCCGCAATAGTCTTGTCGTCTCTGTTGCCGCAGAGCTGTTTTTTAAGGTTATGCCTTTCTGCAGCGGCAACCAAGGTTTTCGGGACAATACGCTAAACTGATAAAGGGTTGAGCGACAATTTGGCCAACTAAATCACTCGGATTTCCTTGCATCCCCCGGCGAATCCCTTAATTGACAATATCAGTCGGGTTTACACCCATCACCACTTTCAAAGTTGGGAGATACGATGCTGAAATCCTCTACCTGCGTTGCCGCCGCGCTGACGGCCCTGATCGCAACCTCTGCCGCCGCCGAGGGAGAGCTGAACCTCTATTCCTCGCGCCATTATGATACCGACGAAAACCTCTATAGCGATTTCGAAGAGGCCACCGGCATCACCATCAACCGCATCGAGGGCAAAGCCGATGAGCTGATCGCGCGGATGGAGGCCGAGGGCGCGAACTCTCCGGCGGATATCCTGCTGACAGTCGACACCTCGCGTCTGGCCCGCGCGAAGAACGCCGGTATCCTTCAGCCGGTGGAAAGCGCAATTCTGGAAGAGCGTATCCCCGCCAACCTGCAGGACGCCGACAATGAATGGTTCGGCTTTTCCCAGCGTGGCCGCATCATCTTTTACGACAAGGAAAACCTGGCCAACCCGCCGGCCACCTATGCCGATCTGGCCAAACCGGAATACAAGGGGCTGATCTGTATCCGGTCTTCGAGCAACACCTATAACCAGACCTTGCTGGCGTCGATCGTCACCCATGACGGGTCCGAGGCCGCCAAAACCTGGGCCGAAGGCATCGTTGCCAACATGGCGCGCGAACCGCAGGGCGGTGACACGGACCAGCTGCGCGGCCTCGTGTCGGGCGAATGCGATATCGCGGTGTCGAACACCTATTACTTTGCCCGCGCCATCCGCAAAGATGTCAAAGGCGTGTCGGATCATCTTGAGTCGATCGGCTGGGTCTTTCCCAATCAGGACAGCACGGGCGCACATATGAACCTGTCGGGCGCAGGTGTTGCCGCAAACGCCCCGAACAAGGAAAACGCGATCCTGTTCCTTGAGTATCTGGCAAGCGAGTCAGCGCAAGAGTATTTCTCGGCGGGTAATGACGAATTCCCGGCTGTCGAAGGCGTGGCACTGGTCGACTCGGTCAAATCACTGGGCGAGTTCAAGGCAGATGAGGTGAACCTGTCCAAGGTCGCCAAGAACCTGCCCGAGGCGCAGAAAATCTTTAACGAGGTCGGCTGGAAGTAATCCAGGTTAAAACTCGAGCAGTTGAAGGGGCGCAGAGGTTTCTGCGTCCCTTTTTTGTTGAAATACTATTTCTTTATGCCAATACTCCCATATATGCTCTTTCTTCTCATATTTGGACGATGCCCGATACTCTCACAAACCGCCTTGCCACCCGCCTGACTGAACTGCGCCGCGCGCGCAGGTGGTCTTTGGACCAGCTGGCCGAACAGAGCGGCATTAGCCGCGCCACCCTGTCGCGCATGGAGAAAGGTGACGTCAGTCCGACCGCTGACTCTCTGGGCCGACTCTGTGCAGCCTACGGCCTGCCGATGTCGCGCCTTTTGATGATGATCGAAGACAGTTTCGACCCCCGTGTGCCGTTTGAACGTCAACCTGAATGGCGTGACCCCGAGACCGGATTTACCCGCAGGTCTGTGTCTCCGCCTGCGGCCGACCTGAGTGCCGAAGTGCTTGAGGGGCATCTGCCCCCCGATACAGTCATCAGCTACGACTCACCCCCCAAACCCGGCCAAGAGCATCATCTGATCATGCTGGATGGTGCGCTGACGCTGACGGTCGACGGGGTTGCACATGACCTGAATGGCGGGGATTGCCTGCGCTACCATTTGTCCGGTCCGACACGATTTGAAACCGCGCCCGCACGCGGCGCACGGTATCTGCTGGTGCTGATATGATCCTACGTCTGAATGCGAATGGCTTTGATGATGCGCTGGCTGATCTGACAGACATCCTGCATGCTTGCGTACAGGATGGGGCAAGCATCGGGTTCATCCTGCCCTTTTCTCAAGATCAGGCCTGTGCTTATTGGCAAGACCGTGTGCGTCCCGATCTGGAGCAGTTGGACCTTTTCGTCGCGAAGGATCAGGGCCGCATTCTGGGCACGGTACAATTGATCCCGGCCAACATGCCCAATCAACCGCATCGCGCAGATGTGGCCAAGCTGCTGGTTCATCCAAAAGCACGGCGCAAGGGATTGGGACGCGCTTTGATGGCGGCGCTTGAACAGCGTGCAGCGCAGTTGGGACGAAGTGTGCTGGTACTGGATACGCGCAGTTCGGACCCATCGCGCATCCTGTATCAAAGCCTTGGCTTTCAGATTGCCGGAGATATCCCGAACTATTGCCGCAACCCATTTGAAGATCGTCTGGAACCGACAACCATAATGTACAAACAACTCAGCTAGGCTGAGCTTTTGCGCACATTGGCGGCAAAGCAATATCCGATACCATGTACGGTTTTGATAAAGACCGGAGCAGCGGGGTCAGGCTCGATCTTCTTCCTGAGACGGGCCACATGCACGTCTATGGTGCGATCGCCCACGATGGTTTCCCGCCCGCGCGCCTGATCCAGCAACTGATCGCGGGAAAACACCATATGAGGGTTGGTAACAAAGGCCAGCAGCACGTCGAATTCGGTTGTTGTCAACGGCGTGGGTTCAGCGGCCCCTGTGGCGGTCAGGCTACGCTCATTCACGTTCAGAACCCAATCGCCAAACGAGATTGAGGGCGCAGCTCCGTTCGCGGTCTTTTCCTCGGGGCGGACCCGTCGCAGAACCGTGCGGATGCGGGCCAGAACCTCGCGGGCCTCAAAGGGTTTGGTGATGTAGTCATCGGCCCCAAACTCCAACCCAACAACCCGGTCAAAGATTTCATCCCGACCCGACAGGACAATTATGGGAATGTCAGACTGCGTCCGCAGCTCACGCGTGATGTCAAAACCGTTGCGGCCGGGCAGGCCAATATCCAGCAAGATCAGATCGATCTGTGCCGTTTGCAGAACCGCGTCCATTGCGTCCCCATCCGCAGCGCAGGTGACCTGGCACCCCTGCTTTTCAAGGTAGCGCTGCAAAAACGACGTAATCTGTGGGTCGTCATCGACGACAAGGATATGTTCTTTAGACATTTTTGGGTCCGCGCGGGCATGTTGGGCTGGCTCGGGACAGTTGTAGCCGCTGCCGTGCGGCCCTTGCAAGAACACGGGTTGTACTGACATCAGAACCGCAGGAACGGCAGCGGATGATCTTTTGGCAGTGTTTCGGTGTCGGCTGAGATAACTGCCAGACCATCGGCCTGAGCAAGCAAAGCAACCTTACCGCTATAAGACGAGTCCATTAGGTGTAGACGCGGGGTGCCGTTGGGCGTCACGCCTTCGATCACAACGGGACGGTATTCCTGACGACCAGCGCGACGGGCCAGAGGTTCGGCCAGCACCGCCTGTTCCGTTCTGGATGGCTCTTGATGCAACCCGGCACGGCGCGCCATCATCTGCGATCCGATGATCTGCCACGTGACATAGGCCGAAACCGGATTCCCTGGCAGCCCAACGTAAAGCGCATTGCCCCGGCGACCGAACATAATCGGTTTGCCCGGCTTCATCGCCACTTTCATGACATCGGTCTGCCCGCCGATTTCGGCAAAAAGGCGTGGCATGTGATCTTCGTCTCCCACCGAGACACCACCAGTGGTGATGATCAGGTCTGAGCTGTCACAGGCATCACGCAGCACCTGTTCCAACAGCGCGGGGTCGTCCTGAACCGGGCCACGGTCGGTCAACTCGATCCATGGCTTGTCCAGCAGCGCCAGCAGCATATAGCGGTTGGAGTTGTAGATCTGACCGGGGCCAAGATCTTCGCCGGGCTGGCGCAATTCACTGCCTGTCGAGAAAATCGTAACCTGCAGCTTGCGATAGACAGTGACCTCTCCAAACCCCGAAGAGGCCAGCGCCGCCGCTTCGCGCGCGGTGATCTCGCACCCCCGGCGCAGGATGGGGGCTCCGGCCTTCAGATCCTCGCCCGCGCGGCGGATGTGCTGGCCGGGTTTGGGTCGGCGGCTGAACCGGATCGAGTCGATCAGCGCATCGCAGTCTTCCTGCATCAGAACCGCGTCGAATTCAGGCGGCACAGGCGCGCCGGTAAAGATGCGCAGCGCGCTGCCTTGCGGGGCATCATGCGCGCCGCTGTCGCCTGCGGCCACACGACCTGCGACGGGGAGCTCGAACACAGGCCCCTCGCCCAGATCACAGGTACGGATCGCATAGCCATCCATGGCCGAGTTATCAAAGGCGGGCATATCGACCTTGCTGGTGCAATCCTGCGCCAGAACCCGGCCGATTGCCTGTGCCAGCGGCAGCGTTTCGGTATCCTTCAACGGATCCGCCACGGACAATCCCCTCCGCAGCGCATCGTCAACGGTCAGGTACATATGAGCGTGGCGGTCGCAGGCGCATCCATCAGCCATTTTGTGCCTCCATATATGCAAAAAGCTCTTTGAAACCGGCCCGCTCGGCCTCACCGAGTTTCGGTAAATAGGCTTTGGCCTCTTCCAGATTTGAACTGGGATCACCCACCACCAGCAGCATGACCATCCCGTGGCGGCCATGCACGCGGCAGCGGATGCCATAGACGCCTTCTGTGTCAAAGGTCAGGTCCAGCTCGGGCTTGCCGCGAATCTCAAACGCGCGCGCGCCAACCGGAATCATGCGGAGGATCGACGTCACCGTATGCCGGCCGGTCGATCCCTTGAACCGGACCGTGGCCCCGGCGGGAACCTGCAGGAACTTAGGCTCGAACCGAAAGGCGTGGGCCGGGATGTCCGCGTTCAGGTCGATGATCTGATGCACTACCGCTATCTCGGGGATGTCCTCGGCCTGTGCGGCGGGGCCAAAGATCATGGCCGCCGCCAATATCGCTTCGCTCAGTTTCAGCGAAATGCTCATCCGTCCCTCCGGGTGTCAGACCGCCCGCGATGGTTCCCCCAGCAAGTCAGCCAATGCGCCTATCATCACCGGCCATTGCGCGCGGCGATCTTCGTCGCGCAACTCGGTCAGCAACTGGCGGCCAATGGACACCACTGCGGGCGTGCTGTCCTTGACATAGGTCACGATCCGCTGCTCGGGGTTGGCCAGAAGGAAGGGCACGATGGCGGCCCCGGCCTGATCAGGCGCGGTTTCCGACAACAGGCGCATCGCTGCCTGCCGCACGGGGGCAGAAACATCGTCCAGCAGGCTGCGCGCCACATCGGGGGTGCCGTCCCATCTGGTCAGGATGTGCATGGCGTCGATGCGAAATGCGGTATCGCCGGTTTTCAGCATCGCGCGCAGCTTGCCGCGCAGCGCGTCCTGCGGCGGCAAATCGGCCTGTTGCAGCAGTTTCAGTGCTTGCAGGGAAAGGGCGGAATCCGTGTGCGAGAGGCCCTTGGTGATGAGATCAACCAATTGCTCCTGTTCCAGCTCCGCGCCGTTGCGGGTGACCGCTGCGGCCAGTGCCGAGAAGCCCTGCTGCGCAATCTCGGTCTCGGGGTCCTGTGCGATCTGGGCGAGCATGATCTGCATGCCCTTCACCTCGCCCAGCAAGCGGATGGCGGACATGCGGGTTTCGCGCTGCAGCGCATCAGCATCGTCGTCCAGTGCCACGCGACGGCGTTTGGGGTGGCGGGTCGCCTTGGCCAGCAGTGCCTGTTCGCGCGGGGTCAGGGGCAGAACCTCATCCTCTTGCGCTTCCTGCGTCATCTCGGCGGCGATGGCGTCATGGCCAAGGATCGCGCCAAGGCTGGAGGTCGGTCCGTTCTCGCCCCCGTCCGAGACATCCAGCCCGGCCTCTTCCAGCGCGGCGATGTCGGTTTGTGGGGTGTCTGCGGGTTCCTCGTCGGTCGCCAAGGGCATCGGGGCCAGTGCGAAGGACAGCAGCAATTCGCGGCCCTGTTGCTGGTTCACATGCAGGCGGTCCGTATCGGTGACGAACATCGCCAGCGACGCGATGGCCTTCAGCCGCACCGACCGGAAGGGCGATCGGCAGGCGCGTTGCAGCCACTCCGCCGCTTCGCGCAGGGGCGAGGTCGCCAGCGCATCGACGATGGCCCATTGGATACGCTCGGCCTTGAGGTCATCCGCATCGACCGAGAACAGCGCGTTCAGGCGGTCGGCCACCAGTTCCGGGGCCAGCGCCGCCAGCAGGCCCAGCGCCTGAGCAGACACTTCGGGTTGTTGGCCGGTGGCCAGGAAATCCAGCACCTGCCAGCGCAGGTCTTCTTGGTCCGTTATCGGCGTGGCGCGATCCAGCCGGTCAAGCAATGCCAACTGAACCTTGGCACCGGGGTCGCGCATCATGCGGTCCAGCAGTTCGGGTTCCGAGAAACCGGCCTGTTCCAGCGCCGCAATGCGAATGCCCTCGACCCCGTCGGTCAGCGCCTGTTCGACCAGGGCTGCATCACCCGGCATCAGCGCCTCATAAGCGATCAGGCGTACCGCGCCGTCCTTGTCGGTGGTGGCTTTGCGCAGGATGGCTTCGGCCTCCGCTCCACCAATTGAAGCCAAGGTACGTAACGCGCGGTGGCGCAGGCGGCGGTTCGAGGATTGGGTGAACACACCCAGCGTCGGCACGGCGGGCTGGCCGATCCGGCCCAGCGCCTCACAGGCGACATCGCCCAGCTCCTGCCCGTCTTCGTCCATCAGGGCCATGACGATGGGTTCAATCGCGGCCGCGTCGCCCATGCGACCCAGCGCCTTGATTGCGGCGATCTGCGTGTCCAGCCAGTCGTCCCATTCGTCTTGATGCAGCTCATCCTCATCCCACGTGATGTCCTCGCCGCGTCCTGTGACAAGGGTGCGCAGGTAAGGCGCGGCATCTTCAACTTTCAACTCGGCCAGCGCGGTGACACAGGCCAGCTTCACCTCGCCACAGGGATCGTGGATCAGGTTTTCCAGCAGTTGCGGTGCAGCGCCCTGAACGCCCAGCGCGCCCAGCGCCTGCGCCGCGTCCTGACGGACATCTTCGTCGTCATCCAGCAACGCCTCGACCAGTGCGGGGCTGTTGGCCGCGCCAATGGCGGTCAGGGCCTGAATGGCGCGCAGGCGGATCACATCATAGTCGGATTTTGCGTAGTCCGAGAACAGGCTGGTGGCCTCATCTCGCAGGGCGGTATCGGAATGCATGTTCATATCGGGTCTGCCATGTTTTGCGTTGGGAAAGGTTGGGTGAAAGTGGAAGGCAGGTTTCCCAACCGAAGCCTGCCTTCCAATGAACCGGGGGACCGGCTCGTGACCCCTTCTGCAGTGGGGCCAGACCCGAGGGGCAGCATGGCGATCGCCCCCCGGAAACGCGTCAGGCAATGTCACGCGGCGCGAAGGACATCGTGCGGAACGAGGTCTTGTAGGGGCTCGGCCCCAGTTTGCGCAGCTTGGCAACGCCCATCTTGTAGTTGTAGTTGCCGCTGATCCAGTCGACGATCCGGCCCTCAAGCGCGTTTGCAGGCTGCTGCATATGCAGGAAGTCCATGTAGACCACGCTTTTCTTGATGGCGGGCGTGACCATGGCCACGGCGGTGATCGCCGCTTTGGTCAGCTCGATATGCCCGTTCTCCATCAGTTTCGAGAACTGGAAGTCGTCGCCTTCCACACCCAGCAGCGTAGTCTTGTTACCCGGAACGCGTTCCGAGTAGACCATCACATAGTCGCCGCTTTCGATGCCACGCTCGGCCGCATCGTCGGGGTGGATTTCAACCCAGTTTTCCGGCCAGCGCTGCACGATATACGGGCGGCGGCGGTCGTCAAAGCCGGACTGCCAGCGTTCGTTGATCCGACCCGAGGTCGCCCAAAGCTCGCCTTCGTCCTTGTTGGGTTTCAGCCATTCCCAATAGTCCGAGAACAGGCCCCAGGGCGATTTCTGGATGTTGCACTTGCCGGTCTGACTGTTGAAATGCGTCAGTTTCTTGTTGAACACATCCGCACCAGCTGCACCGGTATCGGGCAGTTCGCGGGTTGTGTCGTGCAGACGCTTGGTTTCAATCAGCGTGACCCCATCGGCATCCAGCATGACCGGGCATTGCACCCCATCCGTTCCGAATTCACGGACCTTCTGATGCAGGCCCTTGCCTTCGGCCTTGGCCAGACGGAACACCGCGTGGAAGTCCTTGCGCGACCCGCGGGTAAAGCGCACGGCCTCTTCCGCGACCTCGTTCGAGTTCTGCCAGTCGAACCCGTCAAAGCCCATCCGCTGTGCCAGTTGCGCGATGATCCACCAGTCGGGCTTGGCCGCACCGGGCGCATCATAGAACTTCTGATACAGACGCAGGCGGCGTTCGCCGTTGGCGCGTAGGAAGTCCTCTTCACCCCAGGTGGCTGCGGGGAACACGATGTCGGCGTAGCGGTTGCCGATCGGGTCCTGCAGATAGATATCCTGGTTGATCACCACCATACCGCCGCTGTCGGCGCGGGCCTTCAGCGTGTCGATCATCTCTTGCTTGTCGAAAGAGGCGATCTGGTGCGGGTTGCGGACGGTCAGTTCCTCGAACTTGTCGGCCAGTTGCTGGCTGCCGCACATGGACTGGATCCAAGTGGTGCCGATCACGTGGGCCATACGGGTATGACCTGCGATCAGATACCGGTCGGTATCCATGGCGCGGCGACGGCGACCGGGCAGTTTCTCGGGCGATTTGTTGCGCGGATATTTCCCGCCTTTCACGCCGCCCCGCTGGTGACCACCGGCCCGGCCAATGACCTGACCCGGACGACCGCCACAGCCACAGATGATGCCCAGAGCCGAGATCGCCTGTGTGTTGCCGGTGTTGTTGGACCAGTAGAACCCTTTCTCGATCATGACCGAGGTTTTGGGCCGGGTGCCATCCGCCTTGGGTTTGGCCAGCCATTCGGCGGCAGTATAGATTTTCTGCACGTCGATTTCGGCCATGGCGGCTGCGTTCTCGGGCGAGAACTCGTCTTGCGACAGCAGCCACTCTTTCCAGTCTTCAAAGCCTTTGGTCTGGAACTTGCCCCAGGTCGTCCGCCACTGCCATGGCGTGTTCCGGGTGCCCTGACCAAAGCCGGACGAGCTTTCCCACTTGTTGTTGACCCATTTCTTGATCCAGTCGCTGTCTTCCCAGCCATTTTCCACGATGACGCGGGCGATGGCGTTGACGACCAGCAGGTCAGTGCCGGGCAGAACGTCGATATGCAGACCACCCATCTTTTCAGCATGGGCCACACCAGCAGACCGGCGCGGGATCAGATAGATTTCCTTCTGACCGTTCTGCATCCCCTTCATCATCCACTGGGTATAGAGGATGGTCTTGGTCTCATACGGATCAGTGCCGCAGACCAGAAGGGTCTCGGCATCCCGCCAGTCTTCGTAGGACGGGCCGAAGTTGTCGAAACCCGCATCCCGGAAACCGGGGGTCGAGGTCACGTCGGACGGCGTGTCGTGGAAGGTGAAGTTCGCGGTGTTGATATGGCGCAGCGCGTATTTCGAGATCGCATAGGTGTTCTCGATATACTGATAGCTGAAGGTTTTCACGCCATAGGCATTGGTGCCATGCTTGGCGATGACGTGGTTGCCCACCTCAGCCGCCACATCCAGCGCCAGATCCCACGGAACCGGCATCAGCGTGCCATAGATCCGCATCAGCGGCGTCTTCAGGCGGTCGCGAGTGGGTGTCTGCGGGTTATAGCATTTCTGCGCTATACACCCGCCCCGCAAGGAGCTGTCGCCGTCGGTGTTGACGTATTGCGTGTCCTTGTCCGGGATGATCACCACATGGTGCGGCTGACCTTTGTGCAGAACGATATTGTGCTGGTTCGGCGCGACCCAAGCACCCAAGGGTGCAACGGGGAAGTCCTCGCCAAAGGCGTTTTCGTCCGCGGTGGGGCCACCGGGTTTGGCCGTCACGGGCCAGCGGTAGACTTTGTAACCACAGGCCACGATGCAGTAGTCGCAGGCGGTCGAGATGACCTCGGCCCCTTTGGGCGGCAGCGGGACGTTGGTTTCGGGTACGTAATACGGGGTTGCCATGATTCCGTTTCCCTTATGCAATGAGGTTGTCGTAGCGGCCGTAGATCAGGCCGAACATGCCAACGGCGTAGATGTCGTCACCGTCCAGTTCCAAAAGGACCTGCGGCAGCGACTGATAGGCTTGCCCCGAAACGAGGATGCCGTGCCGTGTCACGTCATAGGTGGACAGGTGCAGCGGGCACGGGCCCAGCACCTTATGTTCAGGCTTGTAGCTGTCATACATCGACCCGCCCTGATGGGTGCAGGTGAGGTTGAAGGCCACAACATCCTTTTGCGGACCGATGCCACCGCCGCTTTCCACGCCGGTTTTCACAAGGATCGAGTCCGAATAGTCACCCTCATCGGGGTAGTAGAACTCGACCGGGACATCCTGTTCCAGTTCGGACAGTTTGCCGATCAGCTTGCGTGGATAGGTTGATACAAGCGCAGGAACCTGTTCAGCCTGACCGTGGCGGGTGGGCATGGCCACCATCACGGCAAAGGTTGTTGCGCCCGAGGCGAACAGGAACTGGCGGCGGTTCACGGTGCAGGCCTTCTTGGCCTCACCCGTACAACTGCATCCGGTTGCGTTATGATCTTTCATGACGCTTACTCCTCTGCTGCCGCGGGAAGCGGCTGGTAATCCGGCAGATCAGGTTCTTCGACCAGAATCTCGTCACCGGACAGGGATTTCAGGAAGGCCACCAGATCCGCCTTTTCCTGATCGTTCAGGCCAAGCGGCTGGATCAGATCGGATTTGGTTGCTGCGAATTCATTCTCGCCGCCGCCCTGGTTGTAGAATTCGACCACATCCTCAAGCGTCTCCAACATGCCGTTGTGCATGTAGGGTTCGGTATAGAGGGTGTAGCGCAGGCTCGGCGTGCGGAACTTGCCCAGATCGGCCTTTTCCTTGGTACGGAAATAGAAACCGGGGTCGTCCTTGGTGTGGCGATAGAAATCCTCGGTCGAGCCTTTGGAGTAAAGCTCATACCGGAAGGTCACTTGCGCCAGACCGTCATCTTCCCAGCCGCTATAGGGCGGAACACCGGTGTTGTAGTATTTCTCATCCGACAGCAGCGCGCCGTTGTGGCATTCGGAACATTGCGCCTTGCCGGTAAACAGCTCCAGCCCGCGTTTCTGTTCCTCGGTCAGCGCCGCATCATCCCCACGCAGATAGTTGTCGAAGGGCGTGTCGGTCTGAACGATGGTGCGTTCAAACGCGGCAATAGCCCGCCATGCGTTGCCGATGCGCGGCCACTGATCGCCGAAGACGTCGTTAAAGCGTTCGACATATTCGGGGACAAAAGCCAGACGCGCCTCCATCATGTCGGATTCACCGTTGCCGGCGACTGCGCCGCCTGCAGCGGATTTGGCCTGGCTTTCAAGGCTTTTGCTGGAACCCGCCCAGAACAGTTTTCCGTAATAGGCCGAGTTCACGATGGTTTGGCTATTGCGCCAGTGGGTCGTGCCCGGATAGCCGAACGAGATCGGCGCTTCGACGTCCCAGCCCACATCGGGCAGGTGACAGGCCGAACAGGGTGTCGTCTCATTCCCACCCAGACGCGGATCGAAGAACAGCATCTTGCCCAGTTCGATCTTGGCCTCGGTCTGCGGGTTGTCCAGCGGGATGGGCGGTTCACCCAACGCCACCAGCGGCGCATCAGGGTCGGGGTCTGCCCCGCCGATACCGGCCTCAATCTCCATGCTGGTTTCTGCAAAGGCATGCGAACCAAGGGCGGCAACCAGAGCAGCGGTGGCGATTGTGCCTGAAAGGTAAGACTTAAGGTCTTTCATGGGTCCACTCCTCAGTTTGTCGTTTCGCGCCAGTTTTCGATCGGCGCATAGTCCGTATCGATCTCTTCGGCGACGAATTCGGGCCCGGTCAGCGGCTCGCCGGACAGCGCCTTAAGGAAGGCCACCAGCTGTGCTTGCTCGGTCTCGGAAAGGTTCAGTGGCTTGATGCGCGGATCCTTGTTCTCATCATCGCCGCCACCGGCGTTGTAGAAAGCCACCACGTCTTCGAGCGTTTCCAGCGTGCCGTTGTGCATATACGGCGCGGTATAGGTCAGCTCGCGCAGGGTGGGGGTCATGAAGGTGCCGAACGTGTCATCCGTATGGGTGCGGATGTAAGCCCCCGGATCGGCGCGCAGGTTCATGTAATTCTCGACGCCCAGGAACTTCATCATGGTCACGAAGGTGATGTGCCGTGTCGGGTCCGCCCAGATGTCGGGGTTGTCGCCCACGCCGATATTGTGCGGCAGGTCATCGGTGAACCGTTCGCCCGAATGGCACGAGTTGCAGCCGCTGGCATTGAACAGCTCATAGCCGGCTTTGGCCTCTTCCGACATTTCGCCGGTGTCAAACGGAGCACCGCGCGAGATCAGCGTTTTCAGATATTCCGGGATCGCGTTGCGGACACCGCCATTCGACGGCTCGCCAAATCCGGCGGCCTCGAACATCTCGACATAGACCGGATCCTGCTTGATGCGTTCCTGCATCAGGCGCATGTCCATGTTCATGGAATAGGTCTCGGTGATGCTTTCGCGGGTCACGTCATTCAGGTTGGTGCCTATGCGCCCGTCATGGAACCATGCCTCGCGCTTGGCGCTGTTGATCAGCGTCGGCACGTTGCGGAAATGCAGGTTGCCGGTATAGGCATCCGACAGGGCCTGCCCGTCGGTGAACCCGTTTTCCGGCTGGTGGCAACTGGCACAGGACAGCGCAGCGTCTCCCGACAGTCGCGGATCAAAGAAAAGTCGTTTGCCAAGGGCCGCCTTGGCTGGATCGAACTCTATGGCTTCTACCGGGCCCGGCTCGTCCGCCTGGGCCTGGTGAACCGGTAACGCAGCGCACATCGTCAGCAATGAAACTGTCGACAGCGCCGAGAACCACGTTCTGGCTTTGGTCATCATCTGAAAGCCCCTTTTTCGCTATTCCGATCTCTCGGTTGGCCGAGGACCGGCTAAGCGAACCCTAAGGGGCAGTTGTTTCGTGGGGATTTGGCGCAGATTAAGCTATGTGAAAAGATGTTAAGAAATGTAACGATCCCTAGCTGATCAATGTGCGGATAAATCTTGCAAGCTGCTGTATTTCAATGGGTTTCTGCGCGAATATCGAATTTTCAGAATCCGCCATCTTTTCCATGTCATCAAAATAGCTGCTGATCAGGATCACCGGTATGTCGCTGCGGGTGGTGCGGGCCGACTCGATCAGATCCGTGCCCATCAGGCCCGGCATCTTGAGGTCGGTCACGATGACATCATAACTGTCCGGCGCGCTTTGAAACGCCACCTGCGCCTTGAGAGGGTCGGAATAAGCCTCGACCCGATAGCCATAGCGCGCCAGCAATTTACGCGTGACGAAAAGCACGTTTTCATCATCATCAACCAACAGAACATGCTCGGTCCCCGCGACCGAGGCGATCTCGGCCTGTTCCTGCTGACTAAGCGCGGGCATCAACGGATAAAACAGGCTGAATCGAGTGCCCTTTCCCGGTTCCGAACACAGCTCGACCCGGCCGTGGGATTCTTCGACACTGTTATGCACGATGGCCAGGCCAAGCCCGGTGCCCTTGCCCACTGGTTTGGTCGAAAAGAACGGCTCGAAGACTTTTTGCTGCACCTCTTCGCTCATGCCCGGTCCGGTGTCTGTGACATCCAGACGGACCACGCCTATGGCCTCATCCGGCAGATCGTTCAGCGCGTCATCCTCAGCCCGGCTGATGTGCAGAACCACCTCGCCCTGAGTATCGCCCATCGCCTCAAACGCGTTGTGGCAGAGGTTCAGCAGGGTTTGGAAATAAAGCGTTCCATCGAATTCCGAAAAGGCCGCATCTATGTCTGTGTCAAACCGTGTCTCGATGCTGGGCGGGGCCGAAACTTTGATCAGGTCCAGCGCCTCTTGCGTGGCTTTCACCAGATCGCTGCGCTGCGGGTTGCGGGGGCGTTGCCGCGCAAAGGTCAGCATCTTGCGCACCAGCGCCTGTGCCCGACGCGCCGCGATGCGGATATGACTGACCGAGGTTTGAATATCCGCGTTGCCCTCGGCATCCAGTTCGATCAGATCGGCGTTGCCGATGACGCTCATCAGTACGTTGTTGAAATCATGCGCGACCGAACCGGCCAGGATGCTGACCGCCTCCATCTTTTGCACCTGTGCAAATTGTTCGCGGGTGCGGCGGGTTTCGGTGATGTCCTCTCCGATCCCGATATAGTGGGTGATAGAACCATTCTGATCGACCAGCGGAAAGATCGCGGTCGAAACCCAATAATGCGTACCGTCCTTGCGCAGATTGCGAAACACGCCAAACCAGCTTTGACCGCGCTTTAGCCTGTCTTTCAGGTCAGAATACACCCCCTGCCCCGAATGCCCGGATTGCAGCATCTTTGGTGAGTGCCCATAAACCTCATCTGCGCTGTATCCGCTGAGATCAAAGAACTTGCGGTTGGCATATTCGATTTTCAGGTCTGTATCCGTAATCAGGATCGACGCCGGGCTTTGCTCGACCGCGCGGGCCAGCTTGCGCTCAGCCAGTTCGACCTGTTCGCGCAGGGCCAGTTCAGTCTTGAGACTCCGGTTCGTACGCAGAATATTGGAAATCAGCAGCGTGGTCAGAACGGCAATCACACCAACCAGAATGATGAGCCCAACCAACACAACCGAAAAATTCCGCACCAGCCTTCCGCCATCGGAAAACGCCCGGACCATTCCCGATAGGCTGCGATCACGCTCTTCGACCCACAGGCTTTCCAACGTGGCCAAGGCAGCCAGCGCCGCACGATCATCGACACGCACACGGGCATCTATCTGTTCCGCGCTTTGCCCTTCGGCAATCCCGGCCTCAATCAAGGCGATGTTGTTGGTATACTCCAACGCGACGGCTTCGATCTGGTCCAGCGCTTCCAATTCACGCTGAGACGGCGAAGAGTTCCGATAGGCCTGGATGGTCGCCAGCAAGCGGCTGGATTGCTGGCGCAGGATCGGGCTGAAGCCTGTATCCTGCCGCAGCACGTAGTTCTTGAAATTGTGGATCAGGCCACCATAACCGAAATCCGCACGGATATCGGAAATCCAGTATCCTCGGGGCGTGGTGTCTGCGGAATAGCTTTGCCAGGATTGCCGCATGTCACCGATACGGTCGCTGGTTTCGCGCGACAGATACAAAAACACCGAAAGGATGATCATCAAGGCGATTCCGATGGCGAACGCTACGGCAAGCGACCGCCTCGGATAGCCCTCTGCCACGTCAGAGACATCGTTCATGTCTGCACCCCAACCCGAACCATATCTGCCCCAAGGGTGTGTCACGTTTTACAAACGCGCGCCAGACCCAAGGCGAACCGTAAGGAAAGACGGGCGAAATCGGACGCGGGCCAGATTGCCAAGGGTGGAAAAAAAGACATAGGCGCGCTCAATCCTCCGTGTTAGTGGCGATTTGAAAGGGTACGTCATGACCGCGCAACCAAAGCTGCAAAATCCAACTGTCGGCATTGCGTTCGTGCTGATCGCAATGCTGGCGATTTCGATCAACGACATGCTGATCAAATTCCTGTCTGGCGGCTACCCCCTACACCAGATGGTTTTCACAAGATCGCTGATCGGAATTGGGTTCAGCTTAGCCCTGGTACAGGTGGAGGGTGGCTGGCGCATCCTGAAAACGGACCAGCCGGGCCTTCACCTGTTGCGCGGTTTGCTGATTGTTGTGGCAAACCTGACATTTTTCACGGCGCTGGCCGTCTTGCCGCTGGCAGAGGCCACGGCGGTGTTCTTCGTCGCCCCTTTGATGATCACCTTGCTCAGCATCCCTGTACTTGGAGAAAAAGTTGGGCCCATGCGGATAGGTGCCGTGCTGGTCGGGTTTCTGGGCGTCGTGATCATGACCCGACCTTGGGAGGCCGGCGATGCGCGTCAGGTCGGCCTGCTGGTATATGCCTTGCCGGTTCTCGCGGCGTTTACCTATGCGCTCAACAACGTGCTCACACGTTTCCTTGGCGCAAAATCCAAAGCGTCGGCAATGGCCGTTTACATTCAGGCGTGTTTTATCGTGGTCAGTTTGCTGTTCTGGGCAATCGCAGGGGACGGGCGCTTTGCGGTCGACGTGGAAAACGAAAGCCTGATCTTTTTGCTGCGGGCCTGGGTCTGGCCCGAAGGGGCGGATCGCTGGCTGTTTGTGGGCCTCGGTTTCAATTCTGCAGTCATCGGGTACTGCCTTGGTCAGGCCTACCGCATGGCAGATGCCGCCACGGTGGCACCCTTTGAATATGTCGGCCTTCCGCTGGCAATTTTCTGGGGATGGGCGATCTGGGGAGAGTTACCAAACCTGCCGGTCGCAATTGGTATCGCACTGATCCTCGGGGCAGGATTGTTTGTCTTCTTGCGCGAGCGTCGGAAGAAGAGAACCGCAACCATCGGAAAGAGCGTGCACCGCCGGTACTAATCGCGGCCCAAAGGCTTGTGCGAAGCATATGACTGTTAAGCGCACCGCGTGACTATCGAGATCAACTCTCAACCGTCATCGCGGTCCACTTCGCGCCCGCTGCGCTGCGGTGTGAAGACGCAAACGAGCCTTAGAAATCCAGATTCTCAACACTCAACGCATTTTGCTGGATGAATTCACGGCGGGGTTCCACAACGTCGCCCATCAGCTTGGTGAACAAGTCATCCGCTTCAACCATATCGTCCACGCGCACCTGCAACAGCGTACGTGCATCCGGGTCCAGCGTGGTTTCCCAAAGCTGATCGGGGTTCATCTCACCCAGACCTTTGTAGCGTTGCAGCGACAGGCCCTTTTCGCCCTCTTCCAGAATGGCGCGCAACAGGTCCAGCGGGCCGTGGATGGCTTGCATCCGGTCACGGCGAACCAGCGTGGCCGGAGTGTTGTAGACCTCTTGCAGGCTTTGGGTGAAGCTGCCGGTCTTGCGCGCCTCGCCCGAGCGCAGCATGGGGCCATCCAGTGTACGGACCTCTTCGACGCCGCGCAGGATTCGCGCCAGACGGATACCGTGATCCTGAGTGATCCGGCCTTGCCAGCCGCGTTCATATTCCAATGCGATCAGGTCCAGACGGGCGGCGACCTTGTCGGCCACGCCTTGCAGGTCGGCATCCACGGCACCGGGCACGAAGGCCCCGGCGACGGCGGCCTGTTCCAGAATGTGACGCGGGTAATGGGTCGGGAAGGCGTCCAGAACGCGTTTCAACTGACGCGCTTCATCCACCACGCGGGTCAGGTCCTGCCCGATGATTTCCTCGCCCGAACCCAGTTTCAGCACGGCCCCTTCAACCCCCTGATTGATCAGATAGTCATCCAGCGCCGCCTGATCCTTCAGATAAACCTCTGACTTTCCTCGTGAAACCTTATAAAGCGGCGGTTGCGCGATATAGAGGTATCCGCCCTCGATCAGCTCCGGCATCTGGCGGTAGAAGAAGGTCAGCAGCAGGGTCCGGATATGCGCACCGTCCACATCGGCATCGGTCATGATGACGATCTTGTGGTAACGCAGCTTTTCGATATTGAACTCATCCCGGCCAATACCGGTGCCCAGCGCCATCACCAGATTGCCGATTTCCTGGCTCGACAGCATCCGGTCAAACCGCGCGCGCTCAACGTTCAGGATTTTCCCACGCAGAGGCAGAACAGCCTGAGTCAGCCGGTCCCGGCCCGTCTGGGCGGAACCACCTGCCGAGTCCCCCTCGACCAGGAAAACTTCGGTCTTGGACGGGTCCTTCTCAGAACAGTCTTTCAGCTTACCGGCCAGATAGTTCACATCCATCGCCGTCTTGCGGCGGGTCAACTCGCGCGCCTTGCGGGCAGCCTCACGCGCCAGTGCGGCTTCGATGATCTTGCCGACGATCCCCTTGGCCTCGTTCGGGTTCTCCTCGAACCACTCGGCCAGCTTTTCGTTCATCAGACCCTCGACCGCAGGGCGAACTTCGGACGACACCAGCTTGTCCTTGGTCTGCGATGAGAATTTTGGGTCGGGCACTTTGACCGACAGAACACAGGTCAGACCTTCACGCGCGTCATCGCCGGTAAAGCTGACCTTTTCCTTTTTCGCGATCCCACTGGATTGCGCATAGTTGTTGATCGTCCGGGTCAGAGCACCCCGGAAGCCCGCCACATGCGTACCGCCATCCCGCTGCGGGATGTTGTTGGTAAAGGGCAGCACCGTTTCGTGATAGCTGTCATTCCACCACATCGCGATTTCGACACCGATGTCGTCGCGCTCACCCTTGATATAGATCGGCTCGGGCATCGCCGGAGTTTTCGACCGATCAAGGTATTTGACGAATTCCTTGACGCCGCCGTCATAGAACAGCTCGGTTTCCAACCGTTCCGCAGGGCGTTCGTCGATCAGGATGATCCGCACGCCCGAGTTCAGGAAGGCCAACTCGCGCAGGCGTTTCTCCAGCGTCTCAAACGAGTATTCCAGATTCGAGAACGTATCGGTCGAGGCCAGAAAGCGCACCTCGGTTCCCGTACGGTCGCCGCAGTCCTGGACCACCTTCAGGTGTTCCGCCGTCTCACCGCCCTCAAAGCGCGCCACATGCTCCTTGCCGTTGCGCCAGACGCGCAACTCCAGCCAGTCGGACAGGGCGTTCACCACGGAAACACCCACACCGTGCAGACCACCCGATACCTTGTACGAGTTGCTGTCGAACTTACCGCCCGCGTGCAGCTGGGTCATGATGACCTCGGCGGCCGAGACGCCCTCTTCCGGGTGAATATCCACCGGAATCCCGCGTCCATTGTCGCTGACCGAGACACTGGAATCGGCGTGAATTTTCACGGTGACATGGTCGGCGTGACCGGCCAGAGCCTCATCAATTCCGTTGTCCACGACCTCATACACCATGTGGTGCAGACCCGAGCCATCGTCCGTATCCCCGATATACATGCCGGGACGTTTGCGAACCGCCTCTAAGCCTTTGAGAACTTTGATGGAATCAGCGCCGTATTCCTGGGGTGCCTGTGCGTCTTCGGACATGCCGTTAGTACCTATATTATTTTGGTAACTTATACGTTTTCTGGTGGGGATTGTCACGCGCTCCCCCAACATTTTGTGTTTTTCTCCGCCGATTTTGGCCGATCAAAGCCGACCAAGGTCCGCCGCGATATCTTCGGCGATTTCCGCCGCATCCACATCGTCACGTTCAGCAGACAGGCGCAGACCCAACAGGTCAGATTGATACCGCGCGGCAAGCCTGTCCGCGTTGTGATCCGGGCGGATTTCCCCGGCTGCTTGCGCGCGACGAAACAGGTCTGCAAAGCAATCCTTCATCTCAACCATATGCGTGCGCGCCTGATCAGCCAGATCGTGATCGCGGGCTTGCAACTCGGCATAGGTCTTGGACAACATGCAGGCTTTGGTCGGCAATTCCGATGCCTCAATCACCCGAAGCGGCTGCGCCTTGAGCGCCCCAAGTGGCCCCAGTTCCTGCGCCATGGCCATCATATTGGCCACGCCGTCCTGTGCATAGCGCTCCAGCGCGAGCGCATACAGCGCGTCTTTGGATCCAAAGGCCGCATAGAAACTGCCGGGCTTCAATTTCAATTCACGCTCCAGATCCTTCAGCGACGTCCCGGCCCAGCCATGACGCCAGAAAATGTCACGGGCCTGCGCAATCAACGCATCGCGGTCATAGGAAGGTTTCCGAGGCATGATTTCACCAATTCTTGAACGTTCGCTCAAATATATACTTGAGTGATCACTCAAAAAACCCTAAATACGACTCATCGCGCCAGAAACAGGAGTTTTGATATGGCAAACTTTCCGTCCCACGACCTCGAATCCGCCCCGGAAGGGTCCAAACCACTGCTGGAGAAATCGCAAGCTGCCTTTGGCCGCCTGCCCGGCCTGCACAAGGTGATGGCGGAAAGCCCCCAGCATCTGGAAGCCTACCAGGTTCTGCACGGCCTGTTCCTGCAGACCGATTTCGACAATGATGAGAAAACCGTTGTCTGGCAGACCATCAACGTGGAAAACGAATGCCACTATTGCGTTCCTGCCCATACCGGCATCGCCAAGATGATGAAGGTCTCGGACGAGATCACCGAGGCGCTGCGCAACGAAACGCCGCTGCCCACTGCCAAGCTTGAAGCCCTGCGCACTTTCACCCTGCAAGTGATGCAAAGCCGCGGCAACCCGACCGAAGAACAGCTGCAGGCCTTCTTTGATGCCGGCTATTCGCACCGCGCGGTTCTGGACGTGGTTCTGGGTCTGGCGCAGAAAACCATGTCGAACTACGTGAACCACATGGCGCACACCCCGGTCGATGAGGTGATGCGCGGCTTCCTGTGGGAACGTAAAGTGGGCGAGCCCGCCTAAACGACGACCGAGCCCTCAGCGCCTTCGGTGACAACCAGCGTCTGGGCCCGGTCCCCAAGCTCTGAAAACAGCTCAGGCCCGGTGCCCGTCATCCAGGCCTGAGCACCCAACGCGCAAATCTCATCATAGAGCGCCGCCCGCCGCCCCGCATCCAGATGCGCGGCCACCTCATCCAGCAGCACGATCGGTGGCGCACCCACCATCCCGGCCAGTGCCCGAGCGTTCGACAGGATTAACGATACCAAAAGGGCTTTCTGCTCACCGGTCGAACAATCCTTGGCCGGAACACCCTTGGCCGCGAAAACACCGTACAGGTCCGACCGGTGCGGCCCGACCAAAGTCCGCCCCGCAGCCAGATCGCGAAACCGGCTTTCGTTCAGCGCCTCGCGCAGATCATCCGCCGTGTCCGGCATGGCCCCTTCAGTCTGTACCAGTTCCAGATCGGCCGATGGGAAAGCCGTTTCAGCCTGGTCCTGCGCAGCTCGCAAATGATCCAGTGCCGCCAAACGCGCCGCGTGGATGCGATAGCCAGTCTCAGCCATCTGCCCTTCTAACGCGGCATACCAATGCGCATCGCGCACCTGCTCTTTCAGCAGACGGTTCCGCTCGCGCATCGCCTTTTCATAGGTCAGCGAGGCCTCAGCGTGAGTGGGGTCAAAACTCAGCGCGATACGATCCAGAAACCGTCGTCGCCCTTCCGCCCCTTCGATCCACAGCCGGTCCATCGAGGGCACCAACCACACAACACGCGCCAGTTTACCCAGATCGATCTGGCTCGAGGCTTTCTCATCAATCCGAACCTGCCGCGCCGCGCCGCCTTCAGACCATGTCTCGATCTCAAAATTTTGCCCCTGCGTAGCCAGCAACCCGGTCAGTTTCCAGCCCAGCGCCTCGGGCCGCCGCGTCATCTCAGCCGCACTGGCCCGCCGCATCCCGCGACCGGGCGAAAACAGCGAGACCGCCTCAAGAATATTGGTCTTCCCCGCCCCATTCGGCCCGTGAATCGCCACCGGCCGCCCGTCCAAAGACAATCGTGCCAGCTTATGAGACCGAAAATGCGAGACCGTAAGCGCAGTCAGGGCCAATCCCATGACCCCACCCTTCTTCTTGTCAAAAATACGGTCGCCGAAGGCATCGCGCGCCAGCGCGATCAGACGCGCATCGGCATGACGACGTAAACCGCGCTCTGATCATTGCCTTCGCGCATCAGGGTCGGATCGCCGGCCGAGTTGAACAAGAACACGGCATTCTCACGATCGACCTGCGACGCAATCTCCAGCAGGTATTTCGCATTGAAACCGATCTCCAACCGCTCATCGCCATAAGCCACGGCCAGCTCTTCCTCGGCGGCACCGCTATCGGGCGCGTTGACCGACAGTACCAGTTTGTCCGCATCCAGCTGCAGTTTCACCGCGCGCGAGCGTTCGGACGAAACAGTCGCCACCCGGTCCACGGCCTGCGCGAATTCGGCTGCATCCACTTCCAACTGACGGGTATTACCTTGCGGAATAACACGGGTGTAGTCGGGGAAGGTGCCGTCGATCACCTTCGAGGTCAGGGTAATATCCGGTGTGGCAAATCGCACTTTGGTTTCACTGACCGACACCGCGATGTCCATCTCGTCATCGTCCAGCAGCTTGCGCAGCTCTCCCACGGTTTTGCGGGGCACGATCACGCCCGGCATATCTGCCGCGCCATCGGGCAAGTCCGCATCGATGCGTGCAAGACGATGGCCATCGGTTGCAACACAGCGCAACACCTTGCCGCCCTCGGAGCCATCTGCCACATGCATGTAAACGCCGTTCAGGTAATAGCGTGTCTCTTCGGTCGAGATCGCAAATTTCGACTTGTCGAACAGTCGGCGCAGCAAGGCCGCTGACGCGGTAAAGTTCGACTGGTATTCCGAGGACGCCATCACCGGGAAATCCTCTTTCGGCAAGGTCGCCAGCGAGAAATTCGACCGCCCCGCCTCAACCGTCAGACGCCCCGCGGCACTGTCAGCGGTCAGCGTTACAAGCGCCCCGTCAGGCAGTTTGCGCACGATCTCATGCAAAGTCGTGGCGGCAACAGTGGTTGCGCCCGCTTTTTCCACCTGCGCCGGGGCCTTGTCGACCACCTCGATATCCAGATCGGTGGCGCGGAACATGGCCTGATCGCCTTCGGCCTCGATCAGCACATTGGCCAGTATCGGAATAGTGTTGCGACGCTCCACAACGGATTGGGCCTGGGAAACGGCCTTGAGAAGGGTGCCGCGTTCGATGCTGATCTTCATACCCTCAATTCCTCTGACTTGCGTGCCGAAATGGGCGGGACTGGCACGTTAGCGGTTCCACCCTGAGGCACAAGGATTTTTTATGATTTTCTGGGTCGGAATAGCCGTTGCGTCAAGGGGCGCGTGGCAGGGCGAACACAGTTGGCGCGCAACCGTGGGGGAAAGCGCACAAAAACGCCCCGGCGTGAGGCACCGGGGCGTTTCTGATCGGCTGGAGGTAAGTCTTAAGCTTCCAGCGCGCGTCTCAGCATTTCCACATCTTCCGCGATCTGACCATCTGTGGTCTTCAGCTCTTCGATACGCTTGACGCCATGCATGACCGTGGTGTGGTCACGCCCGCCAAAACGACGACCGATTTCGGGCAGAGACCGGCTGGTCAGTTGCTTGCACAGATACATCGCAACCTGGCGCGGACGCGCGTAAGAGCGCAGGCGTTTAGGGCCGATGATGTCCGACAGGCGGATATTGTAATATTCGGACACCTTACGCTGAATCTCTTCGACGCTGATCTTGCGTTCCGAGGCACGCAGCACATCCGCCAGACAATCCTGCGTCAGCTCCATATCGATCTCACGACCGACCAGAGATGCAAAGGCGAACAGACGCGTCAGCGCCCCTTCCAGAACGCGCACATTGGTCGAGATCCGATGGGCCAGAAACTCAAGCACGCCGTCAGCGATGGTCAGGTCGGGATAGGTGCTGCTGTAATGCTGTACCTTGTTTTGCAGGATACCCAGGCGCAGCTCATAATCGGTGGGGTGCAGGTCGACAACCAGACCACATTGCAGGCGCGACTTTACGCGGTCTTCCAGATCCTTGATCTCACCGGGTGCACGGTCAGCCGAGATGATGATCTGTTTGTTCTGATCCACCAGCGCATTGAAGGTGTGAAAGAACTCTTCCTGCGTGGAATCCTTGCCGGCGATGAATTGCACGTCATCCACCATCAACACGTCGACCGAACGGAACAGATGTTTGAAATCCATCATCCGACGTTCACGCAGGGCTTGCACGAAACGGTACATGAACTGTTCTGCAGACAGGTAGAGCACGTTCAGATCAGGGCGTTTGGTCTTCAGCTCCCACGCGATGGCGTGCATCAGGTGTGTCTTACCCAGACCAACACCACCATACAGAACCAGCGGGTTGAAGGTGACGGGACCACCTTCCGAGACGCGGCGCGCAGCGGCATGGGCCAGTTCGTTGGGCTTACCGACTACGAAACTGTCAAAAGTAAAGCGCGCATCCAGCGGGGCCGCCTGCAGCGAATCCAGCTCATTGCTTGAGGATTCTGCTGACTCGACCAGTTTCGGCTGTGTCGTGCTTGGTGCCGCTGTAGGAGCAGCTTCGGCATCGCCGGTCGGACGCACGGGCGAATTGGCCGCAACGCGAAAGGCCAGACGTTGTACCGATTCCCCGGCAGTGTTCATTTCGTACAGAATCAGATCGGCAAAGTTCTGACTCACATAATTGCCCATGAAATTGGTCGGCACCGAAAAGGTCGCAACACCATCCTGCAGATCCTGGAATTCAAGCGGTTCAATCCAGGTGGTGTAGTTGTTCTTTCCGATCGCCTTGAGCAGCTTGTTACGCAGTAGTCCCCATTTCTCTTGTGTCATTAAGCGCCTCACGCATCCCATTCTTTATTGGCTTTTCAGCCTTATTACCCAATTCCGGTTTCCCGGTTATTCGCGTTCACTCGGCAAAGGGTAGCCATTCGCCAAACCGCAGAGGTCTGGCGGGACTGTCCCAAAAAGGTCAGCACTGCCCGGTCAAAAACGCCTTGTTTCAGGCGCGGTATCGGCCGGGTTGCGCATCGCAAACATATTTTCGACAGGGCTAAGATCTTTGGTCCCCCAAAGACCTGCAGCAGACCGGCAAACAAGCAGTGACTGTTCGCCGACATTCGCTCCATGACCGTCCTGATGCCCGTCAGTCAGATCGTGAAACAGCCTGTCCCCCCAAGCGAGTGAATCGCTGAATTAGTGGTAACAAGAGGCTGCCGTGCACGGCAACGAAACTCTGATGTTGACTCGGGTCTTTGGCAGAAAGAATCTCTCGGCTTCGTGAAGACGCGGCTTTCCGGCAACATCCACAAAAAAAGGCGCCACCGAACGCGACGCCCTCTTTCAGCTTGCAGTCATGTCGGCTGACCAAGGGTCAACCTGCAGGATCAGCCCAGCGCTTTGACGCGGGCCGACAGGCGCGACATTTTCCGCGACGCTGTGTTCTTGTGGAAGACACCTTTGGTGACGCCGCGCATCAGTTCGGGCTGCGCAGCGCGCAGAGCTGCGGTTGCCGCCTCTTTATCGCCGGATGCGATCGCTTCTTCTACCTTGCGCAGGTAGGTGCGGATGCGCGAGCGGCGGGCTTTGTTAACTGCAAAGCGCTTGTCGTTCTGACGGGCGCGTTTTTTTGCCTGGGGCGAATTTGCCATATGAGTCTGACCTTCGTTCGGTACGTTGAGTTAAGCGCGTCACGGATAAACCGCACCGGATCAGAATCACGAGTGTGAGTCGGGCCAAGCGGGCCGCACGCGCATGTATAGCGGCGCTAGTTATCCAAGTTTGCAGGGTTTGCCAAGCCGATTCTTTTGGGCCGGGCCGCAGACATGAAAAAGGCGGGCCGCGCCCGCCTGTTTCGAAAGCCCGGGCTTTCTTATTTGTCGCGGAACTGCGCCGCGCGTTTTTCAAGGAAGGCCGCCATGCCTTCTTTCTGGTCTTCGGTCGCAAACATTGCGTGGAAAACCCGACGCTCGAACAACAGACCCTCGCTCAGCGTGACTTCGTAGCTGCGGTTGACGGCCTCTTTCGCGGCCTTTGTGCTGAGCTGGGATTTTTCAGCAATCTTCTGGGCCGCGCCCATCGTCTCTTCCATCAGCTTTTTGGCCGGGACCACGCGGCTGACCAGACCGGCGCGTTCAGCCTCTTCGGCGTCCATGAAGCGGCCGGTCAGGTTCATATCCATCGATTTGGACTTGCCGACAAAACGGGTCAGGCGCTGACTGCCGCCAAGGCCCGCGATGACGCCAAGATTGATCTCGGGCTGGCCGAACTTGGCGGTGTCGGCGGCGATGATAAAATCGCACATCATCGCCAGCTCACACCCGCCGCCCAGCGCATATCCGGCGACAGCAGCGATGATCGGCTTGCGGATGGCGTTGAACCGGTCGTTCACATCCCCAAAGAAATTGCCGTCGAACACGTCGACAAAGCTGAGCTCGGACATCTCTTTGATATCGGCGCCTGCGGCAAATGCCTTTTCCGATCCGGTGATGACGATGCAGCGCACCTTGTCATTCGCGTCGGCCTCTTCCAGCGCCGTGCACAATTCCTGGATCAGTTGCGAGTTCAGCGCATTCAGCGCGTCCGGTCTGTCGAGCTTGATCAGCCCAACGTGGTCTTCGATTTCGACGACGATCGTCTCAAAAGCCATGAGGTATAAGCTTCCGGTTGTTCCGTTCAGGTACGATTCATTATCACGCGGGAAAGCTGGATCAAGCTATCTTTGGCATTGCGCACAATAGAAGGATGAGCGACCGGACTGGGTGATTCTCTTGATGGTCGCGCCGCATCCTTCGGTTCTGCAGGGCTGGTTTTCGCGTCCGTAAACATCGAAACTGTGCTGAAAATATCCAAGTTCTCCATCGGCTTGGCGGAAATCGCGCAGGGATGATCCGCCCGCCTCAATCGCGTCCTGCAGGACCTGCCGGATAATCGGAACCAACGCGGCCACGCGGGGCACAGAAATCTGCCCGGCTTTGCGACGTGGCGACACGCGTCCGCGATAAAGCGCCTCGCAAACGTAGATATTGCCTAATCCGGCAACGATTCCCTGATCCAGAAGCGCCGATTTGACCGGGCTGTTCTTGCCTTTGAACGCCTCGATCAGATGCTGTTCGTGGAAATCATTGCCCAAGGGTTCGGGCCCCAGAACCGACAACAGCTTATGCTGCTCGGCGGTGGCGGTGGGCAGCAGGTCCATCGCCCCGAACCGGCGCGGATCGTTGAACGTGACCCGCGCGCCGTTGGCCATATGGAACACCACATGATCATGCTTTTGCGCCGCCGGGTGGTCGTGCACAAACTGCCCCAGCGGATCGCCCGAGACTGTCATCCGCCCGGACATGCCCAGATGGATCAGCAAGGTTTCACCGCTGCTGAGATCGGCCAGAATGTATTTCGACCGCCGCCGCAACCGGTCCACCCGCTGCCCGGTCAGCCGTTCGGCCATGCGGTCAGGAAAGGGCCAGCGCAGATCGGGGCGGTTCACATCGGCGCGGTCGATCACCACGCCCTCCATCGCGGGGGTCAGCCCACGGCGGACCGTTTCAACCTCGGGGAGTTCCGGCATGTACCCTCCTGATTGGTGGCGAGCCTGCTTTCCAGTACCTGCACCAGTTCATCATGTCCGGTTACATATTTCAGAATCCGCGCCGTCTTCCCATCGGAAAAACGCAGCACATAGGTCCCGTGATGCCTGAGGCTGATTTTGGTCAACCTGGTCAAGTCATAATAGCGCCGCTGAAACCGCCAACCGGTTGTGACCAGTTCGGCCCCATCGATCGTCACCGTGTTCACCAAATGAAAAATCAGGGTGTAGATGACAAGCCCGACCAGCGACAGCTTGATCCAAAGTATCGTCTCGGGCTCCAAACCTGGGAAGACCTGGTCATCGGGCATAAGCTCGGGCTGGAAAAAGCAGACGTTGAGTACATTGAACAGCGCAATCGCGATCAGGACAAGCAGACCCGGTGTCGTGCGAAAGGTCAGCCGCGTCAGCGATTGCTGCGCAGGTCTTTCGCTGCCCGCGCGCGAGATCGCCTCGTCCACGGGATCATTGGGAAAATGTCGGGCGACGGCGTCCCATTTGTCGCCTGCCCCTTCTGCACGATACACGCGCCGGATCGTCCGAAAGACCGCCCTGATGCGCCACCCCATGAAAACAAGCACCAGAAGAATGGACAACAAGACTGCAAAAATGCTTGCCAACGGAAAATCCCCGGTCATCTGAAATACCTGATTGTCGTCTTATGCGGCGACTAAGGAAAATCTGTGGCGGGACTGTCAATTCGCCGCCCCCTGCTACCATTTCGCGCGATTGTCTTCCCGGCTGCGCGGCCTATAAGGATGATCAACACAGACAAAGGCGTCCTTTCATGTCCGACACCAATGACAACACCACCCATTTCGGGTTCGAAACCGTGCGCGAAGCCGACAAGGCGGGCCGCGTGCAGGGCGTGTTCAACTCGGTCGCCTCGAAATACGACGTGATGAACGATGTCATGTCGATGGGCATCCACCGGGTCTGGAAAGACGCGATGATGGACTGGCTGGCCCCGCGCCCCGGTCAGCGCCTGCTGGACGTGGCGGGCGGTACGGGCGATATTTCCTTCCGCTTCCTCAAACGTGCCGGCTACGGACACGCCACCGTTCTCGACCTGACCGAGCCGATGCTGGTCGAAGGTCGCCAACGCGCCGAGGCTGACCAGATGTCTGACAGCCTGAACTGGGTGGTGGGCGACGCCATGTCCCTGCCGTTCGAGGACAACACCTTTGACGTCTACACCATCTCGTTCGGCATTCGAAACGTGACCCGCCCGCAAGAGGCCCTGAATGAGGCGTTTCGCGTCCTCAAACCCGGTGGCCGCCTGATGGTGCTGGAGTTCAGCCAATTGCCCAATGACGGGCTGCAAAAGCTCTATGACCTCTACAGCTTCAACGTCATCCCACGCATGGGCAAGCTGATCGCCAATGATTACGACAGCTACCAGTACCTTGTGGAATCGATCCGCAAATTTCCTGATCAAGAGACGTTCCTGAACATGGTCCGCACCGCCGGGTTCGAAAACGCCAAGTATCGCAACCTGAGCATGGGTATCGCCGCGCTGCATTCCGGCTGGAAAATCTAAATGCGCGGTCCTCACAACATCATCCGCCTGATCCGCACAGGCGCGACTCTGGAACGCACGGGCGCCATGAACGTGGTTTTGGACGCGTTCGAGGCCCCGCGTGCCCTGCGGTTCGTGGCTCATGCATTGGGCAAACCGTTTCAATGGCTGGGTTACAAAGGCGACCCCGAAATGCCGCCCGCAACCCGCGCCCTGACGGCTCTGGGACCAGCTTATATCAAGTTCGGCCAGGTTCTCTCGACCCGCCCGGATGTGGTCGGCGACGAACTGGCCGCGCAATTGCGCGTGCTGCAGGACAAGCTGCCGCCCTTCTCCAAAGCCGAGGCCATGGCCGAGGTTGAACGGGAACTGGGCCAGCCCGTCTCGGAAATCTTCAGTGAATTCAGCGAACCCATCGCTGCGGCGTCCATCGCGCAGGTCCACAAGGCCAAGCTGACCAGCACGGGCGAGGACGTCGCCGTCAAGGTCCTGCGCCCCGGCATCGAGCGCGCCTTTCGCAAGGATGTAGACGCCTTCTATTTCGCCGCTCGCATCGTTTCCCTCTGCGCCCCCGGCGCACGCCGCCTGCGCCCGATGGAGGTGATCGAGCATTTCGATGGCGTGGTACGCGGCGAGCTGGATCTGCGTCTGGAAAGCGCTGCAGCTTCGGAATACGCCGCTAACACCAAGGATGATTCAGGCTTTTGGCTGCCCCCGGTGGTCTGGTCCCTGTCTGCCCGCCGGGTGATGACCCTCAGCTGGGCCGATGGTATCCCGCTGGGCGACAACGACGCGCTGGACGCCGCTGGCCATAACCGCCGCGATCTGGCCGAACGGGTCCTGCGCCTGTTCCTGCTGCACGCCCTGCGCGACGGCTATTTCCACGCGGATATGCATCAGGGCAACCTCAAGGTCGCCGCCAACAGCGATATCATCGCCTATGACTACGGTATCATGGGCCATATCGACGAATACACCCGCCGGGTCTATGCCGAGATCCTCTTCGGCTTCATTCGCCGCGACTATAAACGCGTGGCCGAAGTGCATTTCGAAGCGGGCTATGTACCCGCAAATCAGGATGTCGACGAATTCGCCCGCGCCCTGCGCGCCGTGGGTGAGCCGATCTTCGGCATGGACGCCACCCATATCTCGATGGGCCGCCTGCTGAATTACCTGTTCGAAGTGACCGAACGTTTCGGCATGGAAACCCGGACCGAATTGATCCTGCTGCAACGTACAATGGTGGTGGTCGAAGGCGTCGCCCGGTCACTGGACCCGCATATGAACATCTGGGAAGTCGCCCGCCCCGTGGTCGAGGATTATATCAAACAATCCATCGGCCCCCGCGCAGCGCTGCGCGATTTCGGTAAAACCGCGATGGTCCTGGCCCGGTTCGGCCCGCGCCTGCCCGCTTTGGTCGAAAACGCGCTGATCGCCCAAACGCAAAAAGACGAACCACAAGGATCACGCCTCTGGTCCGTTGCCCTGCCCGCCACCATCGGCGCAGCGGCAGGCGCAGCACTGGTCCTGCTGCTCAACGCATTCAGTTAAGCGCAACCCGCCTGCTTCATCTGTCTATAAATATCCTCGGGGGGAATCGCGCCCAAGGCGCGATGGGGGGCAGACAGCCCCCCTGCCCGATCCCGGATCAGAGCCGCTCAATGGCAAGGGCAATGCCCTGTCCGCCGCCAATACACATGGTGATCAACGCTTTGGAGCCACCTGTGCGCTCCAGCTCATACAGCGCCTTCAGGGTGATAATCGCCCCTGTTGCTCCAACCGGGTGACCCAGCGCGATGGCACCACCGTTCGGGTTCACTTTAGACGCGTCCAGCCCAAGCTCTTTGTTCACAGCCAAAGCCTGCGCTGCAAAGGCTTCGTTGCTTTCGATCACGTCAAAATCGCTGATGGACAACCCTGTTTTGGCCATCAGGCTCTGAACCGCAGGGATCGGGCCGATCCCCATCACCTCGGGGCGCACCCCAGCATGAGCATAGCCGATCACACGGGCCTTCGGTTTCAGACCGGCTTTCTCAGCCGCATCAGCCCGCGCCAGAACCATCGCTGCCGCGCCATCATTGATGCCTGAGGCGTTGCCCGCCGTCACACGACCTTCTTTCTTAAAGACCGGTCGCAGACCTGCCAGAACCTCTGCCGTGGTGGCCTTTGGGTGTTCATCAACCATGAAGTCGACCATGTCTCGCTTGACCTTCACCTGAACCGGTGTGATCTGGCTTTGGAAATACCCGGCCTCAATCGCAGCGGCTGCGCGAGTCTGGCTGGTGACAGCAAACTCATCCATCTGCTCACGGGTGATCTGGTGTTCATCCGCCACGTTTTCCGCCGTTACACCCATGTGCCCTGTGCCAAACGGGCAGTTAAGCGCGCCAACCATCATGTCCAGCGACTTGATATCGCCCATCTTGGCGCCCCAACGGGCTTGCTGCATTATGTAGGGCCCACGCGACATGCTTTCCGCACCGCCCGCCAGCGCGAAATCGGCATCACCCAGCATCAGGGACTGCGTTGCCGAAACGATGGCCTGCGCACCCGATCCGCACAGGCGGTTCACGTTCATCGCCGGTGTCTCATCGGGGATACCCGCCTGTTTCGCCGCTGCGCGCGACAGGTACATGTCCCGGGGTTCGGTATTGATGACATGACCAAAAACAACGTGACCGATCTGTGCGCCTTCAACGCCCGACCGCTCCAACGCGGCCTCGGTGGCGACGGTCGCCAGATCAATTGGTGCGGTTGAGGCCAAAGCCCCGCCAAATGTCCCGATGGCCGTGCGCGCACCGTCCAGAATCACTACGTCAGTCATATCTTTCTCCTCCAGAATCCGCGGGCATTATGCACGTGCAGCATAATTTGCAAATCGGACTCTCTGTCACGTGCAGAATTGACATTTCCCCCCGCAATCCCCACTAGATTCCGTCATGACGGAAAACACAGACGATATCCTGACGCGCCTGCCCGCCCGCCTGAAAGAGGCGCGCCGCGCCAAGGGCCTGTCGCTTGAGGCCGTGGCCAATCTCAGCGGCGTGTCCCGATCCATGGTCAGCCAGATCGAGCGGGGCGAAAGCAGCCCCACCATCTCGACCTTGTGGAACCTGACCCGCGCCCTGCAAGTGGATTTCGCGGGCCTGCTGGAAGAGGCCAACGCCACCGACCATATCGAAGTGCTGCGCCGCGCCGAGGTGCCCAGCATCGACAATATGGGCCAGAACTGCCGCATCCGTATCCTGTCCCCACCCGAAGAGGCCGGAGGGCATGAGGTCTATGACATCCAGTTCGACACCGAAGGCGCCCTGACCAGCAAACCCCATGCACGCGGCGCGCGTGAGCAGCTGACAGTGCTTGAAGGCGCCGTCCACGTCACCTCGGGCACCGCCACCCACAGCCTGCACGAGGGCGACACCGCCCGTTACGCCGCAGATGTGGCGCATTCGATTGTGTCAGACGGCCCGGCCCGTGTGTTTCTGATCGTGAAAAACGCCTGATACAGACTCAAATTCCGACTTCACGGATTTTTTTCTCAAATATTGTAATTCCCCCATTTGGGAATTACGTCCGTTATGTTAGATATGCGACTCAGATAACCGGAGGCCGCCATGGCAGATGCATTCTTGTCCCACATCTCGGACACCCTTTCGCAGATCGAATCTGAGGGCCTGTATAAACGCGAACGCATGATCACCTCGCCGCAGGGCGGTGAGATTACGGTGGGCGACAAACAGGTCATCAACCTGTGCGCCAACAATTATCTGGGTCTGGCCGATCACCCCGCGCTGATTGATGCTGCCATTGGCTCGATGGAGCCCAAAGGGTTTGGTATGGCTTCGGTCCGGTTCATCTGCGGCACGCAGGACATTCACCGCGAGCTGGAACAAAAGCTGGCCAAGTTCCTGAACAAGGACGACGCGATCCTGTTTGCCGCCTGTTTCGACGCCAATGGCGGGCTGTTTGAGCCCTTGTTAGGGCCTGAAGACGCCATTATCTCGGACAGTCTGAACCACGCCTCGATCATCGACGGGGTGCGGTTGTGTAAGGCCAAGCGCTATCGCTATCTGAACAACGACATGAACGATCTTGAGGCGTGGCTGAAACAGGCACGCGAAGATGGGGCGCGGCACATCATGATCGCAACCGATGGCGTGTTTTCGATGGATGGTTATCTGGCAAACCTGCCTAAAATTCGCGAGCTGGCCGACAAATATGATGCCATCGTCATGGTTGATGACTGTCACGCCACCGGTTTCATGGGGCCGAACGGGGCCGGAACGCCGGATCATTTCGGCGTCGATGTGGACATTCTGACGGGAACTTTGGGCAAGGCACTTGGGGGGGCAATCGGCGGTTATATCGCCGGGCCGCAGCCAGTGATCGACCTGCTGCGGCAGCGGGCGCGGCCTTATCTGTTCTCAAACTCGCTGCCGCCCTCGATCGTTGCTGCCGGGCTTGAGGCGATCCGTCTGGTGGAAGAGGGCGACATGCTGCGCGCGCAACTGTTCGGCAACGCCAAATACTGGCGCGCGGGGCTGGAAAAGCTGGGGTTCGACCTGCTGCCCGGTGAACACCCGATCATTCCGGTCATGCTGGGCGAGGCGACATTGGCACAGGATATGGCGTCGCGGCTGTTTGACGAAGGCGTCTATGTCTCGGGCTTTTTCTTCCCGGTCGTCCCGCGCGGTCAGGCGCGGATAAGGACGCAGATGAACGCGGCCCTAACACGCGACGAGTTGGACCGCGCCTTGGCGGCCTTTGGGAAAGTTGGCAAAGAACTGGGGGTGATCTGATGCGACCCAACACCATGAAAGCCCTTGAGAAATCAAAACCCCAAGAGGGTCTTTGGATGGTGCAGGCCCCGGTGCCCGAGATCGGCCCGGATGAGGTTCTGGTCCGTGTCAACAAGACCGGCATCTGCGGCACTGACATTCACATATGGAACTGGGATGACTGGGCCTCGGCTACGGTGCCTGTTCCCATGATCACCGGTCACGAATTCGCCGGCGAGATTGTTGAGATGGGGCGCAATGTGACGGGTCTTGAGATCGGCCAGCGCTGTTCAGGCGAGGGTCATCTGATCACCAATGACAGCCGCCAAAGCCGCGCGGGTAAGTTCCACCTCGACCCCGGTACGCGCGGCATCGGCGTGAACGAGCAGGGCGCGTTCGCGCAGTACCTGAAGCTGCCCGCCTTCAACGTGGTTCCCCTGCCCGACGATGTACCCGATGAAATCGGCGCGATCCTTGATCCGCTCGGCAATGCCGTCCACACCGCGCTCAGCTTTGATCTGCTGGGCGAAGATGTTCTGATCACCGGCGCGGGCCCCATTGGTATCATGGCCGCCGCCGTTGCCCGCCATGCAGGCGCGCGGCATGTGGTGATCACCGACATCAACCCTGATCGTCTGAAACTGGCCGAGCACGTTGTGCCAACTGTGCGCACCGTTGATGTGTCGAATGAGGACCTGCAGGACGTCATCACCGAGTTGGGCATGAAGGAAGGGTTCGATGTGGGCCTTGAAATGTCGGGCTCACAAATTGCGCTGGATCAGATGGTCGAGGCACTGGTGATGGGCGGCAAAATCGCTCTGCTGGGAATCCCACCCGGAAAATCCCCCGTTGACTGGTCACGTATCGTGTTCAAGGCCATCACCATCAAGGGCGTTTATGGGCGTGAAATGTTTGAAACCTGGTACAAGATGATCGCCATGCTGCAGAACGGTCTGGACGTCAGCCGGGTGATCACGCACCAGATGAAGGTCGACGACTTTGCCCAGGGGTTTGCCGCGATGAAATCCGGCCAGTCGGGCAAGGTGGTTCTGGACTGGACCTAACGCTCTGGCACCGCGCGGGTTTTGACCCTAAACAAAGGGACACCCGCGCGTTTGGAGGAGCACATGGGCGACAACGACAGGTATCTGGAACGGGGGATCGAAGAGACCCTGGTCACCGATTTCACGGAAACCCACCGCAAAAGCTATGGCGACTTTCTGCAGCTCAAGACCCTGCTGAACCTGCAGAAGACCTTTCAGGACCCCGCCCAACCCGACGAGATGCTGTTCATCATCATCCATCAGGTCAGCGAGCTGTGGCTGAAACTGATGCATCACCAACTGGTCGAAGTGCGCCGGTTCCTGCAACAGGACGAGTTTGGCCCGGCAATGAAGAACCTGGACCGGGTGAAGGCGATCCAGAGGCAGCTGATTGCCGCGTGGGAAACCCTGCTGACGATGACCCCGGCCGATTACATGACCTTCCGGCAGGCTCTGGGCAGTTCGTCGGGCTTTCAAAGCTATGGCTATCGTCAGATCGAGTTCATTCTGGGCAACAAGGATGCGGCCACCCTCAAGGTGCACGCGCATGACCCAGAGGTGATGGAGATGTTGACCGCCGCGCTGACGAAACCTTCGCTCTATGACGAGGTGTTGCAGATGATGGCCCGGCAAGGGTTCGATGTGCCCGACGAGCTGCTGAACCGCGACTTCGCCCAGCCCTATTCCGGCGACCCGCGCGTTGTGAAGCTGTGGGTGCAGGTCTTCCGCAACACGGACCGCCATTGGGATCTGTACGCGCTGGCCGAAAAGCTGATGGACGTGGAATCACTGTTCCAGCGCTGGCGGTTCGATCATGTCACCGCGGTGGAACGCGTGATCGGCAACCAGCCCGGCACCGGAGGGTCCAGCGGCGTGTCCTTCCTGCGCAAAGCCTTGGATTTGCGGTTCTTTCATGATCTCTACGATGTGCGCACCGAATTGATGTATGCGGATCAGGAGTAGGCTATGCTGTACCGAGGATTCACTCAGGCCGAGTTGGATCAGGAATATTCCCCCCGATCCATGATCGGTGGCGACCTGACCCCCTATGTCGATGCCTATGCCGCGCTCAGCGCCCAACACCGGGCGCAGATGGATTGTCACCAGAACCTCTCTTATGGCGACAGCCCCGAACAGGTCTTGGATTTCTTCCCGGCGAAAGGGGCCGGGGCGCCGCTGCACGTGTTCATCCATGGCGGATATTGGCAGGCGCTCAGCCAGCGTGAGTCGGCCATGATGGCCCCCGCGCTGGTCGAGGCTGAACAGTCCTTTGCCACCCTGAACTACACTCTGGCCCCGGATGCGCGCATCGGGGACATGATCGGGGAATGCCGCGACGCGCTGCTTTGGCTTGCGGCCAATGCAGGCGATCTGGGGTTTGATCCGTCCCGCGTCACCCTGTCTGGCCACAGCGCCGGGGCGCATCTGGCGGCGATGGTCATGGCCACCTCAGCCGACGCGCTGGCCCGCGCCGGGCTGCGCGTGCGCGACGTGATCCTGATCAGCGGGGTTTATGATCTGGAGCCGATCAGCCTGACGCCCGTAAACGACCCGTTGCAACTGACCCCGGTCGAGGTTCACGACCTGTCGCCCATCCTGCACCTCCCCGCCCCCGGGCCGCGCTATCGCGTAACCGTAGCCGAGCGCGACACGCCCGAGTTCATCCGCCAAAGCCGGGATTATGCGGAACTGCTGCGCAAGGGCGGGCATTCGGTGAGTTTCGATCTGCAGAAGGGGATGCAGCATTTCGACATCATCATGCATCCGGGGACGTTTTTGGTGGGGTCGAAATAAGTAAGGGCCGTTTGCTGCGACGCCTAGAACGTCTAGTTCGAGCCCTTGATGGCTGCCCAAAGATCGAATTTTTGCCACTTTTATCTTTTTGATTGGGCTTTCGTTCTGAACGACTAAAATTGATTTGCGGTAATAAGTATGGCCCATCACAAAAAAAGTAAGACTGAGACCGAACTTCATTATTCAGAAGTGAGGAAAATCTTTGCCAAGACCGCAATGCGGTTGGGTTTGAGTGATCCTTATGCCGAGATTTTTGGTCAATCAGTTTGGCATCTTTGCAATCGAGGCTACCCCGGCATTACCAATTCAATAGCCTTTTTAATGATAAACAAGGATGTTCTGACGGACGTTTGGAGTGACCCGAGATATCCATATCGAAATGATCCTTTGTCTTTGGTTTGCCCAATTCGAGCCGCTATTCTCGTCGAGCAAAAAATTGATATTGCAGAAGAAAACGGAGACTTGGAGGATTTTTCTCTTACACTCGGACGCTCAGCGTTTCCTGTATTGAGCCTTCCACCGATTGCTTTCAGTTTGAAACAGAAAAACTGCGACTTCGACACCATTCAAATCCTAGGACCAAGTGCGACAATCTCAATGTCGGACGCCGGAATGTCAGAAGTAGCAGACACCCTTTCTCATGAATTCGCTTGGGTTGGCAACAAGCACGATATCGAAAAACCGGTAACTTATAAGCTCTCGCGCGATGCCTATTCCGAAGACGGGTTGTATTGTCGTAAAGTGCGCCGCGAGACTCTGAGGTTGCCGACAATCCGACTTAAGGACGATGGTACTTTGCGTTTATAGGTTGGAATCCAGAGGTCCGTTTCGTCCGCAAAGCAGACGTTCCATCATTGTCCGCTTGAGGCTAGAGCACGATAAAAGACGCGTAGTTGTGGTTTTAAATCAAAAAAGCACTAAACAAGACAAAAACGGCGACCCAAAGGGCCGCCGTTTACTGTTTCGTCGCAACACCAGATCAATCCAACGTGCGCGTAACCTCTTCGCGCTCGAAGATTTCGATCACGTCGCCCTGGCGGATATCGTCGTAGTTTTCGAACGCCATACCGCATTCCTGACCCGACTGAACCTCGGCCACTTCGTCCTTGAAGCGTTTCAGCGTCTTCAGCGTGCCTTCGTGGATCACCACGTTGTCGCGCAGCAGGCGGACACCTGCGGAACGCCGCGCCACGCCTTCGGTGACCAGACAGCCGGCAACCTTGCCGACGCCGGTGACCTTGAAGACTTCGCGAATTTCGGCGTAGCCGATGAACTTCTCGCGGATTTCGGCGCTCAGCAGGCCCGATGCGGCGGCTTTCACGTCATCCACAAGGTCATAGATCACCGAGTAGTAGCGGATCTCGACGCCCTTCTGGTTCGCCGTGTTCCGCGCCGAGGCATTGGCACGGACGTTGAACCCGAATATCGGTGCGCCCGAGGCTTCGGCCAGACCCACATCAGTCTCAGTAATCGCACCAACACCCGAGTGCAGCACGCGCACGCGCACCTCGTCGTTGCCGATCTTCTCCATCGCCTGAACGATGGCTTCGGCAGACCCCTGCACATCCGCTTTCATCAGAATCGGCAGCTCGGTGACGTTTTCGTCTTCCTTGGCCTTCTGCATCAGCTGTTCAAGGGTGGTCGCGGCACCGGCTGCGGCGCGTTTGTCCTTGGCGGCTTGTTCACGGTATTCCGCGATCTCGCGCGCCTGCGCTTCGGTCTCGGTCACGTTCAGAACGTCACCCGCTTCGGGCGTGCCGTTCAGGCCCAGAACCTCAACCGGAACCGAGGGGCCCGCTTCTTTGACGCGTTCGCCCTTGTCGTTGATCAGCGCGCGGACCTTACCGTATTGCTCACCCACAACAAAAATATCGCCCTGACGCAGCGTACCGGTCTGAACCAGAACGGTGGCGACGGGGCCGCGGCCCACATCCAGCTGCGCCTCGATCACGGCACCCTGTGCGGCGCGGTCGGGGTTGGCTTTCAGCTCCAGAATCTCGGCCTGCAGCGCGATGGCTTCCAGCAACTCGTCCAGACCCTGACCGGTGATGGCGGAGACTTCGACGTCCTGAACCTCGCCCGACATTTTCTCGACGATGACTTCGTGCTGCAGCAGATCGGTGCGCACCTTGTCGGGGTTCGCATCGGGCTTGTCGACCTTGTTGATCGCCACGATCATCGGCACTTGGGCCGCCTTGGCGTGGTTAATCGCCTCAATCGTCTGCGGCATCACCGCGTCATCGGCGGCCACAACCAGAACCACGATATCGGTGACCTGAGCACCGCGCGAGCGCATCGACGTAAACGCCGCGTGGCCCGGTGTATCCAGGAAGGTCAGCGTGGTGCCACCATCGGTTTTTACCTGATAGGCGCCGATATGCTGGGTGATGCCACCCGCCTCACCGGCCACAACACGCGCATCGCGGATCGCATCCAGCAGCGAGGTTTTGCCGTGGTCAACGTGACCCATGATGGTAATGACCGGCGGACGCGGCTGCAGATCATCATCGCTGTCTTCAACCTCTTTGATGACGTCTTCAACATCCGAATCGGAGACGCGAGTAACCTTGTGGCCAAACTCTTCGATGATCAGTTCAGCAGTGTCGGCGTCGATGGTCTGGTTCTGCGTGACCATCATACCCATCTGCATCAGCGATTTGACAACATCCGCCACACGTTCGGCCATACGGTTGGCCAGCTCCGAGACCATGATCGCCTCGGGCAGCTGAACATCACGGATCACCTTCTCCCGCTCGACCGAACCACCCATGGCTTTTTGACGCGCGCGCTCTTGCTTGCGCTTCATTGCGGCCATCGAGCGTTGGCGGTTGCCTTCGCCGCCGGTGGCCTGACCCAGTGTCAGCTTGCCCGAACGGCGGTTGTCGTCACGACCCTTGCCGCGGCCACGCTGCTCACGCTCACGATCCTGTTTGCGCGGAGCAGCCGCAGGCGCAGGCTTGCTGGCCGGGGCGCGGGCCGCTTTGGGTTCTTCGGGCGCAGGGGCAGCCGCAGCGCGTTTGGCGGCTTCTTCCGCCTCAACGCGCTTGCGCTCTTCGTCTTCCGCCTTTTGACGTGCACGTTCTTCGGCCTCGCGCTGTTCGCGCTCTTTGGCTTCTTGTTCCGCACGACGGCGGGCGCGCTCTTCTTCGCGCGCCTTTTCGGCGGCCTCACGGGCGGCGGCCTCTTCGGCCTCACGCGCCTTGGCGGCCTGCAGCGCCTTCATCCGGCGCGCCATTTCCGCATCGGAAATCCCGGCAGGGCGACGCGACGGATCACCCGAGGGCGTTGCACCGCCGCCCGGCTTTCCGGCACCCGGCTTGGGGACCACCACGCGTTTGCGTTTGGTTTCCACCACGACATTCTTGGTGCGTCCGTGGCTGAAACTCTGTTTCACATTTCCGGGGCGTGCCCCGCCACGAAGACCCAATGTCTTTTTGCCGTCACTATCGCTCATAAAGCTTCTTACCCTTCCGCGCGGCCCTTGCCGCCGTCATCCGTTTCGCGCAAGCCACGCAGGCGCTGCGCTTCCTCTACAACACGTTTGGCGAGTCCGCCAGAGGCCAGCGCCGCATGAATCACGGTTTGGCGCCCAAATGCCGCTCCTAACTCGTCCGCGGTCAGCCAGCCGATGTATTTTCCGAAGTGCGGCGTGCTGAGTTTCGACTTGCCGCGCCCCGATCCATCGCTGGCCTGAATCAGTATCTGGGCCTCTTCCCGGTCCAGCCACGTCTTGACCTTTTCATATCCGGCAACCGCGTCACCGGATTTGCGCGCCAGGCTGATCAGCTCGATCACCCGCCGCGCGATTTGCTTTTCGACCTCATCGGTCAGGTCCGCCTGCGCCGTCACCTGCGCCTTGAACCCGCGCGAGAACAGTTTCTTGCCAACCGCCTTGTCCAGCGCGGCGCGATCCGCCGCCACATAGACCCCGCGCCCCGGCAATTTCGCCGCAACATCGGGAAAGACCTGACCGTCCGGCCCCATCACAAAGCGGATCAGCCCGTATTTGGGCTGAACCTCGCCTGTGGCGATGCACTTGCGCTCGGGTCCGTCCGACCGATCCTTATGGACGCCACCGCGACCCATTCACGCCACCCCGAGGCCCTGAGATCAGGCCTCGGCCTCCTCTTCGGTCTCTTCGCCGTCTTCGTCCGCCTGTTCCAGCTCGGCCGGGTCAACCCAGCCCAGCATGATGCGGGCGGTCATGACCAGATCCTGCGCCTCTTCCAGAGTGACACCAAAGGGTTCGAGCACACCGTCATCCTTGATGCGCTCACCATCGACCGTGGTCCAGCCACCGGCCAGTTCCCAGTCTGCGCAGGTTGCGAAGTCTTCCAAATTCTTCACATCATCCTTGGCCAGCGCCTCTACCATCTGGGGTGTGAGGCCCTCGAATTCAATAAGGCTGTCCTCGGCACCCAAAGCACGGGCCGCATCCAGCGCCGCTTTGGCTTGTGCTTCCAGGAATTCACGGGCACGGGTTTGCAGTTCCTGCGCCGTGCCTTCGTCCACACCGTCGATAACCAGCAGTTCATCCAGCTCGACATAGGCAACCTCTTCGAGGTTGGTGAAGCCCTCGGACACCAGCAGCTGGGCAAAGAATTCGTCCAGATCCAGGCTTTCCATGAACAGCTGAGTGCGGGCTTCGAACTCTTTCTGACGACGCGCCGATTCTTCGGCTTCGGTCATGATGTCGATGTCCAGATTGGTCAGCTGGCTGGCCAGACGCACGTTCTGACCACGACGACCGATGGCGAGGGACAGCTGTTCCTCAGGCACCACAACTTCGATCTTGCCGGCTTCTTCGTCCAGAACAACCTTGGAAACCTCGGCGGGCTGCAGAGCGTTCACCAGGAAGGTCGGCTGATCTTCGTTCCACGGGATGATGTCGATCTTTTCGCCCTGCAGCTCGTTCACAACGGCCTGCACGCGGCTGCCGCGCATACCAACGCAGGCACCGACGGGGTCAATCGAGCCGTCATACGAAATCACGGCGATCTTGGCGCGCGAGCCGGGGTCACGGGCCACGGCCTTGACCTCGATGATGCCGTCATAGATTTCCGGCACTTCCATCTTGAACAGCTCGGCCATGAATTCCGGCGCGGTGCGCGACAGGAATATCTGGTGGCCACGAACCTCGCGGCGAACCTCTTTGATATAAGCGCGCACGCGGTCGTTAGGGCGATAGCTTTCGCGGCCGATCTTGTCATTGCGGCGCAGAACGGCCTCGGCACCGCCCAGATCGACGATGACATTACCGAATTCCTCGCGCTTGACGGCACCGTTGATGATGGTGCCTGCGCGATCCTTGAATTCTTCGTACTGACGATCACGTTCCGCTTCACGGACCTTCTGCAGGATCACCTGCTTGGCGGATTGCGCCGCGATCCGGCCCATTTCAACCGGCGGCACTTCTTCCACGAAAACGTCACCGACCTCGGGGTTTTCCATATATTGCTTGGCCTGCTCGACGGTGAATTCGGCCTGATAGTTCTCAAGCTCTTCATCCTCGACCACGGTGCGCACGCGGGTAAAGGTCGCCTTACCGGTCTTGCGGTCGATGCTGACACGGATGTCCATCTCGGCGCCGTAACGGCTCTTGGCGGCACGGGCGAGCGATTCCTCCATCGCTTCGACAACCAGACCGGGGTCGATCATCTTTTCGCGGGCCACGGCCTCGGCGGTCTGCAGCAGCTCCAGCTGGTTGGCTGAGGTGATTGCCATCAGTTCGTCTCCTCTTCGGACCCTTCGGTCTCAATCTCGTCGAAAGCGTTTTCGTTTAAGGATCCAGCGTCTTTGCGCTGGCGCAGCATTTCCTTGATCAGGTCATCGGTCAGGACCAGCTTGGCGTCGCTCAGCCAGTCGAATTGCAGACCGATGGTGATCGTCTCATCCCCCTCGGGGATGTTGATCAGAACCTCATCCCCTTCGATCCCGGCCAACTCGCCCTTGAAACGGCGGCGGCCGTCGATCAGCTCTGCGGTCTCGATCTTGGCCTCATACCCTTCGAACATCTCAAAATCCTTGAGACGGGTCAGCGGGCGATCGATGCCGGGGCTGGACACCTCAAGCGTATAGGCATCGAGGATCGGGTCCTCGACATCCAGCGTGGCGCTGATGGCGTTGGAAATCTCGGCGCAGTCATCCACTTCGATGCCGCCATCGGGCTTGTCGGCCATGATCTGCATCGTGGTGGTCTTGCCGCTCATCAGGCGAATACGGACGAGTTCGTACCCCAGATCTTCGATCACGGGGGTGATGATCTCGGCCAGTCGCCGGTCGATGGCAGCTTTGGCTATCAGGTCGTTTGTCATCAGGTACTTCACCCTTCATCCGGGCACAAAAAAACGGGCGCGCGGCCCGTCGAATTTTCCGGTGGAGCCTTGAACCAGAAGTCCAACGCGCCGCTGTTGCAGATGCATATACGCAGGAGTTGCCGAGTCTGCAACCCCCAGCGTGAAACGTGATCAGGTCAGGCCAGCCACCACCGTTCCGCGATGCGCCCGTCATCCAGTGCGCGGGCGCTGCCGATCTGGCGCGGCATTCCCACATGACCGGCCACGGCCAGCGCCATGTCATCCTGACTGGGGTGATAGCGCAGACCGCGTTGATCCGTCAGTTCATCCCCATCTGGCAGCGCCGCGATATCCACATAAGCATCTCGCAACGCCTCAGCCCGAACTTTGGCGTCAGGGATCACGATGATCTCAAGCGCATCGGCCCATCCGGCCTGCCCGTCCTTGTAGTGACCCGCCACCCGGCGGCCAAGAAAATGCCGATCATCCTCGGCCCGTTCCACCCGGTAGCACCCGGTGCCATTGGCTGTGCGCAAGGGCGTCACGCCTTGTCCGTCGCGTGTGATGACGAACCGGCTGTCTGCCAGCAAAAATGGCAGGCCAGGGTTGGAGTCGGCCAGTTCCAGCCGCACCGAATCCGCCGTCAGCGCCTCGGCCCGTCCAACCTGTTGCAGCACCGAGACCACATCTTTCACATCCAAAGCTGCACCATCATGGAACGCCACATCGCCGCGCAGATCAAAACGCCACACCCGGGCATCTGCTTCTGTGTGCCACCCACGCGCCAACTCTCCGCGCAGGGTGCCATCGGGCGCGATCTCGGTGAGCGTATCGAACACAGCCCCGCGCGCCACCTGCTCCAAACTGTCATCGCGTGGCACGGCCAGACGCAGCGTCCCGCCCTTTTTGGGCGTGTCCGCAAGCGACGCACCCGTCGCCGCCAACAGAGCAGCGGCAGCACCTGAGGCGAATAAGGCACGGCGGTCAATCCGGGTCATGCCACCCCCTCGGCCACGCGGTCCATGATACGGACCAATTCGGCGCTGATGCCGGGTTCGGACAGCGCATGACCCGCTTGACGCACCATCTTGAGCTCGGCGTTTGGCCAGCGTTCGGCCAAAGACCACGCTGCCTGCGGTGGGCAGATCATGTCGTACCGCCCCTGAACTATGTGCCCGGGGATGTGCGCGATCCGGTCGACCTGATCCAGAATCTGGCCGTCTTTCTCAAGGAAAGCCCCATGGGTGAAATAGTGATTCTCAAGTCGGGCAAAGGCACGCGCGTATTCTCCGGGGCTTTCGCCGGTTGCGCCGTGCGAATGAATCGAGGCCAGCGCGTTCTCCCACGCCGACCAAGCCCGCCCATACAGGATTTCCGTCGCCCGGTCGCCCGAGAACAGGCGCTTGTGATAGGCGTTGATCGTATCCGATAGCTCGTCCTTTGAAAGCAGCGCGGTGAATTTCGCCCATTGCTCGGGCCAGAACTTGCCAGCACCGCCGCCATAGAACCAATCCAACTCGGCTTGCGTCGCCAGAAACACGCCGCGCAGCACCAGCCGGTTCACCCGGTCCGGATGCGCCTGCGCATAGACCAGCGCCAGAGTTGCGCCCCAACTGCCGCCAAACACCGTCCAATCGTCAATGTCCAGCAAGGTGCGCAGCCGCTCAATATCATCCACCAGATGCCAGGTCGTGTTATCCACCACCGACGCATGAGGCCGTGACCGACCGCATCCGCGCTGATCAAACAGAATCACCCGGTACACATTCGGATCGAAATACCGCCGCATCGCCGGGCTGCACCCGCCCCCGGGACCGCCATGCAACACCACGACCGGCAGGCCATTCGGATTGCCGCATTGCTCCATATAAATGCGGTGCCCGTCGCCCACATCGACCATCCGCTGATCGAACGGGTCAATCGGCGGGTACAGATATTGAACTGCGCGCTTTTGGTCCGGGTACTTATCCATTAGGGCCCTATATAGTCTTTAAACGTAAAAGAGCACACGGAGACAGGAATGCAAGCGCATCCGAACACGGTGGACCCGTCCGAGATCGCAAAATTCGAGGCGATGGCCGCCGAATGGTGGGACCCGCATGGGAAATTCAAACCTCTGCACATGCTCAATCCGTGCCGTCTGGACTATATCACACAGCAGATTGCGGGTGAATTTGACCGTGATCTGAAGGCCGAAAAACCGTTTGAGGGCCTGCGCCTGCTGGATATCGGCTGTGGCGGCGGACTGCTGAGCGAACCAATGGCGCGTTTGGGGGCCGAGGTCGTCGGTGCCGACGCCGCCGAGGGCAACCTACCCGTCGCCCGCATCCATGCCGAGCAATCGGGACTTGAGATCGACTACCGCCACACCACAGCCGAGGACATGGCCGCCGCAGGGGAACAGTTCGACGTGGTGCTAAACATGGAGGTGGTCGAGCATGTGGCCGATCCTCTGGGTTTCCTGACCGCCTCGCAGCAGCTGTTGAAACCGGGCGGGTTGCTGATCTGTTCGACCATCAATCGCAACCCGAAATCCTATGCCATGGCCATCTTCGGGGCCGAGGTCGTCATGCGCTGGCTACCCCGCGGCACGCATGAGTGGAACAAGTTCATCACGCCCGACGAACTGTTCGACCTGCTGCGACAGTCCGGGCTGGACCCGGTGGACCGCAAGGGCTTCGTCTTCAACCCGATCCTGTGGAGCTGGTCGATCTCGGACCGGGATTTGAGCGTGAATTATGTGACGGCGAGTGTGAAGACCGGGTAGGGTGGGTTTTCAACCCATCTTGCCTGTGGTTTCCGAGAATTGATGATGGGTTGTAAACCCATCCTACGCTTGTTGGCCTACACGCGGTCAGGAAGCATAACGGATGAAGGCCTCGATTTTTTGGAAACCTTTGAAGCCTTTGTCTTCGGCCGCCTCAAGGAACGCATCAGAAACACAAAAGCGGTCGCGCAAAAAGCTATCCGCAAATACGTGGCGATCCTTGAGTTTATCGCTGCGCCAAACCAGCCTGGGCCAAGCCGAACTGCTGTAAAATCTAATCTTTCCTTTACGCACGACTGGCTGGACATCGGACTCGTCGACTATGACACCGCCGTCGACAAAGTCTGAGAACTTATGAAGAAAATACTCGTCCTTGATAATGCGCCCATCATCGCAATGCAGAACAACTGGATAGTAAAGGCTGTGTCCCGGATCCATTTCTTCGATCAAATCCCGGAACGCTTGACTGACGAGAACAACACCCAAACCTCCGCCCCGCATGAAATCCGTTAGCTCTGTATGCGATGAGGTTTGTTGAAAATCCAAAGGGTATTGATCTTCAGAAATTTCAAATGTCGGCATGTGAATTTTAGGGGTCGTTCTGTCAGCGCCGGTCGTTAGATCCCGCAACGCCCACGTCACGTCTTCTTGGTCTGAAATACTCTCATGCATAATCCATGGCATTCATGCTCATCCCTAAATTGTCAAAAGACAGAATGATTTAACCCGTTCTTTGATCGAACATTTCCAATTGATCGAGTTTTGTTGTCTTGCACTGCACCGCAGCCAAACCCTACTCCCCCTCCAACTGCAACCGCAAATCCCTCAGCACGGGCAACGTACTGCGGACGCGTTCCAGTCCCAGCTCTCCGACCACGCGGTTGATCAGCGGCGCAATCGAGGAAATCGCCTGATCTCTCGCCCTCCGACCGGCGGGACTGATGGCGACCATTTTGCGGCGGGCGTCGTCCCAGTCGGGGCGTATGTGGATGTATCCGGCCCATTCCAGCTTGGCCAAAGTGTTGGTCATCGCCCCGCGCGTCACGTGAAAGGTGCTGGCCAGTTGCGCCGGGGTGCGTTCATCCCCCACGAACACCAAATGGTTCAGCACCGAGAAATGCGAGATTTCCATGCCCTTGGGCAGCACCCGGCTCAGCCGGTTGCGCAATAGCTGGTCGGCGGTCAGGATCTCGCTGAACAGCGTGACCGCGAGGGCATTTTTCTCGTCCGTCATATCTTCGGTTCTGGATCAGGGGCCGGTGAAAGGCCGCACATGGGTCAATGAAGGCACGCGGCGGCGCGCCTCTGTCACAGAACTATCATCCAAATCGAAAATGTGAATGCCTGGATCGGTACCTGCGTCGATGACGACCTCTCCCCACGGGGCAACGACCATGCTGTGACCATGCGTGTACCGCGTTTTGCCACGCGTTTTCCGGTGTTCGCCGGTTTGCGCCGGGGCCAGCACCCAAGCGCCGTTTTCAATCGCCCGCGCCCGCAGCAGCGATTCCCAATGCGCCGCCCCCGTGACCGGCGAAAACGCAGCTGGCACCGTCAGAATCCGCGCCCCGGCCTGTGCCAGAGCGGCAAACAGATGCGGAAACCGGATGTCATAGCAGATGGCCATACCGACCTTGCCAAACGCGGTCTCGGCCACCACGGCGCGGTCGCCGGGGCGGTAATTCTTCGATTCGCGGAAGGTCTCAGAGTCCGAGACCTGCACGTCGAACATGTGGATTTTGTCATAGCGCGCCACGATCTGCCCCTGCGGGTCGATCATGAACGACCGGTTCGCAAAGCGGCCATCGGCATCGTGGGTTTTGATCCCCAACGAGCCGATCAGCAGCCACACGCCCAGCGCGCTGGCCTGTTCGCGCAGGCCAGCCAGCGTTATGTCATCTTCTTCGAACTGAAGAACCTCTTGCTGCCGCGTCGTGCTGTTGGACACGCAATTGGTCACCTCGGGCGTCAGGATGAACCGCGCGCCCTGCCCGGCGGCCTCGGCCATCATGGCGCGCACCGTGGTCAGGTTGTCAGACGGATCATCCGACGAGGTGAGTTGCAGCAGCGCGGTCTTCATGCCGCCAGCAGGCGGTCCAGCTTGCCCTGACGGTCCAGCTCATAAAGCTCATCGCAGCCGCCCACATGCTGCGAACCGATGAAAATCTGCGGAACGGTCCGTTTGCCGCCGGCGCGCTTGATCATCTCGGGCTTGCGCTTGGGGTGCATGAACACATCGACTTCCTTGAACTCGACGCCTTTCTGTTTCAGCAGGCGTTTGGCCGCGTGGCAAAAGCCGCAGAGCGGCGAGGTGTAGATTTCAACCGGTTTCATAAATCGTCCCTTCGGGTTTCGCGTAATCTTCCGCGAATTAGGCATCCTTGGCAACGCGCGCTAGGGTCAACACGAAAATATGATTTGCGCCTGCATCTTTGCAGACACGCGTACAGGCGGCCAGCGTCGCCCCCGAGGTCATGACATCATCCACCAACAGCACATCGCGGCCCTGCATCCTGTTGACCCGTTTGGGATGGGCCGCGATGGCGTTTTCCAGCGTGTCCGCGCGTTCATCGGCGGTTTTCCCATCCAGAACAGGGGTTTTGACGCGGCGGATCAGCAGGTCGGGGCAGGTTTCCAACCCGGTTTGCCGCCCAAGATGCTGCGCCAGCAGGGCCGACTGATTATAGCGCCGTTTGAGCAGCCGCGACCAATGCAAAGGCACCGGGGCGATCAGCATATCCTTGTGAAACAAGTCGCGGCCAGCCTGCGCCATCCACCCGGCGGCGGGCCGTGCCAGTTCCGGCCTGTCGCCATGTTTCAACGCCAGAATCATCGACCGTGCCTTGCCGTCATAAAGCAGCGCGGCGCGCCCGGCCTGCCAGGGGCGCGGCGTTTTCATGCAGTCATCGCATTCGATCCGGTGGCCATCTGCCTCACCGGGCAGGGGAACACCGCAGCTTTCGCACACCGTGCCGCCGATAAAAGGCGTCTCGCGCCAACAGGCACCGCAAAGGCCGAAATCCGTCTCGGTCAACTCACCGCAGCCCATGCAGCGCGGTGGATAGATCATCTGAACGGCGGTTTGAATCCGCGGCCAGATGCGATAATTGCGCCCTATGAAACTGCCTGAGTCCAACGCACCCTCTCTGTTCGATCGCAGGGCTTTGACCCGGCACCGTGCCCGCGCGCGGGAAGACGCCATGTTTTTGCATCACGCCGCGGTGGACGAGGTGCAGGATCGACTCTCCATGGTTAACAAAACCTTTACGGCCCCGGCGATCGTGACCCCGTTTGCGCAAGTCTGGCGGGATGTGTTGCCGGGCGCACATGTCGTTGGTGATGACGAGGTGCTGGACCTGACCCCAGGCGCGCATGATCTGGTGATCCACGCGATGGCGCTGCATTGGGCCAATGATCCGGTGGGGCAACTGATCCAATGCCACCGCGCCCTGCGGCCCGACGGGCTGTTGCTGGTGGTCTGTTTGGGCGGCGAAACCCTGCATGAACTGCGCGCGGCCCTCGGGCAGGCCGAGATTGAGGTGACCGGCGGACTCAGCCCTCGCATTGCGCCCATGGCCGAGCTGCGCGATTTGGGCGGGTTGCTGCAGCGGGCCGGCCTCGCCCTGCCCGTCGCTGACACCGCGCGCCTGACGGCGGAATATCGCGACCTGCCCCACCTGATGCGTGATCTGCGCGCGATGGGCGAAACCAACAGCCTGTCTGATCGGGTGAAACGCCCCACCAGGCGGCAGGTCTTTGCCCGCGCCCAGCAGATCTATGCCGAAAACTTCACAACTCCACAGGGACGTCTGGCCGCCACGTATGAGCTGATCTGCCTGACCGGATGGTCCCCCGATGACAGCCAGCAAAAACCGCTGCGTCCCGGATCGGCCCAAACCCGCCTTGCCGACGCGCTTGGGGCAAAAGAAGGCAAACTGTCCGATTGACGCCCGGGTTTTTCCGGTTATCTCAGCCCGGTACGCAGAAATTCAGGAAGCGACCCATGTTTGACGCCACTCGCCCATCCCACGCCCCCGCCGACCATCCCAAGGTCAAAATGGGCCGTGTCGGCATCCTGCTGGCCAATCTGGGCACCCCGGATGACTATAGCTATTGGCCCATGCGCCGTTACCTGAACGAGTTTCTGTCGGATCAGCGCGTCATCGACTACCCGAAATGGAAGTGGCAGCCGATCCTACAAGGAATCATCCTGACCAAACGGCCCTTCAGCTCGGGCGAGGCGTATAAATCGATCTGGAATCACGACAAGGGCGAAAGCCCGCTGATGACGATCACCAAGGACCAAACCACCAAGATGCGCGATGCGATGCAGGCGCGCTATGGCGATCGGGTGATGGTCGATTTCTGCATGCGTTACGGCAACCCGTCGACCAAATCAAAAGTCCGCGAGATGGTCGCGGCAGGCTGCGACCGCATCCTGTTCTTCCCGCTTTATCCGCAATACGCAGGGGCGACGACCGCCACCGCAAATGACCAGTTCTTCCGCGCATTGATGGAGGAAGCCTGGCAACCCGCCAGCCGCACCGTGCCTGCCTATTTTGATGAGCCCGCCTATATCGACGCTTTGGCCGGGTCGGTGGAACAAGCCTATGCGGCGATGAAGACCAAGCCCGATATTCTGGTCTGTTCCTATCATGGCATGCCGGACCGCTATTTGCAGCAGGGCGATCCCTATCACTGCCAATGCGCCAAAACCTCACGCCTGCTGAAAGAGCGGCTGGGCTGGGCAGATGATCAGCTGGTCTCGACCTTCCAGTCGCGATTCGGGCCCGAGGAATGGCTGAAACCCTATACGGTCGAGCATGTGGCCGAATTGGCGCGGCAAGGTAAGAAGAATATCGCCGTGATTGCGCCCGCGTTTTCCGCCGATTGCATCGAAACGCTGGAAGAGATCAACGAAGAGATCAAGGAAAGCTTTGAAGAGGCCGGCGGCGAGACCTTTACCTACATCCCATGCCTGAACGATGACGACGCGCATATTGCGGCGCTTGGCAAGGTGATCGAAGACAATCTCAAGGGTTGGCTGGACTGACCGGCCATTCAAACCCGATAATCAAGCATGAAAAAAGGCGGTGGAGAACTCCACCGCCTTTTCTCTAGATGGTGCTCGTCAAATTAGCTTGCGGCAACAGCAGCAGCAACAACGACCAGCAGGATCAGCGGCAGGATGATGCCCTGCGACGAACCTTGAGTTTCCTCAACAACAACCGGCGCTTCAACAATCGGCTCTTCCAGGTTGCCCGCGTAGGCGGTCGAAGCAGCAGCAGTCAGTGCAGCGGCGAGAACGAGTTTCTTCATATTAACCTCCAGAATTTGCACGGCTCCAAATAGCGAAACCGCACACCCAAGACTTACCTCGTATGTTTTTACTAATCAGCTATCCGACTGGAATGCAATTACAACTTGAGCGGCAAGCGGGTTCGTGCGCGAAAATGTCGTCAAATAAGCAACACTTGCGTGCCAACATTCGCCATTGAAAACAGTTCCGCAATATCCTCGTTGAACAGACCGATACAGCCGTTCGAAGATCTGCGCCCGATTTTGCGTGTATCGTGGGTGCCGTGGATGCGGTAATATTTCCAGCTCAGGTATAAAGCGTGTGTCCCCAATGGGTTATCAGGACCCGGAGGAATATAGTCCGGCCATTCCGGGTTGCGCTTTTTCATCGACGGAGTCGGAGCCCAGCTTGGCCCTTCGACCTTGCGGATCACACTGGTGCGGCCCCGGCGGGTCAATTCCTCGGTCAAAGGCACCGAGGAGGGGTACAGCTTGTACACGGTCTGATCCTCTGACCAATAATGCAGCGCGCGCGAAACGGTATCGACCAAAATTGCGCCGTTATCGGTATTCGAGAAGTAAGGCTGCCAGTCCAGCGCCCGGAATCCCGAGATGTTGCGGCGAACCTCCGGTTCCGGCTCGGGCGCGGGGCGCAGCGGGTCGCCGGGGATGTACTGGGCAATCGCAGGCGTCGCCAGCAGGGTCGACGCACCGGCCAGGAATCCGCGGCGGGTGGGGGTGTGAAAGTGTTTTTTGACCATGTGTCGCGGTCCTTTGCTAAGGCCAGGCTGAAATTAGATGTATTTTATGGCCAGAATGCTTCAGTCGCAAATCAAACCGGCAGAATCACGCATAAGCGCGGTATTGTGCGTTTGCCCCAGACGGTCTGTCGCGCTATGCCCTAGGTTAAATCAATCACCAGGTCGATCATGACGCGTATATTTTCCTTACTATTTGCCTGTTTTGTTGCACTGGCAGCATGTTCCCCCAGCAGCACCCCAACCTACGGGGCGGACGGACGGCCTCTGCCGACGGTTTACAAGATTCGCGGCAATCCCGAAAAACTGCAATTCCGCATGCTTGATTCGGTCAACGCATTGCGCCAGGCGCAGGGGCTGCAGCCGGTACAGCTGAACGCACAATTGAACGCCGCAGCCGCGACCCATTCCAAGGATATGGCCCGCCAAAACCGGCCGTGGCACTTTGGTTCCGACGGCTCGTCACCGATCGATCGCGCCCAGCGCGTTGGGTATTTCGGGACGTTCCTGGGCGAGGCGATCTCTGAGACCTATGAGACCGAAACAGAAACCCTGGCCGCGTGGATGCAGCAACCCGGCCCACGATCTGTGATCATGGACCCCAAAGCCAGCCAGATGGGCTTTGCCTGGCATCAGGAAGGTGGCGGCAAAATCTGGTGGACGCTGGAAATGGGAACCGGCGGCTAAAACAAAATGCCCCCGGAAAACCGGGGGCTTTTTTGTAACTGACAGCGTCTTAAGCAGCCTGCATCGATTGGGCTTCGGTCAAAATCGCATAGAGTTTGACCGGATCCGGATTGGCCCGCAATTTCGCACAAACAGATGTATCGCGCAGTGTACGCGACACCAAAGCCAGTGCTTTCAGGTGATCAACACCTGCCTCTTCGGGTGCGAACAGGGCAAAGGCCAAATCGACCGGCTGACGATCAACCGAGCCGAAATCAATCGGCTTTTCCAGCATGACAAAGACACCAGAGACAGATTCGAGCTCGGCCACGCGCGCATGCGGCAACGCCACGCCGTGGCCTACACCCGTAGGTCCCAGGCTTTCACGTTCCAACAGGCCGTCAACGACCGTCTGCGCGTCAAGACCCAGCGTCGTGTCAGCCACATCGGCAATTTCCTGAAACAGCCGCTTTTTGCTGGATGCTGCAGATAATACACGTACTGCTTCGGGCTTGAGTATGCTCGAAAGCTCCATTGTCACGCTCCATGGCGGGCCCCCGCTTGCGCAGGGGCGAGCCTAAATCTCTTGCCTGTTACGGATCGATCCAGCCGATATTGCCATCTTCCCGGCGGTAAACGACGTTCAACCCGTCCTTGTTTTCATTCCGGAACACCAGCACCGGGGCACCAGCCAGTTCCATCTGCATAACGGCTTCACCAACACTCAGCGACGGGATCTTGGTTTCCATCTCTGCCACGATCATCGGCTGCAGCGTTTCGGGCTCATCAGCCGATTCAGATTCGTCAGAGGCGAGGATATAAGAGGAAGCCCCAAAGAGTTCAACCGGCTCGGCGCGATCTTTGTGGTGGTCCTTGAGCCGCCGTTTATACCGGCGCAACTGGGTTTCCATCTTGTCGCAGCAGCCCTCAAACGCCGCGTAAATCTCGGTCGCGTGGGCCTTGGCCTGCGCTGTCAGGCCGGTGGACAAATGCACGGTGGTTTCGCAAACATATTCATGCGCAGAACGGGAAAAGACGACATTGGCGTCGGTCGGTCGCTGAGCATATTTGCCAACAACCTCGCCAAGTTCGGTCTGCACATGAGTTTGCAGTGCTTCGCCGATGTCGATCTGTTTTCCGCTGATTTGGTAACGCATGTGATCTCCTTCACAATTCACACCCATTCTGACGTCACGTAACGCGACGCACTTGTTTTTATCGGGTGGGGGATAACGGCAATTCCCCGGGTAGTCCTACCTTTCGCCCTTCCAGGAAGGGGCACCATGATCCAGTCGGGAACCGAAGAAATGCCATACCCCAATTGAGGCAAGAGACGACGGAAGAGTCAATCAAAACAGACGTGTATATACGTGATTTCCGCCATGCGTTCGGCGCATTCCTGCACAAGCTTATGAAATACGGAAATTTTCGCCCAAGTAGACGCGGCGGACGTTTTCGTTCTCGACCACCTCATCCGGACTGCCGGACATCAGAACCTGTCCGTCATGCAGGATATAGGCGCGGTCCACGATTTCCAGCGTTTCCCGCACGTTGTGATCGGTGATCAGAACCCCGATGCCGCGTTTCTTCAGATCGGCCACCAGATGGCGAATATCGCCTACGCTGATCGGATCGACCCCCGCAAAGGGCTCATCCAGCAAAAGATATTTCGGATCGGCGGCCAGACAGCGCGCGATCTCGACCCGGCGGCGCTCACCGCCTGACAGGGCCAGCGCTGGCGCACGGCGCAGATGTTCGATCGAGAAATCCGACAGCAGCTCTTCCAGCCGCTCCTTGCGGCGATGAGCGTGCTGAACTGTGATGTCGAGCACGGCGGCGATATTGTCTTCGACACTCATCCCGCGGAAAATCGACATTTCCTGCGGCAGGTAGCCGATACCCAAACGCGCGCGGCGGTACATCGGAAGGGTCGTCACAACCTGTCCGTCAATGGTGACCGTGCCCGCCTCGGGGAACACCAGTCCGGCGACCGAATAGAACGTTGTGGTCTTACCCGACCCGTTCGGTCCCAGCAGCGCCACAACCTCGGACCGGTCCAGCGTCATCGACACGTCGCGGATCACCGTTTTTTTGCGGTAGGATTTGCGTAGCTTTTCAATCTTGAGACCGGATTTGCCCTGGGCCACGGTCAGTTCGGGACGCGCCATCAGTTGGCGCCCTGCTGCAGAATGGTTTTGACATTGCCGGTCATCGTCGCGGTGCCTGCGGTCAGGTCGGCATTCATCTGATCGCCGCTGATGGTGCTGGGACCTTGCGTCAGCAGCACATTACCCTTCATCACAATCTCGCCCGAGTCGATGGTGTATTCGGCCCAGTCGCCCTCAGCCGCATCGGGCGGGCTGACCAGAACCACATCCTCGGTCGCTTCCATCCGTTCGATGCCCGAACGGTCTTCGTTGTAGATGACCAGAACCCGTTCCGCCGTCAGGCGCATTTCGCCCTGAATGACGATCACGTTGCCCAAGAATTCGGCCGACCCGTCCTCTTGATTGACGTTCAGCCGCTCTGACGTCACCTCGACCGGCAGGGTCGGATCGGCCTTGGTCGCGCCAAACGCCACCTGCGTTTCCTGCGCCACAGCAGAACCAGTGCCAAACATCAAAGCAACACAAAAGGGGACAAATCGAAAGTCGAACACAGGTTATCTTTCTGCTTTTTCCGGCTCGTATATCAGTTTCACGCCGTCTGTAAAAATAATATGCACAGGTCCATCGGTTTTTTCGGTGCCAAAGCGCATGCCGCCTGCGGTGAAGTTCCCGATAATCCCGGTGCCATTGACCTGTCCGGGCGCGTCCCCGCGGATTTCGTCCAGCGCGGTATTCAGCAAATCGGTCGTGATTTCGGTGCCATCGGTCGAGGTGATAACAACATCCCCCACGAATGTGGCGGTGTTCTTGTCGGGTCGGATCATGCCCGAATTGGAATCCAGCGTGATCACCCCGCCATCGGACAAGCCCATCCGCCCCCGGAATTCAGCGGCGGTGGGAACCGAGTTCTCGGTGCCCTGAGTGGCCCGGATCGCCTGGATCTGAACCTCTTCGCCCTTGCGGGTCGTGCCGCGGTAATTGGGCTGCGTGACCACCTGATCCGCCAGCCGTTCCTCGATGTCCTTTTGAGTGAACGGCACATTCACATCGGTTTCGATGCTGCGCGACAGAAGGAACACGGTGGACAGCATCAGGATGGCCACCAATGGCAGCACCACCTTGAAGAACTGAACCATGCGTGAATGTCCGTCCACCGCAATACCCTCCGCCTAGCCCAGCCCGACGCGCAGGCAGTCGTGGATATGCAACAGCCCCTGCGCCGGACCGGGCGCGTCGGGGTCTACGACAAAAAGCGAGGTGATCTTGCGGTCGTTCATGATCGCAACCGCCTCTTCCGCCATGGCGTTGGGCGCGATGGTCAGGGGGTTCTCGGTCATCACCTCGGCAGTGGTCTTGTCCAGCAAGCCGTCCATGTTCCGGCGCAAGTCGCCATCGGTGACGATGCCCAAAAGGCTGCCTGCCGCATCGGTGACGCCCACAACGCCAAAGCTTTTCTGGCTCATGACCAGCAGCGCCTCGCTCATGGGCGTATCGATAGAGACCAGGGGCAGATCCTTGTGCATCAAATCCTGCACGGTTGACAGCTGCGCGCCCAGCTTGCCGCCGGGATGGAAGGCGCGGAAATCCTCGGGCTTGAAATCCCGGTGCTTCATCAGCGCAATCGCCAGCGCATCGCCCATGGCCAGTGTCAGCGTGGTCGAGATCGAGGGCACCATGCCAAAGCCACACGCCTCACCCAGTGACGGGATCAGCAGGTGCACATCCGCTTGTTTCATCAGGGTGCTTTCGGGCTTGCTGGACAGGCCGATCAGCGGAATGCCAAAGCGGCGGGTAAAGGCCAGCAGGTTCACCAGTTCCGGCGCCTCGCCCGAGTTCGAGATGGCCAGAACCACATCGCCCTTGGACACCATGCCCAGATCACCGTGGCTCGCCTCGGCCGGATGCACGAAATAGGCAGGCGTGCCGGTACTGGCCAGCGTGGCGGCGATCTTGTGACCGATATGGCCCGATTTGCCGATACCGCTGATGATGATACGGCCCGGAGCCTGCAGGATCAGCTGCACCGCTTCGGCAAAATGGTCGTCCAGCCCTTCGGCCAGAACGTCCAGTGCACGGGCTTCATCCGTGACGACCTGTCGGGCGGTTTTCAGAAATGCTTCGGAATCGGTCATGAGTGCGCAAAAATATCCGTTTCGGGCCAACCGGCGAGGTCAAGCTTCGCACGCATCGGCAAGAAGTCAAAACACGCCTGTGCCATCTCGGTCCGACCTTCACGGGCAAGGCGACCATCCAACGCATCACGCAACTGGTGCAGATACAATACGTCCGAGGCTGCATAGTCCAGCTGGGCATCTGTCAGCGTCTCGGCGCCCCAATCGCTCATCTGTTGCTGTTTTGAGATGTCGACACCGATCAGTTCCTGACACAGGTTTTTCAGCCCATGCCGGTCGGTATAGGTGCGCACCAGACGGCTGGCGATCTTGGTGCAATAGACCGGCGCGGCCAGCGCCCCGAACGCGTGGTACATCGCCGCAATATCGAAGCGGCCAAAATGGAACAGCTTCAGGACGTTGGGGTTCTCCAGCATCGCACACAGGTTCGGGGCCTCGGTCTGGCCTATTTCGACCTGCACGATGTGGCTGTTGCCATCGCCGCCCGACATCTGGATCACACACAGGCGGTCGCGATGCGGGTTCAGCCCCATGGTTTCGCAATCAATGGCCACAACAGGGCCCAAATCCAACCCGTCCGGCAGGTCGTTCTTATAAAGGTGGTTCGCCACGCGGGTCTTCCTTTGTCAGGTATCGCCCCCGAGATAGGAGGTTTGGGCCGCAAACTCAACGCTATCAATAGAATGCGACCAAGTTGCGCGGGTTTCTTGACCTTGGCGGTTTTGGGCTGACAATTAGGGCAGGTGCGAATTGCCACAACAGGTCCGACCCCAACATGCTGGATGTACTGCGAAACCGCGTTTACCGCCACTTGCTGGCGGCGCAGATTGTGGCCTTGATGGGCACCGGTCTGGCGACGGTTGCGCTGGGATTGCTGGCTTTCGATCTGGCCGGAGAAGCCGCCGGGCTGGTTCTGGGGACAGCTCTGACGATCAAGATGGTGGCCTATGTCACGGTCGCCCCCATCGCAGCCGCCTTTGCCGACCGTTTTGACCGTCGCCGGATGCTGGTGACTTTGGATCTTGTGCGCGCGGGCGTCGCGATCTGCCTGCCCTTCGTGACCGAGATCTGGCAGATCTATGTGCTGATCTTCTTTCTGCAATCAGCCTCGGCCGGATTCACACCGGCATTTCAGGCCACCATACCGGATGTCCTGACGGACGAGCAGGATTATACCAAGGCTCTGTCGCTGTCGCGTCTTGCCTATGATCTGGAAAGCCTGCTCAGCCCGTCGCTTGCCGCTGCGTTGCTGTTGGCGGTCAGCTTTGACAGCCTGTTCTGGGGCACGGGCCTTGGGTTCGCCGCCTCGGCACTGCTGGTGATTTCGGTGGCGCTGCCCTCACCCAAACCAACTGCGCGGCGCGGGATTTATGACCGAACCACCCGCGGTATCCGCCTGTACCTGCGCACGCCGCGTCTGCGCGGGCTTCTGGCGCTGACCTGGACAGCAGCAGCGCTAAGCGCGATGGTCATCGTCAACACCGTCGTCATCGTGCGCAGCGATCTCGGCCTGGCTGACAGCGCCGTGGCCATCGCGCTTGCCGGGTACGGAGGCGGGTCGATGCTGGCCGCCTTTGCCCTGCCCGGACTGCTGAACAGATACACAGATCGCAGCACTATGTTGACCGGGGCCGTCATCGCATTGGGAACCATGATTGCGGCTGCGGCTGCGTTTGCCCTCGGTCCGGTCTCGCTGTTCGGGCTAGCCTTGCTTTGGGCTTGCGCGGGTTTCGGCTATTCAGCCACGCTGACGCCTTCGGGCCGCCTGTTGACCCGCTCGACCCGCCCCGAGGATCGCCCGGCGATTTTTGCGGCGCAATTCACCCTCTCGCATGTGTGCTGGTTGTTTTTGTATCCGTTTGCAGGGTGGATGATGACGCGCTTTGGGGCCGCCCCCACGCTTGCTGCAATCGCATTGATCGCAGCGCCCGGCATTGTGGCGGCATCCCTGATCTGGCCGCACGCAACCGCGCGCACTGACACGTCTTGAGCCCGGCGCCCTCTCTGGACTACACCTTGCGCACCATGGACCAGTTAGACCGTCGTATCATCACCGCGTTACAACACAACGCCCGCGAATCAACCTCGAAAATCGCGGCAAAGCTGGGCGTGGCCCGGACCACCGTGCACGAACGCATCCGCCGGATGGAGGAAAGCGGTCTGATCGCCGGGTATTCGGTGATTTTGAACAGCTCCGAAGACGCCCCGCGCGTGCAGGTCGTTGTGCTGCTGGAAGTGCAGCAAAAGGAAACCACCCGCATCATCAAACGGATTGAGGCCTACCCCGAGGTAAAACTCTGCCTGTCCATCAATGGTGAGTTCGACCTGCTGCTGTCGGCCGAAGCCCCACGCCTTGAGGATCTGGATATTCTGGTCGACGATCTGGCCAAAATCCCCGGCGTGCTGCGCACCAATACCAGCGTCGTATTCGGGCGGCGGATTGATCGAATCTGATTGGCTGATAACCCTCTGTAAACCCAAGCGGGACTAGCTTGGCCGGGATGGATCAGAATCCCGGACCGGCAGAATGCCCTATCGATTTATCTTTGGACTGAGTTTCCTTGCGCTTGGCTGGGCGCAACAGGGCTTTGCCATGTCCGATGCCCGCGTGGCCGGGATATGCGACGCTGCCGCCCGGCGCGCGGCTTTGGCTGAGGGCGTACCGCTTGATGTGATGCGCGCCATTGCACGGGTTGAAACCGGACGCCTGCGGGATGGGCGGTTAGAGCCCTGGCCCTGGACCATCAATGTTGAAGGACAAGGGTTTTGGTTCACCTCGGAATATGAGGCGAAGACCTATGTCTTCAACATCTTCAAAGCGGGCAAACGCAGCTTTGACATCGGCTGCTTCCAGATCAATTATCGCTGGCACGGCAAAGCGTTCCGGTCCATCGACGCCATGTTCGACCCCGATGAAAACGCCACCTACGCAGCGCGCTTTCTGAACGACCTCTATGCCGAGCTTGGTTCGTGGCAGGCCGCTGTCGGGGCCTATCACTCACGCACGCCGTCGCTGGCCAACGCCTATTCCGGCCGGTTTCAAACCGTTCTTGCGCAGCTGGATCAAACGGTGCCGGTGGCACCGGAACCGCACGATCCCTTCACCGCTGCGGCGACACCCCTGATCCCCGTGACCCTGCCACAATCGGGCGGGGGCGCGTTGGGGTCACTTGTTCCGCCATCCGGCTCCGCCAGCGCCTTCATCTCGTTCAACTAGGAGGCACGCGTGCCCAAGATCGACACTCGTTCCCTGTTCTCACCGACCGTGCTGCTGGCGTTGGCGCTGATGACGGTCATCGTGATGATGATCCTGCCGATGCCCGCCTGGGTGCTGGATGTCGGGTTGGCGGCCTCCTTCGCGCTGGCGATCCTGATCTTTACGCTGACCCTGTTCATTGAGCGGCCACTGGATTTTTCATCCTTCCCGACGATCCTGCTGGCCTCGCTGATGTTGCGGCTGTCGCTGAACGTGTCCTCGACCAAGCTGATCATTGGTGAAGGGCATACCGGCCCCAACGCTGCTGGAGACGTGATCGAAGGGTTCGCCGATTTCGTCATGGGCGGCAGTGTATTCCTGGGTCTGGTGGTGTTCGGTGTGCTGTTGATCGTGAACTTCATGGTCATCACCAAAGGCGCGGCCCGCATGGCCGAGGTTGGCGCGCGATTCGCACTGGATGGCATGCCGGGTAAGCAGCTGGCCATCGACAGCGACATGTCCGCAGGTGCCATCGACCACCAACAGGCCAAAGAGCGGCGCGAGCGGGAACAGCAGGAAACAACCTTTTTCGGCTCGCTCGACGGCGCATCGAAATTCGTCAAAGGCGATGCGGTTGCCGGTTTGCTGATCACACTGCTGAATCTGGTGATGGGCCTGATCATGGGCGTGATCGTGCATGGCATGCCGATTTCCTCGGCGTTTGAGACCTATGCCATCCTGACCGTGGGCGACGGGCTGGTGTCGCAAATCCCGGCGGTGATCATCTCGATCGCGTCTGCGCTGCTGCTGGCGCGGGGCGGCACGCAGGGGGCGACGGATAACGCGATCTTCTCGCAACTAGGCAAACATCCGGCGGCGCTTGGCACCGTTGCGATGTTGATGGTGCTGTTTGCGCTGGTCCCCGGCCTGCCATTTCTGCCCTTCATTCTGGGGGCCAGCGTGCTGGGATATGCCGCCTTCAACGTGCACCGCAAACAAAAGGCCGAGGAAGAGGCCGCGCTGGAACCTGCCCCTCAGGACGAAACGCCGGTATCGCAGGCCATTGGCGACATTCTGGATCTGGACGACGTGCATCTGGAATTTGCCCCCGATCTGGTCAGCATGGTGCTGAACCCCGGCACCGGTCTGGACGCGCGGATCGCCAATATGCGCACCTATGTTGCGTCCAGCTTTGGTCTGATCCTGCCTGACATTCGTCTGACCGACCGCGCCGATCTGCCCATGGGCACCTATGTGGTCAAGGTGCAAGGCGTCGAACAGGCGCGTGGCGTGTTGAACCCCGATCTGGTGCTGGCGCTGGTGCAGGATGACCGTGACATGCTGCCCGAAGGCAATGACGTGACCGAGCCCGTCTATGGCGCCCCCGCCCGCTGGATTCTGCCCAAGGATCAAGAGGCCGCGGCGATGAGCGGGGCCACCATCGTCTCACCGCCCGAGATTCTGGCCACCCATCTGCTTGAGATCATCAAACAGAATTTCTCGCGTCTGCTGACGCTGAAATCCCTGCGCCGCCTGTTGTCCGAGATGACGCGGCTCAGCGATCCGGTCCGGGCCGAGGCAAACCGCAAGCTGCTGGATGAACTGATCCCCGACAAGGTGCCGATCGACACGCTTCATGCGGTGCTGCGGCTGTTGCTGGACGAACGTGTCTCGATCCGCAACATGGCGCTGATCCTCGAAAGCGTGGCCGAAGCGCGGCTGACCACAACACAACCCGAAGGCATCTGCGAACTGGTCCGGCAGCGGCTGGGCTTCCAACTGGTGGCCGAGATGAAGCGCGACGATGGCTCGATCCCGCTGATCCAGCTGGCCCCGGAATGGGAGGATACATTCTCGACCTACCAGATCGACGCGCCCAATGCGGGTCTGGACGTGGCGCTGCCGCCGAATCTGTTCAACAAGCTGGCGGATGGCGTGGTCGACAGCGTGACGCAATCGGCCGATCACGGGGTGTTTCCCGCCGTCGTCACCTCGACCCGGCGGCGGCGATTGCTGCGCACCATCATGCACGCGCGAGGTGTGGCAAACCCGGTTCTGTCCTTTGAGGAAATCGGGCTTGAGGCGCGCCCGGCCCTGGTCGGAACGGTGCCCGCGTGATCGCCCTGCCGCCCGAGCTGCTGCCTCAGCTGGGCGAGGGCCTGTGGCACCTGTTTGCCGTGTTTCTGCGCGTATCTGCCATGGTCTCACTGCTGCCCGCCTTTGGCGAACGCAGCATCCCGACCCGTGTCAAACTGGCGATCTCAGCGGCTTTTACACTGATCGTCACGCCCGCCATACAGGCTCAGATCGCGGAGCCCGGCCTGTTCCCGATGGCGCGCCTGATCGTGATCGAGGTGCTGATCGGCGTGGTTCTGGGCCTTGGCCTGCGCCTGTTTGTTCTGGCTCTGCAAACCGCCGGGTCCATCGCGGCGCAGGCGACGTCGCTGTCCCAAATTCTTGGCGGTGCGGCGGCCGATCCGGTTCCCGCAATGGGGTATCTGCTGACACTCGCCGGGCTGACGCTGGCGGTGATCCTGGGGTTGCACATCCGTGTCGCGCAGTTTCTGATCCACAGCTACACCTTGTTTCCCATGGGCACGGCCCCAATGGCGCAAGACCTGTCACATTGGGGCGTTCAGCACATCGCGCGCAGCTTTGGGTTGGCTTTTGCGCTGGCGATGCCCTTTGTCATCGCCTCGCTGATCTATAACCTTGCCCTTGGCGTCATCAACCGCGCGATGCCACAGCTGATGGTGGCCTTTGTCGGCGCCCCCGCCATCACCTTTGCGGGCCTGTTTCTGTTGTTCGCTGGCACGCCTCTCATCCTGTCGGTGTGGTCCGATGCCCTGTTCGCCTTCATGGTCAACCCGCTTGAGGATTCCAGATGAGCGGCTCGGATGACGACAGCGACAAGTCCTATGAGCCGACGCCGCAGAAACTGCAGAAAGCGCGCGAAAAGGGTGAGGTGGCCAAATCCAACGACCTGTCGGTCGTGGCTGCCTATACCGGGTTTGCCATCGCGCTTTTTGCGGCCGGGCAATTCGGCGTTCAGCAGTTGGGCAGCCTGTTTGTGGTCCTGATCGACCAGTCCCATTCTTTCGCGCCTTTGCTGACCGAAGGCCCCGCCGCCAGCCCTGTTGGTGGAATGCTGAAAACCGCTCTGCTGTCAGTGCTGATCCTGTTTGCCTTGCCGGCCAGCGCCGTGCTGCTAAGCCTCATCGCCCAGCGCGCGCTGGTCTTTGCCCCCAGCAAGCTGAAACCGAAACTCTCACGCATTTCACTGATATCGAATGCCAAGAACAAATTCGGGCGCGGGGGGCTGTTCGAATTTGCCAAGAGCTTTGTGAAACTGGTGATCTACGGAACCTGCCTGACCCTGTTCCTGCGCGCGAACCTGAGCGATATCCTGTCGGCCAGTGCCGCGCCCGCGCGCTCTTCGGTCATGTTGATGATGAACCTGCTGTTTCGTTTTCTGTTCATCGTCATCGCCGTGGCGCTGGCGATCGGTGTGGTGGACTACCTGTGGCAATATGCCGAGCACATGCGCAAGAACCGCATGTCGCGCAAAGAGATTCAGGACGAAACCAAGGATGCCGAGGGCGATCCGCATGTCAAACAACAACGCCGCCAGCGCGCGCAGGACATTGCCACCAATCAGATGATGTCGGACGTGCCCAAAGCGGATGTGGTGATCGTCAACCCGACCCACTATGCGGTGGCGTTGAAATGGACCCGGACGGCAGGATCGGCCCCGATCTGTGTGGCCAAGGGTGTCGATGAGGTCGCCGCCGCGATCCGCGCCCGCGCCATCGAATCCGGTGTGCCCATCCACTCTGATCCACCTACCGCACGCGCGTTGCATGCGGCGGTCGAGGTCGGCCAGGAAATCGCTGAGGAACATTACCGCCCGGTCGCCGCCGCGATCCGGTTTGCAGAAGCGATGCGCAAACGGGCGAAAGGACAGATCAGATGAAACGAAATGCGTTGTCAGATCTTGGGCATGTAACCGATGCGGCCTTTCAAAAGGAATACAACGCGCTGCGTCCGGTACTAGAGGCCGAAGCCCGCGTGCAGCAACAGCTGGCCCGGCTGGACGCGCAGGTCCGGCAAACGCGTCAGGACAGTGCCGCAACCGACGGGTATCGCGTCACTGGCACGGATGTTTTGTGGAACGGATGGGAATCCGCCACGCGCCGTGAACTGAATATGGAACTGGCCCGGCTGCGGGCCCAAAAGCTGGCGGCAATGGACAAGTTGCGGATGGCATTTAGCCGCCAACAGGCTGTTGCAAACCTGTCGGCGGCCCAAATGCTTGCGCTGAAGCAGGCGCAGGCCAAGAAACAGCTCGGTTAGACGTCCTGGCGGCTGACGCTCATGATCAGCACCTGCGAGACGTCATCCCCCAGATCCTTGCGCGCCATTTCCAGCAGCGCCTTGCGCAGAACCATCATATTGTCGGACTCGGTAAAGGCTCCGTCGAATCCGCCCGTGTTGGCGTGATCGAACATCACCTGTAGGAAGCCGTCACGCAGCTTGGGTTCAACCGCGTAAAAGGCCTCGGTTTTGCCGGGGGTGATCTCAAGGCTCAGCGACATGGTGACCAAAGCCTCAATGCGTTCGGCATCCACGACCGGCACCACGAATTGCTTGGTCAGTTTGAGGTATTCAAACGCGCCCGCATCATCCTTTTTGTCTTTGGTTTTGGCGGATTTCTCTTTGGGTTTGTCGGCTTTGGCCTCCACCTTGTCCTGCTTTTCCATGTCTTTGGCACCGGAGGGCGCCAGAAAAACCCCGGCACCGATCCCGGCACCCAAACCAACCAGAAGCATCAGTACGGGCAAAAGTTTCTTCATCGTATCAACCTCTTAATAGGGCAGAACAGCATCAAGAATCTGCTGGCCATATCGGGGCTGCTGCACATCCGTGATCTGCCCGCGCCCGCCATAGGACACGCGGGCCGATGCGATCTTGTCATAGGTGATCTCATTCCTGCGCGAGATATCCTGCGGGCGCACATAGCCCTGGACCAGCAATTCACGTAGTTCGAAATTCACCCGCAATTCCTGCGAACCCGAGATCGACAGAACCCCGTTTGGCAGCACGTCAACCACGGTCGCAGCGACGCGCAATGTCAGCTTTTCCTTGCGTTTGACCGAACCGTCACCGGTGCTTTCCGACGAGGATTCGATCTCGACCGCTTCGGCCAGGGATGCACCATCAGGCAAATGCTCTGCCGCCCTCTGCGGCAGTCCGAACAGGCCTACAATTCCCAGACTTTCCGATGCCGAACGCGAGCGTTCCGTATCGTTCGAAAATTCAGCCTTTTCATCCAGCTCGATCACGACCGTCAGGATGTCACCCTTCTTGATCGCCCGCTGATCCCCCAGCAATGAGCTCTGCCCCCCGCTCCATAACGAGGATCGGTCGACCGTGCGCTGCGGTTGCGTGTGCAGGGGTAGGCCCGGCCACAGCATGGCGACGTGCTCGGGCGAATCCTCATTGGGGGTAAAGCTTGGCGGCTTGCCCAGATGATCCGCCCGCCCGCAGGCCGATACGGCAAGAACGGCGAACAGCAGTGATTTCGTAAGTCCTGACATCATTTTACCTCGATTTGTCCGTCGGGCCGGATCAGGCCGGTTACGGTGGTGCGGGAAGACAGGTTCATGACCCGGATGCGGTCCCCGGCAGCCCCGCGCCCCAGCGCACGGCCTTCGGCGGTGATCGACAGCGGTTTGCGGTCAAAGATCAGCACCACCAGGTCATTGCGATCCACCAGGGCCGGCGCGCCGACATCCTGTTGGCGGATCGGGCGGCCGGGATAAAGGGCAACACGGGCCTCTTTCCCGATCAGAAACTCGGGGTTGGTCACCGCGCCGGGCACGTTCTGCGCCTTGAATTCCAGATCGGTGGCCGAGATGATTTCCTTGGCGCGAATAGTGCGGGTTGGCACCACGATGTCAGCCAGGGCTGAGATCGGCAGGATCAGCAATAGGATCAGAAACCGCATCACCGCACCTGCGTCGTTGCGCCCATCATCTGATCGACAGCGGAAATGACCTTGGCGTTCATCTCATATCCGCGCTGCGCCTCGATCAGTTCGGTTACTTCGCGCACCGCGTCGACCGAGCTGTCCTCAAGATAACCCTGCCGCAGGGTGCCCAGCCCGTCCTCGCCCGGGGTTCCCACAACCGGCGCGCCCGAGGCTTCGGTTTCCTTGAACAGGTTGCTGCCGATCGCCTCAAGCCCCTTGGCGTTCGAGAAACTGGCCAGCGTCAGTTCCCCCAGCAGCTGGCCGTCGGCGGTGTCATCGAAATAGGCATAAACCTCACCCGCGCTGTTGATCGAGATCGAGCGCGCATCGTCGGGAATTGTGATCTCGGGCGTGACGGCGTATCCGTCGGACGTTACGATCAGCCCCTCGGCCGAACGTTTCAGGCTGCCGTCGCGGGTAAAGCCCGACTGGCCGTTGGGCAGTGTCACCTCAAGATAGCCGCGCCCTTCGATGGCCACGTCCAGATCGTTGCCGGTGGCCGAAATGGCACCTTGCGCCAGCTGCACGGTCACAGCTGCGGGGCGCACACCCAGACCCAGTTGGATACCTGTCGGCAGAACCGTTCCGTCATTGGCATTCACCGTGCCTGCGCGCGCCATCTGTTGATAATGCAGATCCGCAAACTCGGCCCGGCGTGCGTTGTAGCCGGTGGTATTGGTGTTGGCGAGGTTGTTCGAGATCGTCTCAACCCGCATCTGCTGCGCCGTCATGCCCGTTGCTGCGATTTTCAATGCCCGCATGTTCAAATCCTCCGTTCTAAAGTCACCGCATCAGCGCCTTCAGCGCCCCGCGTACACGTTCGTCTTCGGTTTCCAGAAAGCTCTGGCCCAGCTCATAGGCTCGCTGAATCTCGACCAGCCGGGTGACCTGATGCACCGCGTTCACGTTCGAGCCTTCGAGGAACCGGTGCAAAACCACCGGATTGTCCACCGGGTCGATCTGCGCCTCGGCGCGGAACTGGGTGCTGCCCTCACGCACCAGTGTCTTGGGGTCTTCGACCCGGTAGATCCCGATCTGCCCCAAAAGCTGCCCCTCAATGCTGAGCGTGCCATCGCTGCCCACGTCGATTGAGGACGCGTCCGGCGGGATGAATACGGGCGCACCGTTGACGTCCAGCACCCGGTGGCCGTCCATGGTCACCAGATCGCCCTCGGCACTGGGGGAAAACGCCCCCGCCCGGGTCAGCCGATTGCCGCCGGGTGTTTCGACCATAAAGAAACCGTCGCCTTCGATGGCGAAATCGAAATCCCCTCCGGTCTCGGTCAGCAGACCCTGTTGCAGCGATGTATTGCGCACCTCGGCCCGCGCCATCGACAGGGACGGATTGCCCGGCATGTCGCGGACGAACTCGGAAAACACCAGCCCCTGCGCGCGGTAGCCGGTGGTGTTGGCATTGGCGATATTGTTCGCCACCAACCGCATTTCATTCATCAGCCCCGACTGGCGGGACAAGGTGGTATAGGCGGTATCCATCAGCGACCTCCGGCGATCAGCGGGATGAGGGTTGTGGTGAAAAAGGTCACCAGCGTCTGGGTCATGAAGCCCATGGAAATCCAGAACACGATGACGATGGCGATCAGTTTGGGCACGAAGGTCAGCGTCATTTCCTGCACCGAGGTCAGCGCCTGGAACAGGCCCACGACCAGGCCCGAGACCAGCGCCACCGCCAGGATCGGGACCGAGGTGATGACCGCGACCCAAAGCGCCTGACGCACGATGTCATAGAAGAGACCTTCGCTCAGCATCAGGTCAGACCGGCATCCGCAGAATTTCCTGATACGCCTCAACCACCTTGTTGCGGACGATCACGGCGGTTTCCACGGCCAGTTCGGTCTGAGCCAGCGCCTGTACCAGCGCATGCGGATCGGCCTGCCCGGTCATAGCGGCCTGCGACATCTGCTCAGAGTGTTTCAACGTCGCGGTGAAATCCTGAAAGGTGTTGCGCAGACCTTGCGCCATTCCGGCGTGATCGGGATCGGCCTGCGTGGCCGGGCGTGCAACGGCGTAATTCTGCGCCGCGGTCAGGGATCGGATATCCATTCTGGTGTCCTTTATTTTCTGAGAAGTTCCATAAGGCTCGACGACATCTGCCGTGTCTGGTCGAACATCTTGAGATTGGCCTCATAGCTGCGCTGCGCCTCACGGGCGTCGGCGATCTCGATCATCAGATCGACATTCGAGCCGCGATAATGCCCGGTCTCATCCGCCATAGGATGGCCGGGGTCGTAGATGCGCGAACCGTCGCGGCGGTCCAGCTTGACCCGCCCGGTCTGCACCACCTCACGCCCGTCTTTCTGCACGGTTTCGAACGGCACGGTCTTGCGGCGATAACCCGGCGTATCCGCGTTCGAGATATTCTCGGACACATGCCGCAGCCGCGCCGATTGCGCCCGCAGGGCACTGGTCGAGGCGGCAAGGGAATGGGAAAAATCACTCATCTCTCTGCCCCCTTACGCCCGGCCCAAACTGCTGCGCAGGATGTTCATCGAGGATTTGTAGATGGTCAGCGCGCGGTCATGCTGACGTTTGACCTCAACCGCTTTGAACATTTCTTCCTCAACAGAAACGCCGTTGCCATTGGGATCGCCCGAGGGCGCGGCCTCGTACTCGGCCCATGTCTGCGGGGCGCTTGCACCGTTCAGATGTGCAGCGCGGGTGGCGGTCATCGCGACCTCACCCCCCGATTTTTCGAATGCTTTTTGAAAGCCCTCAAGATCGCGGGGCTGGTAGCCCGGCGTATCCGCATTGGCCATGTTGCGCGCGATGACGGCCTGCCGTTGCCCGGCATGGGTTGCCATTGCGTACGCTGTTTTAAAGACGTTCAGGTCATAGAACATCGGGGCTTCTCCCTCGATCAATTTCAATCAAGGCTTAACCCCGATTCCTTTAGAAACCGTTTTCAGAAACCCGTTGGAGAACCCACGATGCCCGATCTCGACCCAAGCTTTCTGAAATGCAAATTCGACCGCCTGTCCGCAGTGCGCCATATGGGTCTTGTGTCCGGTGTGGCGCGCGGAGTCATTGAAATTCAATGGCTTGAGGGGCAGGCACGGATCGGCGACCACCTGACTTTGCGGCGACGCAGCGGCCCGGATCTGGCCGGAGAGGTGCTGCATGTCGAATCGGATCTGATTCACATGATGCCCACGGCGGCACCCGATGGCGTCTGTCTGGGGGATCGGGTGATTCTGGATCAGACCCCGGCTTTTGCGCCCGGGATGCACTGGCTGGGGCGGGTGGTTGATCCGTTCGGCAAACCGCTGGACGGCAAACCGCTGCTGCCCGGCACGCAGGAGCGCGACATCATGCAGGCCCCGCCCCCCGCCGTCGCCCGCAAACCGCTGGGCACCCGGATGGAGACCGGGCTGGCCATGCTCAACACCATGCTGCCGGTGGTTCAGGGCCAGCGAATCGGTCTGTTTGCCGGATCGGGCGTGGGTAAATCGACCCTGCTGGCCACATTGGCCAAGTCGATGCAGGCGGATGCCGTTGTTGTCGCGCTGGTCGGGGAACGCGGGCGCGAGGTGAATGAGTTTGTCGAACACGCGCTGGGGGCCGAGGGGATGAAGCGGTCGATTGTGGTGGCCGCCACGTCAGATCAATCGGCACTGGCGCGCCGGCGCTGCGCGTGGTCGGCGATGTCGGTGGCCGAATATCTGCGCGATCAGGGGCTGAATGTTCTGTTTCTGGCCGATTCGGTGACCCGCTTTGCCGAAGCCCATCGCGAAATCGCCGTCGCCATGGGAGAGGCCCCGTCGCTGCGCGGCTTCCCCCCATCCGTGACGCCGCTGATTGCCAGCCTGTGCGAACGCGCCGGACCCGGCACGTCAGGTCAGGGCGACATCACGGCCGTGTTCAGCGTTCTGGTGGCCGGATCGGATATGGATGAGCCTGTGGCCGACATCCTGCGCGGCGTGCTGGACGGGCATATCGTGCTGAACCGCGACATTGCCGAGCGTGGGCGATTCCCGGCCATTGACCTCAGCCGTTCGGTCTCACGCAGCCTGCCCGGCGCGGCGTCCGAGGAGGAAAACCGCATGATCGCGGAAACCCGCAAACTGGTCGGCAGCTATGAACAATCCGAGGTGATGATCAAAGCGGGGCTGTATTCCGAAGGCGCCGACCCGCTGCTGGATCAGGCCGTGCGCGTGCATGAGGAACTGGATGCCTTCTTTGGCAAGGCCGAGCCGGATGGGATCAAAAACAGCTTCAACCATCTGCAACTGATTCTGCGGCGGGCCGGGCCCATGGCGCCGCGGTGAAATCTGAACAGTTTTAAGTGTTAAGCCCACCTTAAGACCTGCACGGCTACGCCTGTAGTCGGGTGATAGAAAAAGGTGGTGGAGATGGGTGCGCAAACCAATGCGGCGCCAATCATCATCAAGAAGAAACGTGTGTCCGGTGGCGATGGCCACCATGGTGGCGCGTGGAAAGTCGCATATGCCGACTTTGTCACGGCCATGATGGCGTTCTTCATGTTGATGTGGCTGCTGAATGCAACGACCGAAACGCAACGCAAAGGGCTGGCGGATTACTTCTCGCCGACGATTCCGGTCAATCCGGTGTCGGGGGGCGGCGATGGGGCCTTTGGCGGCAATAACATGTTCTCAGAAGACACGATGGTGATGGACGGATCCGGCGCGGCCAAGCGTCATCCCACGATCGCACGGCAGGCGCGTGGCTCGATCGGCGTCAATCCCGATGGCGGCAAAGAGGCGTCCGACGATTTCTCGACGCTTGAGGCGCAGCTTTTGGGGCATACCGGCGAAAGCATGGTGTCGGATAAGGTGCTGAAACACATAGTCACGCGCGTCACCGACGAAGGGCTGGTGGTCGAACTGTTCGATACTGACGACCAACCCCTGTTCGAATCGGGCACGGATACACCCACGCCGATGATGCGGGCGCTGGCGCTTTTGGTGGCACGGTCCTCGGACCTGGTAACAAACGATGTGGCGGTCGAAGGTCATGTCCGCGCCTCACCGGTGGTTCTGGCGCGCGATCCGTCCTGGGATGTGTCGACCTCACGCGCGCAGATGGTGCGGCAATTGCTTGAAGATAAGGGGTTTTCGACGCCCCGGCTGGACCGTGTTACCGGCCATGCCGACCGGGAACTGTCCGACGAAAACCCCATGGCAGTGCGCAACAATCGGATCGAGATCATCTTTCTGCGCGACACCTGACAGCGAAAGGATAGGACGCATTTTACCTGTTAGCGCGCTGTTAAGGGGCAGTGCGCTAGCTGTTGCTTCAACGATTGACGCAACAGAAGGGCGTGCCAATGACGATTTCCTCCTCGCTGAATGCCGGTGTGGCCTCATTGAAGGCCAACGCCAACCGGCTGGCCACGATTTCCGACAACATCGCGAACTCTTCGACCTTCGGCTATAAACGGGTCGAGACGGATTTTCATTCGATGGTCACGTCCGGGCAGGGCGGCAGCTATTCGGCGGGCGGGGTCCGCACCACAAGTCAACGTCTGATTGATCAGCGCGGGTCGCTGGTGACCACGAACAACTCAACCGATCTGGCGGTGCGCGGGCGGGGCATGCTGCCGGTGCGCCCAAGCTCGCAAATCGCGGGCGGCTCGAATGAGATGTTGCTGACCTCGACCGGCTCATTCCGCACCAATGAAGAAGGGTATCTGGTCACCGAATCTGGCCTCGTCCTGCTAGGATGGCGCGCAAACCCGGATGGCTCGATCCCGTCGGTTCCCCGCGATACCCCGGCCGCGCTGGAGCCTGTGCAGCTGAGCGTCAATCAGCTGTCGGGCGCGCCGACCACGCAGATGAACCTGCGCATGAACCTGCCTGCGACAGCAACGGATGCGGGTGCTCCCGGCGATTCTCAGCCCCTGTCGGTTGAGTATTTCGACAACCTCGGCAAATCCGAAAGCGTCGACATTGAACTGGTGCCAACCGTCCCCGCCACCGGGACCAGTAATGAATGGACGATGATCCTGCGCGATTCCGCCTCGGGCGGGGCGGTGATCGGGGAATATACGCTAACCTTCACCGACAGCCGCACTGCCGGGGGGACATTGGCCAGCGTCGCGACCGTTTCGGGCGGGGCCTATGACCCGGCCACCGGCAGCGTCATTGTCAACGTCGCGGGCGGCCCGATGGAGATCAATATTGGCGAGATTAATGACCCGGACGGAATCACGCAATTGTCCGACACATTCGCCCCGGTCTCGATCACACGCGACGGGTCTGCCGTTGGGACAATGACCAGCGTGCAGGTGGATGAAAACGGCTATGTCTACGCCTTCTATGACACTGGTGTCAGCCGTCGCATGTTCCAGATTCCGCTGGCGGATGTGCCCAATCCCAACGGCCTGACGGCACTGGACAGCCAGACCTATGCGCCATCACGCGAAAGCGGCACCTTCTTCCTGTGGAACGCAGGTGAGGGGCCGACCGGCGATCTTGTTTCCTTTGCGCGCGAGGAATCGACCACCGACATCGCAACCGAGCTGACCTCGCTGATCCAGACCCAGCGCGCCTATTCCTCAAGCGCGACGGTGATCCAGACCGTGGATGAGATGTTGCAGGAAACCACCAATATCAAACGCTGATTTGGGCTTTGAGCCGGAAAAGGGGGCTGTCAGATGAATATGACGACCGCATTCAACAACGCCGTCAGCGGTCTGACCGCCGCCAGCCGGGGCACATCGGTGGTTTCGGACAATATCGCCAATGCGCTGACCCCCGGCTTTGCACGCAGGTCGCTGGAATTGACGACGAATGTGATCTCGGGTCAGGGGGTGCGCACGGTTGGCGTGGTGCGCAACCACGACCCGGTCCTGACCGCAAACCGCCGCGCCACCGATGCCGAGCTTGGATATCAGACCGCCCTGTCACAGTTTCACACCGGTGTTGAGCGGGTCGTCGGGTCCGCGGATGACCAGACCTCGCTGGCTGCAAGGCTGGCGGATTTCGACAGCAGCCTGATCACGGCGGCCAGCTTGCCAGATTCCTCGGAACGGCTGGATCAGGTCGCGCGCGCAGGGCGCGATCTGGCGGATCGGATCAATTCCGCCTCGGAGGGCGTCCGACAGATGCGGTCAGACGCGGACCGTACCATCGGAAAACAGGTGGATCGCCTGAATCAGACCCTCAAAGACATTGAGAAACTGAATGCCCGAATCCCCTCGGTCAAACATACGGGCGGGGACGTAGGGGCATTGCTGGATCAACGGCAGGTTCTGATTGATCAGGTCAACGAATTGGTGCCCGTGAATGCGGTGCCACGTGCGAATGATCAGGTCTCGCTTTATTCCGATGGCGGTCTGATCCTGCTGGAGGGAACGGCGGCGCAGTTCTCCTTTACGACCACCGGCGACACCAAACCCCACATGACGGTGGGCAATGGCCTGCTGTCGGGTTTGGAAATGAACGGCAACCCGGTGCGCACCAGCGGCGACGGTGCGCAAATCCGGGGCGGCGCGCTGATGGCGCAGTTCCAGATCCGTGACGAGCTGGCGGTTGAGGTGCAGGCCAATCTGGACTCGGTCGCCCGCGATCTGATCGAACGGTTCGAAACACCGGGCCTGGACCCAACCGCACTGCCGACCGATGCGGGCCTGTTCACCGATGCAGGCAACCGGTTCGACGCGACGGCCCCGGCCGGGCTGGCCTCTCGCATCAGTCTGAATACGGTTGTTGACCCCGACAATGGGGGCGAAAGCTGGCGGTTGCGGGATGGTCTTGGCGCGGCAGCACCCGGAGATCCGGGCAATGCCACACAGTTGCAGGCGCTTGGTGCGGTGCTCAGCGACGCGCGCGCTGTGGCGGGGGCGCCATTTGGAACCGGGGCCATGCGGGCCTCGGACCTGACCGAGGCGCTGATGTCCCGAACCGGGGCCGACGCCCATGCGGCAAGCCAGCGCCTGACCTTTGCCAACAGCGCGCAGCTGGAAATGGCCCGGATCGAGGCCGAAGACGGCGTCGATACGGATCAGGAACTGCAGAACCTGATTGAGATTGAACAAGCCTATGCGGCGAACGCCCGGGTCATCTCGGTCGTGGATGAATTGATGGATACTTTGCTGAGGTTGTGATGATGAATTTGACTTCTATCGGTGATCTGGCGCGCGGCATGACGTTGAAGGCCCGATCGACCGAATTGAAAACCCAGATCGAAACCCTGTCTTACGAAATGTCCACCGGCAAGGTTCAGGATGTCTCGGGGCATCTGGATGGGGACTATTCCTACCTTTTGGATCTGGACCGCAGCCTGTCGCGACTGGACGCCTATCAGGTCTCAACCTCGGAGGCTGGCTTGTTCACCGATGCCATGCAGCTGAGCCTGACGACCATTGACGATGCGGTCAGTGAATTCACCGCCTCGATGCTGTCTTTCGGGACATCGAACCAGGCCGTCAGCCATGAGAACGCATCCGTGCAGGCCCGCAATGAGCTTGATACGATCATCTCGGCGCTGAACACGCGGGCGGGCGGGCGTAGCTTGTATTCAGGTGCGGCCACGGATGTTTCGCCGCTGCCGTCAACCGACACGTTGCTGGCCGCGCTAGAGGTCGAACTGACCGGCCATGCCACTGTCGCGGATATGCGGCAGGCGGCCGAGGATTGGTTCAACGACCCCGCTGGGTTCGATGCGCTGATCTATCAGGGATCGGACACGGCCTTGTCGCCGATGCAAATCTCCGAGAATGAAAGTGTTCGCATTCCGATCACGGCGACAGACCCTGCGCTCAAGGACGCGCTGCGCGATATTGCCGTGGCGGCGCTGGTGTCGGATGACAGGCTCAACCTGCCGCGTGATCAACGGACGGCCTTGTTCACCCAGCTGGGGGTTGATCTGGCCAATACTCAGAACGAGGTGGTCAACCTGCGTGCGCAGGTCGGATCGGCCGAGGCGCGGATCGAACAGGCCGCTACACGCAACAGCGCAGCCCAAACCAGCCTGGAATACAGCCGCAACAAACTGGTCGCTGCGGACCCTTATCAAACCGCAGTGCAGCTGCAGACCGTCCAGTTCCAGTTAGAGAGCCTCTATTCCGTCACCGTTCGCAATTCGAACCTGTCATTGGTGAATTTCCTCAGATGAGACTTCTTGTATTCCTTTTGATGCTGTTGCCCGGCATCGCCCAGGCCGGTGCAATCCGCCTCAAGGACCTGGTCGATTTCGACGGGGTGCGCGGCAACGATCTGGTGGGTTATGGCCTGGTGGTCGGGCTGAATGGCACCGGCGACGGGCTGCGCAATTCTCCGTTCACCGAAGAGATCATGTCGAACATCCTCGAACGGCTGGGCGTGAATGTGAATGGCGAGGATTTTCGCCCAAAGAACGTGGCTGCGGTGTTGGTGACGGCCAGCCTACCGCCTTTTGCGAGGGTGGGCGGCCAGATCGACGTCACGGTGTCGGCCATCGGCGATTCCAACAGCCTTTTGGGCGGGACGTTGATCATGACCCCCTTGAACGCTGCGGACGGGCAGATTTACGCCGTGGCGCAAGGTACCGTTCTGGCCGGTGGCGCCTCGGTCGAGGGTGAGGCTGCCTCGGTCGTCCAAGGCGTTCCGACCTCGGGCGTTATCCCGTCCGGCGCGCGGGTCGAGCGTGAGATTGACTTTGACCTCTCGACCCTCACGCAGATGCGCCTTGCCCTGCGTGAACCGGATTTCACCACCGCCAGCCGCATTGAGGTGGCAATCAACACGGAATTCAACCGGGCGGTCGCGATCATGCGCGACTCGGGCACGGTCGAGCTGAACATCGCGGCGACCCAATCCGTTTCAACGGCGCATGCGCTGGGCCGGATTGAGAACATTCTGGTCGAACCCGAAACCAAGGCCCGCGTGGTGGTGGATCAGCGGTCGGGCACCATTGTCATGGGGCAAGAGGTACGCATCTCTCGCGTGGCGGTTTCACAGGGCAATCTGACCCTGACGGTCGAAGAGGCCCCCATCGCCGTCCAACCCAACCCCTTTGCGCGCGGCGAAACGGTCGTCGTCCCCCGCACCATCGCCGGTATCGAGGAAGAGGAAGGCACCGGACTGGCCGAAATCCCCGAGGCCACCACCCTATCCGAGGTCGTGGCGGGCCTGAACGCGTTGGGCGTGTCGCCCCGCGACATGATCGACATCCTCAAGACGATCAAGGCCGCCGGGGCACTGCATGCAGAGTTCATAGTAAGGTAGGGGCGGGCTGCGCCCCTATTTCGATTTCCAGCTGTCCAGCCAGCGCTTGAACCGGTTGCTGCGATCTTCGATCGCGTCTCCGGCGGCGTATAGGCCGTCTTCGACATTCTCAAGCATCGGGTCAATACGCCGTTGGCGGAACCTGCGCCAGCGTACCCACATCGCCCAGAGGATCGCAAAAAACACGGTCAGGAAGATAATGTTGAACCACGGGATCAACCGTACGTCGGGGCCGTCCACCGGGCGTACCGAGACTACGTTGGGGAAGATCGACATCAGCTGATTGCGCCAACCATAATGGCGCAACACCACCCATTGCGGATTGTCTGCGGTGGACACAAGGTTGGTCAGCTCTGCCTGCAGATTCGAACTGTCGAGCTTGAAGTAAGGCGGCCAGCCCCAGCCGGTATCTTCGTTGCGGTAAACACGCGGCTTGCCGTTCGGGCGGAAGGTCTCAACAAACCGCACATCACGGTTCACGGTCTGCGCGCCCTCTTGCCCGGTATCCTGCTGCGCCCAGAAGATCGAGTTCTCACCGAAATCGACGCGACGCACCTCGGTCTTGACGATCCGCACCACATCCTGCTGCGGCAGCGTGTATTCCAGAACCGAGGCAACCAGACCCCAGAACACAATGATGAACACCCATTTGACATAGACCATCTACAAGGCCCTCACATGAAATTAGTAATATAGATCAGCAGGGCAATCGCCCCCAGCGGAATGACATAGACACCCAGCAGCAGTTTCTTGCGGAACGAGTTATCATACTGCCGCATCCCCCGCTCAAGAAATGCGTCACGATCGCCGTGCAACCCTTTCTTTTCCCAATGCGCGATCAGTTTGCGGCGGCGGACAAGGCGGGAATAGATCGACAACCCGACATAGATCACCGTCAGTATGATCAGCAGCGGGATCAGAAAACGGATTGCAACGAACATTCAGCCTCTCCCTACAGCGCCCCACGGGCCGACGCGCGCGATGATGTCATCGCTGACACGATCTGCACCGCTCATATCCGGCTCATGCCCGAACAGCGCGGCGCGGGCGCCTGCCTTGTCCATCTGATACTCGCGCGCGAGGAAGTCGGCAACATAGGCTTTCTTGGCCTCAGGCCATGTGGAATAGGTGCTGTAGAACAGTTCTTTGTGGCAGATGAACATCTGGCGCGGGTCCAGCGGGGCCAGTTCGGCCAGAAGCATATTCACCAGATCACGGTTTGGCGTATCCGTCGCGCGCAATGTGTAGAAATAGGCCGGGTGGTCCGAGGTGATACGCGGCCACGGCCCACCTTCGCTGGCCCAGCGCAGCAATTGGGCAAGGCCGTGAAACGCCTCGGGCAAGTGATCGGCGTGGTTGCGGGCCAGACGGCGCATATCGCTGCGGTCCAGCCCTGCAAGATCAACCCCGGCATCCGCCGCGGCGTGGATGGTCAGAAAATCCATCTTTTGCCGCAAAACGGCGGCTGAGTTCACACCCCGCGCCTCAATGATCGATTCCACCAGAGTGTTGTCGTTCAAAAAGGCTGCAATCCGGTGCCGTTGCGTGGGGTCGAACACATGGTCCAGCAGCAGGTCATCCGGCTTTTCGCCCATGCAAATCGCCGCCGGATAGTCCAGATCGGGAAACAGGTAGAGCCCGCCGAAATGCGCCGTCCAGAAATTGCGCTGTTCAAACGCGGTATGGCGCAGATGGACCGGGTTGCGGGTGACGTCGCCGGTTTCTTTGGCCGTCTCGATCATCCGGGCGATCAGCACATCGTCGAACCAGGCGTCCTCTTGGGTCTTGAACTGCTCGACCATGCCCGCCAGTTGTTCGGCCTTGCGCAGGGTGCCGCCGACCGTGTCGGCCTCAATCTCGATCTTGCGCAGGTTCAGCAGATCGGCAGGTGTGGTGAGTTTGAAGACCGAGTTCACCAGCTCTCCGGCCACGGCATCTGTGGCGGTCAGGGCAAACAGCTGCGCCTCGTTCATCTCGATAAATTCGCGCAGAATATCGCGCGAGGTCGAGAATTTGACGTTCAGCAAAGGTGCGCGTTTCTGTTCGGTCGTCAGCAGGATGAACTGCCGGTTCACCCCATTGGGGTTGAGGTAGAACGAGTCGTCCAATTCCTGCCCGATCTCAGGGGAATAGCCCGAGATATCCACGTGGAAATCCAAAAGCTGAGTGGTCCTGCCCGCCAGGTGCTGCAACGCGCGGTTATACCGCTCGATTAAGGCCGGGCTGGAGATGTGGACGAGATTGCCGAACATCAGACCTTTTTCGATTAGGCGGATCATTGCATTTGACCTCTCGCGCATCGCGGCTGCGCTGCATGCTTCGCTAACTTCATTATCGCGCTTGTCATTTTGACATCCATCGCCTGAAACCAAAAAGCGATATTGTAGCTACACTCAAAATACACCCCATCATCAGAAAACTGATAAATACGTCGCTTGGGGGATCTGTCGCCGCGCACAGTCCGTATTTGCCGAAATTCCCGGGCAATAGCGCTTTCCAATTGCAAAATGAAACAGTCGCTAAGATCCCTAAAGAAAATGAAAAAATGGCGACAGCACCAAGAAGTCCCCAAACGCCCCAACGCAACGGCAGGAAAAGGCCCAAAAGAATTGCGAGACCAATGATTGCTAGCAACAATATCATGTGTTCGCCTTCCCTAACCGACGGCGCGCAACCGCATGAGCGACTCCGGCCAAAATCATCGCAGGTACGCGCTGTTCAAAGACGCAAAGATGAGGCTCAACCCTGCTGTCACCCCTTCCGCCCTGGATATAGCCACTTGTTCTATCCCATCCTCCTGAACCGCCAAACAACCACAACCGCCAACACCAACAACGGCAAGGCAAACGCCCGCGCCGTGATTTGCAGGTTGAACCCGATGTAGGACACCACGCTGCCCTCAAACAGGATCAGCGACTCTTCCCAAGTGGTGCCCTCGAACCCGCTGCCTGCGTTCACGCCGAATTGGGTCAGAAACAGCACCGCTACGGCGGCCAAAAAGCCGAACACGCCCCAACGCAGGGGCAGGATCAGACCCAAAACAAGGGCCAAACCGGTGATTGCGAGTGTCAATGTCATGTCGTTGCCTCCTTTGACCGACGGCGCGTAAACGCATACGCGCCTCCGGCCAAGATCAGTGCGGGCACGAACCAGAAAAACGCCATCCCAAGGAAATGTGATGGCATTTCAGCGGGACCAAAGGCGTGGAGCAATGAGGCCGGGCGCAGGACAGACGCGCCGTTCATCCAGATCTCGAACAGGGCGCTCCAGATATAGGTGACCGCGAAGATGATCAGCGCCAACAGGGCAAAGGCCCGTCGGGAGGGTGGTCTGCGACGGGCCACCGCGGCGCCAAAATACAAGCACGCGCCGATCAGCGACCCGAAGATCAGGATCAGGCCACCGGTCACCCCTTGCCCTCCAGATACCGCCGCTTGGCCTCTTCCATCCGGCCCATCTCACGCACCGCCTTGTCGATGGCGACCTCGTCGCTTTTGTCGGCATAGCGGAACTCGCTGTCGGCGTAGCGGTTGATCTCCTGCATCACCATGTCCACCGTGATCGGCTGGCGCAGGTCCTCGATCATGGCCTTCTTGGTGTCGTAGTCGCGGAACAGGAACAGGTCGGGGTTCTCCATCCACTCATCAGGCAGTTCGAAGTCCATCGCGCGGACCTTGACCGCGTCGGTGATGTTCTTGATTGCACGGCCCGTAAAGCGCTCATCCGCCTGTTGGATCGCCTTGAGGTAGGTGCCCAGCTTGGCGATTGTGTCCATTTGGCCAATCTCGCCCGAGACCCGATCATAGACCTGTAGCAGAGCATTCTCATGCGGGCGGGAATGGCTTTCGAAACTGGCAGCGACGGCCTTCTTGATCTCCTGCGCGGCATAGGCCTCGTGTTCGCCCAGCGGGATGTCGTGATTGCGGCCCATCAGCAGGTGCAGGATGTCGATGTAGTCTTCGCGCGTCTGCGGCCCGTCCACCAGAAACCGCGCGCCCGCCCGCTGGCGCAGGGCGTCGTCCACGTTCTCGGGGTAGTTCGAGAACATGCCAAAGGTGCAATTGCCGCGCACAACAGTGTTGGCACCCGCAAAGCTCTCCATCAGCACGGCGGTGATTTCCAGTTGGCCCGCGCTGGACTGCCGGTCGCCGCGCTTGCCCGCCAGCTGGTCGATATCGTCGATGGTGCCAAAGCCGATGACCGAGGGGTCGATGATCGTGTTGATAAACGCCTTGGCGTTCTGGCCAGATTTACCCTGATAGCTGTCGATATTGTCGGTGCTCAGGTTCTGATATCGGAACGGATAGCCCGCATTCTGGCAAAAATCGTTGATCAGCCCGGCCATCATCTGGATCAGGGTGGTCTTGCCGGTGCCCGGTTTACCGTCGCCCATGAAGGTAAAGATGAACCCGCCGAGTTCCGCAAACGGGTTCAGGCGTCGATCAAAATCATAGGCCATCAGCATCTTGGCCAGCTTCATCGCTTGGTATTTGGCGATATGGTTGCCCACCACCTCATTCGGTTCCTTGAACGTCATCGTGAGGGTGGTGGATTTCGCCTTTGAGGCCGGTTCAAACCCCCGGATCGTCAGATCGTCGGCCTCGATATGCCAGGCGGCGTTCTGGAACGGGGCCAGATGGCCTGCGGACCCCGCGCGCAAGGCGGCTTTGTCCATCAGCTGTTCGGCATAGGCGCTGGCGGCCGCGATCAGATGCGTGTCATCGGGGGCGTGCTTGGCCAAGGTCTGATCCAGTTCCCACAGCGCACCATGCAGGGCCAACTGGCCGTTATCGGTCAGAACCTCTTCGATCTCGCCAATATCGGCCGTGACCTCGCCCAAATGTGACGACATCAAATAGGCCAACGCATTGCCAAACGTGTGCAGCGTGACCAAAGCCTCAGCCGTCAGCAATTCCGAAAACTCGCCCTTGCGCGCGGCGGGCAAATCCCCGGACAGGTTCGCGCGCTTCAGATCGGCCAAAGGGGTCTGTTCTGCATAGGCTTCGGCCACCGCCAAAGCGATGGCGGCGGCACGGCGAATGGCTTGCTGAACAACCGCCTGCGACGGTGAAACCAGCGTATCGCCCTCGTCCGAGGCTTCAATCCGCTCAACCAGGTGCACCCCATCGGCCCGAACCGTGCGCCGGGTTACCAACCCCGGCGTCGTTGACCGAAATCGCCGCCCCGAGGAAACCCCCGGCGACCGTTCGACTGCCGCTTCAACCGCCTTGGCAACCCGGGGCGCGTGTTCAAAGCCGCTCAGCAAAGCGGTCGCTGCCGGATAGTGCTTACGAATATCGTCTTCGCGCAATTCCATTTGGTCTGACGTCAAACTCATCTGCTCAACCCTGCATCTTCTTCTCGTTCAAAATACGGTCGTCCCGCTGCCCGGCAGGACCCTTGCAGGGTCCGAAAGGGGGCGAAACTAATAGCGCAACACCTGCCCCGTCTTGCTGACCACGAATTTGCGCACATCACCAAAGCCCGGCGGGTTACGCTCGGCCAATACCTGAAACGGACGCTGAGGCAGAATGATCGACCGCTGCGTGCGCGTAGCCCCGGTCTCGGCCCCCTGCCCGCCAAACGGGTCCAGCGCAAAGACCTCGCGCTCGACTGTGGAAAACCAGCCAGCGCGCTCCTCGATCACCTCTTCGCTTTCCAGCTCTTCGGTGGTCCAGGCCAACGCCCAGTCCTGACCTTCGGGCGCCTGCGCGTCCTCCAGCACCTTCCGCAGAGGACCGGACTGCTCGGTAAAGGCCGAGGAATACATGGGCCCCACATGAATGCGGCGCATGTGTTTGGGGTGCAGGTCGTCGAAATCCTGATCGAAGCCTTTGGCGATGGTCACCAGTTTCAACCCACCTAAGGATTGCGCCATCAGATGCGCCTGCACCTCGGGCCAGCGGCGTTGGTCTTTGGGCAGGGCCGTTTTACCGCTGTCCTCCAACTGCATCAGGTAGATGACCGGCAGGTTGATCTGGCTGTCATAGACCGCCCAGTGGATCAGAAACTTCCGCCGATCCCCCTCATTCCCGATCCAGTGGCACTCAGGATCGTTGCGCGCCCAGAACAGCTCTCCCTTCAGCAATTCCTCGTAATAGAGCCTTTGTGACAGCGCAAATTGCAGCTTGGTGGGGATTTCCCGGTCGCCAATGATCGTCCGCACCATGTCGGTTTTCAGATCATCCTCGGACGGCATGTTCTCCAGATGCACCTGCGCCTGCTGCGCGTCATTGGCCATGGTCAGCAACTCGGCCGCCACAGGAAACCCGCTGTCGCGCTTATCCATCGCAAGGCTGCCAAAGAACCGCCCCGTATCGCGCCCGACCAGCAGGTATTTCATGGACAGCGCGCGGAAAGTGTAGAGCAGCCCCGAGAGGTAACGCGACACGATCCGCACCTCTTGCTTGCTGATCGCACCTTCCGCCTCCATCGTCGCGGCCACGCGCAGGAGGTGGACGGTGATCACCTCGAATTTGCGGAAATAGCGGCGCGAGGCGAAGGTGTCGGTCAGTCCGACATGGTCTTGGGTGGGGTTAGTCATCTCCAACCTTCCCAATCCAAGTCACGTTCCAGCCACGAGTCTATCTGTGCAGCCTTAAGCCCAGCCCACGGCAACCAATAGCCTGCGAACGACAATATTTTAGAGCCAGTCTCGATCAGGAAGATCGTAACTCCAACCAAGCCTACAACTACCAGCCCTATCCGAGCGATCCATTGCACATCTATGATCGCCCCAATGACCAGCGCGATCATCGAAATCATGCCCACCAAAGCCAGCCGAAACCAAATTCGAAACCATCTTGGTTTAAAGGTCGGGTCTAATTCCTTCAGGCTTTTTATGCGAATTGGTTTGCTTCGTTTTTGGTACAAGGCGTTCTTCACCCACCATACAAGTTCTTATCATGCTTCTCGACAATCGAGGCGAACCGGCGGGCAAAGCGTTCGTCGGCTTTGGCCTTTTTCTCCAGCACGTCGCGGGCAAAGACCATGTGGTCCTCATGCGCCTCAAGCATGTCGGCCATTTTCTGGTTGGTCGCGGTGCCGATGGCGGCCATGGCGGTTTGCGCCTCTTGGTCGGTCTGCACGCCGATCTCGTTGATGCGGTGGGCCACGTCCTGCTGCTGCGCGGTTTTCAGCGATTTGGTCAGGGCGTCATACAGCACCACGCGCTGTTGCGTGTCTGTCTGCAGCTTGTTGATCAGCACCATCTGCGTCGCCGCCTGGTTCTGGAGTGAATCGACCCAGGTCTTGCCCTTTTCGATATAGCGCTCCAGCGTCTGGGACTTGGCCAGCTTGACCTGCTCTTCCTGAACCTTAGCGTTGTATTGCTTGTTCAGCTCGGCCAGTTCGGTTTCCAGCTGCGTCCGCGCGGCGGCGTCCTGTTCGACACTGATCTTGTTTTCCAGAGTGATGATCGTCGGGTCCATATCCTGAATCTCAGCCCGCAGGGCCTCCAGTTCAGCCACAGTCGCCTCACGATCATCCAGCGTGCCGGTCAGGTTGTTTTCGACCTTCACCCGCTGTTCTTCCAGCACGGACAGCTGACCTTCCAATAGCTTTACGATCACATCGGATTTGGCGATCAGGTCCTGCAGTTTGTCGTCGATATTGGCCGTGCGCATGCGTTCCTGCCGCATCGACTCGGACTTGGCCTTGGCGAAGATGCCCACAAACGACTCCCACCCGGTTTTCGAGCGCATCTCGTCGAAATCCTTGGAGAACGCGTTGGTGACGTCGTCCAGCCCCATGATCAGTTCGGCGATATTGGCGTTCATCACCTCGGTATGGGCATGCACATCCTCAAGCGTGGCGTTTTCGATGTCGATATCCGCCTCGGCGGTGCCGATCTTGGCGCGCGCCGCGTCAATCCGCGACGTCAGGCTTTCAATCTGCGACTGGCTTTCACGCACTTTGGTCTGCGTTTCTTCGATCAAGGCGTCAAATTGGTGGTTCGACATCTGCACTATCCCCTTTTTTCTTTAATTACCCATTAGATAGGGAATGTTACGACCATTTACATCCCCTTGGATCCCAAAATCATGCAAAGTCTGGCAAACTCATCACGAAAAAGATAGCGCCATATCAGTATCTATTGCGCGCTGTGGGACATCTGCACGATCTTACCTTTTGATCAAATCTGGATTGATCCGCGCCGAACAGTGGACATAGACATTCCCGACCCCACCTGATTGGGTGCGCGAGACACCATTCCTGCCGGAGGCTGACCTATGCTGGACGCAACGACCGACCTGAAATCCATTCTCAAGAACCCAGACCTGCTGGTGACCCAAGCCTATATCGGCGGTCAGTGGGTGGATGGCGACAATGGCACCTTTGCCGTGACCAACCCGGCGCGCGGGGATGTCATCGCCGAAGTGGCCGACCTGAGCCGCGCGCAAGTGGCGGGCGCAATTGCACAGGCAGAGGCGGCGCAAAAGGAATGGGCCAAGCTGACCGGCAAGGAACGCGCGGTCATCCTGCGCCGCTGGTTCGATCTGATGATGGAAAACGCCGAGGATCTGGGCAAGATCCTGACCGCCGAGCAGGGCAAGCCGCTGGCCGAGGCGATTGGCGAGATCGGCTATGGCGCGTCCTTCATCGAATTCTTCGGCGAAGAGGCCAAGCGGGTCTATGGTGAGACGATCCCGGGCCATCAGCGCGACAAGCGCATCATGGTGATGAAGCAGCCCATCGGTGTGGCGGCCTCGATCACTCCGTGGAACTTTCCTAACGCGATGATCACCCGCAAGGCAGCGCCAGCGTTGGCTGCCGGATGCGCCTTTGTTGCACGTCCTGCCAAGGAAACGCCACTGTCTGCACTGGTCATGGGCGTTCTGGCCGAACAGGCGGGCATTCCGGCGGGCGTGTTCAACGTTCTGCCGTCCTCCAGCGCCAGCGAGATCGGAAAGGAGTTCTGCGAAAACCCCGGTGTGCGCAAACTGACCTTCACCGGCTCGACCGAAGTGGGCCGCATCCTGCTGAAGCAGGCTGCCGATCAGGTCATGAAATGCTCGATGGAGTTGGGCGGCAATGCGCCCTTCATCGTGTTCGACGATGCTGATCTGGATGCCGCGGTCGAAGGCGCAATGCTGTGCAAGTTCCGTAACAATGGTCAGACTTGTGTCTGCGCAAACCGCATCTACGTGCAAGCCGGTGTCTATGACGCGTTCGCGGCCAAACTGAAAGCCGCCGTTGAGGCGCTAAAGATCGGCGACGGTCTGGCCGAGGGCACAACCACGGGACCGCTGATCAACGCAGAGGCAGTCGCCAAGGTCGAAGAACATATCAAGGACGTCACCGACAAGGGCGGCGCGGTTCTGACCGGCGGTCTTCCACATGATCTGGGCGGCACCTTCTTTCAGCCCACCATCGTGACGGGTGTGACGCAGGATATGATGGTTGCGCAGGATGAAACCTTTGGCCCGCTCGCCCCGCTGTTCAAGTTCGAGGACGAAGATGACGTGATCGCCATGGCCAATGACACGATCTTTGGTCTGGCCTCGTATTTCTATGCCAAGGACCTCAGCCGCGTCTACAAAGTGGCCGAGGCGCTGGAATATGGCATTGTCGGTGTGAACACCGGTATCATCTCGACCGAGGTCGGGCCCTTTGGCGGCGTCAAACAATCCGGTCTGGGTCGCGAAGGCAGCCATCACGGCATGGAAGATTACCTTGAGATGAAATACGTCTGTCTGTCGGTCTGATCCTTTGCGGCCACTGCCCCGGCGGTGGCCGCGTTTGTCACAAAACTGAAGCCAAACTGTCACAACGCCGCAACGATCCCGGTTCATTTCCCCTCTGATCCAACTGAGAGAGGAAATCCACCGATGTCGTTGCGCGCTGTCTGCCTGACATCTGCCCTTGCCCTGACCGCCGGTCAGGCCATGGCAGAGATGAATTTCAACCGAATTGCGTCTTTCCCCGTGGTGAAAAACATGGCCGAAGGCGCGGATACCACCCGCGAAACCTCGCCCGAGATCATCGCGGCCACCGCCGATGGCATGACGCTGGTGTACACCGACAGCCCGTTGGGCGTGATCGGCATAGTGGACATCACCGATCCGGCGAACCCTGCGCCTTTGGGAGCCATGGACGTAGGCGGTGAGCCGACCTCGGTCGGGATCGTTGGCGCGACGGCTTTTGTGGGTGTGAACACCTCGGAGAGCTATACCGCCCCGTCGGGCAAGCTGATCTCAATCGACATCGCGGGCAAGACCGAAACCGGTGCCTGTGATCTGGGTGGTCAGCCCGACAGCGTCGCCATCGCCCCCGATGGCAGCTTTGTCGCCGTAGCGATTGAAAACGAGCGGGACGAAGACCTGAATGACGGCATCATCCCGCAGCTGCCTGCAGGTGAGCTGGCGCTGGTGCCGCTGAAAGATGGCGCGCTGAACTGCGCGGGTATGAAAATGGCCTCGCTGACCGGTCTGGCCGAGGTTGCGCCGACCGATCCTGAACCCGAGTTTGTAGACATCAACGGCCTCGGTGAAACCGTCGTCACCCTGCAGGAAAACAACCACATCGCGGTTGTTGCCAAAGACGGCACCGTGATCAGCCATTTCTCGGCGGGCGCGGTTGATCTGGAAGGCATCGACGCCACAGATGAGCGCGGCGCGCTGATCTTTACCGAAAGCCAGCCGGGTCGCCTGCGCGAGCCGGACGCGGTGAAATGGATCGATGACAACCACTTTGCCACCGCCAACGAAGGCGACTACGAAGGAGGTTCGCGTGGCTGGACGATCTTCCACAAGGACGGCACCGTTGTTTACGAGAACGGCACCGAGTTCGAGAAAGCGATCATCCAGATCGGCCACTATCCCGACAAACGCTCGGACAGCAAAGGGGTTGAGCCCGAAAGCGTAACCGCAGCCACCTTCGACGGTACTCCGATGATTTTCGTAGGGGCTGAGCGCGCCTCGGTCGTGGGTGTCTACGACGCCGCTAACCCGGCGAGCCCGGTTCTGAAACAGCTGCTGCCGTCGGGTGTTGGCCCGGAAGGGTATGTGGCGATCCCCGAGCGGAACCTGCTGATCTCGGCCAATGAAAAAGACCTGATCGAAGATGGCGGCCCACGTGCGCATGTCAGCATTTTTGAATATCAGGACGCCCCCGCCGCCTACCCGCATCTGACGTCGAAAGGCGCGGATGAGCTGATCGGATGGGGCGCGCTGTCTGGTCTGGTCGCGGATGAGGACGGCATGATCTATGCGGTCAATGACAGCTTCTACGGTTTCCAACCCTCGATCTTCAAGATCGACCCCAGCCAGAAACCCGCCCGCATCGTGGACGTGATCCGCATCCACCGTCAGGACGGCAATCCTGCACAAAAGCTGGACCTTGAAGGCATCACACTGGACGGCGAGGGTGGGTTCTACGTCGCCTCGGAAGGTCGCACCGACCGCGTTATCCCGCACGCGATCTACCACGTCAGCGCGGATGGTCTGATCAAGGACCGCAAGGGCGAGATCGGCCTGCCCGCCGAGTTGATGGCGGTCGAGAAACGCTTTGGGTTCGAAGGTATCACCAGGGTTGGCGGCACCCTGTGGATGGCCGTACAGCGTGAATGGAAGGACGACCCGGACAACCATGTGAAACTGGTGGCCTACAACCTTGAGACACAGGAATGGGGCGCGGTCCACTATCCCAAAGCAGACCCGGATACAGGCTGGGTTGGCTTGTCGGAAATCGTGGCCTTCGGGGACCATGTCTATGTGATCGAGCGCGACAACCAGCACGACCACCGCGCCTTGACCAAAAAGGTCTACCGCATCCCGCTGTCCGAGATGACCCCGGCCCCGCTGGGCGGCCCTCTGCCCGTAGTCAGCAAAGAAGAGGTCCGCGACCTGCTGCCCGACCTGACCTCGACCGGAGGGTACGTTCTGGACAAAATCGAAGGTCTGGCCATCCTGCCCTCGGGCGAAGCATTTGTAATGACCGACAATGACGGCGTCGATGACGCGTCGGGAGAAACGATGTTCTGGTCGATTGGGCAAGTCACCGCTGGCAACTAGTTCGCCCCAACAGCATAAAGTGGCCCCGTGACGGAAACTCGCGGGGTTACTTGCATCGGACAGCCCATTTGCGACGCGTTTTCCGACCCGGCGTTCGTTATGTGTACTAAAGTGTATCTTTGTGTACCGAAATTTGAGATTATGTTTTCTTCATCTTTCAGGCCCGCACACCAAATTTAAGTGAAATCAATTCACCTTAGCGCGAAAAATTTGACTGTTGAACGCGCGCCCATTTTGCTTGTTCTTGCGCAGGAATTTCGGTTCCTCAGAATTCAGGCGAACACATCATGGCACAAGATCCCGTAACGCAACTCGACGACAAGCTGCGCGCAAAACGTGAATCATTCGACAAGATCCCGGTGATTGATATCGCGCCGCTGCTTGATGGCAGCGACAAGCATAAGGTCGCCAAGGAAATCCGTTGGGCCCTGTCCAACGCAGGTTTCATGTATGTCAAAAACCACAGCATCCCTCAGGATTACGTGGATCAGGTTTTCGACGTAACGCGCCGCTTTTTCGATCTGCCCTCGGACGAAAAGATGAAACTGCATGTCAGCAATTCCGATGTTGCCTTGCGCGGCTATATCGAGCCTTTCGGCGAGAACACCGATCCAACCAAGACCAAGGACCTGAAAGAGTGTTTTGACATCGGCCCGGAGCGCCCCGCGCTGGAAGGCCCGTTTTTTGGGCCCAACCAATGGCCTGTCACCCTGCCCGACTTTCAGGAATTGGTTTATGGATACCACGAAAAGATGGTTACGCTGTCCCGGCAATTGCTGAAGGGGATCGCGATCAGTCTGGACCTGAGCGAAGATCATTTTGACGGCCTGATGCAAAACCCGATCAGCATTCAGCGCCTGCTGCATTACCCTCCGCAGAATGGTCAGATCGACGAAAAAATCATCGGCATCGGCGCGCATACCGACTATGGCAACCTGACGATCCTGGCGCAGGATGATGTTGGTGGTCTTCAGGTCATGAACCGCGACGGCGCATGGGTTGAAGGAACCCCCATTCCTGGCACGTTCGTCATCAATATCGGAGATCTGATCCAGCGCCTCACCAATGATGTGTATCTGGCGAATTTGCATCGGGTCGTGAATACGTCGGGCCGCGAGAGGTACTCAATTCCGTTTTTCATTGATGCAGATTTTGGAGCAGAGTTTTCTCCTCTGGCATCATGTATCAGCCCTGAAAGCACCAGCCGCTATGCACCTGTGACGTGCGGCACCCATAAATTCTCGCGCTTTTCTGCCAGCTACGCGCATCTGAAGAAAGCAAGCTAAGGCACCCCCGCATTCGTCTGAGCGACAGGCAACGTCGATTGCGTTCCCAAAAGACAACAGCCCCATGCGCGTGCTGCAGGGGCTGTTTTCAAACTCAGTAGCTTGAGTACCGGAAATTTACCACGGCGTCGTTTTGAATGGCGCAGTGGGCTTTGATATAACTGCGCACATCATTGCTGTCCTTGGACCGGGCCACTTCCAAATCAATCAGATCGATCCCGTCCGCATTTGTGGTGTAAGACAAGGTGCGCTCGAAATCGACGGCGTAGTACCCTTGGTTGCTCATCGCGGTTTTGGTGCGATGCATGCACAAGCCGATGGCGTTTTCCTCAGGCGAGACGCTGGGGTGTTTTTGGTACTGGGATCCGTGCTTGTGGTGATGCTCGGCAATTGATGCCCCCAGCACGCCCAAGGCGACCCCGGCGATCACTTTGCCCGCATCATCGGCCTGGGCCTGAGACGTCGCCAGCGTTGTCACAAAGATGGCAGTGCAGATAGTACCAGCAATAGTGTGATTTCGGCGCATGATCCTGGGTTCCTTGTTAAAATTAATTCGGCAAAAGCCCCTCAAAACAAAGCCTAGCCCGAGGGCGCATATCATTGCCAGAGGTTTGGCAATTGGCCTCCAGCTTCCCTTATGTGTCAGAAAATATATAGTGATCCGGGTCGTGTATTGAAAAAGTAGTGTGTTTATTGAGTTCTAAGACGGGTTTATTTCGCATTTCGTCAGAGTTGGGATTGGTTTTCCTGTGCTCGTTACTGGCCGGGACACTGCTCGGTGCATTGGTGCTGAGCCTGTTTTTATCAGCGGAGCAGGTTGAAAGTGTTCGGCCCGCAACCCTCTTTGAATTGTTCACACGTATTGCCCTGATCGTAATCCTTGGAGGGATGGGGGGTTATGTGGCGCTTCGGTTCCGGGGCCGTTTGCGATCCGGGCCTTACGGGCTGCGGATTGACATACTGCTTGGTGTCTATTTGATCGGAGTTACCGCTGCTTTGTTGGACCCGTTTTCTACCATCAGATCCGAGTTCAACCTGATACGCTATCCCACTGCAATTGTCCTGACCGTGGCGGGTGCGGTGCTGATACATACTGTCGTGACCAAACCCCGTCACATGGTGTATCGGGTTTTGGGCGGCATGTTGGGCGTGGTTCTTATGATCGCGGCTGCGGATGAAATCCTGCAATTCCACGAAAGTATGAATACTCTTGGCGAAAATCTTGCTGCTGAAGAAACGGATATTGCCGGTCAGGATCTGGTAACGCTGGTCGTCGCGGTGGCAGGTATCGTCGCGGCATTTCTGGTGGTCAGTGCCGTGTCATTTCTGAACAGACGCAGCATTTTTGACACCAGCGGCCGCGAGGTTTTGGCGGCCAAGCTTCTGTTTGCCGGGGGTGCCGCCTTTTTGACGGCCATGCTTCTCGATACGTTCGATACCGGGCTGAGCGGAGTGTTTTCCGCTGTCTTCAGCAGCCCGGCAATTCTGGCCGGCCAACCGTTAAGTGGTTATGTTGAAACGCTCGCCAATTCGCTTGAAGAGTTTCTGGAATACGCAACGGCAGTTCTGTTGTTGTCAGCCGCCTTTGTTTTCCGTTTTGAACGGTAATGACCCGACATAACGACAACGCCCCGCGCCTGGAGGTACGCGGGGCGTGCAGTCTGCGATAGCCCCGAGAGGCAGGGCTATCGCTGTGCGGTCAGACGCCTCAGTTCACGGCCTTGGCGTCAACCACGTCCTTTTCGATCGACTTGGCCGACGAAATCTCGATCCGGCGCGGTTTCAGGGCTTCGGGCACTTCGCGCTTCAGTTCGATATTCAGCATGCCGTTTTCATGGCTGGCACCGGTGACGCGCACGTGATCCGCCAGCGCAAAGCGGCGCTCGAACGCGCGGGTTGCGATACCACGGTGCAGATAGCTGCGCTCTTTATCCTCGGCGGCTTTCTTGCCCGCGACGATCAGCGCGTTTTCCTTTACTTCGACCGACAGATCGGCCTCGGAAAAACCGGCGACAGCAACCGAAATGCGATATGCGTCGGCATCGGTTTTTTCGATATTGTAAGGCGGATAGCTGGGCTGAGCCACATCATTGGTCAGGACGCGATCCATCATGTCGGCGATCTGGTCAAAGCCGATGGTGGCGCGGTGCAGCGGTGCAAAATCAAAGGTTCGCATGTGTCATATCCTCATCTGAGCGATCTATGGTCTGCCCTCCGGTTTCGGACGGGCGTTCAGTCAGTCAGGCCCCGTTTGCGGCGGCCCGATACAGATCACATGGGTAGAGGTCTGGCCGAGTTCAACCCCCGCCGGGGCTGATGAATTTGGCACCGGAATTCGACTTTCCGGACCCCACCTGCAACCGGCGGATTGACGCCTTGGGCTGGGGCGCATCGCGGCGCAATATGGTCTTCAGCTCGGCCACGATATCCGGCAGTTCCATGCCATGTCCCACTTTGAACCCGCCGCCATAACTGACGGCGGATACGACGGACAGAATCTGCCAGCGCGGGCCTTTCTTGGCCAGAATAGCCGACCCGGAAGAGCCGAAAGTGACGTCGCAATCAAAGCTGATCAGCCCATCCTGACGCCGCAGGATACGGCAGGAACGCTGGCGCGTGATCGCCTCGGCCCGTCCACGCCCGTACGAAGCGACGCTGATCTCATTGCCGCTGACACGTCCGCTGAACATGGCAAACGGGTCCGCCACGGAATGCGGAATTGGCTCATCCAGACGCATGAGGGCAACGTCAACCCGAACCCGCGGCGCGGACACAGGTCCATTGGCGACAAAGTCGGGATGCGCGGCGATCTGGATGACCTTGCGGTCGGCCAGTGCCTCACCGTTGCTGAGCCCCGCACGAAACGTCACCTCACCCGGTTTGTAGGGCTGGCCGGTGGCTTTATCCAATGCGCAATGCGCAGCTGTCAGAACAATATCCTTGGCAATCAGCGTGCCGGTGCAAAAGCCGCTGTCGCCAATATCCAGACGTCCGACAGCCTCCCACCCATACAGGTCTTCGCGATCGGTCAATTTGCGTTTGACGCTTTGCGCGTGGGACATGGTCGACAGAACAAACAGGCACATAAAGGCGCTCAGGAAGTAACGCGTCATGGTTTAATGAACCTCGCTCCGATATTTCTATTGGTCCCACCCTGGGCGGGCTCGGCCTGAAATCCGCGACCCGCCGACAATTCCGACTGCAACACAGGCAGCGATGCATCGACCGCTGTCCCGACTGCGACGCGCTGGCCGTTATATTCCGCCTTGGCGGCGACGACGGACACGATACGCGGACGGTCGCCGTCAAAGGTGAAAACCGGTGCGCCGGATGCGCCAAGCTCGACATCGCAGGACAAGACCAGCACCTCGGACTGACGTGTCATGACCGAGCATACCTCTTGCAGGGACGGGGCCTCGGCACGGTCCTGTGCGTAAGAGACGACGCCCACCTCGGCCCCGCGACGGGGGCGGCTGCCGGTTTCAAAGGGGATCACCGTGGTGTTGCGGATCGGCTGCCACAGCTCGATCAGCGCGATGTCATTGGCCAGCCGTGCGGTCGGTGTCTTCTGGCTATAGCGATACTTGGGGTGGATCACAGCCTGCCGTGCAGCCCGATAGGCCGAGGCCCGGCCCAAACGCCAGGCCGCCAGAAACTCAACCTTCGCCAGATCGATCCGCCGACCGGTTTCCTTGTCGAACAGACAATGGGCTGCGGTCAGCACCAATGTCGGAGAGATCAGCGTTCCGGTGCAAAACCCTGTGCCGCCGATATCCAGACGGCCCACAGCCATCCACGCCCGCCCTGCATCGGTGGTATCGAGGCTTTTCAGCCCAGTATCCTGCGCCATCGCAGCCATCGGCATCAATGCCAGCGCAAATGCCCTGATCCAGTGTCGCAAGCGGTTCTCCGGCCTTTCCATTGGTTTCAGTGCTACGGGCTCGGTGGGGCGAAAATAGGGCGACCGCGCTGGATAGGGTTTCGGCGTGCACCTGATGCAGCGCTGCATCATTCCCGTCTGGCAAGTTCGCATCACTGGTCCTACTGTTCCGCCCATGACCTGGATCGACCGCGCCCTCATGTTCTCGACACTGGATTACGCCGCTGTGCTGCTGTTGCTTGGCGCGTGGCAATGGATTGGCTGGCGGATCGAACATCCCGCGCCAAACCGGCAATCGGTTGCGATGATGATGGATGATTTCCGCCGCAGCTGGATGCATGAAATGGTCACCCGCCAACCGCGCATGTTTGACGCGCAGGTGGTGGCCACGATGCGGCAGGGCAGCACGTTTTTCGCCTCGACCACCATGATTGCCATCGGGGGTGGGCTGGCCCTGCTGGGAAATACAGAGCGTTTGGCCGGTGTTGCCAGTGATCTGGCCATCGGCAGCGCACCTGCTTTGGTATGGGAGGTCAAGATCCTTGTCGTGATCCTGTTTCTGGCCAATGCGTTCCTGAAATACGTCTGGGCGCATCGGTTGTTTGGCTATTGCGCCGTTCTGATGGCTGCTGTCCCGAACGACCCCGACGACCCCCAGGCCTATCCGCGTGCGGGGCAGGCAGCGGAAATCTGTGTCACTGCCGCGCGCAGTTTCAATCGCGGGCTGCGCGCCACCTATTTCGCGCTGGCTTCCCTGGCCTGGATTCTGGGACCTGTCGCCCTGATCGCGGGCACCGCCATCACACTGGGCGTTCTTTACCGGCGTGAGTTCGCGTCCCAATCCCGATCCATCTTGCAGACACTGCCACCCCACACAGAGTCGTGATCCCCACGCCCCCTATCCGCTTCTATATTCACGATATGCGATATCTGATTCTCAGCGCCTTACTGGCCACGCCCGCCTTTGCCGATCCTGCCGTGATCGAAAACGTCTCAGCCCGCCAAAGCGGCGACACTTGGCGATTTGACGTGACGATCCGCCATCCCGACACAGGCTGGGACCACTACGCCGATGGCTGGCGTGTGCTGGATATGGACGGAAATGAGCTGGGAATGCGCGTGCTGCATCACCCGCATGAGAATGAGCAGCCCTTTACCCGGTCTCTCAGTGGTGTGGTGATTCCCGACGGCACCACGCAGGTGCAGATTCAGGCCCGCGACAATGTCGATGGCTGGAATGACGGCACCACGGTTGTTGACCTGAACTGAGCCTCAGAAAATCCCGAGGCTCAGCCCCGCGGCCAAGGCGGCGCCGATCTCACGGCATTTCTCCAGCTGATCCTCTGGGATGGTCTTTTCGGCCAGAATTGCCTCGGGCGTTTGCGCGTGGGTGCAGATAATCAAAGGCGGCTGTACCTCTTTCAGCCGCCAGCCTGTTGCGATGCGGGCCATCTGGCGGGCGGCGTTTTCACCGTCGGACCCTGCGCAGACCATCTGCGCATAGGGACGGCCTTCGATCCTGCCCAGCACCGGATAGTAGCTGCGGTCGAAAAACTCCTTCATTAGACCCGAAATTGCCGCCAGATTCTCGGGTGCGCAGAAGATATAACCGTCTGCAGTCAGCAGATCATCCGGCTCGGCCTGATCGGCGGTTTTCAGAACAACATCCGATTCTTCCCGCGCGGCCTCTGCCGCGGCTTCGGCCATCTGTCGGGCCCCGCCAGTGCGCGAATGGTAAACGATCAAAAGCTGCGCCATGTCAGACCCGGTGATAAGGACCGCCCGACAGGATGGTTGCGGCCCGGTAAAGTTGCTCGGCCAGCATCACACGGACGAGCATATGGGGCCAGACCATCGACCCGAATGAGATGGAAAAATCGGCCTTCGACCGCAGATTAGGGTCTATTCCGTCCGCTCCGCCAATGATCAGCGCCAGATCCTGCCGCCCGGCATCGCGCCAGCCACCCAGCTTTTTGGCAAAATCCGGCGAGGACATCACCCTCCCACGTTCGTCCAGCGTGCAGATCACAGCACCCTTGGGCAGCGCCTTGCGCAGCAAAGCACCCTCGGCCCCCATACCTGCATTTTTCTTGTCTTCAACCTCGATCACCCGCGCGGGACCAAGGCCCAGCGCACGGCCAGTCCGGTCAAATCGGGTCAGGTAATCGTCAAGCAGGGTCTTCTCGGGTCCGGCGCGCAATCGCCCGACCGCAACTATGCTGATCCGCATATCTCTCTCGCCTCCGGCCCTTCAATAATGGCCGGGATGGCGCCTCAGTTGGCTGAGGCGCTGCCGCCCTGAGGCAGCCACATCTTTTCCAGCTGATAGAATTCACGCACTTCGGGGCGGAAGATATGGACGATCACGTCGCCCGTATCGATCAGCACCCAGTCGCCGGCATCCTTGCCTTCGACCTTCGAGGTGAAACCGAATTCCTGCTTGATGCGATCCGTCAGCTTTTCCGCCATGGCCGCCACCTGACGGGTCGACCGACCCGAGGCAATCACCATGTGATCCGCGACAGAAGACTTACCTTGCAGGTTAATCTGCACGACGTCTTCGGCCTTGTCATCGGAAAGTGAGGAAAGGATACGCTCAAGCAGCTTGTCGCTGATTGACTGAGAGTGGGCCATCACGCTGGCCCCGTCATCGGCGGGCAAACCCGCCTGGGTATGTAGAGACAGGACATAGTCCTCCTTTGCTGCGCGCCATCAAATCCCGGCGCCGGGGTACTAATAAGGTAACAAGGGGAATGCAACATTTCAATGAACGCGCCATCAACGCCGCGTCAATCCTCTGCGATCTGTTGCGGGTCTGCGTCGGGCAGCAGGCGCACCTCGCGCTGCGGGAAGGGCAGTGAGATACCCTCGGACTTGAACGCATCCCACAGGGCCAGATAGACATTGCCGCGGATATTGGTCAGCCCCTTGGTCGGATCGCTGATCCAGAATCGCAGCACATAATCCACGCTGCTGTCGCCAAACCCGATGATGTGACACACGGGTTCATGTGACCCACCGCTGAGGACACGGGTCACAGACTTGACCGCGCGAATGGCCGTCGCCCGCACCTTGTGCGGATCGTCGCCATAGCTGGTGCCGAAATTCAGATCCAGCCGCACGAATTTATCGGAATGCGACCAGTTCACCACCTGATTGGTGATCAGGTCCTCATTCGGGATCAGGTATTCCCGCCCGTCCCGTGTCACCACCGAGACATAGCGCGCGCCCAGCGCGTTGATCCACCCGAAGGTGTCGCCCAGCGAGATCACATCGCCCGGTTTGATCGACCGATCCATCAGAATGATGATGCCAGAGATCAGGTTCGACACGACTTTTTGCAGACCAAAGCCGATCCCCACGCCGATGGCGCCGGACAACAGCGCAATCCCGGTCAGGTCAAATCCCAGCGTGCGAATGGCCGCCATAAAGACAGCACCGTACAGCAGCACCTGAATGCCCTTTGCCAAAAGCACCTGCATCGACGGTGTAATGTCATCATTGCTGCGCAACCCGCGCTCGGCGGCACGGGTGCCGATGCGGGCCAGCGTCAGAAGAATGCCGATCAGCAGCGTGGCCTTGAGTATTCCCAACGCCGAGATATGAAGATCACCGATGGAAATCGCCACCCCGTCCAGAAATCCGGCCACGTCATCGGTCAGATTCAGGGCAATAAGCGTTGCATAGACCCACATTGCCCATTTGAAGATGCGGCGCAGGGTGCGGTTGCGCACCAACCGTGCCACTAGCGCAATCGCCAACCATGCAGCAGCCAGAGTGGCAATGACCCCGATGATATAGCTGCGCGAGGGCCAGGTGACATTCTGCATGAACAGATAAAGCCCCCAGGACAGCAGTACGAAATAGACCAGTGTCAGGCGCTGCATCAGCTGCACCAGAATGCGCAGCCGCCATTTCGGCCAACCCGTGCGCGCCCGCGCCCATGTATCCCACCGGCCCTGCGTGGACAGCTTCAGCATATAGGCCAGCGCCCAGAGCAGCAGGATGATCACCAGCTGGTACTGACGCCATCCCGGCGTGACGACCAACTCATAGAAATTCTGAAACTGCGAAGAAAATGCCCCGACCATATTCTCGTAAAGGTCTGACAGGGTCCCGGGGATAAGGTCTTGATTCATTCATGTCTCCTGCCGGTCAGCTTGAACAGCAAAACCCGGCGATGCAAGCCTGACGCGGTTTTGAACCTTGATTGACAGCAAACCCCGATATATCTGGTCGGCATGAGACTCACTGTAGCCCAACTTCAGAATCTGGAAGACCGCGCGCGTTTGCGCGAACGGTTCTTTGGGGCTGCCCGCACGGTTCTGGCCCGCCTATCCGCGGCCTAAGCCACCTCGCCAGCTATTTCTCATTACATACGGGAGAGGACCGATGTCCCCCAAAACACTCTATGACAAGATCTGGGATGCCCATGTCGCCCACGAAGCCGATGATGGCACCTGCCTGCTCTATATCGACCGCCACCTTGTGCACGAAGTGACCAGCCCGCAGGCGTTCGAAGGGCTGCGCATGGCGGGCCGCAAAGTGCGCGCACCGGAAAAGACCATCGCCGTGCCGGATCATAACGTCCCCACCACACCCGACCGCGTGAACGGCATCGAAAACCCGGAATCGCGCATTCAGGTCGAAGCGCTGGACAAGAATGCCAAGGATTTCGGCATTCACTATTACCCGGTGCATGACGTCCGCCAGGGCATCGTCCACATCGTTGGCCCGGAACAGGGCTGGACCTTGCCCGGCATGACCGTTGTCTGCGGCGACAGCCACACCGCAACCCACGGCGCGTTCGGCGCGCTGGCCCATGGTATCGGCACGTCCGAGGTTGAACACGTTCTGGCCACGCAGACCCTGATCCAGAAGAAATCCAAGAACATGAAGGTCGAGATCACCGGCAAATTGCAGCCGGGCGTGACCGCCAAGGACATCACTCTGGCCGTGATCGGCGAGACCGGCACCGCTGGCGGCACCGGTTATGTCATCGAATATTGCGGTGAAGCGATCCGCGACCTGTCAATGGAAGGTCGCATGACCGTCTGCAACATGGCTATCGAAGGCGGTGCCCGGGCGGGCCTGATCGCCCCCGATGAGACCACGTTCGAATATGTCAAAGGCCGCCCCCACGCCCCGAAAGGCGCTCAGTGGGAAGCTGCGATGGACTGGTGGAAGACGCTCTTTACGGACGAAGACGCGCATTTCGACAAGGTCATTACCCTGCGTGGTGAAGACATCGCACCGGTCGTCACGTGGGGCACCAGCCCCGAGGATGTGTTGCCGATCACCGCAACCGTTCCGCATCCCGACGACTTTGAGGGCGGCAAGGTCGACGCGGCCCGCCGTTCGATCGAGTATATGGGTCTGGAAGCCGGTCAGAAGCTGAGCGACGTGGAAATCGACACCGTCTTTATCGGTTCTTGCACCAATGGCCGCATCGAAGACCTGCGCGCCGCAGCGGAAATCCTGAAGGGCAAAAAGATCAAGGATGGAATGCGCGCCATGGTCGTTCCGGGCTCGGGTCTGGTGCGTGCGCAGGCCGAAGAAGAAGGTCTGGCCGATATCTTCAAAGAGGCCGGGTTTGAATGGCGTCTGGCGGGATGTTCCATGTGTCTGGCGATGAACCCCGACCAGTTGCAACCGGGCGAGCGCTGTGCCGCCACCTCGAACCGCAACTTCGAAGGGCGTCAGGGCCGGGGCGGACGCACCCACCTGCTGAGCCCCGCAATGGCCGCCGCAGCGGCGATCACAGGACGTCTTACAGACGTCCGTGAATTGATGTAAGGTCCGCTCATATCTAGATATTTGAGGGATTGAAAACATGAGTGACTGGGTCAAATGGCTGCTGCTGGGGCTGCTGTCGATTGCGTTCGGCGTCTTTGCGCTGGGCAATGCGATTGCGGCGTCCGTGGCCGTAACGGTGATCACTGGCATATTGCTGCTGATCTCTGGCGCGTTGCAGGTCGTGGGCGGTTTCACCGTCGAAGGCACCGGCAACAAGATCCTGTCGCTCATCATGGGTGCGGTCATGCTGTTTCTGGGCTGGTCCTTTCTGGATCATCCGCTGCAGGGCACGCTGACGCTGGCGACCGTGATGCTGATCCTGTTCATGGCAGGGGGCATCGCGCGGGTCATTCTGTCGTTCCAGATGAAAGGAACGCAGTTTTTCTGGCCCACGATGATCTCGGGCATCTTGTCGATCGTCCTTGCCGGTATCATCTGGACATATGTCGGAAGTGACCCGCAGGTCTTGCTGAGCATTCTGGGGATCTTCCTGGGCATCGAGATGCTGTTCAACGGGCTCGGATTGGTCTTTATGGCGTTCTTCGTCAAGAACGCACCCACAGGCGAAACGAAAGAAGCTTAAACGCGAGGCACGGGCGCGGCCCTACCCCGCAGGAGTGTAGACATGGAAAAGTTCGACAAAGTCCACGGGGTGGCCGCCCCAATGCCGCTGATCAATATCGACACCGATATGATCATTCCGAAAGTGCACCTGAAAACCATCAAACGGTCCGGCCTAGGCGTCGTACTGTTTGACGAAATGCGCTATCACGATGACGGGCAGGAGAATGAAGAGTTCGTTCTGAACAAACCCGCCTATCGCCAGACCGAGATTCTGGTGGCCGGTGACAATTTCGGCTGTGGCTCATCGCGGGAACACGCGCCCTGGGCGATCAAGGATTTCGGCATCAAGGTCGTGATCTCGACCAGCTTTGCCGACATCTTCTTCAACAACTGCTTCAAGAACGGCATCCTGCCCATCGTGGTCGAGGAAGAGCATCACGCGATCCTGATGGATGACGCACACAAGGGTGAAAACGCCCGCATGACCGTGCATCTGGAAGATCAGCAGATCACCACCTCGGATGGCGTGGAAATCACCTTCGATATCGATCCGCACCGCAAGCACTGCCTGCTGAATGGTCTGGACGATATCGGCCTGACGATGGAAAAAGATCACCACATCGACAAATTCGAAGACCACGCAAGTCAAGCCCGCCCCTGGGTATGATTCTGGGGACGAATCTGTGGACACTCAACCTAACGGGGTCGCTTTGGCGGCCCCATTTTCGCTATTGGGTGTAAATCTGCTGAAACCACAATATCTTGATATTGCATTAACGCTCATGTTGGTTTTGCGTCAGAAATGATGCAATCCCGCACCAGTTGCGCCATCTTTTTGCCCGAAATTAAGTGTTTTCTGCGCCGTGGCTTGAGCGAAATGTCGCTTATGGCCAATGTTGGCGGAAACAGGCACCCGTCACCAAGACTTTGGGTATTTTTAGGCTTCCGCCAGAAATAGAATTGGCGGGCACAAGTTGGAAAGACGTCGGCGAAGAACCGATCGCTCCAGTTTGAAAGGGTTCGGATAGTGATTGCGCGCACAACAGGGGCGGCAATTCGGGGACTACTGGTCGCATTGATGGTGCTGACCCCCGCGTTGTACTTGCCCGTATCGTCAACAAACGGCACCGAGATTGTCGTCTTTCTCGCTATTCTCGCGTTTTTTCTGACGTTTGCCGAATACAACTCGGCCTTCCCCAGCTTTATCGAATTCCGCGACGCGCCGCCTGTGAACCGTCTGCGGTTTGTCGGGCTGATGTCGATGATCACGTTTCTGACGCTGATCTGCAAGAACATGTACACGCCGAATGAACTGACCGCTACGGCGTATCGTTTGGGTCTGGGCGTCGCGAATGTCGTCGATTTCCCCTATTCCCCGGTTCGTCTGGTCGTTCTGATGTTGCCGGCAGATGCCAGTGCACCTTTGGTTGAACTGGTGCGAATCGCGGCCGGGATCGCCTATGTCGCGGCGCTCGTGACCATCGCCAGCTTTGCCTATGCGGTGAAACTGCGCGGGTGGCCCACTGGAAACGGTGCATTCAACGTCTGGACCAACCTGCCCCTGTTCGACCCCACCAAGGGCGGAGATGTGGTCACGCGCCTGCAGCGGGACGGTCGTCTGAACATCTCGATCGGGGTGCTGCTGCCGTTTCTCATTCCTGCGCTGATCAAGCTTTTGACCGATTACGGCAATCCGATCTCGCTGAGCAATCCGCAAACCCTGATCTGGACGATGTGCGCCTGGGCCTTTTTGCCCGCCAGCATGATCATGCGCGGCATGGCGACCCTGCGGATTGCCAGCCTGATCGTCGAAAAGCGCCGGGCCTACTCGACAGCCGATTCAACTCAGGCCGCATGATCCGGCTCCTCCTTCTGGTGCTGCTGTTGCCGGTTTTGGCGCAGGCGCAGACGGTTCGGATCGCCACCTACAACACTGAACTCAGCCGCGACGGGCCGGGCTTGCTGCTGCGGGATATCCAACGCGGTGACCCGCAGGTGCAGGCCGTGACTGAGGTATTGCTCACCACGCGTCCGGATATTGTCACCTTGCAGGGGATCGACTGGGACTTGAACGGTCAGGCTCTGGCCGCATTGGCCGAGACGTTGCGCGCTGCGGGTCTGGATTATCCTTACGGATTCGCCACGCAGCCCAATGCCGGGATCGAAACCTCGCTGGACCTGAACGGAGACGGGCGCGCCAATGGCCCCGCAGATGCGCAGGGCTGGGGGCGGTTTACAGGTCAGGGCGGGCTGGCCGTTCTGTCGCGCTATGAGATCGCAACCGACCGCGTACAGGATTTTACCGAGTTGCTATGGCGCGACCTGCCCGGTGCTCAGTTGCCCGTAACCGACAATGGCCCGTTCCCGTCCGAGGACGCCCAGCGCATTCAGCGGCTTTCAGCCGTGGCGCATTGGATCGTGCCGGTGGACACGCCCCTGGGCCCGCTTGACCTGCTGACCTTTCATGCCGCCCCACCCGTGTTTGACGGACCCGAGGATCGCAACGGCCTGCGCAACCGCGACGAAATTCGCCTGTGGTCGCTGGTTCTGGATGGCAAGCTGGGGCAAAGGCCAAACGGCCCCTTTGTGATCGCCGGAGATGCCAATCTGGACCCCGACCGGGGCGATGGCCGGACTGAGACGATTCGCGCCCTGTTGCGTGACCCCCGCCTGCAAGACCCGCGCCCCGCTGACGCGTTGGGGGCCGCAACAACTGTTGACTGGAAAGCGGTGGGGAAAATGCGGGTGGATTACGTCTTACCCTCAGCCGATCTGCAGGTGACGGGGTCCGGTGTTTTCTGGCCCGCGCCGGACAATGCTTTGCGCGCCGTCGCGGAACAGGCCAGCCGACACAGGTTGGTCTGGGTCGATGTAGCGGCACCCGATCAGCCGTCAAACTGACCTCATCGCTTTGTCACGGCGATTGCCGAAATCCCCGGAACGTGTATTCATTTTTGAATGGACAAAGCACTCACCCATGCCGACTGGTCCCTGATCCAAAGCTTTCTTGCCGTGGCCGAAACCGGGTCGCTGTCGGCGGCTGCACGGCAGCTGGACCGCAGCCAGCCCACGCTGGGCCGCCAGATACATGCGCTGGAAGAGGAATTGGGCGTATCCCTGTTCGACCGCCACGCGCGGGGCCTGAAACTCAGCACGGTAGGTGCGCAGTTGCTGCCGATGGCGCAGCAGATGCATCAGGCCATGACCTCATTCAGCCTTGCGGCGGCAGGGCAGTCGCAGCAATTGGAAGGATCGGTGCGGATCACCGCCTCGGTCTTTGCCGCGCATCATCTGTTGCCGCCAATACTGGCGCAGATTCGCGCCCAGGAACCGGCCATTCAGCTGGAACTGGTCGCAACGGACGCCATCGAAAACCTGTTGTATCGCGAGGCCGACATCGCCGTGCGCACCCACCGCCCCGAACAGCTGGACCTGATCTCGCGCCATCTGGGGGATGTGCAGCTGTGTTTTTGTGCCGCCACGTCATATCTGGACCGCGCCGGGCGGCCAGAACGACCCGAGCACCTTTTGGAGCATGATCTGGTCGGCTTTGACGCCAATGAGCAGATGATTACCCGAATGCGCGCGCGGGGCTGGAATGTCGGTAAGGACAATTTTGCCACACGGTGCGACCTGCAAAGCGCCTATTGGCAACTGGTGCGCGCAGGCTGTGGCATCGGGTTCAGCCAGCTTGAAGTGGCCGAGGCCGACCCCGAGATCGAAATCGTCATCCCCGATCTTGAGATGTTGCCGCTGCCCGTCTGGCTGGCCGCACCGCAAGCGATGCGCCAGACCCCGCGTATCCGCCGGGTCTGGGATTTACTTGTGAAAGGACTGAAAGCCAGCCTTTAAAGCGGCCCGGTATAGGTGCCGCGCGCCGGGTAATTGTTGCCCAGTGTGAATTTCAGGCCGCCAGCAATATCGGACATGGACGGACGGCCAAAAGGCGTTGTCTGCTGCCACGCGTAATACAGCGTGCGATCCGGTGCGACATAGAAATGGCCGGGCTCGGCAAACATCGCCGGTTCGGCGCTGCCGTCGCGCGCGGTCGAGATGTTCAGGCCCCAATCCTCACGCGCGGCGGCCATGGGCAGGCTGTGGCCCACACGCACACGCGACACGCCTGCCTTTTCGACGGTTTCTGCGGCGCGTTCGGCGGTGTCGGTGGTGATCATGATCACTTCGACGCCCAGCGCGGCGAAATCATCCAGCGCGGCTTCGACCTCGGACATCTGCTTGATGCAGATCGGGCAATGCAGCCCGCGATACTGAATCACCAGCGTGCCGTTTTCGCCTTTGTCCGCGTCCAGATCGAAGGTTCCGTGACCCACGGTTTCAATTTTCAGCCCTGGGACGGGATTTCCCGGTGTTAACATGTGTTTTCCTCATGATTTGGCGGGATCGTCTCATTGACCCGCTCGGGTGCAGACGCTAGGCCCTGTGCGACGAAACGCAAGGAGATCCTTCATGTCCAACCCCTCGCTCCTCATCCTGCCCGGAGACGGAATTGGCCCCGAAGTTATGGCCGAAGTGCGCAGAATCATCGACTGGTTCGGCGAAAAGCGTGGCCTTCACTTTGACGTGAGCGAGGATCTGGTCGGCGGTGCCGCCTATGACGCGCATGGCAAGCCCCTGTCGGACGAAACCATGGCCAAGGCGCAAGAGGTCGACGCGGTTCTTCTGGGTGCCGTGGGCGGCCCGAAATACGACGATCTGGATTTCAGCGTAAAGCCCGAGCGCGGCCTGCTGCGCCTGCGCAAGGAAATGGACCTGTTTTCCAACCTGCGCCCGGCGCAGTGTTTTGACGCGCTGGCAGATTTCTCGTCGCTGAAGAAAGACATCGTTGCCGGTCTGGACATCATGATCGTGCGAGAGCTGACCTCGGGCGTGTATTTCGGCGAGCCGCGCGGCATCTTCAACGAAGGCAATGAACGCGTCGGCATCAACACCCAGCGCTATACCGAGTCCGAGATCGAACGCGCCGCGCGCTCGGCCTTTGAACTGGCGATGCGCCGGAACAAGAAACTGTGCTCGATGGAAAAAGCCAATGTCATGGAATCGGGCATTCTGTGGCGTGAGGTCTTGGACCGCGTGGCGCAGGATTACCCCGAGGTTGAGCTGACGCACATGTATGCGGATAACGGCGCGATGCAGCTGGTGCGCGCGCCCAAGCAGTTCGACGTGATCGTGACCGACAACCTGTTCGGGGACATCCTGTCGGATTGTGCGGCAATGCTGACCGGCTCGCTTGGGATGCTGCCCTCGGCGTCGCTGGGTGCCCCCATGGCCAATGGCCGCCCCAAAGCGATGTACGAGCCCGTACATGGCTCGGCCCCCGACATCGCGGGTCAGGGCAAGGCGAACCCGATTGCCTGTATCCTCAGCTTTGCCATGGCGCTCCGCTATAGCTTTGATCAGGGCGAGGAAGCAGGCCGTCTGGAAGCTGCGATCGAAAAGGTGCTGGCCGACGGCGTCCGCACCGCCGATCTGCTGGCTGAAGAGGGGGTTGAGCCGGTCTCGACCACCGAAATGGGCGATGCCATCCTGACCGCACTGGATGATAGCCTGTAAGCAGGCACGCGTAATGAAAGCAAAGGCGGTGCCCGGCGCACCGCCTTTTTTTGTGGCTCAGTTTCCGAAAATGTTTTTCAGCAGGTTGTTGATGGTGTCCTCGAACCCATTGCCCTGCCGACGCCGCTGTTGCCGGGGCTGGGCCGTCTGTACGGGCGGATCAGGGGCCAGCATCGGCAGTGGCGTGGGTGTCATCCCTTCGGTCACGCGAACCATCGTCTCTTTCCAGATTTCCGCAGGCAGGCCACCGCCCGTCACGCCAGACAAGGGCGTGTTGTCGTCATACCCCATCCAGACACCTGTCACGTAATCTGCGGTAAAGCCAATGAACCACGCATCCCTCGCAGCCTGGGTCGTGCCGGTCTTGCCCGCCACCTGCCATCCTGGCAGTTGCGCCCGCGCGCCGGTGCCCTCGGACACCACACGCTCCATCATCCAGGTCAGCTGTTTGGCCGCCTTGTCGTTGATCACCCGCTCACCAATACCGGTGCTGGTCTGGATAACTGGCGTGTTATCCCCCAACAGCTTGAGTTCGGACAACCCAAAGGGTTCAACCGCCGAGCCGCCGTTCAGGATACCGGCATAGGCCCCCGTCATCTCGATCAGCGTGCTTTCGGATGCGCCCAGCGCCAGGGCCGGACCTTCGGCAAGGCTGCTTTCGATCCCGAACTCGCTGGCCACGGTGCGCACGTTGTCCAGCCCTACATACTCGGCCACTTTCACGGCTGGCACGTTCAATGAGTTCTTAAGCGCATCCGCCAGCGTCACACGGCCATAGTATTTCTTGGTATAGTTCTTGGGACACCACTGTCCCGAGCCGGGGATGTCCACGCAATAGGGCTCATCCATGACCGTATCCAGCGGCGAATGACCAAGTTCCAGTGCGGTGGCATAGACGAATGGCTTGAACGAGGACCCGGTCTGGCGCAACGCCTGCGTGGCGCGGTTGAACGCGCCCGAAACCCGCGTCTTGCGCCCGCCAACCATGGCCCGCACAGCCCCGTCCGCCGACATGACGACAATTGCGGCCTGCGCCTTGGAGCCTTCGCGCACCTTTTCCTCAAAAATGTATTTCAGCGCCTCTTCCGCCGATGTCTGCAGCCGTTGATCCAGCGTCGTGCGGATCACCACGTCATCGGTGGTATCGGTGCCAAAATAGCTGGGCAGTTCGGTGATCACCCAATCGGCGAAGTAGCCGCCCGCCCGCGCCGCGGCTGCCTCGGACAGCTGGGCCGGATTGCTGCGCGCACGGCTGGCCTGGGACGCGGTCAGATAGTCCTGCGCCTCCATCAGCCCGATCACCAGCTGCGCCCGGTCCTGCGAGCGTTGCAGGTTGTTTGTCGGCGCATAGCGTGTGGGGGCCACCAGCAGACCGGCCAGCATCGCCGCCTGCGCAGGATTCACCTCGGCCGCCGAGATGCCAAAATAGCGCTGGCTTGCGGCCTCAAACCCGCGCGCACCCGCACCCAGGAACGCACGGTTCAGATAGATGGTCAGGATTTCATCCTTGGAGTATTTCACCTCCATCGCCATCGCATAGACCGCTTCCTTGGCCTTGCGCCACAAGGAGCCCTGACGGCAATCGGATTCGTAGGCAGCCTCGGATTCCCACTCGCTGGGCACATAAGGCACGCCCAGACACAACAGTTTCGCGGTCTGCTGCGTGATGGTGGACCCGCCATGGCCGGATAGCGGCCCACGCCCTTCGCTCAGGTTGATGCGTACGGCGCTGGCGACACCGCGCGGGCTGACGCCGAAATGGCGATAGAATCGCTTATCCTCGGTGGCGACCACTGCGTTTTTCAGATGGGGTGAGACAGTATCAGCGGTGATCACCCCACCGAACTGATCGCCACGCCAGGCAAAAACCTTACCCTCGCGGTCCAACAGCGTGACAGACCCACGCGCCCGACCATCCAGCAATGCATTCACATCCGGAAGCGAGGTGTAGACAACCCCAATCGCCAGAGCCAGCAGCATGGCAGCCACCGCACCCACGCGCCACGTGATGCCCCAGATCAGACGCCAGATCCAGCGGAACATCCGACGGAAAAACCCACCGCCACCACCGGATTTCTTACGTGTTTTCTTGCGCGCTGTCTTGCGCGTCGCTGTCTTGCGCGAAACTGCTTTTTTGCCCGCAGGCTTTGCAGCACGCTTGGTCGCCGTGGGCTTGCGCCTTTTCGACGGGTATCTCTTATCCGCCACCAGCGGAGACTTTCGGCGCCTGGACTCAGTCATGCTCAAACTCTGCCCGGTTATCATTTTGAGGCACCATACCCTGACAGGCGCGTGAAGTAGAGGTCAGAAATGCCGTAAATCACCCTCATCATTGCGATTAAAAAATAAGCAAACAGCCCAATTTGTGCAAAAATTGTGCAACTTGCCGCTAAATTCCCCAATGTTTTGCCCCGGAATCGTTCCGTACAGCGTCTGACCACGCTCTTTTTCTGCAAGTGCAAACAAGCCGGACAGACCGGGAAGCAGAGGGGACCAACGTGAAACTGATCATTGCGACAATCAAGCCGTTCAAGCTCGAGGAGGTGCGCGAGGCACTGACCGATGCGGGCGTCCGCGGCATGATGGTGACCGAAATCAAGGGCTTCGGCTCGCAATCCGGTCACACGGAAATCTATCGTGGCGCCGAGTACGCCGTGAATTTCGTACCCAAGATCAAACTGGAAATCGTGGTTCCTGCCACGATGGCCGACCAGATCATTGAAACCATCACCAACACCGCCAAGACCGGCAAGATCGGCGACGGCAAGATTTTTGTCCTCGATGTCGAGCAGGCGCTGCGCGTGCGGACCGGGGAAACCAACGAGGAAGCGCTGTAAATCGCGCGCCCACTCAACACTATCCGAGGACGAACAATGAACCTTATGAAATCTCTCATCCCTGCCGCCGCGATTGTCGCGCTGCCGCAGATGGGTCTGGCGCAAGAGGCCGCCGTCGAGGGCGAAGCCGCGCTGCACACCCAGTATATCTTTACCACGCTGCTGTTCCTGATGGCGGGCTTCCTGGTCTTCTTCATGGCAGCAGGTTTTGCCATGCTCGAAGGTGGCCTTGTGCGGTCCAAGAACGTGGCCATGCAGATGATCAAGAACGTGGCGCTGTTTTCCTTTGCCGCCATCATGTATTGGCTGATCGGCTTTAACCTGATGTATCCTGGCGACGGCTGGACCATCGCAGGGTGGCTGGGCCCGTTCTTCTCGACCACGCAGCTTGATGCTGTTGGCGTGGCGCCTGCGGATGCGGCGCTGGACTATGCGTCTGTCGGGTCGGACTTCTTCTTCCAGCTGGTGTTCGTTGCGGCAACCGCCTCGATCGTCTCAGGTGCCGTGGCCGAGCGCATCAAGCTGTGGCCCTTCCTGATCTTTGTCATCTTGCTGACCGGTGTGATGTACCCGATCTCGGGCTCGTGGCAGTGGGGCGGCGGCTGGCTGTCTGAGGCCGGTTTCTCGGATTTCGCCGGTTCGACCGTTGTACACTCGGTCGGTGGCTGGGCAGCCTTGGCGGGTGCCATCATCCTTGGCCCCCGTATCGGCAAGTACAAGGACGGCAAAGTTCACCCGATGCCCGGTTCGAACCTGGCGCTGGCAACCCTGGGTACGTTCATCCTGTGGCTGGGTTGGTTCGGCTTCAACGGTGGCTCGCAGCTGGCGATGGGCACCGTGGGTGACGTGTCGGACGTGTCGCGCATCTTTGCCAACACCAACATGGCCGCAGCCTCAGGCGCTGTTGCAGCTCTGATCCTGACGCAGGTTCTGTACAAAAAGCCTGACCTGACCATGGTGCTGAACGGCGCACTGGCCGGTCTGGTCTCGATCACCGCTGAGCCGCTGGCCCCGACCCTGTTCGGTGCGCTGTGGATCGGTGCAGTGGGCGGCATCATCGTGGTCTTCGCGGTTCCGATGCTGGACAAGTTCAAGATCGACGATGTTGTCGGTGCCATCCCGGTTCACCTGTTTGCGGGTATCTGGGGCACCATCGCCGTAATCTTCTACGGTGAGGCATCGCTGGGCACGCAGCTGCTGGGCATCATCGCCTACGGTGTGTTCACCTTTGCCGGCGCTCTGATCCTGTGGGGCATCCTGAAAGCTACCCTTGGCATCCGCGTCAGCGAAGAGGACGAGATCAACGGCCTCGACATGGCGGAACTGGGCATGGAAGCCTACCCCGAGTTCTCGAAGGGCTAAGCCTTGAGTTAACCACTCAAAGGTCGGGCGTTCGCGCCCGGCCTTTTCTTTTGCAAGCAAACAAAAAAGCCGCGCTGGATTGCGCGGCTTTATTCGTTCGTGCGTCGGTCGTCAGACACCGACGTCGACAATCGCCTTAGCCAGAATCGGCACTGTGGTCGCATTCAAACCGGCAATGTTCAGACGGCTGTCGCCCACCATGTAGATGCCGTGGTCGTTGCGCAGTTGCTCGACCAGTTCCGGCGCGGCCCCCAGACGCGAGAACATGCCGCGGTGTTGCGCAACAAATCCAAAGCGATCCGAGCCGGTCAGGCGCTGCAGCTCATCTGCCAGTTGTTGACGCAGACCCAGCATGGACAGGCGGATCTCTTCCAACTCGGCCTGCCAATCGGCGCGCAGGGCGTCATCGGTCAGGATCGTGGTGACCACGCGGGCCCCGTGATCCGGCGGGAAGGAATAGTTCTGGCGGTTCAAAAACGCCAAAGTCGCCTGATTCAGAGCCGTCTGCGCCGCATCGTCACTGATCGCCATCAGCAGGCCAGTGCGCTCGCGATACACGCCGAAATTCTTCGAGCAGGACGCCGCAATCAGGCAGCGTTTAACGGATGAGGCCACCAGACGGGTCGCCTGCGCGTCTTCTTCAAGGCCGTCGCCAAAGCCCTGATAGGCAATGTCGATCATCGCCACGAGGCCAAGCGCGTTGATGATGTTCACGACCTCTTGCCATTGCACCATGTTCAGGTTCGCCCCGGTCGGGTTGTGGCAGCAGCCGTGCAGCAACACGACGTCGCCCGCCTTGGCGGTTTTCAGATCGGCGATCATACCGTCAAAATCAACGCCACGGGTTTCGCCATCGAAATAGCGATACGGGACGGCCTCCATCCCCAGATAGTTCAGGATCGACAGGTGATTGGGCCATGTCGGGTTCGATACGAAGACGCGGGCCTCAGGGTTGGCCATGCGGATCATCTCAAACGCCTGACGGCAGGCACCGGTGCCGCCCGGGGTCGCGACGGCGGCGATATTGCCGCGCGGAACCGCCGTGCCAAGGATCAGATCGATCATCGCATCCGCATAGGCCGGATCACCGGCCAGACCGGTATAGGCCTTGCTCTCCTGCTCTTCCAGAATGCGCTTTTCGGCGGCTTTCACCGCGCGCATGACGGGGGTCACGCCTTCGGCATTCTTGTAGACGCCCACGCCCAGATCGATCTTTTGATCGCGCGGGTCGTCGCGGTACATCTGCATCAGCGCCAGAATCTTGTCGGCGGGCTGCGGTTTGAGGTTCTCGAACATCAGGTCTCTCCGGTTGCGACGGGCAGGGTCGGGAAGGCACCCCATTCAGCCCAGGAGCCGTCATAAAGCGAATGGTCTTTCTTGCCCATGCGTTCCAACGCAAGGCTGAGGATCGCGGCGGTCACGCCCGACCCGCATGAGGTGATGGCGGGTTTCGACAGGTCCACGCCCGCCCCCTCGAACACGGCGCGGCAGTCATCGGGTGACTTCATCGTGGCGTTCTTGTTCAGAAGTTCGGTAAAGGGCACGTTGCGCGACCCCGGAATATGACCCGACCGCAGCCCCTCGCGCGGTTCGGGCGCGGTTCCGGCAAAACGGGCGGCAGCGCGGGCATCGATGATCTCATGATCGGCCAGCTTGGACGCGGCCGAGACCTGCGTGACGTCCCGCACCAGATGGTTCTGAACCCGCACCGTCATGTGGCGGTCGCGGATCACGGGGGGCAAGTCTTCGATCTCACGCCCTTCGGCCTGCCATTTGGGCAAGCCACCGTCCAGAACGGCGATGTTGTCCTGACCCATCAGGCGGAACAACCACCAGACACGCGCCGCAGACATCAGCCCGGCCCCGTCATAGACCACGACCTGGTGGCCATCGCCCACGCCCATCGCCCGCAGGCGCGACATGAATTTCTCAACCGGAGGGGCCATATGCGGCAGGTCCGACCGATGGTCGGAAATCTCGTCAATATCAAAGAACCGCGCGCCCGGAATATGCCCGGCATCGTATTCGGCCTCGGCATCCCGGTTCTGCGCCGGCAGATACCACGAGCCGTCCAGAATCCGCAGATCCGGGTCCTTGAGATGGGCGGCAAGCCATTCGGTTGAAACGAGGGTTTTCGGATCGTCCTGCATCAAAACCTCCCCTGAATACGGTTGGTTTGTCCCTATACGCGCGCGGTTGATGGTTCAAGGCTGGATCAGCCAATCGCGGCCAGCGCATCAAGTTGCGCATAATGGTGCATGTTCAGAAACCTCGCGCCATTTTCGCCCGCACGGTAGCCATGCGGCAGGTCAGCGGCAAAGCGCAGGCCTTGCCCGGCCTGTAATGGCACCCATTCACCATCCCGCAAAATCTCAAGCGCGCCGTTCAGGACAAAGACCTCTTCGGTCACGCCGGTCGCGTGGGCGGCAGATTCGTGGCTTTGGTTCGGTGCGAGATCGACATGAAAAGTCTCGGCCCGCAGGGCAGGATCAAAGGGAAAGACAATCTTGACCTCGATCGAGCCGGGAAAGGTCACCGTGCGAAACACATCCGGGGTGGCCGTATCGCGCAAAGCGTCAGACCCGATCAGTGCGCTGAGCGGCAACTGGAACCCTTTGGCGATCTTCCACAGCGTCGCGATGGTAGGGCTGGATTCGCCGCGTTCGATCTGACCCAGCATGGCTTTGCTGACGCCGGTCATCTCGGCCACTTTGGACAGGCTCAGCCCCGAGGCCGCCCGCACATCCCGTAGTTTCAGCGTAATGTCGTCAGGTGCCATATCGCTCGTCTTTCGAATCCTCTTGTGCGTTATAGCGCACATGTGGTACGTGCGTTATAACGCACATCTCCCGCATATCGCAACCGGGCAAAAGGGAAACAGCATCATGCCAATGTACCGATCCAGAACCTCTACCCATGGCCGCAACATGGCCGGTGCCCGTGGCCTGTGGCGCGCCACCGGCATGACCGAAGGCGATTTCGGCAAGCCGATCATCGCCATCGTCAACTCATTCACCCAATTCGTGCCAGGTCACGTGCACCTGAAAGACCTTGGCCAGATGGTCGCGCGCGAGGTTGAAAAGGCGGGCGGCGTTGCCAAGGAATTCAACACAATCGCCGTGGATGACGGCATCGCCATGGGCCATGACGGGATGCTGTATTCCCTTCCCTCGCGTGAGGTGATCGCGGATTCGGTGGAATATATGGTCAACGCCCATTGCGCCGATGCGATGGTCTGTATCTCGAACTGTGACAAGATCACGCCCGGCATGCTGATGGCCGCCATGCGCCTGAACATCCCGGCGATCTTTGTCTCGGGCGGACCGATGGAGGCAGGCAAGATCGACATCGCCGATCTGGACGCCAAAAAGATCGACCTCGTGGATGCCATGGTCGCAGCCGCCGATGACCGGTTTACCGATGAACAGGTCCAGCATATCGAGGAAAACGCCTGCCCCACCTGCGGGTCGTGCTCGGGCATGTTTACCGCGAACTCGATGAACTGCCTGGCCGAGGCGCTGGGTCTGGCCCTGCCGGGCAATGGCTCTACGCTGGCCACGCACTCAGATCGCAAAGAGCTGTTCCTTGAGGCCGGTCGCCGGATCGTCGAGATCACCAAACGGCATTATGATCTGGACGAAAAGGGCTTCCTTCCCCGCGAAATCGCTACGTTTGATGCGTTCGAGAACGCGATGTCGCTGGACATCGCCATGGGTGGCTCCACCAATACCGTGCTGCACCTGCTGGCCATCGCGCATGAGGGGGGCGTCGATTTCGACATGTCCGACATGGACCGCCTCAGCCGCAAGGTGCCCTGTCTCTGCAAGGTCGCACCCAACACCGAGAACGTGCATATGGAGGACGTCCACCGCGCCGGGGGCATCTTCTCGATCCTCGGCGAACTCAGCCGCGCGGGGCTGTTCCACGAACACTGCAACACGGTCCATTCCGGCACCATGGGCGAGGCGATTGCCAACTGGGACATCAAGGTCGCCAACAACCCCAAGGCGCAGGACCTGTTCAAAGCCGCCCCCGGTGGCGTGCGCACCACGCAGGCGTTCAGCCAGTCGAACCGCTATAAAGAACTGGACACCGACCGCGAAGGCGGCGTGATCCGGTCCAAGGAACACGCGTTCAGTCAGGATGGCGGTCTGGCGGTTCTGTTCGGCAACATCGCGCGCGACGGCTGTATCGTGAAAACCGCCGGTGTGGACCCGGCCAGCCTGACCTTTACCGGCTCAGCCTATGTCTGCGAAAGCCAGGATCAGGCGGTGAACGACATCCTGACCGGCAAGGTAAAAGAGGGCGACGTGGTGGTCATCCGCTACGAAGGCCCGCGCGGCGGGCCGGGCATGCAGGAAATGCTCTACCCGACCTCCTACCTGAAATCCAAAGGTCTGGGCAAAGCTTGCGCCCTGCTCACCGATGGTCGTTTCTCGGGCGGCACGTCGGGCCTGTCGATCGGCCATGTCTCACCCGAAGCCGCCGAGGGCGGTGTCATCGGTCTTGTGCATCAGGGGGACAAGATTGAGATCGATATCCCCAACCGCTCGATCCATCTGGCGGTGTCTGATGAAGAGCTGGCGTCGCGGCGGACCGAACAGGATGAAAAGGGCTGGCAACCAGCAGCACCGCGCAAGCGCAAAGTATCTACGGCGCTGAAGGCCTATGCCAAACTCACTACCAGCGCGGCCAAAGGGGCTGTGCGTCAGGTCTGATCTTGGTGGGAACGTTAAGCAAAAGGCCCCGCTGTCTTGCACAGCGGGGCCTTTTTCATTTGGATAACGCAACAGGGGGGCACAGAGGCAGATGACAATCTGGCGACCACGTCAAGGCATTCAGGTCAAAGCAATCGGTTTGCTTTGGAAGGGATCGCGCCTGTTGGCCGCTGATGTCCATGACGACAGTGGCGCAGTCAAGGGCGTACGCCCACTGGGCGGTTCCGTCGAGTTTGGAGAGACGTGGCAAACGGCTTTGCAGCGCGAGTTTGTTGAGGAACTTGGCGTGCGAATTGAAATCGCCGGGAGCCCTATCGTTATGGAAAACATCTATCACCACGAAGGTGAGGTCGGCCACGAGATCATCTTTGCCGCCAACGTAGCTCTGGCAAACCCGTCCTCTCTACCGGATGCTGACATCACCTTTACCGAGGACAATGGCACCCTTTGCACGGCGCGCTGGCATCACCCAGAAAATCTGGGTAGGGCAACTGGCCCTGACCTCTACCCAATCGGCCTGAAAAAACATCTCGGCACAATCTGATTCTATCCAAAAGGCTCCCGCGCCCGATCCGCACCATCGGCTTCGCCGATGCCACGTTCGGTCTTGGGCCCGGCGCCGCGCAGAGCGCGGCGCCGGGCCCAACCAGAAGAGATGTCTTGTCAGAGACATTGACGATGGGCGGGAGATCCCTGCCTTGATCAGTCGCCGAGCTTGGCGTGAACCTCATCCAGATCAATTTCGCCGATTGGCATTTTGTTCGCCGGATTTTCGAAATCGTATTTGAACAGTTCAAAATCCTGTTTGTAGATCTCGTACACAAGATGCATCGACAGATCATCGAAGTAGTCTTCAACCGGATGCGCACGCTTGGGGCCGTGCCCTTCGGATTCATTGAACCGCGGGATATCGGACAAGGTCACCGCATGCGGTACGTCGAGATGATCCAACACGCCTTGCATCCCGTCATTGAACTTCTCGGTCCAGAATATCCGGTCATACCGCCCGCCATTCACGATAAAAGTCGAGACATGGCCCGACATGGCGGACCAATGGATGTCTGGATCCATCGGCCTGCGCCAGCGGATCGTGTCGCGCGCAAACAAAAGAAACCGACGAAAGCTGGCGATCTGGTCGAACTCCCCCTTGCCGTCATCGCCACCGACCTCGATGCCGTAATTGTAGATCAGCGTCGGCACCAGGTTACCGCGATAGCGTTTTCCGTTCCGCTGAATACCGCAGATCTTGTCAAAGAATGAACTCAGAATCCGCGTATAGGGATTGCGCACGCAGGTGAAGGAATAGGACGCATGGTTTCGGATATTCTCTGAAATCGGGCCCTGGCTACGGTCAAACGCCCATTTATGCATCCCGCCTTTTGCATCGTGGATGTCACCGTCGAAAAACTGACCATGATCCGAGTAATACATGATCTGACCAATGGTCGAGCAGGCACATTTCGGCACGACCCGGTATACCATGCTTTCGCTTTCGGTCATCCATGTGCCGGGAAAACCCATATGAAACGCCTCCTTAGCAGGTCAATACACACTCAACACGCCTGCCTTTGTAGCCAAAGAACCAAAAATATTCTGTTTATTCAATCGCTCATCCTCAGTATCACGGTCGACACAGGCAGAAACAGGTGAAGCAGACATAAAATGGCCAGGATTGCCTACATTCTTCTATGCCACAAAGACCCCGAGGCCATCATCGAACAGGCCACACAGCTAACAGCTGCGGGGGATTGCATGGCGATCCACTTTGACGCCCGCGCCAGCGCCGCCGCTTACGCGCGCATTCAAAGCGCGCTGAAGGACAACCCGAATGTCGCTTTTGCGGCCAGGCGCATCAAATGCGGCTGGGGGGAATGGTCTTTGGTTCAGGCAACTCTGAATGCCTTGCAGGCCGCCGTCGATGCCTTTCCCCGCGCCACCCATTTCTACATGCTTTCGGGCGATTGCATGGCGATCAAAACCGCCGAATACGCCCACGGGTTTCTGGACGAAAACGACAAGGATTTTGTCGAAAGCCACGACTTTTTTGCCAGCAACTGGATTAAGACCGGCATGAAAGAAGACCGGCTGATCTATCGCCATTTCTTCAATGAACGCACCCAGAGCAAACGGTTCTACACATCGTACGATCTGCAGAAACGCTTTGGTCTGACGCGTGAGGTGCCCAAGGACATTCAGGTGATGATCGGCAGCCAGTGGTGGTGCCTGCGCCGCCGCACGGTTGAGATGATCCTGGATTTCCTGAAACAGCGCCCGGATGTGATCCGGTTTTTCTCGACCACATGGATCCCGGATGAGACGTTCTTTCAAACCCTCGTCCGCCACCTGATCCCGAAAGAGGAAATCGAGAACCGCACCCTCACCTTCCTGATGTTCTCGGATTACGGGATGCCGGTCACCTTCTACAATGACCATTACGACATGCTGCTGGGTCAGGATTACCTGTTCGCCCGCAAGATCAGCCCCGAAGCGCATGAGCTGAAAGAGCGGCTGGGCAAGCTTTATGCCAGCGAAGGGGTCGCGTTTCAGATTTCGGGTGAGGGCCGGAACCTGTTCAGCTTTCTCACCGGGCGCGGACGTGTTGGCCGCCGTCACGGCCAAAGGTTCTGGGAGGCCGGGAATACCCTGGGCCCCGAGCGAGAGGTTTTTCTGATCGCCTGCAAGAAATGGCATGTGGCCAAACGGCTGGTCGATCAGATCATGTCTGAAACAGACATTCCCTGCGTTGAATACCTGTTCAACGAAGAGGCCACTCCCCTACCCGATCTGGGTGGCATTGAGACCACCCTGACCAAACGATCCCGCCACCGCCGCGCCGTTGTACGGATGCTGTTTGAGCATTTTGAAACCGACAAGCTGGCGATCTGCGTGGACCCGGCCAATCTTGATATCATTCAGGATTTCTGCGCCGATCAGGCCAAGACCCATGTGCTTGAGATCGAGTGTGAGTATTCCGACGACTATCTGATCGGCCACGCCCGGCGCGTGGGTCTGGCGGGTGAAAACAGCCCCGCAGACAGCGTCGCCCGTCTGGTGCCGACCCTGCTCAATGCGATGGTCTATGAATCCGAGATGATCCGGGGGGCGGGGATAGACGGGTATTTGCGTATCCGCGAAGCCAACCCTCGGCCCGAAAATGAGGCCGCCGTTGCAAAATTCCTGGGGGTTTCACAAGACAAGGCCCAGGCCATAATGCAGCTGGATTACCTGTTTGCGGATTGACCCGGCGATGGTGTTGCGCACCGCCGGGCCCTTGGATCAGATGTCGAACTTGACGCCTTGCGCCAGCGGCAATTCAGCCGAGTAGTTCACGGTGTTGGTCTGCCGCCGCATATACGCCTTCCACGCGTCAGATCCGCTTTCACGCCCGCCGCCGGTTTCCTTTTCACCGCCGAATGCGCCACCGATCTCGGCCCCCGAAGGCCCGATATTGACGTTGGCGATGCCGCAATCAGATCCGGCTGCGGTCAGGAATTGCTCGGCCTCGCGCATGTTCAGGGTGAAAACGCAAGACGAAAGGCCCTGCGGCACGTCATTTTGCATCTCGATGGCGTCGTCGAAATTTTCATAGCCCATGACATAGAGGATCGGCGCGAAGGTCTCGGTTTTCACCGTCTTGGTTTGGCCGGGCATCTCGACAATGGCGGGCTGCATGTAGACGCCGCCCGGGACACCTTCGGTCACGCGCGCGCCGCCGAATACGGTGCCACCTTCGGCCTCGGCGGACTTGAGCGCGGCGGTCATGGCCGCGCCGGAGGCCTCATCGACCAGCGGGCCGATCAGTGTGCCGTCAGACAGTGGGTTGCCGATGGGCAGACCGGCATAGGCTTTCTTGAGGCGGCCGACCAACTCCTCACGGATCGAGTTATGCACGATCAGACGGCGCAGTGTGGTGCAGCGCTGACCGGCAGTCCCAACGGCCGAGAACACAATCGCCCGAACCGCCATTTCCAGATCGGCTGAGGGGCCAACGATCATCGCGTTATTGCCGCCCAGTTCCAGAATGCACTTGCCAAACCGCTGCGCCACCACAGGGGCCACCGCGCGGCCCATACGAGTGGAGCCGGTGGCCGAAATCACCGGCACATCCTCGCTGGCCACCAGTGCCTCACCCAGAGCGGCACCGCCGATCAGGGTTTGCAGCAGATGGTCGGGCGCATCGCCGAACCGGGCCAACGCGCGTTCGAAAATCTTCTGGCAGGCCATCGCGGTCAACGGCGTCTTTTCAGACGGTTTCCAGATCACCGTATCGCCGCAAACCAGCGCAATCGCCGCGTTCCACGACCAGACCGCAACAGGGAAGTTGAAGGCCGAGATCACACCGACCGGGCCCGCCGGGTGCCATGTCTCCATCATCCGGTGGCCGGGGCGCTCGGATGCGATGGTCAGGCCGTACAACTGCCGTGACAGACCCACGGCAAAGTCGCAGATGTCGATCATCTCTTGCACTTCGCCCAGACCTTCGGATGTGATCTTGCCGGCCTCCCAACTGACCAGCGCGCCCAGATCGTCCTTGGCAGCGCGCAATTCCTCACCCAGCAGGCGGATCAGCTCACCCCGGCGCGGGGCGGGCACGGTGCGCCACGCCTTGAACGCGGTTTTGGCGTTGGCAAAGATGGTGTCCATGTTGCCAGCAGGCGTTTCATGCACCTCGGCCAGCAGGCTGCCGTCGATGGGGGATCGCACGGCCAGCGAGCCACCGGTCAGGTCCTCAGCCGTCAGGTCCAGATTGGCAAGGGTGGTTTGCGCAGTCATCACGATGTCTTTCATGTCTTAAGCCGCCTTGTTTTGTTCGGTTACGTCGCCAGCGCGATAGAGCCGGCCAAATTCAGTGTTGAGGAAATCGGACAGCGTCACCTGTTCTTGCCGGACAAATCCCTTGCCGGGCAAAGCGCCTGTGCGCATCAGGTCAACCACGCCCAGAACGCCTGCGGCGGTGGTGACCTGAATGGCGCTCCAGACCTGTCCGTTGAGGGTGCGGGCAAAGCTTTTGTTGATCAGCGATTTCTCACGCAGGGCCCCGTCGATCATGCCCTTGGCGGTGCAATACACCAGCACCACATCCTGATCAGTGCGTGGCAGCGCGGTTTCAAAGATGTCTTTGAGCAGATCGCGGCGATGTTCCAACCCCAGATCCTTGAGCAGCAGCTTCAGTATTTCGCAATGGCCGGGATACCGAATCGAGCGATAAGAGACTGCCCGCGCCTTGCCTTCCAGCGTTTCGGGCAACGTGCCCAATCCGCCTGAGGTGTTGAAGCATTCATACTCTACCCCGTCATGTCCCAGCACCTCATAGTCTTCCAGCGGGGCTGTCTTCACGCGTTCACCATTCACGATGGCATCGCAGGGATTGCAGTATTCGTTGATCAGCCCGTCGGTGGACCAGGTCAGGTTGTATTTCAGCGCGTTTGTCGGGAAAAGAGGCAGCGCCCCAACCCGCATATGCAGGCTGTCCAGCTCGTCAAATTCCGCCGCCAGCGCAGCACCGGCAATGCCAACGAAACCCGGTGCCAAACCACATTGCGGCATGAACGCAGATTGGCTGTCCTTGGCCAGTTCGCGCACGGCATTGGTGGCAGCGACATCCTCGGTCAGATCAAAGTAATGCGCGCCTGCGGTCTTGGCTGCCTTGGCGATCTTCGGCGTCAGGAAAAACGGGGCCGCCGAGATCACCGCATCAAACCCGGCCAGACCTTGCGCCAGCTGCGCCTCATCCGACACATCAATCTGCCGGGTCGCGATGCCCAACTGATTGAGCACCGACAAAGCGGCCAGATCGCGGTCGGCCACGGTGACCGAGTAATTGGATGACGATTGCAGCAGACTGGTGATCATCTGACCGATCTTGCCTGCGCCTATGACACAAATATTCCAGCTCAAAACGCGCCTCCTCTTTCGTTTTGTGAAAGTATGAGGCGCAGATTGTTCAATCCGCAGAGGGTATCTTGCCGAAAACGCCGAAAGCTACGTCATTATATCGGATTTTTCGTCAAAACGATCAATCAGGCGATCTGCGCCATGCGAGATGCGACCGCTGCGGCCGGCGGGGCCGCGCTGACGACGTTCATCTGCACCAGCGCCTCTTTCGCCGCTTCGACCACCGCGCGCATCACGTCGGCATCCATCCGTCCGATACAGCCGACCCGGAAGCTTTCGACCTCGGTCAGTTTGCCGGGATAGATGATAAAGCCCTGATCTTTCATCAGATCATAGAACCGGCCGAAATCAAAATTCGGATCCGCCGGACAGAAAAAAGTGACGATGATTGGCGACAACCACTCATCCGACAGCAGGGTTTCAAACCCCAGATTACGCATCCCCGACACCATGACATCACGGTTGCGCTGGTACCGCGCACCACGCCCGGCCACGCCACCTTCGGCGGCATGTTCGGTCAACGCCTGCAGGAAAGCCGCAACCACATGGGTCGGCGGGGTAAAGCGCCATTGGCCGGTTTTCTCCATCGCGTCCCATTGCGCATGCAGATCCAGGCTCAGCGAGGGGCAATTGCCTTTCGCCTCGGCCAGCGCCGATTTGCGGGCCAGAACAAAGCCAAAGCCCGGCACGCCTTCGATGCATTTATTGGCCGAGGAAACCAGCGCCTCGAAAATGTACTCGCCCGGTTGCAGCGAAATCGCACCAAAAGCGGACATGCTGTCGATCAACAGCTTGCGACCGGCAGCCGCCGTGGCCTCGGAAATCTCGGCCAGCGGGTTCAGGATGCCCGAGCTCGTCTCGCAGTGAATGGCAACAACATGGGTGATTGCCGGGTCATCGGCCAGAATCTGCACCACCTCGGCCCCGCGGGGCGGCAGGTAATCGCCCTTGTCCAACACAACATGCGCCCGCCCGGAGTAAGCCAGAGTCTGTGCTGCGCGTTTGCCATAGGCCCCGTTGGCCAGAACCAGCGCTTTACCGTCGGGTGGGATCATCGATGTCAGCATCGCCTCAACCGCGAAACTGCCCGAACCCTGCATGGGCACGCAGTCATACGCGTCTTTGCCATCGCCCAGCAAATCCAACAGACGGGCCCGCAATTCGGCTGTCATAGCCCGAAAATCGCCATCCCAACTGCCCCAATCGCGCAGCATCGCCTGTTTTACAGTATAAGAGGTGGTCAACGGCCCCGGTGTCAGCAGATAGGGCTCACCAAGTTCGGGGCGGGGAAAGGAAGACATGATCTGAAGCCTTGTTCCTGAAAGGGCACATCCAAGGACTATTGATCGAACTCCATCTTATCTATGCCTTATAGCTTTTTTCTATGATGCGGGTCCTGTCAGAAATCCGACATAAACGCCGGTGCCACACGGCACGGCAAACCTGTAATGGCCTGCCGCACCGCTCAAATTCTCTTAGTTAGGCACTGATATTGCACCGGGCGGGCCCTACGCTTCGGGATTTAGACCCTCGGTCGAGAGGTCATCCAGCCGTGGCATCAACCGCAGCAATTCGCTGGCGTATTCGGTCTGCGGATTGGCGAACAGGTCGTTGGTTTCCTGCAACTCGACCACTTTGCCCTGTTTCATCACCGCCACCCGGTCGCACATCTGACGCACCACCGGCAGGTCATGGCTGATGAACAGTAGGGTCAGGCCCAGATGTTCCTGCAAATCCTTTAGGATGTTCAGGATTTGAGCCTGAATGGACACGTCCAGCGCACTGGTGGGTTCGTCACAGATCAGAAAACGCGGCTGCGTCGCCAGGGCGCGCGCGATGGAAATCCGCTGACGCTGACCGCCCGAGAACTCATGCGGGTATTTCAGCCCGGCCTCGGACCCCAGGCCCACCTGATCCAGCAGCTCATCCACGCGGCGTTTGATGTCAGCCCCCTCCATCAGCTTGTGATGGCGGATCGGTTCGGCCACGATGTCATCGACCCGCATACGCGGGTTCAGCGAGGAATAGGGATCCTGAAAGATCATCTGGATGTTCTTGCGATAGGCATCCAGCGCGGCGCGGTTGGTCAGGTCGCTGACTGTCTGCCCCTCGAAAGTGATGGTGCCGCCATCAACTGGGTACAGCCCCGCAATCATCCGCGCCACCGTGGACTTGCCCGAGCCGGATTCGCCTACAACGCCAAACACCTCACCCGCGCGGATGTCAAAGCTGACATCGTCCACAGCAGTGAAATAGGTGCGGTCCCAGGGCAGCAGGCCCTTCTTTTGCAGGAACTTCTTGGTCAGGTTGCGTATCTCGAACACCGGTTTGGTGGTGTCATTGTCAACCTTGGGCCAATGGCGCGCCATGTCTTCGATGGCAAACCGGGTCTCACGCCCGCCATAGCTGATCTGCGGAAAGCGGTGCAGTTTCAACGTCGGGCGCGGCACGGCGGCGATCAGGGATTTGGTGTATTCGTGGCTGGGCTGGCCCATGACCTGAGAGGTCGGGCCGCTCTCAACGACCTTACCCGCATACATCACCGTCACCTTGTCCGTGGTGTCGGCAATCACGCCCATGTCGTGGGTGATCAGAATGACGCCCACCTGACGTTCGGTCGCCAGTTCCTTGATCAGGTCCAGAATCTGCGCCTGAACCGACACGTCCAGCGCCGTGGTCGGTTCATCCGCGATGATCACATCCGGCTCGGTGCACAATGCCAGGGCAATCACCACGCGCTGCCGCATCCCGCCCGAAAACTGGTGCGGGTACTGATCCAGCCGCGTGTCGGGGTCGGGAATACCGACCCGGTCGATCAGATCGCGGGCGCGTTTTTTGGCCTCGGCGTCCGAGCCGCCCAGATGGGCCTGAATCGTCTCAACCAGTTGCTCGCGCACAGTAAACAGCGGGTTGAGCGAGGTCAGCGGGTCCTGAAAGATCATCGAGATCTTTTTGCCGCGCAGCCCACGCATCGCATCCGCATCCAGACCGCTGATCTGATCACCGCTGAGTTTGATGGTACCGCTGGCAATACGGCCGGGGCGGTCCAAAAGGCCCATGATGGCAGCACCGATGGTGGATTTACCGGCGCCGGATTCGCCCACCAGACCGTGGATTTCGCCCGGCTCCACCGACAGGTCCACATGGTCCACGGCAGTGAACAATTGGCGGCGGGTCGGGAATTCGACCGTCAGGTCATTGATCGTCAGAAGGCTCATGAAATCACCGCAGCTTGGGGTTCAGCGCGTCGCGCAGCCAGTCGCCCAGCAGGTTCACAGACAAGGCCAGCGCCAGAAGGGTGCAGGCCGGGAAGAACAAGATCCACCACTCACCCGAGAACAGGAACCCCTGCCCGATACGGATCAGCGTGCCCAGCGACGGCTGGGTCGGGGGCGCGCCCACGCCAAGGAAGCTCAGCGTTGCCTCGGCAATGATCGCCAGCGCCAGCGAAATGGTGGCGATCACCAGAACCGGGCTGAGGACATTGGGCAGGATATGGCGGAACATGATCGGGAACGATCCGCGACCGATCAAGCGCGCAGCCTGAACGTATTCCTTGTTCTTTTCTACCAGTGCCGCACCCCGCACGACGCGGGCAAATTGCACCCAGTCCGACAGGGCAATCGCGACGATCAGCACATAGATCGCCATCGCGTTGCGGTATTCCGGCGGGGTCACGCCCTTGGCGATGCCAAAGATCAGCATGGCGACCAGAATGGCCGGAAAGGTCAGCTGCACATCGGCAACCCGCATGATCAAAGTCTCGATCCAGCCGCCGTAATAGGCCGCCATCAGCCCAAGGATCACGCCGATGATCATTGCCAGCACCACGGCCGAGACCCCGACGAAAAGCGAAACCCGCAGCCCGTACAGGATGGTCGAGAACACATCGCGGCCCTGATCATCGGTGCCAAGAAAGAAGGTTTCCTGCGTGAACGCGTTGGGCGTGCCGGGTGGCGTGAAGCCGTTCATCAGGTTCAGCGAGGCCGGATCGAACGGGTTATACGGCGCGATCAGCGGCGCAAAGATCGCCGACAGCACCAGTACAACCACCACCAGCGAGGCAACAATCGCCACCGGTGAATGCCGGAAGGACCAGGCAAAATCGCTGTCCCAGAACTTGGCAAACCGCGTCTTTTCGGGGGTTTTGGGGGTATCCAGGATATCGGTCATGTGGCCCTCGCGTCGACACGCAGGCGCGGGTCAATGGCATAATATAGAAGATCGACAATCAGGTTGATCGTCACGAACATGACCGAAATCAGCATCAGATAAGCGGCCATGACGGGAATATCGACAAACTGGATCGCGTTGATGAACAGCAGGCCGACGCCCGGCCACTGGAATACTGTCTCGGTGATGATGGCAAAGGCAATGATCGAGCCCAGTTGCAGACCCGTGATCGTGATCACCGGCACCAGCGTGTTCTTCAGTGCATGGCGGAAATTGATCACCCGGTCCGACAACCCGCGCGCACGGGCAAAGCGGACATAGTCGGCGCGCATCACCTCAAGCATTTCGGAGCGGACCAGTCGCATGATCAGCGTCATCTGATAAAGGCCCAGCGTGATCGCAGGCAGGATCAGCGCCTTCAGCCCCGAGGCCGTCAGAAAACCGGTGGACCAATTGCCAATCATAACGGTCTCGCCCCTCCCAAAGCTGGGGAGGAGGTCCAGTTCGACCGAGAATATGTATATAAGCAATATCCCGATCAAAAACGTGGGCAGGGACACCCCGATCAAAGATACCGTCATGATGACATTCGCGGCGATCCCTTGTCGTCGGATGGCGGTGAACACGCCCAGCGCAATCCCCATGGTGATCGCCAGAAAGCCCGAGACAAAGGCCAGTTCCAGCGTCGCGGGCGCGCGCTCCAGCAGGATGGTCGACACCGGGCGGCCCTGACGGTACGAGACGCCAAAATTGCCCTGAACGGCCCCTTGCAGGAACTTGAAATACTGGACAGGGAAGGGTTTATCCAACCCCAGCTCGCCCCTCAGCCGGTCAATATCGGCCTGGGTACGCTCTTGCCCCAGCATATTGTCGATTGGATCGCCGACAAAGCGGAACATGGAAAAGGCCACAAGCCCCACGACCAGCAGCACGATCACGGATTGGAACATCCTTCGGATGATATAAGCGAACATTCGTTTCCCTCGTTGATCGGTGTCTCTAGGCCGTCTTTCAGCGAATGGTCAAGGTATCGCTAACGCACAAACGTTACGTTTTGTCAGTTCACCGTCACCCAGCGCAGCAAAAAGAAGTTATCCGGGCGCTGCGTCAGCTCGATATTGCTGCGTGTTCCCCAGACCAAGGGCTGCACATACATGGGCACATAGACCTGTTCGTCCTGAATGATCTGCGCGACCTCATCCAGCATGGCCTGCCGTTTATCCGCGTCCAGTTCCGACTGGATCATCGGCAACAGCTCATCCACGCGCGCATTCGAAAAACCGCCGAAATTCCAGCTGCCCAGTTTCTTTTCTTCGTTCGGCGTAGCCACGAGGAACCGCACGGGGTGTTCCGCGTCAAAGGTGCCCGGGCTCCAGCCCAGCAGGTACATGTCGTAATTACCTTCGCGCAGCTCAGGCCAGTAGTTGCGCACCGGCATCGCGTCGAGTTCTGCGGTGATCCCGATCTGCGCCAGCATCGAGACGACAGCCTGGCATACGGCCTCATCATTCAAATACCGGTCATTGGGGCATTTCAGGCCGAAAGAAAAGCCGTCGGCATAGCCGGCCTCGGCCAGCAGGGCCTTGGCGGCCTGGGTATCAAAGGCCGGGCGGTCCGCATTGGCCTGTGAATAGCCGCTCATCGCGGGGCTGACCAGTTGCGAGGCCGGTTCGGCATTGCCGCGCATGATGGTTGCGAGGATTGCGTCAACATTCACAGCCTGCGCCACCGCCTTGCGGACGCGCGGGTCGCGGAACGGGTTTGGTTTGCCCGCATCATCGGTGTATTTCAACGCCTCGGCCTGATGATCAAAGCCCAGCATGATCACGCGGGCCTCAATCCCCTGAATGACTTCAACGTCGGCATCATTCTGCAGACGCGCAACATCCTGAATCGGCACCGGATTGATCATATCCACATCGCCCGACAACAGCGCGGCCACGGCGGTGGCCGGGTTCTGGATCGGGTTGAACTCGGCGCGGGTGATGTTGTGTTCCGCCGCGCCCCACCAGCCCTCATGCGGCTCTAACACAGTGCGAAGACCCGGTTCGCGCGCTGTGACTTTGAACGCGCCGGTGCCATTGGCGTTCACAGTGGCAAAGTTGCCCGTTTCCTTATCCGGTACGGTCGCATCGTTGGCCTCGGTCCAGCCCTGATCCATGATCATCCAATTGGCAATCGAGGACGGAAACAGCGGATTCGGCGCGCTGGTCATGATGTCGACGGTGTATTCATCGACCACAATCACGTCGCTGACCGGCGCAAACCAGCTGCGGGTGTCTGCGGCCTCGCCCGAGGCGCGCTGATAGCTGAACAGAACATCCTGCGCGTCAAAGGCGCTGCCGTCGTGAAAGCTCACACCCTCACGCAGGTTAAACCGCCAACCTTCGCCCTCGCCGATCGGCTCCCAACTGACGGCCAAGGCGGGTTCGACGCTCATGTCCTTGCCGCGCCGCACCAGCCCTTCGTAGACGTTGTTGAGAAATCCAAGTACCGGGGCCGAGTTGACGGCATGCGGATCCATCGTTTGTGGATCGGTGGTCGAAGCCCAGGTGAATTCTTTGGCTGTGGCGGGCAGCGCCAGCATCGTGCTGGCCACAAGAATAGCACGGATCATGATCGCGTCCTCAAAGTGGTTTCGGAAAAAACATGGAAGACAACTCAACACCCCTGTTCGTATCAGAGGCAAACGGGGGCCGATTTTCGGCCCCCGCTACGCTTAGTTCATGGTGAAGTATTTGACCTTGGGCTGGTCTTCGGCATCCACTTCGATGCCCACACCGTCAGCCATACCCCAGTTCAGAACCTGGTGGTGGATCGGGATGTACAGCGCTTCGTCCTGCACCACGCGCCAGATGTCGGCGATGTCGGCATTCCGCGCGTCCAGATCCGTGTTCGAGGCCAGCGACTTGATCTTTGCGTCCAGCGCATCGTCCTGATAGCCGGTGCCATTCCATGTACCGATCTCGTCTTCGCGGCCATGCACCAGGAAGTTGAAGATGTATTCCGAGTCATATGTCGGAACACCCCAGCCCAGCATGTAGAAATCGGTCTTGCCATCGGTGATCAGCGGGAAGTGCTGCGCCTTGGGCTTGGCATCGAGATTCACGGTCACACCGATCTGACCCAGCATGCCGACAGCCGCCTGACAGATTGCCTCATCGTTGATGTAGCGATCATTCGGGCAGTCCAACCGCAGCGAGAAGCCATCGGGATAGCCTGCTTCGGCCATCAGTTCTTTGGCTTTGGCCAGATCAGTTGCGGATTCGCCATCCATGTCAGCGGTCCAGCCATTCACGAAGGGCGGCGCAATCATGCCCGCGGGCTGCGACTGACCACGCATCACGACCTGTTTGATCGCATCACGGTTGATCGCCATCGACATCGCCTGACGCACACGCACATCGGCCAGAGGGTTCTTGCCGTCTACATTGTCCGCTTCGATGTCATCCGAGCCCTGGTTCATACCAAAGAAGATGACGCGGTTCTGCGGCGCTTGCTTGACCATCAGGCCGTCGGCACCATTGACGCGGTCAATGTCCTGCACCGGCATATCCTGAAGGAAGTTCACCTCACCCGACAGCATCGCCGCTACGCGGGTCGCTGCGTTCTGGATGGGGGTATAGATGATCTCGGTCACTTCCATCGGGAACTGGTCGATGCCCCAATAGTCGTCGTTGCGCACCATCACGGTTTTCACGTCAGGCTCGCGGCTTTGCAGTTTATATGGCCCCGTGCCGTTGGCGTTGGTGGTCGCATAGGTGATCTCGCCGCCTTCGAAATCCTGAACGTTGACGGTGTTGTTCGCCTCGGCCCAGCCTTTGTCCAGAATGAACAGGTTGGTCAGGTTCGACGGCAGGATCGGGTTCGGGCCGTCGGTGACCATCTCAACAGTATAGTCATCGATCGCGCGTACTTCGGTGATTGAGCCGATCAGCTCTTTCATGTCCGAGTTCGGCTGCTTGGCGCGCTCAAAGCTGAACACCACGTCCTCGGCGTTGAAATCCGCGCCATCGTGGAATTTCACACCTTCGCGCAGCTTGAAGACCCAGACATTCGGATCATCGGCCTTGGGCCCCCACTCGGTCGCCAATGCAGGCTCAAACGCGCCGGTCACGTCGCGGATGATCAGCGGTTCATACATCTGGTGGCGAATGGTGTGCGACGGACCTTCGTTTTGCGAGTGCGGGTCCAGCGTCAGCGCATCGCCAGCGCGCGCCCAGCGCAGAGTCTCAGCCGAAGCGCCCGTTGCCATCAACGCAGTCGCGCTGGCAGCCAGCATCAGGTTTCTTAGGATCATTTTAGTCTCCCCGGTTATTGTTAGCGCCGCCATTCGGGCGGCAGGCCGCTTGGGCGGCCATGATGTGACAGATCATCCAGATCATTTTGACAGTTGCAACACAAGAATGTGAGATCGTGTGACAACCTTAGGGAAATTCATTCAAATCTGCGGTCTAAGCAGATCAACTCTCACGCAGAATATCTGAACGTTGATGGGCATCCTTCGGGAAAACCCTGCCTGAATGCAGGCATTGAAAGATGTGATGGAACACCAGACCAGCCTCACCCCCTGGCTCTTCGGCTCCGAAATATTTGTGTCCGGTTGGCAGGTCGTAGCGTGTGTTGATGTCATCACAATCGACCTGGAACACATTGCGCGGCGTGCGATCGATATTCTCGGGGCCTGTATGCCCCAAACGGCGTGAAGCGACCTTGTTTTTCAGATTCGCCGCCTTGCTGGCCCGCAGCGCCAGATCATCCGAGGCGAAATAGACCACGACATTACGCGCGGCATGGCTGATCAGCACACCGGGCTCATCCTCGTGCACGGTTTCGTTGACCACATCGGCTGCCACCATGAAGATATTGCGAAACAGCAGCGGCACGCCCGACGCCAGATCGTACCGGTTCCACGCAATCAACGTCTGCCGCAAGACCCGGTTGCCCATCGAATGGGCCAATAGGTTGATCCGTTTCAGACAGGGGGCAGTGTCGGGCTCATTGTCTTCGCTGTTGCGCCATTCCAGAAACCGCTCTAGCACCCGGGCAAAGGAAAACCCGCTTTGGTCCGCTGACTTCTGATCATCCCAGTACTTTTGGACAATGCCCTCTTCGGCATCGCTGGGCCAGATCAGCGGCAAAACCAGCACCTCACCCGGTTTGGCGGCATCGCACAGGCGCTGCAGTTCGGCCGCGTCGTGAAACACGACGTCCGGCAGGTTGTTGAAGCCGTGCAGATACAGCAAAATCTGGCGGCACTGACTGTCACGAACCCGGCGCAACAGCTCTTTGCTGGTGATTTCGGTGTGATTCCCGTCTGCCCCTGTCTCGCAATAAAACACCGAGTTCGACGGCGCGTTATTATTCAGATCAAAGGTAAAACGGCGGCCTTTGCGGGTGCGGATACTTTGGGTTGGAAACCGGTTGGTGATAAAAAGCATAAGAAATCCCTCAGGCGAAAGACTGTTTTGAATGCGATGAGCGTAGCAACCGCGCAACGATCTGTCAGCTTTTGACTGCAAAGGCAGTTGTGCGCCTCAATGCAACTAAACCCAAGGTTGACTAAACGCGTTTCAGGCCCGTATCCACAAAGTGTACGAGCAATAGCACTGCAAAATGGCTGCATCTGAAACGTCGGTTCTTTACCTGTCGCCCTATTTCTGGCCCGAAGATATCGGGTCTGCCCCCTACAGTGTCGATCTTGCGCGCCATTTGTCCAGCGCGGGCTATGCCGTTTCTGCCCTGACCTTCCGCCCGCATTACCCCAGCGCTGAACCCTTTGCAGAATGGTCCAAGGGCGCGCGAGACCATGAGGCACTGGATGACATACGGATTGAACGCGTGCCGGTCAGCCCGCGCGGCTCGGGTGGGTTCAAGGACCGGATCAGGAACGATCTGCGCTTTCTCAGCCGTGCGCTTGGCCGTGCGATCCAGGGAAGCTATCGGCAAACGGACCTGATCATCGCCTATGTGCCCAGCATTCTGACCCTCTACGGGGCCGCAGCCCTGAAACTGCGCAGCGGCGCGCGGATCGTGGCTGTTGTACATGATATTGAAAGCGGTCTTGCGGAATCTCTGGGCCTTTCAGCCCATCCCTTGATCTTTAGGACCATGCGTTTTGCCGAACGTTTGGGTCTGAATTTTGCAGATGAAGTCATCGTGCTGACCCAAGGGATGAAGACTGAGCTTGAGCGGATCGGCTGCACAAAACCTGTGACCGTATTACCGATCTGGTCCAAGGTCGCCGCGCAGGTCCCGATTGATCCGACGGGTCCACCGCGGGTGATGTATTCGGGCAATTTCGGCAAGAAACAGAACCTCGATCAGCTTCTGCCGCTGTTGGCTCATCTGTCCGACACCACACCCGAGGTCGAGATCATTCTGCAAGGCAACGGGTCCGAGCGAGCAAGGTTTGAGGACGAGATCCGCCACCGGCGCATAGAAAGCGCCCGTTTTCTGGATCTCGCACCAGCCAAGCAGTTTATCCAATCCCTACAGAGCGCCAATGTACATCTGGTGCCCCAAGCGCTGAACGTGGCGAACTATGCGCTGCCCTCAAAGCTGTTTTCGATCATGTCCGCCGGGCGACCGTTTGTCTGCATCGCCGAACCGGGCAGCCCCCTGGACCAACTGGCCCAATCCTCGGGCGCGGGTCTCTGTGTTCATCCCGGGGATGAGTCCGGCCTGTGTCAGACGGTGTCTGATCTGCTTGCCGACCCGGTTCGACAACAACAGATGGGCGATGCCGGTCGCTTGTTTGTACAGCAAAACATGAATCGCGATACGATTCTGGAAGCATACCGCTCGGTTTTTCAGCGCGTGTTTAGCGCCAGACCACAGGGTTAATTCGCGCTGTGGTTGTTCGCGTTAACCATTTATTCAGATTTCTGGCATTTCCCTCAACACAGGACAATGAACACAACAGCTAGCATGATCGCTTTGGATGCACGGGCCGCCGCCCGCTTTGACGCGCGGATGCGCATGGTGCTTTGGATTGGCCTGATCCTCAGCGTGCTGCTATTTGCATTTCAGCTGGCCCTTCAACCCGAACTCAGCCTGTTGATTCATTTGTGCTGCGCCTTGATCGCAACCGCCATGGTGGCTTTGCACAAGGACGGATGGCGCGCGTTTTTCTACTCGTCCCCCTATTGGACTTTCAGCTTTATGCTGATGATGAATGCTTCGGTGCGGCTGGTATCCATAGATTTCAATATCCTGGGCCCGGACCGGGCGGCGATGATTGTGCTGGTGTCCCAAAGTGCTGTGGCCCTGATCGGCCTGCTGGACGCGCTTGTGCCCAACAGATCACGACAGGCAACCATTGCTGCGGCCCGGCGCACAAACAGCCTGTTCTATGTCTTCCTGATCAGCTCGGTTTGCGTCCTGGTGCTGCGCTATACGGGGGGTATATCCGCGATTGTCGCCACCAGCTTTTTCTACCTGCTGCCCATTCTTGTGGCGCTCAGCTTTCTTCGGACCGGAGCACGGGCGCTTGACCCTTGTTTTCTGGGGCTTTTCGGGGCCTATAGCGTTCTGGCAGTGATCGACAACAGCCGGACTGATCTGTTGTCCTTTGTCCTGCTGGGCCTCGTCCTACTGATGATTTTTGGCCGTCGTTTCCTCACCTGGCAGCGCGTGGTCCTGGCCTATTTTCTGGTGCGGTTTCTGACGGTTTTCTCGGCGGTCTCTATTGCGGTGCGCCCGCTGCGCGAAACGCCAGACCTGATGATACGCGAGGCTCTTGCCCGCCTGTTTTCCACCGAGACACTGATCACGCTGATCAACCCGTTCCACACGCACAGCGCCTCTTTCGTCTATGCCGAGCGTCAAACCGGCGTCAGCCTGTTCCGGTCGTATTTCTTTGGCGGCGGCGACACGTCGATATTTGATCGCCTGACCTTGTTGCCACAAATGGACATCGTCACCGGCCGTATCGTTGTGCCAACGGGCTTGGATTTCGCCAAACTGTGGCAGACCACCATACCCAGCGCGCTGCCGAATTTCGGGCAGCAGAAGATCACCATGCTGGGCGATGAACTGGTCTGGGAGCTGGCCCTGCGATCCCGCGAAAGCGTCGGCCGCCCCATGATCACCTCACAGGCCGAGGCGTGGGCGCTTGGTGGCTATTGGGGCGTATTCCTCATTTCCACCTTTGTATTCGCGTGCTGGGCTGTGACCTACCGCCTGATGCTGCGCTATTTCGGCCTGCGGACCGTGGTGCAGGCGTTCAACGCCCTATTGGTCGGCTATGGAATTCTGACCACAACCATTCTGGGGCAAACGCTGACCATGTTGCGGGCCCCCCTGCAGGTTTTGGCCCTGTGCCTGCTGGTCGGTCTGAGCCTGCGGCTTTTGACGATGTGCGCCCCGACCCCTGCACTCCGACCCGCCACGGGGCACCCGGAATGAGGCTGCTTTACGTTGGATCGAAATCCGGAACCTCGTTACAGCGGGCTGAGGCCGCAAGGCGGCTGGGGCATGAGGTTGTGCATATCGCCCCGGACCGCGCACTGCCAAAACACTGGCGGCTTTGGCTCAATCGTCAGGGTGGATTTGGCATCGATCATCTTGTGTCACGGACCTTGAAACAAGACATCAACGGCGCGTCATTCGATCATGTCCATGTTGACGGTGGCGAAGTGATCGGCCCCAAAAGCATGACTCTGTTAAAGGGTTTTGCCCCTTCAATCAGTCACTATACCGGGGATAATCCCTATGCCACGCCCACGCCCGAGCGGAAACGCTGGGCCCTTTTTCAGCAGGTTCTGGAACAATACGACCTTACAGTGACCGTCGAACGGGACAGTCAGGAAGACGCCATGCGGGCCAAAGGCGCACGCAATCCGCGCGCCGTTCTGCAATGCGCCGATGAGGTTGTGCACAGACCGTTCGACACCCCCTTGGATCCGCAGTGGCAGTCGGACGTTGCCTTTGTCGGAACCTGGATGCCGGGCCGCGAGGCTTTCATGCAAACACTGATCGAGGCCGGGTTGGATCTGGCGATCTATGGGCCGCGCTGGCACAAGGCTGTAAATCACGCGGTGCTCAAACCCCATATTCGCAGCAGCTATCTGGAAGGGCGCGATTATGCCTCAGCCATCGCAGGTGCCCGGATTGCGCTGGTTATTCTGAACACCAACAACTGCGATACGCACACCAACCGCAGTATCGAGATCCCCGCCATTGGTACAGCGATGTGTGCGATCCGGACCCCAACCCATGAACGCCTGTACGACGAATCCCGCGAGGCCCTGTTTTTTGACACCGCCGAGGATTGCGCGGAACAGTGCAAACGCCTGCTGGCCGAGCCTGACCGCCTGCGGGATGTTGCCCGCGCCGGACAAGCCCGCGCCCGGGCAAACGGCACGTTCAACGAGCCCCTCATGTCCAGCATTCTGGAACATGCGAAAGGCACGCAAGTATGAGTGCGCCCGAGAAAATCGTCTTCCTGGGGCTTGAGACCTACAGCTTGCTTGGCGGGCTGCAGCAGTTCAATCGCCGCTTTGTCAAAGCGCTGGCCAATCGGGCGGGGGAAACAGGTGGGGCGCGTCCGCAGATTATACTACGGCGGGATCAGGTATCGGACATGCCCACGGACATAGCCGCTGACTTCCATCCCTGTGACAGCTCTGCCCCGAGGATGTTTCGCGCGGCGGTGACGGCCGCGCGGGGGGCCGATATTCTGATTGCGGGCCACGTCAATCTCCTGCCGGTGCTAAGCGCATGTTCCATGGTTGCACCCCGGGCACGCCGAGTCCTGGTCGCTCACGGGGATGAGGTTTGGGGCGACCCCGTTTATCGCGCGCGGCAGCCGCTGGACGCAGCGATGATGCGGCGTCTGGATCGGGTTATCTCGGTCTCGCAATTCACAGCCGACCGGATGGCGCAGGCGTTTGGGCTGTCGCCTCAGATGTTCAGCGTCTTCCGCAATGCGGTGGATGATTTGCCGCTGCCTGATCCGTCCAATGACGGGCCTCCGAACATCCTGTGCGTGGCCCGATTGGCTGCACATGATCACGGCAAGAACGTTGACAAACTGTTGCGGGCCTTCGCCCTGCTGAAACAACGGCAGGTGGATGCGACCCTGACGATCGTGGGTGATGGTGTCATTCGCCCTGTATTAGAGACGTTTTCAAAGGATCTCGACCTTTCCACCAGCGTTCGGTTTACTGGCCGAATTTCGGATGCAGCCCTTGCCGCCGCCTATGGGCAAGCCAGCGTATTCTGCCTGCCTTCGGAAAAAGAGGGGTTCGGAATTGTGTATCTCGAAGCGTGGTTGCGGGGCCTGCCGGTGATCTGCGGGGACCGGGATGCGGCGCAGGAAATCGTTTCGGACGGGAGGGACGGCTATGTCGTCGACCCGTCAGACACGCAGGCTTTTGCCGACCGGCTGGAAACCCTTCTGAGCGACCGGATACTGGCGCGGCAAATGGGGGCAGAGGGCCGCCGAAAGGTCAAAACACAGTATCTAATGGCGCATTACGAACAGCAATTGCAGAGCATCCTGAATGCGGTGGCCGCATGAGAGTGCTGCGCGTGATCCCGACCGTTGATCCGGCCTATGGCGGCCCGGTGCACGGCATGAATGCGAGCTCGGCAGAAATGGCCCGCGCGGGCTGGCAGAACGAAACCGTCACACTCGATACACCACAGGCGCCGTGGCTGGCACAAAGCCCGGTTCCGGCCACCGGAGTGGGGCCAGGTGTCAGTTCGGTCGGCTATACCCAAAAGCTGGCCCGCTGGATTGCAAATAATGCGCATCGTTTCGACGTGGCCGTGATTCATGGCGTCTGGCACTGGGCCTCGGTCGGTGGCGGGCGCGGCTGCCGCAGGGCCGGGTTGCCCTATGTTGTCTATACGCACGGTATGCTGGACCCGTACTTTCGGCAGGTGAAACCGGTCAAACACTGGGTCAAACAGGCGTTTTGGGCCGCGCAAGGCCCCGTTTTGCATCATGCCCACCGCGTTCTTTTCACCGCAAGACAAGAGGCTGACGCTGCACGCGGCGGGTTCATCGGCCCGCCCTACACCGAAGCGGTTGTCGCTTATGGCGCGAGCGCACCGCCAACGTCGGACTCTGCGGCAAGAATTGGCGCGTTTCGGAAAAAACTGAACCTGACAGCGGATCAACGGTACATCCTGTTCCTCAGCCGGCTTCATCCAAAGAAAGGGGCCAATCTGTTGATCCGGGGGTTTGGACAGGCCGCTGTGGACGATCCAACGTTGCAACTAGTGATCGCAGGGCCGGATCCGGGAAACATGGTGCCGGGCCTGCGCGATCTGGCACGCGTTACCGGGATCGAAGGCCGCGTGCATTTCCCCGGGCCGCTGTCAGGCGACCAGAAATGGGCCGCGCTTGAGGGGGCCGAGGCGCTGACCCTGATCACCCATCAAGAAAACTTCGGCGTGGTTCTGGCCGAGGCGCTGGCGTGTGGAACGCCGGTTATCACAACGCGGCAAACAAATATCCATGCCGAGCTTTCGGACACGGGCGCAGCCATCATTTGCGACAACACAAGCGCCGGTGCGGGCCGGGCGATTGCAGAGTTTCTTGCCCTATCCGCCCCTGAACGCGCGGACATGAAACGTGCAGCGCGCACCGGATATGAACAGCGATTTACCACGCATGCGGCGGCGCAGGATCTAATGGGCGTGCTGCAAGACGCAAAAAGGTGCGCGCAGTGACACGGCCTTTGGACGCGCAGCACAGTTCACCGGTGACAGGCGGCCCGAATTTCAGTGCGCGACACCGGCTTTTGCGGCTAATCTGGGGGCTTTGGTGGTACCTGCTCTGTCGGTGGACGCCGCCACCCCTGCATTTCTGGCGCATTTGGTCGTTGCGCCTGTTTGGGGCAGATGTTCATTCCACAGCGCGCGTCTATGGCTCAGCCCGTATCTGGTACCCGCCCAACCTGACGCTTGAACGATATACTGTTCTGGGCCGCCGGGCGAATTGCTACTGCATGGACCGGATCGTGATCGAGGAATTCGCCACAATCTCGCAGGATGCAGAACTGTGCGGAGGAAGTCATGACATAGATGACCTCCACGACCAGTTGATCACGCGCCCCATCCGCGTCGGGCGGCAGGCCTGGGTGGCCGCCGGTGCCTTTGTCGGGCCGGGCGTCGAGCTGGGCGAGGGGGCCGTTCTTGGTGCGCGCGGCGTTGCGATGACCTCATTGCAGCCCTGGGGCGTTTACGCCGGAAATCGTGCGCAGTTCATTCGCACGCGCGCGAAATTTGATCGGTCGGACTTGGTGGGGAATTAGATCGGTTTCATTGTCCGGTAGGCCACGGGTTTCATTGTTTGTTCCACGCCTGTTGCCGGGCCACCGTGCGCTCACCTAAGCAAAAACAAACGTTCGGGCGAAATTTTTGTCGCTGACGAAATCGGGCCTGAGACAGCGCGCCACAGGACAGGCTTTGTGGTCGACCCTGCGGGCCTGTGACCACCTGATCCCGTTACGAACACATCCCGGGGCCGCCAGAGGTTGGCCCTATTCATTCAACATCACGGAGATCTGGCATGATCAGTTCTGGCATTTCCATCCCCAGCTTGTCTGTCCGCAGGCGCAGCGCGGGTTTGCTGGCCTTCAACCCGCTGGCGCTGTTTGACCTGACGGACAGGTCCAGCCTTTCGCAGGATCTGGCAGGCAACGTCCCGGTCAACGACGTGCAGCAGGACGTTGGCCATGTGAAGGATACAAGCGGCAACGGGCATCACCTGTCCGCACCCAGTGACAGCGCACGGGGGTTTTATGTGACGGGCTATCCCAATACCCTGTCCGTTGGCACCTCGTCCGCCCCATCGGCACCTTATGACGGTTTGACGCAAAGCCACCTGATTCAGGATGGCGCAGAAGACGCCGATCTGCGGGGCGGATGGTTCCATGATTCCAACTATTTCGGCCTGATGGGCCGACAGTTCCCATCTGCCACCCGCAACAGCGGCAACATCCCGGCGGCAAATGGGCATAGCGTGTCGTGGAAGGCCTCATTTATCGTGGATCGCGACTTTGCGATCCGCATTGACGGCGGCGACAACCTGCTGGACCGGTATCGTGTGACAATCAATGGCGTGGCACATAAACCCGTCAATCACGCAGGCGTCGGACCCGGACGGCGCTGGTGGGCCTTCAAACTGCCGGCAAAAGCTAACCGCGTTGTCGTCGAAGGGTTCGGCGATGCCCGCTGGTTTGGGTTCAAGACCCGACCGGGCGCATCCGTCAGCGCCAGCGCCCCGGGGTGGCGGACCATCGTATTTGGCGACAGCTTTACCGCAGCCGCGGGCGCCAGTGCGCCCTGGAACGGGTGGGTCAACCTGCTGCGCCCGCACGAAGAGTTCAGCTCCGTCGCTAGCGGAAATGGCGGCACCGGCTATGTCAACGACAGTTCGGGCGCCGAGCGAACACTGGCCGACCGCATCGTAGATGACTTCAACCGTATTTCGGCAGCCTCCGGCGCGCCGGACGAGGTGGTCATCGCCCTTGGACTGAACGATGTCGGCCAAACCGGGGTCGAGGCGGGCGCCAATGCTGCGTTCAACGCCTTGCGCAGTGTCTATTCCGGGCCGGTTTGGGTGATCGGCCCATGGGACCACCACGCCCCCAACACCCCACCCGCTGCCTGGAGCCAGACGCGCGACAGCATCCTGTCTGCCACACAGGCCCGGCCCGGGTTCACCTTTGTGGATATGGAGGGGTTTGCCTTTACCAAGGCCGATTCAACCCACCCGGACGATGCCGGGCACAAGGCAATTGCCGAACACCTTTTGCCGCGCCTTGCAGATACAGACGCGATCCCGGTCGTTCCGCAGATCTCAAACAGCAAAGGGCGCGTCATGGGCAATGGCAGCGCGCTCTTTCAGGCTGCAACCCGGTTTGGGCTGGGCGAAAACCCCGGGCTTACTGTTGTTGCCGCCCTAACCACCGGCCCGGCCCTGTCTGCGTTGGAAAGGATCTGGCAACTGGGCGATGTTGGCGCAGGCAGTCTGTCGGGGGGCGTGGACGCCGATGGCATTGTCTGGAACCATTCCGACGGCGGCAGCCGGTTTGGGACGATCAGCGATGGCAGCAATGCGGTCATCGCGTGGCGCAGGCCTGCCGGTGGCAGCTATGGCGACAGCGACGTGTTTTTGAACGGGGCCGCGCAACCCCGGACCATGATCGACAACCCGGCTTTGCTTCCGGCGGACACAACGCCGCTTTTTCACCTGTTTGGTGGGGTTGGCGGGCTGGAGCCCTTCGCCGGAGAGATTGCCGCATTGGGCATCTTTGATGCGCTCTCAGACACGGACCTGACCGCCGTCATGACTCAGTTTGCGGGTCGTTTCTTGCCTACCGTATCGAACTGAATAGACTCTAATTAGGGGTCAATTCGACTGAGTCAAAAAAGCATCAGTCTTCAAAACTCAACCATTGCCCGGCCCCCAAAGCCGGGCATTTTGTGTTTTGATCTGGCCCATATCACAATGACATGTAACGTGACGGCGTTCTTGCCGAATACGTCAAAAGCCGGACCCCATGCAAAGAAACGCCAAGGAGTTTTTCGCCAATAGCGGCGCGCAGGTTTATGCCCGCGGTGTGACGGTAGGCACACAATTACTGTTGATGCCCATAATGATCTCGACCTGGGGGCTAGAGGTTTACGGCGGCTGGCTGGCGATTGATTCTTTGCGGTCCGTGTTCTCGCTGGCTGATCTGGGGCTGGCGCAGATCGCCGCGAATGAAATGACGCAATTGACGGCGGCAAAACGCACAGGCCGGGCGCGGGTCGTCAATGCCTCGGCCTGGGTAATGCTGATCGGAGTCTGCGTTCTGTTGCTGGCGCTGGGTACGGCGGCAAGCATGCTACCACTTGCCGATTTCCTCAGAATCTCGCAATTCGCCGATCAGGTCCCGCTGACCTTTTTCCTGCTGACCATGGTGGCCGCCGGTTCGATCCTGTTCGGGGCTGTGGGCGCAGGGTTGCGGGCCAGCGGGCTCTATTGGCTGATGGTCGCTACCACCGCAACCTATCAGCTTGGCGTCGCAATCGCCCTTGCCTTCTGGGGACTGGCCGGAGGAGGGTATCTTGCCGTCGCGGTCACGATTGTTGCGCTTCAGATCACCCTGTTTTCGGTCGCGACCACGATACTCTGGGTCAAGCACCCCTGGACCCGCCCGAATGTGCGCCTGATCTCTTTCACCAAGATTCGCAACATGCTTGGGCCGTCGCTGTCCTACATGCTGTACACGATCACCAATCTGGTCACGATTCAGGGTGTGAATATTCTGGTTTCAAGCCAGCTTGGGCCGGACAAGGTCACGATCCTCTCAGCGATCCGCACCCTGACGCGGGTTGGCCGTATGTGCGCCGCCATTTTCATCTATGCGCTTGAGCCGATTTTCGCGCGCCTCAGCGGCGAACAGGACCGGCAGACCGGCGCACGGATATTCAGGTTGATGGTCTGGTCCGGGATTTGCGGATCGGGGCTTTATTGGGTTGGCATGATCACACTAGGGCCCGGTTTTCTGGCGTGGTGGACGCGTGGAGCCGTCGCAGGCTGGACCCCGCTGCTGTATCTGATGACCACGGCCATCGCGGTTGAGATCGTGTGGTTCACCCTGCAGACCCCTTATGTGTCCACAAACCGCCATTCCCTGCTGGCCATCTGGGTCGCTACCGCCGGTGTTCTCAGCACATTTGCGACAGGGTTTTTACTGGCCCCTTTCGGATTGATCTCGGCGGGTGCAGCGCTGCTGGCGATGCACCTCTTCATTCTGGCCACGACACTTCGGGTTATGCGACGCCACCCGCCATTTGGGTGACGAGGCGCCTTACCCTTTAGCGCCTTGTCCTCTTGCGTAGATGTCTTCGTATCTGACGATGTCGTCTTCACCCAGATAGGTGCCGGTCTGGACCTCGATCAGGACCATGG
>NZ_JBQFQY010000008.1:0-172512 GCF_056537125.1 Ruegeria sp. CH10 | reverse complement strand
TCACCAACCGACAAATCGCGCCACCCGTCGGATAATAAACCCCAGTAACACCACCCGTACCAATCGTGATAAACTCTTCGGCGTATGCGGCGGTCGACAGCATGGATGCGGCTGCAAATGCTGTGATTGAAACTTTGTTGAACACTATGACACTCCTGTTGTCCGTTTTATTGCTCCCCACGGGGGTGTCTGATCTAGTCAAAACACGTAGAAAACGGCTTTAGAATCAGCCCCCCGGATGTCAAAGACCAAAGCGAAACCAAACAGCACGTGTCTATACGGTAAGTTACGTATATGATTGGGGGCCGAAGGGCGCCGAACCGTGTCCCAACCCATGTTTCAAGGCGGCTGGAACCAAAGATTGGATACAACAGCACAACAGGATTTCCCCCGGGATCAGGCCGAACCGGCCCGTAGACGCAGATCGTTGCGGGCCACGTTGGCCCTGTGTCTGGCGGGGCTGCAATTCGTGGCTGTGTTGTCCGTGACTCTGTCGACGTTTGTCAGTTCCGAGAACGCTTTGCTGCGGCAATCGCGCCTTTCGCTGAATGAGGTCAGCGTCAATGTCATCGGTCAGGTCAAAAGCTTTCTGAACCCCGCGCGACAGGCACTGGATGCGACGCGGCGGCTGGCGGAGAACGATGTTCTGGACATCCACGACACCGCTGCACTGGAGAGCCATTTCTTTCAGCAATTACAGGTCGCACCGCAATTGGCGGGGATTTACATGGCGGATGAAACCGGGCGGTTTGTCTATGTGATGCGGACCAATGAACCGGGGCAATATCGCACTAAGGTCATTCCCCCGTTTCCACCCGACCTCAGCCAGCATCCGGCGGATTTCCAGTGGCGCAATGACCGGTTTACCCTGCTGGACAGCTCGGACACGCTGATCGACACCTATGAGCCTCGAACCCGCCCTTGGTTCACCATGGTGCAAGAGGCGAAAGCGCCGATCTGGACGCGACCCTACATATTCTTCACCACGCGCCAACCGGGCATCACCTACAGTGTGCCGGTGCTGGATGAGGCGGGCAACATCCGGGCCATTCTGGGTATCGATATTCAGATCGATGCGCTGTCGGGCTTCCTGCTGGATATCTGGTCGGAACGGCGCGGTGCAGCGTTGGTACTGAACGAGGATGGCTCGGTTCTGGCGCATCCGACGCTGGTGCTGATCCCGCAGGACGCGGATTACGACAATCCCGAACTGCCGATGGTGGACCAGATCGACGACCCGCTGGCCCGTCAGGCCTTTGGGGCATTGACGCAAGTGGACCGCACCGAAATCGAAGGGCCCGTCTACACGGATTTTGAACAGAACGGTCAGGATTATGTCGCCATGTTGATCGAGGTGTCCGAACCGGGTCTGCGCTGGCTGATCGGGCTTTATGCGGCCGAGGACAATTTCATCGGTGAGATCAAGAAAAACCGGGTGCAGGGCATCTGGATCGCTTTGTCCATCGCAATCCTGACCGGGGCCATCGGGCTGGCCCTGGCCGACCGGATTTATGCCCCGGTGCGCAGTTTTGCCAGCCAGACGCAACGCCTGTCCAGCGGTGAGATTCCGCCCGCCGAAGACCTGGGCAGCCCGTATCGCGAGTTGGAGGATAGCGGCGCTGCCCTGGCGCAAGAAGTCCGACAACGGCAACGGTTCGAAGCGGCCTATGGACGTACTTTTGATCTGGCCTCACGGGGGATGGCGCAAATATCGCCGGAAACAGGGCGATTTGAACGGTTCAACGCGCAGCTATGCGATATTTTGGGCTACGCGGACACCGAATTCGCGACCATGACACTGACCGATATTCTGCCCGAGGATGGCCAGCAGCTGGCCGTGACGTTCCGTGAAACCCTACTGCAGGATTCCGAATTCATTGCCGAGAACCAATTCATCCGCAAAGACGGCTCACCCATCTGGCTGCGGGTCAACGCGATCCTGATCCGCGACGAAAATGGCGTTCCCGATCATGCGGTTGCGATTGTTGATGACGTCAGCGACCGCAAACAGGCCGAAGAAGAGGCCAGCCGCCTGAACCGTGATCTGTCTCATGTGGCGCGCGTGAACCTGATGGGCGAGATGGCATCGGGGCTGGCGCATGAACTGAACCAGCCGCTGAGCGCGATTTCTTACAATGTGGATGCGGCCAAGATCACGCTGGACGAAATTGGCGATCCCGATCCCGAGCTAAACGAGATTCTGACCGATATCGACCGCCAATCGCGTCGGGCGGGGGATATTATCCGTGCGTTGCGCGATGTGGTGCGCAAAGATCGTGGACGGCAAACACCGTTCGAACTGGATGGGTTGATCCGGCAAACGGTTACTCTGATGGAGACCGATGCCCGTGAGCATGACATCAGGATCGTCTATCGCCACTCTGACCTGCCACCGGTCATCGGAAATCGCACGCAAATCGCGCAGGTCCTGGTCAACCTCTTGCGCAACGCCATAGACGCGCTGGCCCGCCATCCCGCCAAGACGGGGCGGATCACGATAGCCACGCAGATCAACGGGGACTGTGTGGAAGTCCAGGTCGAGGACAACGGGCCGGGTATCAGCGCGGATGTCACCTTGTTCAATACGTTTGACACACAGAAAACCGACGGGCTGGGGTTGGGCCTGTCGATTTGCCGAACCATCGTCAAGACCAATGGCGGCCGGATATGGCATGACCCTATCGAAGGCTCGGGGGCCCGGTTCTGTTTCACCCTGCGTCGCAGCGACGTCGATGCCGGAGGCGATGTATGAACGACCAGCCGCTGACTGTTTTCATTGTCGACGATGATGACGACGTGCGCATTGCCCTTTCCAGATCTCTTGGTAAACGCGGGTTGACCGTTGAACACTTTGCCGACGCGCAAACTTTTCTGGAACAGGTCGATGAAGACGCAGCAGGCTGTCTGATCCTCGACTACGGCATGCCGGGCATGGATGGGTTGGAGCTGCAGGATCATCTGGTCCGTCAGAACTCGACTCTGCCGATCATCTTTGTCTCAGGTCACGGCGGCATCCCTGAATCGGTGCGGGCCACAAAGGCCGGAGCCATTGATTTTCTGGAAAAACCATTTGACCTGACCGTGCTGATCGAGCGGATAGACTCCGCATGGGAGATTGGCGCGCAGCTGCGTGCGGATAAGCAAAGGCGGCAGGACCTGGCGGAGAAACGCAGCCTGTTGACCGAGCGGGAAGAACAGGTTCTGCATCACATCCTGACTCATCCCGCGCGCACCTCCAGCAAAGAAATTGCCGCCGAGCTGGGGATCAGCCCGCGAACGGTTGAGATTCACCGAGGGCGCATCCAACAGAAGGTGGGGGTAAAGACCACAATCGAACTGTATGAACTGTTTGCCCAAATGCCGTGAATGATCAACTCACAGGTCACCCTGCACCATCAGCCATTTGCCATCCGACAAGCTCTGTACACATGTCGGATGGTTGACAGTTTCAAACTGTGCCTTCGCTATCCGTAGACCAGGTTCGGCAGCCACGTGATGACCTGCGGGAACAGCATGCAGATCACCAATCCCACGATCTGAAGGAACAGGAATGGCAGAGCAGCTTTGAAGATATCTGTCATCGGAATCGTCGGCGGTGCCACCCCGCGCAGATAGAACAGCGCATAGCCAAAGGGTGGCGACAGAAAGCTCATCTGCATGTTCACCAGATACAGCACACCGAACCACAGAACCAGATCGTTGGGATCGTCAAAGCCAAAGGCGGCAGCCCCCAGCGCCTTGATGATGGGCACAAAGATCGGCACACACAGCAACAGGATGCCGACCCAATCCAGGAACATGCCCAGCACCACCAGCAGGATCTGCATGACGATCAGGATGCCCCACGGGCCCAGTCCGGCCCCCTGCATGGTTTCCTGCACGAATTGCTGGCCCCCTTCCAGAACGTAAAGCCCCACAAAGATGGTCGCACCGAACATGATCCAGATCACCATGGCTGAGGCTTTGAGCGTGGTCAGGCACGCCTCGCGCACCGTGGGCCAATCCAGCTTGTTGTGGATTGCGGCGACTATGAAGGCACCAAAGGTGCCGATGCCCGCAGCCTCAACCGGAGTAGCTACGCCCGAAAAGATCACGCCCAGAACAATGACGATCAGAGCAATCGGGGCCGACATCTTACCCAGCAGACGCATTTTTTCCCGGTTCGAAATCCGCTCGTTCACCGGAATGGGCGGCCCCAGAACCGGATTGATATAGGACCGGATCACCACATAGAGGATATACATCCCCGACAGCATCAACCCCGGAATCACGGCTCCGATGAACAGCTCGCCCACCGATTGCTCGGCAACCACGGCGTAGATGATGGCCAGAATGGAGGGCGGGATCAGGATGCCCAACGTGCCCCCGGCCATGATCGACCCCATGGCGATTTTTGGGTCATAGCCGCGTTTGAGCATCGCAGGCAGCGCGATGATCCCCATCGTCACCACAGCCGCGCCGATCACGCCAACCATGGCCGCCAGAACGGTCGAGGCGATGATGGTCGCTGCTGCCAAACCGCCTTTCAGGCCGCCCAGAACCTTGTAGATCACATCGAACATGTCGTTGATGATCCCGGCCCTTTCCAGCATCGAGGCCATGAAGATGAACAGCGGAATGGCTGATAGCTGATAGTTCGTCATCAGTGGGAAAATTCGGCTGGGCACGATATTCAGCGCTCGCGCATCCCCCAGAACGAACAGAAAGACACACGCCAGCCCGCCGGTGACAAAGGCCAGCGGCAGACCGGCCATAAGCAGCGCCAGCAGCGAGCCGAACATAACGAGCGTCAACAGCTCGATGGACATATCAAGACCCATCGGTCAGTACCCCCGTGCAATCGTTCGGATGTCTTTGGACAGTTTCGACACCCCTTGCAAAATCAACAGAACCGCGCCCACGACCATCATCCATTTCATCGGCCACAGCGGGATTTCCCATTCGTTAAAGCTGATCTCACCCCAGCGGATGTTCGGATCAGTCCAGTCGCCAAAGGTCAGCGCTCCGAACATCTGGAAGAAACTCATCTCGCCGCGCGCCCAGTCCGAGACGACCGAGTTGCCGGTGGGCACTGCAATCGCGTCCATTGCAAAGATGTAGGACGTCACCAGAAGCGTTCCGGCAAAGATGAAGAAGAAGATCGAGGTGACCAGATCGGCCCAGGCCCGTTTCGGCTTGGTCAAAGGGGCATAGAAGATATCGACCCGCACATGGCTTTCGGTCAGCATCGCGTATGATCCGGCGATCAGATATTGCATGCCGAACATCAGATACATCGATTCATGCGCCCAGTTGGTCGGCGCATTAAAGACGTAGCGGACGATCACCTCATAGTAGTAGACAAAGACTGCGATCACCGCCCAATAGCTGACGAATTCCCCGGCATAAAGGGACAGACGGTCAATCCAGTTCTCGGCATATTCGTGATCGGCTTTGCGCGCACCGGGGTCCATTTCCGCGGCACGGGCGGCCGTTTCCTCGTCGATCTCGATTTCGGGTTCTTCCGGGTCAGCCGCGGCCTTTTCGCGTGCCCGCGCAACAAGGCGCGGCATCAAAAGTGCGTCAATCGCAAGAAGGGCAAGGATCGTGTAGAACGCATAACGGGCGACGGCGCCCCAGGTGGCGCGGGTCTTACCGGCGGTCTCGGCAAGCGGTCGCGATTGTTCAATATCGGCGTTGGCTTCGTCCAGTCGCTCACGCCCGGTACTGATCGCCTTTTCCGCGCGATCCAGAGCGCGTTCGGCGCGACGTTTCTGCAAGGCAGTGCCGTCCTGCGCAGCCTCGGCTGCGGCGCGCAGCTCGTCCAGTTCGGCTTCGGCAGCTTCCACCCGTCCGGCTTCGCGGTCGATCACACGCTCGGCCTGACGCACCACGTTGATCGCGTTGGAAAACTCGTTCCGTGCCTCACGTTCCTGCCCGTTGGCAAAAAGGATCAGCAGGAAGATCGGCAGGTAGACCAGCCCCAGAAGGCTGCGCAGATAAAACCGGTGGAGGCCCAGCATCCCGCCGGTCACAAGGATCAGATATCCCAGAGGCATCCCGTATGTGCGGGTCTGAGGTTGCGTGCGGCGCGCCAGAATCATGGCCAGGGCCGGAAAGGCGATCAGCCCGACCCAGTATAGCCAATGTGGCAGCGTAAAATCGACGCTTGGCATGGTAAGTTCCGAAGTCCAAAGGAAAAGATGGCCCGCGCAGAAACTGCGCGGACTGCGGGGCACACGGCCCTTGACTTACAGGTCCAGAGTCTGGCCTTCGATCATTTCGGGCGTGACATAGCCCAATGAGCCGGACATCATATAATCCAGCTGGATCTTGAACACGCGTGCTGCGTCCTTGTCGCGGTTGGCGTATTTAAACCAGATCGGTACGGCGATTTCCGTCATCAGTTCCACATCGTCTTGCGACAGGCGCGTGATTTCGGTGCCTTCGGCTTCGAACTTTTTCCAGGCTTCCTGATCGGCAGCCTGAATCGCGGCGTGGTGGAGGTCGGAATAGACATGAGTTTCCATCTCGACGAATTCCTGCATCTGCGGGCTGATCTTGTCCCATGCCGTCTTGCCGACGGTGATGTCCATGATGTCGACCGGCTGGTAAACCGACATAAAGCCCGGAGGGCCCATGACGATGTAATCGGTCACCTGACTGAAGCCCAACGCATGGTTCACGGCCGGGCCCACAAAGTCGGCCACGTCAATGGTGCCTTTTTCCAGCGCCGGGAAGATTTCCGAACCGGGCAGAACCGTTGTCTCGGCCCCCAGCTCCGAGAACACCTCGGCCACCATACCACCCGGCAGGCGCATCTTGCGGCCCTCGAAGTCATCGATCGAGCGGATCGGAACCTTGGAGTGGATGATGTTCGGCCCGTGATGCACCGGCCCAACAAAATGCAGACCCTGACGGCCCAGCAATTCACGCGCGATATCGATGCCACCAAGGCCATAGAAGAACACATCATATTCATGCGGTTGGCGCAGACCCAGAGGGTATGAGCTGAGGAACACAGCCGCCGGGATGATGCCCTGATAATAAATGGTGAACGGGTTGATCGCGTCCAACACACCGTTTTTCACCGCGTCGGCCAACTGGAAGTCGCCAACAACATCATTAGCGCCAAAGGCCTGAAAGGCCAATTCCCCACCGGTTTTTTCCTCAATGGTTGCGCACCAATCCTTGAAGGTCTGCAATCCGATCCCACCGGGCCAGGATGTCTGAATCTTCCAGGTCGTCCCCTCTCCGGCTGCGGTTGCGATATGAGGGGCGGCCAGTGTGGCGGCGCTTGCACCGGCAATGGTTCTGAACGCGCTGCGGCGCGTAATGAGCTTTTTCGTCATTTCTTTCCTCCCTTTGAGAACTGCGCGCCTTCAAAAAAGAACGATCAGTTCACCCTCAGCATAGACCTAAATAAAGAAATTGGTAAAATTATTTTTCCAATATCGGATAAATCACGTTTTCGCGATCAGGGACTCCTTTGTTAAACGCGGTTTGCCAATTTTCGTCTCGCTTAATGCTCGGGCTCTCGATTCAGACCGTTCAATTGCGCGATGAAATCCGCCAGCATCGGCAAATAGCGATCCCCCTGCCCTGCGGCCTCCATTGCCGCGAATGCGTTTCGCACATCGGCCTGCACCGGATTCACAGCCCCGACGCTATTGGCCAGATTTGCCAGGTAGCGCATGTCTTTATGGGCATTGGTGATCGAGAATTTGTGCGCGTTTTCGTCCCGGTCCAATGTCCATTTCATGAAGGTTTCATAGAACCCGTTAGACAGGCGTCCGGGGCGGATGATGGAATCCACTTGCTGAACAGTCAGGCCGGATTTTTCAGCAATCGCAAGCGCTTCGGAATAGAGCGCTGCGTAGCCAAGTGAGATAAAGTTGTTAATCAGCTTCATCTTGTGCCCCAGGCCAACTTCGCCCAGATGCACCGCCAACGCGGACCAGCAGTCCAGCACCGGCTTGATTTTCTCGAACGTTTCCGGGCTTGCGCCCACCATTGTATCCAGCGTACCGGCTTCGGCCTCTTTCGGGGTTTTCGCAAGGGGTGCATCGGCCAAGTCCATACCCGCGTCGCGCAGCTCTTGCGCCAGTTGCTGGGTTGAGACCGGATCAGAAGTTGAGCAATCTATCACGATCAGCCCCTGCTTTTCCGAGGCCAGTATCCCGTCAGAGCCGCGCACAAGCTGTTCAACCTGCGGACTGCCAGAGACGCACAGGTGGATGATGTCACATTGGGCGGCCATGTCTTTTGCCGTTTTCACCTCGGACGCGCCGCGCTGCACCAGATCATCGACAGGTTGGCGGTTGCGATGCCCCATCACGATCAACGGATACCCGTTTGCAAGGATGTTTTTGGCCATGCCATGCCCCATCAGGCCGACACCGATAAAACCAATAACGGGTTTGTTCATTTGCGAGTCCTCTCTCAAACCGGATTGAGGCCCGAAGATTGCGCTAACAAAACCTGAGCGCAAGTGTAGGTCTGTGCGCAGATCGCGGCGAGTTTACCGGACGTGATGTCAGATTGCCCATGATGTGATACTTCGGCCAAAGCGCTTCAGATGAACGGGGCTGTTGCCAACCACGCGTGAGGTAGCGCGTTTTGCACTTAAGGAAATTGCAACAGATATGCCGTTAGCTGCTTGAGGTTACGTGTTATTCTGGCCGTTTCAGCCGAATTTCCGTGTCCGAAAGGACATACCACAAAATGAACGCATTTTTGTCTTGGACACACCAGCATATGCGCGTTTAGGAGAGGCTGCAGACTTTAAGAGCAGACGAGGCATCTATGCAAGATTTCAGCATCGTTAACGGCAATCCCGCGACGTTCGTAGATACGACGCCCGGAGGGGGTTTTGTTGTCGATTTTGCTTTGCTGGACAACAGTTTCAGTCTGCAGGTCAACGATGTGGAACTGTTCGTTAGCGGACCCGCGGGCGCCCCGAACGAGCTACAGTTCCAGATATCCGGCACAGCCGGGCAAACGGTTCAGTTCGCAGATGGCGACAGGTATGAAATTGATACGCCTGCGGTCTGGCAGCTTTCCAATTCGGATGATGCCCCCGTTGTCCGGCTTGAGGTAAACCCGGACGGAACCATCCAACTGTTCGGGGTAAAGGCAGATGACGGGACGCTGGTGCCCCTCCAGCTGGTCAACGGTCTGACGGTCAATACCGATGCAATCGCCGCAGCCTGGGATGATGATGGCTCGAACACCATCACAATCAACCAATCGCAGACGGGCCCCACAAACGCGAGCGGTCAGTTCGATGATGTGCCCTGTTTTGCATCCGGGACATTGATCGAAACGCCGAATGGTCTTGTCCGGGTTGAGGATTTAAAGGTCGGTGATCAGATTCTGACCTATGACAACGGCGCACAGCCCATCCGTTGGATCGGCTCACGCCACCTTAGCCCGACCCAGCTTGCGGCGGTGCCAAGGCTCAAACCCATTCTGATCCGGGCCGACGCGCTGGGGATCGGATATCCCCAGCATGACCTGATCGTATCACCGCAGCATCGTGTACTGGTATCTTCTGCAATTGCCAAACGCATGTTCGACTGCCAGGACGTCCTGCTACCGGCAAAGAAATTACTGCCGTTGAGTGGCGTCGACACCGTAGAAGACTTGGCGGACGGGGTTCAGTACTTTCACATCCTGTTCGATCAGCACGAAATCATCTGGTCCAATGGCGCGCCCACGGAAAGTCTTTTCCTGGGACCCGAAGCCTTAAAATCCGTATCCGCCGAAGCGCAGCAAGAAATCAGGGATTTGTTTCCGGAATGCCTTCACCCGGAATTTCAGCCCCTGCCCGCCCGTTTCATTCCTGAAAAGGGCAAGCTGATGGCAAAACTGGTCCAGCGCCATCAGGGAAATCGAAAACCCCTCTTCACTGGCCCGGTCGTGCTTACCTAGCGTTTTGGAGCGTTGGCACGGCAGTTTGCCTTTTGGACACGGGAGTGTTGCCGTGTTTTGTTGTGTTGGACATGAGTGAAACATCCCAATCCGGCTGATCTAAAACCCAATCCTTGCACCGAAAAACGGCCCTTCAAACGTCAGCTCAGACAAAACCTGCGAATTGCCCAAGTCCCATGTCAGATACCTGTAGCCGAACACCAAATCCCATGAATTGACCCGATAGTTGAGCGCAGCACTCAATTGCGCCGTCAGGTCGCTTTCACCGGTCCCGATATCCGCATAGTAGGATACGCCCCATCGATCGGACAGGCTTGCAACGCCGCGAACTCCGACAATAGCGTCCCAATTGTTTAGACCGCCGGACACCCGTTGCGATCCTGTGCCGACCGAGAGATTGGCGCTGGTATCAAGGTCCATGGCCCGAAAGCCGCCCAACACAGCAACGCGATTGGTGCCGGTATCAAGGATGTCATACCCAAGCGACCCGGAAAACACGAACCCCCGGACATCGGCATCTGCCGTGGCAGGAATACCCGGGCCCACTGTTGAATCCCGGTCATCGCTCAGGTCCAGATATAGCGCATCCGCAAACACAGACAGCTGTCCCCGGCGGGCTTCGACCGCGCCCATCAGGGCAAAGTCGAGATTGTCCAGAATATCGCTGAAGCTCAGGTCGAGGTTTTGGCCTGTCGTGGTTTCACCGCTCAGCGCCGGTCCCCAAAGATACAGGTACCCATTGAAATCCCAGTTCCTCGTCTCAGCCTGCGCCCCTGTCCCAAGCCAGAACAACGGGGCAAACCCCAAAGCGCGCAACAGATTTGGCAAGATGGCGACGTCTTTACCTGTCATGCTATTGTCCTGCTTCTGGTCCACGCTTTGGTGTCCTGCCGAAATGAATCAATGTCGTCATTGCCAGCTCATGAACACGCTACGCGCTTCTTCGCTTTCAGGGCGCAGGTTTCCGATGCCACCATAGGGGATGTCCGTTCCAATCTCTGAGTTTGGATATTTCGACATCATCTTCTCATGACGCTGGACCATGTCCTGAAAAGACGCGCCCGACCACAACGCGTTCCCGACCAGAGCATTTTCTTCGCGGGGATCGCGATAGATGTTGAAAACGGGGGCTGCGGCACCGGGTTGTCCGGGCGCGGGCAGGTGCATCTTAAATTCCTGTTTGACGACAGAACGCAGCACCGGACCTTCATAAACGTAGACATAGTCGCGGCGTCCATTGCCCTCGCCTTCAAGCAGCAGGGCGGTCTGGTCGATCCCGTCAATCACCCTGTCCCGAGGGATATAGTCGGTCGCACCAGCGATGCGCGCCATCGTGGTATAGATATCCGAGACGTGAAAAATATCACCCGCCGCGCTGTCGGCTGCAATCACGCCGGGCCAGCGGATGAACGCATCCGTCCGCACACCGCCCTCCAGATGCTGGGTCTTGCCGCCGCGATAGATCAGCTGATTCAGGCCGGATGTCCCCTCAAACTGGTACATCAACCCGTTGTCCGCCATGAGCATGACGATGGTGTTGTCGGCCTCGCCGGTTTCATCCAGCTTGGCCAGCAAATCTCCAATCCAACCATCCAAAAGCTGCAGCTTGTCGGCGTGAAACCCACCATTCCGCGAGATCGCCTGATCCGGGTAGACAAAATTCAGCGGATAAAGCGGCCAGTATTGCAGAAAGAACGGCTCATCCAGGGCCGCGACACGTTCAAGCTGTTCAAGCGCCTGCGCCTGATAGCGTTCGTTCATTTCCTCATATTTGGCTTGGGTCCACTCTTCGCCCGGGGTCATGTCAACCTCACGCGCGGGCCCGCCTGCTTCGCCCTCGACGCCGGTGACCAGCCCGTAAGGTTTGAAACGTTCATCCAGCATGAACTGGTTGTTCTGACCCGATGAGTGGTAGCCCAGCATATTGTTCGCCTGCATCGCCTCGCGTGTCATCAGGCTCAGCTGAACCTGCTGATGCAAGGGGAACGCGGCCCAGTCGAAGCCCTGATTGTGTGGGTATGCTTCTTCGATATCCCCCTGATGCCATTTGCCGACATGAGTGGTGGTGTAGCCCGCCTGTTTCAGGATTTCCGGCAACGTGATCTCGCTCGCGGGCAATCCTTCACCGACCAGAGCGACCTTGACCTCTTTGACACCGGCGCGGATCGGATGACGCCCTGTCAGCATCGCCGTGCGTGTCGGCGTGCAGGACGGCTCGGTGTACATGCGCATCAATGACATACCTTCGCGGGCAAAACTGTTGATATTGGGTGTCTCAATCCCCATCACGTAGTTCAGCTTACGCTCTCCCATCTGGCCGAAGCTGATATCGTCAATCAGGATGTACAGAAAGTTTGGTGGCTTTCCGCCATTGGCCGCGCGAATTTCGGACAGCCGGGCTTCGATCTCAACATCCTGAGCGTCCCATTCTTCACCGAACTGGGCCCGCAGAAATTCAAACTCTCCGTCATGTACGATTGCGCCATCCTGCGCGGTGGCGGGCCCCAATGTCAGAGCCGTCATCACCCCGGCCACGACGCCAGATTTCCAGTTTGTGTTAAGCACCCCTGATTTCCCCCTGATTGGTTGTATCTTCCATCGCCTGAACGATCAGTTCGTGGCATTTGGCCGATAGCGATTGGTTTGATCCCTGTGCCAGTTCCGTCAGACGTTGAAGTTCCGGCGGTGTAAGAAACGTCACAACGCGTTCCGACCGCGCATCACCTTTCGGCAGACGCGGGCGGCCCATTGTTGCTTCGTTTGGGTCATCCTCAGACACTTGACAGATCGCAGTCCAAAATCGCTACATTACCGGTAAACTGTCAGGCTCTGGGAATGGACCACATCAAAAATTCGCCAAATCTGCAGAACGCGGCGGCCTCGGAACTGCGCGATACCCCTGCGGCGAGGACGGTTGATCTGGACCACCCCAACGCCATCGGAACCTTTACGCCCTGGCAGGTCGACTTCCGACAGTTGGACCCGGGTCGGCTAAAGACCCAAGTCACAGTCCGCGCAGGCCACGCGGTCTTGGCCCTGAACATTTCGATGAACCAACGGGTCCATCAGCGCGGCGCGTCGCCAGAGGGGTGGACGACCTTGGGCATTCCGGGGCCCGGCGCGATCGATAGCTGGAAGGGCAACCGGATGACAAAGAATACGTTTCTGTCATTCGGAGACAGCGATGGATTTGACGGCATCTCGACCGGTGGTTTTGCAGGCGGCGTTGTTTCATTTGAAACCGCTCGGCTGCGGAACCTGGCTCAGGCCTGCGGTTTTGGCCTGAGTGAATGCACTCCGGATGCACGGGCAATGGCATCTGTTTCCGGAATGGCCAGCCTGAAAAGGTTGCAACGCAGGATTGCGGCTCTGCTGACCGACCCAAAAGCGGATTGGACCGGCGAGACGGAAGAAAGCCTTATGCTCGAAGCGTTGGCGATGCTGACCGACAGCACAGCGCATGATGACAAGAGCCACTCAGAAACACGGCGAAAAGCCCTGAGCCGTGCGATCGACCTGATGCTTGAAACCCTGGATGAGCCGCTTTCGATAGAAGAGATATGCCTTCAATGCGGCGCATCCTGGCGTACACTGAACAGGGCTTTCAAAGAGCATTTCGGCCACGGTCCAAAGACCTACTACATGCGGCTGAGACTAAATCGTGTTCGTGAGGATTTACTGGGGTCTTCATTCGGCGGAACGATAACAGACGCAGCGAACCGTCACGGATTCTGGCATATGGGGCAGTTTGCGCGGGACTATAAACTGTTCTTTGGCGACCTGCCGTCCGAAACCCGCCGGCGTCTTCAGTGACCGACACGCTGTTGGGCCAGTCAAGCAACTGCCGGGGAAGTGACTTTGCGATTTTGACAGGCAGCGCGCTGTAACGGTTACATGCGTCAAGTTACGTTGCCCGGCAACCCAAGTCAGAGTGACATTTCACCAAGATGCAAAGTGTCTGGCGTGCTTCAACCGCTTTTTCCGCGGCGCTGGGAGCGTCACTGATGAGTCGATCACGGAACGTGGAGAAACGAATGCAACAGCAGACCTGCACCACGCACAAAACCCGGTTCCGTATCACAGCATTGCTGACCTGTGTTCTTGCGACTGCGCTGACCAACGGGTCAAACGCGCAAGACGCAGAAATCGTACATGACGCAGAACACTACGTCCTCAAGGCACAACACGCAGACCGGTGGGAGGAAGAAGACCTCGAACTCGCGGCACAGCTTGCCGCGCTGGAACAGCGGTTTGGAACGCCGCCGAACATTATTCATATCATGTGGGACGATACACCCGTTGGCGAGGTGGGCATCCCGCACCTCCAGAAAAACCGGGGTTTCGAAACATCCAACATGAACCGGTTTGCGGCCGAGGGTATCTATTTCACACGCATGTATACCGAGCCCTCCTGCACGCCCAGCCGTGCCGCTGCGATGACCGGGCGACACGCCGTTCGAAACGGAATGTACAATGTGGGGTTTCCCTACGAGTACGGTGGCTTGGCCGCCGATGAAGTGACCATTGCCGAGGTCCTCAGCGCTGCAGGCTATGCCACTGCATTTTATGGGAAATCCCATCTGGGAGATGTTGAATCCAGCTATTTGAACAGGCAGGGATTTGATGACGCCCATTGGACGCCTTACAATCAGGTGCCCAGTCTCTATGTACCGCGCGGTCAGCGAGGCGCGCTGGTGCCGGGTGTGCTGTTTCCAGAGATGTTCCCGAAAGATCCGTATGACATAGACTTGGGATGGCGGCCAAAGGGATATGTCTGGTCCCTGATCGGAACCAAAGATGGCCCAACCCGCGAATGGGAAGACGGCGGCCTGCCACCCACCGACGAGGAGGGCTATTACCAACTCGAACAGGTCTGGCAAGACAAGACAATCGCTTTCATGGAACGCAGTGCTGCCGATGGAACGCCGTTCTTCATCTCGTATTGGCCCAACATCAACTCGTTTTTGAACATCCGCCCCTCGGAAACGCCCAGCACCGTGTCCTTCGGAGTGCTACAGGAGGGGCTGGCCAATATCGACCGTTTCGTCGGGCGCCTGACCGAGGCGCTTGAGGCTGCCGGGGTGGCAGAGAATACGCTGGTCATCCTGATGGCGGACAATGGGCCGATGACGCATGATGGCCCCCCGGGCATGGTTGAAACGCTGTATCGCGGGGGCAAGGGTGACTATACGGACGGGGCCGTTCGTGTCCCCGCGCTGGCCCGGTGGCCCGGCGTCATAGATGCGGGGCAGATTGTCGGGGATATTGTGCATCTGACCGACTTGTTCACGACATTCGCAACCCTTGGAGGGGCGCAACAGCACATTCCTCGGGATCGCATTATCGATGGCGTCGACCAGACCGCGTTGTTCCTAAAGGGTGACACGTATAGCCGCCGCGACTATGTGCATATCTATACCGGACCGGTTCTGGCCGCGACTGTGAAGGGTCGTTACAAAAAGCACTGGACTGGGGCCAAACCGGGTTTGTCCGGGCCTGAGTTCTATGACATGTACAACGACCCGCGTGAGGTTCAGGGCAAGATGCTGCCGATGTTCCCGGCCAAAGGCATGTTCAACCAAATGAAAATGCGCCACTTGCTGATGAAGGAATACTATCCGGATCAGGGCCAGAACCGCGATTTCCCGTTCCGAAATCTGGAAAACGCGCGCCCCGAGACGGTCGAAGCAAGCCAACCGCGCGTCAACGCAGAGGATGTGCCATTTGACCCGGCGGACCTTATTCGGAACATTCCTGAATGGGAAAACACCGAAGCGAACTGGGGCATTGGCAGCCGCAGTGGCGAGTGAGCATTGCCCGCCTGTTTGCAAAAAGCCTTAAGTGGTCTTCCGAGCGATGACCGCGAATTCGCTATGCTGCTCGGAATAGGGTGAGCCTCTGATATCCTTGTAGATGTGTCCGACCGAGAGCCCGGCCATCTCCAATTCGCGCGTCAGGCTGTCCGGGCTGAAATACTGCAACCAGTTATAGATGACCTCGGGCCGACCGCGTTCCGGGAAGATCGAGTATTTATCGAGCATGACCGCTTCTTGTTCGTACTTGAACGTGTTCACAAAACAATAATAGTCACTTGCGGCCCAGAAATGATTGAGCTGGTTGCGCTCGTAGAAACTGGCAGACTTACGCTCGGCGAAGGCGGCCATGGAATAGACATCCAACAGCACCGCGCCGTTCGCCTTTAGAGCTTTGTGAAAAATACGACGTAAATCCGATCTTTGCGCAGGGCTTAAGGCACAGAAATCGCACATGATCATCGTGATCAGATCGAATTGATCTGTCTGGTCGAACGCCAGATAGTTGCCTTGAAGATACTCAATCTTCTGGCCCGATTGTTGCGCCTGCTGTCTTGCATATCGGATAGACGTGGCCGAAAAATCCAATCCGGTAACGTTTGCCCCGGATTTTTCAAACCGAGACGTATACAGCCCCGGACCGCAGCCAAAGTCACAAACGGACTTCCCCGGTTGCAGATCAAAATGGTCAATGATCCACTCTGAGGACGCCTCAATAAAGGCGCGCTTTCTGGACGCGATGTCGACCGTTTCATTCAGATGAAATTCCAGCATCTGTCTGGATCGGTGCTCATCAGCCCACAGAGCCTCAGCGGTATAGACCCCAAAGACTGTGGGTTTGTCATTGATCTCATTTAGTTCTTTGTACATCGCCAATCTTTCTGCACGCGGAGAGCATGCCTGCTCTGGTCGCCCCGTTCTGCGCATATCAGTCAGGTTATGATGGATAGTTGGGCCGCAGCAACGCAACGCGCGGTGTGTAACGGTTACAGGTTTGGGCGAGAGGGAATTGGTTGGGCCCGCCCTAGCGGGACACTGGGTCAACCCAACCGGCAGCAGACAGCTGTCTGAGAACCCGCTCGGCATCTGCCCTGTCCTCGAACAGGGTTCTCAGGACCAGTGAAACACGGCTTTCCGGCCAAGAGGTTTGGAAAGCTCCGACCATTTCGCGGGCTTTGTCATGCTGCCCCGATGCCTGATAGGCGGCAATTAGGTGGGCTGTGTTAATCTCACTGATGGGTCCGCCAGTGCGTACGGCCTCTGTCAGATGCCAGATGGATTTGTCATAGTCACCGGTGTGAAAAAAGGCGGTTCCCAGCGCGTTCCGCCAAGGCAACCCGGTGCCAGAACGGCCCCGGTGCAGCTTTGGATTGGCATTGGCGATTGTGCGTTCGAAATCGCCGGAAAACACGGAAATGACAGCGTCGATTTCAAGCGAAAACAGGTTATCAGGCTCAAGCTGCAGCGCGCGATGGCTGGATTGCTGAGCCGCAGCAAAATCTCGATGGACAAACTGCGAAAAAGCCTTGGCCGAATGGCTCCAGGCTTTGGTCGAATCCAACTCCAATGCGCGTTCCGCAAAGGCATTGGCAGCGTTCAAATGAACCTCGCGCTCCTGCGCGCTTGCTGACAGCCCGGCCAGAATGGTCGAGGCTTGCGACGCGCCAGCGTAACTGCCGTAGTAGTTCGGATCCAGACGCATTGCTTCTTCGAACATCTCCAGTGCTGCCGAAACGCGCAGCAATTCGGGCGCCGGGAACAGCAATGCGCGCGCTTCGTCGGACATATTGCGGGCCAATAGGGCCGTGGGCTTGTTTTCAAACAATGCCGACCTTGCCTCAGGCGACAGATCCTGCGGCTTTGAGGGTGTGTTGGAACGCGGCATCACAAAGACAGCCATTGCCGCCAACACCACGGCTATTGTGCCTCCAAGAATCCAAGGCACCAGAGGCTTGGAAAACAGTTTGTGATCCTGAGGAGCCTGAAGTGAAATCCGCTCGAACCGGGGTGCATAACCACCCTTGTCGATGTGAATGCGCACCGGATCGCCCTGCCCTTCGGAGGCATAATACAGGTCCAGCCGTTGGCGCAGTCGTGTTGCGTCCACCCGTACGACGGCGTCTGGATTGCCGTCCTCTCCCGGGCCCTTGTTGTACACATCCTCAAGGATTGTCTTGCCCAAGATCAAATCATGACGGCCTGCCAGTTCCTGCTCGACCACATAGGTCAAAAAGGCTCTCAGGCGTTCGGCACCGCTGAATTCGCTGCTTTCGACCACGCGATGCAGAGCAGCCTGTTTCTCCTGCCTGTCGATCTTGGGTTCAGCCATGTGCGGAAAGCCTCACAGACAATCTGTAACGGTTACATACCCCAAGTTACATTGTTCGACTGCGCTTTGCATCTCTCAAATGGCCGCATCGCGATCTGTGATTGCGTCGATTTCGGACGTGTCCCTTGAACGCGGTTAACGGGGTCCTTGAACCAAAAAAACAGGAAGAAAACATGGTAGACTTGTCCAAACGCCACGGCCTTGCAACGTCGCTTTTCGCAGGTTTCTCCGTGTTTCTAGGGGCGCAAAGCCTGGCACAGGACGCGCCCATCGTGCGCGATGCAGAGTACTACATACTCGAGGCACAAAACGGTGAACGCTGGGCCCAAGAGGACCAGGCAATCGACGATGCACTGGCTGCATTCCAAGAGGTCAATAACGGTAAGCCGCCCAATGTTCTTTACATTCTGATCGACGATATCGGCTTTGGCGATCTGGGCAGCGAGACCCTGAATGCCATTCGTGGCTACAAGACCCCTTCGATCAATCAATTTGCCACCGAAGGCATGCGGTTGGCGAGAATGTATACCGAACCCTCCTGCACACCCACCCGTGTCGCGTTCATGACCGGCCGTCAGCCGCACCGCAACGGCATGGGCAACACACAGGTCGAGCTTTCGGGCTTTGGCCTGGCCAAGGATGAGGTGACCCTGGCCGAGCTTTTGTCAGATGCCGGATACAATACCGCCCATATCGGGAAATGGCACATGGGCGACATTCGCGAGTCCTGGCCGAATTTCCAGGGCTTCGATTTCGCGGCCTTCCCGATCCATCAACAGGGTCAGCTGACCATTTACCATGACGATGCCGCAGACGAAGAGGTCTCGGTCGGGATTGGCGACAATAACTATGACGATCTCTACACCATGGATCGCTGGCTGCGCACGGATGCGTCCCGGCTGGCGACTGGGGTAGAAGGCGTGCGGAACGAGGATGTTCGCGAAGTCCATATGGAACCGGGCGAGCGCTGGACCGAAGCAAAATACCACGAAATGAACCTGCGCTATCAGGATCAGGCAATGGATCAGCTGCGCGCGCTTGCCGCGCAGGATGAACCCTTTTTCCTGCAATACTGGCCGCTTTACCCCCTGACAGGCCCGCGGACGACGACCGATGAATACACAACGCCAAATGGCGGGCACTATGTCGAGAAAATGAAGCTGGTCGACAGCTGGATCGGTGACCTGCTGGCCGAGATGGAGACACTGGGCGTTGCCGACAACACCATCGTCATCATCATGGGCGACAACGGTCATTTCACAAAGTATGCGCCACAATCGGGCTATACGCCCATGATCTTCCGTGGGGGCAAGGGCGCGACCACCGAAGGCGGGGTGCGCGTCGACGCCTTTGTGCGCTGGCCCGAGATGATCCAGGCAGGGTCGGTCGTGGGCGATATGATCCACGTGACAGATCTGTTCACTACGCTGGCACGGGTCGCCGGAGTAACAGACGCCATACCGCGTGATCGAGTAATTGATGGGATTGATCAGACGTCTCTGTTGTTCAATGGCGAGGCCCATGGCCGGCGTGATTACGTCTTTCTTTACAATATCAACAAATTAGAGGCTGTGATAAAAGAGCAGTACAAGCTCGCCATTCCCGGTGGAAACATTGAAAACGCGATCCTTGCGGATTTCTACGATCTGTTTCGCGACCCGCAAGAGAAATACCCCGTCTCAACTGAGATCGGAGCCTGGGGCAGCGCAAAGTTTGTCAACATGATCCAGCGCCATTTCCAACGCAAAAACAAATATCCCGACACACCGCCCGGTACCGGCGTTCCCTATGACGGGATTGTCAACCTGCGCCCCGAGACACAGGCAACCGTCGAAGAGTTCTTCTTCATGCGGCAGACCCCAGAACAATAAAGCCCCCTTGCAAATCCAGTTTGAAAAACTGCTCCAGGAAGGAGAACGATATGACCCCGTTTTTGACCAAAATCTCATCTGTCCGAACCGCAACACTGGCATGTGCTTTGCTCGCCCTCTCGGTCGCGCCGCTGTCGGACGCTGTTGCGCAAACGGCCAATGCCTCGTGCGGAACGGATCTGCCTTTGTCCGGCACGCTTACATTTAATGGCCAATCGGTATCGGTACTGGTTGGCGTCCGCTGGGGCAAAGGTGTTCTGACGCTGAACGACGGTCAGGAGATTCCGTTTTCCGCGAATGGCATGAAGGCCCTGGAATCCGGCGTCCGTGTGGGTGAGATCGAAGGCGAGGTTTATGGCCTGACCGACCCTGTGGACTTTGTCGGGCAATACTATGGTTCGGCGGGCGGCCTTGTCCCGGTGCAGTCGTCCGGCGATATCACGCTGGTCAATTCCTCATGCGTCGTAATCGTGGCGCGGCACAAATCCACGGGCGTAACCCTGTCGGTGCCGGCAGAGCAGTCCGTGAAAATCCAGTTTCAGTGACCGCATCCGCGACCACTTATGGGGGCGGTCAGCCCCCTGTGCCACCAAAACATCTTGGAACCTGAATCGATGCGTCTTTTGATCATCCTTGTTTTGACCGCACTGGTGGGCTGTTCAGGTCCCAAAAACCTTGTCGGAGTGGAAACGGCCGTGCCGTCCGAAGGCGTTCCGGATCTCACCCGCCATCGGATCTACGTCGCAACACCGCGTGCGCTGTCAGAAGACCCGTCAGAGTTCTTTTCCGGCGCGCGCGCCCCCGAGTTGAGCTTTGCGGCGATCGACGTCACGATTCCGCCCGATCATCAGAAAGGCAAAATTGAACGACCAGCCTCACTGCCCCCTGATCCGCGCAAACACTTTGTTATCGAGACGCCGGGCTTGTTTTCTGACAAAGCGCAGTTTCAGCAGGCGGTCGGCGATGCGGCAAAATCCCTGCCAAGGGAAAACCGCGAAGTTCTGCTGTTCGTGCATGGGTACAACACAAACCTGACCAGTGCGGTTTTGCAGATGGCCCAGTTTGTCGAGGATTCCGGATACCAGGGTGTGCCGATCCTGTTCACCTGGGCCTCAAGCGGTCAGACGGTCAAATACGTTTACGACATCAACAGCGCGTTGATCGCCCGAGATCACCTGATCAGCATGTTTTCGGTGATGGAGGACTCGGCAATCGACGGATATGATCTGGTGGCGCATTCGATGGGTACGTTTCTGGTCATGGAGGCCGGACGGCAGGTGTCGATGACAACCGGTTTGAATCCCACAGGAAAGGCGCAAAACGTGGTGCTGGCGGCACCGGACATCGATATCGACCTTTTCCTGACGCAGATCCGCCGTTTCCCCGAACAATACAGGCGGTTCGTTGTGTTGGTGTCGCAGGATGACAAAGCGCTGAAGGCCAGCCAGCGGGTTGCGGGTGGCGTTGCGCGCCTTGGCCAGATCCCCGCCGACGAGCTGGCGGACCTGGGGATCAATGCCATCGATCTGAGCACCGTGGATGACACCGGTACGCTGGCCCATTCGAAATTCAAGGACTCGCCGCAAATCGCACAGCTGATGGGCACTGCCCTGACGCAGAGTTCAAGTTTTGAATCGGATTTCGACTTTTCGGTGGGGCGCACAATCGGCACAGGAATCGATGGGGTTCTTCAGGTCGTGCAGATCGATGGATGAGCGGGCCGAGGCGCAGTGCGCGCGGCAAGAACCACCTGACAATCGCAAAGAGAGGCCCAACATGCGTTCAGGACCGGCATTATTCAGAACGGCTTCGGCCCTCTTCCTGGCAGCTTGTGCTCTGCCCTCACTGACTGCGGCGCAGAGTGACCAGACCGGGCCAGTGGAAGAAACGGCAGGCGCCGAGACAGAGGCGCAGTTCACGACAGAAGAACTGCAAGAGCTTGTCGCGCCCGTCGCCCTTTACCCCGATACGCTGTTGATACAAATCCTAGTTGCGGCCACTTATCCGCTGGACGTGTCCAAAGCGGATCAGTTTGCCGAAGACACAGCTGACTCAGAGCCCGAAGCACGCAAGGCGCTGATCGAAGAGCAGGGCTGGGACGCCAGCGTGACCGTGCTTGCGACAGCCTTCCCCGATACGTTGTCCAGAATGGCCGACAACATCGCCTGGACCGAAACCATCGGCGCCGCAATGCTGGTCCAGAGCGAGGGTGTGATGGACGCCGTTCAGGTCAAACGCGCCGAGGCCGAGGCGGCGGGCACGCTTGACAGCGGTCAAGAACAGATAGTCGAGGTGACGCAAGAGGACAACGGCGACCAGACCATCACCATTGCACCGACAGACCCTCAGGTCGTCTATGTGCCGCAGTACAACACTGAAACCGTCTATGTTGTTGAGGAAGGCAGTGGCAGCTCCGGCGCAAACGAGGCCGTATCTGCTGCCTTGCTCTTCTTCGGGACAGCCGTGCTGATTGACGCCATTTTTGACGATGACGACGATTGGTACAGGTATTGGGGCTGCCTCAATTGCGGCGGCTGGCATGGCCGGCCGATCCATCATGACCCCGGCAGGATTGCCATCGGGAATGATCGGAACGTGTTCGTCAATACCGGTGATGTGACTGTCGGATGGCAACCTGACCCAAGGCGCGAGGCCGAAGCGCGTCGAACCATTCAGGATCGGCGGGCTCCGGGTGGCGCCACGACACTGCCTGCGCGCAGTCCCAACCGGGGCGACCAACTGCGGCGCGATCTGAGTGATCGGACCGGTGCGGCGGATATCACCCGTCCGCAGAGCGGTCAGATATCCGATCCTGCCCGTATTCCGGACAACGCCCGTCCGGATGTGGGCAGCGGCACGACCGATGTTCGGAACAACGTAAACACCGGCGATCAGGCTAATAGGCCGAGGGGCGCAGAAACACCCAGGCACAACACAGCGCCGGGTGAACCATCGCGACCCGGAAGGCCGCAGGGGCGCCCGACGCGGGGTGCCGACGGGCCGAGAAGAAAGTAATTCAGTTGTTCCGCCACGCGGTGCAGAACAAGGAGGGTTGAGTTTTGCAACAAAGGTCTGGTGTTACGCGTAAAGGGACAAACGGTCCTATGACACGACACATGGGTGCGGCGGCACTGCTGGCGATGTCCGCGCTACCGGGGCACGCTCAGAACACGGCGGGGGAATGGGATTTTGTTGTAACCCCCTATTTGTGGGCACCGGGCTTAACCGGCGACGTATCGCCGGGCCCAAGATCCCCTACCCTGAGCGTGGATGCGTCCTTTAGCGATCTTCTTGAGGAACTGGACATAGGGTTTCTGATCGCGGGCTCGGCGACCAAGGACAGGATCGGGGTCTTTGGTGACCTTCAATACTTTGATTTCAATTCGGGGGATGCATCGCCCGGCCCGCTTTTCAGCTCAGCCGTTGTTGATACGGACATCACGATTGCAACGCTGGGGCTGGAATACGTGGCCTATGGATCGCCAAGATCAGAGCTGCGTCTGGCCGCGGGCGTTCGGTACTATGACGTTTCGATCAACGGCTCTCTGACCGCAGGTGCGCTGCCAGGCCGGGATGTCACCGGTGGAGACGACTGGTGGGATGGGATTGTCGGAGTACGCGGACAGTCTTTTATCGACGATAACTGGTATCTTACCGGATGGTCTTTTGTGGGTGGCGGCGGTTCGGATTTGGCCGCAGATGTTTTCGGGGGCGTCGGCTATAAAATCAGCGAAACGGTGGATTTGGTCGGGGGGTACAGGTATTTCTCGGTCGATCGCGAAGATGGGAACGGCTTTGTCTACGATGTCGAGCAAAACGGTGCTCTGTTCGGTGTGAAGCTGAAATTCTAGGATGAGCCACCGGGTGAACGGTGTTTCCGGATAGGGTCGTAAGCTGCGCGTGGTTGGGGAAACCACACGCAGACTTTCGGTTTGGCCGCTTGTCTCAGCTGCGGCGGGCCCTGCCGCCTGTCAGAAGGCGGCCTCTACGTCGTTTGTGCAGACATACACGGATTTGACCTGCGAATAGTGTTTAATCGCTTCTTTGGAGTTTTCGCGGCCTACACCCGATCCTTTCATGCCACCGAACGGCGCCTCGACCGGAGTCAGGTTATACGTGTTGATGTAACAGCTGCCTGCCTGGAACGCCGCCGAAACCCGGTGAGCTCGTGCAAGATCTTTGGTGAATACGCCAGCGGCCAGACCAAACTCGGTCTCGTTGGCGCGGGCAATGGCTTCGTCTTCGGTTTCAAACTCCAACAAAGCCAGGACGGGGCCGAAAATCTCTTCGCGGGCAATGGTCATGTCGTCGGTGACATCCGTGAACAGGGTCGGTTCCATGTAGAAACCGGCGCCGCGATCAAGACGTGCGCCGCCATAGGCCAGCGTCGCCCCCTCGGCCTTGCCCTTTTCAACATAGCCAAGGGCGATATCCAGCTGTGCCTGACTGACCATGGGGCCAAAACTCACCTGCGGGTCCATCGGGTCACCGATCACAGCGCCCTCCAGCCGTTCGCAAAGGCGTTTGACAAAGGCGTCCTTTATGCCCTTTTGCACGAACACACGGGTACCATTGGAACAGACCTGCCCAGAAGAGTAATAGTTCCCGTTGATCACGCCGCTGATCGCATTCTCAAGATCGGCATCGTCGAAGACAAGTATGGGGGATTTGCCGCCCAATTCCATGGTCACGTGTTTCATGCCTTCGGCGGCGGCGGCATAAACCTTTTTGCCCGTCGGGACCGAGCCGGTCAGAGACACCTTGTCTATCCGCGTGTCGGCCACCATCGCGGCGCTGGCGTCACGCAGGCCCTGCACCACGTTGAAAACACCGGCGGGCGCGCCGGCGTCGGTCAGAAGCTCGGCCAGTTTCAGCGCTGTCAGCGGGGTCGTTTCGGACGGTTTGAACACCATCGTATTGCCACAGGCCAAGGCTGGGGCGGCTTTCCATGAGGCAATCTGGATGGGATAGTTCCATGCGCCGATGCCAAGGCAGACGCCAAGCGCCTCGGGCACGGTGTAGACGAAATCTCCGTTGCCGACGGGGATGTATTCTCCGGTCAAAGTTGCGGCCAGCCCACCGAAATATTCCAATGCCTCTGCCCCCGACAGAGCGTCTGCGACCAGTGTTTCCTGAAGCGGCTTGCCAGTGTCGTGGGTTTCGATCTTAGACAGGTCTTCGTTACACTGGCGGATCAGTTCGGCAGCACGGCGCAATACACGGCCCCGTTCGACGGCTGGGGTCGCAGCCCATGCTCTTTGCGCCGCCTTGGCACTGGAAATCGCCTGTTCGACAATCGCAGGCGTGGCCGAGTGCACCCGGGCGATAACCTCGCCGGTCGCCGGGTATATCACATCAATCGCCTCGCCATCGGTATCTTCGACATATGCGCCATTGATGAAATGACTGGCCTTGGGTTGATACTTCATTCTGTCCTCTTGGAAGAAGTCGCTACGCCTGAACACAGGGGCAGCTTTGACATTGCATTCAAATGGCGCGCGCTGGTGGGTTCAGTCGCTGGCGGGTTTCCCATTCCGGGTCGATCCAGACATCGGCATTGGACGCGGGCAGCGGGTCACGCCCCAGGATCAAATCCGCGCCGCGTTCCCCCACCATCATCGACGGGGCGTTCAGGTTGCCGTTGGGGATCACCGGGAAGATGGACGAATCCACCACGCGCAGGTTCTCCATTCCGCGGACCCGACATTCGGGGTCCAGTACGGCCATGGGGTCATCATCGCCACCCATCTTGCAAGTGCCCGAGGGGTGATAGGCGGTTTCCGCCTCTTGCCGGACCCATGCGTCGATCTCATCATCTGTCCGGACATCTGCGCCGGGCGCGTATTCGCCTGCATTGAACGGGTCCAGCGCCGGTTGATTCATGATTTCCCGCGTCAGACGCACCGCGCGCCGCCAATCCTCGATATCCTCTTGTTCCTTGAGGTAATTGAACAGGATCTTGGGGTGGTCTTCCATGTTCGGAGTTTGGATCCGCACATGACCACGGCTTTTAGCCTTGTTCGGACCGACATGCACCTGGAACCCGTCTTCTTTGAAGGCAGGATCGCCGGAATAAGAAATCGCTCCGGGAAGGAAATGGAACTGGATATCGGGCCAGCGCAACCCTGCGCGCGACCGTATGAACCCACCCGATTCAAACTGGTTTGAGGCCCCGATGCCTTTTTTGGTCAACAGCCATTGCAGTCCGATCTTAGCCTCGTTGAGCAACCCAAGTTTGGAATTCAGGCTGACGGGCTGCGAACAGCGCATTTGAAAGAACACCTCAAGGTGATCCATCAGGTTTTCGCCGACACCGGGCAGATCATGCACGACCTCAACCCCGGCGTTGCGCAGAACATCAGCCGGGCCAATACCCGAAACCTGCAGCAAGGCCGGAGAGTTAAAGGCGCTGGCCGCGATGATCACCTCTTTGTTCGCCTTGGCGATTTTGCGCTGGCCCTTACGATCATATTCGATCCCGGTGGCGCGCTTGCCGTCCAGAACGATACGCTTGGCAAAAGCCCAGGTCTCGATTTTCAGGTTCTTGCGGTGGCGGATCGGTTTCAGGAAACACCGCGCGGTCGAGCTGCGCCGCCCTTCAAACGCGGTCATCTGATAGGGGCCGAACCCCTCTTGCCGGTAACCGTTATAGTCGGTCGTAGCCGGATAGCCCGCTTCGACGCCCGCGTCGATAAATGCCTGATACAGGGGCGTACCAACCATGTCATTTCCGCGCGAGACTCTCAGGTATCCATCCGTGTTGCGATATTCATCTTCGCTGCCGCTATATTGCTCGCTGCGTTTGAAATAGGGCAGCACCTGCGCATAGCCCCAGCCCTTGGCACCCAGTTCGACCCATTCATCATAATCGCAGGCGTGGCCACGCACGTAGGCCATGCCGTTGATCGCAGACGATCCACCCAAACCCTTGCCCCGATGCTGACCAATCCGGCGATTGTTCATGTAGGGTTCAGGCTCGGTCACGTGTTTCCAGTTAAAGCGGTCAAACTTCATCGGATACGTCATCGCGGCGGGCATGTTGACAAACAGGTTGTCATTCTCGCCTCCGGCCTCAAGCAGCAGCACTGTATTGGCGGCATCTTCGGTCAGTCGGTTGGCCAGGACCGCACCAGCCGAACCCGCGCCCACGATGACATAATCGAACTGTTCCATCGTCTTTTCCCATGTTTCCCGGCGATGTCAGCAAACACGAACGCTTGCGACCTGATCACCTGATCACCTGTGCACCGCGCAGCGACGCTGGGTTTGCCGTCGCGAGCTGACGCAGTTTTGTTGACTTAACTCTGTTATCGATTTTTAACTGATTGATCAGTCAAAAACGATTTTCTTGGAGCTCTAGCTGACATTGACTGACTTGCCAGTCAACAAAAAACGACGCGTTGCCATCAGGCACGAGGTCAGGGATACATCCGACTTTCAGAAAGCCGCCGTTGGGACTGCCAAAAGGTGGCTGATGTCGGCTAAGGGTCTTTTCGCCCTTGAGGGCACGGTGGCGACCCGCGGCGCGAATTTTCAGGATGGTTGGGTAACGGATTGCGCGTGGATATTGATCGGGCCTATTGTTTCCCTATGAAGTCGTTCACACGCCAACACAATACGCTCTGGCCCATCGCATGAGTGTCACCCTCAAAGAAGTCGCGGCTCTGGCCGGTGTATCGCGCTCAGCCGTGTCGCGCACGTTTACAAAAGGGGCTTCGGTCTCGGCCAAGACGCGCAGCAAGGTCGAGAAAGCAGCAGCAGAACTGGGCTACAGCCCGAACGCGCTGGCCTCTTCCCTGACCACCGGGCGGACCAAGCTGATCGGTCTGATTTCCAACAACTTTCACAACCCGATCTTTCTGGAAGTGTTCGATCAGTTCACCCGTGCCCTGCAGGAACGCGGGCTGCGCCCGTTGATCGTGAACCTGACGGATGAGACGGAACCTACAAACTCTGTGCGGATGTTGCGGCAATATTCGGTGGACGCGGCGATTGTCGCCTCATCAACCCTGCCCCCAAGCTTTGCCAAGGCATTTCATGATGCGGGCGTTCCGGTTGTGCATACGTTTGGCCGCTCGGCAACCTCGCCCGAGGTGCATGTGGTTGGCATCGACAACGTGGAATGCGGACGCATGGCCGCCCGCGAGCTTTTGGCGCGCGGTTACCGCCATGTGGGTTATCTGGGTGGGCCCAAAGACGCCACATCCGCCATGGACCGCTATCGCGGTTTCATGGAAGAGGCCGAAAAGCACCCCGACCTGAATGTGACGCATTCCTTTGCGGGTGCCTATTCGTTTGAGGCGGGGCGCGCGGAAATGTTGCGCCTGTTGCAGGGTCAGCCCGCCGAAGGGTATTTCTGCGGCGATGACATTCTGTCGATCGGGGCCTTGTCCGCGCTGTCAGACCATGGCCTGCAACCCGGCAAGGACATCGGCATAATCGGTCTGAACGACATGGAGATGTCGCGCTGGCAAAGCGTTGATCTGACCACAATCCACCAGCCGATCAAACAGATCATCACCGCCTCAGTCGATCTGGTCGAAGAGATGCTGAAAGATCCTGCGCGCTATCCCGAAGCCCGGATTTTTCCCTGCCGCGTGATCGAGCGGGGCACGTTACGGCCCCGCCCCTGATCAACGGAACATGGGCGGACGCGCGTCAGTCCACGCCCCGTCGTTCTTCGACGAGGCAACCGCCGCATGCACGGCGGCGATAGACCGCACGCCATCAGCGGGTGTTGGCAAGCCGTCACGGGTTTCACCCTGAATGGCGTCAGCCAGATCGCAATAGATATTCGCAACGGCCAGCGGGAACCCTTCGGGATGGGCAATGGCAACACGGGACAGGCGCTGCGCGTCTTCGTGCAAGCCGCCTTCGCCCTTTTCAATGATCTGCGTGCGGCCATTGACAGGGGTATAGACCAGCTGGTTCGGCTGTTCCGACATCCAGCGCAGACCACCGGTTTCGCCAAAGACCTGAATGTCGAACCCGTGCTGCCGCCCAATAGCCACGGATGAAGTCCACAGTCGCCCAACCGCGCCGCCCTCGGTGCGGAAGTTGACCATAGCGTCATCTTCAAGCTCGCGGCTGGAAATGGTCGAGGCCATATCCGCCGAGAGCGTTTTGACCTCATCGTCGCTGATAAAGCTCGCCATATGCAGCGCGTGGATGCCGCAATCGGCAAACTGCCCGGAAACGCCCGCCATCGCCGGATCGTAACGCCAGCGCACACGGGGGTTGTCGGCATCCGTGGCGTCCCCATGATGACCATGGCTGAAATTCGTCACCACCAGCCGTACTTTGCCGATGTCGCCCGCCCGCACCATCGCGCGGGCCTGCCGGACCATCGGATAGGCGGAATAACAGTAGTTGACCGCACAAATCTTGCCCGAGGCTTCGGCGACGCGGACGATCTCTTCGCCCTCTTCCACCGTCATGGTCATCGGCTTTTCGCACAGCACGTGGAACCCGGCCTCAAGAAAGGCTTTCGCAATCTCGAAATGGGTGGCGTTCGGCGTCGCAATCGTCACCAGATCGATGCGGTCGGCGCGGTCTTTTTCACCGGCCAGCATCTCTAGCCAGTCGCCATAGGCACGGTCCTGCGCTACCCCCAGACGTTGCGCATATTCGCGCCCGACATCGGGGCGATGATCCAGTGCGCCCGCAGTGAATTCGAACATCCCGTCAGCCAATGCACCCAAACGGTGGGCGGGTCCGATCTGACTGCCCTCGCCCCCGCCAATCATGCCCCATTTCAGTTTTGCCATGATCTTAGTCTCTCTTCTATCATGCCGATATTTGCGTCAGAAATCGCTGACCGCCTGCCATTGCCGCTGGTCCGAGGATGCAAGTGCTGCCGCCAGAACCCGGTTGACCTCATGCCCAACGCGGAACGTGGGCCAGATATTCTGGCCGGTGTGAATGGCGTGCAGGAAATCCTTGGCCTCAATGATGATCTGATCCTGATACCCGGTCCCGTGCCCCGGCCCCTGACAGAAGGGTTCATAATCAGGGTGGGCAGGGCCGGTCAGGATTTTGGTAAAGCCCCGCGTCGCCTCAGGCCCTTCGCTGCGATACAACCACAGGGCGTTCTGATCCTCTTGATCGAAGCGGATCGCGCCCTTCGTGCCCGAGATTTCATAGGCATAGCCCATCTTCCGCCCCGTCGCGACACGGCTGAAATACAGATTGCCCATGACGCCATTCTCAAAGCGGCACATCATCTGGGCGTGGTCATCATTGGTGACCTCGCCACCCGGACGATGACGGTGCACGGTTTCGACATCCGCCATGACCTGCGTGATCGGCCCGATCAGAGCCAGCGCACCGTTGACCATATGGGGTGCCAGATCCCCGATCGTGCCATTGGCCATGCCCGTTGTACGCCAACTCGCCGGAGCCTGCGGATCGGCATAAAAATCTTCGGTATGTTCGCCCCGAAACCATGTGATATCCCCGATCTCACCATTCGCGATCAGCTGCCTTGCGAATTGGCTGGCCGGGGTTCGGATATAGTTGAACCCAACCATATTGATCGCGCCTGCAGCCTCGGCTGCTGCCACCATCGCGCGGCTGTCATCGAGCGAGGCCCCCAGTGGTTTTTCGCACAGCACCGGCTTGCCCAAGGCAAAGGCCGCTTCGGCAATCTGACGGTGCGTGGTTTGCGGTGAGGCGATCACGATTGCCTCTACCTTAGGGTCATTCACCAGCGCGCGCCAATCCTTGGTCGCGCGCTGAAACCCATAGGCTGCGCGATAGCGTTCGGCACTGTCGGCGGTTGAGGCGCAGATCACCTCAAGCCGGGGGCGAAGGACGGTGTTGAACACGGCCCCCACGGCGGCCATCGCAACGGAATGGGCCTTGCCCATATAGCCGCCACCGACGATTCCTATTCCGATTTCAGGCATGTGCAACGGCTCCGAACATTGTATTTGCAACCGGTTGCAAAATGAGTATCGTGTGAATCGATTCAACGCAAGGACCAACGATCCCTGCCCGCCCTTTTTGCCGGAGGACACGACGTGAGCACTTTGATGGATGGGATCAAGGGAAACCGGTTTGCCGTCTTCGGGCGCGCGGGCATCGATCTGTTCGCCGAGCCCATCAATGTCAAAAGCGAGGATGCAGGCACCTTTCACGCCGATCTGGGCGGGTCCTCGGCCAATATCTGCGCGGGGCTGGTCAAGCTGGGCAGTCAGGCGTCACTGGTCACATCGATCTCGGACGATGCGGTGGGGCGGTTCTGCATGAACCGGCTGGCGCATTACGGCGTGGATACATCGTATATCCGCGTTCAGGGCGGCGAATATCGCACCTCACTGGCCTTGTATGAAAGCCGGACAGAGGATTTCCAAAACGTCATCTACCGCAACGGAGCGGTTGATTTTCAGGTCACCGAAGAAGACGTGGACAAGGTAGACTACACCGCCTTTACAGCCGTGCTGTCCGCCGGGACAGTGTTCGCCGCCGAGCCGTCGCGCAGCGCCACGTTCCGAGCCTTTGAAAACGCCCGCAAGGCAGGATTGCCGGTGATTTTCGACATAGACTACCGCCCCTACAGCTGGCCATCGCCCGAAGTGGCCGCCGATGTGCTGTCACGCGCCGGTGACGCCAGCGACCTGATCGTCGGCAATGACGAAGAGTTCGGCTTCATGGCAGGCGGCATTGAGAAAGGTTTTGCCAAGGCTCAGGACCTGGCCCGCAAGCCGGGGCGCGTCGTGATCTACAAGATGGGCGAAAAGGGCGCGGTCACTTTGGCGGACGGGCAGGAGATCGAAACCGGCATCTACCCCGTTGACGCGATCAAACCCGTCGGTGCCGGCGACAGTTTCATGGCCGGGCTGCTGGCCTCAATCGCGGCGGGCTATCCGCTGAAAGAGGCGGTGATGCGCGGGTCGGCCTGTGCGTCGATTGTCGTGTCGCATCCCGGCTGCTCTCCGGCCATGCCGACCACGTCTGAACTGGACGCATTTCTGGCGTCCCACCCCGGTCCGACGACCTAGGAGGTCCCCATGCACATCGCCCCATTCGACAATCAGAACAAGCCCATCGTGGATGCCGATGATCCAACAGTTCCGCTGAACTATTTCAACATCGTCAAACTGAAAAAGGGCGACGCGTTCGAATATCAGGTGCCCGGCTATGAAACCTGCATTGTTCCGGCAACCGGCAGCGTCGATGTCGACATCGACGGCGTCCCCTTCCCCGCTTTGGGAAACCGGGGCGAGGATGTCTGGGACGGCGAACCCGAGGGGGTCTATGTCCCTGTTGGGGCCAAGGCGCAGATGGTTTGCCTGTCCGAGTCCGCCGAGGTGTTCGTGGCCGGTGCAAAATACGACAAGGTGCTGGAACCGTTCGATGTGCGCGAACATGACCTAGTGCAATATGGCAGCGATGACACCAAAACCCATCGCAAGATCAAGCACATACTAGGCCAAAAACAACACGACAAGGTGGGCCGCCTGCTGGTGAGCGAGTTGTTCACCGTCGGCCAGGGCGGCTGGTCGGGTTTCCCCAACCACAAGCATGACACCAACCGCCTGCCCGATGAGACGCGGCATGATGAGACCTATAATTTCCGCTTCAAACCCAACTGGGGCTCGGGTCTGCAGATGCTGCAGCGTGAAGACAACGAACCCGGCGATGCGTATCACATCGTCGATGGATCGACCGTTTGCATCGACAATGGCTACCACCCCTGCTGTGTTCTGCCGGGGTACGAGATGTATTATTTCACCATCCTCGCCGGCCTGAGCCAGCGGTCGCTGGTGCAGTATTTCCAGCCCACCCATGCCTATCAGATCGAAACGATCCCGGGCATCAAAGACATGATCGCCAAGTTCAAATGACGCTTGTTACTCTGAAAGACGTCCTGCAGCCCGCATATGAACAAGGCTATGCCGTTGGCGGGTTGGTGACGCTGGGTTGGGAAGACATGCGTGCCTATGTGGCCGCAGCTGAGGCCGAAAACGCCCCCCTGATCCTGCAAGCGGGCCCAAGCTGTCGCGAGCACACGCCCTTGCCGATCCTTGGCAAGATGTTCCGGCATCTGGCCGAAAACGCCTCGGTCCCCGTTGTGGCGCATCTTGACCATGGCTATACCTTCGAAGAGTGCAGGATCGCGCTGGAGAGCGGCTTTACCTCGCTGATGTTTGACGGGTCGCGCAAACCCTTGCAGCAGAATATCGATGAGACCGCCGCCATTGCGGAAATGGCCCATGCCGCCGGGATTTCCTGCGAGGGTGAGATCGGGTTTGTCGGCTATTCCGGGGGCGAGGGCTCGAACGGCACCGATCCGACAGAGGCCGCGCAATTCGCCCGGCAAAGCGGCGTCGACGCGATGGCGATCTCGGTCGGCAATGTCCACCTGCAACAAGACAAAGAGGGCGGGCTGGATGAGGCCCGCATCGCCGAGATCGACACGCTGACCGAGGTGCCTCTGGTGATCCATGGCGGCTCGGGCGTGCCGGTGGAACAACGCGCGCGCCTGTCGCGCGACACATCGATCTGCAAGTTCAACATCGGAACCGAACTGCGCATGGCCTTTGGTCACGCGCTGCGTGAGGCCGTGAACCGCGACCCGGACCGGTTCGATCGCGTGACCATCCTGAAAGAAACCCATGATCCGGTCGAGGCCGCCGCTCGCACCGTCATACGGGCGTTTGGCGCGCCGCCTCAGCGGTAAGATCAGGCGTCACGCTCCATGATCCATTCGACCTCGGGCGCCGGGACGAACCGCCATTTGCGCAAGGGCCCGGCCATGACGTTCAGATAATACATCTCGAACCCGTAAGGCGCGCCACAGGGGTGGTGGCCGCGCGGTACGCAGACAACGTCCCCGTCCGATACTGCCATGGTTTCGTCCAACTGGCCGTCATCGGTATAGACCCGCTGAATGCCAAAGCCATTGGCCGGCTTCAGGCGGTGATAATAGGTCTCTTCCAGATAGGTGATGCGCGGATAGTCATCCTCGTCATGGCGGTGGCTGGGGTAGGATGACCAGTGACCGTTTGGCGTGAACACCTCGGTCACCAGCAGGCTGTCGGCGTAATCCTCATGTTCCATGGCGATGTTGTTGATATGGCGTGTGTTCACGCCCTTGCCGCGCTCGGTCAGCGTAATGCCTTCCGGCCCAATGCGCCGCGCCTTATGCCCGCCCTTGCCGGGGGCTGAACACACCGCCAGAACGCAATCGGTTTCCGCCACGGCCTCCCACTCGGTCCCGCTTGGCAGGTACAGGCAATGGGGCGCGGTCTTTTCAAAAACATTCATCCGGTCGCCCAGAACGCCCCAGTCCTGCCCCGCGCCTGAGATCCGTGCCTTGCCTTCAACCATGACCAGAATAACCTCACGGTCGCCGGTCATTTCAGCCGCCTTGTCGCCTGCTTTCAGATGGTAAAGGCCAAACCCGACATAGCGCCAACCGGCGCTGGCAGGGGTGATGTCATGCACTTTGCCCCGTGTCCCAAAAGGTTTCTTGAGCAGGTCTGCCATTGTCTTCTTCTCCTTTCGGGCGGGATGACCCCGCCCGGTTCTTGCGTCACGCGGCCCGGCGCTGATCCTGGGTTGCGAGCGTTTCGGCCAATTGAGCCTCGCTCCACCCTTCGGACAGAGCCTGCCGCAGGATGTCCGCCTGACTGGCAGGGGCATTGCCGCCAACGGGCGGGTCAGTGTCGAGATTGGTGGGGAACGGATACCCCTCGGCCGTGGCGGCGATGGCCGCGTCCAAAGCCAAACCGGTCAGCGCTCCACGTTGCTTCAAAGCGATCAGTGCTGAGTAAACCGTCAGACACATGGTACGCCGGTCGATAGCCTCCATCGCGCGCCCAAAGGCCGATGAGACCTGAAGCAGGTTTGCCATCCGGTCGATATTCGCACTGCGGTTCGCACCAGCCGCGTGGAACAGGGCTGGGTTAAAGAACACCGCGTCGCCCTTGGACAATGGCAACTGGATGCAGGACGCCTCAAAATGCTCCCGATGGGCGGGATCGTGAAAGGCCAGATACCCGGGCGCATAAAGCTGCGAAAACGGCAACAGCTTGGTCGGCCCGCTTTCCACGGGCATGTCGCAATGCGCCACCGCGCCTTGCAAGGTCAGAGTCGCCGTCACCATATGCGCATGAGCTGGGTAGCGCGCCGCCATTTCAGCGCTTTGAAACCCCAGGTGATAGTCGCGATGCGCTTGCTGCGCCTGACCGCCGGGGCGTACCTGATTGACCTGCGCGGTCATCTGGTAGTTCGGCCCCAGCCACGCCTCACACGCAGCGGCAATCGCCGGGTTCCCATAGTAGAGCGCAAAGCCTTCGGGATCGTGCATGCACTGTTTTTGCAACGCGTTCCACACCCGGTCATTCGCGCCTGAGGCGGCAAAGTGATCGCCCTCACCGCCGCCGCCTTCACGTTCCTGGGCGATGATGTCGCGGAACACGTCAGTCGCCCGGTCGATCACCGAGGTATCCGCATAAGCCCCCTTCAAGGCGATCACACCCGCCGAGCTGTTCAGGACATGTCCCCACTCGGCCAGCAATTGCTTGCGCTGCTGGGTATCCTCCAACGCCGGTCGCAATGAATCCATGTCATAGACCGGTACGTTCTTTTCGACCGATACCGCGTGGGGCACCGCGTCAGTGGTCAGGCTTTGCGAGGTCAACACCTTGAATTCATCCAGATCACAGGATTCCCGGTCAAAATATCCGACATATCCAAGTTCTTGATGCACCATGATTTTCTCCTTTCTCATGGCTTGGGTGTTGCCCCTGCGGGCGGTGAGTTATGCGGTGATCGTCAGCCCGGCCTCCCCACAGACTTTGACAATGTGCTCATAGCCCTTTTTCGAATACTCATAGGGCGAGGCTTTGGCCGGGTCCTGTTCGGCCTCAACCACGATCCAGCCGCTGTACTCCATTGCTTTCAGCGCGTTCGCCACGGCCTGAAAATCAATGCAGCCATCGCCGGGGACGGTGAATGCGCCGGCAATCACGGCGTCCAGAAAACTGCGCTCATTCTCGCGCGTGTTTTGCACCACGGCGGGGCGGATGTCCTTGAAATGCACATGGTGCACGCGGTCGCCCCAACGGTTCAGGGTGGCCAACACATCGCCTCCGCCAAACAGCAGATGGCCTGTGTCAAAGCACAGCTTCACCTCGGGGCCCGACCCCTCCATCAGCCAGTTCACGTCATCTTCGCTTTCGATGATCGTGCCCATGTGATGGTGATAGGCCATCGGCATGCCTTGATCGGCCATCCACTTGGCCAGTTCGGTGATCTTGGCCGCATAGGCCAGAACCTCGTCTTTCGACAGTTTGGGTCGGTCATTGACCGGCGTTCCGATCTGGCCCTGCACGGTGTTCGAACATTCAGCATAGACGATGCAGGGACTGTTCAGCGCCACGAATTGTTCGACCTGTTCGCGCACGGCCTCGCGCTCGGTTGCGAAATCGTTCACCAGCGACGCGCCCGAGCACCAGCCACCGCATAGCGCAATGTCATTTGCCTCAAGATAGGCACGCAACCCTTCGGTATCGCCAGGCATCCGCTGGCCGCGCTCAACTCCAGTATAGCCGATCTGTCGCGACTCTTTCAGCGCCTGCTCCATGGTGTAGGCAGCCGTCAGGTCCGGCAGATCATCATTCTGCCACGCGATCGGAGAGATCCCGATTTTCACGCTCATTTGGTGTTTCTTTCCTTGATCGCCAGCTCATAGGCCGCGCGTTTTTCGTTCACTTCGGGGCGGATGCTGACCTCGGGCACAGCGACCTCCCACCACGTGCCGCCATATTCGGTCGAGGGGTACGGATCGGTATCGATGACAACCACATATGGACCCTTGATGTCGGCGCGCTTGGCCAGCGCGTCCTCCAACTCGGCAATTGAACCAACCTTGACCGAGGTGGCGCCCATCGCCGCCGCATGGGCGGCAAAGTCGATGGCCGACGGCGTCTCATGCACCGCATGGTCCAGCAGGTTGTTAAACTCGGCCCCGCCAGTGCCCATCTGCAGGCGGTTGATGCAGCCAAAGCCCCGGTTGTCCGTGATCACCACGGTAAACGAGACGCCCATCATCGCCGCCGAGGCCATCTCGGAATTGGCCATCATATAGGTGCCGTCGCCGGTGAAACAGATCACATCGCGCTCAGGCTCAGCCATTTTGATGCCCATGGCACCCGCGATCTCATACCCCATGCAGCTAAAGCCATATTCCATGTGATACGCACCGGGGCGCGGGGCTTTCCACAGCTTGTGCAACTCACCCGGCATGGTGCCCGCGGCACACATCACAACTGTGTCGTTATGCGAGGCACGCTGGACCGCGCCCACAACCTGCATGTCCGTCGGCAACGCATTCCCGTCACCGGGCGCATCGGTCAGCTTATCAACCTTGCCATACCAATCGGCCTTGAGCGTGTCCGAAACCGGATCGGCGCGATAGCCCTGCAAACCCGCGCCAAGCTCTTCCAACCCAACTCGGGCATCCGATTGCAAGGGCATCGCGCCGTGTTTCTCGGCGTCATATGCGCCGGTGTTCAGGCAGATCATCTCACGCTCTGGGTTCGCAAACAGGCCCCATGAGCCGGTGGTGAAATCCTGCAACCGCGTGCCCACGGCCAGCACCAGATCAGCCTTGGCGCAGACATCATTGGCCGGTTCACCGCCCGTCACGCCGACTGGCCCAAGGTTCAGCGGATGATCCCAGGCCAGCGCAGACTTACCTGCCTGCGTTTCGGTGATCGGAATATTGTGCGTCTCGGCAAAGCTCTGCAAAGCATCCGTCGCCCCCGAGTAATGCACGCCGCCGCCCGCGATGATCACAGGCCGTTTGGCCGCCTTAATCGCCGCCACAGCACGGGCCAACTCGCCCTCATCCGGGCGGATACGGCGCTGATACCAGACGCGCGGTTCAAAGAAGCTTTTGGGATAGTCATAGGCCTCGGCCTGCACGTCCTGACAAAAGGCCAGCGTGACGGGCCCGCAATCGGCAGGGTCCGTCATGGTGCGAAAGGCGCGCGGCAGCGCGGTCAACAGATGTTCGGGCCGCGTGATCCGGTCGAAGTATCGGCTGACCGGACGGAAGCAATCATTGGCACTGACAGTACCGTCACTGAAGTTTTCGGGCTGTTGCAGCACCGGGTCGGGCCCTCTCGTGGCAAACACGTCACCGGGCAGCAGCAGAACCGGTAGGCGGTTCACATAAGCCAGCGCCGCCGCCGTTACCATATTCGTCGCCCCTGGCCCGATCGAGGACGTCACCGCCATCGCCCGCGTGCGCCGCTTTTGCTTGGCATAGGCAATCGCGCAATGGGCCATGGTCTGCTCGTTATGACCGCGATAGGTGGGCAGAGTGTCTTTCACAGCATGCAGGGCCTCACCCAGCCCGGCCACATTGCCGTGGCCGAAGATGGCCCAAACACCGGCGATGAATGGCTCGCCACCCTCGTTCATCTGCGCGCCCAGATAGCGCACCAAGGCCTGCGCCGCGGTCAGTCGGATTGTCTTGCTCATTCGTGTTTCCTTTCAACACACGGCCCGCATGCAATACCTATGTGGGCGATCCGTTGAATTTCAGTTTTGCCAATATGCGTGACGGGGCCGTGTCAAACGGTTCCGCCCAGCGACCCTTCCAGTTGGGCCAGTTCCTGTCCACCAGCCATGAGGTCCTGCAGTTCTTCGGGCGAGATTTCACCGCGTTTTGCAGTGCCAAGGGTCTGTCCCCTGTTCAACACGGTAAACCGATCCCCCACGGCCAGCGCGTGTCGCACATTGTGGCTGATAAAGACCACGCCAACCCCCTGACTGCGCACCTTGTCGATGGTCGCCAGAACGTTCGAGGTCTGACGCACCCCAAGGGCCGAGGTCGGCTCGTCCAAGATCAGAATCTTCGCGCCAAAATGCACCGCACGGGCGATGGCGACCGTCTGGCGTTCACCTCCTGACAAGGTGCCTACGGCCTGATCGGGGCCCCGCAAGTTGATGCCCATTTTGCGCATCTCATCCATGGTGATTTCATCGGCCAGTTTCTTGTCGAAGAAGCTGACCCCGGTGACCTTTTTCGTCGGCTCATTGCCCATGAAAAAATTGCGGCTCACGCTCATCAGCGGGATCATGGCCAGATGCTGGTGCACTGTCGCAATCCCCGCCGCAATCGCGTCGCGCGGATCTTCGAAATGCATTGGTTTGTCTTCGAAAAATATCTCGCCCGCCGTTGGTTTGTGCACCCCCGACATGGTTTTGATAAAGGTCGATTTTCCCGCACCATTGTCGCCTAGCAGGCAATGACACTCACCCGGCTTCAGATCAAAGCTGACCCCGGCCAAGGCGATCACCGAGCCAAAGTGTTTCTGGATATCTACCATCCGAATGATCGGAGCCTGTTCCTGCGCGTCGCCGTGATGGAATTTGGTATCTTCGGTCATCTCAGCGCTCTCCTGTGATGATGCGGCGGATATAGGTGTTCAGGATCACCGCACCCAGAAGGATCACACCCAAAAACACCCGGAAGAGTGAGCTTTCAACCCCCGCAAAGAACAGCCCCTGCTGCACCACGCCAAAGATCAATGCCCCCAGGGCCGCGCCCAGAACCGAGCCATAGCCGCCAGTCAGCAGCGCGCCACCAATGACCACGGCGATGATCGCCTCAAATTCCTTCAGCAAGCCGCGATCTGCCCCAGCCGAGCCGAACTCCATCACCTGACAGGTAGCGAAAACCGTGGCGCAGAAGGCAGTGAACATGAACATCAGGATTTTGACCCGGTTCACCGGAACGCCTGAATTCCGCGCCGCTTCGGCATCACCGCCGGCAGCGAAAATCCAGTTGCCGAACTTGGTCTTGGTCAACAGCACGTGGCCGAAGATGATGATGACAATCGCCCAGATGATCAGCATCGGAATGCCATCCACCACAGGCTGACCCGCGCGCGTGCCGCGTTCAAAGGTCTCGATTATGCCCGCGTCACCCAGCCAGACAAACAGCCCCTGCCCGACTTTGCCGCCAAAGACCGAAGCCAGCCAGTCGCCTTCGGCCACATCACGGATACCGCCGATGATGGTTTTGCGTTCGATGGTTTGGGGTAGGTAGATGGTGAAGCCGCGCAGGATGAACAGAAAGGCCAGCGTCACGATAAAGCTGGGCAATCCGGTGCGCACAACGATGTAGCCGTTCACCGCACCGATTGAGACACATAGCGCAAAGGTCACAATGATCGCCATCCAGACCGGCCAGCTGAGCGTGACTGAAAAAATCGCAATCATCATCCCCGCAAAGCCGATCATCGAACCGACGGACAGATCGAACTCACCCGCGATCATCAGCAGGCAGGCGCCTACGGCAATGATCATGAACTGGGCCGAGACAATCGACCAGTTCATCACGCCCTGCGCGTTGAACATGCCGCTGTCAAAGGCGAACAGCAGAAAGAATGTGAACACGGCGACTGTGCCGACCATGCCGCCCAGTTCAGGACGGATCAGGGCCTGGCGCAACGGTGAGATCTCTTTGACCCGTTCGTCGCCGCCCGCTGCGGATTGCGCTGATTCAGCCATGGGTGCCTCCCCTCGCGCTATAGAATGCTTAGATTATGGGGTGCGGACGCAAACTCGGCGCCCGCACCGATCAGAAGATCAGCGGTATTCGCCCGCGAATTCTTCGATTTTCTCCAGCCCGTCTGCGGTCACGAAACCGGGGCCCGAGTTGATGTTGTTGCCCGGCAGAACGCCATAGCGGTGGTAATTGGCCATCACGACAACCGGCAGATAGGCCTGCAGGAACGGCTGCTGGTCGATGCCCCACTGGATCACGCCGCTTTTGATACCTTTGACGATTTCACCACCCAGATCGAAGGTGCCGAAATAGATGTCACCGGCCATGCCGTTCTCTTCCAGCGCCAGAATGGTCGGATCAGCCGAGGTCGGCCCCAGGGTCAGAACGGCATCCGTATCGGGGTTGGCTGACAGATAGGCCAGAACGCGGTTCTTGATCTCGGCCGGGTCCTGACCAGCGTCGATCATCTGCTCGCCCAATTCCACACCCAGACCGTCGGCAAAGCCCTGACACCGTTCCTGGCTGGAAGGCTGCACGATATAGTGGTTCACACACAGGAACGAGCCGACCCCGTCGCCCTTCGCCCGCAGACCGGCGGCGTAACCAGCGTCATATTCGGGCTGACCGACATACATCAGTGCGCCCACTTCGCGCGCCTTTTCCGGCGTGCCGGTATTCATGATGATCACGTCGATTCCTGAATCCACGGCGGCCCTGATCGGACCTTCCAGAATGTCGGGATCAGCCAGCGTAGTAATGATCCCATTCGGACCCGAGGCAGCGGCCTGATCGATAATCCGCGCCATGTCGGCCAAGTCGCCAGTAGGTGGGTTGCGGTATTCAACTTCGACGCCCATCTGGTCACCTGCGAGGGCAATACCGTTCTTGATGGTGTTCCACCAGCTGTCACTGTCGGGGGCGTGGCTGACCAGAATGTACTTTTCACCCTCGGCCGCCGCACCGGTGACACCGGCAAATGCGACGGCGCTGGCCATCAACACCCCTTTTACGAACTTATTCATTTCCATTCCTCCCAATAGAAAAGTTAGTCTTTATGCGGGCTGAGCCCTGCAATTCGGCTCAACCGATTCTCCTGTGCCCGATCAGCGACCGGAATTGCTTCAGTTTCCGGAAATCCGCCAATTTTGCAACCGGTTTCAAAAAACCTCCTTCATTGCAACGGGGCGACCGGCCTGCGCCGACCGTGTCGCCGCCTCGGCCATTGCAAGGGCGGCAACGCCATCCAGCAGTGTCACGGGCATCTCAGTGTCCGTTTGCAGAGCCTCAACAAACGCAGCCCATTCAGCCCGATAGGCATTCATATAGCGTTCGAGGAAAAAATATGTCGGTTTCGCCCCTGTCACTCCGCTGGCTGTCGAGGTCACGACCGAGTGTTCCAGAACGTTTTGCGCCTGCAAAAGCCCCTTGGACCCAAGCAGTTCAACCCGCTGATCATACCCATAGGCCGCACGGCGCGAGTTTTTGATGACCGCGATGCTGTTATCTGCATAAGTCATTGTAACAACAGCGGTATCATAGTCTCCGGCCTGCCCGATTTCGGGATCGACAATCGAGGTTCCAACGGCATTTATCTCAACAGGCACTTGCCCCGTCAGAAAGTTCGCCATGTCGAAATCGTGGATCATCATATCGCGAAACAGACCCCCCGAAACCTTGACATAACTTACCGGAGGCGGCGCGGGATCGAAGGATGTGATCGACAACAGCTCGGCACCGCCAACATCACCTGCAGCATAGGCCGCTTTGAGCGTCTGAAAATTGGGATCAAACCTGCGGTTAAAGCCCACCATCACGGGTTTACCGGTCGCTTCGGCGGCCTTTTGGCAGGTTTTCGCGCGTTCAAGGTCCAGATCGACGGGTTTTTCGCACAGCACGGCCTTGCCCGCTTGGGCTGCCTTTTCGATCAGGTCGGAATGCGTGTCGGTGGGAGTTGCGATCAAAACTGCATCAATCGACGCATCTGCGATGATATCATCCGAACGTGCCGCCCGCGCGCCAAACTCGGCCGCTACATCCTCCGCCGCATCCGCAAGCGCGTCAGACACAGCGGCCAGTTTGGTTTGAGGATGCCCGGAAATCGCATTGGCATGCACACGACCTATTCGTCCAGCGCCTAGCAATCCTATCCTGAGCATTGGTCACCCTCGAATCCATGGTTCGGGGACACAATCACCAGTTTTGCAACCGGTTGCAAGTTTTTTCTGAGCGCGCCGCAAATCAGCTCATTTGCGCTGACCCGCTATAGGCCAAAGTCAATACACAGCCTGCCCGTCACGCCCCCGGCCCGCAAGCGGTCAAGCGCTGTGTTGACCGCGTCCAACGGCAGCGTTTCGACATCGACATTCAAGGGATGGCGCGCCGCGAATTGCAGAAAATCCGCCAGTTCCCGCCGCGTTCCAACCGAGGAGCCGAACACCCTGTGCCCGCCATCAATCAACCAAAGCATCGACAGGTCCACCGGCTTATCCACCAGCGCGATTGCAACAATGTCGCTCAGCGGATTTACCGCATCCTGGATCGTCTCCCACACTTTGGGAGACGGCGCGAAGTTCAGCGTGACATCCGCACCACCCGCCTTACGGACGGCTTTTCCGGCCTCTGGCCCCGCAAGAATAACGCAATCGGCCCCAAGACCGGTGGCGATGTCCAGCTTGGCCGGATCCTGATCCACAACGATCACCTGCGCGCCGCGGGCTTTTGCAATCAGTATGGCGTATTGCCCCAACCCTCCGGCGCCGATGATCAGCACATTCTGCCCGGCCTCCAGCTTTGACCGCCCCAGCGCGCTCCAAGCGGTCAGACCCGCGCATAACAGCGGTGCCCCTTTCACGGGGTCAATTGCATCGGGAATTTCGCACGCAAAGTGCGCATTCAGCACAGCATATTCGGCAAAGGCACCGTTTTGCGCAACGCCGCGTGCCTGTTGCGTGCTGCAATAATTCTCAAGCCCCGTTCGGCAAGGCTTGCAGTCAAGACATGTCTCAAAGAGCCAAGGTAATCCGACACGCGCGCCGATCCCGGGCGCATTCCGCACTCCTGCGCCTGTTGCTACGACCCGCCCGATGCCCTCATGCCCCAGAATTCTGGGATAGGCATCATCCGGCAGTCCATCATCGCGCAGATGCAAATCGGTGTGGCAGACGCCACAGCTTTCCAGCTTGACCAAAAGCTGATCCGGCCCGATCCGCGGCAGCGGCACCTCTTTGACAAGCAAAGGAGCCCCGGGGCCGGTACAAACCGCCGCGTTCATTACCTCGGGCAGATCGGCCATTAGGCCGTCTCCCTACCATCCAACCACGCCCGAATGATCGCGCGGTGGCGTTCGTGGCCGTAGCTTGGGAAATGGCCGCCGTGAACCGTTTGAACCGGCAGATCGTACAGGCGCACCATGGACCGGTAATAATCCTCTGCATTGCTGTGATACGTGTCTTCGATCAGCTCACCATCATAGACAATATCGCCGGAAAACAGGATGCCGGTTGCCGCCTCCCACAAGGCGATGCCGCCCGGAGAGTGACCCGGCGTATGAATAACCTCGAAATGACGATCCCCCAGATCAACGATATCGCCATCATCCAGCAGGCGCGTCGCCTTTGCGCCCGTCACAGCATAGCTGTCGGAGCGGTACGGCGCGGGCGGCAATCGGTCAAAGATGTCATCGGTCACGTAAGGATCGGCCAGAGTGGACACACGGGTCGGATCGGCCAGAATATCGGCCTCATCCCTATGCACCGCGCGGTCTTCGAACTCATGATGACATCCGATATGGTCGAAATGCGTATGGCTTGCCACCGCGGTCAAAGCCCGCTCGGTCACCAGCGGCACCCATGTCCGCAGCGATACAACACCCATACCGCTGTCCACCAGCATATCGCGATCCCGTCCGCGCACATGCCACATGTTGCACCGATAAAAAGGCGTGATGAACGGCTCATCAATCAGGGTCACATCCTGACCCTTGCGTGTGGTTCTGTACCAGTCTTGCGGTTGCGCGCGCTGCATCAGATCTCCTCCGGTTCAAACAGACGGACGTTTTCGACCTCAGCTGAAAGGTGGACGGTGTCGCCTTGCGTCCAGGGGCGATCCGGTTCCAAATAAGCTGTCAGGCTGAGGTCCGGCGCGCGCTCGGGTGCGAAATGGACCCGGCAATAGGTTCCGAAAAACGCGGCTGAGGTTATTGTGGCCGGACCCATCTGGAACGACCCCTGATCATCGGCACGAATGTCCTCGGGTCTCAGACAGATTGCGACGGTGGGTGATGCGGGGACATTTTCCCCGGGCAAAAAACCAAAGGGGGTGGTCACGCCATCTGCTGCTTTTTTCCCTGTGATGTGGTTGTTTTCCCCCATGAAATCAGCGGTGAACAGCGTGGCAGGATGCCGGTACACCCGGTCCGGTGTTCCGTGATCTTCGATCCGGCCCTTGCTCATGACGACGATCCGGTCGGCTATGGCCATGGCCTCTTCCTGATCATGGGTGACATGTACAAAGGTTGTGCCGATCTGCCTTTGAATGCTCTTGAGCTCATCCTGCATCGAGCGCCGCAGCTTGAGGTCCAGCGCCCCCAACGGCTCGTCCAAAAGCAAGACATCGGGGTTCACAGCCAAGGCCCGCGCCAGTGCAACACGCTGACGCTGACCACCGGACAAGGCGTGGGGACGTTTGTGGGCGGCGTCTTTCAGGCCCACAAGCTCCAGCATCTGTTCAGCGCGGGCGTGGCGGTCTTTCCGGCCCATACCCCCCATACGCAGGCCAAAGCCCACATTGTCACGCAGGGACATGTGTGGGAACAGGGCGTAATCCTGAAACACCGTTGTCGTCGGGCGTTTAACCGGCGCAACCCGGGTCATGTCCTGCCCCCCGATCAGGACACGGCCCTGGGTTGGTTCCAGAAACCCGCCCAGAATGGACAACAAGGTGGTTTTGCCGCAACCCGACGGGCCCAGCAGCGTAACATACTCACCCGCCTTGATCTGCAGGTCGATATCCGACAGCGCCTGAAATTGGCCAAACCGATGATTGAGACCCGAGAACGTTACCGACGCAGTCATTGGCGGCCTTTCCGAAAGATGGTGAGTTCCAGCAACAGAACAACAGCCACCGAGATGATGAACACGAAACTGCCAATTGCGTTCAGTTGCGGCGACAGGCCCGATCTGAGCAGCGACCAGATTTCAACTGGCAGGGTGACGTCAAAGCGCGTCAGAAGGAATGAGATGATGAACTCATCCCAACTGAGCGTGACGGACAGAAAATACGCCGCCGCAATCGACGGCAGCAGCATCGGCACGGTCACAAGCAGGATGACCTGTGGTTCCGACGCGCCCAAATCCCGGGCGGCGCGCTCGGCGTTCTGCTGCTGCGCCCCCATCGAGGCATAGATGATGGCAAAGGCCAGCGGCAGGTTGATGACCACATGTCCAATGGCTGCCGTCCATAGCGAAATGCCAAGCCCCGTGCGCGTCAAAACGATCAGCAGCCCCAGCCCGACGATCAGATAGCTGACCGTCAATGGCGCGATCAGCAGCCCCCGGATCAACGCCGATCCAGGCAACACGTGCCGCGCCAGGCCATAAGCTGCCAAAAAGCCCAAGGTCACGGCAACGGCAGATGACCCGAACGCCACGATCAGCGAGTTGCGCAGGGCGGCCATCAGGTCCTCATCCCCCAATATCGTCTGGTACCATTGGAACGACGGGCCGTTGAACGGCGGCACCGGCAGCGTGCCGTCCTGCAGCGAAAACAACACCAAAACGCCGACCGGCAGGTAGATGAAGACAAAGGCCACAATCAGGTAAAGCCAGGGCAGAACACGCATCATAGACGGTCGATCCTCAGCCATTTTGCCGACAGGAGGTAGGCCAGTGCTACGATGCTCATCAGCACGATTGCGAGGGCCGAGGCCAGCGGGAAATCGGCGCGCCGTCCCAGTTGAACCATTATGATCTGGGGCACCGTCAACTCGGTATTGCCGCCCAATATCTGTGGGGTCACGTAATCCCCGATGCACAGCACAAAAGTCAGAAAAGCACCGGTTACGATGCCCGGCAGAGTCAGGGGCAAGATCACATGGCGGAACGTCTGAAACGCGTTCGCGCCCAAATCCATCGCGGCCTTGCGATAGTTTGGCGACAGCTGGATCAGGTTTGCATAGATCGTCAGCGTCAACAGCATCACGAAGAAATGCACGAACCCGGTGATGGTGGCAAAGCGTGTGTTCGCCAGAGTCATCGGTTCAGCGATCAACCCGATCCAGAGAAGGGTTTCGTTGACCACACCTTCGCGGGCCAGAACCAGCAACCAAGCATAGGACCGGACGACGTAAGATGTCCAAAACGGCAATATCGCCAGCAACAGGGCCAGCCGCTGCCACCGTTCCGGCACGCGAAAGGCAATGACCCACGCCAGTGGATAGGCCAGAATAACCGAGATGGCTGTGACGGTCAGTGTGATCTCAAGCGAAACGATTATCGCACGCCACAAATAGGCTTTCTCAAACAGCTTGGCATAGTTCGCAAGTGACAGGTCCCAGACAAGCGTTCGCCCTTCGAGCGACGCAAAGCTCATGGCGCCCATCACCAGAAAGGGCACCACGAAAAAGGCAACCGTCCAAAGCAGGGCCGGGGTGACAAAGCCCCAGCCCCGAAACTGATCTTTGGGCATGGTCACTGTTGCAGAGTTTCCAGCCACAGATCCTGCATTTCGATGTCCAGATCGGCGTCCGGCGCCGGGTACAGCTGTGTGAGGGACAGGTAATCAGGCTGCTGATCCCAGCGCAGGATTTTTTTCTGCTCATCCGTCAGAACATCCCCGGCCTTGGCGTTTGCGGGCATACCCCAAAAGCAGGACGATGTCGCCAGACGCGCCTGCCCTTCGGGGCTGGTGATGTATTTGATGAACTCAACCGCCAGATCAGGGTTTTCCGCCCCCTCGACAACGCCGATGGACTGGGCCCACCGCACAGCGCCTTCTTTTGGGATGGTCCAGGTCAGTTCTGGCTGTTCCGATGCCAGCACCGCTGTCAGCCATTCGCCTCCGCCGACAACGATATCGACCTCGCCGGTGGCCAGAGCCGTTTGCGCGGCAACAACCCCCGCGACCGATGCCGCGCGGCTGCGCATGGTGGACAGGACGTCTCCGATTTTCGCCAGATCGCCCGCGCCTATAGCGTCGGTCGCAATCCCGTCGGCGATTGCGGCCAGACCCATGACAGGCAGATAGTAGTCATAGATCGAGATGCGGCCATCGTATTTCTCGGACCAGACGCTGGCGAGGCTTTCCATATCCGCAGGATCGACCTTGCTGGAATTGTACGAGATCGTGTTGTAGCCGAATTTCTCGGTAACGGCATAGGTCACGCCGTCGATGGTGTTGTTTTCCGCCATGACCACCTCGGGGAAGTAGTCGGCAGTGGAAATTGCGCCCTCGGGCAATGGGGCCAGCACACCGGCCTCGACCGCGCGGAAAACGTCGATCCCATCGACCACCAGCACGTCCCAGTCGCCGGGCCGGGACTGTTCCAGCAGCGCCAGTGCCGCGCCGGTCCCCTCATATTCGCGCAGATTGACCTTGACGTTATGTTCCGCCTCAAAAGGTTCAATCAGTGCGGGGTCCGTGTGGTCGCACCACACCAGCGCATTCAATTCGCCCTCAGCCCAGGCGTGACCAGCCATCAGAGCCAGTGCCGATACACCAAGGATTATCCGTCTGGTTTGCATTCGTTCATCTCCTGTTGATTTCGGGTCGCCCGGTTTTTCAGTGGGTCTGTCAGAAAAAACTTGAACAGCCTCACCTTTATAGTCAACTCTAAATTTGTTTTTACGCCAAACGAGGTCGGATTTCCCCATGGCAGGATTAAGAGAGCGGCAGAAAGCGGCGCGAGAACGTCGAATCCTTGAAGCCGCATCTGCAAAGTTTCGGACACATGGATACCGATCCGTTCGAATCGAGGATCTGGCGGAAATGGCCGAAGTGTCGGTTGGCACGGTCTATAATTACTATGAAACCAAGGGCGACATTCTGATCGCAACCGTCGCGATGGAGGTCGAAGAGGTCATCGCCGCCGGCGCCCCCATTCTGGACGAACCGCCGGCGCGCGTCGAAGAGGCCCTCCTCGCGCTCATCCATCAGTATTACGACCATTCGCTGGAATATCTGTCCAAAGAGATGTGGCGCACCGCGATTGCCCTTTCTATCGAGTACCCCGACACCCCCCGAGGCCGCCGTTACGCGGAACAGGATCGGCGGCTGGCAGCGCAAGTGACCGAGCTGATCGCGGTTTTGCAACAGCGCGGACAGGTGCGCAAAGGCTTGGTCCCGTCTGATTTGGGCGCGCTGATCTTCAACGTTCTGAATCAGGTGTTCATAGAATTCGTCAAAACGGATGAAATGACCCTGCTCCAGCTGAAGGATCAGGTTGCTGGCCAGATTTTACCCGTGGCGCATCTGATCGCCGAGCAGTCGATCGAGTGATCAACCCGTTGAGCGGAAAGAAGGGACTGAGCCTGTCGGCCATCATCGCCGCGATCTGGCGATGATGGCGCTTACAGGTTTTATCGCCAAAAGCGGGCAGCGGGACAAGATCAGAACGACCAGCGTATCCCTGCCTGAAAGTTCGGCCCCTGCGCCCCCCCGCCGATTTCCTGTTCGGCATTGGCCCGGAACAGCATGTCAGGCGCAAACTCGTGCTCATAACCGATCAGAACGCTGCCCCCGCTGAAATCGTTTGAGGCAAAAGACAGGCTCTGGGTTGAAGAGAATACCGTGATATCGGCGTCAGTCTCACCCAATTCGCGCCGCACGACACCGGACACCTGACCGATCAAAACGCCACCGGTGCCGATTTCCCTTTCCAAATCAACGCCAAGGCGCGCCTCGATCACTTCGGTCGTGCTGTCCCCGACCGTGGCATTCGCGGCAGAGCCGCTTTCGGTATAGCCGTCATCCATCTGACTGGTGTACCGCAGGTCACCAAAACCAATCAGCGAGACAGCATTGCTGATGTCAAATGGCCGCTCTACCCCCAGATAAGCGGTAATCAGCGTGCTATCATACTCAGCCTCAGCATCGGCACTGCCGGTGATTTCGCGGGACCGGTCGGTCGACATCCAGCCGAAACCCACGCCCGCTTCGACCGTCGTCAGACCAAATTGCCGACCGACAGAGACATCCAGATAGACGCCATCAGTATCGAAGCTTGTGGTGTCCGTGTCTCCGTCTGACCGGAACACGCCCAAACCCAGGGCAAGTGACACGCCATTGTCCAACTGCCCTGAATACCCCACGCTGCCATTGAACAATGCAACGTCAGTATCTGTGCCTGCACCGTTTTCGAACTGCCGCGACGCGCCATCGATCATCACATAAGGGCGGAACGGCCCCAAGGAGACTGCAGACACCCGTCCCGTTGCTGCGTTGCGCGTAACCTGCGCCTGACGATCATAGGTCAACGCATTGACCGATCCGCTGACGGCTCCACCATACAAAGCCGTCAGTTCGGCCGAATTCAGCAGTTCCGAGGCATCAACACTGGCATAGACAGGTGCCGCGCCGCCTTCGTCCTGAACAAACCAGGCCGACCGCCCGTCCGAGACCGTGGTGTTGAACACACCGGACCCGGCCGCTGCATCTTCGAACCGAAAGATCGCACTGCCGCCATTGGCATCCAGATTGACACGATGGTCCTGCACCCGGATCAACCCACCGACCCTGTCGGTGCTGACCACATTCAGCGTGCCATCGCCCGTTCCAAGATAGATCGCATAGGCATCGCCTGCCGCAGAGGTCGCCGATATGTCACCGACATCGGTGATTTCACCGTCGAAATTTTCGAAGTACAGCCCATAGGCATTAACCATATCTCCGCCTGTCGCGGTCGCCTGAATGACGCCGTTATTGGCGAAACTGCCTTGCATATCCTCAATATAGACTCCGGCGGCCATGCCCTTGGCGTTGGCTGTGGGGTTGGCAAGTGTCGCTGTCGCCGTGACAGAGCCTGTGTTGGACACATCGCCCGCCATCGTGTCATACAGCGAAACGGCCAGTGCCTGTGCGCTTGCCGCGCCCTGTGCAAAAGCTGTAATACCTCCACTGTTTCGCACCGTACCACTTATGCCGCCTGCGACGTATAGCCCATAGCCCTGCGCATCAGAATCCGACGAATTTGCCCGAACCGAGATGGCTCCCCCGTTTCGGACATCTCCCGTTAGCCCGTCTTCGGCATAGATTGCGGCGGCGCGTGCCTGTGCCTTTGCATCGGCCTGAACGCTCATAGAACCGGTATTGCTGAGGCTGCTCTTCGCACCTTCATGGCCAAAATACACCCCGTACCCATGGGCATATTCATCATCAGAACTGGCCTGCACCAGAACCGAGCCGGAATTCGTGACATCCGCATCTATCTGATCGTTTCGGGTCAGCAGACCATAGGAGACGGCCTGCTCGGTCCCTGCATCCGCCACGGCGTGGATTGTGCCGGAGTTTGTCAATGCGCCAGTCCATTCCCGATTGACGTAGACCCCTGCAACCGTTGCCTCGGTTGCGCCGATACCCCGAACTGAGATCACGCCCGAGTTGACGATATCCCCATCCAGACCCGACACTACCGAAACACCATAGCCAAGCGCGTCATTGGCCGTACTTTGCGTCACAACGGAAATGTCGCCCGAATTCACAAATGCTCCCAAGAACATGCCGTCGACACGAAAACCTGCAGCCTCTGCCGTGTCCACTCCGACCGCGGATACAGAAACCACGCCCTCGTTGAGAAGCTGGCCAGTCATGTCGGAGAGCGAGGCCATGCCATAGGCATACGCAACCGACGAAGAAACGGCCGCAACCTGGATCGAACCGCTGTTGGAGACGTTGCCATTGAGGCCGCCGCCTATGCGGTATCCTGCGGCATCGGCAGTATCCGACCCTGAATGCGCGATGGCCATGACGCTGCCGGTATTGATAATGCTGCCCGTCAGGCCGCTTGTGATATCGACACCGTTTGCCCGAGCGCTGGTGCCGCTGGCGTCGGCGCGGACCTCAATACTGCCCGCGTTTCCAAGATCGCCTGTCAGCCCGCCCGCAATGTCGATACCATTGACAGAAGCATCGTTCGCCCCTGATACCTGTACGGTGATAGAACCGGTATTCGTGACCGTACCTGTCAGACCGCCACTGACGTCAAACCCATCGGCACGCGCCTCTGAGGACCCTGTCGCAACAACGGTGACAGTGCCTGAGTTCATGAGGTTTCCATCCATCCCACCGGCGACATGCAGGGCTTCGGCAGACGCCCGGCTAAAACCCGCTTCGGCGGCAACGGATATCGTGCCGGCATTTGCAAACATTCCCTCGAACCCGCTTGAAATGTTAAAGGCATCGGCTTCTGCCAAAGTGCTGCTCACCGATCTGATTGTTACCGTCCCGCTATTCGTGACATTTCCGGCCATACCGCTGCTGACGTAGAATCCATCAGCATCGGCTTCGCTCAGGTCACTTTCTGCCGATACGGTGATGGTACCGGAATTCAGGAAATTTCCAGTCAAACCGCTGCTGACATAGAATGCGTCGGCATCGACCGAAGACAGTCCCATGGCGTTTACGGTCACCATATTGGAATTTGTAATAGTCCCGGTCATGCCCCCGCTGACATAAAACGCATCTGCATCCGTGTTATCGGAACCACCTTGGGCATTAACCACAACGGTACCTGCGTTCCTAAAGTCGCCGGTCAGTCCGCCTCCGACGTTTATGCCAGCCACATCTGCCGGGTCTGCCGCAGCGTCGGCTTTGGCCCCGATATGACCTGAATTGGTGATGTTCCCTGTCATGCCGCTGGTGATGTCGAGGCCGATTGCAAGGGCGCTGGACCCGCCCGCCTCAGCCTGCGCGGTAATGGCGCCTTGGTTATCCAGATCACCTATCAAACCGCCGGCAATATCTATGCCCTTGGCCGAAACTTCGTTTGTACCCGATGCACTTACGGCAATCGTACCGGTGTTCGAGACGGACCCCATCAGGCCGCTGCTGATGTCAAATCCGTCCGCGCGCACCTCGGTTGTACCTGTTGCCACTACGGTCACGGCGGCAGAGTTCGCAATGGCACCCGTCATGCCTCCGGCGACATGCAGCGCCTCTGCCGAAACTTCGCTGCCGCCATTGGCCGTCAACGAGACATTTGCCGCGTTGCTGAAATTGCCCTGGAACCCGCTGGATACATAAAAGGCGTTGGCATCTACCTCGGACGATCCGTTGGCTTTGACCGTAACTGCGCCCTGGTTCGCGATATCCCCGGTCAACCCGCTGCTGATATAGAGGGCGTCCGCATCTGCTTCGCCCGAGTTGCTTTCAGCGCTGACCATAATGCTGCCAGAGTTCAGGAAACCGCCATTCATGCCGCCGCTGACATAAAATCCGTCAGCATCGGCTTCGGTCAGATCACTCACCCCGGTAACAACGAGGCTGCCCGAGTGCGTGATATTGCCCGTAAGACTTCCGCTGACACAAATGCCATCCGCATCTGCGGCTGAGGACGCGTTGACCGCGACGGTCATGGTGGCGGCGGTCGAAAGCCCGCCGGTCATGCCGCCTTCTACCAAGTGTACCGCCGCTTTGGCATCCGACCCCGCACCCGATTGCGCCACAACCGACACGGTTCCTGCATTCGAATAGCTGCCATCTGCACCATTTGAAATGAACGATCCAAAAGCCGACGCCGCAGAAGAGCCGATCGCCGTGACTGTCAAAGTCCCCGTTGTTTGGAAATCCCCCGTGATGCCCTGTTCTATCTGAATCCCTGCGGCAAACACACTGTCGGTTGAATTCGTTGTCGAGGCAATGATCGTACCGCTATTGATCAGAGCTCCGTTCAGTGCGCCTTCGACCCGGATTGCGGCGACGGACACATCCGTTCCACCACTTACCACAGCCCGCAACGTTCCGCCTTCATTGGTGATTGGGCCGCCCACGTCGCCCTCGACCAAGACCGCATAGGCGCGACCGATGTCGTCACCTGTATTTACTTCGGCGTTGATTGTTCCGCTGTTTGCTATCGGTCCGGCGACATCGCCGCCGATACGAATTCCCGCAGCGGTCAGAAACGCGTCATCACCCGCTGCGATGGCCGAAATCGCGGCGTCATTGGACACACCGCCGCCCAGGTTGCCTGTGATGTTGATCCCAACAAGCTCACCACCATAAGAAGCGTCTTCTGTGGTCAGAGTGATGGTGCCCGAGTTCGCCACATCCCCCGAAACCGCCCCGCGCACATTCAGACCATAGCCAAACACGGTGCTGTCATCCGACGTTGCATCAACCGTGATCGTGCCGCTGTTTGTAAAGCTTCCGTCCAAATCGCCCGCCACGTTGAACCCACCAGCGCGAACAATAGTATTTGCACTTGCGTCGATGGCGATCGTGCCCGAGTTTTCAATATTGCCGGTCATGTCGCCACCGACAGACAGAGCATAAGCAGAATAGGGCGACGAGTTGTCCCGGTCAGAGACACTCGTGACCTGAATGCTGCCGGTGTTTTGGAAATTTCCGTCCAAAGTCCCATCCAGCAGATAGCCCGCTGCAGCCTGCACGACACTGCCGCTGGCCGACGCGGTCAGCGTGCCCGAGTTTGTAATGTCACCGACCGTGTTTCCGGTTACGTACAAACCGGCCACGTTCATCTCACCCGTTTCAGATTGCGCCTCAGCCGTGATGGAGCCGCTGTTGCTGAAGTTTCCGTTCAGCCCGTTTTGAAAGTGATAGCCATAGGCCGTCCCCCGCGTATGGCCTTGCGCCTGGACTGTGAGGTCGCCGTTGTGCTCCACATCCCCTGTCACAAGATCCGTCACCGCAAAGCCGGTGGCCTTGGCCCTGACCGCAAACATGTCGACCGATGCCTCGACAGTGCCCGAATTTTCAATTCCGCCGGTCAGGGCACCTTCGACCAGAACAGCCGCTGCCGATTGCGTGTAGGCATTGACCGAAGAAACACTGATCGTGCCCGAGTTTTGCAACGTGGTTTCAGCATCACCGCCCAGCAGCACGCCGTGTGTTTCGACAGTTGAGAAATAGGAGCCGTAATCGGATTGGACCGAAATAACCCCCGAGTTGGAGAAGCTGCCGGTTGACGCAATGCCCTGCTCGAATTGCACCCCGTTTGCCGCAATCGGGTCTGAACCTGCGTTGATGTCGACTGTCACGGTGCCGGTATTTGAAAAACTGCCAGCCAATGCCCCAACGCCGTGCACGCCATTGGCAACAAGGCCGGTGACCGACGTGCCGCGATCGACGCTGACCAGGATGGTGCCGTTGTTCACAATCTGCCCGGTCGACGTGACATCGCCGTTCAGCAAGACTCCGGTCGCGCTTGTCCGGTGGGCTGTGGTGCCTGACGGGAAGGCCGTCAGGGTATTCGAAATCGTACCGTCGTTGGTCAAGGTGCTGGAATAATCCGGCACAATGGTGACCGTTGGTGTATTTGTCGTCGCCGTATCGACCGCTCCGGTCTCAGTAATCGTGAGGTCTTCGTCGGTGGTTATCTGAACCGCGGTCGTCTGAGGAGATGTCACAACCGTTTGCGCCACAGCCCCGGACCCAAATGTTGCCAGTCCGGAAAACGACACCGCAAAGACCGAAGGAGCGATACTGGCAACCGTGCCCTTCCATTTAACCAGCCGACCACCTTTGGCCACCTGCGCCTGCGCGCGATGTTGTTTTAGCACCGTATTCACCTTCGACCCCTTTGACGTCTTTTTATTTGGACGGTTTTTAGTTCAGACCGTCTGGTCTTCACTTGTTCGCGATGCCGCGTTGAATGACCAGCACATCTGTACCCTGCGCACGCTTTGGGCATGCTTGGGTTGCGCAACTGCAACGCGAACTGGGTTTTGGCTGTTCAGTTTTCGAAATCCAGCCGTCAGAGTTTGCCTGACTCTGTCGATCGGATCATCCCGTGTGCGGGTCATTTTAGCTCTTCGCCCAAAGCCCGGAGTTGGAAACGTCAGTGGCCCTACAATAACCGCCAACACAAGCGTCTCACAAAAAACCGGGCCAAATGGCCCGGCTCACTCCTTTTACAAAATGGTCTGAGTTATTGGACGTCGTTCACCAGGAATTGTAAGACAGGTACTTGCCTGACATCTCGACCTTGACCCGGTCGCCTTTTTCATGCGGCACGCGGGTGACTTGCATGTCGAAGTCGATGGCCGACATGATGCCGGTTCCGAATTTCTCTTCGATCAGCGCCTTCAGGGTCGGGCCATAAACGCCAACGATTTCATAAAACCGATAGATGCAGGGATCGGTGGGGACGCTTTGTTCCCAGACCTTTGTGGGCGGCTCGGCCAGTACGCTCGCGGCCTCTTGCGGCAGGCCCATCAAGGTGACCATGGCGTCGGCCTTGTCGGCGGGGAAAGCGTTCATGCCCATGCAGGCCGAATGGGTCCAGACCGGCGACATGTCGATCTTCTCGGCGATGCCTTCCCAGGTCAGGCCAGCCTGTTTCTTGGCCGACAGGATCATCATGGTGACATCTTCTTTGGTCATCATGGCGGGGATTTCGATTGTGTCTTTCATTGGGGTTCCTCCTGATTTGAATGTCCGTGCGCGGGGCTTTCAGTCGTTGACGGCCCGCAGTTGAGGGTTGGTCTCAGCTACATCGGGGGCCGGGTCCGTCAGGTCGATCACAACGGATTCTGGCCGCTGCGCCGCACCGTCGCTGGCCTGACCGGCGAGTTCCTTGGAACGCTGTCCAAGGAACTGCACCAGATGGTTGCGGATCGCGTAGTAATTGGGGTGGTCGACGATTTCCGTCCGGGTTCGTGGCCGGGGAATGGTGATCTCGACCGACTCGGCGACCCGTGCAAACGGGCCATTGGTCATCAGCAGGATGCGGTCGGCCAGCAGGATCGCCTCATCAATGTCATGGGTAATCATGAAGACTGTCTGCTCGGTTTCGCCCCAAACCTTCAGCAATTCGTCCTGAATCGTGCCCCGGGTCAGCGCGTCCAACGCGCCGAAGGGTTCGTCCAGCAACAACAGCTTTGGCTGGTTGGCAAAGGCGCGCGCGATGGACACACGCTGCCGCATTCCGCCCGACAACTGGCTGGGCTTGCGGTGTACCACATCGCCCTCAAGCCCCACCTTGGCCAGAAAGGCGCGCGCGTGTTCTTCAACCTTGGCGGCGGGCCAGCCGGGATAGCGGGCTTTGACGCCGAAGGTCACGTTCTTGAGCGCCGACAGCCACGGCAGCAGCGAGTAGTTCTGGAACACCACGCCGCGATCCAGCGAGGGGCCGGATACTTCGAACCCGTCCATCTTGACCACGCCTGATGTGGGCTCCGCCAGACCGGCCAGGATGTTCATGATGGTCGATTTTCCACAGCCGGAATGACCCAGAATGCAGACGAATTCGCCTTTTTCGATGCCAAAGCTGGCGTTTTCGAAGACGGTCAGGGTGCCGCCCTGACCGTCGGGGAACTGCTGGGTCAGCAATTCGATATTCAGAAACGGTTTACTCATGAGTGTTGTTCCTTATTCGGCATAGGCAACGGCGCGCTGCAGGTAGGCAAAGGCCGAATCCAGCAGCATGCCCACAATGCCGATCATGAGGATGGAAAAGATCACCGAGGTGAGGTCGAGGTTGTTCCATTCGTTCCACACGTAATAGCCAATGCCGGTCCCACCCACGAGCATCTCGGCCGCAACGATGACCAGCCACGCGATTCCGATGGAAATCCGCATACCTGTAATGATCGTTGGGGCAGCGGCGGGCAGAATGACGGTAAAGGCGGTGCGAAACGGCCCCAGTTCATGCGTGCGCGCGACATTCACCCAATCCTGCCGGACACCGGCGACGCCAAAGGCTGTGTTAATCAGCATTGGCCAGATCGAGCAGATGAAGATCACGAAAATCGCGCTTGCCTCACTGTCCTGAATGATGAACAGGGCCAGCGGCATCCACGCCAGCGGAGAAATGGGCCGCAGCACCTGAATGAATGGATTGAACGCCTTGTAAGCGACCTGGCTCATCCCGATCAGAAAACCCAGCGGGATCGCCACGAGGGCAGCCATGAAATACCCGGCCAGAACGCGATAGATCGAATAGCCGATCTGAATGCCGATCCCCTTGTCGTTGGGGCCGGCGTCATAGAACGGGTTCGAAAGCTGCTCCCAAGCTTTGGCGATGACCTGACTTGGGGGCGGCACACCGGCCTTTTGCGCCCCGCCACCGGTCAGACGTTCGTATTCGGTGAGTTCTCCGGCAGCTTTCTGGGCGGGAATGGCGGCCTCCCATATCAGAAGGCCAACCACCAGCATCACCACCGACAGCAGCGCCGCGCGCTGATTTATCGAGAGGTTGTCCAACATTTACGACGCTTTCCCGATTGCAAAGCTTGACACATATCCTTCGGGATCTTTCGGGTCGAAGGTCTTGCCCATGATGGTGTGGGATTTATAAGTCACGTCCGGCGCGTCATAGCCCAGGTCGGTCATGATCTTCTTGGCATCCGCAGCCAGATAGACCTGCTCGGCCACACCTTTGTAATCCACATCGCCTTCGATATAGCCCCAACGCTTCATCTGCGTCAGAATCCAGACACCCATCGAGTGCCATGGGAAAGGATCGAAATCGATCCGGTCGGGCACTTGTTGCACCTCGCCCAGCCCATCGGCATAGGTACCGGTCAGGACCTGCTCGATCACAGGCACCGGCTGGTTCAGGTAGTTGGTTGGCGCAATCGCTTCTGAGATATCCTTGCGGTTATCGGGGTTCGACGCGAATTGCGTGGCGTCGATGATCGACTTGAGCAGCGCGCCATAAGTATTCGGCAGCTCGGTCGCAAAACTCAGCGGCGCGGCAAAGGCACAGCAGGGATGGCCTTCCCAGATGTCCTTGGTCAGGGTGTGGATAAAGCCGATCCCCTCCCACACGGCGCGCTGGTTAAACGGGTCCGGCGACAGATAGCCGTCGAGGTTTCCTGCGCGCAGGTTCGCAACCATCTCTGGCGGGGGCACAACGCGGATCTGGATATCAACATCGGGATCCAGCCCAAACTCGGCCACGTAATAGCGTAGCAGGAAGTTGTGCATCGAGTATTCGAACGGCACGCCGAAGGTGAAGCCCTTCCACTGCTTCGGATCGCGCTTGTCCAGATGTTCATTCGACAGAACGATGGCCTGCCCGTTGATGTTCTCGACTGCAGGCATGATGTAGGGCGTTGCGACCGAACCCGCGCCCATGGTCATCGCCAATGGCATGGGTGTCAGCATGTGGCTGGCGTCATATTCGCCCGACAGCGACTTGTCGCGGGCCACGGCCCAGCCGGCTGTTTTGATGACCTGAGCATTCAGGCCATAGCGTTCATAGAATCCCATCGGTTGCGCCATAATGATCGGCGTGGCGCAGGTGATCGGAACAAAGCCGATGTTCAGGTCGGTCTTCTCAGGCGTGCCCAGATTGTCCAGGATGGCGGCCTTGGCCTGTTCCAGCGGAAAGACCGAGGCCAGCGCCGCCGCAGCGGTCCCGCCGCCCAGCATCCCCATGAACGACCGGCGGTTGATGTCGCTTTGCCCAAACACAGACCGCACAATCGCGCTTTCGACCACGCGTTCGGTCATCTGTTCCGAGGTCATAACCTCGGGCTCGGCATAGTCCTTGTCATGGCCGTGGCCGGACAGGCACCCCTCGCAACCGCAATCGGCCCCGTGGCGCAGGTCGGTCTTTGCGGAAAACGGATTTCCAAGGCTCTTGATCGTCATGGTTTTCCCCTTGTGTCGGTTAAGTTGCCATGATGGTGCCAGTCGAATTTCGCCCAAAACAGCAGCCGCACAAAATTTGTGCGCAATAGAAAATGACTTTTAATCAATGATATAAGCGTCCAACTCTGTGCACATGGTTACGATCTTTCGTAAATTACGAAATCTCGAATTCAGATGCCGCGCCGCAGCACTAGACTGTGGGTATGACGCTTACCTTGTTGCCCCCCGATTCCATTTTGCACGCGCTGCCCGAGGCGGCGCTGGTGCTCGACACCTCTACTGACCGAATTGTGGACTGGAACACGCACGCCCGGGATTTTCTGGATGCAAAGCCGCAAGACGACCCCCTGCCCTTCTCACGCTATTTGCAGTCAGCGCTGCCAAAATTCGTGGTGTTCATCGAAGAGATCGATCACCGCAGCGAAAGCTGGACCCGCGATATTCCCCTGACCTCGACACAGGGCAAAACCAAACGCTGCGAGCTGCGCGCGCGGCTGTTGACGGGCAAGTCGGGGTGGCTGATGATGACGCTGACGGATCTGGATGCGCTGGATCATCGGGCCGAACTGACCGCAATGGCCGAGACCTTTCGGGGCGGGATTCTGGAGTGGAAGCGGACCGAAGGTTTCTTTGCGGAACTGGAGCGACAAAACCAGCTGATCCTGAACGCGGCCGGCGAAGGCATCTATGGCGTCAATGCCGAGGGCAAGACCACCTTCGTCAACCGCGCGGCACAAGAAATGCTGGGCTGGACCACGCAGGACCTGTTGGGCAAGGATATCCATTCGATGATCCACCACCATCATTTGAATGGCGAGGTTTACCCATCGCAACAATGTCCGATCTATCGCTCCTTCCGGTTCGAACAGGTCAACCGGATCGAGGATGAGGTGTTCTGGCGCAAGGACGGCAAACCAATCCGCGTCGAATACGTGTCGACCCCGATCTACGACCAACAGGTTCTGGCCGGAGCGGTGGTGATCTTTCGCGACATCACCGAACGCAAAGAGAACGAACGTAAACTGCGCGACGCGCTGGATGAGGTCGCAGCGCTGCGCGACCGGTTGGAGCAAGAGAACGCCTATCTGCAAGAGGCGATCACGTCGGAACGGGCGCATCACGACATTATCGGCACCTCGCCTGCGATCCGCCAGATCGTCACGCGGATTGATCTGGTCGCCGGAACGGATGCAACCGTGCTGATCTCGGGCGAGACGGGCACTGGCAAGTCTCTGGTGGCGACCGAAATACATAAGGCCAGTCCCCGCGCCCGCCGGCCGCTCATTCATTTCAAATGCAGCTCTCTGGCCCCCGAAGAAATTGAGGCCGAGCTGTTCGGACAGGTGCGCGGCGCCCCAAACGGCGCCACACGGGATAAACCCGGCAAACTGGAACTGGCCCATGGCGGCACATTGTTTTTAGACGATGTAGAAGAGCTGCCGCTGGAGATTCAGGGCAAGTTTCTGGCGGTGCTTCAGAACGGGGTCGTCACCCGGCTGGGCGACACACGGGAAAAACCGATCGACCTGCGCGTCATCGCCGCGACCTCGTTGACCGAGGCGCAGGCTCGTCGTGCCGATCGCATTCGCGAAGACCTGTATCTGTTCCTGAACGTGTTTCCGATCACTTGCCCGCCTCTGCGCGAACGCCGCGAGGATATCCCGCATTTGGCCGCGCATCTGCTGAAGATCGCCGGTCGCAGGCTTAACCGACGGGTGCCCGTTCTGACGGAACACGGGGTACAACAACTGCAAAGCTACGACTGGCCCGGAAATGTGCGCGAACTTCACAACGTGATCGAACGTGCCGCTATCGTTTCGCAAGGCGCAAAGCTGGTGGTCGAATTGGAGGGGGCTGTATCAAGCGTACAGGCAAGCACGTCCTTTCGCACCGAACCCCAAATACAAGAACTCATCCGGGCGAATTTGATTGCCGTACTGCGCGAAACAAAAGGGGCGGTTTCCGGGCCATCCGGCGCAGCGGCATTGCTCGGCGTTAAGCCGACGACGTTGTATTCGCGGATAAAATCGATGAAAATAGCAGACACAGAATGGCAATAAGCCAAGTTTCCATCAATGCCTGGTATTGCCGTATGGGGCCCCCGTTTGGATCACCCCAAAAGCGGCCCGGCTATTGTCGAAGAAGAGCGCGCTATCCTCATCCTGCGACAGCAACGTACCGCCAGCAGACACGGCACGAGCGGAAAAAGAGCCGACACTGTCCACACTGAAGGAGGGAAGCCAGTAGACCTTGTCGCCCCGCAGGGTCTTGTCCAGCGCACGTATCCCGGCGATCTCTTGGCCGTTTCGGTTAAGCAGCTTGGCGCGGGTGCCCTGAAAACGGTCATCGGGCACAACATCAAGCCCCAGTACGTGGCTGTAAAACGGCGCAACCCCAGTGATCGAAGACGTAAAAAGCTCGTTCCAGACCATGCGCCCGTAACCGCTGCCATCGCCTTTGCTGTCGATACTTGGGCCGTCATAGCAGGTAAAGCCTGCCCCAAGCGGATCACGGATCAGCGCCATGGTGCCATCTCCGAAAGGCGTGGGCGGGACATCAACGATCACACCATCCGTTTCTTTGGCACGGGCGACAACGCCATGGATGTCATCCACAGCAAGGTAAGACATCCAGAACGGTGGCATTTTGAGTTTTCGAAAAAACGGAGGCATATCATAGATACCGGCCACCATTTCAGCGCCCTGCATTGCGGCATGATATGTCACCTGATCCATACCGAAGCGGTCATCCGATGCTGCCGCTGCTTTGCCCATGTCCTGTGTTTTCCAGCCAAAAACCTCAGCGTAAAACCTGCGGGACGCGTTTGTGTCGTATGAGGACAGGTCAGTGAATACAAAATTGCTGTCAACGCGAAAACTCATTTCAGGGCCTTTTGGGTCGTACCTAGGAGTTACTTAGGTACTGGTCAAAGACCTGCCAAGCCCAAGCCAACGCGGGGATTCTTTGGCGACCTATGGTGTGTGGCACGACCGGTCGGGAAACACGAACAGCTTGCTGAGAAGAAAGAAAACCGCCGTATAGGTCAGCAAGGCTGCGATCTGCGACACAAGGTGCGGCGCCTGAAAAGCATGAACAAAGATCAGAAGCACAACCAAGTTCATCGCATAACTGATCGCAAACGCGATCATAAAGCGGCCTCCAGACGACCAGGATGCGTCCCGCCCAAATGTCCACCGGCTGTTTGCAAAATAGGAAAAACACAGCCCAGCTGCATACCCTACCATATTCGCCAGAACGGGAGAAAACCCAAGCAGATACATGCAGGCCAAAATAACAGACAGTCCAACGCCCGTATTTGCCAGACCGACAAAGCCGAATTTGAGGATTTGCAGCCCCGTTTGTTTCATTTTTGGGCCCGGACTGCGTATTGCGCACCTATCGGCAGCTTGGTCAACCACGCTTCAAGCGGACGTAAGGATTTAAGGACATGCGGAAAAAAAGATTCGGAACTTCACATCAACATCGCTGGGTGAGTATCCACTCGCCTCCATCCGTTTACGCAAAGTGCGTGCGTTGATCAGGACGGCATTTTCATTAAACGGGCAAGTGTTCACCGCACGCACTGTCAGAGGGTTCCGGGGGTTGTGCTCAAACACGAAAAACCGCCCTCCGGGACGCAAGGTCCGGCGAATTTCACGAAACAGGCCAACATGCGCCTCTTCGGGATGTGATGAAAAACACAAGCCGCCAATGCAATATCCTGACTGTTGTCCGGCAAAGGTAAGGTGCTTCCATCAAAATGCAGGGTCGTACAGCGTGGAACCTTGCGTTGGTTGGCAAGATCAAGACTCCGCTGAGACACATCAGCAAGCGTAATGTCGCTATTTGGGAAGAAAGACGCGAAATACGGGGCCGATGCCCCTATCCCTCCACCGAAATCCAAAATGTTCGTCGGTTCCTCATCCAACCCCCGTGCTTCAAAATCATTGCGGATGTCACGGATTTTCCCCGCACCAGCCTGAAGGAAAGGTGCCTTTCGACACCGGCTTGACCTTAAAGGAACCGGATGCCTCGCTATATTGCAATCCCAAATGGTGAAGTCGAGGACCTGACCACTTACCTGTCGCACCTTTCAGCTCAGCAGGGTCAGTGTTGCCCAAGATGCGGGAACGCAGTTGGGGATTGTCGGTCAGCGCGTCAAAAAAAGAACACTGATTCGCGCAATTCCAAAGCCTAGGATTTAACACTTGTGTTAACCGAATATTATTGTCTTTGTGTTGACCGTATAACTGTTTTTGTTTTCGCGAGTATCCAATGGCCACGACATTCACCGTCTTCTCCCTTGGGAATCTTCCAATCTGGGATCCTGTTGAAGGCAACCAGACCCTCTCGACATTCGCGGTGGACTCGGCCTTGGGTACGTATGGCTCAGCCGCTGATCCCCTTTTCGACGACAGACAAACTCTTTCCGAAGCAGGCAACGGATTCAGCGGTGGCGACCCGGACACCTATGACATCGACAACAACGTGTCGAATGATCAGTTCAGCATCGATGGCGGAGCCCCGCAAACCTTTGATGCATCGATGATCTTCAACGCTGTCATTACGTATACAGACGGCACGACGGCCAATATAACAGCGGTTGTTTTTCAGGACACGAACGGAAACACCTACTGGTCCCCTGAGTTTGAAGAAAACGGCGATCAGGATGCCATTGGCGCGCAGGCGATCCAATCGATTGAACTGGTGTCCCCCGTCTATGCCAACGGGTTCAACACGGGCTATTCGATGTTTGGCGAGCGGGAGGAAGCCGATCCTTTATGCTTTGCCAAGGGCGCTATGATCGAATGCCCTGGTGGCCCCCGCCCGATCGAGTCGCTGTGCGTCGGTGATCTGGTCCTGACGATGGACCATGGCGCGCAACCGATCCGCTGGATTGGTCATCGCAGGATGACGGCCATTGGAAAGTTTGCGCCCATCCGTATCCACACAGGTGTTTTGGGGGCCACAGATACCCTCGAAGTCAGCCCACAGCACCGCCTTCTGCTGCAGGGGGCGCACGTCGATCTGCAGTTTGGCACCCCGCAGGTTTTCGCGGCGGCGAAACATCTGGTCGACGGCAATTATCTGTCTGTACGAGAGGGTGGACAGGTCGAGTATTTTCATTTGCTATTCGACGATCATCAGATCATCTGGGCAAACGGTGTTGCATCGGAAAGCCTGCTTTTGGGCCAGGTTGGAGTGGCCGCGCTGGATGAAGACAGCGTCGCTGAAATTCAAACGCTGTTCCCGGAACTGGACGTCACCTCAGACCAAATGTGCAAAGCAGCCCGCCCGATTCTGAAGTCTTTTGAAGCTTCGGTCGTTTTTGCGTAACACTCAGAAAGCACCGGCGCTCAGGCGGCCTGACAGCAATTCCTATGACGATTCGCACTGGAAAACAGTGGTGCGGGTGGAGGGACTTGAACCCCCACGCCTTGCGGCGCCAGAACCTAAATCTGGTGCGTCTACCAATTTCGCCACACCCGCAACTCCGGCAACGCCTGCCGGGATGGCGTGCTCAATAGCAAAGCAAATCGGAGAGTGCGAGAGGTAAAATCGAACAGTGGCAAGATTATTGACCGCTAATCCGCAACAATCATCAAGTATGCCAGAGGCAGGAACAGCGGGCGCAGCCGGTCAGTTTACGCACGCCACCCCGTCCCACTTTGTATTTTACTCGGGGCTTTCTCAGCATGTTGGGTTCAGCGGCAAGAATTTCTCCAAAGCTATTCGCTGTAATTATTGTTCCTAAATCGAGAACATTAATGAGTTAAAGGTCATTTTTTTAAACGCGTTTACGTTGAACTGCCGAAACAGAAGGACCAACACTGCACTTCGCCGGGCACGAGGAAACAATCAAGAAACCCTTAGAAGCCATTCTCTATCGTGGCAGGCCACCACGTCAACACACGACAATATATTGTTTTTATTATTATTTTAATGATCCGAAAGATCATAGATCCAAAGCCCGAGATACGTGGCAATATCCGCCGATTTGGAAACGATACTGCCCTAGGTTGATCAACATCCGTTCAGCAAGCCATGTTTGCGCCACAATTCAAACGCCAAAAAATCTTATTCGCGTCAAAAAATAACACTGGCTTACCCACAATGATGGTGAGCGGGAGTTAATGAGTCTTTTTTGCCCACTGGCACAATACCAGTTTGTTGCTCAACTCGAACAAAAGGGTCTTAACCGTGACCAACATGATGAACTCTGCTGCTGCTGAGCAAGACGCCATTGGTCTTGCCCGCGAAAGTTTTCTTGGTGAATTGAAGTCCCTGAATCGCGACCACCCGAACACCGGTTTCGGCGTGTCCTTGCGTACGCATTCAGGCGGGCACTACTTGCTGGCCAATTCACGTATGCCGCTGCCCAAAACCAAATCTGATGGTTTTCCGACCGGGCGCCGTCTGGCGCTATTGGAAAATAGCGATCAGTTCAGTGAGATCGAAGTTCTGGCGGATGCCAACGCTTATGAGGAAATCTCACCCGGCGATGAAGCCGCGATTCTGGGCAATGCGCTCAACCTGATCGCCCGAATCGACATTCTGACCAGCGATGCGGCCGGTCAGGCTCAACACCATATCGCTGCTACTGGAACCGGAGGCTAACCATGGCCCGTAACGACCATCTTCTGTCCGTAGGAAACGAAGCCCTGACGCCGATGACCTCGGCTATGTCTGCGCTCTCGGCACAGATCGACCAACTGACAGAGGTGGCGGATGCGCGGTCCTCGGCGCGACTTGCGACGCTCAAGACTCGGATGGAGAATTTTACCGCCAGCGTAACGCTGGTGGGTCAGGTTAAAGCGGGCAAGTCCTCGATCGTGAACATCCTGTCCGGGCGCCCTGCCCTGTTGCCCTCGGATGTGAACCCGTGGACGTCGGTGGTAACCACGCTGAACATCAACACCCGGACCGAAGGCGACCAAAAGGCCAAGTTCACCTTCTTTGAGCAGGAAGAATGGGACAATCTGATGGTCGGCGGCGGCCGACTGGGTGAGTTGGCCAACCGCGCCGGTGCCGATGATGAGATGGAAGACATCCGCCGTCAGATCGGCGAGATGAAGGCCAAGTCCGAGGCCCGTCTGGGTCAGCATTTCGATCTGATTCTGGGGCAAAGTCATCAGTACGACTATTTCGACGACGAACTGATTCAGCGCTATGTCTGTCTGGGCGACGATGAGGACCCGGATATCAACCCCAAGACTGGACGGTTTGCCGATGTGACCAAATCGGCGGAACTGTTCATGGACATTCCGCAATACCCGATCTCACTGAAGCTATGCGATACGCCCGGCGTGAACGACACATTCATGGTGCGCGAACAGATCACCCTGCGCAGCTTGCGCGGGTCCGAGGTCTGCGTGGTGGTTCTGGCCGCGAGCCAGGCCCTGACCACCATGGATATGGCGCTGATGCGGATCATCGCGCAGTTCGAAAATCGTCAGATCATCCTGTTTGTAAACCGGATTGATGAACTGTCGGACCCGGTCAATCAGGTCCCTGAAATTCGCGACCGTATTCAGGACACGCTGAAACAGAACAATATCGACAAAGATACCAGTGTGGTGTTCGGCAGCGCCATGTGGGCCGAGGCGGCCCTGACCGGCAACCCCGACATCATGACCGAGGAGTCTCGTCAGGCGCTGAACACCTTCTACCTGGCGGCCGGGTTTGGCGATCAGGCCCCGTCGCTGGACAAGATTTGGGCCCTGTCCGGTCTGCCCGACCTGTTACTGGCCATGAATGAACGTATCGTCGAAGGCGCAGGAAACCGTTTGCTGGACCGTGTGCGCCATCGTGCGCGCAACATTGCCAGCCAGATCAGGGCAACTGCAGTGGCCAAGAACCTGTCCGAAGGGCAAGGCGTGGTCCGCGATCTGGACGGAGTTGCCCCCGAAGAGGCCATCGGAAAAGTCATTGAGGAATATGAGAAAAAAGCGGCGGCCCTTACCACCTCTTTGCGTGACAAAGTGCTGGAGCGGCTGAACTCGGCCGAATCCAATTTTGTGAAACGCGCCACGGATTCCCTGATTTCTCATCTTGAACAAAACGGTGAGCAAGGCACGTGGCAATATGATCCGGCCGGTCTGCGGACCCTTCAAAAGGCGGCTTACTTCAGCTTTGCCCGCGCAATGCGGAAAGAGGCCGGTGCGCTGTACAATGCCTCGGCAGCAGATGTTGAGGCGCTGTATCAAAAGCTGTTGGGCAACCATCTGGGTGAGTTCAGCATCGAGGCGCCCATCGTTCCCCGCGTTCCGCCGCCGCTGGGCATCGGACGCACCATCGCACTGGATTTGCAAAGCACGTGGTGGCGGCGCTGGTGGCAACGGCGCAAAGGGTTCGAGGCCTATGCCGCAGATTACACACGTTTGATCGCGTCCGAGGCGAACTCGATCACCAAGGACCTTGAGGAAAACCAGATCGCAGCCGTTCTGGAAAATGTACGGGCCGCTTTGTCGGACTTCCTGCGCGAGCAGAAAGAAACCTTGCTGAGCATCTCGGCCTCGGCCGAGCAGGACCCCAACCAGGCCGCCTTGATGGCGGGCATGACGCCCAAGAAATCACGCGACGATATTCTGGGCGACATCCTGAAAGATCTAAGTAACGAGGCAGCATAAGTAGCGACATGGCAAAAGATACACAAACCCGCTTCGTCTCTCCTAAGGCATGGGAACGCGTCGAGCAGTGGTCCCGGCGCAAACCGATCTTTGCCCTGATGGGCGAATTCAGTGCCGGGAAATCCACGCTGATGAACTTTTTGCTGCGCTCGCAGGCTTTGCCGACACAGGTAACTGCAACGCAGCTGCCCCCTGTCTGGTTCAGCTGGGGTAAAAACACCGCCTATGTACACCGCCCTGATGGCACCCGCGAAAACATCTCGTTGGATGAGCTGGAAAACGTAGGCGTCAACGATGCCCAATTTGTGCGTATCTTCCTGGAGGCTGATATTCTCGAAGCAGTCGATCTGATCGACACGCCCGGAATCTCGGATCCCAAAATCTCCAGCGACGTCTGGCGCCGTGCAGTTGGTCAGGCCAACGGCGTGTTGTGGTGCACCCACGCAACCCAGGCCTGGCGCGAGACCGAACGCGCAACCTGGGTTTCCCTTCCCGAGCGTCTGCAGAACAACTCCTTGTTGCTGGTGACCCGGGCCGATGTGCTGGGGGCCAAAGACCGTCAAAAAGTTCTGCGCCGCGTGAATCGCGAAGCCGGGCATTTGTTCAACCGCTCGATTCTGTTTTCGGCCCGCGATGCGATCAACGCACGCGACAAGAGCGGCGATGCCGAACTGTGGGCACGCAGCGGCGGTGGCAAAATGGTCGACAGCTTTTTGCAGATCACCGAACAGATCATGGACAACCGCGCCGATATGCTCTCGCGCTATCAGATTGACCACGGCCTGACTGAAGGCGGGCGTGTACATCCGATCCGTCCAAAGCGAAAAGGTGAAGTCGAGCAACCGCTGAAACTGGTTGATCCGGTTCTTGAGACGGAAGAGGCGCAAGAAGACGAAGTTGTCACCAACTTCCCGATCCGTCCTGCCCGCGTGGAACGCCGGACCGAAGAAGTGGCACGCGAAGAGCGCATCGACCCCGCCGAGGCCGAACGTCTGCGTGCCGAAATGGTCCCTGAAACCCCCGAAGCCACCCCTGAAGCCGAAACCGAAGGGAACGAGCTGCGCGCGGTCTTCAAGGATACCGGGTCAAACAGCCTGAACCTTGGCGAATTCCGCGATGACGCGGCCGAAGAGGATTCTTTCGATCTTCTGAGCGAAGAGGAACTGGAAGAAGACGAGGACAATATCCTTTCCGTTTCCGAGCTGGACGACCCGGCTGACGCTCTGGATACGACCGCTGTCGCGTCCGATGAAGGGACAATGGAACTGGATGACGACGGCTCGGAAGAACCCAGCGCCGAGGTCTCGGTTTCGTCGATCACCGCGCTTCTGGCAGAGCAATCCACCGGAACCGACGATGAATATGAGCCGGAACCGGAATCGAACGGGTTGGTGGATATGCAGATCGTCGCTGTGTCCGAAACGAACGAGGATGCGGCCGAGGAAAAACACGAACAGCTTGAAGACCTGCTGAACGTCCCCGCCGGAATTCCGCTCAGTGCCGCGTCCATGTGGCGTGAAATCACTGCGGATGAGGAATTGCCCGAGGATGCCGAGGGAATGAAAAACGTATTCCGGGCCTTCCTTGAGGAATTCGACCAGATTGCAGCCGAACACTACGCTCGGTACACCAAGGACGCCGCGGGTTCTGTTCCCAACGCACCCGATCGCGGTGGCCCGGAGATTCGTGCGTTATGACCAGAATCAGGTAACAGACGATGACAATCGAAGCCGCACTGAACACCGCGATGGAAACCATACCCGACTGCATCGCAGCCGGGTATGTCGATATGGAAACCGGTATGTTGCTGGGGACCAACAGCCAGGATTCCGAAAGCGCCGATGTGCTGGACAGCCTTGCTTTGGCTGTCGCCAACCTGTTTCAGGGACGGGGCGTCAACGCGTTCGAAGAGCTGTTACGCGCATCTGGCACCGATGACACTGAAAATCCGGGATTTGGGGAAATCGCTGTGTTTTCAAAGGATCGGTTGAACATTTTTCTGCGGACACGGGATTATCCTGATCACGTGATCTGCTACATCTGTCGCGGCAGCGCCAATGTCGGGTTGGCGCTGACGAAATCGCATCTCAGCCTGGGGCCGGTTGCGGCCGCAGTATAGACGGGACCAGAGGGGGTCACGGCATGATGGATACAGACATACTTGAGATGCTCGACGACATCGGGCGATCTTCTGTGGCCCGCCTGAATCCGGCGGTAAGCGTTGCCGGCGACACTGCGCAGCTGCGGCGCGAAAAGATTCTGCGCACCATTCGCGGCACCATTCTGCCCCGCCGTCTGGAATTTACCGCAGCCAACGGCGATTGCCTTGCGATTGAGGTCAACAGCTCACGCGTGACGGATGTATTCCGGGTGCAATCCGGCATCGCCCCGGATTTCGAAACCGAACCGCGCGATGTGCTGGCTGGCAAGCTGGCGCAACTGGTCACAGACATCGCCGCAGCACCTACCCCTTTGGAACTGGTATCGCTCCAACCGGATACGGCGCTTGAAGCGGATGATGTCGGCATTACTTTTTCCGAGATCGAAGCCGCCTGTGAATCGGTCGAATTCCCATCTGAGCCTGTCATCGCCATTGTTCCGCAAGAACCCGAGGTTGAGGCGCAACCCGAGGTCGCAATTGAAGAGCTTGATGGCTCTCTGGCACAGCAATTCTACGATGGGTCGGCTCGGGTCGCCCAGGGCCGCATTCTTGCCCTAAGCACCGACGGGACCGTTTTGCAGACCAGCGACGCCTGCGATGGTGCAGGATCGCTAACCCCTTCCGCTGATTTGTTGGCCCGGTTTGCCCGCGATCTTGCCGGATGGGACAGCGACAGTGAGGCTGTGATGGACCATCCGCAATTGATCGTCATGCGCCCGTCGGGCGGTAAAGGCACCGGTTTGGCCGTTCTGAACGATGGCGAAAATTTCGCGATCGCAGTTCATGAAGCCCGAAAACTAGGTGCTGTTGTAAATCTGTGGTCGTCCCTTCGGGAGGCAGGCGAATGACGCCACCCCTTTTATTCAATTTTTCGATGAATTCGATCCGTGAGATCAAGTTACCAGGGTAAAGAGTATGAGTGAAAGCAACCGTCGCGAGTTAATCCGTATTGCAGAAGACATGAACGGGACGTCCAATGAGGAGACCCGTCAGTTCATTTCTCGCATCGTTGATGATTTGACGAACCTGAAACCCTCAATCGCCTTTGTCGGGCAGATCAAGGCGGGTAAATCGCGCCTGATCAACGGCTTTACCGGGCAGGCGGAATATCTGCCGTCTGATGTGAACCCCTGGACGACGGTGATCACTGACATGCATTTCGGCCATCCCTCGGGGCGTACTGCCGGGGCCGAGTTCCATTTCTTCGACAACCGCCAGTGGCAGGCGCTGATCGCCGAGGGCGAAGAGCTGCGCAACATGTTCCCCGATGACGAGGACAGCTATAAGCGCGAAATGATCGAAGAGCAGGTCGAAGCGATGAAAACCCGCGCCAAGCTGCGTCTGGGCGAAAGCTATAAACACCTGCTGGGTCAGCACCACGATCTGGAAGAGCTGACCACGGATGACCTTGCCCGCTATGTCTGTGCCGGGGACGATCCGACCGAGGAAGGCACCCATGATCCCGGCTCGGATCGGGGCCTGTACAGCGACATTACCCGCAAGGCCGAGGTCTATTTCGACATCGGTCATTTTCCGTTCCCTCTGACGGTGACGGACACGCCGGGCGTCAATGACCCGCTTTTGATCCGCGAGGAAATCTCGCGTCAGTATCTGAAGGAATCCGATTTCTTTGTGGTCGTCCTGTCAGCGCATCAGGCGCTGTCGCGGGCTGACCTGAAGCTGTTCCGCCTGATGCAGGCGCTGGAACTGGGTCAGATTGTGGTGTTTATCAACCGCGTGGATGAACTGGGCGGCGGTGCAGAAGACGCAGGCAAGGTGCGCGCCGACGTGCTGGAGGGTTTGGAAAAGGCCCTTGGAAACGCGGATATCGACGTTCTGATGGGCAGCGCGCAATGGGCGCATTATGCCCTGACCGGCGACGAGACGGGCATCAACCATGATGAGGTACTGGCCTGGCTGCGGGCGCATCCGGAACAGATGAAACAGTATCTCGACGGTGTCGAAGAAATCAAACAGGGTGCAGGTCCGATCAGCCGCGAAGGCGTTCTGCGCTTTGCTGCCATGATCGCATCGGGCCTGCCCGACCTACGCCGTCATGTGACCCATGCGCTGGCTGACGGCCCCCGCAACGAACAGTTGCGCATGGCCTGGCAACACCTCAACAGCTTTGCCCAGGGCGAAGTTGAACGCAGCAAGGCCCACCTGCGCGTGATTGAAGACAGCAGCGGTCCGACCACGGAGAACGTCGGCGAAAATGACAAGACCCTGTCTGAATTGCGCGGGCTTGTGACCCAGAAAACTGCCGAGATCGTAAATGACCTGGATGATGTCCTGGCCAATTTGCGCGGCGTCATGGATGACACCGTGGCCGAAGCCGTATCCGCTGTGGTGCGCGGCCCGAACGGCGACTCGCCCCTGCTGGCCAAGGGCGGGGACACCGAGCTGAACTTTTCTCCGCTGCGCGATCGTATGCGCGAGTTGGTGCAAGGGGCCACACAAGTCGTGCGGCAACGGATGTTGAGCGAGCTGTATGCCATTGACATGCAAAGCAACGCTGCCCTGCGGGCCCTGCCCGGCTGGCAGGAACCTACCGAGAACCGCATGAACACCAGTGCCGTTCGCTGGTTCCGTCCAGATACAACCGCACTGACCCGCGGCATCACGGTCGAATTGCGAGTCAGCTGGCTGTCGCGCCTGATTTCCCGCAAAAGCGTTGTGACCCGGGCCGAGCGCATGCTTGTGCAGGAATTCGAAATGATCGGGGACGATCTGGTCGATACTGCACGCGCCGACCTGCTTGAACGTTTGAACACCGTTCTGGATCACTACATGGCGCTGCTGGCTGGACATCTTGAACATCGTGTCAGCTCTGGTGAGAAAGATGAACGGACCGAGGCGCAGGCGGCGTTTGACCACGCCCAGCGTCTTGTCGAAGAATTGGGCGCAGTGTTCGGTGCGCATAACCCAGACAAAAGACTTGCAGAGGCTGCTGAATGATTGAATTCCCCGGAACCGCACAGGAAGTCAGGCAACTTGAGCGCTTTCTGACCGCGACCGAAAGCCTTCCGGCAGACGCCGCCCTCGACGCGTTGCGCGCCCGTGCTCTGGCGCATGCCGAACGGCTGTCCAACGCGGTGAACATCGGATTCGCCGGGGAATTTGGGGCTGGGAAATCCAGCCTCGCAAACATGTTGGCCGGGGCTGACATTCTGCCCACAGGTCCGCAGCATCTGAAACTGCCGCTGGTGATCGTTGCCTATTCGGACACGCCCGAAACCACGGTCGGCTGGTGGGACAAAGAACCTAAGGTCTATTCCGGAATCGCGCTGGAAAAAGCCGCGGCGGACGAGCCCGATTTCATCTCGGTTGGGTTGAACACCCCGGCCCTGGAAGAGATTTCACTGTTCGACCTGCCCGGAACCGGGGCGTTGGACGACACCTACAAGGCGACGCTCGATCTGCTGAAATTCGTCGATTGTGCGATCTGGTGCACCAACGGAACAAATGCCTGGCGCGAGACTGAGCGCCATCTTTGGGCCCAGGTCCCGCAGGAATTGCGCGCCAATAGTCTGATGGCTGTCACTCATGCCGATCTGCCCCCGGTGCGGGATGCGCTGGACCGGGTGGTGGCGCGTCTGAACAAAGAAAAGGGTGAGTTGTTCCGCTCGGTCGTACCCATCGGGACACCCGTCGCCGTGCGGGCCATGGCACAAGAACCCGAGCCCGATTTTGCGCTGTGGGAAACCTGCGGCGGACAGGATCTGGCCGAGCAGGTTCTGCAAATCGCGTCCGACCGCCGCATCGCCGATCTTGAAGCCGCACGCCGCGATCTTGAGCAGGACTTCCTGCCCTTCCTCGCAACGCTCGACGGTCCCGAGGCCGAGGCGGCCGAGCCCGACACTGTGTCGCTTCAGACAACTCTCGAATCAGCGCTGCCGCCGTTGGAAAACCCGATCCTCGAAGATTGGCTGGCCGCGATTGCCAGCATATACGAAGACCTCCGGGAATCCTCTGATATCGAACCATCGGCCTTCCTGCATGCCTGCCAGGAAATTGTCGAGGATTTCGCCGAGCGGCTGGAACAAGGCGACGAAATCGACCCCAAGGCCGACTGGATTCCGGGTGAGTTCGAAAAGGCCACTGATCTGCTCTTGTTGCTGCAATTTGAAAGCGGTGATGCCCCGTTGAAAGACGCCATCGGCATCCTTGCGCAGCTCAGCGACAACCTCGCCTGGGCTGGCAGCCGCGTGGATTCGGCGCAGCCAAAAACCGGAACCTAGTAATTTCTCGTTAAGATTGCGCTGTAATCCCCGATTCGAAGCGCCCAGAATCGCGCCAAAATAATAACGACTCCGTTGACCAAGTAGAGACAAATAGCGATCGGCCTGCATTTTGTGCAGGCCGTTTTTCTATATATTGTTTTCAACTACACTCCTGAACAACATGTTGTGCTCACGAAAACACGATCCTTAGTGAAGCCACGAGGCGGCCCCAATAAAGTCAAATTTGAACCGTCTAACCGTCTTAACAGTACTGCGGTTGTGTTTGGTTGTGAGTGCTCGGGTGATTTTACCCATCTTTTTAACCGCAAAACGATTAGTAACGGGCGGAATGAAATGAGCCACAACCAGGCGGTCGATGCATCGCACGACGAACCGAAGATTGAAGGACTTCAACCCGGCGCAAAGCTGTTGCGCGGGCAGTATGAAATCCTGCGTTACCTCAGCAATGGCGGGTTCGGCATTACTTATCTGGCCCGCGACAGCCTGGAACGCGACGTGGTCATCAAAGAGTGCTATCCCGGCGCGCTGTGTCACCGCAATGGAGATGCGGTCGAGCCATCAAATCCGGAATACAAAAACGACCTGCGCGCCATCATCGACCTGTTTATTCAGGAAGCCCGCAATCACGCGCGCCTGGTTCACCCCAATATCGTGAACGTCCATCAGGTCTTTGAAGACAATGATACCGCCTATATCGCGATGGACTTCATCAAGGGTTGCGATCTGCTGGACTATGTCGAGAACAAAGACAACAATGCCGGTCCGGACTTCATCGTCAAAGTTACAGAAAAGATGCTGTCGGCGGTGTCCTTCATCCACCAAAGCGGCATGTTGCATCGCGATATCTCGCCGGACAACATTCTGATCGATGAAAACGGCGACCCCGTTCTGATCGATTTTGGCGCCGCGCGCGAGCGGGCTGCAAACCAATCTGCGGCCCTCATGACTCTGCGAGTCATCAAGGACGGCTACTCTCCACATGAATTCTACGTACGCGGAGCGGAACAGGGGCCCAGCAGCGATCTCTATGTGCTGGCCGCCACGCTGTATCACGCGATCAGCGATGAGCGCCCGATTGACGGTCAGACGCGCCTTAACGCGTTCAACAACGGTCAGGACGACCCATACACACCGCTGGCCGGGCGTTTCAGCGGCTATCCGGATGGCTTCCTTGAGGCGCTGGACAAGGCGATGGAAATCCACACGCCGGACCGTCTGCAGACCGCGTTGGACTGGCTGCGCATGTTCCGTGGCCCGAGCGTCAAGTTCGACACGTTCAACCAGCGCCCCGTTTCCGTGATTGTCGGCATGGATCACAAAGATGAAGAGGCCGAAAAAGCTCGCATCAAAGCCGAAAGCGAAAACGCCGAGGCCGTGGTAACCGCATTGCTGGCCGGAAACGCTGATCTTGCCCTGGGTCACGAAGACAAGGGTGAAGACGAACTGGCCAAGTTCACATCCAAGGACGACGCGCCAGTTGCCGTAGATACCGTGGTCAAAAGCGGCTCGGGCGGCAATGGCAAACTGCTGGCGGGTGTGGCCGTCGTCGCTGTTGGCTTGGCCGCAGGCGGGTTCTTCCTGATGTCGGGCGAGAAACCCGAACCGGCGCAGGACGTCGAAGTCGCGGCGGCACCCTCCGCGCCGGAACAAACCGCCACGGCTGAACCTGAAGCACAGGCCGCCGGTTCAGAATCCCAGGAACAGGTCGCAGCCGCAGAGCCACAAGAGCAACCGGCCGCAGCACAAGACACTATCGAGCCCGTCGCAACACCTGATGCTTCGCAAGAAAGCACTGTGGACGCGGCAGACCCCGTTCAGGCGCCTGTCGAGCAGGCCCAGACCGAAGCGGCTGAACAACAAGAGGCACAACCTCAAGCAGCCGAATCTGAACCGGTCGCTGTAACTGACGGCGGTATTCCCGCAGATGTTCAGGTGGCCTTTGCGCATTGGGATGTGGAAGTCCCCTTCCAAATCTCCAGACGTCGCGCATCGACCGGCAATATCATTGCCGTCACCTATGTCGACCCGGCGCAGGATATGTCCGTAATTGGTGACTGGGTCCAACGCGGCGCAACGATCTATACCCTCAACGGCGAACCCATTCGTGCGAATGCAAGCTTTGAGGCTCAGGTCCTGAACAATATTTCGATCGATCCTGATGGCTTTATCCGTGTCACCGCGCGCTATCGTTCGCTCGGCGAAACGCTTGCCAAGAACGGTTTGCTGGCGCTGCCTGCACACCGCATGGTCGGGCTTGAGAACGGCTATGGCTTTGATGTGCGAAACGCCAATGGCGACAACTGGGTTACGACCGTTACCTCTGTTCCGGCCGAGGCCAGCGGCGATCTGAAACGCGGCGATGTGCTGGTGTCCGAGGCCCAAACCGATCTGACCCTGAATGATCAGATCAGCCTGGACATCATATTGGACAGCCTGGTGGCCGACGGTAAGGCGCAGGCCCAGCTGACCGTGTTGCGAGATGGCGCCGAAACACAGGCCGTCATGCAGCTGAAGCAGGAGTAATCTGACCGGTTTTTCAAGATTTGCAGCCCCGCAAACGCTGAGGGTGGTGACTGGAAATCCGCCACCCTGATGGGAACCGGCCCATCGCTGCAGACAAGATTTGGTTTGGTTTCCAGATCACGAGTGCCGATGCGCAGCAACGCGCAAAGGTGAACAGAAGCCCAACAGGACGCAGGTTCTGGAAAATAGAAGCAAAGGTGTCGTCACCATGTTCAAATATAAAAGCCCTCTCAGCCGGCTTCTCGAAGGTGCCGGCAAAGCAAAAGAGGCCGAACCCGCGGCTGAAGAAACCGCAGCACCCGAAGTAGCGGAAAAGCCTCAGCCCATTGCGGACCTGAACGCTCTGCGCGCGGCTTTGGGTGGTGGCAATATGCCGTCGTCGGACAGCTACGAAGACTCTGACGATCTTCTGCCCGAAGAGGATATGCCCGAGCTGTCAGATGATGAGCCTGAAACCCTGTTCGACGATGACGTTGTGATCACAGAAGTTGTCGCGCAGACGCAGGAGCCTGTGCTTGAAGCCCCGCAAGACGAGGTCGAGCTGGAAGAGCCGGTTATCACTCTGCATGTTGCGGCGGATGAAGTGGAAGTTTCCGAACAGGCCGAAGTTCTACAGGTAGAACCCCAGCAAGAGGAATCGATCGTAGAAGTCATGGTCGAACCTGAAGCTGTAGAAGAGGTCGCCGAAGCCCCGCAGCCGGAACCCATGGCCGAGGTCGCGCCAGAACCACAACCGGAAACCGTGATCGAAGTTGCGCCTGAACCGCAGCCAGAGCCGATGGCCGAGGTCGCACCTGCTTCGCAACCTGAGGCCGTGGCAGCCCCTGCCCCTGCGCAGGAAGACCGCCGGGGTCGGGTAAAAACCACGTTCCTTGGCTTTGAACGCGCCGATACGCATGTTCAGGACCTGATTGAAACGGCAGAACCTGTCGCCAAGACCGAAACCGCGAAAGAGACCTTTCCCGTTGGCTGGCTGGTTGTCACCTCGGGGCCGGGCCGTGGTGCGTGCATCACCCTGACCGAAGGTCTGATGCAGATTGGCCGCAATGACGATCAGGCCATTCAGCTGGATTTCGGCGATACGGGCATCTCGCGCAGCAGCCACGCTGTGATCGCGTATGACCCCGAAGACCGCAAATGCTATCTGGGTCACGGCGGCAAGGCCAACCTTGTGCGCCTGAACGGCAAGCCCGTTCTCAGCACGGTTGCGCTGTCCAGCGGTGACCTGATCCGCATCAGTGAAACCTCGATCCGGTTTGCAGCCTTCTGCGATGACGGCTTTGACTGGCGGGATGCATAATTGATGCTGGCGCAACCTGCATATGATATTGCGCTGATCCTGGATCAGGGTCGGCGAGACTCGCAGGAAGACGCGATTGCCGCGCGCATGTTCGATGCCGCACAGGCAGGATATGTCGTGGTCGCTGACGGTATGGGCGGGCACGCCGCAGGCGAAGTCGCCTCGGACCTGGTGGTCAGCGCCTGGCGCGAAGCCCTGGACCCCGAGCTTGAGGGGGACTCGGCATCCGAAACCGCCGTGTTGGATGCACTGCCGCTGGCCGCAATGCAGGCCAACGGTGCGATTTCGACCCATTCCGAGGAACAGGGCGAAGGCTTCAACATGGGGTCAACATTGCTGGGTGCCCTCTTGCTGGGCAACCGGCTGTTCTGGATCTCAATCGGTGACAGCCCCTTGTACCTGTTCCGCGATGGTGCGTTGCGTCAACTCAACGAAGATCACTCGATGGCTCCGGTGATCGACGCCCAGGTCGCCGATGGCAGCCTGACCGAGGCCGAGGCGAAGGCGCACCCGGACCGCAATCAACTGACATCCGTCATCATGGGGGCCGCAATCCCCAAAGTTGATTGCCCCGAAAGCCCGCTTGAGCTGAACGCGCAGGACATTCTGATCCTTGGCAGTGACGGTCTGCAGTTCATCAGCAATGCGGAAATCGAGGCGATCCTGCAAGACAATGCCCATGCATGGGCAGAAGACATCGCAGACGCGCTGTGGCAGGCCCTTCGGGCCAAAGGCCATCCCGATCAAGACAATGCGGCGATTGGCGTCGTCAAACTGAAAAAATAAACAAAGGCAAAGATACAGGGCAATGAGACATAAACTCCTTATTTCAAGCCTGGCGCTCGCCGCCTCTGCAGCGGCCGTTTCTGCACAAGAAGCGTGCTCGACCTACACCATTCAGCGTGGCGACAGCCTGCGCGAGTTGTCGATCGAAGTGTATTCGACTGAAGATTTTCGGATCATTTTTGACGCAAACCGCGATGTGATTGGCAACAATCCGAACATCATCCGCGTGGGCGACGTTCTGACGATGCCGTGCCTCGAAGAAATCGGCCGCGCCCCTGCCGCCCCGCAAACCGAAGCCGAAGCGATGGCCGCGGAAATGGCAGCCGAATTGGTAAAAGCTGCGGAAAAACGCGCCGAAAAGGCAATCGCTGAGGCCGAGGCCCGCGTGGCCGAAGCCGAAGCCGAGGCCAAAAAGGTCAGCGAGGATGCCGTGATCGCGGCGCGCGCCGAAGCCCGGAAAGAGATCGAAGCCGCCCGTGCCGAGGGCGCAGCCCTGATCCGGAACGCAGATCAGGGGGAACGCCCAGCAATCCGCGACCGTCAAGTGTTGATGATCACCGCAGGTGGCTACGCACCGTTCACGGATGAGACTCTGCCTAATCGCGGTCTCTACACCAGCTTGGTGGAAACGGCGATGCTGCGCGCGGCACCAGAGCAGGGCTATAAGATTCAGTTCGTGAATGATTGGTCCTCGCATCTGGACCTGCTGATGCCAACGCTTGCCTTTGACGCCACCTTCCCCTGGTCGCGCCCGAACTGCGAAGAGGCAGCATCCCTGTCCGAAAACGACCGCACACGCTGCGAGACCTACAACTTCTCGAACCCCTTCTATGAGGTCGTGGACACATATTTCGCCCGCGAAGGTTCAGGTTATGAACAGACCCTGACCTATGCCGATTTCGCAGGCACCACGATCTGCCGCCCCGAGGGCTGGTCTTTGTCGCACATGGATGCGGTAGGGCTGTACGAACCCGCGATCAAGCTGATGCGTCCGATTTCACCGGATGATTGTTTTCACGCCGTAATGGACGGCACCGCCGACATCGTCGCAATCGAGGCCCACCTGGCCGTCGCGACAATCGCGCGCCTGGGCTACGAACACCGTATTATCGAAAACCCCAACCTGGCGGCCATCAAGTCGCTTAACGTCATGACCCACAAAGATAATCCGGATGGGGAAGCGATCCTTGAGACGCTCAATCAGGGTCTGGCGATCATGCAGCAATCCGGTGAATGGCGCGATATCGTGTCCACCGCCCTTCGCCATCAAATGGAAAACGGCTGAAACAACTACAAGCCACCTCAATTTAAATCTGGAGAAACTAACTAATGCCTCAATTCACGCTCCATAACGTTGCGATGACCACTGCTGCTGTCATCGCTCTAAGCGCCGGAGCCGCTGCCGCCCAGGAAGCTTGCACGAATTACACCGTGCAGGATGGTGACACCATGGCGACCATCGCAATTGCTGCCTACGGCACATCTAACTACCAGCCCATCTTCAACGCGAACCGCGAGAGTATTACAAATCCGAACGCGCTGAGCCCCGGGCTGTCCCTGGTCCTGCCGTGTCTGGACGGAAGTCTGCCCAACGGACAAAGCGCACGCGACATTATCGCCGAACAGCAGGAGCGTTACGCAAACTCGTCAAAAAACCGGGCGTTCAAACAGCCGATCAAACTGGTCACCGGCAACGGATGGGCCCCTTTCGCTGACGAAACCCTGAACGGTGGTGGCTTTATCACACGTCTGGGAACGACAACCCTGCAACGGGCTGGCAACAACGAAGAGTTCTCGGTCAGCTTCGTGGATGACTGGAACTCGCATATCGAAACACTGCTGCCTTTGGGTGCGTTTGATGTTTCGATGGCCTGGAACATTCCTGACTGCACCAACCGCACCTACGAATGGTCCTGGGAAACCGAAGTGCGCTGCACCCAGTTCCACGCGTCGGCACCGGTCTATGACATCGTGTTCGGATTCTACAGCCTGCCCGAAGGCAAATACGCAAGCGCAACCAGCTTTGACGATCTGCACGGCGCCACAATCTGCCGCATGGAAGGTTGGCCACTGCACGATCTGGAACAAGAAGGTCTGCGCCGTGATGAAACAATGACCGTGCTTCAGCCGGCCACGGCACGCGAGTGCCTTGATGCGGTCATTACAGGATCGGCTGATCTCGCCACTTTCGAAGTGCAACTGTTCGCAGATGCCATGAGCGAAATGGGTCTGAACACGAATGACATCGTCGAAAACCCTTATGTCTCAACTCTGTCCGCGCTTCGATTCATCACCCACCGCTCAAATCCTCAGGGTCAAAAATACCTGGCGCTGATGAACAAGGGCCTGAACGAAATGCGTGAAACAGGTGAATGGTACGCCATCATCTCGGACACGTTGAACGAGCACAACGACCGACTGTTAGAGGCCATCAACTAAAGCCTCATATTCACATTCCAACTCATGGGAGGAAGAATAAATGCTTAATCAAAAACTCAACGCCAAAGTGATGACGGCCTCGGCCGTCCTCACACTCACCGCAGGCGCAGCTGCAGCGCAGGAAGCCTGTTCGAACTACACCGTCACAGACGGTGACACGATGGCAACGATCGCGATTGCTGCCTACGGCACCTCGAACTATCAGCCGATTTTTAACGCGAACCGCAACCTGATCACCAACCCCAACGATCTGGCCCCTGGCCTGGTCCTTGCCCTGCCCTGTGAAGACGGAAGCCTGCCGAACGGCCAGTCCGCTCAGGAAATCATCGCCGCAGAAGAACAACGTGCGGCAAGCGTAAAACGCTCCAACATCTATGCCCCGCCGATCAAAATGGTGGCCGGCAACGGCTGGGAGCCGTTCACCACGGAATCACTGAGCGGCGGCGGCATCATGACCCGCTTGGCTACAACCAGCCTTCAGCGTGCCGGAAACCAGCGCGAATATTCGGTCAGCTTCGTGGATGACTGGACGTCGCATCTGGAAACGCTCTTGCCCCTAGGTGCGTTCGACATCTCGATCGCCTGGACCCTGCCGGACTGTACAAACCGTTCTTATGAATGGTCCGAAGCGACAAAATCCCGTTGCACCGAATTCGTAGGGACCGTCCCTGTGTATGACGTTGTCGGTGGCTTCTTCACGCTGCCGGAAAGCGATTATACGAACGCGACCACCTTCGCAGACTTCGAAGGCGCAACCCTCTGCCGTATGACCGGCTGGAGCATGGTGGTTCTGGAAGAAGTTGGCCTGAATGCCAACAACCTGAACCTGATCCACCCCAACTCGGCCCGCGAATGCCTTGATGCGGTTCTGACCGGCACCGCCGATGTCGCCGCTTTTGAGGTCGAACTGTTCGCGGCGACGATGAACGAAATGGGCCTGACCTCGCAAGAGATCGTCGAGAACCCCTATGTGTCCACTCTGTCGTCGATGAGCTTCCTCGCGCACCGTTCGAACCCGTTCGCACGTGAATACATTGCGATGATGAACAAGGGCCTGAACGAGATGCGTGAATCCGGCGAATGGTACGCGATTATCTCGGATACCCTGCGCGAGCAGAACGAAAAGCTGAACACTGCGTCGAACTGATTTTTCGACCATTCAAACAGCAATCAGGGCTGGTCTTCGGACCGGCCCTTTTTTCGTATTGATCACATCAAAAACGCTGTCAAATCCGCGTTTTACAAGCGTTCCTCAGATGCAACTACGGGAAACCCCTAATACCTAAAACAGCTCAGTACCAATATTCTGAATGTAACTATACCGGTGAGGCTGTGCCTCTCCACTCACTCAAAAAGGGGCCGACTTTGGGGGTCGGCCCCTTTTTCTATCAAATCTCTGAAAACATATGGAAAAGCCGCACCGATGGCGCGGCTTTGCATGTTCAGTCGATGATGGCGTTCAGCGTTGCACTGGGCCGCATCACCGCAGCCGTCTTGACGGGGTCGGTGTGATAGTAGCCACCCAGATCAGCCGCCGCGCCCTGGGCCGCTGCCAGCTCACCCAGGATCTTCGCCTCATTGTCGGCCAGTTCTTTGGCAACCGGGGCGAATTCTGCCGCCAGCTCAGCGTCGTCAGACTGCGACGCCAGCGCTTCGGCCCAATATCGGGCGAACCAATAGTGGCTGTCGCGGTTATCGGGCTGGCCGACTTTGCGGCTGGGCGACTTATTGTTGTCCAGAATGCCCTGCGTTGCTGCCTCGGCCGCGGCACCCAGAACACCCGCCTTGGCGTTGCCTTTGCTGTCGGCCAAAAAGTTGAGCGACTCGCCCAACGCACAGAACTCACCCATCGAGTCCCAGCGCAGGTGGTTTTCTTCAACCAGCTGCTGCACGTGTTTCGGCGCCGACCCACCGGCACCCGTTTCAAACAGGCCGCCGCCATTCATCAGTTTGACGATGGACAGCATCTTGGCCGATGTCCCAAGCTCCAGGATCGGGAACAGGTCCGTCAGGTAATCCCGCAGCACGTTGCCGGTGATCGCGATTGAGTCCTTACCCGCCGTGATCGTCTCAAGCGACTGACGGGTTGCCTCGCGCGGGGCCAGAATCTGGAACTTGTCGGCCACACCTGCGGCCTCCAGCACCGGTTTGACGTATTTGATCAGTTCGGCATCATGGGCGCGGTTTGCGTCCAGCCAGAATATCGCCTCGGACCCGGTCAGGCGCTGGCGATCCATGGCCAGCTGAATCCAGTTTTCAATCGGCGCCTTCTTGACTGTGCAGGCCCGCCAGATGTCGCCCTGTTCCACCGCGTGCTCATGCAGCGTCTCACCATTGGCCAAAACTACGCGAATGGTGCCATCCGCCGGCGCCTGGAACGTGGTGGGGTGCGAGCCGTATTCCTCGGCCTTCTGCGCCATCAGGCCAACATTGGCCACAGCACCGGCGGTAGCGGGGTTCAGCGCACCGTTGGCTTTGAAGAAGTTGATCGTCTCATCATAGACACTGGCATAGCAGCGGTCAGGGATCACACAATTGGTGTCACCTTTCGCACCGGCCTCATCCCAGCCTTTGCCGCCCGCGCGGATCACGGCGGGCATCGAGGCGTCGATGATCACATCCGACGGCACGTGCAGGTTGGTGATGCCGCGGTCCGAGTCGACCATATACATGGACGGGCGGTCACCTTTCAGCGCGTCGATGGCCGCCACGATCTCGGCATTGTCCTTGACACGATCCAACAAGTCACCCAGACCCGAATTCGGGTTCACACCCAGCGTGTCCAGTTCTGCTGCGAATTTCTCGAAAACAGGGGCCAGCCAGGCTTTGACCGCATAGCCAAAGATGATCGGGTCCGACACTTTCATCATGGTCGCTTTCATATGCAGCGAGAACATGGTGCCGTCTTTCTTGGTGTCTTCGATGGCCTCGGCCAGGAAGGCAGACAGAGCTTTGACCGACATGAAGGTCGCATCCGCCACGGTGCCTTCTTCCAGCGGCCAACTGTCTTTCAGGACGCTGACGCTGCCGTCTTTGCCGACGAATTCGATCTTTGCTTCACCGGCCTGCGCCGCCGTGATCGTGGCCGATTTCTCATTTGCATAGAAATCATTGTCTGCCATCGACGACACTTTGGTTTTGCTGTCCGACGCCCATTCACCCATCGAATGCGGGTTCTTTTGGGCGTAGTTCTTGACCGCCTTTGCGGCACGACGATCGCTGTTGCCTTCACGCAGCACCGGGTTCACAGCCGAGCCTTTGATTGCGTCATAGCGCGCTCGGATTGCTTTTTCCGCGTCGGTGGCGGGTTCTTCGGGATAGCTGGGGATGTCATAGCCCTGCCCCTGCAGCTCTTCGATGGCCGCAACCAGCTGCGGGACCGAGGCCGAGATGTTCGGCAGTTTGATCACGTTGGCATCAGCCGTTTTCACCAATTCACCCAACGCAGCCAGATCATCGGTGATGCGCTGAGCCTCGGTCAGGTTTTCGGGAAAGGTCGACAGGATGCGGCCCGCCAGCGAAATATCCTTGGTGCCAACACTGACGCCGGCGGCGCTGGCGAATTTGCGAATGATTGGCAGGAACGAGGCACTGGCCAGCTCGGGCGCTTCGTCTACAATGGTATACAATACATCGAAGTTCGATTTTTCTGCCATATTCATTTACCTTTTTTAAGCCTTTCGGGGCGTGCGTTCCAAGAGTGCGCCACATCTGCGTGGGGCGAAAGGGGCGCGGGTATCCGACCGCCCCAAGGGTGACTCTGATTAGACAGGTTTCCCTTAAAACAGGATGCGGTTCGGATCAATCCTATAGTGGGCGCGCAAATTGACACGGGGTAATGAGGGGATCGGTTTTGAATGACCGAACAAATCGATTTGAACCGCGTTCCTAACAAAACAGCTGGCTGACTCCTACATCACCGTAAGATGGACCGCATTTTCCGGCTCTCTGCAATGCGCGCAACATATTCAGCAACAACCTTTTCCAATTGAGGTGTTGACCCCTCATACGCTTCTTTCGGCACAACCACCCCATCCTCAACAAATACATCAAGTATTTCTGACCGTCCGGTATAGCCAAAACCCTGCAAAGCAGTGTTCAAGTCCGGTTCCGCCAAATCCGACCGTCCCGCTAAGGCAAAGAGGTATCCGCTCAGCAGCAATTCTTCGTTGCCTCTCCACAGATACCATTCAACCGCGGCATTGTACCAACGCTCAATCAGAATATCCTCTTTGCTCTCATCCCCGACGCTCTGATGCGCTGCGACCTTCCGGATGTTTTCGATGCCTTTGATTTCATCACCGATATTCAAGTGGAAATATCCTTCAAGCCAAAGTACAAACGCGGGATCTGGTTTTAAACGGGCAAGCTGCGCAAGAGCTTTCCATGCTTTTGCCTGGTCGGCAGTATGAATTACATTGTAATTCACGTCGGCGATGTGGACCCATTGCTGTTTCGGCCAGCGCAGCTTAGCCCGCTGAAGAAAAAGCCCAAGACTGTTAGCACCTTCCACTTCGAGAAGCGTCCTGGTTAAACCCGCAGCTGCATCCTCTCTCGCCGGGTCAATTTCCAATGCAGTTTCATAGCTTGCAATGACCTCAGAGAAATCACCTTGGCGGTATGCAAACCGAGCTTTGTTCATGTGAGCCGTTGCATTATCGGGAAACAGCGCAACCGCCTTATTGTGGGCCGCCTCAGCGCCCGCAATGTCGCCCATCGCTTCCAAAGCCAAAGCACGCCGCAAAACCGGCGTGGCGTCCTTGGGGTGAAGCTTTGATGCCGCGTCGTAATCCGCGAGGGCCTGATCATACTGTTCGCCGCTGGAATAGGCCCAACCGCGCGCGCTGAGCAGGCTGCTATACTGTTCCGAGGTCAAACCCCCGACCTCGATCAACGCGGTGCATGTCGCGACAACATCAGTCATGCGACCTGTGTTGTCCAAACACTTGGCGGACATTTCGGCGTAATTGGGGTTTGGATTAAGCGCCCAGATCAGGGCCGCGATCACAATAATCAGGGCGGCAATGCGTATCTTCATTTAAACTCGTGTGTCGAAATTAACTCTCTTTTAGGTAGATATCTACACGCCGAAATTCAAGCAATGCCTGTTGGCTCAAACACCCCAGGTATCGCTCAGACGATAGCCGCCCGGCCAGGGGTCATCGGGGTCCAGCATGTGTTGATGTATGCCGGTAATCCAGCCCCGACCGCTGATCTCGGGCGTGATGGCTGGGCGGTCGCCCACCTGGGTTTCCCCGACAATCCGCCCGGTAAAGCGTGAGCCGATGATCGAAACCGCCTCGAACGTCTGGCTCGCCTTCATCTGACCCTTGGCCGCCATCAAAGCCATGCGTGCTGAGACGGCTGTGCCCGTTGGCGACCGGTCGATCTTGCCCGGTTTCACCGTGACAGCTGACTTGCCGGTCAGGCCGATTTCGGTCGCCTCGACCGGACCGCAGAACGCACAGAATGAGATGTGGTTCCAATCCGGGTTCTCAGGATGGGTAAAGCCAAGCTGTTCGTTAGCCGCATCGGTGATGGCGACGCCTGCGCGTGCCAGCTCGCGCGCCTCATCCCCGGTGATGTCAAAACCCAATGCGGCTGCATCCACGACAACGAAACTGTCGCCGCCATAGGCCGTATCCACCGTCAGGGTGCCGATCCCCGGAACCTCAAGCGGGACCGAGATCTGATCAGCGAAACTGGGCAGGTTCTGCACATAGATACGCTCGGCCTTGCCATTCCGGCAGTCGGCCCGTACCCTGACCAACCCGCCCGGGGCCTCAAGCGTCAGCTGGGTGTGCGGCTCTTGCATCGGAATGATCCCGCCATCCAGCAAAACGGTAGAGACGCAGATCGCATTCGACCCGGACATGGGCGGGTTGTCTTCAGGCTCCATGATGATGAACGCCGCATCCGCATCGGGATGTTTCGGCGGCACAAGCAGATTGACATGCCGAAAGACCCCCCCGCGGGGTTCGTTCAGGACAAAATTGCGCAGGGTCTTATCCTGCGCGATAAAGGCGCGTTGTTCCCAAAGGGTGGCGCCGGGGGGCGGCTGAACCCCGCCAACGATGACATCGCCCACCTCGCCCTCGGCATGGGCCGAGATCACATGAATGGTTTTGGAACTGCGCATGTCACCCCCTTAGAACCGTGAGGCGGAATAGGGGGCCAGCGAAATTGGCGCGGGCTGGCCATCGACCAGCGCGCCAACCAGCTCGGCCGTACCCGCCGATTGGGTCAGGCCCAGATGGCCATGACCAAAGGCATATATCACATCCCGCGCCTTGGGTGCCGCGCCGATCACGGGCAGGCTGTCGGGTAGTGACGGGCGATAGCCCATCCATTGCGTACCGCCCTGTGTCTGCAAACCCGGCAAGAAGTCCACGGCCTTATTCAGCAGTACATCGGCACGCTTGAAATTTGGAGGCAGTTTCAGGCCACCCAATTCCACCGCCCCGCCGATCCGCACGCCGCCATTGATCCGCGTGGCAACAAACCCGTGGCTTGAGAAGGTCAGATGCATTCGCAGATCAAAGGCCCCCTCGGGCAGGGTCGTATTATAGCCGCGCTCGGTCTCAAGCGGGACGTGGTCGCCCAATATTCGGGCTAGGTGATGTGACCATGCGCCGGCGCACAGGACGATCTTGTCCGCCTCGACATCCCCATCCAAGGTGGTGATCCGCGCCCCCCGGTCCAACGGCGTCAGGGTCAGAACATCCCGGGTTTCGATCCGGCCACCCCGATCCCGAAAGGCCTGGGCCAAAAGCTCCACCCAGCTTTTGGGGTCCACGACATTCATCCAGTTCGGTGTGAACCCGGCATGGGTGAAACGCGGGCTGAGACCGGGTTGTTTTTCGGCGATGGCCTCGGGGTTTTCCAGCAGTTCGAACTCGATCCCGTGCTGGCGGCGCAACTCCCATGAGGGCAGGCTGGCGCGGAACTCCGCATCACTTTCATACAGCTGCATCTGCCCGTCGCGCTGCAACATGTGTTCGCCCTCGACCGAGGCGATCAGACGCGTCAGCGCCTGACTGGAATATCCCATCATATCGACCTGTGCCTGCAGGGCGGCGCGGTAGTTTTTGGGCTGGCTGGCCCGCCAGAACCGGTACATCCATGGTGCAATCTGCATCGCATAGGCGGGCGGGATTGACAGCGGCCCCAGCGGGTCCAGCAACCATTTCGGAGCCTTCTTCATGATGCCCGGCGTGGCCAGTGGCTCAACCTCGGCAAAGGCAAAGGCGCCCGCATTGCCTGCCGAGGTCTCGGCGGCCACGCCTTTGCGGTCCAGTACCAATACCGAATGCCCGCGCCGCTGCAGTTCCAGCGCGGTCGTGATGCCGATGACGCCCGCGCCGACAACAACAACCTGATTGCTCATGTCTCGATTCCCGTCCTGAACGGATCGTTTGCCTCAAAGATCAAATTTGCCTCGGACATTACATAAGCCTGCCCGGTGATCGAAGGGATAACGCCACTGTTTGTCCCCGATTGATAGGACAGACGATAGGCGCTGCCAATAACGCTGTGCTGCACAATCTCTTCGCCCGGGGCCAGCGCCCCGTCCGCCGCCAGGCAAGCCAGTCGTGCTGAGCTGCCGGTGCCACAGGGTGAGCGGTCATAGTTGTTGTCGGGACACAGCACAAAGTTGCGGCTGTGCACATTCGGGTCGTGTGATGCATCCTGAAAGATCACGTGATCAATGGGCTCGCCCTGCTCCCCTCCGATCCCTTGCGCGATTGAGGCGTCGCGGATGGCAATTGCCAGATCGGTCAATTGGGGGATATTGGCGGTTTCAACCGGGATCGGACTGGGATCAACAATGAAGAACCAGTTGCCGCCATAGGCCACATCCCCAGTCACCGGCCCAACGCCATGCACGTCCAGAACCGCATCCTTATGCACCCGGCGGCTTTCGATATTCGTCACTGTAACGGTATTGGCGTCGTGCAGCTCGACCGTAACAACTCCTGCGGGCGTTTCGATCTTGTGACGCCCCAAGCCGATACGCCCCAGATGCGCCAGCGTGACCGTCAGACCGATCGTGCCATGCCCACACATGCCCAGCACCGCATCCACATCGAAAAAGATCACGCCGGTCACGCAGGTGGGATCCACCGGCTCGACCAGCAGGGCCCCAACCATGGCGGGCTGACCGCGCGGTTCCAACATGAGTGAGCGGTAGAATGTTTCGTGATCGGTTGCCAGCTTTCGGGCGCGCTCTGCCAGAGGGCCCGAGCCCAGATCGGGCGCGCCATCCAGAATGACCCGTGTCGGCTCACCCCCGGTATGGCTGTCGATCACATGCATTCAGCAATCACCCCGCCCTGTTTTGACCAATCCGCAAACCAAGCACGGAACAACCCGTATTGTTCTTCGCAATAGTTTCGCTGCGCATCGGTCAACGCATCCGTTTCGTTGAAATGCAAGCGGTATTCCTGTTCCCCGTTCAACACCAGAAGATGTTTGTAATAAAGCACCAGATCCGGCCCTTCGTCAAAGCTGGACAAGACGTGGATGGCTTCGGTCAGTTCCTGCGCCCGTTGCCGCGCCTCGGCATGGCCCCGCGCCGCCTTTTTTGACAGGGCGGCCAGCAACAAAGCCTCTTGCGGCAGGGCCGTACCAATCCCGGTGATCGAGCCGGTCGCGCCACAGTTGACAAACCCGTGGTACACCTCGGTATCAACGCCAACCATCAGAGTCACCTGATCGTCCTGACTGGTGATGTTTTCTGCCGCATAGCGCAGGTCATCCTTGCCCCCGAACTCCTTGAACCCGATCAGGTTCGGATGTTCGGCCCGCAGCGCAAAGAACAGGTCGGCGCGCGTGGCAAAGCCATAATACGGGCTGTTGTAAATAATCGCAGGAACATCCGGTGCAGCCGAAAGAATGGCCTTGAAATGGTTGCGCTGCGCTGTCGCTGAGCTGCCCCGCGAAAGCACGCGTGGGATCACCATCAGACCCACTGCACCCACCTTTTGCGCATGGGCGGCATGCGCCACCGCCGATTTCGTGTTGATCGCACCGGTGCCCACCACAACCGGCAACCCGGCCTTGACCAGACGCTCAACCCCTTCCATCCGTTGGTCATCCGTCAACAGCGGCCAATCCCCCATTGATCCGCAATAGACGACCGCCGACATACCAGCGTCAATCATCTGCTTCCCCTTGCGCGCCAGCGCGTCGAAATCCGGGCTTCGGTCATCGGTACAGGGGGTCATCAGTGCGGGCATCGTGCCCGAAAAAACAGTGGTCGGCATGGGATAAATCCTTGAAAAGGTCAGAGGCGGCGCAATCGGGTGACGCCCGATGATTGCGTCATAGAGGATATTGGATACAAAATCCATAAAATTTGCGACGCCAAAAAAAACGCGCCGGATCGGCGCGCTTGGTTCGATGTTTGAAGTGCACTTACCTAAACCGAAGACCAGAGTCCGGATCAAACAACATGGCGCGCTCGGGGCGCACGGTGATGCCGATCTTTGCCCCTTGCTTTGAACGTTCATCTTCACGCTCTTCCACGATCAGCTTGTCGCCATTTGGCGTCACCAGGTACGAATAGCTGACTCCGCCAAGCGCCTCGGTCAGGTCAACGGTACAGGTGTCGCCGGCGCGATCCACCTCAATATGCTCGGGGCGGATGCCCAGCGTGACCTTGCCCAAACCCGCAGGCACATTCGCCGAAACGGCCAATGGTGCCGTTAGCGCGGGATGAGAAACCTTGCCATCGGCATAGTCGCATTCCAGAAAGTTCATTGCCGGAGAGCCGATGAACCCCGCCACAAAGCGGTTGTCAGGGTCCCGATACAGATCCATCGGCGCGCCAACCTGCTCAATCCGGCCATCGCGCAGCACAACGATCTTGTCGGCCATGGTCATCGCCTCAACCTGATCGTGGGTCACGTAGATCATCGTGGCCCCGATCTCGTTGTGCAGGCGCGCGATCTCAACCCGCATCTCGACCCGCAGTTCGGCGTCGAGGTTGGACAGAGGTTCGTCGAACAGAAACACCTCGGGCCCACGCACAATGGCGCGCCCGATCGCAACCCGCTGACGCTGACCACCCGACAGGGCCTTGGGCTTGCGCTTGAGGTACTGATCCAGTTTCAGAATGTTCGAAGCCTGCTGAACCTTCTGGTCGATTTCCGATTTGGCAACGCCATTCATGCGCAGACCAAAGCCCATATTTTCAGCCACCGTCATATGCGGGTACAGCGCATAGGTCTGGAACACCATCGCCACACCGCGCTTGGCCGGATCCATATGGGTCACATCGCGCGCACCAATATGGATTTGACCTTCGGACGTTTCTTCCAAACCAGCGATCATCCGCAGCAACGTCGACTTGCCACAGCCCGAGGGGCCCACAAAAACGCAGAACTCTCCATCCTCGATCTCTAGATCAATGCCGTGAATTACCTGCGTCTCGCCGTACCGCTTGATCGCCTGGTTCAGAGTCACTCCGGTCATGTTGCCTGCATCCTGTCTGTGTCGGTGTTTGGACGGGTCTCGGGAAACCGCCACGCCTGTGCCTCAGCCCCGATCTGATCGGCAACCCGCCGAACCCGCGGCACCCAGGCTTCTAATTGTTCGAAATTCATTCTTTCGGTCGATCCCGTTACCGAAATCGCCCCCAACATGCGGCCACCCGATGTCAGGATCGGACAAGCGATGCAGATAATGCCGGGCTCATGCTCCTCATCGTCGATGGCGTAGCCCCGGCTGCGGATCAGATCGAGATTGGCCCGCAATTCCGCTTCGGACGCCAGGGTCTTGTCGGTGAACCGATGATAGCTTTGCTGTGTCACCGCGCGGTTCAGTGCGTCATCGTCCAGAAACGCCATCATCGCCTTACCCACGCCGGTACAGTAGGCCGGGCCTACCTTGCCCGCCTGCGAGAACATCTCAACCGGTTGGGTGGCGTTTCGCTTGTCGACATACAGGACCTGACTGGAATCAAGCTGTGCCAGATGCACCGTCTCTCCGGTCTCGCGGCTCAGCGCGTCCAGAAAAGGCCGCGCGATCGGGGCGATTGAACTTTGCGTCCAGGCCGCATGGGCCAGACGCACCAGACGCAACCCCGGAGCGTATGTCTGCCGGTCGGGATCATAAGACAGCATGCCTTGATTGGTCAGCGACTGCAGAAACCGGTACAGCGTTGCCTTGGGAAAATCACTGCTTTCCAACAGCTCAGCAAACCGGACCGGGCGGGCAAACCCTGCCACCTGATCCAGCACATCACATGCTTTGCCTATTGTTCCGTCACCAGCCACTGGCTTTCGATCTCCTCCCAATGACCCATCGCGGCTTTCACGCGGGTCTTGACAAGGCTAACCGATTCGATGTGTAGTTTTCAATATGTAAAACACGGTTTCATTATTTGGAACTAACATAAAAGTGGGATCAAAGGGAGGACACCATGAATTCCATGTTCAAGCGCACTGCAGCAGCTTTGGCGGCCAGTGTGGCACTTGCCGCGCCCGTTGCCGCCGAACTGACCGGCGAGCTGCGCATTTTCCTGGACACATCGAACCCGGCGCCGCGCGCGACGATGGAGGCGATGATCGAACGGTTCGCAGCCAAACATCCGGGGCTTGAAATCGAAACCACGGTGATCGACCGCGAAGCGTATAAAACGCAGATCCGCAACTTCCTGACGGCAGATACACCGGATGTGGCCAACTGGTACGCCGCCAACCGCATGAAGCCATACGTTGAGGCTGGCCTGTTCGAAGACGTCTCCGACCTGTGGGCCGAACCCGAGATCGGCGACAATCTGGCCTCAACCAAAGGCGCGATGACCATCGACGGCAAGCAATGGGGCGTGCCCTATACCTACTATCAGTGGGGCGTTTACTATCGCAAAGACATCTTTGACGAGCTGGGCCTGAGCGAACCCACCACCTGGGAAGAAGAACTGTCCAACTGCCAGAAGATCGTCGATTCAGGCCGCGCCTGTTATACGATCGGCACCAAGTTCCTGTGGACCGCCGGTGGCTGGTTTGACTACCTGAACATGCGCACCAACGGGTTCGACTTCCACAACCAGCTCGCCAATGGCGAAGTCAGCTGGGAAGACGACCGGGTCAAACAGACCTTTGCCAACTGGAAGCAGCTGATCGACATGGGCGCGTTCATCGACAACCACCAGACCTATAGCTGGCAAGAAGCCCTGCCCTTCATGGTCAACGGTGAAGCCGCCGCATATCTGATGGGCAACTTCGCCGTGGCGCCGCTGCGCGAGGCGGGCCTGACGGATGACCAGCTGGACTTCTACCAGTTCGTCGCCATCAATCCCGATGTCGAACTGGCCGAGGATGCGCCGACCGATACGTTCCACATCCCGTCCAACGCCTCGAACAAAGAAGCCGCGCGTGAGTTCCTGCGCTTCGTCGTCTCGGCCGATGAACAGACCGAGATCAACAACGGTGCGAATCTGGGCCAGCTGCCGGTGAACGCGCAGTCGAAAGTGGATGACGACAAGTTCCTGCTGCAAGGCTTTGAGATGCTGTCCTCCAACAGCCCCGGCGGCGTCGCCCAGTTCTGGGACCGTGACGCCCCTGCGGAGATGGCCAAAGTCTCAATGGAAGGCTTCCAGGAATTCATGGTCAAACCCGACAATCTTGACCGCATTCTCGCCAAACTTGAGCGGGCACGCGGCCGGATTTACGAGAACTGATCCGGGCAGACCGGGCCCCGGCCCGGTCTGATCCAAATTCTGCGTAAGGCGGGTTTCAACCCGCCTTACTCCTTCGACCTAATCTCCGGGTATCCGCATGTCTGCCGTCGAAATCCCTGAACAGGAAAGCTGGTTCCACAGAAATCAGCAACGCATCGCGCCCTGGCTGTTCCTGGCCCCGGGCCTGCTGTTCTTCATGGTCTACGTGATCATACCGGTCTTTCAGTCCTTCAACCTGTCTTTGTACGAGTGGGACGGGCTTGGCGCGGCTGAATATGTTGGGTTCCGAAATTACGAGGACCTCTATTGGGAATGGGTCGACCGCGACGCGTTCTACACCTCGCTCAAGAACAACCTGATCTGGCTGATCCTGTATCTGGCCGCGATCCCGGCGGGTCTGTTCATTGCGCTATTTCTGAACCAGACGGTCTGGGGAATCCGCCTTTATAAATCGCTGTTCTTCTTCCCCTTCGTGATCTCACAGGTTGTCGTGGGCCTCGTCTTCACATGGTTCTACGACCCCACGTTTGGGTTGCTGAACGAGTTTCTGGGCATCTTCGGCCTCGGCCCGCTGAACGTGCTGGGGGATGAGCGTTTCGTGACCTATGGCATCATCTTTGCCGGTCTCTGGCCGCAAACCGCCTATTGCATGATCCTGTACCTCACCGGCCTGAACGCCGTGGACCCCGAGCAGATCGAAGCCGGGCGTCTGGACGGGGCAAAGGGCCTGCGGATGCTGTGGCACATCATCCTGCCGCAACTGCGCCCCGCCACCTTCATCGCCTTTGTCGTGACCATCATTGGCGCGCTGCGCTCCTTTGATCTGATCTCGATCATGACGCAGGGCGGGCCTTTTGGGTCGTCCCGCGTGCTGGCCTATTACATGTTCGAGGTCGCGCTGTCCGAATATGGCTTCCGTATGGGATATGGCGCAGCCATTGCCGTGGTCCTGTTCCTGATCATGCTCTGCTTCATCGCCTACTTCCTGTGGTCGATGTACCGCGAAGAAAGGGGGCATTAAGATGTTTCCCAAACCCATCGAAAAACAATCTCGGCCGGCGCAGATCACCTATCAGGCCATGCTGCCCATCGCCTTGCTGCTGTGGCTGGGGCCACTGCTGGCGGTGGCGCTGTTCTCGATCAAACCCGCGTCGGATTTCACCAATGCGAACTATTGGGGCCTGCCCTCCAGCTTTGAGGGCGCGTTCAACTATGGGCAGGTGTTCTTCAACTCGGACATGCCGCGCTATCTGCTGAATTCGTTCATGATCACCATCCCAACGGTGATCGGCGCAGTGGCGCTCAGCTGCATGACCGGGTTCGCTTTGGGCATCTACAAGTTCAGATCGAACCTCTGGATCTTTTTCATGTTCGTGGCCGGGAACTTTGTGCCGTTCCAGATTCTGATGGTGCCAGTGCGCGATCTGACACTGGAACTGGGACTTTACAACACCAAGACCGGTCTGGTCCTGTTCCACATCGCCTTCCAGACCGGGTTTTGCACACTGTTCATGCGCAACTTTATCCGCGCGCTGCCCTTTGAACTGATCGAGGCCGCACGGGTCGAAGGCATCAGCGAGGTTCGTATCTTCTGGTACGTGGTCCTGCCGCTGATGAAACCAGCCATCGCCGCGCTCAGCGTGCTGATCTTCACCTTCATCTGGAACGACTATTTCTGGGCCGTGGTGCTGACACAAGGCGCCGAAAGCCAACCCGTCACTGCGGGCATCACCAGCTTTAACGCCCAGTTCCGCGCCGCCTATCAACTCATGAGCGCGGGCTCCATCGTCGCAGCGCTGCCGCCTGTGGCCATGTTCTTCCTGATGCAGAAACACTTCATCGCGGGCCTGACGCTGGGGGCTGTGAAATGACGTCAAACCAGAGGTTTGCAACATGGTAAAGATCGCCTTTGTCGGAGCGGGCTCAACGATCTTCATGCAGAATATCGTCGGGGACGCCTTGCTGACCCCATCGCTGGCTGACAGCCACTTTGCCCTGATGGATATCGACGCCGAGCGACTGGCCGAAAGCGCAACCGTGGCCAAAGCCATGATCCGATCCGTCGGGTCTGGTGCCACCGTCACCACCCACACCGACCGCCGCGCGGCGCTGGATGGTGCGGATTTCGTGATCACCGCCTTTCAGGTCGGGGGGTATCAGCCCTGCACCGTGACGGATTTCGAAATCCCCAAGCAATACGGGCTGCGCCAGACCATTGCCGACACGTTGGGGGTCGGAGGCATCATGCGCGGCCTGCGCACCGTTCCCGTTCTTTGGGACATCGCGCAGGACATGATGCAACTATGCCCCGGTGCCACCCTACTGCAATACGTCAACCCGATGGCCATCAACACCTGGGCCCTGGCCGAACAATTCCCGGCCTTGAAACAGGTAGGTCTGTGCCATTCCGTCCAGAATACGGTCGAAGAACTGGCCCATGATCTGGACCTGCCCAAACAAGACATCCGTTACAAGGTCGCCGGTGTGAACCACGTCGCCTTCTTCCTGCGGCTGGAGCATGAGGGGCGAGACCTTTACCCCGCGCTGCGACAGGGCTATGCCAGCGGTCAAATCCCCAAATCGCCCCTGCTGATGCCGCGTTGCCCCAACAAGGTCCGGTATGAGGTGATGGATCATCTGGGCTATTTCTGCACTGAAAGCTCGGAACATCTGGCCGAATATGTGCCGTGGTTCATCAAAGACGGACGGCAGGACCTGATCGAGCAATTCTCAATCCCGTTGGACGAATACCCGACCCGTTGTGTCGAGCAGATCGCCAGTTGGAAAGAACAGGCTAAAACCCTGACCGATGGGCGCGATATCGAAGTGACCCGCAGTCACGAATTCGCGGCGGATTTGATGAACGCCATCGTCACCGATACGCCTTATGTGGCCTATGGCAACCTGCCCAACACGGGCCAGATTCCGCAATTGCCGCTGGGTGCTGCGGTTGAAACCCCATGTCTGGTGGACAGCAATGGCGTTCAGCCTTCGGTCGTCACCGACATCCCGCCACAACTGGTCGCGCTGATGCGCAGTCAGATCAACGTACAGGAACTGACAGTCCGCGCGCTGGTCGACCAGAACCCCGAACACATCTATCACGCCGCGATGATGGACCCGCACACCGCAGCCGAGCTGGACCTGCGCCAGATCCGCAATCTGGTCAGCGATCTGCTGACCGCGCATTCTGACTGGTTGCCGGACTGGTGCCAGCCCGCCAAAGCCGCTTGAAAGGGGCCTAGCCAATGACCAAAAAACGCCGTTCAGAACATTGGTACGGAAAGTTGGACAAGGACGGATTCATCCACCGCTCGTGGATGAAAAACCAGGGCTTTCCCGATCATGCCTTTGACGGGCGTCCGATTATCGGCATCTGCAACACGTGGTCGGAACTGACACCCTGCAACTCGGGCCTGCGCGATCTGGCCGAGGGCGTCAAACGCGGCGTGTGGGAGGCGGGGGGCTTCCCCGTCGAATTCCCAGTCATGTCGCTGGGCGAGACCCAGATGAAGCCGACCGCCATGCTGTTCCGCAACCTGCTGGCCATGGATGTCGAGGAGTCGATCCGCGCCTATGGCATTGACGGTGTTGTCCTTCTGGGCGGGTGCGACAAGACCACACCGGGGCAACTGATGGGCGCGGCCTCGGTCGATCTGCCGTCAATCGTGGTCAGTTCCGGCCCGATGCTGAACGGCAAGTTCAAAGGCAAGGATATCGGCTCGGGCACGGATGTATGGAAATTCTCGGAAGAGGTCCGCGCCGGAGAAATGACCCTGCAGGATTTCATGAACGCGGAATCCGGCATGTCGCGCAGCAAGGGCGTGTGCATGACGATGGGCACGGCCTCGACCATGGCATCGCTGGTTGAGGCGATGGGCATGTCCCTGCCCACCAACGCCGCCCTGCCCGCCGTTGACGCCCGCCGCATGGCGCTGGCGCATCTGACCGGCAAGCGGATTGTCGAGATGGTGGACGAAGACCTCAAACCCTCGGACATCCTGACCAAAGAGGCGTTCGAAAACGCGATCCTGACCAATGCCGCCGTGGGCGGATCGACCAACGCAGTGGTTCACCTGCTGGCGCTGGCGGGTCGGGTCGGCGTCGACCTGACGCTGAAAGACTTTGAAATCGGATCGGAAATTCCGCTGTTGGTGAACTGCATGCCATCAGGCAAATACCTGATGGAGGATTTCTGTTATGCCGGTGGTGTTCCGGTCGTGCTGAATGAACTGAAACCTTTCCTGCGGCCTGCGACAACCGTTCTGAACAAGGACATTTCGGCCCATTATGAGGGTGCCGAGTGTTACAACAGCGATGTCATCCGCCCCTTCAACGATCCGGTGAAAGCTGCGGCGGGTCTGCGCGTTCTGCGCGGCAATCTTGCGCCGAACGGAGCCATCGTGAAACCCTCGGCAGCGACAGATGAATTGCTGGAAACCGAGGCCGAAGCCTTTGTGTTCGAAAGCATCGAAGACCTGAAGGCCAATATCGACCGCGACGACCTGCCGGTCACGCCCGAAACCATTCTGGTGCTAAAAGGCTGCGGCCCCAAGGGCTATCCGGGCATGCCCGAGGTCGGCAATATGCCGATCCCGGCCAAGCTGGTCAAAGAAGGCGTGCGCGACATGATCCGCATCTCGGACGCGCGCATGTCGGGCACTGCCTTCGGCACCGTCATCCTGCATGTCAGCCCCGAGGCACAGGCGGGCGGCACGCTGGCGCTGGTCAAAACCGGCGACCGCATCCGTGTTTCCGCCAGCAAGGGCGAACTGGAACTGCTGGTGGACGACAAAGAACTGGACGCCCGCCGCGCCGCATGGCAACCGGACGATCCGCATTACACGCGCGGTTACGCCCGACTTTACATCGATCACGTGCTGCAAGCCGATCAGGGCGCGGACCTTGATTTCCTTGTGGGCAAAGACACCCGCCTTGTCACCAGAGAGAGCCACTGATGGACCAACCTGCCACCTTCCACGATCTCAACGGGGCCTCGGTCTATATCACCGGCGGTGGCTCGGGCGTTGGCGCCGCGCTGACGGATGGCTTTCTGGCCCAGGGGGCCAATGTGGCGTTCATCGGCCGGTCTGACGCCAGCGGGTTTGTCGAAGAGATGCGCGACAAACACGGACGCGCGCCCTTGTTCATGCAAGGCGACATGACCGATACCGAATTGCTGCACGCCACGATGCAAAAAGCAGCCGAGGCGCATGGGCCTTTGAACGTGCTGGTCAACAACGCCGCCAACGACAAGCGCCACTCGCTTGAGGAAACCACGCCTGAGTTCTGGGACTGGATGATCGAGGTGAACCTCAAAGCCTATTACTTTGCCTGTCAAGAGGCCGCGCGGCAGATGACAAACGGGGGCGCGATCATCAACTTCAGCTCGATCAGCTACATGATGGGCAATGCGGGCTATCCGATCTACACGACGTCGAATGCCGGGATCACCGGTATGACCCGGTCGCTGGCGCGCGAGCTGGGTCCGCAGAACATCCGCGTCAACGCGCTGGCCCCCGGCTGGGTTCTGACGCAAAAGCAGCTGGATATGTGGGCCACGCCCGAAGATCTGGCGGCGCATATGGACCGCCAGTGCCTGAAAGAACATCTGACGCCCCAAGACATGATTGCACCGACCCTGTTCTTGGCCTCTGCGGCCAGCCGGGCCATGACCGGGCAATGTATGGCCGTCGACGGCGGCGTTGTCGTAACGGGGTAGAACCATGAATACCGAATGGATTGCTGTCGATTGGGGAACCTCTCATCTGCGGGTCTGGGCCATGCAGGGCAGCACCGCATTGGATCAGGCACAGTCGCACAAAGGCATGGGCCGTGTGGACAGGGACGGGTTCCAACCCGCCTTGTTCGAACTGATCGAGGGTTGGCTTGGCGATGCGCCGGTTGACGTCATCGCCTGTGGCATGGTCGGTGCCCGGCAGGGCTGGGTCGAGGCGCCCTATTCGGCCGTGCCTTGCGCACCCACCCCGGTTGCGCCGTTTCGCGTGCCCGGAACCGATCCGCGCATTCGCGCCTTTGTGGTGCCCGGATTGAAACAGAACACGCAGCCTGACGTGATGCGGGGCGAAGAAACGCAGATCGCGGGCTTTCTGGCCACCCGTCCAAACTGGGACGGCGTTCTGTGCCTGCCGGGGACTCATACCAAATGGGTGCAGGTCAGCGCCGGAGAGGTCGTCAGCTTTCGCACCTTTTTGACCGGCGAGATGTTCGACCTATTGTCCGCGCAATCCGTTCTGAGGCATTCGGTGGGTCAGGGTTGGGACGATGCGGCCTTTGCCGAGGCAGCCGCCGATGCCCTGTCCAAACCTGAACAACTGGCGGCGCGGCTGTTTGGCCTGCGCGCGGCAGATCTATTGCAAGGTCAGGATGGTGGCAAAGCGCGCGCGCAATTGTCGGGCTATTTGATCGGTGCCGAGTTGGCCGCCACGCGCCCTTATTGGCTAGGTCAACAACTGGCCCTGATCGGGGCCGAAGGGCTGACCACCATCTACGCCAAAGCCTTGCAACAACAGGGCGCATTTGTCGAAACCGCCAACAGCACCCAATGCACATTGGCTGGCCTCTTGCAGGCCCGCAACCTGACGAGGCAAACCGCATGAGCCGCCCTATCATTGCCATCCTGCGGGGCCTGACCCCGTCCGAAGCCCTTCCCGTCGGACGCGCCCTGATTGACGCGGGGATCGACAAGATCGAGGTCCCTTTGAACTCGCCCGATCCGCTTGAGTCGATCGGAGCTATGGTTGACGCCTTTGGCAGCCACGCCCTGATTGGTGCGGGCACTGTTCTGACGACCGATCAGGTGGATGCAGTGGCGCAAGTGGGCGGCAAACTGATCGTGTCGCCAAACTGCGACACGCAGGTGATTTCCCACACACACAAGCTGGGTTTGGAGAGCTGGCCCGGCATCTTCACCCCAACCGAAGCCTTTGCCGCCCTTCAGGCCGGCGCGACGGGGCTCAAGCTGTTTCCCGGCGCGCTGGCTGGCACCGCAGGGCTGTCGGCCATGCGCGCGGTGCTGCCCAAGGGCACGCAGGTCTATGCCGTGGGCGGTGCAGGGCCCGAGAATTTCGATCAGTGGATCAAGGCCAGCGCGGATGGGTTCGGCATTGGCTCGGCTCTGTTCAAGCCCGGCATGACGGTCGGTGACGTCGCCGACCGCGCGGCAAAGATCGTCTCGGCCTATGATGAGGCCGCCGGATGAGCACCGTCTTTGACGACCGCCCCTGCGAGCTGGGCGAAGGCCCCCTGTGGCATCCCGAACGACAACAGCTTTTCTGGTTCGACATCCGCGGCAAACGGTTGATGACCCGTGAGAACGGCAAGGCCCAAAGCTGGCAGTTTGACGAACATGTCTCAGCTGCGGGCTGGGCCGACATGGATACGCTGCTGATGGCGTCTGAGACGGGACTGTGGAAATTCAACCTGACAAGCGGTCAGAAAGACCTGATCACCCCGCTTGAGGCAGATAACCCGATCACCCGATCCAATGACGGCCGCGCCGATCCCTGGGGCGGGTTCTGGATTGGAACGATGGGCAAAAGCGCCGAGCGCGGTGCAGGGGCGATCTATCGCTATTGGCAGGGTAAGCTGCGGCAGTTGGTTCCGAATGTCACGATCTCGAACGCCATCTGTTTTGCTCCGGATCGATCCTGCGCCTACTTCGCAGATACGGCTACGAAACAGGTCATGCGCTGGCGTCTGAACCCTGAAACCGGCTGGTCTGCGGGTAAAGCGGAGGTTTTTCTGGACCTGCGAGACGAAGGGTTGAACCCCGACGGGGCTGTGGTCGATACGGACGGCAATATCTGGATTGCCCAATGGGGGGCCTATCGCGTGGCCTGCTACGCCCCCGATGGCGCGTTTCTGAACGCGATCCCGTTTGACGCCGCGCACACCTCGTGCCCCGCCTTTGGCGGTGCTGACCTGACGACCCTGTTCTGCACCACCGCCCGCGAAGGGCTGGACGCAGACACGCTGTCCACACACCCCACCAATGGCATGGTCCTTGCCGCCCCCGGCGCAGGCAAAGGGCAGGCCGAACACAGAGTCCTGCTATGACCCCCGAACTTGGCGTTTGCTATTATCCCGAACACTGGCCGGAGGAGACATGGGCCAGCGATGCCGCGCGTATGGTCGAAACCGGCCTCAGCTGGGTGCGGATCGGCGAATTCGCATGGAGCAGGCTCGAGCCCACCCCCGGCGATCTGCAATTCGACTGGCTCGACCGCGCGGTCGAGGTGCTGGGGGCGGCTGGCCTCAAGGTGGTGATGGGGACACCCACGGCAACGCCGCCACGCTGGATGCTGGACAAGCACCCCGACATGCTGGCCGTGGATGAACAGAGCAACCCGCGAAAGTTCGGATCGCGCAGGCACTACTGTTTCAGCCATCAGGGCTATATCGAGGAATGCGCGCGTATTGCCCGCATCATGGGGGACCGCTATGGGCGCAACCCGCATGTCGCTGCGTGGCAGATCGACAATGAATATGGCTGCCATGACACCACGATCAGTTACAGCGCGGTTGCGTTGCATGCGTTCCGCACATGGCTGGCCGATCAATACGGCACGATTGACGCGCTGAATGCGGCATGGGGCAATGTGTTCTGGTCGATGGAATATAACAGCTTCGATCAGATCGACCTGCCCAACCTGACCGTGACGGAACCCAACCCCGAGCATGTACTGGCCTTCCGCCGGTTCAGCTCGGACCAGGTGGCGGTGTTCAACAAGGCGCAGGTGGATGTGCTGCGCCCGCTGACCGACGCACCCCTGCTGCACAACTACATGGGTCGGGTTCTGGAATTCGACCATTTCAAGGTGGGGGCGGATCTGGATATTGCCACATGGGACAGCTATCCCATCGGCTTTCTGTCAGACCGGCTTGAGGTGGATGAGGCGCATAAAACCGCCTATTTGCAGCAGGGCGATCCCGACATGCAGGCGTTTCACCATGACCTCTACCGCGCGGTCGGACGTGGCCGCTGGTGGGTGATGGAGCAACAGCCCGGCCCCGTGAACTGGGCACCTTACAATCCCGCGCCCCTGCCCGGCATGGTCCGTCTGTGGTCGCTTGAGGCTGTGGCCCATGGGGCCGAAGTGGTCAGCTATTTCCGCTGGCGTCAGGCCCCCTTCGCGCAAGAGCAGATGCACGCAGGGCTGTTGACCCCTCAAGACGCCCCCGCCCCGGCACAGGCCGAGGCGCGTCAGACCGCCGATGATCTGGCACAGATTGGGGATGTGGCGCAAACGCAGGCCGAGGTTGCGATTTTGTTCGACTACGCCTCAGACTGGGCATGGACAACCCAGCCGCAAGGGGCCGGTTTCAACTATTTCCGGCTGGTCTTTGCCGCCTATCGCGCTTTGCGGCGGGCCGGGTTGTCTGTCGACATTATCTCGGGCGCGGACGCCAATGCCTCGGGTTACAAACTGATCCTCGCACCGGGTCTGGCCACCTTGGATGAGACGTTTGAACAGCGGGCTGATCTGACAATACTGGGACCGCGCAGTGGGGCGATCACGCATGATTTCCAAATCCCCGAAGCCGGACGGCCGGGTCTGCCCGGGCTGGATTGCAATGTGGATCTGGTCGAGACCCTGCCCCCCAACGTGCAGCGCGACGTGGTTGGCGGCGGCGCGGCGCAGCATTGGATCGACCGTCTGTCCGGTAGCGCGCCGGATTTGCTGACCTATTCAGACGGCATACCAGCGCTGAAAGGGGAAAACAGTCTGTGGTACCTGTCCGGCTTCCCCGATGAGGCGCTGTGGGATCGGGTGGTCCAACTGGCAGCCACAGAGGTGGGCCTGACCCTGCATCCCTTGCCCGCTGGCCTGAGACGGCGTGAGACGGCCCGGCATGTGTTCCTGATCAACTACAACGCCGTTCCTGTGCACTGGAACGGCGTTGAGGTTGCAGGCTGCGACGTAGCCATCCTGAACAAAGACGCGCCCGAAAAGCTGTAACTCTTCGGGCGCGCGGTTCACTCACCCACCTTGTGGGCGATCAATCGCTTTGCAGGCTATTTGGGTCAAACGCCCCGCCGAACCCGCCATTGCTGACGGGTGGGTCTTCGGCCTCGGATTCCTCTTCTTCATCCTCGCCGCCCAGCGTGTTCGGTGCAAAGACATTGCCAAACCCGCTGTTGTTGGACGGCTTTGGCGCGGATTGGGCACCCTCTTGCTCGGCCTGTTCCGCCTCGCGCTGTTTGCGGCGTTCCTCGCGCTGCTTGCGCAGCTCCTGAATGCGCTGTTCGGCCTCCAGTTGCTTTTGGGCGCGCACATCGGCGATGCATTGGCCGGGGTTATAGGCGGTTGCGGTGCCCACGACGGTGATCGTAGCCACAGCAAAGACGACCACCAGAACAGCGGCCATGTTCCCGGCAAAAAAGCTGGGCAGCTTGATCTTGCCTGCCAGTTCCTCAACCGTGGCCTGTTTGCGGGCCGCTGCGACCAGTTCCTGCCGTTTCAGCTTGGCCTCGTTCAACAGGGCAAAGAACACGGTCAGCGCCACGATAATAAAGGCCAATGCCGAGATCGAGGGCGTGATGCCATACCGTACCTTTTGCGCCAGCTCGATCGTCAGCGTCGGATATTCACCAAAGGTGAAGGTGGTGGTGTTGTAGTTCTCAAACGAGGCCAGAAACGCCAGCACCGCAGCGGATGCAATCGCGGGTCGCATGAAGGGCAGCAGGATTTTACGAAACGCCTGCGCGTGGGTCGCGCCAAGGTCCAGCGCGGCCTCGGTCAGGGCAATGTCATAGCGTTGCAACCGCGCTACCAGCACCAGCATGCAATAGCTGGCAATAAAGGTGGATTGGCCGATCACCGTCAGGAAAATCCCGTTCGACAGTACGCTGTCCGCGCCCAGCCCCAGCATCCGGCTGATACGGTCCCAGAACACCAGCGTCGAAATACCCAGCACCACACCGGGGATCAGGATCGGCGCAATGATGATGGTGTAGTAGGTCGCGCGCAGTTTGGGCCAGATCTGCGTCAGCATCAGCGCCCCGGCAAGGCCCATCGCCACCGACAGAACCACCGTACCCGCCCCGATGATCAGAGAGTTCTTGATGCCGTTCAGGATGCGCTGGTCCTGAAACAACTCTCCGAACCACTGGAAGGTCAGGCATTCCCAAGGCGTCATCCGCGGAAATTCCGAGGAATTGAACGCCGTCACCGACATGATCACCAGCGGACCCAGCAGATACAGGAAGAAGATCGCCAGATAGACCCAGATACTGATGCGGAGGAAAGACAGGTTCATTTCCCGATATCCCCCATATTCACCTTGAACAGGCGCATCACGGCCAGCACGAACAGGATACAGGTCACCAGCAGCACGATGGCGTAGGCGGCCCCCTGCGGCCAGTCGTTATTGTCGTTGAACTGCTGATAGATCAGCTGCGTGAACCACAGGCTGGACGGCCCGCCCAGAATCTGCGGCGCGGCCAACGCACCGGCCGACAGCATGAAAACCATCGTACAGCCCGAGCTGATCCCCGGTTTGGCATAGGGGATGACCACCCGCCAGTGGATGCGCCACCAGGGGGCACCCAGATCGCGCGCGGCCTCAATCTGATTGTGATCCAGACTTTCGATCACGTTGTAGATCGGGAAGATCATCAGCAGGATGTAGGCATAGCCAAGCCCCGCATAAAGCGCGATGTCATTGCGGATAAAGTCAAACGGCACGTCCCAGATGCCCAGGCCCACAAACAGCGAATTCAGCACTCCGGTCTCACCAAAGATAATCCGCAAGGCAAAGGCCCGCAGGATTTCGTTGATCCAGTAGGGAATGATCAGCATGATCGCAAAGATGCGGATATGGCTGCCCTTGGACTGTCCCAGGTAGTAGGCGATGGGATAACACAGGATTAGGTTGAAGATCGTCACACAGACCGCTGCAACAAGCGTGCGGAAGAACACGCGCAGATCGACCGAGTTATAATCCTGACTGCCACCTTCGGGCCCATAGATCAGGTATTTGTAATTCTCGAGCGTATAGACGTCCTTTGGCCCACCGATTTCAGGCGGGGGCAGGTTGGGACGGAATGAGAAATCCAGCATCGACAGCTGCGGCAGGATGATCAGTCCGATCGTCCAGAAAATCACCAGACCCAGAATCGTCAGCCCCATGCCGGTGCCGTTGCGGTTGAAAAATTCTTTCAGGAAACGAGGCATCTGCTAGGCCCCCTATTCCGCCGCCAGCTCACCGGCTGGCACCAGAACCGCGTTGCGGGTCTCGTATTCCAGCCGGATGGTCTGGCCTGTGTGATCCTCAAATGATTGACCCACATTTGGCAGGGAGACCTTGATCTCTTTCCCGCCTTCGCCTTCCGTGAAGATGTTGAAAGCGTTGCCTTCGAACTCTTCATGCTTGACGCGGGCCGTGACGCAGTGATCACCCGGCGCATCATTAGACGCGATGGCAAAAGCCTCGGGTCGGATGAACATCATCGCTTCGTCCCCTTCGCGCATTTTGCCCTGATTGGCGGTTGAAATCCGCGCCATCAGATCGCCGGTGCGGTTGGTCGAGATCACGGCCTCAGTCCCCATGACCTGCTTGATCTTGCCGCGGAACACGTTGTTTTCACCGACGAATGAGGCCGCAAAGGCCGTGTTCGGGTCGTTATAGATGGTTTTTCCATCGGCGATCTGGTCGATCACACCCGCGCGCATGACGGCGATATTGTCCGACATGGTCAGGGCCTCACCCTGATCGTGGGTGATATAGATGAAGGTGATTCCGACCCGCTGCTGAATCTCGCGCAGTTCCGTCCGCATATGCTGGCGCAGCTTCAGGTCCAGCGCCGAGAGCGGTTCATCCAGCAACAGCACATCGGGTTCCGCACACAGAGCACGAGCAATGGCCACACGCTGACGCTGGCCGCCCGACAGCTCACTGGGCAGTTTGTCCCCCTGCCCCGGCAGCGCGATCATGTCCAGCAACTCATCCGCGCGCTTGCGACGTTCCTTGGCGCTGGCGCCTTTGATCTCCATCGAAAAGGTAATGTTTTCCCACACTTTCATCAGCGGGAAGAGTGCCAGGTTCTGAAAGATCAGTGCCGTGGGACGCTTGTTCGGACCAATCCCACGCATATCCTTGCCGCCGATCAGGACCTTGCCCTCGCTGGGGTCAAGAAACCCGGACACGGCCCGCAGGATCGTGGTCTTTCCACAGCCCGAGGGGCCAAGGAAGGAAAAGAAATCGCCCCCGTTGATATTCACGTTGGCGTCGCGAACGGCAACGAAATCGCCAAAGCGAATCCACAGATTCTCAAGATCTACACCGACCCCTGCACTCATTTTGGTATCTCCGTCAGATGCGGGTGGTGGCCGCACCAAAATAGGGTCCGTCACGCCAAAACGGCGCGCGGGTGGATAACCCCCTGCCACGTGGCAGAGGGTTGTTTTTCAAAGCAATCAGGCGCTTTTGAACTTGTTGACGAACTCGGTCCGCGTTTCCGCATACCACGGGGCCTCGGCCGGCCACGGGTTGAGGTTGGCCAGCGAGTCGCCCGGATAGGCTTCGGCAAAGTTCTTTTTGTAGGTGTCGCCCGAATACTGATCGGCACCCAGAACCGGCGAGTTATAGCCGTGGCTGTCAATCGCAACACCGGCCGGTTTCGCCTGATAGGCAAAGTCGATGAAGGCATAGACCTGATCGACATTGGTGGCACCTGTGGGCATCGCGATACCGTCAACCCAAGCCATCGCGCCTTCGACCGGGGCCTGATAATGCACCGGCTCGCCTGCCGATTTCAGCGCCAGTGGCGGGCCGTCCCAGGTCTGTCCAACAACCACACCTTCGTTCAGCAGACCGTTTTTCTGGGTATCCGCGTCGTTCCAGATCAGCTTGATCCGGTTTTTGCGGTCAATGCACCAATCGGTGATCTGACCCCAAACTTTGCGCATGGTGTCTTCGTCGCCATAAGCGGCCCAGACCGAGCCCGGCTCCATCTCGCCCGCGGCTTCCATATACAGACCCGCACCCAGCATCATCGAATGCGCACGGCCCATTGTTTTACCCGCGTTCTCTTCGGACCAGACGTCGCCGTAGGACGGCGCGTCGCCCTCGGGCAGCCACAGGTCGGTGCGATAGGCAATGCCTTCGGTGCCCCAGATATGCGGCAGCCAGTGCACGCCGCTGTCGGCAAAGTTCCAGGCATCCGTGCCAATCGCCGCCATCGCCGGGTTCACCAGATCAATCGGCACCTTGTTCATGTCAAAGGGCTGCAGCAGCTCAAGCGGCTCCCACTGCAGGGACCGGTTGTTGGTGGGCGAGACAATGTCAAAGCCCTGGCCCTTGGTGGCCTTCATCTTGTTGATGATTTCTTCGTTCGACCCGATGCCGGTATAGTTCACCTTGATCCCGGTCAGGGTTTCGAACTCCTGTAGGAAAGTGGGCGGCAGATAGTCCGACCACATCAGAATGTTGATCTCACCCGAGGATGCCAGTGCGCTTTTGCTGTAAAGCGGTGCAGCCAGCGCTGCCGCGCCTGCGCCCTTTAGCACCGTGCGTCTGGAAAGCGTTTTCCGTTCAGCCATTGTCGTATCTCCCGTTGTTGGTCTTAGTCGTTTTTTGTTGTGTGAATGCAGGTTAGAGCTTTGCGATACCGCTGTCAGTCCAAAAGTGACAGTTACCGGTTTCGGCGCGTCCAGTTTGCAATCGTTTGAAACAGAACCGGATTCAAGTCCCGGTCCGTTTTGCATCCCGATACCATAAGACGGGAATTCTGAATCTCAAACCAAATCCGCGCTGTGCGCTGATCGAAGCGTTGCAACCAGTGTTGCGACGACCTGTCTCACCCGGGACGCTTAGTATATGATAGCGCTATCATTTTTCCTGCTACGCACCCGATCAAACACTACCCGAACCCGGTAAGACACCGAAAACCCCGGATAAAACTGGCAAAATCGCTGCCATCCTGATAGGTGCAGCACACCCGTTCAAACAGGTTCTGACCATGCAATATTCCCGTTCCGATTTCCCCGCAGACTTCCTGTTTGGTGTGACCGGTCCCGATCAGGTGGAAACCGCCCCTCAGACATTCGACACACTGCGCGATACTGGATTTGATTGTGTGCACATTGCCCTGAATTGGGCGCAAGTTTCACCGGCCGACCAAGGGCAGACAACCCCCGATGCTCTGGCCCACTATGATCGGTTGATTGATGCGCTGCTTGAACGGGGGCTACGCCCAAGCGTGGTGTTGTACGATGGAACTCTGCCTCCGACGCTGCTGGATCAGGGCGGGTGGCGGAACCGCGACATCTGCCATTGGTTCACCGAATACACCGAGACAGCGATGGGGCACCTTGGCGATCGGGTGTACAGTGTTGCGCCGTTCAACCCGCGCCAGACGTTGCGCGCGGTCAGTTTTGCCAGCGACCCCCGCACTGCGGCGCGGTCCGTGCATCACATGTTGCTGGCCCAAAGCCACGCGCTTGGGGCTATGCGCGGGTTGGGGCTGACGAATCTGGGTGCCATGGCAAGCCTGTCGGTTTCCAATGACATCGTCCTTTCAGCATTTTCGGAGGGCGTGTTGGACAAAGCGTATTCAAAAAACACGCTGACCCGGTTCGAGCCGCATTTGCCAACGGGCTGGCAGGATGACTTTGCCAGCATTGGTACCAAGACGGATTGGCTGGGCCTCAGCTTTGACGCCCCAAACGCGCTGAGCGCCCTGCCCCCAACCCCGCTGGATCAGCCCCTTGTTCTGATCAATGAAGGGCACAGAGACGCCGATTTCACCGATACACTTGCGGCGGTTCATGGTGCTGTGACACTGGGGGCATCTGTCCAGGTGCTTATCATGCCGTGGCACAAGGATCGGGATTTGTCCGCCCTGAAGCCCCTACTTGCGGGGTCCAATGTCGCGGTGCCCCTTGCGCAAGGTGCAGGGTCACTGCGGGATCACTGGAACCTGGTGGCGGATATCGGCGGCACCAATACCCGTTTGGGCGTCGTCACACACGGCAAGCTGACGGATCTGCGCAAATACCCCACCGGCACGCTACCCGACTTGCTCAACGCGTTTCACAGTCTGCGCGATGAAATCGGCACCGATCCCCGCGCTGTCGTCGCCGCCGGGGCAGGACCCGTAAGGGATGGTGTAATCCGATTGACCAACGCCAATCTCGATCTGGCCGAAGATGACATCGGCGCTGCCACAGGCGCGCAGCATACGTTTGTAATCAACGACTTTACCGCAGCGGCCTGGTCTGTTGCCGAGATCACCGGCGACGATGTCGAGGTGCTGCAGGGCGCGCCCACCCCGCCCATCGGAACCCGGCTTGTGGTTGGGCCCGGAACCGGCCTTGGGGTCGGGGCGCTGCTGTATTCCGAGGGTCGCTATCACACCGCGTCTGGCGAAGGGGGGCATATCGGCCTGTCTCCGCGTCATGTGGATGAGGTTGAAATCTTTCGCGCCGCCCGCCACTTTGCGCCCGAGTGCTTTTTCGACGACACATTGGTGCTTGAGGCTGAAATGTTCCTCAGTGGCACAGGTCTGCCCATCCTGTATCGGGCCGCTCAACTGGCCTCGGGCCAAAGCGAAACCACACAACGCAGCGCCCGCGACATTCTGGAGGATGCTCGCGCCGGTACTGATCCAATCGCCATCAAAACCGCCGAACTCTTTACCACCCATCTGGGTGCCGTCATGGGTGACCTCGCGGTCGTTCTGATGCCCGCAGGCGGGGTTTTCCTCGTGGGGGGCGTCGCCGAAAAGAACCGCTGGCTGTTTGGCGACCGTTTCCGTGCTGCGTTTAACGCGGGTGGCCGGTTCAGCGATTTACGGCAATCCTTCAACCTTTATGTTTCGGAACAGGATGAATTTGGCATTGTTGGCGCTAACAACTTCTGTAAGGCTGCCATCGAACGTTAAAGCGCCGTATTGAGTTCCGCGCGAAAGAAAGGACCCCCGCATGATCCTGTGCTGCGGCGAAGCCCTGATCGACATGATCCCCGCCCCAACCGTTTCAGGGGGCGACGGCTTTGTGCCCCATTCGGGCGGCGCCATTTTCAACACTGCCATCGCATTGGGGCGTCTGGGCGCGCCTGCCGGTCTGTTGACGGGCATATCGACGGATATGTTTGGCGCGCAGCTGGCCGATGCCTTGCAGGCCAGCCACGTGGATGGCAGCCACCTGATCCGCTCGGACCGCCCTACAACGTTGGCATTTGTGCAGTTGAAGGACGGGCATGCAACTTACACGTTCAACGATGAAAATTCGGCCGGACGCATGCTGACGCCCGCAGATATGCCCGATCAGCTGAATGCGGTCTCGGCCCTGTATTTTGGCGGAATCAGCCTGGCCTGTGAGCCCTGCGCCGACGCCTATGCCGCGCTTTTGGAACGGCAGGGGGCGGATCGGGCGGTGATGATCGATCCGAACATCCGCCCCGATTTCATCAGGGACCAAACCCGGTATCGCACACGCCTGAACCAGATGATCGCACAGAGCGACATCCTCAAGGTTTCGGACGAGGATCTGAACTGGATCATCCCCGGCCCCGAACGCCTTGCCGACAAGGTTCCGCTGTTGCTGCAGGCCGGGCCTGCCGTTGTCATTGTGACCCGTGGCGGCGATGGTGCCTCCGGGTATCTGGCCGATGGGTCCGAAACCTCGGTCCCGGTGCGCCCGGTTCAGGTTGTCGACACTGTCGGCGCCGGCGACACGTTCAACGCAGGCGTTCTGGCCGAGCTGGAAAGCGGCGGTCACCTGACCAAATCCGCCTTGCGCACCCTTACCGCTGACCAATTGCGCGCGGCTCTGGCCAAAGGGGCCGAAGTGGCCGCCGTTACCGTATCGCGTGCAGGGGCCAATCCCCCCTGGGCGCATGAGCTCTGATCCACAAGGGACCACCATGAAACGCTCTGACATCAACGCCATCAAAACCGAGGCCGAGGCCTTTATCCGCTCGTTCGGCGCAGTTCTTCCGCCCTTTGCCAACTGGACCCCGGACGAGATGCGCAGCGACAAAGCCGCAGTTATCCGGGACCGGGGTCTGGGCTGGGACATCACCGACTACGGACAAGGCCGGTTCGATGAACTGGGCCTGTTCCTGTTCACCCTGCGCAATGGCGATGTTGCCGATCTGAGCAGTGGTCGGGGGATGCTCTATGCGGAAAAGCTGCTGATCTCTCGCGTCAATCAACTGTCGCCGATGCACCGCCATATCATCAAGGCCGAGGATATCATCAATCGCGGCGGCGGTGATCTGGTGATGGAGATCTACGCCTCGGACCCGCAGGGCGGTATCGATCGCGACACGCCGGTTGTCGTGCCCAGTGACGGCTGCGCGGTCACGATCACACCCGGTGAGCTGTTGCGTCTGAAACCGGGCGAGAGCGTCACGTTGATGCCCGGGGTCTGGCATGCGTTCTGGGCGGAAAAGACGGATTGTCTGATTGGTGAGGTTTCGACCGTCAATGACGACCGCACCGACAACGTGTTCGAAGACCCGATCCCCCGCTTTGCCTCGATCGAGGAGGACGCCGATCCTGATTTCCTGTTGGTTGCGGACTATTATGGATAAGCCCCTTTTCCAGAAGGGGAAAATCGCTGTAATATGGGTGTGGAAACCGGAAAAGGACCGCGCCCATGGTCACAAAAGCCGAACTTGAAGCCCAGGTCGCCGATCTGCGCCGTCAATTGGCCGAGCAAACAAGCGCCGCTGAAAAAGCGACAGCGGCACCGCACCATGACACGGTGGCTGACAAGATTGCCGAAAATATCGACAACTGGTCGGGTCAATTGGAAGAGGCCCTGACCGAGCTTGAAGACCTGCCGCATAACCGGCCCATTCTGTTTGCTCTGGGCATTTTCACGCTTGGCTATCTGCTGGGCCGGTCCCGGTAGGAGCTGACCATGAGCCGTATTTCACGAAACATCTCGATCATTCTGCGCGCTGAACGGCTGATCGCACAGCGCCATGTGGCCGTGGCCGCGCGGCGCACGGGGTTTTATGCAGCAGCCGGGCTGGCGGTTGGACTGGCCGTCGTCATGCTGAACATTGCCGGGTTCTTTTGGCTATCGGCCACACTGTCGAAACCGGCTGCCGCGCTGATTTTGGCCGGGGCCAATCTGGTGCTGGCGCTGTTGCTTGTGATGCTGGCCAACACCCAAGACGCCCAGGCTGACACAACCGCCGCGGTCGAGCTGCGGGATATGGCGCTGCAGGACATTGAATCTGAGGTCAAAGACACTCTGTCCGACGCAAGGGGCACCATGGCGGGCCTGCGGCGCGACCCGCTGGCGGCCCTGTCGCCCGATATCATCAGTACCGTGCTTGGGGTTTTGGTCCGATACGCGCGGCGGCGGAAATCCAAGCCCGAGGAATAGTGGCCCTCAGATCATCTGCGCGGCGGCGCGGGCGATCACCATTTCCTCATTCGTGGGGATCGTCAGAACCCGCACGCGGCTGGTATCCTTGGACAGCACAGTGTCGCGGTTGGCATTTCGATCGGCATCCATCTCAATCCCGATCCAGCCCAGACCGTCGCAGACCTGTTGCCGGATCTGGGTCGCGTTCTCGCCCACACCTCCGGTAAAGACCAAAGCGTCGATCCCCTGCATTGCGGCAGCCAATGCGCCCAGTTCGGCCCGGATGCGCGACACGTAATAGTCAATCGCGCCCCGTGTGTCGGGCGTGTCGGCCTCAAGCAGATCGCGCATGTCCGAGCTGAGACCCGACAGGCCCAGCAAACCGGACTTGCGATACAACAGATCGGCGATTTCGTCGGCCGACAGCCCCTCCTGCTGCAACATGTACAGCATGACACCCGGGTCCAATTGCCCGCTGCGTGTTCCCATCGGCAACCCGTCCAGCGCCGAGAAACCCATGGTCGACGCAACAGCACGCCCGCCCGAGACCGCACACATGGATGCGCCGTTGCCCAGATGGGCAATCACCACCCGACCCGCATAGAGGTCAGGCGCAGTCTCTTTTAGCGTCTGTGTGATGTAGTCATAGCTGAGCCCATGAAAGCCATAGCGGCGCACACCTCTGTCGTAATAGCTTTGCGGCAGGGCAAAGGTGTCATTCACCCATGGGTGGGTTCGATGAAACGCCGTGTCAAAGCAGGCCACTTGCACCGTTTCGGGAAAGGCCGCACTGGCCGCCTGTATACCGGCCAGACTGTAAGGCTGGTGCAGGGGCGCAAAGGGGATAAGTCCGCTCAGGACTTCAGTCACCCTGTCGTCGATCCGCACCGGCTCGGAATATTCAGTCCCACCATGGACAACCCGATGGCCAATCGCCCGGATGCGCATACCGGGCATGTATTCATCCATCATCCCCAGAAACGCCTGAATGGCCGCGTCGTGACCCTGAACCTGGGTCAGCTCGCGCTTGATCTTTCTGCCGTCTTCAAACCGGGCCTCCAGCCGTGGCACATCCTGCAGGTTTTCGATCTGGCCGTTCCAGCGCAGCACAGGAGTGTTGCCATCCTCCAATTCGTACAGTGCGAATTTCAACGAGGACGAGCCGGCATTCAGCGCCAGAATATGATCAGACATTCACTTTTCCCTTAAGTGCCAAAGCGTGCAGCGCCGCCACTGCGCAAGAGGCCAGCCGCGACGCATCATCATCCGCCCGCGAGGTTAGAATGATCGGCACCGTCGCGCCAACAACAATCCCCGCCGCCTCAGCATGCGAGATATAGGTCAGCTGTTTGGCCACCATGTTCCCCGCTTCGATATTCGGAGCCACCAGAATATCCGCGACCCCCGCAACCTGCGAATGGATGCCCTTGGTGCGCGCGGCCTTCAGATCCACAGCGTTGTCCATCGCCAGCGGACCATCTACCAGACCGCCTGTGATCTGGCCCCGTTCCGCCATTTTCGACAGCAAGGCCGCATCAACGGATGAGGGCATATGTGGATTGATCGTTTCGACCGCCGATAACACCCCGACCTTGGGCGTTTCGATACCGATAGACTGCGCCAGATGAATGGCGTTCTGTACGATGTCGGCCTTGGTCTCAAGATCGGGTGCGATATTGACCGCCGCATCTGTTACCATGATGGGGCGCGACATGCCCGGCACATCCATCACAAAGACATGCGACAGACGCCGCCCTGTCCGCAGCCCCTTGTCCCGGCGCAGAACTGCATGCAGCAGTTCGTCGGTATGCAGATACCCTTTCATAAGGGTGTGGGCCTTGCCCGACACCACAAGATCAACGGCGCGATGGGCCGCAGTGTGATGGTTGTTCGCCTGGATGATCTCAATCCCCGTAAGGTCTGCACCCAATTCGGCAGCCGCCGCTTCGATCTTGGCCAGATTACCCAAGAGGATTGGCGTGATGATCCCTTTTTTCCTGGCCAGTAACGCACCGCCTAACGAGTTCGGCTCTTCCGGGGCCACCACTGCGGTGGGCATCGGGTCCAGCGGTTCGACCCGGGCAATCAACGCGTCGAAATGGCGATGACGCTGCACCACCAATCCCGGGACTTCGACCGTGTCGAATTTCAGATGCTTGCTGGGCGGAGTCACCTGAACCTCGCCATTCAGGATCAGGGCGTTGTCGCCCACCCGGCGCACCTCGGCTGAACAGATCAGATCACCGTCTTCGCGCTTTTCCTTCACGCTCACCAGAGCTGTGACTTCATCCCCGGCAATGACAGGCAGGTGAAAGACCAAGTCCGACCTGCGTGCCTGCGTACCGGCCCCCGGCAGGATGTTTCCCAGAACAGCCGCGATCAGGCTTGCGGGCCACAGGGCGGGCGCCACCGCCTCGGGGACGCCATCGCCATCCCCGTCATAGCCTGCCAGATGCAGCGGGTTGTGATCGCCCGAGGCCGAGGCAAAAGCATAAAGGTCGTCCACCGTGCACAAGCGGGTAACCTGCGCCTCATCGCCAACCTTGATCTGCTCATAGGTGCGGTTTTCGTTAATCATCGTCAAAGCCTGCCTTTGTTCACCGCAGCTGTCTTTACCCCTGCGATCACGACACCGAAGCCGGGATACTTTCGCCGTCAGATCAAATGTCACGTACAGCGCCTGCGCCATCTCCACAAGCTCTGGCGGGGTTTCGACCGGCCTTAGCGATAAAACGTAACACCCATGCGATGACACGCTAAACCGAGGGGCCCTTGCGATAGGCGCTGGGGGTGCGCCCGAACTCGGACCGGAATGCCCGGGTCATTGCGCTGGCGCTCTCATACCCGCTGCGGCTGGCAATCTCGGCGATGGACAGGTCCGTGTCTTCGGCCAGCCTTCGCGCCAGATTCAGACGCAAGCGCCGATAAAGGGCCTGTGGCGTCGTCGCCAATTCCGCCTGCACCCGGCTTTCCAGCCGTTTTTGCGAGGTCCCGATGCGCCGCGCAAGCTGCGTAATGGGCAAAGGCGTTTCCAGATTGGCCTGCATCACCGCCAGCGCCTTGTTGACAAGGCTGTCCTCGGATTTCAGCGGCAGTCGGTAGTGATCCGCCCCGGTGCGGCTCATCAGCAAATGCGCGACTTCCATGGACAATAACGGCCCCTGATCCCTGCGAATAAGGGCCGAGGCCAGATCAAAGGCCGCCATCGCGCCGGAACAGGTCAGCCGGTCCCCATCGATGACATATCGTTCCTGCTCGGCATTCACGGCGGGGAAAGCCTCTTCGAAACGCGACAGTTCATCCCAATGAATGGTGGCGCGATGATCGTCCAGCAAACCCGCGCGCGCCAACAGCCAGCTGCCGGTGTCCAGCCCCGCCAGTTGCCGGTGCCGCCCCGCCGCGGACAAGACCGCCCGGACCACCCCGCGCGTATCCAGCTTTAGAAACCCGTAAGACGGCATGACAACCAAAACATCCCCTGTCTGATCACCCAAGGCCCCATCCGGGGTAACGGCCAAACCGCTGGAACTGAGCACTCTGGCCCCGTCGATCGAGCAGAACCGCCAGGAATAGAGCTTTTGCAGTGACAGAGTATTGGCGGCGCGCAGCGGCTCGACCATGTTTGCAAGGCAATGGTTCGAAAATCCGTCAAACAGCAAAATCGTGTAAGCCTGACTCAAATTTTCCAACCTTGCATGTTTTTTGTCGAATTCTGCATGCCATGAGACTGCGCAATGCCGTTTCCTGCGTCAATCACCTATTCAAGGAAGACGCGCGATGCAGTTTGGTCTGTCAGAAGAACAGGAAATGATCGTCTCCACGGTCCGCAGCTTTGTCGAAAATGAAATCTACCCGCATGAGGCCGAGGTTGAGCGCACCGGGCAGGTCCCGCGCGAGCTGGGCGAAGAGATCAAACAGAAGTGTATCGATCTGGGCTTTTATGCCTGCAACTTCCCCGAAGAGGTTGGCGGCGCGGGTCTGAGCCACGTGGATTTCACGCTGGTCGAGCGTGAACTGGGTCGCGGGTCAATGGCCCTGACGCATTTCTTTGGCCGCCCGCAGAACATCCTGATGGCCTGCAACGACGAACAGCGTGAACGCTACCTGCTGCCCGCCGTGCGCGGCGAAAAGATGGATGCGCTGGCGATGACGGAACCCGATGCCGGATCGGATGTGCGCGGTATGAAATGTCAGGCCGTGCGGGATGGTGGCGATTGGGTCGTGAACGGCTCCAAGCATTTCATCTCGGGCGCCGAGCACGCGGATTTCTTTATCGTCTTCATCGCCACCGGCGTGGACGAAACCCCCAAAGGCCCCAAGAAACGCATCACCACCTTTCTGGTTGATCGCGGAACGCCGGGCTTCGAGGTGCGCGAAGGCTATAATTCGGTCAGTCACAAGGGCTACAAGAACTACATCCTCTACTTCGACAATTGCCGCCTGCCCGACGCGCAGGTTCTGGGCGAGGTGGATGGCGGCTTTGCCGTCATGAACGAATGGCTTTACGCCACCCGTCTGACCGTGGCTGCGTTTTCCGTCGGTCGCGCGCGCAGGTGTTTCGACTATGCGCTGAGCTATGCGGCCGAACGCAAGCAGTTCGGCCAGCCGATTGGCAAGTTTCAGGGCGTTGGCTTTCAGATCGCTGACATGATCACCGAGATTGACGCCGCCGACTGGCTGACCCTGTCCGCCGCATGGCGTCTGGATGAAAACCTGCCCTCAAACCGCGAGATTGCCTCGGCCAAGCTTTATGCGTCGGAAATGCTGGCGCGGGTCACCGATGCCACGCTGCAGATCTATGGTGGTATGGGTCTGATGGATGACTTCCCCATTGAACGGTTCTGGCGTGATGCGCGGGTCGAACGTATCTGGGACGGCACCAGCGAAATTCAGCGCCATATCATCAGCCGTGACCTTCTGCGTCCGCTGGGCGCCTGACGATGGCACGGGATCTGACCCGCCTGCTGCGCCCGCAATCCATCGCCGTTGTCGGAGGCGGCGCATGGTGCGAGCAGGTGATCCTGCAATCCGAACGGATGGGATACACGGGTGACATCTGGCCCGTGCATCCCAAGGCCGCAAAGATCGCGGGCCATGCGGTCTATGGCCACCTCGAAGACCTGCCCGCCGCCCCGGATGCCGTGTTCATCGGCATCAACCGCCACGCCACGATTGAGGCGGTGCGTATCTTGTCCGGCATGGGGGCCGGGGGCGCGGTTTGTTTCGCCTCGGGTTTTTCCGAGGCTGTGGCTGAGGACGAAACAGGCGGCGATCTGCAGGATCAGCTGATCGCCGCTGCGGGCGACATGCCCATTCTGGGGCCGAACTGCTATGGCTTTATCAACGCTTTGGACGGTGCGTTGCTGTGGCCCGATCAGCATGGGGCCAAACGGGTAGACTCGGGCGTTGCGATCCTGACGCAAAGCTCGAACATCTCGATCAACCTGACCATGCAGAAACGCGCGCTGCCGATTGCCTATATGGTGACCTGTGGAAACATGGCGCAGACCTCGCAGGCGGAAATCGCGTCAGCCCTGATCGACGATCCACGGGTGACTGCCGTGGGTCTGCATATCGAAGGGTTCAAAGACATCCGCGAATGGGAGGCGCTGGCCGCCAAGGCGTATGACAAAGGCATCCCGCTGGTCGCGCTCAAAGTCGGGGCCTCGGACCAGGCACAGGCGGCGACCGTGTCGCATACCGCGTCGCTTGCCGGCAGCGATGCAGGCGCGCAGGCGCTGTTGGAACGGTTGGGCATCCCGCGCCTGTCCGCCCTGCCTGATTTTCTTGAGACGCTGAAGCTGTTGCATTGCTATGGCCCGCTGCCGGGTGGCAATATCGCCTCGATCAGCTGTTCGGGGGGTGAGGCCAGCCTGATCGCGGATATGGCTTTGGGCACGGGGCTGACCTTTCCGCGCCTGACCGACGACAAGAAAGACCATCTGCGGGCAGCACTTGGGCCCATGGTCGCGCTGAACAATCCGCTGGACTACCACACCTATATCTGGCGCGATGAAGAGGCCATGGCACGTGCGTGGTCCGGCATGACCGGCGATGACATCGACCTGACCTTTTCCATCCTCGACTACCCGACCACGGATGCAAGCGACTGGGCCTATGCCTCACGCGCGGCGATGAAGGTGAGGGCGGACACAGGCGCGCGGTTCGCGATTGCCGCGACCTTGCCAGAGCTGCTGCCCGAAGATGTCGCGCAGGAATTGGTGGCCGGAGGCGTCGTGCCCTTCATGGGACTGCGTGAGGCACTGGCCGCAACCCGCGCCGCGGGTCAGGTGCGCGCCCCGTCACCGCAACCGGTTTGGCTGCCGGGCACGGCAGAGGCAACCGACACCCTGTCCGAGGGCACGGCCAAACAGGTGCTCGCCGAATGTGGCCTGCTTGTCCCGCAGAACCGCACCGTGCGCGGCGTGGAGGCGACGAGCGCTGCGCAAGACATGCAGGCACCGTTCGCGGTCAAAGGCGTGGGGCTGGCGCATAAGTCCGAACATGCCGCCGTTCGGCTGGGTATCCGGGCCGAAGACGTGGCCGCGACAGCCACCGACATCGGCACCGATGAGATTTTGATCGAAGAGATGATCACCGGGGCTGTCGCCGAATTGCTGGTGGGTGTCGTGCGCGATCCGGCCCATGGCTTTGTGCTGACGCTGGGCGCGGGCGGAGTTCTGACCGAAGTGCTGCGCGATACGGCATCGTTGCTGTTGCCCGCAACCGGCGATGACATCCGCCGCGCGTTGAACGGTTTGAAAATCGCGCCGCTTTTGGCGGGCTATCGCGGACAACCGGCGGCTGATATGGATGCAATCATCCGCGCCGTTGAGGCCGTTCAGGCATATGTGATGAAAAACGCCGACACGACCCACGAGGTCGAGATCAACCCGCTTCTCTGCACGCCCGACAAGGCTGTGGCAGTGGACGCCCTTATCCGAAAGGCCTGACAGATGGACCCGATCAAAACACGGCGCGACGGCGCGATCCTCGAAGTGACGCTGGACCGGCCCAAGGCCAACGCAATCGATCTGGCGACCAGCCGCGTGATGGGCGAGGTTTTTGCCGAATTTCGCGACGACCCGGACCTGCGTGTGGCGATCCTGACCGGCGGGGGCGACAAGTTCTTTTGCCCCGGTTGGGATCTGAAAGCCGCCGCCGATGGCGATGCGGTGGATGGGGATTATGGCGTGGGCGGCTTTGGCGGGTTGCAGGAACTGCGCGATCTGAACAAACCCTTGATCGCAGCGGTCAATGGCATCGCCTGTGGCGGCGGGCTGGAACTGGCGCTGTCGGCTGACATGATCCTGGCCGCAGAACACGCCACGTTTGCCCTGCCCGAAATCAGGTCGGGCACCGTGGCAGACGCGGCCAGCGTCAAACTGCCCAAGCGCATCCCCTACCACATCGCGATGGAGCTGCTGCTGACCGGTCGCTGGTTCGATGCAGAGGAAGCACATCGTTGGGGGCTGGTGAACGAAATCACCGCCGCCGATCAGTTGATGGACCGCGCATGGGAGCTGGCTCGCCTTTTGGCGTCGGGCCCGCCGCTGGTCTATGCGGCAATCAAGGACATTGTCCGCGACGCCGAGGATGCCAAATTTCAGGACGCGATGAACCGCATCACCAAACGCCAGCTGCGCACAGTGGACGTTCTCTACGCCAGCGAGGACCAGCTGGAAGGGGCCCGCGCCTTTGCGGAAAAGCGCGACCCCGTTTGGAAGGGCAAATAAACGCTCAACGCTTTGGCGGCGTCAGCCACTGCGCTGACATGCCAAAGTTCGAGCTTTTGAGCTCTTGCTTGGCGATGGCCTGCAGATGCACCTCATCCGGGCCATCCGCATAGCGCAAAGCCCGCGCCCAGGTATAGCTGTCGGCCAGCGGCGTATCGGGCGTCATGCCCATTGCGCCAAAGACCTGCATGGCCCGGTCGGTTACGGTGGCATGCACATTGGGCGCTACAACCTTGATCAGCGAAATCTCACGCCGCGCAGCCTTGGCCCCGACCTGATCGATCTTCCATGCCGCCTGCAAAGTCAGCAGACGCGCCTGATCGATCTCAAGCCGTGATTTGGCGATCCATTCGCGGATTACACCTTGTTCTGAAAGTTGCTTGCCAAAGGCTTTGCGTTCTTGCGCGCGCTCCACCATCAGCGACAGCGCCATCTCGGCCGCCCCGATCGAGCGCATGCAGTGATGAATGCGCCCCGGCCCCAATCGCGCCTGCGCAAGGGCAAACCCGCTGCCTTCTTCGCCCAGCAGATTGCCAGCAGGCACGCGCACATCCTTGAACACCAGTTCCGCATGGCCTTCGGGGTCGTGCATGTTCAGGATCGTGGGGTTGCGCACGATCTCTAGACCCGGTGTGTCCTTGGGCACGATCACCATGCTTTGCTGTTTGTGCCGGTCCGCCTCCGGGTCGGTCTTGCCCATCACGATGAACAGTTTGGTATTCGGATGGCAGGCATTGGTGATGAACCATTTGCGGCCATTGATGACATATTCATCCCCTTCGCGCCGGATCGAGGTGGTGATGTTTGTCGCGTCCGAGCTGGCCACATCCGGTTCCGTCATCGCAAACGAAGATCGGATTTTACCGTTCAGCAAAGGCACCAGCCAATCCGTGCGTTGTTGGGGCGTGGCGAACATGTGCAGCAGCTCCATGTTGCCGGTGTCTGGTGCATTGCAATTGAACACCTCGGACGACCATGTGACCTGACCCATCAACTCGGCCAACGGCGCGTATTCGAGATTGGTCAGCCGCGTTCCGGGTTCATCATCACGCAGCGATGGCAGGAACAGGTTCCACAGCCCCTCGGCACGCGCCAGCGCCTTGAGGTCTTCCATGAAGGATACCGGGAAATTGCCTGCCTCGATCTCTTCCTTATGGTCGCGGATGCGCGGATAGATATGGGCCTCCATAAACCGTTTCAGCTGATCTCGGAGCTCCACTGCGCGGGGCGAGGGGGCAAAATCCATGGCAATTCCTTTCCGGACAGGCGCGTGATCGTACAGTTCCCCCGCACCCTAGCCCCGTCATGGGCGTTTGTGAAACCTGCTTGCCCCGTCTGACGCCTAGGTGCCGCAAAGTCATTCCGGCCAATGAAAGCCACCGGCGGTCAAACGCTCTGTTGCTCAGCCTGTGACATGTCGATAATCGTCTTCACAGACGCGTCAACATGCCGGGGGACAGGTGTCCGAGCAGCAGATCAAGAAATCAGAGGATATCGCGCAGAAGCTTTCGGCGCGGATCGTTCAGGGGGCGTTGCAACCCGGTGAAAAGCTGCGGCAGGACCTGATCGCGCGCGAATTCGGCGTCAGTCAGGTGACCGTGCGCGAGGCGTTGTTGGCGCTGGCGTCCAAGGGGCTGGCCGTGGCCATGCCACGCCGGGGCATGTGCGTTGCACCCATGGATCAGAACGCCATTCAGGAATTGCGAGTCATGCGCCGCGCGCTTGAGCCTGTGGCCCTGCTGCATTCGGTTCCCAACCTCAGCACCGAGCAGATCGCACAGATCGAGCGGGTGCATGAAACCTGCGACAACGCCACGAATGTGCAGGATTGGGAGGACGCCAACCAACGCTTTCACATGGCTGTCATCGCCGCCTGCAACATGCCCCGGATGATGGCCGAAATCGAAAACCTGCAACTGCTATACGCGTGGCATTTCAACAAACTGCACACGGCCAAATGGCGTCAGCGCGCCGATCCGGACCATGCCGCCATTCTGGCCGCCATCAAGGATCGCGATGCGGCCAAGGCCCATGCGGTGATGCAGCGCCACCTGACACGGCTGGCCTAAGGGCGTTTGCGCGCGATAATCCACGTGGGATGATAGGTCAGCGGCACGCCTTCGGTGCCTCCGCACAGACGGGTATAATCGGCGCTGAACGCCAGCAGGCTGGATTTCGTCCACGTCTTTTGTGCCCGCCCATTCACACCCGTCTGGCGCAGATGCTCTAGCACCTTGCGCGGCGTAGGGAAGTGAACCTGCCGTTCATCCTCACCGGCATCGACAATGTCCAGAACGTCTTTCACAGCGGCGGTCAAGGCATCCGGCCCACACAGGCCCGGCGCTTTGGCCGCCGACCCGATCTGAACCAGCTCATGATATTGCTGCGGGCCAAAGCCCGAGATCGCAAGCCACCCCCCGGGTGCCAGCGCATGCGCCGCCCGACGCAAAAAAGCCGCCGGATCAGGCAGCCACTGAATCATCGACGCCGAAGCGATGAGGTGCGGTTGCGACGGCCAGAGGATGCTTTCGGCATCTCCGGGCAGGAAATCGGCCCCATATGTGTCCGCCGTCTGAGAAGCATGGGGCGACAGATCGTTGATCGTCAAAGTGCCGAACCCAAAGCGATCCCGCAACCGCCGTGTCAGATGACCGGTGCCGCAGCCGAACTCTATCGCCGAGATAAAATGGCGCGGCGCGCCGCAATCACGCAAACCCTGCGCCAACTGATCTGCAATCTGCGCCTGTTGTCCCGCCGCATCGTGATAGGTTTGAAAACTGCGGCTGAAACTGCGCTGCACGCGGGTGATCAAGGGGGCGTTCATGCGATCCACTGCCTCCAGCTTTGGCCGCTGGCGAAAGGTACATGCGGGGCCTGCACCTGTTTCACCACGTCCTGCTGCCCCAACCATGCCGCCTGTTGCGCGCGGGTTGGGATGATCCGGTCGCCTTGCGCGATCCAGATCCGGTGGAAATCGATCTTCGGCGCGGCACCCCGTTCGATCACGGCATAAAGCTCAGACTGCGCCGCGCGGATGTCTATCTGCGGTGCAGGGCCAACCAGACCGGCGCGGCGGCAGAACTTGGCGAAACTGGCGGGGCTGAGGTGATCCGCCGTCGCCCGGATCATATCAGGCTCGATACCATGTCGGGCATCGGCGGGGGACAGCGTACCGTTGATCGCAACCAGCCGATGCGGCTGAACACCCGTTTGCACCAGCCAATGCGCAGCTGAGGCTACGCCAAAGGAAAAGGCGATCAGGGTCACGCTTTCATACTGCGCAAGATCGTTAAGCGGGTCATCCAGATGGGTATAGTCGTCCACGAACAAGACATCCGTCGCGCCTGTAAGTCCCTGAAACGGTACAGGCCCCAAAGCCCAGCCGCCAAAGACCACCAGCACCTCGGCGCTTCCTGCGCGGGACAACCACTGATGTTTCATGATGCCCCTTTCGCCAGTGAAACCATGGCCGAGGTCACGCGGCTCAGATCATCGGCTGAGATGATGTAGGGCGGCATGCAATAGATGTTATGGGCAAAGGGGCGCAGCCACACACCGGTTTTCAAGGCCAGCCCATGCGCGACAGAGGGATCGACCCGTTCTTTCATCTCGATCACGCCAATGGCCCCCAGAACGCGCACATCCGCCACGCCGGGCAAGTCGCGCGCTGGGGCGAGTTCGTTTTCCATCTGAGCGGCAATACCCGCAACCTCAGCCCGCCAGTCCCGTTCGGTCAATTGATCCAGACTGGCCACCGCCGCGGCACAGGCCAGCGGGTTGGCCATATAGGTGGGGCCATGCATCATCACGCCCGCCTCACTCTCGCCAATCCGGCGGGCGACGGTTTCCGTCGTGACCGTGGCGGCCAGCGTGATATGCCCGCCGGTCAGCGCCTTGCCCAGACACATGATATCCGGCACGACCCCGGCATGGTGCAGGGCAAACAGCTCTCCGGTGCGGCCAAAGCCGGTGGCGATCTCATCGAAGATGACCAGCACGTCATGGGCCCGGCACATCTCGGCCGCGCGTTGCAGCCATGTGGGGTGGTAGAAATACATGCCGCCCGCCCCCTGAACGACGGGTTCAAGGATCAGGCCCGCGATCTGATCGGCCTTGGTTGCCAGCAGATGTTCCAGCGCGTTCAGGCCGTTCAGGTCGCCATCCTCTGACCACTCCTGCCCAAAGGCGATCTGTGGGCGGGGCAGGAAATGCTGAACGGACAGGGCCCCCGCGAACAATCCGTGCATGCCGTTGACGGGGTCGCAAACGCTCATCGCTTTCCACGTGTCACCGTGATAGCCGCCCCGGATGGTGGCGAACTGGGTCCGGCCCGTCCGGGCTTGCGCCATCTGATACTGCACCGCCATTTTCAGCGCCACTTCGATGGCGACAGAGCCACTGTCGCTGTAAAAGATCCGGTCCATCCCGCCCGGCAGCAGGTCAATCAGCCTGCGCCCCAGCTGGATCGCGGGGGAATGGGTCAGCCCGCCGAACATGACGTGGGGCAACTGCTCCAACTGCGCCTGCATCGCGGCGATGATCGCCGGGTGACGGTGCCCATGCACCGCACACCACCACGAGGACATGGCATCGATCATCTGAGTGCCGTCCTCGGCGGTCAGCCAGACGCCCTCGGCCCCGGTGATCAGATGCATCGGGCCGGGCTGCAACACGTTGGTGTACGGGTGCCACAGGTGGCGGGCGTCGAACTCAAGCGGGGTCACATTGCACCTCGGATCGTGTCGGTGTCGATGGCGGCAAACGCGCCCTTCAGCGCAGCAGGCGTGAGAGGATCAAGGACAGGCAAGCGCCCCAGATGCCGGGTCGCGCCCATCTGTGCGATGGTCTCTTCGACCTCTGGTTCCGCTTCGCCAACAAAGGCCACCCCAACCACGTGACATCCCACATTCCGCAGCGCCATCAGCGACAGGGCGGTGTGGTTGATCGTTCCCAGCGCGGTACGCGCCACCAGAACAACCGGGGCCTTCCACCGTGCAATCACATCAAGAAAAAAGACATGACGGTTCAAAGGCACCATCAGCCCCCCTGCCCCTTCGACCACCAACGGACCGGGCACTTGTGGCAGAGACAGGCGGGCCGGGTCGATCTCAATCCCCATATCCTCGGCCGACAAATGCGGTGAGGCTGGCAGGTTCAGGCGATAGGCTTCGGGCAACACATCGGCACCGGTCAGCGCCCGGACCGTTTCGGTATCTGTCGCCTCTTCCAACCCCGATTGCACGGGCTTCCAGTACTGCGCACCAAGGGCGGCTGTCAGGCCCGCCGCGAACACGGTCTTACCAATGCCGGTATCGGTGCCGGTGACGATGATGGTGCTCATGCGGCCTCACACCGCTGCTGCGCCAGCGCCTCAAACAGCGCGCTGATGTCGCGGTGAGAGACGTTGCCGGTGATCGACACCCGCAGCCGGGACGTGCCGCGTGGCACGGTGGGCGGACGGATGCCCCTTACATCAAACCCCCGCGCTTGCAGGGTCGCGGCCATTTGCATCGTTTCGGCGTCATCCCCCAGAATGATGGGGATGATCTGGCTGTGCAGGAGCTTTTGCGGAACACCCGCCCTGAGCGCGGCGGCATGGGCATATGCCATGCGATCCTGCGCGGCACGGGGCAAAACATCGTCTTGCAGATGCCCTAAAACCGCGCGCACAAGGGCGGCATTGAAGGGCGCAGGCGCGGTTGCAAAGATGAAAGGCCGTGCGCGGTTTATCAGCGTTTCGATCATCACGCGCGCACCGCAGATCAACCCACCCGAAACGCCAAGCCCCTTGCCGCAGGTGTGCAATGTCAGAACCTCGGCCCCCAGACCATGGGCCAGACCTTTGCCGCCGGGTCCGAAAACGCCGGTGGCATGGGCTTCATCCACAACCAGAACAGCGTCGAACGCAATGGCCAGATCGGACAGGGCCCTTAGCGGCGCCAGATCCCCCTCCATCGAGTAAACGCTTTCGACCGCGATCCAGATCTGCCCGGTGCCGCCGGCGGCGCGCCATTCGGTCAGCGCGCGGCGGGCATCTGCCACATCATTATGGGCAAAGGCGCGCGTATCGGCACGACCCATGCGCATCCCTTCATGTGCGCTGGCATGGATCAGATCGTCATAGAGAACCAGGTCACCCGCAGCAGGCAAGGTTGAGAATATCGCCTGATTGGCCTGAAACCCACCCCCCATGAACAGCGCAGCCTCGGCCCCGAAGAACGCGGCGGCCTCGGCCTCAAGCGCCTCATGCTCGGGGTGATTGCCCCGCAACAGGCGCGACCCGCCCGAACCCAGCGGCACACCGCGGTCCAAAGCGTCTTGCGCCGCCCGTTTCAGCAAGGGCGACTGCGCGAGGCCAAGGTAATCGTTCGACGCAAAATCCAACCCTTGTCGCGGGGCCAGTGACCGGCGGCGATGACGAGCCTCCAACGTGTCAAGCACCGAGCGCAATCGGGTCAGCGCCCTCATTCGGCGGCTTCCACACCGCTTTGACCGGCGACCGTTTCGGCCTGCAGGCCCAGCTTGGCAAACAGGATCGCATCGGTGTCCTCTTCGGGGTTTTCCGCAGTCAGCAGGGTTTCCCCAACAAAGATCGAATTCGCCCCGGCCATGAAACACAGCGCCTGATGCTCATCGCTCATGTCGCTGCGTCCGGCAGAGAGACGCACATAGGAAGACGGCATCATGATGCGGGCAGTGGCGATGACGCGCACAAAATCGATCGGGTCAATCGGCTTGGCATCGGCCAGCGGCGTGTCTTCCTGCGGCATCAGCATGTTGATCGGCACCGATTCCGGCGCGGGGCCCATGTTTGCCAGCGTCACCAGCATATCCATGCGGTCCTGAACCTCTTCGCCCATGCCGAGAATGCCGCCCGAGCAAACCTTGATCCCGGCCTCTTGCACACGGGTGAGCGTATCGATCCGGTCGGCAAAGGTACGGGTGGTGATCACCTCGGGGTAATAGCGTTCCGAGGTATCGATATTGTGGTTGTAATAGTCCAGCCCCGCATCGCGCAGGCGAAAGACCTGGTTTTCGTCCAGCATGCCCAGCGTCATGCAGGTCTCCATCCCCATGGCACGGACCCCCTGCACCATCGCGACCAGCGCGTCCATGTCGCGGTCCTTGGGCTCGCGCCAGGCGGCACCCATGCAGAACCGGGTGGCCCCGCCATCGCGGGCTTTGCGCGCCTGGGACAGAACACGCTCAACCTCGATCAGTTTCGATGCCGACAGCTTGGAGCCATTGCGGGCCGATTGAGAGCAATAGGAACAATCCTCGGCGCAGCCTCCTGTCTTGATCGACAACAGCTTGGATGTCTGGATTTTGTTGGGATCAAAATTCTCACGATGCACAGTCTGCGCGCGAAACAGCAGGTCCATCAGCGGCAGGTCATAAACAGCCTGTGCCGCTTGTCGGGTCCATGTCGAAGAAGCTTGATCCATTATATCGATATTCTTTCAGTTTATGTAACCTCTATTTCGTTATTATCGATAATTTACAAATTTTCAACTGCGACCAATTTGTACGCCCTGCCTTCACCTCAGAATGGAACAACGCCACTGCAGACAAACCGGCAGGTTTGCCCAAAGTTTAAGACCGTAAACACTTGAAAACCCGAAGGATGCGCGCAATCTGACCCGATGCGCTTGGTTTCGCCGAACCGATCTATTCGGCAGGCGTCTGAGACACTTTGGACTGCTTTGCCCGGCGATCCGCGCGTTTTGCCGATCTTGAGCCTCCGACTTTGCGGATTCGTCGCCGGATAACAGCCGCCATATCGCGGAAGGGACGGACATAGATGTCCAACAGGTTCGAGGCATGCGCCTCGGACGGTTGCAACCCGAAGGTCAGGGCCTTGTCCCGCTCGGACAGGTGCAATGATCCGAACAGCCAATCCCACACGGCAAATGCCACGCCAAAGTTTTTGTCGTGATGTTCCCGCGCGATGGAATGATGCACCTGATGCTGCGCCGGAGAGATAAGGATATGTTCCAACCAGCGCCAATACCGGATCGAGATATGCGAATGCCGCAGGTTCGAGCCGGTGACATGAAAGACAAACGACATCACATTGACGCCCAGCACCGTGTACAGATCGACCGCGTTTCCGAAAAAGAACAGAAACGTCGCCATCACCGTCCCCTGCGCCACGGCCCCGCGCATTCCGTACAAAACCCCCTCCAGCGGATGGGTGCGGTACACCGTGATCGGCGTCATGGTTTCAGCGGAATGATGAGTTTTGTGAATGGCCCAAAGCAGCGGCCAGCGATGCATCCAACGATGCAGAAGGTATTTGGTGAAATCATCGACGATAAAAATCGTCACTGTAAACAGCGCCACGATCACGCCCTGAGGCATGCCCGCAAAAACGCCCTTTTGCAGGAAACTCATGTCATGCAACGCGTAGTACAAAGCCGTTGCAATCGCCAGCTGCGACACCAGCAGCGGAGAGATGAACAACGTAAAGACGCGGTTGATCAGGAATATCTTGTAATCCGCTTTGGCCGAAGGCGAGAGTATGACTTTGCGGTTAAACACCTCGCTCAGCGCAGAACGGATGGATGACCTGCGAACAAACACCAGCCACAGCAGGGCAATCAGGATTGTGAGAAACAGATACCCCACGAAGATCCGCTTCTTGGGGTTTGAAAAGTCAGCAAAGACCGCGCCTATTTGATCGAGAAATTCCACAGGGCCTGTTTTCCGCTGAATACCCGGCGGCCCACTGACCGCCGGGAAGGGATCAGATGATCCTTAGTCGTTTTCAGCCGATGCGTTGGTGCCCAGCTTTTCAGCCAGCGCCGCCAAATCAGCGGTTGCATCGTTGGCACGGCTTTCGATGCCGAACTTGTCGATCAGCAGCTTTTGCACCTTGAGCATGTTGACCTGATAGTCATCCAGCGACATCTCGCGACCCCGCACAAAGTTGCCGTCTGCATCGATGTCAGACACCATTTTGCCATCGGGCATCGCCGGGCCGAAGCCGATCAGCCAGTTCAGATCAATCGCAGTGGCACCCAGGTTGTTCTTGCCCGACTGCAGCGCCATCGAGAAGCCCTTGAGCTCACCCCAGTGCTTGGCGTAATTGCGCAGTGCTTTGTCCGTGTCTTCGCCCGATTTGATCTTGTCGATGTCTTTGTAAACCGAACCGGCATACTTGAACGTGGCTTCGGCCAGCGTCTTTTCCCAGTTGGTTTCGATGATATCGGCATAGTTCTTCAGCTGCGCACGCTGTTCATCAGTCAGCGCTTCGCCATTGGCGGACGCGATCAGGGCACGACCATCGCGGAACGCGTTGAAGATTGTGGTCATGTACTGGGTGTTTTTGTTGCCACCCCGGTCAGCACCTGCTGCGTAATAGGCCGGACCAAAGACAAATTCGGTCTTCAGGTCGATCACACCGTCGCCATTGGCATCTGCGGCAGCCAGATCTTTCTGCTTGGACACCGCATAGTTCTGATCCGGTGACAGGCTGACCGAATGCGCAGCGGCACCGAAATAGCCGAACGCTTCATCCCAGCTGTGTTCTTTGCCGGTGTAATGGGCACCCTCGGAATAAGGCTTGTCGTTGGGCTTGTTGTCCGCTTCCAGTTTCTCGTCGAGATAGTTGTCGACCGCCTGATTATATGCCATCGCGCCCAGCGTGTATTTCGAGATCAGCTGACCCCAATCCATCCCGTTCACCGGGTCGTAGCCCTGGTTCGAGGCAGCCGCCAAACTGATCATCTGCAGCGCGACATCGACACCCGACTGGTTGCCCGGCCAAGCCGTCATGGCGCCATTGTAGAACTTGCCCGAGATGTTCTTGCCTTTGGAAATCTCGTTCAAGGTCGCTTGCTTGATAGGGAACCCGTCTTTCGAAACCGGCGCGATGATCTCAAGGTCTGCGTCCGAGCCGTTGAAATAGGCCAGCATCAGCGCCTCGACCTCAGCCGCGTTGTTGCCACCATCGCCCTTACCGGCAAGCTTTTTCAGGCTGTCATGCAGCACATGTCGCGCAATCTGCCCGGAGTAGGAAACCGAGTTGGTTTTATCGCCTTCATATCCCTTCACGGTCACCGGAAACGGGCCGTAAGCCTGATCCGCAATTGCTGCGCTGCTGAACAGCGTGACGGCGACAAGCGCCGAAGTGAGTTTGAGCGCGGGCTTTACCATTAGAGTGTCCTCTCCGTTTTAACTGATAATTTTTATCAGGAATCTTGTTTCGCCCGTCATAGCAGATATCAACCAAGCGGTGTCAAGCCCTCAAAGAATTCTGCCTGCAAGCAAAATTCTGTATCAAATCCTCAGGCTTTGCAGGGAAATCCGGCGTGCTGCCAATTGAGGCCCACGTTCACAAATACGTTATCTCAGCCCCTCAAACGCTGGCACCGGCCACCTGAGGCAGCAGAAAAACACCCGTCTCAGGGGTGCGGTTTACAGCGATGCGACAGCCATAAGCGGTGCTGAGCAGATCGTCGCGCAGCGTCTCATGCGGGCGGCCAACATTCAGAACGTTTCCGCCAGACAAAAGGACCACGCGATCCGCGCTCATGGCAGTCAGATTGAGGTCGTGCATCACCATTACGACGCCGCCCCCGTGGGCCGCAAAGTCCCGGGCGATCCGCATCACCTGCAACTGATGCCCGATATCCAGACTTGAAACCGGCTCGTCCAGAAACAGCCAGCGCGCACCGTCAGGACCTGTCGGCTGCCACACTTGCACCAGAACGCGCGCAAGCTGCACACGCTGTTGTTCCCCTCCGGACAGTTCCTGAAAGAACCGCCCCTCAAACCCACCAAGCCCCACTTGGGACAGCGCCTGTAGGGCAATCCGGTCATCGCCATCCATGCGCACCCGCCCCATGCGAACCACCTCAAGCACGGTGAAAGGAAAGCTCATCGGTGTGGATTGCGGCAACACGGCGCGAAGTTCGGATAGGGTGACGGGGCTGGCTTTCGCGATATCCACACCGTTCAGCGTAACTGCACCGTCAAATGGCAGGTCCCCTGTCAGGGCGGCCAACAACGTGGACTTACCCGCGCCCGAGGGGCCAACAATGGTGGTCACCTGCCCGGGATTGGCCGAGAAAGACACCGCGTTCAGGATCAACCGGCGCCCCAGACGCAGGTTCAGGTCGGACACAATCAGCATTGTCTACAGGTCCACAATTCCGCGTTGCCTCAGCAATATCCAAAGAAAAAACGGCGCACCAATCACGGCAGTGACGATCCCGATAGGTAACTCCGAGGGCGCGATGATCGTGCGGCTGATCAGGTCCGCCAACACCAGAAGGGCCGCACCCAGCAAAGCCGAGTTGAGCAGCAAATATTTATGATCTGGCCCCGAGGCCAGCCGCAGCAGATGCGGCACGACAATACCGACAAATCCGATCCCTCCACTGACGGCCACCGCTGCGCCTGTGGCCGCAGCGACGATCAGAATGGCGCTGGTTTTCAGCCGCTGCACCCGGATACCGATATGGCCAGCAGCGGCTTCACCCAAGGCCAGCCCGTTCAACCCCAGCGCCAACAGCGGAGACAGCAAAAGCGGGACCACGATCAGGGGAATGGCGATCCAGACCTTGCTCCAACTGCTGCCCGCCAGCGAACCCATCGACCAGAAGGTGAAATCGCGCAGCTGCGTGTCGTCGGCCATGTAGACAAGGACACCCGTGAACGCCATGGCCAGCGCCGTCAGTGCAATCCCCGCCAGCAGCATGGTCGCGACCGAGGTCCTGCCCCGGCGCGTTGCAACGCGGTACAACAAAACAGTGGTGGTCCAAGCCCCCAAAAAAGCCGTAATCGGCACAAGCCACGTGGCGAACCCTGAGGCCAGCGTCAGCATGCCGCCCAACACAATCGCGCAAACTGCCCCGAGGCTGGCGCCCGCGCTGACCCCGACAATTCCCGGATCTGCCAGCGGGTTACGAAACAACCCCTGCAGCAGTGCCCCGGACACGGCCAGCGCCGCACCCACAAGGCAGCCCATGATCACCCGCGGCGCGCGGATATCAATCAGAACCACCCGGTCGCGCAATGCCAGGTCCTGCCCCTGCGCCACGTCCAGCAGCGCCTGCCACAGCGATGTGCCTGCCGCGCCTGTGGCCAACCCGCTGACCACCGCGCAGCCCAGAACCAACAGCAATACCCAACTTATCCGGCGCGCCGTGGCGCTTCGATCCCCTTCGATGGGCATGGCGGCGGTGGTGCACTCAACCATTTACGTCGCGCAAACCAGCCGAGAGATCGGTGATCGCTTGCCCTGTCCGCACCGAAAAGCCCAAGAGCAGCATTCCGTCCATCCGCAGAAGACGGGCGTTCTGTCCGGCGGGTGTGGCGGCGATTGCCGGATGCTGCAAAACCTCGTCATCGGTTATCTGCGCGGGGCGCCCCCCCTCCATCAGCAGGATCACATCCGGCGCGGCGGTAATGATCGCTTCATCGCTAAGCGGTTTGTAGCCTTCAAACCCCTCGATCGCGTTTCTGGCCCCTGCCAGTTCGATGATGCCCTGAGCCGCCGTATCCGAACCCGCCGCCAAAATACGCCCATTCTGCAAGGTCAGGATGAACAGGACACGCCGATCCGTCAGATCGTCCTGCGCGGTCGCCGCGTCAATGGTCGCGCCAACCTGTTCGGCCAACGCTTGCCCCTTGTCGGGGACACCAAGCGCCTCAGCCACCGCGGCGATTTTGGCCATCACGGCGGCGCGGTCATGGCCCATGGGAATACTCACCAGCGGGATGTGGCTTTCAGACAGAACCTCAAGCGTTTCCGGCGGGCCAGCACCCTCTTCGGCCAAAATCAGGTCGGGATTGACCGACAGCAAACCCTCGGCGGACAGACGGCGGACATAGCCGACATTGGGCAGTTCAGCCACCTGCGGCGGGTGGTTCGAGGTGCTGTCGCGGGCCACCAGCCGGTGCTCCTGCCCCAACGCATAGATGATTTCCGTGATCGACCCACCGGCAGAAACGATCCGTTGGGCGGGCTCGGCCATCGCACTGACAGCCGAAAGCAGCACCGCAAACGCGGCCAGTTTCAAGGGCAAACGGGTCACGCTGGCACCTCCTGCGGCAAGTCTGCAAGCGAATGAACAAGGTCATTCCACTGTGCGGCGGCTTCGGGTTCGGCCAACACACCGAAAATCTGCAGGATCAGTGCGCCTTGCGCATCAAACGCCTCGACCGAGATCGCATCGCCCCGTTTCGTGGCCTTGGTCGCCTGCCAAACCTCGGCGATATGATCGGCGCGCAGGTGCAGGTTAAAGCCCGGATCCAGAACGTTGAGCCATGGACCCATCTGCTTGATCTCTTTCACCGGTCCGGTGTGAATTTCAATACAGCCCATATTGCCGACAAACACCATGATCGGCAGGCCGATTTCAGCGGCCCGATGCAGGACCGTATCCACAGCCGAGACCGCCAGCGGGCGCACATAGGGTGCCCCAGCCATACGATAAGCCCCAAGACGGTTGAGCTTGAGCTTGCGCACCATCTGCAGGAACTGATGCGTGTCGGTGATGTCATCCCAGCCCGCAAGCAGACGATCCGTTTTCGCCACATCAACCTTGGCGGGCTCAACCGCGGCACGGGGTTCCACCATCAGGGTGTCTGACTGGTCAGGCAAAGCCAGCGCCTGAACCAAGCCATCCCACCGGCCTGCATCAGAGGCATCGCGCATAAAAATCTTGTGGACCGCGTCACCCGCCGCATCAAAGACCTGCAGGGACTGCCTCTCTGATCCATCCTCTAGGGTTTTGGTCACCGCGAACCCGTGCACCCAGTGGCGCGGGAACATGCGCAGGTCGATCTCGTGATTGGCGACCAATGACGCATGAGGGCCACCCCGGTAATCATCATAGACCCCAACTTTTTCGATCACGCAGCTTTCGTTGCGGGTCAGCGCCATGACCTCGCCCAAACCGCACACCAAAGGGATCAGTTGATCCATATCCGGGTTGATCCGAACCACGCCATGCCCAACATGGGCTGCTACCAGCTGCGCCTCGGACACGCCCAATTGGTCGGCCAGATCGCGGTCGCGCTTTTTGGGCTGCTCTGACCGGGCAGTACGGATTTCAGACGGGCTGGGTTGGGTCATGGTCGTCTCCTGAACGGACTCAAAGCGCAATTGGCTGGGACCGAGACGACCGGGCTGTGCACTGCTTATGCTGTTGTCGGACCCTGTCATAAGCAGTCAAGGCTGTGGCATCAAGGGCACGGAGCTATTTTCTGACAAAATTACTATGGTATTTTGTGAATAACACCGTTAGAGCCCCGGCCATTCGGACCTAGGCGCAGGCATCCCTGCGGGCCGGTCCACAAGAAACACCCAGCATTCCGCAAGGTAGCATACGAATTTCGCCTGTTTCAGGCGGGTGCATCACTCACTGCACCGTGGAACCTTCTGGGGGTTAAAAATGAAATCAGCACTCAAGCTGTCTACTGCAACTCTGGCGCTGACCAGCGCCGTTTTTGCGACCACGCCACTTTGGGCGCAGGAAAATGACAACCCGATCCAACTGGACGACATCATCGTCACGGGCACCGGCATTCCGACCGAAGTGTTCAAAAGTCCGGGCTCAGTCACTGTTGTTGACCAGGGTGAGATTCGTGAGATCCCGCCCACATCTGTCGCCAACCTGTTGTCGGATGTACCAGGCGTTCAGGTCTCGGAAAACGATCTGGACCGTATCCGTATTCGCGGCGAATCCTCACAGCGGGTGGCCATCATGCTGGACGGGCAGCGCCTGTCGGATCACAACCGCTATGGCACGCCGCTGTTGGTATCGCCCACAGACATTGAACGAATTGAAATCGTGCGCGGCCCGTCATCCGTTGTGTCGGGCAACCGGGCAATTGGCGGTGTGGTCAACATCATCACCAAGCGTGGCGCGGACAAGCCCGTCGAAGTCTCGGGCACGGCCGGTTACATTGGGGCCAATGACGGCTATCGCGCGGCGGCCAGCATCGCAGGTTCGCTGAACAATTTCGACTATCGCCTGTCCTATTCCAAACTGGACCTGAATGACCGCAAGACCCCGGACGGCGATCTGGAACCATCCAGCAGCGAAGAAGACGGCGTTTTCGGCTTTGTCGGCTATCGCTTTGGTCAAAGCTATGTAGGCTTCCGCGCGCAGGACTTTGATGCCTCGACCGAGGTATTCACCGGCAGTCCCAGCGCCGTGATCGATCTGCCCAAGCGCGACCTGCGCAAGTATAGCGCCTTTTACGAGGGCGAGGACCTGACCCCTTGGATGTCGATGCTGAAGGTCAGCGCCTACACCCAGACCGTGGATCGCGTGTTCGACAGCACCTTTGGAACCGGACCGGGCGGCCCCACTGTGAACGCCACTTCGGACGACGAGCAGACCACCAAGGGTGTCGTGGCCACCGCGAATTTCGAATTTGCGCCGGGTCACCGCTCGGTTGTCGGGCTGGAATATGATGACGACCGGCTGGAGACCACGAAAGGGTCGCTTGTCAGCTTTGCAGGCCCCTTCCCACCCCCGATCACATCGACCCGCTTCTACGACGCCACGATCAAAACCGCGAGCATCTTTGGCCAGCACGAAGTCACGTTCGGTGATTTCACCGCCACAGTTGGTGCGCGGTACTACAACGTGGAAAGCGATCTGGAGAACAGCACGGTCGATGGCGTGGCACAGCCGGGTCAAAGCAACAGCGACGATCGCTGGCTGGGCTCAGCCGGGCTGGTCTACAACCTGTCTGATACCTCTGTGCTGCGGGCCAATATCTCGCAGGGCTACACCTATCCGTCGTTGTCGGAACTGTTCCTGACCACTTCGGCTGGCGGTCAGATCATCAACGGCAACCCGGATCTGCGCCCCGAAACGGCCACGAACTACGAAATCGGCGCACGGGTGGATCGGGGCAATCTGGTTCTGGATGCAGCCGTGTTCTACACCGAGGCCAAGAACTACATTACCACGGTCGCCGACCCCAACGCCCCCGGGCAGCTGATTTACGACAACGTCGAAAGCGCCGACAGCTGGGGCTTTGAGATCGCAGCCGAGGTTGATCCGGGCTGGGCTGGTCTGCGTCCCTATGCGATCCTGTCGAATGTCACGCGTGAGTTCACCTATTCCAACGGGTTCAGCACCAAAGACAGCGGCACACCAGATTGGACGGGCACACTGGGGGTTCGGTCCGACTGGCAAACCACCAGCCTGTCGGGCACCTGGGATGTCTTCCTGCGCGGCGAAAGCTCGGCCCAGTTGCGGGATGAGGACGGCAACGTTGTGAACACTGGTACACCCACTGGTGCCAATCCGACGGCGGGATGGACCACGCTGAACTTCCGCGGCAGCCTGGACCTGACCGAGAACGCCCTGCTGACGCTTGAGCTGAACAACATCCTCGACAAATCCTACCGCGCCAATGATCAGATCCCGGCAGCGGGACGGAACATCAACCTGTTCGTGACGGCCACGTTCTGATCCCGAAAAACCACGAAGGCCGCAGTGCATGCTGCGGCCTTCCTGCGTTGACAAAACACATTCGAATATCTACCCCATCCAGTACAGTCTATGAACTCGCCCCAGCCAGACCCGCGTCGCAGAAATACAGCGCAACCGGTCAAGCAATCCCAAAATTTCGACCCGCCTGAACGGTTAACGGCCACCCCCGCACATGCGTGTGCAAGCTGCGGTGCACCGGACACCCCCCGCGCGGGCTCTGGCAAAGAAGACGCGTTATGATGTTTGACTCAGACACTCCGACCCGCTTTCTGCGGCCCGCGTTCCGCCGCACCACGGGCGTCTGGCGCTTGATCCTGGCGGCGGCGCTGATCGTGTTGCCCTTGCCGCTGGTGGCCCAGGACGTACCCACCATTGCCGACAGCAGCCCCATATTGGCCGCGCCACCGCAACCTGAGATCGACCTTGCCCTACCCCAACCTGACGCGGACAGCGTGGCCCCGTTGCCTTGGGACCCTGCGCTCCACCATGGTCCGATCCAACCGGACATAACCGCAGACCCCGCACCACAATCGCAGGACCTGCTTGGGACCGCGCAGGATGCATCTGCAAAGGCGGCAGAGTTTCTACAGAATGGCGGGCCGTCAATCTGGGTCATCGCCGCGCTATCCGTGATCACGGTGGCTCTGATCCTGTGGAAAACCTGGCGTCTGGCCCTGATGGGCGCCTGGTCGCGCGGCAAAGCAGGGCAAGCCGTCACCCTGTTTGAGAACGGTGACATCGCAAGCGCCCTGACAACGGTACAAGGCCGCCGCGGTGTCCGGTCCAAAGTGGTGCTGCACGCAATTGAAGCGATCAAAGCGCTGCCGGACGCACATGCCCGCGAAGAAGTATCCCGTATTGCCAAGCGCGAGATCGCCAATGCCGGTGTGGGATTGCGGGCGCTTGAGCTGATCGTAACCATCGCGCCGCTCTTGGGCCTTTTGGGCACCGTACTGGGCATGATTGCCGCGTTTCAGGCCCTGCAGCAATCCGGCAACCGCGCCGACCCTGCCCTGCTGGCGGGCGGCATTTGGGAGGCGCTGCTGACCACCGCCGCTGGTATGGCCGTTGCCATCCCCGCCTCGGCCGCGCTGACATGGTTTGAGGCCGTGATCGACCGCATTCGCCGCGACGTCGAAGACAGCGCCGTCCGGCTGTTTGTCGCGCCCCAACCCGACAAATTGAAGCTGGCGGCAGAATGATCTGATGCAATTCGCACCACCCGCCAAACCCAGACGCAAACCCAGCCTCACGCCGATGATCGACGTTGTGTTTCTGCTGCTGGTGTTCTTCATGCTGGCATCGCGGTTTGGGGCCGACGCCGTATTGCCGCTGCCGCTGGCCTCGGCAGGGGGTGAATACACCGGCCCACCGCGCCTGATCGATATCCTTCCCGACGGAGAGCTATTGAACGGCATCGTGACACGCGATGTGGTGGGTGACCTGGTGCCGCTGATGCAAAGCCCCAGCGACATGGTGATCCTGCGGGGCAAGGAAGGCGCGACGCTTCAGCGGGTCGTGACCGTGACCGAAACCCTGCGCGCGGCGGGGATCACCTCGGTCGTGCTGTTGGAGTAGCCGCATGGACTTCACCGACCCGCCGCGAAAATCCAAACCCGAATCCATCGTGCCGATGATCAACGTCGTCTTTCTGTTGTTGATCTTTTTCCTGATGACCTCAAACCTGGCCAAACCCGAGCCGTTCGAGGTGACACCACCCCAAACCCGCTCAGAACTGGAACCTGAGGGGGAGCGGATACTCTATGTCCATCAAACCGGCAGAACCTCATTCGTAGGGCTGGAGGGCGAGGCCGCGCTGGCCGCATTGCAAGCCAACAGCGAGACCGACAGCCTGATACAAATCCGCGCCGATGCAGAGCTTGAGGCCAAAATCCTGGCCGGGTTGTTAAGCGATCTGGCGCAGGCCGGGTTGCATCGGGTGGATCTTGTGGTGGCGCAGCAATGAAACGCTGGGTTGAAGGGGTTGTCTTTGTCGCGGTGGCGGTGCTGTTGCATCTGGTGGTCTTTGCCAGCCCACCCAGATCGGGTCAGTCCGCAGGCGGCAGCGGTGGCGAGACTATGATCTCGATCGAGGCCGCCGCGCAGACAGTTGCGAAAATGGTGGACGCCTGGGAAGCCCCACCCAAGACGCAGCCCAAGACCACCTTGTCAAACCCTCAGGCCCCTGCCACGTCCGAGCTTGTGATACCGGAGATGGAGCTAGCGCAAGCGCCGCGCGCCCAGATGGCCGTCGCACTTGCCCAGCCGCAAAAGGATGACAATGTTGAGGTGGACACGACGCCGCCGCCCACCCCTCGGCCCAAACCGAAAAAACAAACGCAAAAACCTGCAAAACCTCAGCCAAAGAAAGAAGCTGAGCAACAAGGGCGCAAAGCTGAACACACAAGCGCGGGCCGCAAGAAAGAAGTCGCCGCCGGAACAGGTGGCGGATCGCAGGCCGGAGCGGGTTCTGCCGCTGTTGCGACGGGAAATTCGGGCAAGCAAGACAAGCTGGAGGCCATTTGGGGCGCAAAAATTCGGGCACGGATTGAACGGTACAAGCGCTATCCCCGCGGTGCGGATGCCACCGGCGTTGTGCGCGTCGGCCTGACCGTTTCCCGCGATGGGCGTGTGTTGTCGCACAGGCTGGCAAAGTCTTCGGGCAACCCGCTGCTGGACAAGGCGGCCCTGGCAACGGTTGCGCGCGCCAAGAAGGTTCCCAAAGCGCCCAAGGGCCTGCCTGGCGACCGTTTCAGTTTCACATTGAATATAAGGCTGGAGCCCCGCTGAGCGCGCGTTACCCGACAACGCGCAGCTTCGCCCTCGTTCGCGAAGAAGCAATCGGCGCAGTGCCTGCGGGAAAACGGTTGGCAAAGGTCAGGCCAGACCGGATCACATCTGGATCAAGACGCCCACCGGTCAGCGCATCCACCGCATCACGCGCTTTGGGCGTGTTGTCGCGTCGCATAAAATGAAGCGCGTAGAGCATGGCGGCTTCGTCCTCGGTGACATAGTCGCGGCTGTGCTCACAAAACGGATCGATGTGATCAAACCCATCTTCGCGGCACTGTGTCACGAATTTCAGAAACCGCGCCAGCAGATGTGCCGCAGGCAAGCCAAGCGTATCCCCCCAACGCTCGGCCGCGATTGAGTAAGCGTGATGCCACGCTTGCGTCTCCGGGCATCGCAGCGCGTCCAGATGATGGCGCGCGACGACCAGCAGGCCGATCTCGAACCGGTCGAACGGATATGCGTCGATCGTCCGCATGCCCTCGAATGGTGCCGTGTTGAAAACCGCTGTCATGCCAGGCCCCTTTTTGGTTCATGGGGTGCTGGGGTCAGGGTGATCGCGTTCGCGGGCAAATCATCCGGCACCTCTTGCGAGTCCGGGGCCGTTGCGTGGGCGGGATAGCGCAAATGCGCCTCAATCGCTGCGCGCAAGGCGGGCTTTAGACGGCATCCGTGTTGGCGGGCCACATCATCTGTCGCCAATAGCGTGCTCAGCATCTGGTTCATGGTCAAACCCCTGTCTCATGCGGCTTATGCGGAAGGCGGCCGGGCGTGATTCGACAGGATCTGACTGAGCCGGGGTTTATATGACTGTTTTAGTCAGGTATTGCAAGCGCAGTACCCAGCGAAAGGCGTCACACGATCTGAGAGGGGCCAAACAACACATGGGCCGTGACAGCGGTGAAGAACAGCGCGCTGCCGGTCAGGACAAATACGTGCCAGATGGTGTTGTGAAAGGGCAGATGGTCCAACAGGTAGAACGCGACCCCGGCCGTATAGATCAAACCACCTGCAGCGATCAGCCAGACGATCATTGGCGAAAGCCCGGCCAGCATGGTGGGGCCGGCCCAGACAACGGCCCAACCCATCATCAGGTACAGGGCCAATCCGAACCATTTGAACCGCGCCGGATCGATCAGTTTCAGGACCGAACCCAGCGTCGCCGATGACCATAAACCGATCAACAACCCCGGTGCCTGCCCGCCCGACAACAACAGAAAAGGCGTGTAAGTCCCGGCAATCTTCACATAGATGCCGGAATGATCCAGACGGCGCAGCAGGCTGCTCCATCTTTCGCTTTCGATCATGTTGTAGAGGGCCGAAAAGGTCAGCATCATCACCAACGTGGCCCCATAGATTGAAACGCCCAGCAGGGCCTCGGGCTCAGCCCGGTTCAGGGCGGTAATGGTAATCAAAACAGGCACCGCAATTGCGGCCGATGCAACACCCAACACATGCACGACACCGTCACTGAAACGCTCGGCCCGGCTGTAGGCAGGTCGGATATCTGCAAAAGACCACATAGGTTTAACTTAGGAACCAACGGGTTCTGAGGCAAGCTGAGCCAACCCGCCGTCGATCAAAGTTCCGTGCCCGACCGCTGCAAGTGATAATGCCTAGGTCGGGTCGTCGTCCGATTTGGGATCCTTGTACCTGTTGAGGTCAAGCACCCCGGCCTGAAGCGGGTCTTGTGCCAGAAAACGATCATGCAGTTGATCGCTGATGCGCCAGAATTCGGGGCTGGTCCGGCGCAGGCCGAATTCTGCGACCACCGCCATGTAGTCGTTTTGCGACCGGATAGATTTCAGCGCAGCAACAAAGCGGCCCATCTGATCCTGCGGTACAAAAAAGAAGAAATTCGGATAGCTACCAACCATCCCCGGCAGGATCGTCAGGACATCCGATGCAGGATCGCGGCGTCCGGTCTCGTCGAACAGAAAGGCCACGTTGGTATGCGCCCGGTCATTGGTCAGTGTATATATGGCAGGATCGGCCTGGTCCTGATCGACCACAAGAACCGAGAGGTCCGGCAGGAACTTCACCCAATCACCGGTTTGATTGACCAACTCCCGCAGAACCTCGCCCGGTTGACCCGCCGCGCAAGCCCCGTCTGTGCAGCGGTTGAGCGGGTCCGAGACGGGCCACAGCCCATCGCCACGCCTGAGCAAGTTCAACAGAAATTCCTGTTTCGGATCGTCCGTCTCAAACGCGATACCCGTCGGGAACCGGTCATCGACGCGGCGTCTGTGCCAATAGGTGTGCAATTCGGCCAATGCGCCCTGATACCAACCTTTATGCAGGTCAGGGCGGAGGTCACGAGGCATGAACGCCAAAAAGGTGTCCTCACTCTCCATCCGCAGCTCATCCATGTAAATCCGTGTGGCCAGCTGGTGTTCCAGCCGGCCGAAAACGTCAAAACCTGCGACAAGGTCATAGTAGATCCGCTCAAATATTGGATAGTCTATAACCCATGCGGTTTCGGGAAGTGCACCGTGAAACCCGGTCATGGCCGAAGCATTGTCGAAATGCCGAAACACCGTGATCAGGGCGTTCGGGTTTATGCCATCCCCGTCCCAGATCGCGTCGTACCCAAACCCGGTCTGATACACCGGGGCGGCTTTGTACCGGTTCGTGCGGAACTCAAGATACTGCGCCTGGTTTTTGTGAGACAAGCCATGCAAGGCGCTCAGCGTCGATGCATCCGCACCCGATACCGGCAATTCCAGAAACGCGGCCCCCTCGCGCAGGTAGCCGGGGTCGGTGACCGACAGGTCAAATTCGGGATCAAGGAAACTGACCCAGAACCTGTCCTCGATCACGTCAACGGCGGTTTCCCCGTGACATACCGGACCACGGATAAAGCTGCGGACAAAGAACAGCGCATCGTCCAGCAGGAACCGATAGCGGCTTTCGGCGGGCATCGCCGCAAAGGTAGTGAACGGGTTGCCGCCCTCGGCCTCGCCATAGTTGGGTAAAGTGTCCAGTGTCCAGTCGGGATTCAGAAACAGCTCTCGATACCGCGCCATACGGTTTGGGCCCAGCGTGTAGACCAGGTGCTCTTTGTGAACGATCGTCTCAGTGAATGGCTGCAAACGGTAATAGAACGGCACAGCCCCCGGATCGTCAAAGGGCCGCCGCGTGGCGATTATGTCGATGTCTTCGCCCGGAGGGGTGGTTGAACGCACCACCTGAAAGAACCGCCGGGGATCGTCACCTTCAAAATGCAGGCGGGCCAGAAACAAATGCTCATATAGGTAGCGACTCATCAACTGACTGCGCAGGTCGTCGGTGTTCAGGAAAGCTTCCCATTCTTTGAGCTGAGCGGTGATATCTTCGGGTATTTCCGAAACGCCATTAGGCAACGTCGCTCCACTGCGCGCCCAGGCCATCAGCGCGTCGTATTCCGCGTCAGCAAGGGGGGCGGTGGCAAAAGGCATCCCCGCCCAGGTATGCCCCTCTCGGAACGCATAGAATTCATCCGTGTCCGGACAAACCAGAGGGCGATCCAGGGCCAAGTCCACCTCGTCAGGTAAGGGCGCGTCTGCAGGCAGAGGGTTCTGCCGTGACCATTCAAGCATCCATTCCAACAGGCTGGGCGCATCCCCTTGTGTCGGATCGCGCTTGACCGCATGAAAGCCCATCGCCCGCCATTCCGGTTCCGTCTGCGCATCAAATCCCAAACGGGTAAGCGGTGCTTCGGACAACCGGTTAGAGTGATAGACCGGCTGTTTGCTGGCCCCTCGTATCAAGCCGTCAGGCGAGGTCAGCTTGAGCTGACAGGGCGCGTCATAGCAGCTGTGACAAACCACACAGCGCCGGTCAATGATGGTCTTTACATCGGCTGCGTGACCCTCTTGGGCACGGGCGGTCGCCACAAAACCCGCTGTGAGCGGCATCAGGATCAAAGCCATCAGCATGTGTCGAAATATTGGCATCCCGGCTCCCTGCTCGACCCCTGACGTGGGCCTTCTTCCTCTGGCTGCTCATATGATTGCAGCGCAAAGGGGGATTAAGCAAGCGGTGCAGCCGTCGGATCAGAGGTCAGCCAACGTGATACCCCGGTGTAGAATGTGATATGGCGGTTTCTTCCTCGGTCATCTCAACCGCGATGTCGCCAAACAAAGGCGTGCTCAGATAGCGCTCGCCTGTGTCGGGTAACATGCACAGAACCGACGCGCCGGGCCCGGCCTGTTCGGCTATCCCGACAGCAACGGCAAAGCTGGCGCCGCCCGAGATTCCCGTGAGAATACCTTCGTCCCGGGCCAGCCGCTGCGCCCATTCCACACCTGCGGGGCCCGAGACTGGAACGAGCTGATCGAAATAACTGTCATCGATGGCTTCCTGCAGCACCGCGGGGATAAAATCAGGGGTCCACCCCTGTATCAGATGCGGCTCAAAGGCCGGGTGGCTGGCCAACGGGTCGCGGTCAGACCCACGTTCGGTTGCAATACCGCTGCCCACCAATTGGGCGTTTTCGGGTTCAGACAGGATGATTCTGGTTGCGGGACGTTCAGCCCTAAGAACGCGCGAGACACCTGTGACGGTGCCGCCGGTGCCATAACCTGTAACGAAGTAATCCAGCTTTTTGCCTTCGAAGTCGCTTAGGATTTCCCGCGCGGTTGTGGCGGCGTGGATTTCGGCATTGGCCGGAGTTTCGAACTGGCGCGCAAGAAACCAGCCATGTTCCTTGGCCAGTTCAACCGCTTTGCGATACATGCCAAAACCTTTTTCGGCCTTAGGAGTCAGCACAACCTTTGCGCCCAGCATGCGCATCAGCTGGCGGCGCTCGGTCGAAAAGCTTTCAGCCATTGTCACCACAAGAGGATAACCCTTTTGGGCGCATACCATAGCCAGCCCGATGCCGGTATTGCCGCTGGTTGCCTCGACAACCGTTTGTCCCGGCGTCAAAGCCCCGCTGCGTTCGGCGGCTTCGATGATGTTGACCGCAAGACGATCCTTGACCGAACCGGCCGGGTTGAAAGCTTCGAATTTGACGAACAGGTCTACATCCCTGGGGCCCAGGTTGTTGATCCGAATGGTGGGGGTATTCCCAATCGTGTCCAGGACCGAGTCATAGACACGGCCATTGCCCGCAGTGGTTCTGAGTTCCGGCTTAGTCATTGGGTATCCTCGCAAATGCACAAATGGTGTACGACTATTCTACCCTGCGCCGGGCTCAAAGTCCCCAACCCTTTGCGCGCGCGTGATCAACCCACGTTGTCTTTCCCGTAGTTACGCGCCTTGGACATCTTGCCGATACCGGGATTGAAAGAGTTCGTTGGATCGCAACATGTGTAATGCGCGGCCAGATCAGGCTTGGCCTTGTACAGGTGCCCGACATTGTGTTCCGCCGGGTATTCAGCCCCACGCTGATCAAACAGCTTAAGCATCGCGGCCTTCAGCGCCTTTGGGTCAGCACCCTTTTTGACAACATAGTCCTGATGCATCACGTGGCACATGAAATGGCCGTAATAAAGCTTGTGAACCAATTGGTCGTCGATCTCGGGCGGCAGTTTCTCTAACCAGTCCTGATCATTGCGCCTTAGGGCCACGTCCAGGGCGATGATGTCCTCAACCTCAGAGTTATGGATCGCCATGTAACGCACGGCGGCCCCTGCGGCGGCGAAACGGTGAAGGCCGGCAATCTTGGCCTCGCGCGCGGTGCATTCAAAGAAATCCGCATCGCGGACTTTCAGAAATTCGGGCAGCCAGTTCCGGGCCTCGGCAATGCCGTCATCCTTCATTTTCAGGATCAGGTGATGTTCATATCGGTCGCGGAAATCGACCATGCGTTTGGGCAAGACCCGAGGCCACAGCGATGCAGCGGTCTGCATGAACCGGTCGGTGAAATTGCGCAGGAACGGGATGCGCCGCAGACGGGCATCCACCGCGCCCTTCATTGCAAAGAACATCGGCAGCCGGTCGGTGCCCAGCTTGTCGATCATCACGACCGTGTCCTTGCCATAACGCGCGGTGATGTCGAACACGTCGCGCTGCATGTATTCGGCCGATACCGGCAGCGAGGTGAACCGCGACAGGATTTGCCGACGCAGATCAGCCAGATCATCGGGGTTGTTGGTGCCGATGTAAAAGACCTGTTCCGCCTCGTTCTTGGGAAAGGTGTCCAGCCGCACGGCAAACACCGCCATCTTTCCTGCCGACCCGGCGGATTCAAACAGCTTGGCCTTATCCGCGTTGAACCGCGCCGGAGTGTCCGCTGTCACATCCCGCACGATCTGCGCATAATCACTGGCCGAGGCGCGCTTGTTCGTGGCCCCCGGCGCGCGCTCAAACCTGCCCGTATCCAGATTGGTCAGGATCTCTTCGGGCGTGTCACCCAGATCAATACCCAGATGGTTGACCAGCTCCAGCGTACCCTGCTCGGTGATGCGGGCATAGACGGACAGTTCGGTATAAACCGGCCCACGTTCAACCAGAGACCCGCCCGAGTTGTTGCACACGCCGCCCACAATCGACGCGCCGATACAGGACGATCCGATCACCGAATGCGGCTCACGCCCCAGCGGGGCCAGCAGTTTTTCCAGCGCAAACAGGGTAGCACCGGGAAAGCTGACGATCTGTTCGCCACCGTTCAACGGTACCAGAGTGTCCATCCGACGCGTGTTGATCAGCACCACGTCGCGGTCATAGCTGCCCGATGGGGTAGACCCTTCGGTCAGGCCGGTATTGGCCGCCTGCATAATGACGATCTTGTCGGCGGCAACACAGGCTTGCAGCACCTTCCACTGCTCTAGCAGAGTGCCAGGCTGTAGGACACACAGCGCCTCGCCCTCGCCCGAGCGAAAGCCCCGCCGAAACCGCTCGGTCGCGCGTTCACCGGTCAGGACGTGGCGCGCGCCAACGATGGACCGGAAATGTTTGATCAGTTCATCATTGGTCATGGCAGTCCTCGTTTCAGATCATGCTGCGCGAAAGCGGATATTCTCGCGGCTCAGTTGGTCGACGCGGGTGACGCCCATCAGTTTCATATCACGCTCAATCTCGGCCCGCATCAGACCAAGGGCGCGTTCGACACCTGCCTGCCCGGCAGCGGCCAGCGGGTACAGATAGTGCCGCCCGACACCCACCGCCTTGGCCCCCAGCGATAATGCCTTGAGCACATGCGTGCCGCGTTGCACGCCACTGTCCATCATCACGTCCAGCTTGTCACCAACGGCATCGACGATCTCGGACAGCTGATCAAAGGGCGTGCGCGATCCGTCCAGCTGACGGCCCCCGTGGTTTGACAGGATGATGCCGGTACAGCCGATCTCAGCCGCACGTTTGGCATCCTCGACGGTCATGATCCCTTTGAGGCAGAATTGCCCGTCCCAATCGCGCACCATCTGGGCCACGTCATCCCAATCCATCGACGGATCAAGCATTTCAGTGAAATAGCCCCCGATGGAACTGGCCCCGCCGCCCATATCCACATGTTCGTCCAGTTGCGGCAGACGGAATTTCTCATGCGTGACATAGTTGATGCCCCACATCGGCTTGATCGCAAACTGGATCATACCACCCAGCGTCAGGCGGAACGGGATCGAGAAGCCCGTGCGCAGATCGCGTTCGCGGTTGCCGCCGGTGATGCTGTCCACGGTCAGCATCATCACCTCAACACCCGCCTCTTTGGCGCGCTGCATCATCGCGGCGTTCAATCCCCGATCTTTGTGGAAGTAGAACTGATAGACCTGCGGGTTCTTATGCTTTTGCCGCAACTCCTCCAGCGATACGGTGCCCAGCGACGACACGCCGAACATCGTCCCGTATTTCTCGGCCGCCGCCGCAACCGCGCGTTCGCCCTGATGGTGGAACAGGCGCTGCAACGCTGTAGGCGAGCAATAGATCGGCATGTCCAGCTTTTGCCCCATCACCGTGACGGACATGTCCACGTCCTTCACCCCACACAGCACCGAAGGCAGCAGATCGCAGCGGTCGAACGCGTTGGTGTTTTCGCGATACGTCACCTCGTCATCGGCGCCACCGTCGATATAGTTAAAGATCGGCCCCGGCAGCCGCTGTTTCGCCAGCCGCCGGAAATCGTGGAAGTTATGGCATTGGTTCAGGCGCATCTGGGCATCTCCTTAGTAGGCGACCGAGGGCAGCCAGGTTGCAAGGGTCGGCCACAGGAAGACCAGCGCCAGACCGGTCAGCTGCAACAAGACAAAGGGAATGATGCCTTTGTAGATATGCGTCAGCTTGATCTCGGGCGGGCAGACGCCTTTCAGGTAGAACAGCGCGAAGCCAACCGGCGGGGTCAGGAAGCTGGTTTGCAGCGTCACCGCCACCAGGATCACGAACCAGACCAGCGCGGGTTCGTCCAGCACGCCAAAGCCGGGGATATCGATGCCCAGCCCATTCACGATCGGGCGCATCAGGGGCAGGACGATCAGCGTGATCTCGATCCAGTCCAGCACAAAGCCCAGCAGGAAGACGATGAACAGGATGAACAGGATCGTGCCATTGGCCCCGAACCCTGTGGATTGCACCACATGTTCGATCAGCTCATCCCCACCCAGTTCGCGCAGAACATATGAGAATACGGTCGCGCCCAAAAAGATCGCAAAGATGTAGGCGGTGGTGTTGAAGGTGGACACCAACACATTCCACAGTTTCTGGAATGTCAGCTTGCGGTATCCCAGCGCCAGCAGGGTCGCGCCCAATGCACCTATGCCCGAGGCCTCGGTCGGCGTGGTCAGACCCGCAAAGATCGAGCCCAGCACCGCGAGGATCAGCAGCAACGTCGGAATAACGGCGATCAGCACGTCCTTGACGGCAGCCCAGTCGGGGGCCGTTGCGCCCTCGGGCACCGGGGCTGCGTCGCGTTTCACCAGCGCAAGGATGAAGATATAGGTCAGGTACAACCCGCCAATGATCACACCGGGGAAGACGGCGGCCATGAACAGATCGCCGACAGACAGGGCCATCTGGTCGGCCATGATCACCAACATGATCGAAGGCGGGATCAGGATGCCCAGCGTGCCCGAAGCAGAGACCACGCCCGCCGCCAGCGTCGGCTGATACTTCTGCTGCATCATCGATGGCAGCGAGAGCACGCCCAGCAGCACGACCGACGCTCCGATGATGCCGGTCGAGGCCGCAAGGATGATCCCGATCAGAGTCACGGTGATCGCCAGACCTCCGCGCACGGTGCCAAACAGGCGCTGCATCGAGGACATCAGACGCTCGGCGACTCCAGATTCGTCCAGCATCAGACCCATAAAGATGAACATCGGCAAGGCGACCAGAACCGCGTTGGACATGGTTGCATAGACCCGGTTCACCACCGCGCCCAGCGTCAGATAGTCCAGCCCGGTAAAGGTGCTTTCCAGCCCCGTCCACAGCATCAGGTCATTGTCGAACAGATAGGCCAGCCCGCAATAGGCCACACCAACACCGGCCAGCACCCACGCCACCGGATAGCCGGTGAATAGCAGTGCGATGAAGGTCAGGAACATGGCGATGACCAGCTTTTCCTCGGTGGTTTCCACAAGGAAGGTCAGGCCGACGCAAACAGCGGCAAACACCGCCAGAACCAGCAGAACGCGGCGCAGCGGGGCACCTTCGCGTTCCGATGCCGGTCCATAGAGCAACGCGTGACCGTCATGGATCAGCCGCGCAAGGGCGGCCAGCGCCAGCAGGACAAAGCTGATCGGGATCACCGCCTTGAAGGCCCAACGCGCAGGCAGGCCGGTCGGGCTGTCCGAGCGCTCATTCACGCGGAAACTCTCGTAGAAATAGTCGTACCCCTGATCTATCATCAGATAGATGAACGGGGTCAGCAGGGTCAGAATGCCGAGCACCTCGATCACCCGCTGTGCGCGGCGGGAAAGCTGCATATGCAGCACGTCCACACGCACATGGCTGTCGGTGATCAGGGCATAGGAAATACCGATCATCGTGACGATGCCGTAGAAATGCCACTGAACTTCGTCCAGTTTGGGATAGTTCTGGCTGAACAGGTAACGCAGCGAGACCTGAGCGAAAATCGCGCTCATCAGCAGCACGTTTGCCCACATGACCACATGGCCCACCGCCTTAACGCCCGTGTCGATGGCAACGGCGATTTTCTGGCGGTCTGTTTCTGGGTGTTCCAGGATGCCTTCATAGGCTTCGACCGGATCGTTGAGGTTATTCTGGCTGGCCATGGTCATTCCTCGCTCAGCAGCCCGACGGGCGGGCAGTGATTGGTTAGAAAGTCCTGTCGGAAAGAACCGGGGCAGCGGATCGCCGCCCCGGCATCGTCAGTCAAAAACTTACTGACGCGGGAGGAACGCGTTGGTTTTCCACAGGCCATAGCCTTCGCGGAACTCGGTCATGTCCGCCAGAACCTGCGCAAAGAAGGCATCGTTTGCGGCCTCTTCTGCGGCGACCTCTTCCCAGGTCGTGCGGAATGTATCCAGCATCTCGGGCGACCACTGCTTGATGGTGACACCGTTGTTTTCAACATTGTCGATCAGAGCCGCGTGCTGAATGGCCTCACCTTCGGCAAAGCTGTCGGCCATCGATGCCTTACAGGCGGTTTCGATGATTGCCTTGTGCTGGTCGCTGGCTTCGTTCCAGACGTCCTTGTTGATCATCAATTCGAACACGGTCGCCTGCTGGTGCCAGCCGGGGAAATAGTTGTATTTCACCAGTTTGTGGAAGCCCAGACGCGCGTCGATGGCAGGCATCGAGAACTCGGTCGCGTCGATGGCGCCTTTTTCCAGCGCGGGGAAAATCTCACCACCCGGCAGCAGCGAGGTTGCGACGCCCAGCTTTTGCATGACTTTGCCGCCCAGACCAAAGAAGCGCATCTTCAGGCCGTTCAGGTCTTCGGGGCTGTTGATTTCCTTGGCGAACCAGCCCGAGGTTTCCGGGGCGATGATCGCGCAGGGCATGACGTGGACGTTATAGCCCGCCTGATCATACATCTCTTGGTACAGTTTCAGACCATTGCCGTAATACATCCATGCCATGTATTCACCCGCTTCGGGGCCGAACGGCACAGCCGAGAACAGCGGCGCAGCAGGGATTTTACCAGCCCAGTACCCGGCGGTGGTATAGCCAGAGTTGATCTTGCCGGTGGATACGGCATCCAGGATTTCAAACGGCGGAACCAGTTTACCCGGCTCGTACACCTTCATCTTCAGCGTGCCACCGGACATCAGGTCCAGCTGTTCGGCCACGCGCGGGATGGGTGAGCCCAGACCCGGTAATTCAGTCGAAAACGCAATCGGGGTTTTCAGCAACAGCTTGTCCGCCGCAACAGCAGGTGCAGCCAGCAGGCTGGCGGCCACGGCAAGGCTCGTCAGGGTCTTTTTCATGATTTCTCCTCCAGGGTTGGTCGGGGCGTGCCCCAATCTTTGGCGCTGGCTCTTCCTGCGCCGCTCCGGTGGTCAACTAACTTTACCAGATGCGACCAGTCAACAACTTTATTTACCACTGCGCGTCCGACTCCGGCCAACTTTCGTTGAAAATCGGCAGCGCAACACAGGTGCCGGAGAGGGCTTGGAAACTTGATGAATTACGAATATTATCTCTAAATCAGAGATTTACATTCATTCGAATTGCGAAATGCGTTGGCTTGAGTTTTGAGGAAAGATGGTTATGTTTATTTACCAGATACTCTTGACCTGACATCAAGCGGAGGCACGACGACATGAGCCCAACGGCGATATTTGAACCCGTCGGACACGAATCGTTGGCCGACGCCGTGGTTGCTCAGATCGAGGACCTGATTGCGTCAGGCATCCTGAAACAGGGCCGCAAACTGCCCTCGGAACGGGATCTGGCCGAGATGCTGCGCGTGTCCCGTCCCAAGCTGCGCGAGGCGTTGGCCGTGCTGGAGGAGCGCGGTCTGGTCACGACCCAGCATGGTGAGGGTACGTTTGTCGCTGCCCTAACCGGTCAGGCGATGATGCCCGCCTTGCTGGCGCTCTATGAACGGCACGAGCCTGCCTTTTTCGATTACCTGGAATACCGACGCGAGCAGGAAGGGTTTGCCGCCCGTCTGGCCGCGCGCCGGGCAACCAAGGCCGACAAGGAGCGTATCACCAAAATTCTGGCTGAAAACGAACGCGCCTGGCAGGAAAATGACACCAAGGCAGGGCAAGAGGCGGATTTTGCCCTGCATACAGCAATCGTGGATGCCAGCCAGAACGCGACCCTGATCCACATGATGGCCTCGATCTTTGAACTGACGCGCAAGGGCGTATTCTATAACCGGGATTTCCTGAGAACGATTGATGGCACCGGCGAACAGCTTTTGGCCCAGCATCTGGAACTGGGCCGAGCCGTGATCGCAGGGGATGAGGATCGCGCCGTTAAGGCCGCGACCACGCATATCGACTTTGTCGAACACTCTTTCAAGCTGGGCATGGAACAAAACCGACGCGAAGCCATGGCCGAAAAGCGGCGCATGCTCTCGGAGCACTAGAGCGTTTCGGGTTTTACCTGAATCACTCTGCGACACAAATGTCCCGAGAACGCCGCAGGCGTGGCAGGGTATTCGTGTCTCAAGTTTAACCCGAAACGCTTTAGCCCTTACCGCACACCGTTCACGTTCAGGTAGATCGAATACAAAGAGCTTGTGCCAGCTATGAACAAGCGGTTGAGCTTGGCCCCGCCGAAGCAGACATTCCCCACCATCTCGGGGATATGCACTTTGCCGATCAGATCGCCCTGCGCATTCAGGCAATGAACCCCATCCGCGGCCGAGCTCCAGATCCTGCCCGCCCGGTCGGGTCGAAACCCGTCGAACAAGCCCTGCGTGCAATCGGCAAACACCCCACCTCCGCTGAGGGCTTTGCCATCCTGTGACACGTCGAACCGCCGGATATGGGCCGGGCCATTTTCATCATGGGTGACGCCCGTATCCGAGATGTACAACGCACTTTCATCTGGTGAGAACGCCAAACCGTTGGGTTTCATGAAATCCGTGGCGACCGCCGTGACCTCAGCCGTGTCCGGGTCAACGCGGTAGACATGGCAGGCGCCGATCTCGCTTTCGGCGCGCTCGCCTTCATAGTCCATCATGATGCCGTAAGAGGGATCGGTAAACCAGATCGAACCATCGGATTTCACCACCACGTCATTGGGCGAGTTCAGGCGTTTACCCTGCCAGGCATCGGCCAGAACGGTAATGGATCCGTCATGCTCGGTTCGGGTCACGCGGCGGGTCAGGTGTTCGCAGGATACCAGGCGGCCTTGGGTGTCCACCGTATTGCCGTTGGCGTTGCTGGACGGCTGACGGAACACTGAAACCGAGCCATCCGTATCATCCCACCGCATGAGTCTGTTGTTGGGAATATCCGACCAGACCAGATAGCGACCCGCCGCGAACCACGCGGGCCCCTCGGACCAGCGCGCGCCGGTCCACAGACGCTCGACCCGGGCGTGGCCGACGAAACAGCCCTCGAATTCCTTGGCGATGACCTCGAACCCGGTTCCTTCCAGAACACCAAACATCATTCAGCTCCTTCTTGTCGTTGGTCTGGCGCGCCTCAGCCACGCAACTCGGGCGGCAGCAGCGCGTCGGGCATGTTCTGATAGCTGACCGGGCGCAGCCAGCGCACGATACCCAGCGTACCCACGGAGGTGGCGCGGACATCGGTGCTGGCCGGGTATGGCCCGCCATGCATCATGGCCGAGCAGACCTCGACCCCCGTCGGGAAGCCGTTCACCAGCAGACGCCCGGCCTTTTCTTCGAGGATCGGCATCAGGTCCTGCGCCAGCGGGGTATCGCCGTCATCCATGTGCAGGGTCAGGGTCAGCTGACCTTCCAGCCCTTCGGCGAGGGCTTTCATCTGGTCGGCATCCTCACAACGCACAAGGATGCCCGCCGCGCCGAACACTTCGTGTTGCAGTTTGGGGTTCGCCATCCACTCAGCCGCGCTGACCTTGAACAGCGCAGGCACTGCGGCGCGTTTGCCGGTTGCGGCGCTGCAGGATGTGACCTCGGTCATCAGATCGCGGAATTCTCGGACACCCTGTTCATAGGCATCGTGGATGCCGTCAGTCAGCATCTTCTGTTCCGCCGTGTCATTCAGCGCGGCGGCGCAAGCGGCTTCCAGCGCATCGGCCTCCAGCCCTTTGACCATGACCGCAACGCCGGGATTGGTGCAGAACTGCCCCGCGCCCATCGTCAGCGACGCCGCCCAACCCGCGCCGATCTCAGCCGCGCGGGCGCTCATGGCTTCGGGAAGGCAGAACATCGGGTTGACCGAGCCCAGCTCACCATAGAACGGGATCGGGTTCGGGCGCGCGTGGCACAGATCGTAAAGCGCGCGGCCCCCGGCCAGCGATCCGGTGAAACCCACTGCGGTGATCTCGGGGTGTTGCACAAGGGCCGAACCGACCTCGCGCCCCGATCCCTGCACCATCTGGAACGTGGCAGGGGGCATGCCGCAAATCTCGATCGCCTTGGCGATGGCTTGGGCGACCAGTTCGGCGGTCCCCGCATGAGCGCTGTGGCCTTTGACAATCACCGGGCACCCGGCAGCGAGGGCCGAAGCGGTATCCCCGCCCGCCGTGGAGAAGGCGAGCGGGAAGTTCGACGCACCAAAGACGACCACAGGGCCGATGGCTTTGTGCGTCAGGCGCAGATCAGGACGGGGGAGTGGCGTCCGATCAGGGAGCGCGCCAGTTTTGCGGGTATCGAGATACCCTGTCTCTTCAATCAGATCGGCGAACATGCGCAGTTGGCCGGTCGTGCGGCCACGTTCACCGACCAGACGGGCCTCGGGCAAGCCGGTCTCGGCCATGCCGGTTTGGGTGATCTCGTCGCCCAGCACATCCATCTGGTCCGCAATCGTGCGCAGAAACGCGGCCCGGTCCGTGCGCGGCTTGCCCGAATAGGCGCGGAAATCGCGGCGTGCGGCGCGGCAGGCGTCATCCACCTGCGCGGCGGTGGCCTGTGCAAAGCTCTGGCCCTCAAGATCGTCTGAGGCACGCAGGTTGTCCGATCCGACCCATGCGCCGTCGATCAGATTTTGTCCAAGGATCATGTTATTTTCCCCATCTCAGGACCAGCGGGTCCAGCGGTTTCAAAAGGTCTATCAACCGGTCGCGAATGGCCGGTTGCAGCGGATCAATCGGGTGGCGGCAGAACTCGGATCCGATGACCCCGCCTTCGACCATCGCGGCCTTGCAGGATTGCCAGCCGCATTGACGGTTTTCATGGTTGATGACCATCGCGACGCGCCCATAGGCAGCGGTCGCCTCGTCCACGCGGCCCGCGTGGTGATGGGTGATCACCGGCTTGATCTGATCGACAATCATGCCCGAGGTCATCGACCCCGTGGCCCCCGCATCCAGATCAGCCAGCAAGGTGATGCCTTCTTCCCCATCAAAGGGGGCCTCAATCGCCTCGCCGCCTTCGGCAATCAGCGCCCGCAGCTTGTTGGCTGCGCGGGGGCATTCGATCTTGAACAGTTTCACCATCTCGATCTCTTGCGCCATTTTCACCAACAACAGCACCGGCAGATCGACGCCTGACAAAGGCGCGTCCTGCACCATGATCGGGATGCCGACCTCGCCCACTGCAGCAAACTGTTCATAGGTCTGCTGCGCGTTCCCCTTCAGAAGCGCCCCGTGATAGGGCGGCATCATCATCACGATATCCGCGCCCAGATCCTTGGCGAATTGCGCGCGTTCTACCGCGATCTGAGTGGCAAAATGGCTGATCGTCACGATCATCGGCACACGGCCTGCGACATGTTCAAGGCAAAGCCGGGTCAGGATCGCGCGTTCCTCGTCCGAGATCAGGAACTGTTCCGAGAAGTTCGCCAGCACGCAGATCCCATCCGCGCCCTGATCGATCAGACAATCCAGAACGCGCTTCATGCCCTCAAGATCAAGCGTGCCGTCATCGTGGAACGGTGTCGGCGCAACGGGCCAGATACCGGTATAGCTCATGGATTACTCCGTAATCTTGAAATGTTTCAGGTGTTTGTCCGTGATCTCAATCCCCAGACCGGGCTTATTGTTATCCAGATCAAGGAATCCATCCACCGCCTCGGGGTCGCCTTCGAAGATGTAGTAGAACAGCTCATTCCCGACCTCGACATCGAAGACTGGGAAGTACTCGCTGATCATGCAATTCGCGTTGGCCATGGTCAGGTGGTAATTGTGCATCTGCCCCGCATGCGGGATGACCGGTATCTGATGCGCCTCGGCAATCGCGTTGATCTTTTGCGCCGCCGTAATACCGCCCACGCGGTTGGTATCATATTGCAAGACGCTGACGGCTTTTTTCTCGATCAGGTCCTTGCAGCCGATGATAGAGAATTCATGCTCACCCCCAGAAATCGGGATGATGTTCATCGCGTTGAGCTCACGATACCCTTCGACATCGTCGGCAATTACCGGCTCTTCCAGCCAGCGGGGTTCATACTTGACCAGCTTGGGTAGCATCCGCTTGGCGTAGTCCAGGTTCCAGCCCATGTAGCATTCGACCATCAGGTCCACGTCATAGCCGATGACCTCACGCACCGCTTCGACCCGTTTGAGGTTTTCGCGCATGCCCGCCATGCCGTCCTTGGGCCCCCAGCCAAACCGCATCTTGTAGGCGGAATAGCCGTTCTTTTGCGCCTCGGCGGCCTCGGCCTGCATCACGTCGATGGGGCCGGAATAGAGCTTGGAATAATAGACCGGGATTTTTTCCTTGGTGCGCCCGCCCAGCAGTTTGAACACGGGCTTGCCCGCCAGCTTGCCCATCAAATCCCAGATCGCCAGATCAACCGCTGAGATCGCGATCATCCCGATCCCCTTGCGCCCCCAGGCGTGGCTGCGACGGTACATTTTTTCCCATAGATAGGCGTAGTCGAATGGGTCCTCGCCAATCACCAGCGGGGCGAACCATTCGTCAATCGCAGCTTTGACCACCGAGGGCGCAAGGGCCGCGTTGCCGATGCCCACAGTGCCGTCATCGGTTTCGATCTCGCAGGTCAGCCACTGGTGGAAGCGGAAGGACGACATCGCATCGCCTTTCTCATAAAGCGCGTCCGAGGCGTTGGTGCAGAAATTGCCGGTGGGCGGAACGGTCGGGCCGGTCCAGTTCCAGACGCGGGTGCGCACGGATTTAATCTTGGTCATCTTGGTCCTCTCAGTCGGCGCTGCGTTCGGCGCGATGTGTTTTGGCCATGCGCACCAGCAGATCGAACGCCTGCCGCGTTGCGCCCGGATTGGCCTTGTTCTGTCCGGCGATATCAAAAGCGGTGCCATGGGCTGGGGTGGCGACCGGGATGGGCAAGCCACCTGCGACGGTCACGCCGCGTTCAAACCCCATCAGTTTAATCGCGATCTGTCCTTGGTCGTGATACATGGTCACGACCGCATCGACCTCGCCCCGCTGCGCCTTTAGGAACACGGTGTCCGAGGGCCACGGCCCCGTCACATTCATCTGTTTTTCCTGCGCTTTGCGGACGGCGGGTTCCAGAATGTCGATCTCTTCCCGACCAAACTTGCCATTGTCCCCCGCATGCGGGTTCAGCGCTGCGACCGCGATATTGGGACGGGCCTTGCCCGCCTTGCGCAGTGTATCATTGGCAAGGTTAACAGCCTTCAATATCCCCTCTTCGGTGATATTGGCCGCCACATCCTTCAGCCCGATATGAGAGGTCACGCGGGTCGTCATCAACTCATCCAGAACGTTGAGTTCCGAATGATAACCGGTATGCCCCATGTACCGCGCCATATAGCGGTGCTCATCCTCGGCATTCAGGCCCGCGGCGGTCATCGCGGCCTTGTTAAACGGGCCGAATAGGATGCCATCCACCTGCCCTGCCATCGCCAAATCCATCGCCTTGTCCAGACAGCGCAGCGAAGTCGTTCCGCCTTCGACCGTGACCTCGGCGATCTGCACGTCTTCGGGCGCGATGGTGTCCATCTCCAGATGGCTCAGGCCGGGTTGACCCGCCACCTCGGCCACCGTGTTCAATGGCACATCCAATTCGGCCTGTTCCGCGCCGCGCTGCCACAGGTGGCTGTCGCCCACAAGCACGATATCGGCTGCGTCCTGCACGCCATCCTGATTGAGCAGCTTGGCGATCAACTCGGGCCCGATACCGGACGGGTCGCCGGGGACGATGGCAATACGGGGTTTGGTCATGCCGCGCCCTCCCAATGTTTGGAAAACCCATCGGGCAGGATGACCATCACGTCCGGCTCCTTGCCCGTGTCAAAGGTCTGCACCACTTCGAACGTGTCCAGATTGAACCGCTGCACCTGCTCACAATCGATGGCGATATAGGCGAATGCAGCCTCGTCATCGATGCACAGCGCCAGCGGGTTTGCCGGGGTTTTCTGTTCGTGCAGCATCTCACCCGTCGCTTCATCAAAGACCGAGAACGAGCCGCCAAAATGGTTCATCGTCACCAGCCGGTTGCGTTTACCGTCATAGTAGATGCGGCAGGGATCATCCGGGGTCGGAAAGCTGCGCTCGATCTCAAGCGTGTCGGTATTGATCACCGCCACCGTGTTCGAGATGCGCTGTGAGGTATAGAGCGTCTGTACATCCTCGCGCAGACACCGCCCCTCGGGTTTCTGTCCGGTCTTGATCGAGATGGGCGCAATCGACGCATCATAGGGATTGAACACCGTCACATCACCCGAGGTCAGGTTCATCGAATAGGCCGTTTGTCCATCTTTGGTCAGCGCGAACAGATGGCATTTCGTGCCACCGGTCGGCGTGATGTGATCCCATCCCTGATCGAAGGCACGCGGGTTTTCCTTGACCAGCAGATGCCCGGTCCATTCCGACAGCACATAAAGCCGCCCCTGCCCGTCCAGCCCGATACCATGCGGGCGCGCGTGTTCGCCCAGATCATAGGTATGCACAATCTCCTGCTTGCGGATGTCGATCACGATGACCGAGCGGCCATCCGTGCCATCGATCCCAGAATTCTGCACGCCGTAGTGGCCCACATAGGCATAGTGAAATTCATCATCGACCACGAATTCATGGGGAAAATGCGGCAAGTCCAGACGCCCCTGCAGGGTACCGGTGTCAATGTCATACCAGCTGACGCAATGGCTGCATTTTTCTATCAACATCATGGATTGCGCCATGCAATCTCCCTCCTTCTATCGTCTGTTCGTTCATCTGTGGCCGGCCAGTCGGGACCGGCCACAGACCAGTTGCTTACCGTTCCAAGGCACCCACGCCCGAGAAACGGAAAGCTTCCTGTTCCAGGGCGTTCAGTTCATCGGCGCTCATCTGATCATGGGCGACGGTGATCCGGCCAAGGAAGACAAAGGGCAGCTCATCCTGACGCCCTTCGAGATGCGCCTTGATCGCTTCGGCGGTCGCTGCGCCCACGTCGTCACCCATCCGCATCGGTGTGGCGTCCAGCTCACCCCGACGGATGGCGTCGAGCTCAAGACCCGTGCCGCCCCAACCGGTTGAGAACACGTCTTTCTCTTTGCCAACGGCAACCTGCGCCTCGACCGAGCCCATGGCCATTGCGGTGTTGGCGTTGTGGATGATCGTTGCCTCAGGATACGCCTGCAGGATCAGGCTGGTGCCTTCAAACCCGCCTTCGCGCTGGTACTCACCATAGTGTTCGTAGACAGTGGTCCAGTTGCCCTTCTCTTCCACGCAAGCCTTGAAATCACCCGAACGCTGATCGTCGGTGATCCCCGGAATGCCGCGGTTCATCGCCATGGTCACGTCATTGCCCAGACGTTCCAGCATGTAGTCGCACATGGTCAGCGCCCCGGCGGCCGAGCTGAAATCGAACCACGCATCGGGCTGGTTGGTCAGGTCCTTGGGCGGCGTGTGGAAGGCCCAGACAAAGGTGGCAAAGCCGTCATTGCCCGCCATCTTGTCGATATTGTCGGCCTGAATCGCCAGTTCCGAGGGGCCAAAGATCACGAAATCATACAGGTCCGCGTCCTGAACCACCTGATTGGCATAGGTCGATTGCAGGCTGTGTTCGATCTGGCGGCTGGCGAATTCGGTTGTCTCATACTCGATCCCCAGTTCGTCCAGTCGCTTGGTCATCGCCAGATAGTTGCGCGCCCAGAAATCCGACGTATCCGCCGAAGGGTAGATCAACGCGATCTGCAACGGGCCGTCCTGCGCGCCCTCATATTTGACCGCCTCGGCCCCGGTTGTGGCCTGCAACGCCTCAAGCTTGCCATCGGCGTTTACCTCGCCCGGAACCCAGTAATCGCGGTCTTCGATGCCCGGCAGTTCCTTGAGCGGCAATTTCCCGTGGCCGTCAGCAAAAGCCGCAGCGGCACACAGGCAAAACGCGCTGGTTGTCAGTAGTGCTTTGTTCAATTGTTTCACGGTAAGTCCTCCCTTTCGCGAATAAGTGGGGTCTTGCAGGTGTGCCGGGGCTCCTACCTCCCGGCACGCCGCTTTTTGTCGCCTTAACCACTTGGCGCAGGCTCGGTTGCCAGTCCCGCCCCAAGGGCCAGCAACAGGATCAGGGCGCCGATCAGCGCGGCTGAAAATCGGATGAGCTTTTGGGCCTCTTTGCTGCGCAGCGCAGCCAACAGACCATGCGCGCCATCCCGGTCTTTCTTTTGCATCCAGGTATAGAGCGCGACCGAGCTGACGATCACCACACCCGAAGCAACGGATTGCCAGAAGAACTCGATCCGCAGGGTGACCAGCGCGTTGATCATCATCGACAGCAGCAGCACACCGGCCAGCGAACCCAGCATCGAGGCGCGACCGCCGAACAGCGAGGTACCCCCCACAACCACCGCCGCGATGACGTGCAGATTGAAATACGGGGCCGAGGTCGCCTGAATCGCATTCAGCTTACCGGTCAGCATCACACCCGCCAGCGCAGCCGCCGCGCCCATCAGCACGTAGGCATAGATTTTGTGGCGGTCGACCGCGACGCCGGTCATCTCACTGGCCTCGGGGTTCGAACCGATGGCGATGGTGTAGCGTCCGAAATAGGTGCGGGTCAGAACCACATAGCCAACGGCCATGGTGATCAGGCCCAGCACGACAGGCACGGGGATAAAGCCGGGAATCTGGCCGCGCCCAATCTCGGTAATCAGATCGGGGAAACGGGCCAGCACCAGACCTTTGGCGATGACCAGCGCCAGACCGCGGTACACAAGATCCATAGCCAGCGTGCCGATCAGGTCTGGCACTTTGAACCGGGTGATGACCAAGCCGTTGATCAGCCCCATGATTGCGCCCATCAGAATGGCCAGCGGCACGGCGATCCACGCGGGAAACCCATATTGCTTGACCAGAAACGCCATCAGAATGGCTGACAGGGCCGCAACCGAGCCGATGGACAGGTCAATCCCGCGCTGGGTGATGACAAAGGTCATCGCCATGGCCATCGGCATATACAGCGCCGCGTCCAACAGGATCAGGTTCAGGTTCGTCAGGCGGAAATACCGCGCGGGTTCCGCGATGCCCATGAAAATCAGGATCGCGAGGATCATGACCATGGGGCCGATAAAGGCCAGATAGGGCTCCAGCCGGTCCATGATGGTTCGTTCGGGATGCGTGGTTGTTGTCGACATCTGTGTTCTCCTCACGCAGCCGCATCCTGGGCACCCACGATGAGGCCCAGAACATCTTGCACCGAACTTTCGGCAGTTTTGACCACGCCGACGGCGCGACCACGACGCTGAACGTGAATGCGGTCAGATACTTCGAACACATCATCCAACGAATGCGAGATCAGGATCACCGCCAGCCCCTGCTCGCGCAGCGACTTGATGAGTTTCAGGGTGCGGGCCGTTTCCTGCGGACCAAGCGCCGCAGTCGGTTCATCCATCACCAGCAGACGCAGGTCTTCGTGATAAACCGCGCGCGAGATGGCCACCGCCTGACGCTGACCCCCCGACAGGCTTTCCGTCATCACATCCATCGAGCGCAGACGGACGCCAAGCCGTTCCTCCAGCACCCGCGCGGCCTCGGTCTTCATGCGTTTATTGTCCAGAAGCGGGATACCCATAAAGTTCTTGGTCAGTTCATTTCCCAGAAACATATTCGCAGCAGGCGACAGGTGATCGGCCAGAGCCAAAGTCTGGTAAACCGCATCTATCCCGTTTGCGATCGCGTCGGAATGGCTGGCCATATCCAAGGGCTGTCCATCCATCAGGATGCGGCCTTCGGTGGGCTGATAGACCCCGGTCAGGATCTTGATCAGCGTGGACTTTCCGGCGCCGTTGTCACCGACGATGGCCAGCACCTCGCCTGCATAGGCGGTCAGGTCCACATCCTGCAACGCGGTCACACCGCCGAAGCGTTTGGTTATTCCTTGCATTTCAACCAATGGCATGTCGCTCATGGTTTCCTCCTTTGCGCAAAGCTCCGCCATGGCGGTCAAATGACCGCTTGTGTGCTCTGCGCTGTGTCGTCTCGGTTGGCGGCGACCCCGATATCGGGGCCGCCCGTGGGGTTACTTGCCCCAGATTTTCGAATACGCCTCGCGGTATGGGGTGTCCGGGTCGAACTGGTTGCTGTCGCCCAGCTTGGTCAGCCCGGCCTCAGTCACCAGCGCGGGCGATGTGATATAGCCCGAGCACGCCTCGCCCTGAATGGCGCGGTTCAGCTCATCCACCAGTTGCCAGCCCTGCAGGTTCAGCGGTTCGGCCACGGTGATGGTCTGATAATTGCCGCTGCGGATACGCTGGAACGCGGCCTCGGACCCGTCGCCAGCCGACCCTGCCTGCGGGCCGTCATCGGACGAGATGCCAGCAGCGGCCAACGCCGGACCCATGAAGTCGAAATAGAGGTCATTGATCGCCAGTGCGTGCGTCCACTGATCACCGTATTTCTGCAAGAGGCTTGTGGTCAACGGCCCCATGCGGGCCGAGGTATCGGCGATGGGCGTGTCGACATATTCCAGCACCGTACCGCCGGCGGCCTCGATGGTTTCCTTGATGCGGTCGGCCTTGTCGATGGCGATCTGATAGGTCGAGTCGGTGAAGATGATCGCCCCTACGCCATCGCCGCCATCCTCCATAGCCCATTCGGCGGCCACCTCGGACACGGTCATCGCATCGGTCGAGACATTGGCAAAGATGCCGCCCGGCGCGTCACAGCCGATCTTGGGGCCCGAATGCCACGCGACAATCGGAATGCCCGCAGCCACGATGCCCTCCAGCGCGGCCTGCTGTTCCACCGCGTCAAAGCCGTTGATGATGACGCCGTCGGGCTGCAAGGCCAGCGCTTGACCGATCGCCCCGGTCCGACCCTGGATCGAGCCCGCGCCGTCCAGCACGCGGACCTCCCAGCCGATGGTATCCACGGCTTCTTCAACGCCGTTGGTCACGCCCAGAATACCACCGTTTTTCAGGTCGGCGGCGACGACCACGATTGACTTGCCCTCGGCAGCCTTGGGGCCACTGGTCGGCCCGTCAAAGGCGGTTTCGGCCATCACAGGCACACCCAGACCGGTCAGAAGGGCAGCGGCGGATACCGCCATGAACGTCCGTTTCAGCATAATCTCCTCCCTTATGCTTTTACTTGTTAGCGCCTTTGCGCCGCTGTGCGTAACCAGCAATGCCGATTGCGATCAGAAGCGTGACACCGTTGAACATCGGCTCGACCCAGAAGGATCCTCCGAATTGTTGAATGCCCGAGATACCGACAGCCAGGATCGCGACACCCACGACTGTTCCCCAGACATTCACGCGTCCCGGCTTGATGGTGGTGGACCCCAGAAAGGCCCCGACCAAAGCAGGCAACAGGAATTCAAGACCGACCGAGGCTTGCCCGATCCGCAATTTTGACGCCAACAGCACCCCGGCAAAGGCCGTGATCAGGCCAGATGACATAAAGGCCCCGATGACGAATTTGCGTGTTGGAATACCGTTCAGCTGCGCGGCGCGCTGGTTCGCGCCAATCGCATAGAGGTACCGACCAATCGGCGTGTATTCCAGGATCAGCCACATGGCGACGGTGATCCCCAACACATAGAACCCGGTGATCGGCAGGCCGAAGACAAAGGTGCCGTTGATGGCATAGAAACTATCCGGCAACGCGCCAACCATCTGACGGCCACCCGTGTGCCACAGGGCCAGCGCATACAGAACCGTGCCGGTGCCCAGCGTGGCGATAAAGCTGTCGATCTTGGCGACCTCGACCAGCAGTCCGTTCAGAAATCCGGTCAGCAAGCCCAGCGACAGGACAATTGCCACGGCAACCGGCCATGGGATGCCATACAAAGTCTGCAAGGAAATCGCCAGAATGTGCCACAGCACGATCCCGTACCCCACCGTCAGGTCGATACGCCCCGCCGCCATCGGGATCATCGCCCCCAGCGACAACAGCGCAATGATGGCCTTGTCCGAGATGATCGCCCGAAGGTTCAGCATTGTCGGGAAGGTATTGGGCAGCAGGATCGAAAACAGAATGATCAGAAACGCGGTCAGCAGGACCAGACCATAGACCGGCAGAAACCGCAGGATGCGCGTTTTCATCGAGGCGTTTTTCAGCTCGGCTTTGGTGGGTTCCAGCGCGTTGGATTCAAGCGATTGCATAGTGGTCTTCCCTAACTTGCGACGGCGTTCGAGGCCGATGCAGCCTGTATGAGGTTCTCGGTTGTCAGTTCGGTGCCCGACAGTTCCCGCACGATTTGTCCCTGACTGAATACGATGGCGCGGTGGCAGATGGCGGCGACCTCTTCGAAATCGGTCGAGACGACGATGATCCCCACCCCATCTGCCATCGCGCGGTTCAGCAGCGCATAGATTTCCGCCTTGGCGCCAACATCGACACCGGCAGTCGGGTCTTCGCAGATCAGGAGCTTGCGCTGAGTTTCAAGCCAGCGGCCAATGACCACCTTTTGCTGATTACCACCCGACAGGCTTTCAATCGCCATGCTTTGGTCATTGGGCGACAGGGCCACGTCATCCCCGATCTTGGCGGCGCTTTGCGTCTCGGCCCGGTGGCTCATGAACGACAACAGCGACCGCCCGATGGCTGCCGGGTTCAGGAATGTGTTTTCCCGGATCGTCAGTGACATGGCCACGGATTCCTCTGTCCGGTCGCGGGCGACCAGACCGATGCCTGCCGCCATCGCCGTTTGCGGCGAAGACAAGTCCGGCCGCTGCCCGCGCAGCGTGATCTGGCCGTCAAACACCTCGGCCCCGAACAACGCGCGCGAGACGTTTTCATGCCCCGCCCCACGCAATCCGACGAGGCCCACGATCTCATTCGTCTGGAGTTGGAAGCTGACATTGTGGGCAGCCTCCATATTCAGGCTCTCGACCTGAAGGATGGTGTCACCCAATGGCATATCGGGCTTGCTGACCTGGCGGGTTTTTCGGCCAACGATCATATACACCAGCTCTTCAGGAGTGGTGTGGTCGATGCTGCGCAAACCCACCATTTCACCGTCGCGCAGCACAGCAACACGGTCGGCGATCTGAAAAATCTCATCCAGACGGTGCGAGACATAAATCATGCCGACACCCTGTTCCTTGAGCGGACGCAACGCTTGGAACAGCCGTTCAACCTCATCAGCCGGCAGCGAGGCTGTGGGTTCATCCAGCACCAGAAAATCGCAATCCACCGCCAAGGCGCGCGCGATGGCAACCAGTGATTTTTCGGTGCGCGACAGGTCCTGAACGCGGGTTGTCGGGTCGAATTCACACCCAACCTTGTCCAGCGCATCCTGCGCAAAGCTTTCAACGGACTTCCAGTTGATCAGCCCGCTTTTGCGCGAATAGCCAAGCGCCAGAGCGATGTTTTCCGCCACCGTCATCCATTCGATCATCCCCAGATCCTGGTGAATGAAAGCCACCGACTGACGCTCACCAAAGCCGCCGGGGCGGTGTTCATAGGGGTGGCCATCGATCAGAACACGCCCCTCATCCGCTTTGTGAATGCCGCCCAGAATTTTGATCAGCGTGGATTTGCCTGCCCCGTTTTCGCCCAGCAGGGCAACGATTTCACCGCGTTCAATGTTCAAAGAGACATCGCGCAAGGCATAGGTGCCTCCAAAATGCTTCTTTATTCCGTCGAAGAACAAGTTGTTTTGCGCAGTGCCGGGCACAGCGGCCTCCTCCCAATGCTGGATAACTCAGATGCTCCTCAACATCGTATTGAGTTACCCGTAACGTTACGCTAGCATTCTCGCAGGCCACTCAGATGTCAATAAAAAAGAGTTACCCGTAACGTAAATGAGCGACGAAGCAGATAAATCTAATAAAAACAACAAAATAAGCCTTGCTGAGGTCGCCAAGGCTGCGGGCGTGTCCAAGATGACCGCCAGCCGTGTTTTACGGGATGAGGGCGGATTCTCGGAAAAGACGCGCGCCAAAGTCATGGCCGAAGTTGACCGTCTGGGCTATTTGCCGAATCGTTTGGCGACCGTGTTTGCGGGCGACAAAAAGTCGACATTTGTCGGCGTCAGCATTCCCGAATTGGGCAACGAAATCTTCGCGCAGGTGCTGGAAGGCATCGATCGGAAACTGGGGGCGTTCGGCCATCAAACCGTTCTTGGCCTGACCGAGCATGAGGTCGACCACGAAGAGAAATGGATTGAGACGGTTCTGTCCTGGCAGCCCGCCGGTCTGATCATCACGGGGCGGTCCCACAGCCCCAAAGCCATCCAGATGCTGCGCGGCGCGGGCATTCCACTGGTCGAGATATGGGATTTCAATTCCAGCCCGCTGGATATGTGCGTTGGGCTGAACCATTTCGACAGCGGCTACAGCATGGGCCGCTATCTGTCGGGCATGGATTATCGCAAGTTCGGCTATGTCGGCACGTCCCATGACGTGGCCAACGCGGCAACGGCGCGGCTGAACGGGTATTCCAAAGCCATCGAAGACGCAAACGGGCGGCTGGAAAAGCAGCTTCTGCTGAAAGACACGCCCGGCTTTTACACCGGGTTTTATGGAACGGAACAGTTACTGGCCTCACACAATGACATTGAGGTCATTTTCTACCAGAATGACAACATGGCAATCGGCGGTCTGCAATATGCCAAGAAAATAGGGCTGAGCATCCCACAGGACATCGGCATTGCCGGGTGGGGGGATCTGCCGATCTCGGCCATTCAGCCCTATCGCCTGACCTCGATCGCCGTGCCGCATCTGAAGATCGGGCAGATTGCAGCCGAGATGGTTCTGGCCCAAATCAATGGTGAGCCGGTGAAGTCGGCCAAGGATGTCGGCTTTCGGCTGATCCCGGGAAGTACGGTGATCAAGCCTGACAGCAGCGCCTGACCGGGATACCGGCTGTCACCCAGATTAACGTTGCGCCGTTCCTATGCGGTGTGAATAGTGAGGGGATGACACGAGCCAGTTGCATCGTTCTGACCTTGGCGGCGCTTTCTCTCAGCCCCCCCGCCAGCGCACAGTCTGACTCTGCACCAAGCGTTGTGGTCGCCGCAGCCTCATTCCAGTCCCTGCAAAAACGCGATGAGTTCGTCGGCCGCGTCGTCGCCGATCAGAGTGTTGATCTGCAGGCCCGCGTCGAAGGCGTGTTGGAAGAGGTGAATTTTACCGAGGGCGGGGTTGTCGCCAAGGGTGATGTGCTGTTTCAGATCGAACAACAGACCTATCAGGCCCGGGTGGACCGCGCACAGGCCGCCCTGAACAGCGCTGAGGCCGCAGCCCAAAGCGACAAGACCGATCTGGACAGGCAGCAGGCGCTGTTTGACAAGGGCGACATTTCACAATCGGTTCTGGACACCTCCAGCGCCAGTTTTGCCGAAGGGCAAGCGGCCGTGGATGCCGCCGCAGCAGCCCTCAGGATTGCCCAGATCGATTTGGGCTATACTCAGATTACCAGCCCTATTGATGGGCGCATCGGGCTGTCGGCGGTGGATGCCGGCAATCTCGTCAATTCTGACAGCGGCGTTCTGGCCACGGTCACAAGCATCGACCCGATATTGGTCAGCTTTTTCATCAGCGAACCGGTCTTGCTGCGTGAACGGCGCAACGGATCAATTTCCCGGGACAACGTAAAACTGACCACCCAAATCACTCTGGCTGACGGGGAAACCTATGACAGTCAGGGGCAAGTTACCTTTGTCGGCGACAGCGTCGGTCAGGACACGGATACCGTTGAACTGAGGGCCACCTTCGCCAACCCTGACGGCATGTTGATCCCCGGTCAGTTTGTCATCGTAGGGCTAAGCGGGTCAGACGATACCAAGGTACTGACCGTCCCGCGCAACGCTGTGCAATTCGACAAACAGGGCTATTTTGTCTTTACGGTCGACGACAAGAATACCGTGCACCGCAAACCGATAGAGATCGGGACACAGACCGCCACCGTAACGCAGGTCAACAAGGGCCTCGACGCGGGTGAGCGCGTCGTTATTCAGGGCCTGCAAAAGATTCATGACGGACTGGTCGTCGATCCGGTGGAAAGCCAGGGTTAGGGGATGGCTTGATCTCTCGCTATTTCATCGACCGCCCGCATTTTGCTGCTGTCATCGCCATTCTGATGGTGCTGTTCGGGGCGGTCTGCCTGCGGCTGATACCGATCTCGGAATACCCGCACATCACCCCACCGCAGGTCTATGTTAACGCGCATTATCCCGGTGCCGACGCACAGGTCATTCAGGAATCCGTCGCGACCCCCATCGAAGAGCGGGTGAATGGCATTGAGGGCATGCTGTATATGCGGTCCAAAAGCGCAAACAACGGCAGCTATGACCTGAGCGTTTCTTTCGAATTGGGCACCGATCCCAATGTCGCCGCGGTCGAGGTTCAGAACCGCATCGCGCTGGCCAGTGCGGAATTGCCCTCGGTCGTGCAGCAACAGGGGATCGAGGTCACGAAACAGTCCGGCAACACGGTCCTTGTGATCAATCTGACCTCACCGGACGGGTCCCGGGACGCGCTTTTCCTCAGCAATTATGCCGCTGAATTCCTGCACGACCCCCTGCAGCGCCTGACCGGAGTGGGCGGCGTCTCGCAATACGGTCAGTTGGAATACAGCATGCGGGTCTGGATCAATCCCGTTCGGATGGCCGCCTTGAACATAACGGCGGCCGAAATTGCCGATGCGATCCAGGACCAGAACCTTGTCGCCGCAGCCGGACAGGTGGGTGCCCCGCCCTTTGGGGATGAGCGTATCGATTTTCAGTACAAGCTGAGGGCCGAAGGTCTGCTGCGCAATGCCACAGATTTCGGCCGGATCATCGTGGCCACCGGCACGGACGGATCGGTGACCCGGCTGGAGGATGTCGCCCGGATTGAGCTCGGCGCAGCCACCTATTCCGGGTCAAGCCGGTTGAACGGGAAAACCACGGCAGCCATCGCGGTGCATCAGGAAAGCAATGCAAACGCGCTGGACATTTCGGACAGTGTGCAGGCGTTGTTGCAGGAGCTGTCGAAAAAGTTCCCAGACGGTGTGTCCTATGAAGTTACATATGATGTGACCGACGCGGTTCGGGTGTCGATCCGGGATATTCTGAAAACCCTAGGCCTGACCGCCGGTCTGGTCGTCGCCGTGACCTTTTTCTTTCTCGCCAGCTTCCGCGCCACGCTTGTCCCGGCTATTGCGATCCCCGTGTCGCTGCTGGGCGCGGTTGGTTTGATCTTTATCGTAGGGTTCAGCGCCAATATGATCACGCTATTTGCCCTTGTGCTGGCCATCACTCTGGTCGTCGACGACGCCATCATCATCATCGAAAACGCTGAGCGCATTCTGACGGATGAGGGTCTGGCCCCGCGCGAGGCGACGCTGAAAGCGATCTCGCAGGTCAACAGACCGATCGTCGCCACCACCTTTGTTCTGGCCGCTGTGTTTGTGCCCGTCTGTTTCTTTCCGGGGGTGACCGGAGCGATCTATTACCCATTCGCCGCGACCATCATTTTTGCCTTTGTCCTGTCGGCAGTGAACGCCCTGACGTTGTCCCCGGTTCTGTGCGCGATGCTGCTGAAAACACAGGCGCGGCCGATTGGTCCTTTGCGTTTTGTGCCGATGGCCGTGTTGTGGCTCAGACGGCTATATGTGCGCCTTGTGTCAGTTATGCTGCGGCACATTCTGGTGTCTTTGCTGGTGTTTGGGACCGCCGTGGCGGGCACCGTCTATTTGTTCAAAACCGTGCCAACAAGTCTGATCCCGCAAGAGGACAATGGCGTATTGATGGCGGCGATAACCCTGCCGGACGGGGCCTCGCTGCAGCGGACGCAGGCTTTTATGGAACAGGCCGGCAAAGTCATCGAGAAGACACCCGGCGTGGACACGGTGACAACCGTCTCAGGCGCAAGCATGCTGGCCGGGGGGCGGTCAAATGCCGGAATGGCAATCATCAGACTGGATCCGTGGGACCAACGCAAAAGCCCCGATCTGCAGTGGCATGCCATCATGCGAAATTTGGACAGAAGCCTTGCTGCGCTGCCACAGGCTGAAAGCTATGTGTTTTCTTTCCCGACCATTCACGGGCTGGGCTCAACCGGAGGCATTTCTGTCGAGCTATTGGATCTGGAAAAGGCCGATGGCAGTCAGTTGGACGCGGTGATGACCGGATTTGTGACTGCGCTGAACGCCGCACCCCAGTTTGTCCGCGCGCATGGCAGCTTTTCGGGGCAGACCCCCCAATACCATTTATCAGTCGACCGTGATCGGGCCGAGGCGCTAGGGGTCAGCGTTTCTGACATTTTCACCGCGCTTCAGGCCAATCTAAGTTCTTATTACGTGGACAATTTCATCCTCTCGGATCGGGTATACTGGGTCATTATCTCAGCCGACGCCAGGTTCCGGCAAACCCAGGATGACGTTGACAATATCTATGTCAAGAATTCGGCGGGAGAGTCCCTGCCCCTGCGCAATTTCCTGAGCACCGAGCCGGTCCTCGCACCTGATTCAATTCCTCGCTACAACCTATTCACCGCCGCATCGGTCAGTGCACAATTGGCCCAGGGTGTCAGCTCGGGCGGCGGGATTGCCGCAGTGCAAGAGATCGCCGACAAAACTCTGCCCGACGGCTTCCGGATCGATTGGTCCGGTGTCACCCAGCAAGAGGTACAGTCTCAGGGCTTGGTACCCTATATCATGCTTTCCGCCTTGATACTGGCCTATCTGTTTCTTGTGGTGCTGTACGAAAGCTGGGTTTTGCCGCTTTCGATCATCGCGTCGACCGTTTTTGCCTTGCTTGGTGCGCTGATACCCTTGGCGATGTTACCCTTCCTGACCAGCAATATCTTTGCACAGGTCGGAATGGTCTTGCTGATCGGGCTGGCGGCGAAAAAGGCCATCATGGTGGTGGAATTTGCCAACCATCAGCGAAAGCTCGGGGCCAGCATTCATGAGGCCGCGCTGAAAGCTGCAGAAACCCGGTTTCGTCCTGTGACGATGACCGGGCTGTGCTTTATCATCGGCGTGATGCCTTTGGTTCTGTCCAGCGGTGCGGGAGCTGCGGCGCGCGTCTCTATCGGCTATCCGGTTCTGTTCGGCATGATTGTCGACAGTACACTTGGCCTGCTTATGATCCCTGTTCTTTATGCGGCGGTGCAATCGGCCCGAGAGTTTCTGATCGCCTTACGAAGATAAGACGGGTCTGCGAAACCCGCCTCAGACCAGTGTGCGCAACACCTCAACCACAAGGTCATGATCGTCATGCTGCGCAAGGCCTGACACCGTCGCGGCACCTACAAGACTGCCGCTGGTCAAAATAATCGGGAAACTCCCACCATGTGAGGCGTATTCCTGCGACGACACATAGTATTTCTCCTCCAGTGTCACACCCTCTTCACGGCAAAACTGCCCCAAATAAAGCGAGCTATGCGCAAACCGCAAAACACTGTTTCGTTTCCGGGCAATCCACGATCCGTTATCTGCGCAACTGCCTGGCAGCCCTGCATGAAAAAGCTGTTGGCCAAAGGCAAATACGTCAATCGCGATGGGCAGATCCGCCGAACGTCCGGCCTTCAGCAGGGCCAGACCCAGCTCAACGCCTGCATCATGTCCGAATTCCGAGAACCGCAATCTGCGTTCCTGCTCAAGCAAACCGGCCGCATCAAGGTTTATGGATTGAGTTTTCAAAGCGCGTCCTCTCCTTTTTGCCGCACACTATCCGTTTGCTATTAGCGCTACCACCGCCATTTGCGGTTTCATGCCCTAGTCGGATTTTCGGCTGGTCTTGTCATGGCGTATTGTGTTGACTAGGACGACTGTGCAGACCATCGGAATTTGAGCGTATTTATGTTGATCACACCCGTCCTTCTCTGTGGCGGCTCGGGCACGCGCCTGTGGCCTTTGTCGCGCAAAAGCTATCCCAAGCAGTTTGTCCCGC
>NZ_JBQFQY010000007.1:0-214576 GCF_056537125.1 Ruegeria sp. CH10 | reverse complement strand
CTGCGGTCAGCGTCGTTTTACCGTGGTCAACATGCCCAATCGTGCCGATGTTGACGTGCGGTTTTGTACGCTCAAACTTTTCCTTTGCCATTCCTCAGGCGCCCTTTTGCGATTTGGGGGACCCTTGGTCCCGTGGTTACATCTGCGCGCGCGAGATATTTGGTTCAAAGGGGAAAATCAAGCACATCCTGCGTGAAAAGCAGGTTAAGATGCCGGATTTTGGGTCAACTCGCTGGAATCGAGGGGTTGGATCAAGTCCGGACGCCGCTGGAACCAGCCGTTCGCCTGATGTTCTTCGGCCAGCCACTCCTCGACTCGGTCGGCGACTTTCAGGGACAGACCGCTCATTTGTTCTTCTTTGGTGCGCGAATGGCCCGATCCTGCCAGCGCACTTTCTCCGGTCGTGTCTTCGAGAACCTGGAACTGCTTTCCCTTGGCAAGAAACTCTTTGTTGTTCACGTCATAAACGTTAACCAACACGATCGCGGTGCTTTTGGGGTTGTAAATGACCGGAATGCCCGGAGGCGCCAGCATATAACCTTCGAGGCTGATACCGATGTCATATTCCTGCGCACCCGAGTACCGGCCCAAGCGAATATCAACCGCATTCTGAATTGCGGCGGTCCACTCATCCGGAGTCGCATCGCGCGACACCGGGCCCTGCACCGCCTTATCGGCAAAGGCGTAGTTGACCCGCAACTTGAATTCACCCAATGATTCAGGTTCCTCATAAACCTGCGTCTGTGTGCAGGCGCCCATCAGGGCCAATCCGGTGATCAGGGTCAGAATGCGCAGCATGTCTCTCGTCTCGATAGGCCTGTTTTTTATTGATCTAGCGCACCGATACGGGTTGTGCCAAGCCGTATCGGTGGAATTCCTCCTACGGAGGCCCGCTATCACGAGAATTTATAGTCGCGCGGGAAGCCATAGGGCGGTTTTTTCCCGACACTGGCGCGTTTGGCCAGCCATTGGGACATATCCGCCTCGTGCCGGGTTTTGTCGCCGCCCATGGACCATTTCAGGCCCTCTTCCCAGTTGAAGGTGGTGATGTCGGACAAACCGCCATCCAGCTCAAGCGTGCCCTGCCGCCCGCGCGCCATGTTGTATTTTTGCAGGCGCACGCCCTTGCCACGGGTCATCTCGGGCAGTTCCTCGGTCGGGAAGACCAGGAACTTACCATTTTGCGAGACCACCGCCACGTGGTCACCTGCAACCGGTTTACAGATCACCGCCGTCTCGTCGCCTTTGACGTTCAGCACCTGTTTACCGTTGCGGGTCTGGGCCAGCACGTCATCCTCGGGCACCATGAATCCGTTCCCCGCATCCGAGGCCACCAACAGCTTGCGCCCTGGCTTGTGGATCAGGATGTCGACGATCTGTGCTTCGTTCGGCAGATCGACCATCAGGCGCAGCGGTTCACCCATTCCCCGACCACCGGGCAGGTTGGCGGCGCTGACCGTATAGAACCGTCCGTTCGAGGCAAACACCAGCAAGCGGTCAGTCGTCTCGGCATGGAAGATGAACCGCGGGCCGTCGCCGTCCTTGAACTTGAGCTCGCGCTTCAGGTCGATATGGCCAGTCATGGCGCGAATCCAGCCCATCTGAGAACAGACGACCGTGATCGGTTCGCGGTCGATCATCGCCTCAAGCGGGACCTCTTCGACCTCACCGGCCTCTTCCAGTGCGGTGCGCCGCGCGCCGCCTTCGTAGTCTTTGCCGAAGGTCTTCTTGGTCTCTTTCAGCTGTTCAGCGATCTTGGCCCACTGCAGGGCCGGATCGGCCAGCAGGTCTTCGAGATTGGCACGCTCTTCCATCAGCGCATCGCGCTCACGCACCAGCTCCATCTCTTCCAGACGACGCAAGCTGCGCAGGCGCATGTTGAGGATGGCGTCAACCTGAACTTCGGACAGCTCGCCCTCGCCCGGCTTGGGTGAGACATAGTCAGCCTCGCTGGTGGCGCGGACGTGGTCGACACCCCAATCCTCGCGCATCAGCGCCGCCTTGGGATCGTCGTCGTAACGGATGATGTCGATCACACGGTCGAGGTTCAGGAAGGCGACGATAAAGCCCTCCAACACCTCAAGCCGGTGGTCGATCTTGGCCATACGGTGGCGCGAACGACGAAGCAGAACTTCTTGCCGGTGATCGAGGAAGGCGCGCAGCACTTCCTTCATCGAACAGACCTTGGGCGTCACGCCGTCGATCAGCACGTTCATGTTCAGGCTGAACCGCACCTCAAGGTCCGAGCTGCGGTAGAGCATGCCCATCAGCACCTCGGGGTCCACGTTTTTGGAACGCGGTTCAAGGATCAGGCGGATGTCATCTGCGGATTCGTCGCGCACATCGCCGAGGATCGGGATTTTCTTGGTCTGGATCAGTTCTGCGATCTTTTCGATCAGCTTGGATTTCTGAACCTGATAGGGAATCTCGGTGACCACGATCTGCCACTGGCCACGGCCAAGATCCTCAACCTCATACTTACAGCGCAGGCGGAACGAGCCACGCCCGGTGCGATAGGCTTGCGCGATATTCTCGGGTGGTTCGACGATCACACCGCCGGTTGGGAAATCCGGGCCGGGCACATAGTTCAACAGCGTGTCGTCGCGCGCATCCGGCGTTTTGATCAGATGCAGACAGGCGTCGCAGAGTTCCGAGATATTGTGCGGCGGGATATTGGTCGCCATACCCACCGCAATCCCACTGGCACCGTTGGCCAACAGGTTCGGGAACTGCGCGGGCAGTACAACCGGTTCGGTCAGAGTGCCGTCATAGTTGTCACGGAAATCGACGGCGTCTTCGTTCAGACCCTCAAGCAGAGCCTCGGCCACGATGGTCATCCGCGCCTCGGTATATCGCGAGGCCGCCGGGTTATCGCCGTCGATGTTGCCGAAATTCCCCTGACCGTCGACCAGCGGGTAGCGGACGTTGAAATCCTGCGCCAGACGCGCCATCGCGTCATAAATCGCGGCGTCGCCATGCGGGTGATAGTTGCCCATCACGTCGCCCGAAATCTTGGCCGACTTACGGAATCCGCCCGTCGCGCTGAGTCGCAGCTCGCGCATGGCATAAAGGATTCGCCGGTGAACCGGCTTCAGCCCGTCCCGCGCATCGGGCAGTGCCCGGTGCATGATGGTGGACAGAGCGTAGGTCAGATAGCGTTCGCCAATCGCGCGGCGCAGCGGTTCGGCTACCTCGCCCCCACCTTCGGGGGCCTCCATGTTGGGGTCGTCGATCGTATCGTTCATATATGATGTGGTACAATGCAAGCGCGGCGCGGTAAAGCAACCAACGCATATTTTGCTGGGGACAAGTGGCGCTTTTTGCAACAGGGGGAGGCAACCCCCCGATTTCCCCCGTTTTTCGACTCGGGTCTGAAAATATGCTAGTCTGATCGGATTAGACTGCTGCCTATTTCTTGTTTCTTACGATTACTGGGGGATGCGCTATGACGCGCCTTATTGTTATGACTTTTGCTGCACTCGGTTGGTGCTTTTACGTAATGAGCGACGGACCGGATTTTGAACCGCGCGGCCTGCGCAGTGAACAACCCGTTCAGGTGGCTTCAACCCCTGTAACTTCTGTTTCCCGGGCCCGCGCCGAAGAGCTTGTGACCAATGTTGCGGTCCGTGTGCCTGCGTCACGCGCAGAACCCCAACCTGCCATCGAGGATGTGGTCGAGATCGTGGCTGATGATGCCAGCCTCGCGTCCTTTTCGAACCTGACCGTGTTCGAAGATCAAAGCGCCAATATCACCCTTGCCTCGCTTGAGGAGGGCGTCGCCGGTCTGCAGCAGGTCACAGATGAAACCGTGGATGTTGCGGGAGAATCGCCTGCCCTGCCCGAGGTGGAAAAGGACATTCGCGAAATCTCTGGCACCCGTGTGAACATGCGCGACGGGCCGGGTACGATCTATCCGATCATCGGCAAAGCCAGCATCGGCCAGAAGGTCGAGGTTCTTGGCGAATCCGGCACCGGCTGGCTGCGTCTGCGCGTGTTGCCACAGCAACAGGTCGGCTGGATTTCCGCGTCGCTGGTGCGAAAAACAGCGAACTAACGCAGTCGTGTCATTGTCCTGCCCCAATGCTCGCCATAGCTATGGCTGAGAATAAAGGGCGGGGGAGACAATGCAAAAAACCATTCTGATCACCGGTTGTTCGTCGGGCATTGGTCTGGATGCGGCCCACGGCATGCGCGCCCGCGGGTGGCGTGTCTTTGCGTCCTGCAAACAGCAGCGCGATTGCGACAGGTTGCGGGCGCAGGGGTTCGAAAGCCCGCGTATCGATTATACCGATTCAGACAGCATCACCTCGGGCCTGGCTTCGGTGCTTGAAGCCACCGGCGGCACCTTGGATGCGCTGTTCAACAACGGGGCCCACGGCCTGCCCGGCGCGGTCGAGGATTTACCCACCGACGGCCTGCGCCAGATTTTTGAGGCCAATTTCTTTGGCTGGCACGAACTGACCCGGCAGGTGATTCCGGTCATGCGGGCGCAGGGACATGGGCGAATCGTTCAGAACTCATCCGTGCTGGGTCTGGTGGCGTATCCGTGGCGCGGGGCCTATGTGGCCACGAAATATGCGGTCGAAGGGCTGACCGACACGCTGCGCCTGGAGCTGGCGGATACCGACATCAAGGTCGTCCTGATCGAGCCCGGCCCGATCACCTCAAAAATCCGCGAAAATTCGATCCCGATGTTCGAGCGTTTCATCAACTGGCAGAGCTCGGCCCTGCGCGACCGGTACGAGGCGTCCCTGTTGAAAAGACTGTACGAATCTTCAGGACCGGACCGGTTTGAACTGCCTGCTTCGGCCGTGACCGACAAGCTGGCCCATGCGGTCGAATCGAAACGTCCACGCCCGCGCTATTATGTGACGACGCCCACCTATATCGCCGGGTATCTGCGGCGCATTCTGCCCACGCGCACCATCGACCGCATCCTGTCAGACGTCTGAGGCGAAATAACCCGTTCGCTTTTCACACCTGCGGGTCTAGATGATAGCCTCAGGAAAACAAGACAAGCGGACGGTGTACCCATGGACCTTTTGATGGTCGTTTTGTTGCTGGCCATGGCGGCGGTTGTCGTCGTGCTGGTGATCGGCATCTCGAATTTCGGCAAACCCGGTAAAAGCGCCGCGCTCAGAAGCAACAAGATGATGCAGCTGCGGATTTTGTTTCAGTTCATTGCCGTGGTGCTGATCGTGCTCTACGTCTGGCTGCGCGGACAAGGAGGTCAGTAAATGGTCGTACTCAACAAAATCTACACACGCACCGGCGATGACGGCAAAACGGCACTGGGCAATGGTGAACGGGTCGCAAAGTACTCGGGCCGTGTGGCCGCCTATGGCACGGTGGATGAGCTGAACTCATTCGTCGGCGTGGCCCGGACCGAAGCCGAAGGGGACGTCGATGCCGCCCTGTCCCGCATCCAGAATGATCTGTTCGATCTGGGCGCTGATTTCTGCCGCCCCGACATGGAAAAGGACGCCGAGGCCGAATACACGCCGCTGCGCATCGTGCCTGCGCAGATCGACCGGCTTGAGGCCGAGATTGACGCCATGAACGACGCGCTTGAACCCCTGCGCAGCTTTATCCTGCCCGGTGGCTCGCGTCTGGCGGCCCACCTGCATGTGTGCCGGACCGTATCGCGCCGGGCCGAGCGGCTGGCGGTTGAGCTGACCAATATGGAGCCGGTGAACGAGGTCGCCGTAAAGTACCTCAACCGTCTGAGCGACTGGTTCTTTGTGGCAGCCCGTTGTGCCAACGAAAACGGCACTGTGGACGTGCTGTGGATTCCGGGCGCAAACCGTTAACCACAGGGCCGTGACGTCAAAAAACACGAAACGCGACGTCCCAAGCCCATGACATGACGATTTTGCTCTGTTGCATGGGGAATTGAGACGCTATGCAATGCCCCGAGAGCATTGGTGGAGTCGCTTCGCGGCTTACCGTTTTTTGAGGAGAAAGCGCTAAAATGAAGGTACTGGTACCTGTCAAACGCGTGATTGACTATAATGTGAAAGTCCGCGTGAAAGCGGACGGTAGCGGTGTTGATCTCGCCAATGTCAAAATGTCGATGAACCCGTTCGACGAGATTGCGGTTGAAGAAGCGATCCGTCTGAAAGAAGCGGGCAAGGCCGACGAAGTCGTTGCCGTTTCGATCGGCGTCAAGCAGGCGCAGGAAACCCTGCGGACCGCTCTGGCCATGGGTGCAGACCGTGCGATCCTGGTTGTCGCAGCTGATGACGTTCACACCGATATCGAACCTCTGGCCGTTGCAAAAATCCTGGCCAAAGTGGTCGAGGAAGAGCAGCCCGGTCTGGTTCTGGCGGGCAAGCAGGCGATCGACAACGACATGAACGCCACCGGTCAGATGCTGTCGGCCCTGCTGGGCTGGTCGCAAGGCACCTTTGCGTCGGAAGTGGACATCGAAGGCGACAGCGCCAAGATCACCCGTGAGGTGGACGGCGGCCTGCAGACCATCACCGTCAAGATGCCGACCATCGTAACCGTTGACCTCCGTCTGAACGAGCCGCGCTATGCGTCGCTGCCCAACATCATGAAGGCGAAGAAAAAGCCGCTGGATGAGAAGACCGCAGCCGATTACGGCGTCGACGTCACTCCGCGTCTGGAAGTGGTCAAAACCGAAGAGCCGCCGGCACGTGCCGCGGGTATCGTTGTGGGCTCGGTCGACGAGCTGGTCGAGAAACTCAAAGAAGCGGGGGCTGTGTAATGGCTGTTCTTCTTCTGGCAGAAGTCAACAATGGTGAGCTGTCGCTGGACGCCACCGCCAAGGCCGTCAACGCCGCAAAAGCTCTGGGTGATGTGACCGTTCTGGCTGCAGGTGGTTCCGCCGCCGCTGCCGGTGAGGCCGCCGCCAAGATCGACGGTGTTGCCAAGGTTCTGGTCGCCGAAGACGAGTCGCTGGGCCACCGCCTGGCGGAATCGACTGCGGCGCTGATCGTATCGCTGGCCGATGGTTACGAGCATATCGTGGCCCCTGCGACCACCGACGCCAAGAATGTCATGCCGCGCGTTGCTGCGCTGCTGGACGTGATGGTGATCTCGGATGCGTCCGGCGTGGTTGACGGTTCGACCTTCGAGCGTCCGATCTATGCGGGCAACGCAATCCAGACCGTGAAATCGAACGACGCCAAAAAGGTCGTCACCCTGCGGACCGCCAGCTTTGACGCTGCGGGCGAAGGCGGCTCGGCCCCGGTTGAGACCATCTCGGTCGGAGAAAACCCCGGTCTGTCGTCCTGGGTCGAGGACAAGGTTGCCGAAAGCGACCGTCCGGAACTGACTTCGGCTGGCATCGTTGTGTCGGGCGGCCGTGGCGTTGGCTCGGAAGACGACTTCAAGCTGATCGAAACACTGGCCGACAAGCTGGGCGCGGCTGTTGGCGCATCGCGCGCGGCCGTTGACTCGGGCTATGCGCCGAACGACTGGCAGGTGGGTCAGACCGGTAAAGTTGTTGCCCCCGATCTGTACGTTGCTGTCGGCATCTCGGGCGCGATTCAGCACCTGGCGGGTATGAAAGACTCGAAGGTTATCGTCGCTATCAACAAGGACGAAGAAGCACCGATCTTCCAGGTCGCAGATTTCGGTCTGGTCGCAGACCTGTTCCAGGCGGTGCCGGAACTGACCGAAAAACTCGGCTGATCGAAGGCAAAGATTTTTCGTCGAAAAATCTGGGAAGGCCCGCCAAAAGGCGGGCCTTTTTCAGTTCAGGTTCCTTACCGGGCCAAACAACGCATCCGCAATGGCCCTATGCGCGGCCGGACCGATCATATGTTCCGCCATCGGCTGTTGCAGGGTTCCGAACAGCATATCCTCAAGCTCATCCGATTGGCCGGATACACTGACTGCGATCTCAATGACGTCGGCACAATGCGGCTTGAGACGCGTCAGCATCTCAGTCGTGACTGCGACCGGTTGTTGTTGTCCTTGAAGGTGCTCGTCTACGCGCAGGTTCAAGAGGATGACTGGCGTATCTAAGCGGGTTAGAAGATTGCTGACCTTTTGCACCCAATTGCACCGCAATTCTTCGGCTACCATTTCGAAACGCGCGTCCTGTCGGTTCTGCAAAAGGGTCACCAGATGACGAACAAAATGCACCTCGGCAAAGTCAATCTCAGGGTAAAGAGCAATCAGGTCTGGCGTCGGCGCCAGGACCCGGTCATTGCGGCGCGGATGGACGCGGTAAAAGTGATTCGACTGCCCAAGGATCGTCGGAGCCTGAAGAATGCACAGCTCTGCCCTGCTCATCAGATCGAACAGTCCTGCATCACCGCAGACGGCCTCAACTCCGCAAAACAGGCTGCCCAGATTCAGACAGCGCCGGTCCAGCTTGCCTTCGAGAATCGCTGAAAAGGGGCGTTCGACGAAACGCCCATAGGTTTCGTCCCCGCCCACACAGGCCATGTACGCCGAGTCCAGCGACCGTTTTGGCCCCCGGAACCAAAGGCGCGATTCACCGTATTGGCATACGGCATGCCCGGCCCCCGCCGAGCCTGTTTGATGATAGCTCATAACACTCACCCATTTTTCACCCGGTTGCCATCTTACAGCCGCATGTCTTTAGAAAGTGCTAATGTGCGCATTTGAAGCAAATTGGATGCGCCCGATCCCCTTGCCGCCCCCACCGATCTGCCGGTACTGTCCCACCAATCCCGAGACTCAGAGGCATAAAAAACATGGACGTACAATCAGTCGGAGTGATCGGCGCTGGACAGATGGGCAATGGTATCGCTCATGTTCTGGCCCTGGCGGGATATGATGTTGTGCTGAACGACGTGAATCAGGACGCACTGAGTGCTGCCGTGACGACAATTCAGGGGAATTTGGCCCGTCAGGCCTCGCGCGGGAAGATCACGGACGAGGCAATGCAGGCCGCGCTGGGCCGGATTCAAACAACGTTGCAATTGCCCGAGCTGGGTCAGACGGACCTTGTGATCGAAGCCGCGACAGAGCGGGAGACAATCAAGCAGGCAATTTTTGAGGACCTGCAACCACATTTGCAACCGCATACGATTCTGACCTCGAACACGTCGTCTATTTCGATCACGCGGCTGGCCAGCAGAACGGATCGGCCCGAGAAATTCATGGGGTTCCACTTTATGAACCCGGTGCCGGTGATGCAGTTGGTGGAATTGATCCGGGGGATCGCCACGGATGAGGAAACCTTTGCCACCTGTAAGGCCGTGGTGGATCGTCTGGGCAAGACCTCGGCCAGCGCCGAAGATTTCCCCGCCTTTATCGTGAACCGCATCCTGATGCCGATGATCAATGAGGCGGTCTATACCCTGTATGAAGGCGTTGGAAACGTGCGTTCGATTGACGAGTCGATGAAACTGGGCGCAAACCACCCGATGGGGCCTTTGGAATTGGCCGATTTCATCGGGCTGGACACCTGCCTGGCGATCATGAACGTCCTGCATGACGGGTTAGCCGACACCAAGTACCGCCCCTGTCCGTTGCTGACCAAATATGTAGAAGCCGGCTGGCTGGGCCGCAAAACCGAACGCGGGTTTTATGATTACCGCGGTGAGGTTCCGGTTCCTACCCGCTGAGGGTAAGGGGGCCAGCCCCCTCGCCCGGATTTTATCCGGGCTCACCCCCGGGATATTTTTAGACAGATGAAGAGGCGGATCAGCGGTCGGGGTTTTCGCCCAGAGACAGGGTATGCGCGCGCAGCCATGTCATGAAGCCGCGCGGATCCGTTTCGAGCAATTTCATATCCTCATCCGAGATCGGCTTGCCGATCACCGGAGATTGCGGTTTGTTGCAGGAACGGACGATCTCGTGCAGCAGCAGGCCCTGACGCAGGATCGGCGACAGTTTGTTGGCGATCTGATAGGCGCGCGAGTTGCTGCCGGGGAAAAAGATCGGCACCACACGGGCGCCCGAACGGCGGATCATTTTGGCGGTGAAGACGTTCCATTCCCGCTCTTGCGCGGGGCCGAACCAATCGTCCGAGGACATCACTACGCCCGATGGGAACAATGCGACGACCCCACCGTCTTTCAGGTGTTCCATCGACTTGCCGCGCATTTCCAGCATTTTGGTTTGCGCTTCGGGGTCGTGCGGGAAGGGTACCGGAATCATGAACGACGTCGCGGCCTCATCCAGCCCGGTCAGGACCGAGCGTGTGAGGATGCGGTAGTCGCCCCGGACCCGGCCGATCAGCTCGGCAAAGATCATCCCGTCGACCATGCCATGCGGGTGGTTCGCCACCACCACGACGGGGCCGTCTTTCGGGATGCGCGCGATCTGTTCTTCGGGCGTTGTCAGCTTGATCCCCATGGTCTCAAGCGCGCCGCCCCAGAACCGCTGACCGCGATAGTACTCGTTCTTCTTCTCGAACTTATTGACCATACGCAAAATGGTCAGCTTACCCGTGCACCATTCGATGGCGCGTATGGCTGTCGAGGTCCAGGCGTCGTCGAAAGAGTTTGCGTAGGTCAGAGTTCTACGGTCGTAGACTTCGCCCTGATCTTCGAGCCCGTCTACAACCGGGCCTGTCTTGGTATCGTGCGTCGTTTCCGCCAATTCCTGGTCTTCCCGTTCTTGGTCACACGGTCGATTGGGTCAGAACCCTTCCCCGAACTTATCGTTCACCAGGGTTTCCAAAGCATCGGCCAACGCCTCAGCATCCGGTCCGGACGTCTCGACGTCAATAGTCGTTCCGCGCGAGGCTGCCAACATCAAAAGGCCCATAATGCTGTCGCCCGATGCAGAAAAGCCATCTTTGGAAACTTCGGCCTGCGCATCGAACCCCTCGACCACCTCAACCAGCTTGGCCGAGGCACGGGCATGGAGACCTTTTTCGTTAATGATTTTCAGGCTTCGATTGGTCATTCTTAATCTGTCCGGTCTTCTTCCAAGGTCACATTTTGCGCATTAATATATTTGCGTCCAGCCTCCATCGCCTGCCGCACGGCATCGGCAATTGGCAGGTGGCGGGTTTTGGCCAGTTTGATCAACATCGGCAGATTTGCCCCGTAGAGGATACGGCGATCCTGCGGCGTACAGGCCCGCAGGCTGAGATTCGATGGGCTGCCTCCGAACAGGTCTGTCACAACGACAACCCCGTCCCCCGCATCGACACGGTCGGCTGCGGCACAGATTTCGGCCTGCTTGGCCTCACGATCATCGTCGGGATCAATGGAAATCGCGACAAGGCCGGGTTGAGGCCCCACGACATGTTGCACGGCCGCAAGGTATTCCTTGGCCAGTCCCCCATGTGCTACGAGTACGATTCCGATCAATTCGGCCTCACATTCAACGATCGACGCTCCATTTCGCGGTGCCTAATTGCCACTTGCTGCCCCTGTTCCGCAAGGGCCTTTGCCACAGCTTCGGCGACCGCTACGGATCTATGTTGCCCTCCGGTACAACCGAAGGCCACGGACAGGTGCGCTTTACCCTCGGCCCGGAAGGTTGGCAGCAGCAGTTTCAGCAGATCAACCACCCGGTCAAAGAACGGTGCATAGTTCGTATCGGACTGAACATAGTGCGCCACATCCGGGTTTCGACCATCTTCCGACCGCAGCTCGGGCCGCCAATAAGGGTTATCCAGAAACCGGCAGTCAAACACCATATCCAAACCCGGGGGGAGACCGCGTTTGTACGAAAACGATTCGATAGAAAGCGCAAGATGCCGTCCGCCTTTGGGGGCGAACCACCGCTCGACCTCTTCGCGCAGTTGGTGGACATTCAGGGGGCTGGTATCGATCAGAATATCCGCCGCGCCACGGATCGGTACGAGCAAACCTTTTTCCTGACGCACGCCGGTTTCCGGACCTGCATCGGTGGCCACGGGGTGGCGGCGGCGGGTTTCCGAGAATCTCCGCAGCAGGACGTCATCACTGCAATCCAGATAGAGGGTCGTCAGGTCCACCTTCTCCATCCGCCGTAGTTTGGCCGCCAGATCGATGAACCCGGTGGTCGAGAAATCGCGGTTCCGCACATCGATCCCCAGAGCCATGGGGCGGTCGCCCTGTGCGCCGTCCAACAGGCGCGATAACAGGCCCATCGGCAGGTTATCGATGGCCTCAAAGCCCAGGTCCTCCAGAACGCGGATGGCCGTTGTGCGGCCTGCGCCGGACGGGCCGGTTACCAGAACGATGCGCTGCTGCTGCGTCATGTGCTGGGCCATTCCGGGTCCACACGTCCCATTTTCAACAATTGTACGAGTGCTGCGGCCAAATTGGGGATGCCGCCCCCCCGAAGCAAGGGAACAGTTTGCCTCAGCACTTTGATTTCTGACCGGCCTGGCAGCCGTGCCGGTTCGGTCTGACTGAGGTCGACGACAAAATGGACCGGCGCCATGTCCACGCTATGCGCCCGCAACAGGCCAATACCGCGGGCTTCGATCAAGCCGCGCAGGTTCGGGGCGGCCGAGGCCACCACCTGTCCGTCCATCAGACGCAACTGCACCCGGTCGTCCCCGACCAACACAGCGCCCAACGCCATCATTTGCAGGGCCAGGCCCGATTTTCCGGCCCCTGCTGGCCCCAGAATCAATGCGCCGCGGCCCTCGACGGCCACGCAAGTTGCATGGATAATGTCGGCGCCTTTGTCTGTGTTCGAAAGCGTTTGGTCGCCCATGCGATTAGACAGGCAGACCCACGACGAACCGGGCGCCCTGCGGGTCAGAGGTGATGTCCGCCTCGGTCGGGCGAATATTCTCGGCCCAGATCACGCCGCCATGGGCTTCGACGATCTGCTTGGATATGGCCAATCCAAGGCCGGAGTTATTGCCAAAATGCTCTTCGGGGCGTTGTGAATAGAAGCGTTTGAATACCTTGGTCAGGGCCTGTTCGGGAATGCCCGGACCGGTGTCTTCGACCACGACCAGAACCCGGTTTTCCCGTCTGCGCACCCAGACACGAATGGCATCGCTTTCGTCACAGAAGGAAATCGCGTTGGTGATCAGGTTGACAAAGACCTGCGCAAGACGCGCCTCAAGACCGTTCACGATGATCGGGTCCGGCGGCAGATCGGTGATATAGTCGATGCCCTTTGCACGCGCCTCTTCGCCCAGATACTGCCCCAGATTGCCCAGAAGATTCAGCAGGTCAAAGGGCTGTTCCTCTTCCTTGACCAGTTCGGCATCCAGACGCGATGCGTTTGAGATATCGCTGACCAGACGGTCCAGCCGCCGCACGTCGTGTTCGATCACGCCCAGCAATTTGTCGCGCTGATCTTCACGCTTAACCATGCGCAGAGTGCCGACCGCCGATTGCAGACTGGCCAGCGGGTTCTTGATTTCATGCGCCACATCCGCCGCAAATTGCTCATTGGCGTCAATGCGGTTGTAAAGCGCTGTGACCATCCCCCGCAGCGCCCGGCTGAGACGCCCGATCTCATCGGGGCGCGCGCTCAGGTCGGGGATGCGGATACGGCCGGGGTTCACCCCAGCGCCACGGTCTTTGCCCATTTCAGCGGCGGCGGCCAGATCGGCGAGCGGGTTGGCGATGGTTGACGCCAAAACAAGGCTAAGACCGATCGAAACCAGCAAAGCCACCACAAACATCTGCAGGATGCGCTCCTGTTCGCGCCGGGCTAACGCGTCGATTTCGCCGGCAGGGCCCGCCATGGCCACGGCACCCACAGCCGCATCTGCCAGAACGATGGGTGCGGCCCCGACGATGACGGTCTGGCCCAGATCATCCTGAACAGCCTGCACCTGCATCTGGCCTTGCAGGGCCTCTGGTATGATCTCCTGCACCCGTTGGGCCAGGGTCGGCGCATCGCTGCCCTCCCCCCCGGCAAAGACGCGCGACAATCCGGTCCAGACCGCATGCAGCGCGTCGCTGATCAAAGTGCTGCCAGTTTGAACCTCGGCGTCAGATCGCAGCAGGCCCGGCATTTCAGATGGGGTGGCCGCCCCGCGTGTCCAGCCGATCAGCGTCCCGCTTGCGTCGTAAACAAACACCTCTCCGCCATCCGGCAGGCTGAGCCCCGCCAGCGTGCCTTTCACGTCCAGACCAGATGCATCCTGTGCACCCGCGGCCTGTTGCTGACGCAGCTGAGCCTCAAACACGTTACTGACAAGCTGCGCGTCGCCCATGAGGTTGCGGGCGGTCTGCTGTACCTGTTCCTCGCGGGAGTCGTCGAGATAGAGCAACCCGGTCACCAGAATGACCAAGGCAATCAGGTTGAACGTGATGATCTTTCGGGCCAGCGGCGAGCCGCGCAACGCGAAAAGGTTGCGGCGTCGGCGAGACGCGCGCAACTCGGCCGACTCGGGGTCCTGCGGGATGACCCAATCATCCCCCAGAACGACGTCACCGTCCCGCAATTCGATGGTTTGTTCCGTATCCCGCACCAGGTCAGGTTACCCTTCTTCAGCGGCCACGCTTATTCTTCGTTATACCTGTAGCCAATGCCGTACAGGGTTTCGATGGCCGAAAACTCAGGATCTGCCGCGCGCATCTTCTTGCGCAGCCGTTTGATATGGCTGTCGATGGTCCGGTCATCCACATAGACCTGATCATCATAGGCAACATCCATCAGCTGATCGCGGCTTTTGACAAAGCCCGGACGCTGCGCCAGTGCCTGCAGCAGCAGAAACTCGGTCACGGTCAGGGATACGTCGTTGCCCTTCCAGCTGACCGCGTGGCGCAGCGGGTCCATCCGCAGCTCGCCGCGTTCCATCACCTTGGTGTCGCCGGTAGTGGCATTCGTCACATCGCCCGTAGTCGCCTCTTGCCGGCGCAGAAGCGCGCGGATGCGTTCCACCAGCAGACGTTGCGAGAATGGCTTTTTCACATAGTCATCCGCGCCCATGCGCAGGCCCAGAACCTCATCGATCTCATCGTCTTTCGAGGTCAGAAAGATGACCGGCATCTGGGTTTTCTGCCGCAGCCGTTGCAGCAAATCCATACCGTCCATGCGGGGCATCTTGATATCCAGCACGGCCATATCGGGAAGTTTTTTATTGAAAGCGTCCAGGGCTGCTTGCCCGTCATTGTAAGTTTCGACCTCGAACCCTTCGGCTTCGAGTGTCATGGATACGGACGTCAGAATGTTTCTGTCGTCATCCACCAGTGCAATCTTTGACATCGGGTTTACCCCTATTCCTGCTCACTCATGCAATATTTCGCTTATTAGTAAGGCATCTTTGTCGTTTTTATGGCCGCGAATCAATCCGTATCTGCGAATCGTGCGTTTGTTGTCACATAGCTGCGGCAAAAAAGCCGTTAAAGCGGGCAGAAAAGCGCTTTGATTTCCGACAGGAAATTTCTGGTGGCGCTAAACCTGGACTTGGTTGCGCTAACTACACGAAAGCGACCTGTTCATGCCCCAAACGACCATGATAAGACCCGCCTGTCCGCCGGAATGACCCGGCAAAATGCCCCAAGAGCGCACCCGGCCCAACCGCCGCCGCGCCGCCACAGGAGAAGACACACATGACATCTGGACGGGTTAACCCGCAATTCCGCCTCGAAGATCAGGGCATCGAGGGTCTGGGCAATGTCTATTACAACTTCATGGAACCGGCGCTGATCGAAGAGGCGCTCAAGCGCGGCGAAGGCACCCTGGGCAATGGCGGGGCCTTTCTGGTCACCACCGGCAAGTTCACTGGCCGGTCGCCCAAGGACAAGCACGTCGTGCGCACCGACAGCGTTGCCGACAGCATCTGGTGGGAAAACAACGCCGAGATGAGCCCCGAAGGCTTTGACGCCCTGTATGTCGACATGCTGGAGCATATGAAGGGCCGCGACTATTTCGTGCAGGACCTGGTTGGCGGGGCTGACCCGACCTATTCGATCAACGTGCGCATGGTCACCGAACTGGCCTGGCACAACCTTTTCATCCGCCACCTGCTACGTCGTCCGGATCGCGAAGATCTGAACGACTTTATTGCCGACTTCACAATTATCAACTGCCCCAGCTTTCAGGCCGACCCGGCCAAGCATGGCTGCCGCAGCGAAACGGTGATTGCGCTGAATTTCGACCGCAAGCTGATCCTGATCGGTGGCACGGAATATGCGGGTGAGAACAAGAAATCCGTCTTCACCCTACTGAACTACATGCTGCCGGAAAAAGGCGTGATGCCGATGCATTGCTCGGCCAACCATGCTGTTGGTAACCCGGTCGACACGGCTGTGTTCTTCGGCCTGTCGGGCACTGGCAAGACAACCCTGTCGGCTGACCCTGCACGCGTGCTGATCGGCGATGACGAACATGGCTGGTCCGATCGCGGCACCTTCAACTTTGAAGGCGGTTGCTATGCCAAGACCATCAACCTCAACCCCGAGGCTGAGCCAGAAATCTACGCCACCACGTCGAAATTCGGCACCGTGATCGAGAACATGGTTTTCGATCCCGAAACCAAAGAGCTGGATTTCAACGATGACTCGCTGACCGCAAACATGCGCTGCGCCTACCCGCTCGAGTATATCTCGAACGCGTCCAGCAGTGCGCTGGGGGGACACCCCAAGAACATCATCATGCTGACCTGTGATGCGTTCGGCGTACTGCCTCCGATCGCACGGCTGACCCCGGCACAGGCGATGTATCACTTCCTGTCCGGCTTCACCTCGAAGGTTGCGGGGACCGAGCGTGGCGTGACCGAGCCGCAGCCCACCTTCTCGACCTGCTTTGGCGCGCCTTTCATGCCACGCCGCCCGGAAGAGTATGGCAACCTGCTGCGCGACAAGATCGCCCAGCACGGCGCAACCTGCTGGCTGGTCAACACCGGCTGGACCGGCGGCGCCTATGGCGTTGGCTCGCGGATGCCGATCAAGGCCACTCGCGCCCTGCTGACTGCCGCGCTGGACGGCTCGCTGCGGGACGCCGAGTTCCGCAAGGACGCGAATTTCGGCTTTGACGTGCCTGTTTCAGTCCCCGGCGTGCCCGAAGTTCTGCTGGACCCGCGCCGCACATGGGATGATCAGGCTGCATTCGACAAGCAGGCCGAGAAGCTGGTTCAGATGTTTGCCGAGAACTTTGAGCAATATCTGCCCTTCATCGATGAAGACATCAAAGCCGTCGCTATCGGTTGACGCTAAGCGGTGCTAAGTTGACGGGAAAGGGGCCTTCGGGCCCCTTTTCTATGGGAGTCTCACGCAAAGGTATTCTTGTTAAAGTTGTATTCTAAACCTTGTGCAGACAAATGCGTTGCCCGACATCCCCTCATGCGCTACGAAACGATGTCATTATGATAAAAGGTCCGGTGCAATTTTGCACCGGACCGACCTTAAAAACACCTTGGGGAAGCTCACGCAGACGTTCACATCAGCAATTAGAGCAACCTAATCAGGTACATAGTGTATTATGAAGGGGAAAAGTGTCAACGTGAGATATGCTGAAAACACTCAGTTCAGGATATCGAAACACTCCGCGAAACTGCGGATCACGGCGCTTGAAAAGATGGGTAAGACATGACTGAAATCTCGAAACTGACCGAGCTGCGCAAGCTGATGCAAAGCATGGAACGCACGCTGGGGCTGGAGCAACTCTCTCCGGTTGAGCGTGACATCTACTATGCAGCTGAAGAGCTGTCGAAAGACGACACCGAAGTGCGCACCTTCGGATTGATCGAACACACTCTGGTTCAAAGCGTTTCGCGCCCGACATTCTTTCGCGCGCTGAAGTCGCTTGTTCAAAAGGGATATCTGTCGCAAAGCGGCAGCGCCAACCGGGGCCGGTATATCGTTCATGCCCCCAGGTAACGCCCTGAACCTGCGCGCAGGCAGTTGATCGACGTGCGCAGGTGGGCAACTGACACCTTCTACGCCTCTTTGGCTTATGTGGTCGCATCATACCTCACGTTCGAGGTTTTGATGCCGCTGCAGAATGTGTTCTTTCCGGAATATCCCAGCAGGGCCAGCCTTCTTTTTCTGCCGCACGGCGTGCGGGTTCTGTCGGCATGGCTGCTGGGTTGGCGTGCGATCTTCGCGCTGTTGCCGGGTGTCTTTCTGGTCTTTGCCGTCCTTGGCGGCAGCGATGTGTTCCTGCCCAGCAGGTTGATCGCAATCGCCATCGCCGTCACAACCGTGCCTGCGGTGTTCTACCTGTGCAAATGGGCTGGATGGGACTTGTTTCCGCACCCGGATCGCAAGCCGTGCTGGTCCTGCGTCATGGGGGTTGGGATTGTGACGTCCTTCCTTGTCTCGGGCCTGACAAACCTGGCCTTTGGCAGCGCGCGGGCAGAGTATGTTGCCTATCTGATCGGGGACATTTTTGGCCTGCTTTTCCTGATGATGGGCCTGTATTTTGCCTTTCGCTTCGCCGACAAGCGCCGCTAACCCAACAAGCCACGCCGCAACAGGTTCACCCCGGCAATCAGCAGCACCAGCAAGGTGATCTTGCGAAACACCGCCTGATCAATGCGGGATTGCAGCCACAGCCCCGCCAGCATTCCAACCAAGGCCGGAGCAATCAACACGGCCGAAAACGGCGCCGTGTCCGCCCGAAAGATGCCCGACACCATATGGGCAATCAACAGCGCCACCGCACCCAGCCCATAGATCACCCCCTGCACCCGCATCTGGATCGCTTTGGGCGTGTTCAGCGCCGTCAGATAAGCAACGGTTGGCGGCCCCCAGATTCCCGACATCCCGCCAACAAAACCGGCAATCGCACCGATTGCGGCCTCAACCCGCGCCGAAGGTGCGCGCAGTGTCAGCTTCACGCCCAGAACCTGGATCAGCGCAAAAAACGTGACCGGAGCACCAATCATCAGCAGAAAGGTCCGGGCCGGAACGGCGCTGACCAGTTGCGCCCCGATCAGCAGGAACACCAGCCCGACGGCCAGAAACACACGGAACTCTTTGATGGCTGACACAGCGGCGGGAATGCCTTCGCGCAGGGCCTGCACACCGTTCGTGACCAGCGTCGGCAGGATCAGACCCGCAATCGCAAGCTCTGGCGGCAAGAACAGGCTGAGGCCCGAAATCAGCACCATCGGCATGGCAAAACCGACCATCCCCTTGACCCAACCCGCCACGAAGGCCACGGCCAATGCCAAAATCAGGTCCTGCGGAGTGAGCAAGGAAAACAACGTCATAGCCCCGTCATAACACTGTTGCCGCGTGCTGCAGTGCAAAATCGTATAAGCAATTTTCGAACTATTTCGCGACGTAATTCGTATTTTTGTTGCGCTGCACGTGCAGCATGATATGACCAGACGACAGCAAAGAAGGACTCGATTCATGGCCCATGACGGACAGGATATGACCCAGATGACCACATCCGCGATTTTGCCCGACCTTCTGGCACTGACCCGCGCGGCGCTGCCCGCAGTGGACAATGTGTTTGAACGTGCCCGGGCCTCCGTGCGCGAGATGGTCACCGCCGAAGGTCGTGTGTCCGGCGGATTGATCGAGGCGCACCAGACGGCTGCCCATGGCCTGGCATGGCTGGCAACCTACAATCAGTCTCTGCAACAGATGCAGCGATGGGCCGAGGCCTTGGAAAGCGATGGCAAGTTTGGTGAAATAGAACAGCTGCTGCATCAAATCGCGTTTGGCGAATACCTGTGGCAGGTCTATGGCGGCATCCAAATGAACCAGGGTGAAATCGTTCGCCTTCAGGATCTTGGCCTCAGCCAGGACGATATGCGCGCTTTGATGCTTCCCGAGGTGATGACCCTGACCCAAGGCGGTAACACTCAAGCCGCCCGCAGCCGTCTTGTGGAATTGATGGAGGATCAGGCCGGGGCCACCATGTTCGGGGCTTCCGGGCTGGACGAAGAGCTTGAGATGATCCGGGACCAGTTCCGCCGCTATGCGGTCGAAAAGGTCGAACCTCACGCTCATGAGTGGCACCTGAAGGATGAGCTGATCCCGATGGAGGTCATCGAGGAATTGGCCGAAATGGGTGTCTTTGGCCTGACCATCCCCGAAGAATTCGGCGGTTTCGGCCTGTCCAAAGCGTCGATGTGCGTGGTGTCCGAAGAACTCTCGCGCGGCTATATCGGCGTCGGTTCGCTGGGCACTCGGTCCGAAATCGCGGCCGAACTGATCATCGCAGGCGGCACGGATGAGCAAAAGGCCAACTGGCTGCCGAAACTGGCCAGCGCTGAAATCCTGCCCACCGCCGTGTTCACCGAACCCAACACCGGATCGGATCTGGGCAGCCTGCGCACCCGCGCGGTCAAGACTGCCGAGGGCGATTATGAGATCACCGGCAACAAGACATGGATCACCCATGCGGCGCGGACCCATGTGATGACCCTGCTGGCGCGAACCAACCCTGACAGCACCGACCACCGGGGCCTGTCGATGTTTCTGGCCGAAAAGACACCGGGAACGGATGAAGCTCCCTTCCCCACCCCCGGCATGACCGGCGGCGAGATCGAGGTTCTGGGCTATCGCGGCATGAAGGAATACGAACTGGGCTTTGATGGCTTCAAAGTCAAAGGCGAGAACCTTCTGGGCGGCGAAGAGGGCAAAGGCTTTAAACAGCTGATGGAGACGTTTGAGTCCGCCCGTATCCAGACCGCCGCCCGCGCCATCGGCGTGGCGCAAAGCGCGCTGGATATTGCCATGCAATACGCGCAGGATCGTAAGCAATTCGGCAAGTCCCTGATCAACTTCCCCCGCGTCTCGGGCAAGTTGGCGATGATGGCGGTCGAAATCATGATCGCGCGCCAGCTGACCTATTTCAGCGCGTGGGAGAAAGACCACGGCCAGCGCTGTGATCTTGAGGCCGGCATGGCCAAGCTGCTGGGCGCGCGTGTCGCCTGGGCGGCGGCCGACAATGGCCTGCAAATCCACGGCGGCAACGGCTTTGCGCTGGAATACAAGATCAGCCGTGTCCTGTGCGACGCGCGCATTCTCAACATTTTCGAAGGGGCTGCCGAAATTCAGGCACAGGTCATCGCACGACGTCTGCTCGGGTGACCGAATACGGCAGCTCTGTTTCCCCAACTGACCCGGCCTTCGTGCCGGGTCATTTTCTGTCTGGATCAGATGTGATCCGCCGAAAAGCAACTTCCCCTTTGATCACAGGCCGGAACAAGGTTACAGCAGCCAGCGTCCCTTAACCAATGGCATTCGGAATGATCAGACGACTACTCGCGCTTTGGGCGATCCTGACCCTTGTAGGCTGTGCGACAACGCAGGCCCCCGTCACTCAAAATGATGTGGACGATCTGGCACGGGCCATTCAATCCCTTGGCCCGAATGTCGATCCGGCCGAGGCCAAGCGGGCCGCTGAAATCTCTTATACCTACTCGCAGCAGCTCAAGCAGGACTGGAACGTCACCGACGCGGCCATTGTCCACAACGCCAAGATCATCAACGGATTTCGCGAGTTTGGCCTGTGCAATGACTGGGCGCAGGCCATGACCACGCGTCTGCGGCAAGAGGATTTTCGCACGCTGGATATGCACTGGGCCACCTCCCCTCCGACCGCGTTTCGGATTATCCATCATTCGGCCCTGATCAGCGCCAAGGGGGATTCGATGTATGACGGGATCATCCTTGATCCATGGCGCAACAGCGGCGATCTGTTCTGGGATGAGGTCCGCGAGGATACGCGATACAACTGGAGGCCCCGCAGCGAGGTACGCGAAGAACTGCTGAGCGGCGCGAACCCTTACTGAAATTGCTGTCATGACCCGATTTCTGCTGACCCTGCCCCTTCTGGCCCTGTTCCAATGCGACAGGGATGAAACCGTCGCGGCCTATGGCGCTGCGGATCAGGTCTGGACCCTGCAAGAGATTGACGGGCAAGCTTTCGAGGCCAGCGCCCAACTGCGTTTTCCACAAGAGGGCAGGATCGAGGGCAACGCCCCCTGCAACAGCTATAGCGGCAGCCTGAGCGCGCCGTATCCATGGTTCGAAATCACCGACCTGACCGCCACCCGCGCCGCCTGCGTGGGGCTTGAGGCCGAAGGGTTTTACTTTGCCGCCCTCATGTCCATGACCCAGTCCGAAGTCTCGGGCGACGTGCTGATCCTGCGCAATGAGGACGGGCACGAGATGGTGTTCACAGCCGCCGAGTGAATTGATCCAAAAACCGCGCCCGCGCCTCTGGCAACGGATTGTGACCCAGCGATGGCGCGACGCGGTGTTCCAGAAAGTACCCGGTCGTGCGCAAGGCCTCGGCGATCTCGGCATCTGGCGCTGCGCCCTCGCCGCGCAAACAAGGCGGCAGCGGCAAAAGCTTGTCCGCCCATTCGCCCGCACCCTTGGCGCTGACTGCGCGGCCCGTTCTGGGTGAGACATAGACCAACCCCTCGGTCGCGCCGGTCACTGCGCAGGCTGTCAGGTCCAGACCAAACCCCAGCTCTTCCAGCAGCGCCAACTCCCAGCGCAGATAGGCCAAAGGCCAGACCTCATCCTGCCCCAACAAGTCCATCAGTTGTTCGGACTGTTTGTAGATCGCCGGATGTGGCTCACGTTCAGGCAGACAAAAGGACAGCAGGGCAACCACCGCATTCAGCCCGGCCAACGCCAACCGCCCGGAAAAGGCCGCGGCCGCACGGGACCTGAGCGGCTCGACCTGAAATGTTCCGATATGTTCCTCAAGCCGCGCGCGCCAAAGCACGTCCAGTTGCGCGCCGGGCTGCAGGATCGGAGCGATCTTGCGACTTGTCCCTCCGCGCACCACACCTGCATGGCGACCATGGGCCTGGGTAAACACCTCAATGATCGCCGCCGTCTCACCATGACGGCGAGAGGTCAAAAGTATGCCGTGATCGCGCCAGTCCATGGCGGAGTATCCGTATCCTTTGGTTCGCTACATGGCCGCCGAGAGGCTTGCTATGTCAGCCCCTCCCGATATATCGGTCAACGTGGATACTTTCACAGTTCCACGTCAAAGTGCAGAGCATTTGGTTGTGACTTTTTCAGTGGGATCATAGAGCTCCAACCTACCGGACGTGAGCGTCCGAATTTCCGACATGGCCGACAGTCCCTGAAACGCTTCGATTAGGTTCTCAAACTCTTGACCCACTTCATCCGGCAGGTCCGACATCAACACCGTCTGCCCCAGCATTGTCAGATTAAGAACGCTTATCTTTTCGATTTCTTCAATAAGATAGTCGCCGTCAATTTCCCAGTTTCCAGACCCAATCATCTCGATTTCAACGTCGAGCCCAGCCTCGCTGGCGGAAATAACCAGATTCGCATTGGATTTGTGATTGCTCAAATATTGCAGAGTCAAAGATGCCAGTTCGGTCTCTCCACCGTCCGGAGATTCGACGGTTGAACGACAATCCCAACTCCCGACCAGCAAGCTGCTTTTGTCAGTTTGTTGCGCTTCACAACCGGCGAGAAGAAGATAGCTTACACATGCGGAGATCGGCGCCAAGGCCTTGATTGCGTTATTCATTTCAGTCCCAAATATGTGAATTTCCACATGATTTGGCTGACTGCTGAGTGTTATGCAATTTCATACAACAAGGGCTCTGGTTAAACAGTCGAGCCGTCACCGAGGCGCAACACCACGTCGTCTTTGAGACATTTTTTGGAGTTCAGATCTCACTCCAACCCTTCTTCCCCCAGCAGATGCCGTCCCTGTCGGTCCTCGACCTCGATCACCCAAAGGTCGGGGTCAAAGCTGCGCTGTTTGGTGACAGCGGCGTCGACATCACCCTCAGCGCCACTGGACAGCTCGACCCATTTGCGTTCTCCGCTCATCAGATCAAAACTGCGCTGAAAGGCAATCGCCTGACCGTCCAAAGTGTTCAACTTGATCAGCACCGCGCCGGCTGTGTCATCGCCATGGGCAACGACAAAAGCCGGGATTTCCTGAAAACGCAGCCGCGCCAGATAGGCATGCACCCAGAACTCTGCCGTCAGACGTGCCATTGAACCGCCCCATCCGCTGGGCGTAAGAATTTTCGACGAAAATTCTCGGCCCGCGTCATGCGTTGCCGTCTTTGAAATCCAGACCCATTTCCGAGTACCGTTCAGATTCCTCAAGCCAGTTGGGGCGGACTTTCACCTGCAGGAACAGGTGAATCTTCCGGTCAAGGAACTCTTCAAGCTCGGCCCTTGCGGCCTGACTAACTGCCTTGATCGTCTCACCCCGTTTGCCCAGAACGATCCCCTTGTGGCCGTCGCGCATGACGTAGATAACCTGATCGATTTTGGCCGAGCCATCCTTGCGCTCTTCCCAGTTCTCGGTCTCGACCGTCAGCTGATAGGGCAGTTCCTGATGCAGGCGCAGGGTCAGTTTCTCGCGCGTCATTTCGGCTGCGATCATGCGCAGGGGCAGATCGGCGATCTGGTCTTCGGGGTAGAGCCATGGGCCTGCGGGCAGCTCGCCCGCCAGCCAGGTGCGCAGATCGTCTACGCCATGGCCTTTTTCGGCTGAAATCATGAAGGTCTCAGCAAAAGAGTAACGCGCGTTCAGGTCACTGGTCAGCGCCAGCAGTTTCTCGGATGGCACTTTGTCGATCTTGTTGATCGCCAGCGCGATAGTGCGGCCCTGCCCGATCTCGTCCAGACCTTCCAGAATACGCTCGACACCTTCGGTTATGCCGCGGTGCGCCTCGACCATCAACACGACCACATCCGCATCCGCAGCCCCACCCCAGGCCGCCGCGACCATGGCACGGTCCAGACGGCGGCGCGGTTTGAACAGGCCGGGCGTGTCGACGAAGACCAGTTGCGCGTCGCCCTCCATCGCCACGCCACGAATACGCGCGCGCGTGGTTTGCACCTTATGCGTCACGATTGAGACCTTGGCCCCGACCATGCGGTTCAGAAGGGTGGATTTGCCTGCGTTGGGCTCTCCGATCAGGGCGATAAATCCGGCGCGTGTGGTCATGTATCCTGCGATCCTGTTTGCAAGTGCGCACCCCTATAGCAGAAAGGGCCTTTGGGCCAGAGGGATTTGTCGCATTGCGGCCATGCGTCGGCGATGCCACTTATGCGGCGCGCGCCCAGCCAGGCCGAGCCCGGTGCAGTTTTCCCGTTCATGAGGTTGGATATGAGACGTCGAGAGTTTCTTTTGGGTACTGCCGCCGCCACCGGCGCGGCAGGTCTGGGCGGTTTTGGGCTGGCAGCTGGAACGCAAGAGCTGGTGATACAACCGGCCAGCTACCTTCTGCGCGACCAGGTCACGAACGGCATGGTCAGCCTGTCGCCGGATGCGCCACCCCCGGTTCTTTATGGCAAGCAGGGTGAGGTCATGCGCCTCCCGGTGCGCAACACGCTGCCGGATTACACGGCCATGCATTGGCACGGGTTGCGCATTCCCAATAAAATGGACGGCGTGCCTTATCTGACGCAGATGCCCATGGGGCCGGACGAGGTATTCAACTATGAGTTCACGCCGCCGGATGCGGGGACCTATTGGTATCATCCCCATTGCATGACGATGGAGCAGATGGCCCACGGCCTGACCGGTGTGATGGTGATTGCCGAGGCCGAGGACCCTGGTTTCGACAGTGACCAAGTGGTCAACCTGCGGGATTTCCGACTGGATGATGACGGGGCTTTCCTGCCCGCCTATACGGCCCGCGGGGCTGCGCGGGCGGGGACATTCGGCAATGTGCAGACCGCGAACTGGCAGCACAGCCCAGTTTATGACCATGCCTCGGGCAGTCTGGTGCGGCTGCGCGTGGTGAACACGGATACGACCCGGATTTACAAAGTACATCTAGCTGGTGCAGAGGCGCGGGTTATCGCCTGGGATGGCCATCCGGTCGAGATTGACATCCCCCTGCCCAAAGCCGATGAGCCTATGCTGATGGGACCCGGTCAAAGGGTGGATTTTGCTGTCAGGATGCCCGGTGATGAAGGGCAGATGGTCAACCTCATGGCCAAGTTTCCCGGTCAGCCGCCGCGCGCCGTGACCCGCTTGCGAGCGATGGGGGCATCTGCATCGCGCGATTTGCGCGAGCTGCGGGCTTTGGCAGCAAATCCGACAGCAAAACCCGATCTGGCCAATGCCGAACTGCATGAGTTTGTGTTCGGCTGGACGCCCGAAGGGGGTGAGCCGGTGAACGGGTTCTGTGGGTCTTTGGGTTATAACTTCTGGTCCATCAACCGCACGCCATGGCCCGGCGACGCAGCACCGGGGGTTGGGCCGCTGGCGACGCTGGAAATGGGCAAGAGCTATGTTCTGCGATTGCGTAACGAGTCGCCCAATCTGCATCCCATTCACTTGCATGGATTGGTGTACACGCCACTGAGTTCGAACCTGCGTGTTCTGCCTCCGCTTTTGACGGACACAATGTTGCTGTTGAAAGATGAGATTGTGGACATTGCGCTGGTCGCGGACAATCCGGGCGATTGGGCGTTTCATTGTCACGTGATTGAGCATCAGAAAACCGGTCTGACCGGGTTTATCCGGGTGGTCTGAATGTCGAATTGGCTGTGCCAATCCGACCGGTGAGGGGGCCAGCCCCCTCGCCCGGATTTCATCCGGGCTCACCCCCGGGATATTTTTGGCCAGATGAAGGGATCCCCGGCGGCTATTTCTGCAGGCTTTCAAGCAGGGCCTTGGCGGCAGCCTGCTCGGCCTGACGTTTGGAGCCTGCGGTGGCCTGAGCCTCGGGGCCGTTTTGCAGCCGTGCGGCGATGGTGAAGACCGGGGCGTGGTCCGGGCCGCTGCGCTTGACCTCGACATAGCTGGGCGGTTTTTGGCCGCGGGCCTGCGCCCATTCCTGCAATGCGGTTTTGGCGTCGCGGGCATCAGCCTCGACCGTGTAAATGCGGTCACCCCAGAGCGCCAGGATCACGTCGCGGGCGGCCTCGAACCCGGCATCGCGGTAAATGGCGGCGATCACAGCCTCCATCGCGTCGCCCAGCAGGGCCTGTTTGCGACGTCCGCCCGACAGCATTTCGGACCGACCTAGTTTCAGCACCGCGCCCAGATCGATCTGACGGGCAACGTCGGCGCAGGCCTCTTTGCGCACCAGCGCGTTGAACCGGGGGGCCAGTTGGCCTTCGCTTGCGGTTTTATCCGCCTCAAGCAGTGCGGTTGCCATGACAAGGCCAAGCACGCGGTCGCCCAAAAACTCCAACCGTTGGTTGTCGGGTCGCGTTGCCGAGGACACAGAGCCATGCGTCAGGGCGCGCACCAGAAGTTCGGAGGATTTGAACTCATACCCCAGACGCTGTTGGAACGCTTTTATGTCAGCCGATAGCTTCAATTGACCGCCTTGAAGAAGCGATCACCCCGCCAGGTCCAGAAGAACAACATCGAACGGCCCGCAGAAGAGAACATGATCCGGTCCGCCCGTCCGATGAGGTTTTCATAAGGCACATACCCCACGCCACCGGCAGATTGCGACGCGCGGCTGTCCAAGGAATTGTCGCGGTTGTCACCCATGAAGAAATAGTGACCTTCGGGCACGGTATAAATGCCTGTATTGTCCGCGCTCTGGTTGCCGATATTGAGGACATCGTAGGTCACACCATTGGGCAGGGTTTCGATGGATCGGGATTTCTCGCACATACCACCGATCCCCACAGGCCCGTTTTCACAGCGCGGGCGAAGGCGCTGAGGCCCTTGCGGTTCAGCCGTTTCGATAAAGACACCATCGGGTTGCTGCGGGACGGGCGTGCCGTTCAGGATGATCTGGCCATCGCGGATCTGGACACGATCCCCCGGCAGACCGATCAGGCGTTTGATATAGTCGCGGCCTGTGACTGGATGGCGAAAGACGATGACATCCCCGCGGTCGGGCTCCCCCCCCCAGATACGGGTGTTGTCGCCCTTCATCCAGCCGCACACATCCTCGGCATCGATGTTCAGACCGACGCTGGGAATGATCAAGCTTGGACAAGAGGCATAGGAGTAGCCATAGGCCATCTTGTTGACGAACAGGAAATCCCCGATCAGCAGGGTCTGTTTCATTGAACCTGAGGGAATCCAGAAGGGCTGAAAGAACAGAGTGCGGAAAACGCCTGCGATCAGCAGGGCGTAGACGATAGTTTTGATCGTCTCCCAAACGGGATTTCCGGTTTTCACGTCCTCGGCCATACTGCTCTCCGGTCCTTGGGTTGTTGGGGTGCTACATGCGGGTCGGCTGGGGGCAAGTCAAGGCTGAGCGGCGTGATCTTGAACGGGCCGCGCCTCGATCACCACAAAAGCCTGCGCCCAGGGGTGGTCGTCGGTCAAGGTGACGTGGATGATCGCCTCATGCCCCTCGGGCGTCATCTCTTTCAGGCGTTCAGCGGCCCAGCCGGTGACATGCATCACAGGCTGGCCGGTGCGCAGATTGGTGACGGCCATGTCTTTCCATGCGATGCCCATCCGCAGACCGGTGCCCAACGCCTTGGAACACGCCTCTTTCGCGGCCCAGCGCTTGGCGTAGGTGCCCGCGGTATCGTGGCGGCGTTCGGCCTTGCGCTGTTCGATCTCGGTGAAAACGCGGTTCCGAAAGCGGTCACCAAACCGGTCGAGCGTGCCCTGAATGCGTTCGATATTCGCGAGGTCTGTACCGATGCCGAGGATCATGGTATTATCCGCGCTTGCGTGCCATTTGTTTCAATTGGTTGTTTGCCCCAAGCCAGACAAATACCCGACACGTCAGCAAGGCTATGCCGTACAAAACAACAACTGCAATCAGCATAAACACGGGAGAGATTTGGGCCAACATGTCCCATGCGCCGGTCAAGACAACGAAGTAAACGATGGCCAGGACCAATGACCAGACCATCCCGATCAGCGCCATGAACCTTGCCGCTTTCCACATCTCGGACGGGGTTGGCTTTTCTCCGAAGTCTTTCACATAGCGCTGCCCCTCGACCATCGCGGCGATCATGAAAGGGATCATACCCGCGCCCGAGCTTGAGAGATCGACTTTCAGAAGCAACTGAACGACAAAAATCGCAAGTGGTATGACCAGGCTTGTTCCTACAAAGACCAGCGAAAACCGGACAAGACGAGAATTCATTTCAATTTCCTTATATTTTGAAATGCGTTATCCGCGCACCCCATCCATCAGCCGGCGCATCTCGGCAATGGCGGGGGTGAGGCCGCGAAAGATCGCCTCACCGATCAGAAAGTGGCCAATGTTCAGTTCACGCACTTCGGGGAAGGCGGCGATGGGCTGCACAGTGTCATAGGTCAGGCCGTGACCCGCATGCACCTCAAGTCCCAGTGAATGGGCAAAAGCGGACATCTCGCGCAGGGCTTCCAACTCGCGCTTGGCCTCGTCCATATGACCTTCGGCATGGGCGTCGCAATAGGCGCCGGTGTGCAGCTCGATCACTTCGGCGCCAATGCGATGGGCGGCTTCGATCTGGCGCTGATCGGCGGCGATAAAGATCGACACGCGGCATCCGGCCTCGCGCAGCGGTGCAATATAGTGCGCCAATTTGTTTTCTTCACGCGCGACCTCAAGCCCGCCTTCGGTTGTGCGTTCCTCGCGCTTTTCCGGGACGATGCACACCGCATGCGGTTTGTGGCGCAGGGCGATCTGCTGCATCTCGGGCGTGGCGGCCATCTCAAAGTTCAGCGGGACCGACAGGACCTCCATCAGGCCATCAATATCGGCGTCCGAGATATGGCGGCGGTCTTCGCGCAAATGGGCGGTGATGCCATCGGCCCCGGCCTCTTCGGCCAGTTTGGCGGCGCGCAGGGGGTCAGGATAGGCCCCGCCGCGTGCGTTGCGCACCGTGGCAACATGATCGATATTCACGCCCAGACGCAGATGAGTGTCAGACATCACTTGTTTCCTTTTTCGGGCTCTGATCCGAGCCGACGGGAGGCGGCGGAGGCCCGGCGGCCTCAGCTTCGGCCATCCGCCTGATTTCGTCGAATTTCGCTTTGATCTTGGCACGGCGCCTTTGCTGATAGGTCCGCACCACAGGCAGGCTGAGATAATAGCAAATGAAGGCCGCCAGAAGGCCCGGCAGGATGCCCCCGATCAGATAGGGAAAAAACACCTCATCATAAAACACGCTGAGGCCGCGCCAGTCGGCCACGCGGTCGGTGAACATCGCCATGAAGTTGTTCTTCAGATCGCTGAGCGCCTTGCCAAAGCTTGCCATCAGCCCGTGGGTTTCACCCTCTTCAAAGTCATCGCCCAGCAAGAAATGCCCGGTCTGCAAACAGACGACCCCAATCGGAACATAGGTCAGAGGGTTGCCAAAGAACGTCCCGCTGAGCGAGGCCAGCAGGTTGCCATTGATCAGACGGCTGAGCAGCGCGGCAATGAAAAAGTGAAAGCCGTAGAACGGTGTAAAGGCCGCAAACACCCCGGCCCCAACGCCACGCGCGATACGTTCAGGCGAATCCGGCAGGCGCCGGATGCGATGTTTGACATAATGAAAGGCGCGGGTCCATCCGCCGCGCGGATAGACAAATTCCGAGGCGATCTGAATGGGCGAGCGTCGATCTCGGCGCTTGAATACCACTCCTGATCACCCCTTCTCAGCCAGCCGCCACAGCGGTTTTTTCCCGATCCCGATGCCGTTCGACCGCGGCAACGTCGCTTTCCGCCTCAAGCATCAGCATAAGCGAATGCAGCTGTTCAAGGTCGCGTAGCTCGACAGTGATCAGAAGACGGTAAAAATCCGGTTTGCGGTCCACGAATTCCAGGTTCGAGATATTGGCCTTTTTCTCACCGATCAATGTGCAAATACGCCCCAACACCCCGGCGTCGTTGCCGATGGTCAGGTCAAGCGTCACGCCATAGGCGGCCGGGTGCGTGCCCGAATGCCAGTGCAGATCGACCCAGCGGTCCGGTTCGCTTTCGTATTCCGACAGGCGGTCGCAATCGATGGCATGCACGATAACGCCCCGGCCCCGAAAAGTGATGCCGACGATACGCTCGCCCGGCAGGGGCTGACAGCACGGCGCACGGTCAAATTTCTGACCCGGCTCCAGACCGATCACGGCCCGGCGCGGGGAAATCGCGTCACCTTCGTCCTGTGTCAATTCCGGGTAGACCGCGCTGACCACATCATGCGCGGTCAGCTCGGCGCTGCCGAGACGGGCCAGCAGCTCGTGCCGGTCCTTCAGTCGCAGGTGTTTGGCCGCCGTGTCCAGCGCCTTGTCGGTGGCCTTGCGGCCCACGTGATCAAACCCTGAGCGCGCCAGCTCTTTGCCCAGTTTGATGAATCTTTCACGATCCACTTCACGCAGCGCCCGCCGGATCGCGGTTCGGGCCTTACCGGTCACCGCAATCTCAAGCCAGGTGACCTGCGGGGTCTGGCCGTCGGCAGTGATCACATCCACCGATTGACCGTTCTTGATTCGGGTCCACAGCGGCACGCGGATGCCATCGACCTTGGCCCCGACACAGGCATGGCCGATCCGGGTGTGGATGGCATAAGCAAAGTCGATCGGCGTCGCCCCGCGCGGCAGTTTCACCACATCACCCTTAGGCGTAAAGCAGAACACCTGGTCCGAATACATCTCAAGCTTGACAGCTTCGAGGAAGTCCTCGTGATCCTCTTCGCTGTCGAACTGTTCAGTCAGGTTGGAAATCCACTTGGCCGGGTCCACCGCAAAGGGGTTTTCAGACCGCACACCATCGCGATAGGACCAATGCGCCGCCACACCGGTTTCGGCCACGTCATGCATCTGGCGCGTCCGAATCTGAACCTCAACCCGCTTGCCATCGCGCCCGGACACGGTGGTCTGGATCGAGCGGTAGCCGTTGGATTTCGGCTGGCTGATGTAATCCTTGAACCGACCCGGTACCGCGCGCCAACGCTGGTGAATCGCGCCCAGCGTCCGATAGCAGTCTTCCTCGGTCTGGGTGATGATGCGAAAGCCGTAAATGTCAGAAAGGCGCGAAAAGCCCTGATCCTTGGCCTGCATCTTGCGCCAGATCGAGTAAGGCTTTTTGGCGCGCCCGAACACCTCGGCCTCGATCCCTGCCTTCTCAAGCTCAAAACGCATGTCGCCAGTGATGCGGTGGATCACATCGCCGGTTTCGCGTTGCAGAGTGATAAAGCGCCGGATGATCGATTGACGACCTTCGGGGTTAAGCACGCGAAAGGCCAGATCCTCCAGCTCTTCGCGCATCCATTGCATACCCATACGGCCCGCAAGCGGCGCATAGATGTCCATCGTCTCACGCGCTTTGACCACTTGTTTTTCGGGGCGCATCGCCTTGATCGTGCGCATGTTGTGCAGACGGTCGGCCAGCTTGACCAGAATGACGCGCAGGTCCTTGGACATGGCCATGAACAGCTTGCGAAAGTTTTCAGCCTGTTTGGTTTCGCGGCTGGACAGCTGCAGATTGGTCAGCTTGGTAACGCCATCCACCAGCTTGGCCACCTCATCCCCGAACAACTCGGCCACCTTGCCGTAGTTGGCTTTGGTGTCCTCAATGGTGTCATGCAGCAGCGCGGTGATAATTGTCGCGTCATCCAGACGCTGTTCGGTCAGGATGGCGGCTACTGCGACGGGATGGGTAAAATAAGGTTCGCCGGAATGGCGGAACTGGCCTTCGTGCATCTGCTTCCCAAACTCATAGGCCTGGGTGATGCGCTCGGCATTTGTCTTGGGGTTGTAGTTGCGGACCAGCGCAATCAGGTCTTCAGCAGAAATCATCCGGTCCGCACCTTATAAGCTTGGGTTACCCCTGGCCTTGCGCCTCCATCAGAGCGCGCAGCAGCTTTTCTTCGGACATGTCGTCCTCAGCCGGCTTGTCCGATTCCGCGCCCATCAGCAGAGCCATCTGATCTTCTTCCGGCTCATCGACTTCGATCTGGGTCTGGTTCGCTTCGATCAGACGCTCGCGCAGTTCATCGGCACTTTGGGTCTCATCCGCGATTTCGCGCAGCGATACGACAGGGTTCTTGTCGTTGTCGCGGTCCACGGTGATCGGGCCACCGGCAGAAATCTCACGCGCACGATGGGCGGCAAGCATCACCAGTTCAAACCGGTTCGGAACCTTGTCTACGCAATCTTCAACCGTCACGCGGGCCATGGGGCGCTCTCCGTTACTGAATCCATGTCAGGAAGACGTTTATCTAAGCGCGAATCCCCGCCTTGACAAGCAGGAAATGCCGCAAGTGCACCATTCACAGAGGGGTCACGCCCTCAATATCCGCAGCAGGCAGCGCAGCCAGCATCTCAGAGACTGTGCGCCCCAGGACCGGATGCCGCCAATCGGGGGCAACATCGGCCATCGGCACCAGGACAAAGGCCCGATCCTGCAAACGGGGATGCGGCAGGATCAACTGATCGGGTGTCTCTTGTGTCTGGGCCTCGGGCGGCAGTGTCAGCCATTGATCAAACACGGTACGGTCCGGCAGGATCAGATCATCGTAACAGACCAAATCCAGATCCAGGGTACGCATCCCCCAGCGCTGAACCCGCTCGCGCCCGAATTCGTGTTCAACCTGATGCAACACCCCCAGCAGCGCGACCGGGGTCAGGTCTGTCTGGATCAAAGCGGCCGCATTGACGTAGTCCGGCCCGGCACCGGGCGGGAAACACGGGGTCTCAAAAAAGCGGCTGACGGCGCGAATCACCACCCCCTGACGCGTTATCGCATCAAGAGCCGCCTGAAGTGTCACCCTGGGCCCAACGCCTCTCAGACTGAGATTTGCGCCCAGTGCAATCACCGCTTCTGACGAAAAATTGCTCATGAAACTCCCTATATTCGGCGAATTGCATGCTTGCGATATGCATCGAATGCCCTAATTATACGCATATCAGCGCGCTGCATTATTACTAGCTCACTCACCTATCACCCGGCGTCGCTGGTTTGTACCGGAAGGAACTATTTATGTTTTATAAAGACGAACGGCTAGCGCTGTTCATCGACGGCTCGAATCTTTATGCGGCCGCAAAAGCACTGGGGTTTGATATCGACTACAAATTGCTGCGCCAGGAATTCATGCGCCGCGGCAAAATGCTTCGTGCTTTTTACTACACAGCGCTTCTGGAGAACGACGAGTATTCGCCGATCCGTCCCCTGGTTGACTGGCTGCATTACAATGGCTTCACCATGGTGACAAAACCGGCCAAGGAATACACCGACAGCATGGGGCGTCGGAAAGTCAAAGGAAACATGGATATCGAACTGACAGTCGATGCCATGGAACTCGCACCGCGCGTTGATCATATCGTGCTGTTTTCGGGCGATGGGGATTTCCGTCCGTTGATTGCCAGCCTGCAGCGTCAGGGCGTGCGCGTGTCGGTCGTGTCGACCATCCGCAGCCAGCCGCCGATGATCTCGGACGAACTGCGCCGCCAGGCCGACAACTTCATCGAACTGGAAGACCTGCGCGACGTCATCGGACGCCCGCCGCGCGAAATGCCGATGGAGCCGCGCAACGTTGCAGCTGCCGGTGGACAATAAACCCCGAACCACTCACCAAATCGGGGAAGAAAACAGGCGCGGCCGGACATCAAAGTTCTGACCGCGCCTTTTTTAACTAAGAATAGGTACTAAAAACACCTCTTGTCTAGCGCTGATTCATGTCAGGCAAATGACAAGGAGGCGTCTGGACCAAGGCGGTCAAAAGACGTAGCTGTGTCTCATGAAGGCCACTGCATTCCCAACACCCTGCGTACCGGGGCACCCCGTATGAGCGGCGTGCCCAGAACCCCTCTTATCCTCGGTCTGGCCGGGCTGATCCCCTTTATCTGGGGCGCGCTGACCTACCTGAACGATGACCTGCACGCATGGGGCACGCAGACGTTCGGCGCGCGTATGGTGGGGCCTTATGTGCAGCTTTTCTATGGGTCGGTGATCCTGAGCTTCATGTCGGGGGTGCTGTGGGGCTTTGCCACCAAAACCTCGGGCAGCAAGGCGGCGGTCTGCTACGGTCTGTCCGTTCTGCCCGCCCTCTGGGCGTTCTTCAAAACCGGAGGCGGCCCGGTCAGCGCAGGCACATATCTGATGTACGGCTTTGCCGGTTTGCTGGTTCTGGATGCCCTGTTTGCCTATTGGCGTTTGACCCCCACATGGTGGCTGCGCCTGCGCGTAACCCTGACTGCCGTCGTCGTGGCCTGTCTTGCCGTAGGAGTGTACCTGTGACCGATAAACGAACAATCGACGCGTACTCCACCCGCGTGACCGAATACCTGCAGGTCCCCTTGCCTCCCGAACAGATCGAGGCGCGCTTGGCCTTCGCCGAGGCTGTTGGGACGGGCTATGTCCTTGATCTGGGCTCGGGGCCCGGTTCCGACAGTGCCTTTCTGATGCGCCAGGGGCTGCGCGTGCGCGCATTGGACGCCACCCCAGCCTTTGTCGAACACGCGCGGGAAAACGGCGTCGACGCACATCTGGGCACCTTCGACGACGTGACCGAAGAGGCCGAATATGATGGCGTCTATGCCAGCTTTTCCCTGCTGCATGCCCCGCGCGCCGATTTTCCGCGCCACCTGGCCACCATCCATCGCGCGCTGAAACCCGGCGGCATCTTTTTTCTGGGCCTGAAGCTGGGCACGGGCGAACATCGCGACGATCTGGACCGCTATTACACCTATTTCTCTCAGACCGAGATCGAAGCGGCGCTGGAACAGGCAGGCTTTACCGTCAATCAGATCACCACGGGTGTGGGCTCGGGTCTGGCCGGGTCTTACGACGGCTTCATTCTGGTGCTGGCCCATGCCTGAGCTTTTTGCCTATACCGACGGCGCCTGTTCCGGCAATCCCGGCCCCGGAGGCTGGGGCGTGCTGTTGCGCGCGATGGACGGCGACACCGTTCTGAAAGAGCGCAAGCTCAAGGGCGGCGAGGCCGAGACCACCAATAACCGCATGGAATTGCTGGCCGCGATCAGCGCGCTTGAGACGTTAGAGCGCGCCTCAACCATCACTGTGGTCACCGACAGTGCCTATGTGAAAAACGGCGTGACCGGCTGGATTTTCGGGTGGAAGCGGAACGGCTGGAAGACCTCGAATAAGAAACCGGTCAAGAATGTCGATCTGTGGCAGCGGCTGGACGAGGCGCAAACCCGCCATGATGTGACATGGGAATGGGTCAAAGGCCATGCCGGGCATCCCGAAAACGAAAAGGCCGATGAGCTGGCCCGCGCCGGCATGGCCCCGTTCAAGCCGCAAAAGGCGCAGTCGTGACCTGGCTTGCCCTGCTGGACTATGCCTCGGTTTTCGTCTTCGCGCTGACGGGTGCGCTGGTGGCCAGCCGGGCACAGCTTGATCTGGTGGGGTTTGCCTTCATCGCCAGCCTGACCGCTGTTGGCGGCGGCACGGTGCGCGACCTGTTGCTGGACCGGCACCCCATTTTCTGGGTCGGACAACCCGATTACATCCTGATCGCGGTCGCCGCGTCCGTGCTGGTCTTTTTCACCGCCCATCGGGTTGAAAGCAGATATAACTGGCTGATCTGGCTGGACAGTTTCGCCCTGTCCATTGCCGTCGCCGCAGGCACTGCCGCTGCCCTGTCCCTTGGCAAACCCGGCGTCGTTGTCGTGTTGATGGGAATTTCCACCGGGTGTCTGGGCGGCTTGATGCGCGATGTGGTCTGCAATGAGGTGCCTTTGGTCCTGAAGCAAGGTGAGCTTTATGTCTCCTGCGCCTTTGCCGGTGCACTTGGGGCCGTGGCCTTAAACCGCTTTGGCTTTGAACCCATTGTGGCCTTGGCTGCCTGCGCCCTGATCTGCTGGGCCTTGCGGGCCGGATCGCTGTTGTTTGGCTGGAAACTGCCCGTCTACAAAAGCCGTCCGCCGCGCGTTTGAAAAGGAAACCCTTTTCCATGAAACGATCCGTTTACGTATTGCTTGGTCTCACGCTGCTGGGTGCCTGTGGCACGCAAGACGACCCGGTGCAATTCGTGGCGCAAGGGGACGAAATCGTAGCCGTCGGCACCATCGACCACACCACGCTCAGCGCGTTTCAGGACATCACGCGGGAAAATCCGCAGATCAAAACGCTGGTGCTGCAGAATATCGAAGGCTCGATTGACGACGATTCCAATGTCATCTTCTCGCGCGTTGTACGTGAGCTGGGGTTCGACACTGTTGTGCCCTCGGACGGGTTGGTGGCTTCGGGCGGGACGGACCTGTTTCTGGCGGGCAACCGGCGCGTTCTGGAACAGGGGGCTTGTGTCGGCGTCCACAGCTGGGGCGGCTGGAACATCGTGGCGACTGAAATCCCCCAAGACGACCCCGAGCATGACCGGTATCTGGATTACTACGCGGATATTGGCGTGGATGAGGCGTTTTACTGGTACACGCTTGACGCCGCCCCCGCCGAGGGCATGCACTGGATGACAGCGGCCGAGGCGGATCAATATGACCTGAGCACAACCCGGTCACCGCGCCTTGGCGCGCCTGCACTCTGCGATGCGCGCTGAGCTCAGCGCGCCAACAACCGCCCGCCGATTTCCTTGACGAATTTCGCCGCCACCATCGCGGTCATCCCGTAGGGATCGCGATGGGGGTTCAGCTCGACAATATCCGCGCCGACCAGCTGACCCTTGAACCGGTGGATCAGGTTGATCACTTCGCGCGTGCTCAGCCCGCCGGGTTCGTGATGCGACACGCCGGGCGCAAAGGCCGGGTCCAGCGCGTCCAGATCCAGCGACAGGTACACCGGCCCGTCAAAGCTGATCTCAAGGTCGGGGCTCCAGCTTTGCATATCGATCACCTCGACCCCGAACTTGTCAGCCTGCTCTTGCTGGTGCTTGTTCATGGTGCGGATGCCGACCTGAACCAGACGGTTGATCCGGCAGGTCTCCATCACCCGTGCGAACGGGCAACCATGGCCCAGCGGACCGATCTGCTGGCTGTCATAGAGGTCGGGATGCGAGTCGATATGCAGGATGTTCAACCCCTCATACCGCTCTGCATGCGCCTTGATCAGCGGATACGCGACCGAGTGATCACCCCCCAGCGACAACAGCCGCGCGCCGGTGGCGATACGGGCCGCAGCCCCGGCTTCGATCCGGTCGATGGGTTCCTGTCCCATCATCTCGAACACATCCAGATCGCCGGTATCCTTGAAACGATCCGTCGCCCCCAGATCGGTGCCATCCTCGGCGGTCAGGTTCGCGGCCCCCGAATGCAGCGCCTCGCGGATGCGGCCCGGCGCAAAGGCGGGCCCTTGCAGGAAGGATGAGTGCAAATCCAGCGGCACCCCCATCAGGGCAACGTCACCGGGGTTCAGATCGTCGGACATGGTATTTCCTTGGGGTTTTGTGTTCCGGCGATCTGGCCGGGAAACCGCACAAACGTCAAGCGCTTAGCGCCGCAGATATGTCTGCCAAATCCAGATCACCAAAAGCGCGCCCAGTACGGCGCCCACAAAACCCGACAGCCAGCCGGCCACCGTGATCAAGGCCCGCAACAGAAACCCGCCAACCAACGCCCCCACGATACCGATCAGCATGGTGGTTGGAATGTCCGCCTCAATCCGCATCAGCCGCGTGGCCAGAAATCCGGCGGCGGCTCCGATCACGATCAGGGCAAGGACGGGCACGCTATTTCCTCCAGTGAGTCGGTACGATGATCAGCGCACCGATGGATGACAGCACCGCATTCAGGCCCGGAGGGCCAAAGCTGATGCCGAACATGATGCGGACAAAGTAGAACAGGAACGCGCCGCCCACGCAAATGATGATCGAGGGCAGATAGCCGTTATGGGTAAAGCCCGTCTTTTCGGACAGATAGCCTACGATACCGGCAATCACGACTGTTCCCATCAGAACCATGAACATCTGATCTACCCCGCATTCAGATGGGTTCCGGCGTCAACCGGCCAGCCCCGAAGAAAGGTTTGCACATCCTGCGCGCCCTTACCTGCACGTTGCAGGCGCAACAGGTCAACCGCGCCATCGCCACAGGCCACGCGGAGGGCATCGTTCAGAACCTCTCCGGGCTGGCCCTGCCCTTCGGCCAGCGCCGAAGCCAGCAGTTTGACGCGCTGCCCCCCGATTTCGGTCCACGCACCGGGGAAAGGCGACAGGCCGCGGATTTGGCGATCAACCTCAACCGCCGGGCGGGTCCAGTCGACCCGCGCCTCGGCTTTGTCGATCTTTGTGGCATAGGTGACACCCTCCGCAGGCTGCGGGTCGGGTGTGAGGTCGGGCAGATCGGCCAAGGCGTCCACAATCAGGCCAGCGCCCATACCCGACAGACGATCATGCAACTGGGCCGTTGTTTCTTGGGCACCGATGTCAGTGGCTTGCCGCAGCAAGACGGGTCCGGTGTCCAACCCGGCCTCCATCTGCATGATGCAGATGCCGGTTTGCGCATCGCCAGCCATGATTGCCCGGTGGATCGGCGCGGCCCCGCGCCAACGCGGCAACAGGCTGGCATGGATGTTCAGGCAGCCATTTTTGGGTGCATCCAGAACAAGTTGCGGCAGCAGCAGGCCATAGGCCACAACAACCGCCACATCCGCGTTCAGCGCGGCAAAAGCCGCCTGTTCTTCTGCCGATTTCAGCGAAACGGGATGGCGCACCATCAGCCCCAGCGCCTCGGCCCGTGCATGAACAGGCGTCGGTCGGTCCTTCTTGCCGCGTCCCGCCGGGCGTGGGGGTTGGCAGTAAACGGCCGCGATCTCATGCCCGGCCCCGACCAGCGCATCCAGCACCGGGACCGAGAAATCAGGTGTCCCCATAAAGACAACGCGCATCTCTACCCCTGCTTTTTGGCTTTGCGCAGCAGCATGTCGCGTTTGACCTTGCTGAGCCGGTCGAAATACATCCGCCCATTCAGATGGTCGATCTGATGCTGCACGCTGGTGGCCTCGATTCCCACGAAATCGCGTCGGTCGATCATGCCGTTTTCGTTCAGAAACTTCACTGTCACCGCACGCGGGCGTTTCACCTTGGCCGAAACACCGGGCAGGTTCGGGCTGGCCTCATCATGTTCACGCAACTCGATTGAGCTGTGCAGAATTTCGGGGTTCGCCAAACGAACGGCCCTGCCCCGCTCGGTCGAGCCATCCACGACCGCCAGCCGCAACATCACCCCGATCTGCGTGGCGGCGAGGCCAACGCCGGGCATCGCCTCCATCGTGTCGATCATGTCCTGCCAGATGGCGCGGACCTCATCGGTGATCTCGGCCACATCCTCGGCCTTGGTGCGCAGGCGCTTGTCGGGCCACGGCAGGCAGCTGCGCACGGTCATGAGCGCGCCTGCTCGCGCTTGAGTTTTTGCATCTTGCGCGTGATCATCTGCCGTTTCAAAGGCTTGAGGTAATCGATGAACAGCTTGCCGTTCAGGTGGTCGATCTCATGCTGCACGCAGGTGGCCCAGAGACCATCGAACGTCTCTTGCTGCGCGTTGCCGTCGCGGTCGATCCAGGCCACATCCACCACCTTGGGGCGCGTCACCTCGGCATATTGCTCGGGGATCGACAGGCAGCCTTCCTCATAGACATTGGTTTCGTCGGATGAGGCGACGATCTCGGGGTTGAACATGATCAGGGGGCGCGGGGCCTCACCCTCCTCCTTGACGCAATCCATTACGATCAGGCGGTCCAGCACACCGATCTGCGGTGCCGCCAGCCCGATGCCGGGGGCGTCATACATCGTTTCCAGCATGTCGTCTGCCAAAGTGCGCAGCGCGTCCGACAGATCGGCCACCGGGGCGCAGACCTTTTTCAGACGGGGGTCGGGATGGATCAGGATATTGCGTTTCATGGGGTTGATTTAGGCCATCCCGCCCCCCGCCGCAACGCCCCCCTTGCGCCTGCTGCAATTGTGGCTAGCTTTCCCCCCAACAGACGGAGCAGACATGACTTTCAACGACCTGATCGACCGCCGGGGCACCAACAGTTCAAAATGGGATAAGATGGAGACGCTCTATGGCGTCTCTCCGAAGGATGGGCTGGCCATGTGGACCGCCGATTCCGACTATGCCACTGCGCCCTGCGTGATCGAAGCGGTGCGCGCCGCCGCGGACCACGGTGCGTTTGGCTATTCCTGGATGCACCCAGAGTATCTGGCCTCGATCCAATGGTGGATGAAGACCCGCCATGGGTGGGACATCGACACGGAATGGGTGCTGACCTCGCAAGGTCTGGGCAACGCGATTGCCCTGTGTCTGGACGTGTGGACGGAACCCAGTGATGGGGTGGTGATCTTCACGCCCGTCTACCACGAGTTCGCCCACAAGGTGAACAAAACCGGTCGCCGTGTGGTGGAATGCCCGTTGTTACGTGACGGCGATACCTACGCGCTTGATCTGGATGACGCCCAATCGCGACTGGACGGAACTGAAAAAATGTTGCTGTGGTGTTCGCCGCAGAACCCGTCGGGCCGTGTCTGGACGCCCGATGAACTGCGCGCCGTCGCCGCCTTTGCCGAGCGCAACGGACTGATCCTTGTGTCGGACGAAATTCACCATGATCTGGTCTATCCCGGCAACACCTTCGTGCCGATGGATGTGGCTGCACCGGATGCGCGGGCGTGGACCGTGACCCTGACGGCGGCCTCCAAGACGTTCAACATCGCAGGCCAGCGCACAGGCAACATGATCATCCCCGACCCTGCGCTGCGCGCGGCCATGCGGCACCGCATTCAGACGCTGGATTATGATCCCAGCGCGTTGGGGGTGGCCATGATCACCGCGGCCTACTCGCCCGAGGGGGCCGCGTGGGTCGACGCGCAGATCGCGCATCTGGATGGTAACCGCAGGCTGTTTGACGCCACCATTGCCGAGATTCCCGGCCTCTGGTCCATGCCGTTGCAGGCCACCTATCTGGCGTGGGTCGATTTCTCGGGCACCGGTATGGATCACGATGAGTTCATCCGCCGCCTGCGCGACGACGCCAAGATCGCCACCTCCTCTGGACCTGGCTTCGGCGCGGGCGGAGAAACATTTGAGCGGTTCAACCTGGCCACCCAACGCAGCCGGGTCGAGGATGCCTGCGCCCGCCTGAAACATGCCTTTGCCGATTTGCAGTGAAGTGGGCGCTAAAGATAACCCTCATGCTGTGCCTGATCGGCGCGGCATGGGTGGCATGGCAGCGATATGGGCCGCGCCCGCCCGCGCCTGCGATGGCGCCTGTGGCTACGCAGATTGACCACATCCTGATCGAGAAATCCGCCCGGCGCTTGACCGCGTCCTTGAACGGAGCGGTCGTCATGCAGGCGGACGTCGCGCTGGGGTTCGCTCCGCAAGGTGACAAACAGCAGGAAGGTGACGGGAAAACGCCCATCGGGACGTTTACGATAGACCGACGCAATCCCCAAAGCGCCTTTCACCTGTCTCTTGGGATCAACTATCCCAAACCCGAAGACGTCACCCGCGCCCAGGCTCAGGGCGTTGATCCGGGGGGCGATATCTTCATTCATGGACAGCCGAACGGTATAGTGGGGCTGACCCTCCCGGGCGACTGGACGGCCGGTTGCATCGCCTTGTCAAATGTCGAAATGGCGCGGCTTTGGAGCCTGACACCAAATGGGACAACGGTGGAAATCCGCCCCTAGTCTTCGTATCCCAACAGCGCGATGGGCGCGTCCGGCGCGCGATAAAAGTCCAGCGGAGCCGTGTCGGCCGCGGCGGTGCTGCGTTTGAAGTCGTACCGCATCTCACCCGCCTGCGCCTCATCCGCGATGATCAGGCATTGGTACAGGTGACGCGCGCCGTCATAGATATCGACCAGCCCACGCAATTGCGGCGTCGTCTCAGCCTCAACCGTGAAGCCGTCCCTCCACAATCTGAGAATTTTAAATGTATTGTCGCCGAATTCTACACGAAGACGGCTGGTCTTTTTCAATCCTGCGATTCGCGCCGCATCCAATTCGGCGCTTATTTCTTTAGAAACATAGGTCGTCATAACAATTCCCCCCGGAAGCCCGAACTATTGTGACCCACTGACTGTAAATATCTAGTGAAGGTGGTCACATAGCCCCAAACCCCCGCCGCCTGTTGCGCGGAAATCTCAACCCCGCCTGTGCACCAGCGCAGAGACCATGCGCGCCGTCGGGCATGTGACGCGCCCCGGCAAGGCCCTATCTTTGCCAAAACGCATAAGCGGAGGATGCAAGATGGGCCTGTTGGTTGACGGCAAATGGCATGACACCTGGTATGATACCAAATCCACCGGCGGCGCGTTCAAACGCAGCGCCGCGCAATTTCGCAACTGGCTGACCCCCGACGGCAGCGCCGGCCCCTCGGGCAAGGGCGGGTTCAAGGCAGAACCCGGACGCTATCACCTCTATGTCAGCCACGCCTGCCCCTGGGCGCATCGCGCGTTGATCTTTCGTGAGTTGAAAGGGCTGACCAATCTGATCGACGTTTCGGTCGTGCATCCGGACATGCTGGACAAGGGCTGGACGTTCAAGACGGACGATCACGGGGCAACCGGTGACACGCTGCACGGGTTCGACTTTGCCCATCAAGTCTACACCAAAGCCGACCCGGCCTATTCGGGCCGTGTGACCGTGCCGATCCTGTGGGACAAGGCCCAACAGACGATTGTGTCGAACGAAAGCTCGGAAATCATCCGCATGTTCAACTCGGCCTTTGACGAGATCACCGGCAACACGGATGACTATTGGCCCGAACCGATGCGGGATGAGATCGAAGAGGTCAACGCGCGCATCTATTCCGATGTTAACAACGGCGTCTACAAATCCGGCTTTGCCACCAGCCAAGGCGCCTATGACGCCGCCGTCACCCCCCTGTTCGACACGCTGGACTGGCTTGAGGCGCGGCTGGTCAGCAACCGTTATCTGATGGGGGATCGCCTGACCGAGGCCGATTGGCGCCTGTTCACCACCCTGATCCGGTTCGATCCGGTCTATCACCTGCATTTCAAATGCAACCGCCGTCGGTTGATCGATTATCCGAACCTGTGGGCCTATACCCGAGAGCTATACCAATGGCCGGGAGTGGCCGGGACGGTGAATATGGACCATATCGTGCGCCACTATCACTATAGTCACGAGACGATAAATCCGCACCGGATCATCCCGGTGAACCCGGTGCTGGATTATTCAGAACCCCACGGCCGGGGTCAGCGCCCCGCCGCGTAATGTTCGACCATCGCCGCCAGATCCTCTGGCGGCGTTTCGCTTTGGACATAGGCACAGGCATTCGGGCTATGCGCAAAGATAGACCCGTCCGAGAAGAAGGTGGTGTTGGTGACAAAGATCACACGCGTCTCGGGGCGGCGGTAACTGGCGAAATCGGCCACTGCCAGCGCGCTGCCGGTTTCCAGAACCAGATCCAGCACGATGATCTCAAAATCCTGGCCATAAAGCGCAAGAATAGCAGCCTCTTGGCCCGCCACCAGCGAGACTTCGGCGCCGTGACGTTCAAGATGCCTTTTCCAAACCCGACCAAGGTCGGGGTTACTCTCAACAATCAAAACTTTCATTTTCAACAACCTCGGCACTAGGAAGAGTGAGTGGTGCCGACCCCCGTTCATCGTGATCTCGCTTATTCCTTAACAAAGTGTTAACGCTCGCGACCGGTAACCCTGAACGGAGGGAATTGCTTGTGCAAACGGCGAAAATCCGCTTGAAGCAAGCGGAAATGAGCGATTCCGGCGAGAAACCCATGGCAGGCCCTGACAAAAACTTGAACCCCCGCGAGGCGCGCGATCATGGCGGCGGGCTGGATGGGGCCATCGCCACCTATGGCGGAACCCGCGCTGGATGGATGGACTTATCCACCGGCATCAACCCGCATCCCTACCCCGTCACGGACCTGACCCATGCCGATTGGGCAGAACTGCCCGACCATGGCGCGTTTGAAAGGCTGGCAGAGGCCGCGCGGCAATTCTGGTCCGTACCAGACGGGGCTGCGGTTCTGCCCTCGCCCGGGGCCTCAGCCGTGATTGCCCGCATCCCGGCGCTAGCGCCGCAGGGGCGGGTTCAGATCACAACGCCCACCTATAACGAACACGCCGCCGCCTTTGCCGCGCAAGGTTGGACAGTGCAGCCCGACGGCCCTGCCGATGCGCGCGTCATCGTGCACCCGAACAACCCCGATGGGCGGGTCTGGTCCGAGGCTGATGTCGACGCACCGCTGACCGTGATCGATGAAAGCTTTTGCGATGTCAGCCCTGAGACATCCCTGATCCACCTCGCCGCGCGGCCCGGTGTTGTGGTGCTCAAGAGTTTTGGCAAGTTCTGGGGGCTGGCCGGTATGCGGCTGGGCTTTGCCATTGGCCGGCCCGAGCTGATCGCCCGCCTGAACGACCTGACCGGCCCTTGGGCTGTTTCCGGCCCAGCCCTGCGGGTCGGGACCCAAGCGCTGAGCGACCCAAGCTGGGCCAATGCCACCCGTCAGCACCTGACATCTGAGGCGGCGCGGCTGGATGCCCTGATGACCTCAAAAGGCGCGACGCTTGTGGGCGGCACGACCCTGTTCCGCCTCTATGAGGTCGACAGCGCCGCCGCCTGGCAAACCCGTCTGGCCCGCGCCCATATCTGGAGCCGCATCTTCCCCTATTCACAAACCTACCTGCGGCTGGGTCTTCCCTCTGCGGGCGGCTGGGCCAGGCTGGAGGCTGCGTTGTGAGCACCGCATTCCTGCTGGTCTGCGCCATGTGCCTGGACGCTGCATTGGGCGAACCGGACTGGCTGTGGTCGCGGGTGAAACACCCGGCCGTGATGATGGGCAATGTCATCAGCCTGCTGGACCAGCGCCTGAACCATGGGGCACACAAGCGGCTCAAAGGCGTCGCGGTTGTCATCCTGCTGGTGGGCGGCGCGCTGACCCTTGGGCGCGTGCTGTCCCTGTTGGGACCTGTGGTCGAGGTCCTCATCTGCGCCATCCTTCTGGCACAGAAATCGTTGGTGACCCATGTGCGCGACGTCGGCGAAGGGCTGCAAATCTCCCTGCCGGAGGGGCGGGCAAAGGTGGCCATGATCGTCTCACGCGACACACGGGACATGTCGCAAGCGCAGGTCGCCCGATCGGCCATCGAAAGCGCCGCAGAAAACCTCAGCGACGGGGTGATTGCGCCTGCGTTCTGGTTCCTGATCGCCGGATTGCCCGGCTTGCTGATCTACAAGGCGGTCAACACAGCCGATAGCATGATCGGCTATCGGAACGAAAAGTACCTAGCGTTCGGCTGGGCCGCCGCGCGTCTGGATGACGTATTGAACCTGATCCCGGCGCGCCTGACCTGTGTGATGATCGTGGCGCTGTCGGGCCAATGGGCGCGTTGGCCTGAAATGGTCGCCGATGCCCGCCGCCATATCTCGCCCAATGCAGGCTGGCCCGAGGCGGCGATGGCGCGCGCCCTGAACGTGGCCCTGGCAGGCCCGCGCAGCTATGACGGCCAGATCCGCGATCTGGCCTGGGTCAACGGCGACGCCCCGCAAGAGATCGGCGCGTCAGAGGTTTTCCGCGCATGCGATATGCTCTGGCGGGTTTGGGGGCTTGCACTTGGCCTCGTGTCGGTGTGGGTTGGGGTCAGTTTCTTAGTCTGACGGACCCGCCCATGCGCTTTCTTTCCGGCCTTGTTGCCGCCGCCCTGTTCGCCTCGCCCGCCTTTGCCCAATGTGGCGGCGGGTTTAACGCCTTTGTCAAAGGGCTCAAGGCCGAGGCCGTCCAGCAAGGGTTTGACAAATCCACCGTCAACGCGTTCTTCCAAGGGGTGCAGCAGGACGGGGCCGTGTTGAAAGCCGACCGGGCGCAAGGCGTGTTCCAACGCCCCTTCATCGACTTTTCCCGCCGCCTGATCTCGCAAAACCGGATCGATCGCGGGCAGGCCATGTCGCGCAAATACGACGCGGTGTTTGACCGGATCGAGGCCGAATACGGCATCTCGCGCGGGGTTTTGCTGGCCTTCTGGGCATTCGAGACCGACTACGGAGCCGTTCAGGGGGATTTCAACACCCGTAACGCGCTGGTGACACTGGCCCATGATTGCCGCCGCCCCGACCTGTTCCGCCCGCAAATCTTCGCCGCCATCGAACTGTACGAACAGGGTAATTTCGACCCCGCCCGCACCACAGGGGCCTGGGCCGGAGAGATCGGCATGGTGCAGATGCTGCCTCGCGACATTCTGGAAAACGGCGTCGACGGGGATGGCAACGGCAAAGTGTCGCTGAAAACCTCAGCGCCCGATGCGTTGATGTCGGGGGCCAAGATGCTTTCGGGTCTGGGGTGGCAGCCGGGTCAGCCGTGGCTGCAAGAGGTCACGGTGCCCGCAGATTTGGACTGGTCCCTGTCCGGCCCCGGCAAACCGCGCCCGGTGTCCGAATGGCAGGCCATGGGCGTGCAGGCGCGCGGCGGATCGCTGGCGAACCTGCCTGCCTCGCTGATCCTGCCGCAAGGACATAAGGGGCCGGCGTTTCTAGCCTATCCCAATTTCGACGTCTATTTCGAGTGGAACCAAAGCTTTACCTACGTCCTGACCGCCGCCTATTTCGGCACCCGCCTTGAGGGCGCGCAGGTCTACAACGCAGGCAACCCGGCGCAGGGGCTGAACGCGGCGCAGATGAAGCAACTGCAAAGCAAGCTACAGGCCCGAGGCTATGACGTGGGCAAGATCGACGGCATTCTGGGTGCCGGAACGCGCGCGGCTGTTCAGGCCGAGCAGCAGCGGCTGGGACTGCCTGCGGATGCGTGGCCGACGGTGGAGTTGTTGAATAAGCTCTGAGATGGCAAAGTTAGCCCTTCAATCCGCCTCACCCGCCGGGGCGGATGAATTGTTTGCAAGCCATGGAGCAAAGGATTTTTCATGCCCGCATCGCCTTTGACAGGAACCTGGTCCCTTGTGGCCTGGTATAATCTATGCCCCGATGGAACCCGCATTTACCCGTTGGGGGAAGAAGCGTCTGGGTATATCAGTTATACCCCGGATGGTTTTGTGTTCGTTCAACTCAGCGCCACCAATCGCCAGCCTTATGCCAGCAACGACCCATTCGGAGGCACCGAAGCTGAAGACTCGGCTGCGATGAAGTCGCAGATCACATATTCAGGCAATTTTATCGACAAGGGCGATCACGTGATACATTCCGTCACGCAGGCGTCGTGCCCGAATTGGGTTGGAACCGACCAGATCCGCAAGATCGCGTTTGACGGAGAGCGCCTGACCCTCAGCGCCGCCGGAGCGGTGTTTCAAGGCCAGAAAGTCACCGCGATTGTCGAATGGGAACGGACGTCGCGTTAGGGTCAGGACCAATCTAAGGCCGGTTTCACTCTGACCTAACCGGATACCGATCACCCTTCTCATCGATCAGGATCAACCTCTCACCACTTCGCACATACAGATCGCAGCGGCTGAACCCGTTGCGATAAGCAATGCAGACGCTGCCGTCCTCGGCGATGGAATAGGTGCCAAAGGCCGCGTCTCCGCTGGCGTAGGTATAGGAATAGGCCCCGTCGGCAGCAAATGCGGCCTGACCGTCATCGTAAAAGGTGAACGTACGCCCCTCCAACGCGGCCAGTTCGGTGGGTGACAATGGGACGTCTCCGGGCTTGGTGCGCCATTCGGTGGCGGTGGCCGGGGACGCGATCAGAAGGGCGAGGGTCAAGTACCGTATCATGCAACCAGCCTACCCTGTTGTGGCGCAATCCGGTCATAACGTTGCGGTGAGGTGTCAGGCCACCATCGCCTCGGCCTTTTTCAAATCGACCGAGACCAGCTGACTGACGCCCTGTTCCTGCATGGTCACGCCAAACAGCCGATCCATCCGCGCCATCGTCACCGCGTGGTGGGTGATGATCAGGAACCGCGTATCGGTCTGGCGGCACATCTCGTCCAGCAGATCGCAGAAGCGGGTGACGTTGGCGTCGTCCAGCGGCGCGTCGACCTCATCCAACACACAGATAGGGGCCGGATTGGCGAGGAAGACGCCAAAGATCAGCGCGGTCGCGGTCAGGGTCTGTTCGCCGCCCGACAACAGGCTGAGGGTCGACAGTTTCTTGCCCGGCGGCTGGCACATGATCTCAAGCCCCGCATCCAGCGGATCGTCGCTTTCGACCATGACCAGATTAGCCTCACCACCGCCAAACAGGTGCTTAAACAGCATGGCGAAGTTCGAATTCACCTGTTCAAACGCAGTCAGCAGACGTTCACGCCCTTCGCGGTTGAGGCTGGCGATGCCGCTGCGCAAGGCTTTGATCGCCTCTTCCAGATCGGCCTTTTCGGTGTTCAGCGTGTCGAATTCTTCCTGAACCTCTTTGCTGTCTTCTTCGGCGCGCAGGTTTACGGCTCCCATCGCGTCGCGCTGACGCTTGTGGCGGTTGACCTCAGCCTCAAGCGCGTCGGCGGCGGGCATCTGGTCGGGGTTCACGTCCAACTGGTTGAGCAACTGGTTGGGCGTCAGCTGCTGGTCCTCGGCAATACGCTCTGCAGCAGCTGTCACGCTTTCCTTCGCCCCGTCGCACCGCGCTTCGGCCGCAGCCCGAGCCTCGCGCGCTTCCGAGGCGACACGCTCGGCGTCCCGCTCGGCCAAGACCAACTCGCGCAGCTGAGTTTCGGCCCCAGCCAGCTTATCGGCAGCTTCGGCGCGTCGGGTCTCGGCCTCGACGATCAGTTCATTCAGCTTCTCGCGTTCTGTGGCGATCTCGCCGGGGGCAGCCGTTGCCTCGGACAATTCCCCTTCCGAGCTTTCCTTGCGCTCGGCCAGTTCGGAAATTCGCTTTTCGGCCGTTTCCAACCGGTGTTTCCACCCGCTAAGGTCTTTCGTCACCTCCTGCGAGCGGCGGGTCCGGGCCTCACCCTCGCGGCGCAGTTCGTCATGGGTCGAGCGATGGGTCAGCATGGTGATCCGCGCGGCCTCAACCGTCTGTTTGATGTCCTCAACCTGCGCGCGGGCGCTGTCCAGATCGCCCAAATCCTGCAGCGCCGCCTCAGCCTCGCGCAGTTGGGCGCGGGCAGACATGGCGTCTTCTTTGTGGCGGTCAACCGCAAGGGTCAGCGTCTCAAGCTTGCCTTGGCCAAGGTTGCGATCCGCCTCGGCCCGGCTCAGTTGACGGGCGGTTTCAGCCATGCGCTGATCGGCGGCGCGGCGGGCCTCACGCGCGCGGCGGTCAGCCTCGGTGACCTCGGCCAGTTGCTGCGACAGGGCCTCATGCGCGGCACGAGCGCCGTCGGCCTGCGCCTCGGTCCGGGTCAGCTCCTGCTTGAGCGCCTCAAGCTTGTTGAGTTGTTCCAGCCGCAACGCTGCGGCGCTTGGCGCATCCTCGGCCCAGGCGCGGAACCCGTCCCAGCGCCACAGATCACCGGACCGCGACACCAGCCTTTGCCCCGGCTTCAGCGCAGCCTGCAGCCGCGCGCCCTGATCCGCGTCCACCAACCCGATCTGAGCAATACGGCGGCTCAGACGGTCGGGGCCCGATACATGCAGGGCTAGCGGTTCTGCACCGTCGGGCAAGGGTTGGTCGCTGTCATAACCTGCGACCTGCACCCACCCCGACGGCCCGTCGCCTTCGACCAGCGGTGCGCGCAGATCATCCGCCAGCGCCGCGCCCAGTGCTTTTTCGTAACCCGGAGCGACACGCAGCAGGTCCAACACCTGCCCGCCTTCGGCTGTGTCCCGTTCGACCAGTTTGGCCAGCGCCGTGGTCTCGGCACGGATCGCACCCAGTTCACCTTCGGCCTCGGACCGCTGCGCGCGGGCTTCGGCCTCGCGCGCCTGCGTCTCGTTGCGCAGCTCATCGGCTTGGGCCAGTGCCTGCTCGGCGGCTTCGGCGGCAATGCGCGCCTCTTCCTCTCCTTGCTGCGCGGTTTCAAACGCCTCCGCCGCGCGGGTCAGCGCCTCGCGCGCCTCATTCACGGCACCGCGCGCTTTGTCTTCCTCGGCCTCGGACCGGGTCAGCGTCTTGCGGCTGTCTTCAACCAGGCGCTGCGCCGACTGGTGCCGGGCCACCAACCGCGCCATATCCTCGGTTTCCTGAGACAGGTGGTCTTCGCGGTCCTGCAGGACCGAGGCCGCCTCGCGCGCGATCTCGGCTGCCTCAGCCACTTTGTCGTCATGGCCCTCGGCCGCCTTGGCCAGCTCACGGGCTTCCCATTCCAGCCGTTCGATCATCTGGCCTGCGTCTCGGTTCAGACCGGTTTCACGCTCAATATCATTGCCCAGCTGCTGAATACGGTTGGTCAGGGTTTCGATGGTCTGGCGGGCACGGGTTTCCTGATCGGCCAGCTGGTCACGCTGCACCTGCTGGCGCTGCAACACCGCGGCGGCGATGGCCTCTTCTTCACGCAGGGGCGGCAAGGTCTCTTCGATCTCAGCCCGCCGGGCGGCAGCCGCGCGGGCCTCAGCCTCGGCGCGCGAGGCATCGGTGATCCGTTCGCGCAGCTTTTCCTCGGCCTGCTGGCGGGCCATATCCGCCTCTTTCCAGCGGCGATACAGCAGCATGCCCTCGGCCTGACGCAACTGCTCACCAATCTCGCGATAGCGCGCGGCCTGGCGGGCCTGACGGGCGAGTTGCGCCAGCTGAGCACCCAGCTGTTCCAACACATCATCCACACGGGTCAGATTGGCCTCGGTGCCCTTCAGCTTCAGCTCGGCCTCGTGCCGACGTTGATACAGGCCCGAGATTCCAGCAGCCTCTTCCAAAATACGGCGTCGCGCGCGGGGCTTGGCATTGATCAGCTCGGCAATTCGGTTTTGACCCACCAGCGCAGGCGAATGCGCCCCGGTCGAGGCATCAGCGAACAGCATCTGAACATCGCGGGCGCGCACGTCCTTACCGTTGGTCTTATAAGCACTGCCCACGTCGCGGGTGATGCGACGCACGATTTCCAACTGATCCGCGTCATTGAAGCCCGAAGGGGCCAACCGTTCCGAGTTGTCCATGGTCAGGACCACTTCGGCGAAATTACGGGCCGGGCGGGTGGCTGCCCCGGCAAAGATCACATCCTCCATCGCGCCGCCGCGCATGGATTTGGGACGGTTTTCCCCCATCACCCAGCGCAACGCCTCGAGCAGGTTGGACTTGCCGCACCCATTGGGACCCACCACGCCGGTCAGCCCGTCCGCAATGATCAGATCGGTCGGATCGACAAAGCTTTTGAAGCCGGTGAGTTTGAGTTTGCTAAAGCGCAAAGGCAATGGGTCCCGTGATTCCTATATGCTTGAAGTCTGCGCAACGGAGTGTGGACGTGTCAACGGAGTTGCGCAGGATATGGGATATCATCCGGACTTATCCACAATATCTTGCAAAAATACGCAGAAAGACGCGTATATCAGTAGGGCGTACACTCAAAGACCTGATAGCCGTAACCGCCACCGATATGGTCAAAGATGCCCGTATCCACACATTCGTAGTTCGGGGTAGACACAGCGGTCAGCAGCAACCGCTCACCCGCCTCGCGGTCGCAGCCGAGCACGCCAATCGTCACCGCTGCATCGCCCAGCACATCCAGAATGGGGCAACCCGACACCTGCGCCATCGCCAGCCCCGCGCGATCGCGGATCGGGCCCAGCCGTGGCGCGTATTGGGTGTTGACCCGCACCGCCTCGGCCAAATCACCGCGCACGCGCACGTCAAACACACTGCCGTTCACCTCAACACGGGTGGCAGGAACATCGCGAAAATGCGGTGTGCCTGCGGAACAAGCGGCCAACACCAAAAGGGAAAGATAGCGCATCATCACGCGATCTTTGATGGATGATGGTTAACAAAACCTTTCCGCCCCGATGGCAGATCACCTCGCAAATATTGCGCTCTCGGAGTCCCCTATTCTTGTGCCAACCTTTATTACGTGGTCATATGATCTGACCAGTTTCGGAAAACGCCTGCATGCCCTTTCAAAAAATCCAACCTGAAAAGCTGTCTGTTGCTGTCGTCAAACAGATCGAGATGCTGATCCTGCGCGGCATCCTGCGCCCCGGAGAACGCCTCCCGGCGGAGCGAGAGCTGGCGGACCGGCTGGGGGTATCGCGCCCCTCGCTGCGTGAAGCGATTTCAAACCTGCAGGATCAGGGGTTGCTAACTGCCAAGGCCGGGTCCGGCATCTATGTGGCTGACGTGTTGGGATCAGCGTTTTCGCCCGCCCTTGTCCGGCTGTTCGGCAGCCACGAGGAGGCCGTGGCCGACTATATCTCATTCCGCCGCGATCTTGAGGGGCTGGCCGCAGAACGCGCCGCCCGGCGGGGTTCGGACAGCGATTTGAAAGTCGTACAGACGATCTTTGAAAAGATGGAAACTGCCCATAAACGCAACGCCTCCAAAGACGAGGCGCAACTGGATGCCCAGTTTCACATGGCCATCATCGAGGCCAGCCATAACGTGGTCATGCTGCACATGATGCGATCCATGTATGAATTGCTGCAACAGGGCGTCTTCTACAACCGACAGATCATGTTTCAGCAACAAACCACGCGGGGCGCCATTCTGGATCAGCACCGCGCGATCAATACCGCACTACAGGCCCGCGATGCCGAAGGCGCGCGCGAGGCTGTCCATAACCATCTCAGCTTTGTGCAGCAGAGCATGGAAGATCACCAGAAAACCCAGCGCAACGAGGCCATCGCCCAACAACGGTTGCAGCACGAGACCGGGCAGGCATAAGCGCGCCCAAGAAAACCATCGTCACCTCACAGGTGATTGTTTTTCTGTTACTGGAAATTTAACTGATACGTACACATATCGGCATCCTTACTGCGAGTCCGCTCTTACGCAGCAACATCGGGGCAATGAATGAACCTTTTTCAGCGCGGCAGACCCACTCAGGATGCACCCTGCGTTATCGTGGCCAGCAATGGCCGATCTGGCAGCACATTGATGTTCGAAGCATTGTGGATGGCGGAGGCTCAGAAACAATGGGGACCTTGGAAACGAAAGATCACCGCTGTTTTCGAGCAGGAACTGGCAACGGCGTACCTTGAGCCGGGCAGTTTTGTGAAAACTCATGATTTCCCCGACGCGCTGAAAACACGGAAAAACGTCAAGGTTCTGTTTTGCTTTGGGTCGACCAAGGATTCAGCGTTGTCGGTCTATTCAGCGATGGAACGGTTCGGCCCCGAGTGGGTGGAACAGCATTTCAATCACCTTCACGCCGATGGCACGTTCGAGGATCTGTTTCGGTATGATGTCCTCAATCAGGCCAAGCAGATGAAGCAATGGGCCACATTCACCGACGTGCCTGTTCTGTGCCTGAACTACGATGCGATCTGGCGCAGGCAGGGTGACGTGGCGGATTTTCTGGGTATGGAGTTTGATCTCCCCGCACGTGCGAACAGAGCACCAAAGGCAATCCCCGAAGACATCCTGACACAGGCGTCTGCGGTGTACGACCCAATCGACGTTATCATTGATGAGCTGCCCGAGCTGTTTGTCGCATCCCCCGAATATGCAGGCATCGTGAACCGACTGCCTTCGATGCCCACAGCGGCCTGATCAAACGAAAAAACCCGGCGCTAAGGCCGGGTTCTTCTTACTTTTCACAATCTGATTTTAGTGGAGCTTTTCGCCGACATCGGCGATTGCCGCATCAATCAGTTTGTTGGCTTGTGTCGCCGTCATCTGTTTGGCCAGAACCGCATTTGCCGCCGAAACGGCAACGGTGATGGCCTGATCACGCACCTCTTTCACAGCAGATGCCTCTGCCGACGCGATCTGATCCTGTGCGGCCGCCAGGCGGCGTGCAATGGATTTCTCCAGATCGACCTTGGATTGCTCAGCCGCCAGTGCCGCATCGTCTTTGGCCGCAGCTACGATAGCATCCGCCTGAGACTGCACTTCGCGCTGCTTGCGCTCATACGAGGCCAGCAGGCTGCGTGCTTCTTCATGCAGGGCGCGGGCTTCGTCCAATTCGGACTGGATGCCCTCGGCCCGCTTGTCCAGCGCGCCGCCGATCATGCCGGGGACCTTGAAATAGAACAGGACCGCGATGAAGACGATGAAGCCCAAAAGGACCACAAAGTCAGTGTTGCCAAGCGAGAAGAACGGGCCTTTGGCCGCAAAAGCCGGGCTGGCCGCGCCGAAGGTCAGGATAAGGGCAAGAATATTCCGCATGTCACTTATCCTTTCGTCTGCGCATCTACGGCACTGTTGATGGCTTTGGCATCCGCCTCGCCGCCCAGTGCGGTGACCAGTTCAGCCGCCGTATCCTTGGCAACCACTTGAATGCTTTCCAGCGCACCGGCACGGATGTCGGCAATTGCCTTTTCCGATTCAGCCGCCTTTGCAGCGATTTCCGCATCCGCCTTGGCAATTGCGTCATCCAGACCAGACTGGATTTCCGCACGTGCTTCGGCAGCGATACGCTGCGCCTCGGCACGGGCATCGGCCAGCGCCTTGTTATAGGCCTCTTCGGCCTCGACCGCTTTGGCCTTCAGATCTTCGGCCGCAGCCAGGTCATTTGTAATGGTCCCCTGACGTTCAGCCAGGATTGCCGCAATGCGGGGCAGAGCCACGCGGGACAGGACCAGAAAGATGACGACCAGCGTAATGACCAGCCAGAAAATCTGGTTGGGGAACCAATCGAAGCAGAGCTGAGGCATCCCGATGGCAGAGCCATGCGAGTCGACGCACGAGCCAACTACTTCTTCGCTAATGGGTTCAGTCGCCATGATGTCCTCCGTCGGAACGTTGTCTTTACAACAGGTGGGCCGCTATGGCTTGGGCCCACCTGCGCGTAAGGATCAGGTTCCGCAGATTAGACGGCGAACATCAGCAGCAGCGAGACCAGGAATGCGAAGATGCCCAGCGCTTCTGCGAATGCGATACCGATGAAGAGGGTTGCGGTCTGCGAAGCAGCCGCCGAAGGGTTGCGCAGGGCGCCGGCCAGGAAGTTGCCTGCCACGTTGCCCACCCCGATTGCGGCTGCGCCGGAACCGATTGCTGCCAGGCCTGCGCCGATGTGTGCGAGATCGCCTTCCATGATGTATCTCCTTACGAATTGGAAGTTTCGATGTTGGGTTATCGTTCCTGTGTCGGGTGCAAGACCCAATCAGTGATGCGGATGCAGAGCGTCCTTGAGGTAAACACAGGTCAGAATGGTGAAAACGTAGGCCTGGATAAAGGACACAAGGACCTCAAGACCATACATTGCGGTGATCGCCAGAACGGACACGGGCGAGATCACTGCGATTGCGGCAAAGCCTGCGAACACCTTGATCACCGCGTGGCCTGCCATGACGTTACCGGCAAGACGGATGGAGTGGCTGACCGGGCGTACGAAATACGAGATCAGCTCGATGATCGCCAGGATCGGACGCAGCGCCAGCGGTGCGCTGGACACCCAGAACAGGCTCAGGAACCCGGCACCGTTCTTGACAAAGCCCAGAATGGTCACGGTCAGGAACACGGCCAGCGCCAGCGGGATGGTCACGGCGAAATGCGATGTGGTGGTGAAAGATGTCGGGATCATGCCCAGGAAGTTGGCGCAGACGATGAACATGAACAGCGTCATGACATAAGGGAAGTACTTGATGCCTTCCTTGCCGCAGATGTCTTCCAGCATCTTGTAGATGAAGCCGTAGGCCAATTCAGCCACCGATTGCGACCGGCTGGGAACAATGGCGCGTTTCGAGGTCGGCACGACCAGCAGCAGCAGGATTGCGACGATGGCAAAGAACAACCACAGTGTCACGTTGGTGATCGTGAACATGCCCACTGCACCGTCACCAAACAACGGCTTTACGATGAACTGATCCATCGGGTGGAAAACCAGGCTGCTGCCTTCTGCTGCGGTGGTCTCAGTTGCCACGTTCAGTCCCTCTCGTCCTTCTCGACAGCCGTCGCCGCCGCTTGTTTCTCTTGAACCTCTTTCGCGCTGCGGAGCATAACCTTCACGCCCGCGACAAGGCCCAGCAATGTGAACAGCACCAGAAAGATCGGGATCGTCCCGAGCAGGCTGTCCAGCCCGTATCCGATGCCAAATCCGATCCCCAGACCGGATACCATTTCGATGACCATCCTCCAGGCAAGCTCGCCTCCGGATATGTCAGCGTCTGCGCGGGTCTCTGGCTTTTTGGCCTTTTTCGCCGCGTCGATCTTGGCCTCCAGCTGCGCCATACGCTGCTTTTGGTCATCATCGGTCACGGGCATTTCCCTCGCACAGTCTTGGGTAGGGTGCTAAGGGGCGCGGCGCGCAGAGTCAACGGTGTATAGGTCGCACCCCGACTGCAGTTAAGTATCAGATTTTTATGCTAAAAATATTGCGCTGCCAGATGCAGGCCAAAGCGCACATCCCGGCAGGTGGGCAGACTGTGTCGAATTCGCATATTCAACCAAATGGTTGACCAAAGCGGGGCACTGTGGTTCAGCGAGATCATGTCCAATGACCTCGACACCGTATTCGCAGCTCTTGCCGATCCGACGCGCCGCGCCATCCTTGCGATGTTGCTAGAGGACGACATGGCCGTCACCGACGTGGCTGACCCGTTCGAAATGTCGCTGGCCGCAATCTCGAAACATCTGGTCATTCTTACCAAGGCCGGGCTGATCTCTCAGGAAAAGCGCGGGCGGGTAAAGTGGTGCAAGCTGGAACCCGACGCGCTGCGCGCGGCGTCGGTTTGGATGCAGGGTTTCGGGCAGTTCGAGCCGGTCAATCTGGATGCGTTTGAGCGGTTTCTGGAAACCGAACTGCCCGCCGACGACGCCTGAGCGCTATCGCACCACAAAAACGGACATGGTGGCATGTTGGGCCAAGTAACCCGCATGACTTGAAAAGATGTAATCGGTGATCCGTGGCGCATGAGTGCCCACGATGACCAGATCGGCCCCAATCTCATCCGCGACCTTTGCAAGATCGCTGTCCATTTCCGCACCCACATCCACTGAATGAACATTGCGCACCGACACGTCGGTGGCGCCTTGCTTCAGTTGATCGGTGAGTTCCTTCAATTCTTCCGAAACTTCTATGTCGCCCTGATGTGCCTCACCCGGCTGTTTGCTGGTGACACTGACAACGGTAACTTTGGCCCCCTGCCATTTTGCAACCTGGGCGGCCACATCGGCGGCTTTGCGGGTCTCGGGCGGCAGATGACGGTCTACGGGGATCATAATATGTTTGAACATGGGTTCTTCCTCCTCGCACAAAGCATAGAGAAATTCGCATATGACGCCTTTGATCTAGCTCAACGCGCCGGAACCCTGTTAAACAGGTTACCCTTCCTGACTATAGGCAACGCCGGTGATCACCCCGAACGGGTCTGCGCGGCACAACCACGGTGCTTGCGCGCCGGAAACCGAAAGCGTCGTGACCGAACCCGTTGGCGTGGTTTCCGTCGATAGGGCCGATACATTCTCGGGGCGCAAACCGGTTTCGGCTGACACAAGCGCCTCACAACTGCCCTGCAAATCTGCCTCAGAGACCGAAGTATCGGGGGAGGGTTGCGTGCAGGCGGCAAGACCCGCCGCGACGATCAGAACTGTTACGTGTTTCATTAACGCCCACCCGTATTCACATCTCGTAAGGCTGCCACAAACCGCCGGAAAGACAAACCTTATTCGACGGCGGGCTTGGTCGAGGACCGGGGCTGATCCTCGATCTTCAACAACAGCAACAGGGCCGCGATTGTCAGCACTGCCCCCACCAAAACCAGCGCAGGCGGCGGTGTCTGTCCCAGCGCGATTTCCCACAGGATCACCCAGCTGGGCACCAGATAGGTATAGGCCATCACCTTGGCCGAGGGCAGGCGCAGCGCCGAGAATTGCACCAGCACAAAACTGGCCGCAGTGGCAAAGACCGACAGGTACAGCAGCCCGATCCAGACGATCAGCGGCAAATTTGCCCAATCCGTCGCGCGAATGTCGGACCACGCATAGAGCGTCAGGATCAGACACCCCGCAACCATCGTGCCAAAGCTGAACACCACGGCGGGCTCGCCCCGGTTCAGCTTGCGCACCATCGGCGTATAGACGGCATGCGCGAGGCAGCCCCAGAAAAAGATGATTTCGCCCCGGTCGATCTGGAACGCTGTGAAGGCTTGCCAATCGGCGCGAAAAATGACCCAGAGCGCGCCAACGGCCCCCACGGACAAGGCCAGCGCCATGCGTGGCGTCGTGAACTGCCGCAACAGCACCCAGCCCGCCACAGCCGACATCATCGGCGTCAGGGTAAATACCGCCGCCATACTGACCGGAGGTGCGGTTTTCAGGCCGTGGAACATCAGCACGAAATAAGTGGCGAACAGGCCGCCCAACACCAGATACCGCCACGGTGCCCGCGCCGCGCTGCGCGGCAGGCCAGTGGTCATCAGGGCGACCACCCCGATCAGAACCGCAGCGATCAGAAAGCGCGCCGCCGTAATCGCCTCGGGCGAAATCTGATTGGCAACCATGGCACCCAGCGAGAAACTGCCCGCCACCAATGCCGAAAATGCAAGCATGGCCAGATGGCCCTGTGCCTGTGGGCTCACGCTTTCCAGCCCTTTGACTGATCCTTGAGGTATTTCAGAAAGCTCTGCACCTTGGTCGTGCGGTGCAGATCAACATGGGTGACAAGCCACAGGTTGCCGAACCATTCCTGAAGCGGCTCGATCACTTCGACCAGATCAGAATCCCGCGCCGCCTCGCGCCGGTCCATAAAGCCGATCCCGGCACCGGACAGAACCGCCTCGCGGATGCAGAAGTTGTTGGTACAGCGGAAGGTGATGTTTTCAGCCGGGACGGTCGCACGAAGCCAGCGTGAGAACGGAGCGCGGCTGTTTTCATCGTCGGTGCTGACAAAGTGATGCTTGTCGAAATCCTTGACACCTGCGGGCATTCCAAAGGCGTCGATATAGGATTTGCTTGCGAACAAGCCGACCTCTTGCGTGATGAAAGGCTGAACCACATTGTCCGGCTGATCCGGGGCCGAGCCTGCGCGAATGGCCACATGCGCCTCACCGTATTCCAGGCGGAACAGGCGGTCCCCGGTCAAATAGCGCACAATCAAACCCGGATGCAGGCGTTGAAATTCGCTGAGAACCGGCACGACCAGAGGGGCCAGTGAGGCCAGCGATGTCACCACCAGCTCACCCGACACATCATCGCCGCGCCCCTTCATGCGGCCGACCAGCTGGTTGAACTGATCCTCGGTCGCCTGGGCGACGCGCAGCAGGTCGTCCCCTGCCTCGGTCGGTGTGTAGCCACGCGCATGGCGCTGGAACAGCTTGACGCTCAAACGTGCTTCAATTGCGTCGATATGGCGGATTACCGTTGCATGGTGCACGCCCAGCACCTCGGCCGCGCCGCTGACGGTGCCCATGCGGGCGACCTGATAGGCGGTTCTCACTTCGTCCCAATTATCCACTGTCTCGCCTTCAATGTGCAAATTCCAACAATGGGTGTTGATATATCAGAGTTTTGTTCACTGGTGCAATATTCATATTGAGGCCAGAACCCAAACTGAACCCCGTAAGGACGCAAGTGACATGACCAAAACGATCCTGCATATCGACGCCTCGGCCCGCCGCGAAGGCTCGGCCACCCGTGACCTGTCTGACCGTATCGTCAAGCATGTGGGCGCCGCGCGTATTATTCGCCGCGATCTGGCCAGCCCCCTGCCCTTGCTGACCGAAGACTGGATCAACGCCAATTTCACCCCTGCCGACCAGCGCGACGCGACGCAGCGGGATCAGTTGGCCCTGTCGGATAGTCTGGTGAATGAACTGCAAGAGGCGGATACGATTGTCATCGGCCTGCCGATCTACAACTTTTCGGTGCCCGCAGCCTTTAAAGCGTGGATCGATCTGGTGGCGCGGGCCGGACTGACATTTTCCTATACAGAAAACGGCCCCAAGGGGCTGCTGGATGGCAAACGCGCCGTTCTGGCGATTGCGTCAGGCGGCACGGCCGTCGGGTCCGAGATCGATTTTGCCACCGATTACGCCAAGCACGTTCTGGGCTTTATCGGCATTCACGATGTGGATGTTATTGCCGCCGACAAGATGGCCCTGGACGCCGAGGCCGCGCTGACCTCGGCCCATGGGGCAATCAAGGGGCTGGCTGCATGATCAGGGCAGCCACGTCACCTCACACCCGATCCGGTCGAAAAACGCCATCAGATCGGTTCGGGGCATGGCAATCGTGCGGTCATTGACCAGCGGGTGCATGTAGATCACATCCGCCTGCTGGGCCGCAGCGTCCATAAAGAACCGAACGGTGTTCTCGACACCATTGATCATCGCCAGCGGGCTGACCGCGCCGGGCCGGATACCAAGGTTCTGCAACAGCCGGTCCGCTGACCCGAAAGACAGGTTCCCTGCCCCCAGATCCGCCGCCAGCGCCTTGAGGTCGATCTCGCGGCTTTGTTCCAGCGTCACAAGGTAGTTGCGTTTTTTCTTGTCACGCAGGTACAGGTTCTTGAGCCGCAAAGCGTTCTCACCCGGCACCATGAACTGATCCTCGACCGCTTTGGCGTCTTCGACCGTGCGCAGCGGCACATGGGTGTGCAGCGTGTAGGCCAACCCCCAGTCGTCCAATTGCGCCAACAGCGCGTCCGAGCTGAGCGGTAATGTGTCCTGAAAGGCGGATGATGCGTCCATGGGAACCTCCTGTATTGCCGCGCTCATCGCGCAACACGCGGGCAATTTCAAGCCGGACAGACCCGGAATTCAGTGCTAGCGTGCCGCCATGAAAGTCACGCGCAACACCCCGGACCAGTTGATCCTGTCCAACACGCCCTGGTTTATCGGCATCTCGCTGGTCTTCTTCATCCTATGTTTTGTTGGGGCTGGTCTTTTCATGGCCAGCGAAGGCGGCGAAGGCATTCTGTTCGGCCTTTTCTTTGCGGTATTCGGCGGCGGTATGGGGATCGGCGCTTTTTGCGCCTTTGTGCGGCGCGTTCAGGTCATATTGGATCGACCCGGCAACAGCATTCTGATCCGCCGCCAATCCGTCTTTGGCTATGACACTGTAGAACATGAGCTGTCGAACCTGTCCCATGCCGAGGTGGAAACCACCACCTCAACCCGCAACAGGACCACGTCCAAAATGCACCGTCCGGTTCTGATCCTGGAAAAGGGTATGAGTGCAGGCCGGCACCCGATTGTCGAAGCTTATGTCAGCGGGCGCGGGTCGCAGCGGCTGGTGGATGCGGTCAATGACTGGCTTCCGGCCCGGGCGGTTGACTCTGACAGCCAATCGGCCTAAAGCCCCGTTCAAACATCCGGAAGCGTATGATCTTCCGGTCCCTTGAGTCGTTCAGGGATCGCCCCCCACCAGCGAGTTTCGCCCGTGGGGGCAATGCCATTTGGCATGACCCCCACGTCTAATTCAGTGGGAGGGGGCAATTGTGTATTTAACCGGCGTTTCCTACCTAGGAACAGCCACAGGATAACCGGCTAAGGAGGCCGAAGGCATGTTTGAAAATCTATCCGAACGCCTTTCCGGCGTCTTTGACCGGCTGACCAAACAGGGCGCGCTGTCCGAAGAAGACGTCAAAACCGCCCTGCGTGAGGTTCGGGTTGCCCTGCTTGAGGCTGACGTCTCGCTGCCGGTGGCGCGCGAATTCGTCAAGAAGGTGCAGGAACAGGCGACCGGCCAGGCAGTGACGAAATCGATCACCCCCGGTCAGCAGGTCGTCAAGATCGTGCATGACGCGCTGGTCGATACCCTGCGCGGCGAAGAAGACCCCGGCACGCTGAAGATCGACAACCCGCCCGCCCCGATCCTGATGGTCGGTCTGCAGGGCTCGGGTAAGACGACCACAACCGGTAAGCTGGCCAAGCGTCTGAAAGAGAAAGAGGGCAAGAAGGTCCTGATGGCCTCGCTCGACGTCTATCGCCCGGCGGCGATGGATCAGCTGGCCGTTCTGGGCACGCAGGTCGGCGTCGATACGCTGCCGATCGTTCCGGGGCAGAAACCCGTAGACATCGCCAAACGTGCCAAGCAGCAGGCAACGCTGGGTGGCTATGACGTTTATATGCTCGATACCGCGGGCCGCCTGCATATCGACGAAGTCCTGATGGATGAGGTCGAGCAGGTTCGCAACGTGGTCGATCCCCGTGAAACCCTGCTGGTGGTCGACGGTCTGACAGGTCAGGTCGCCGTTGAGGTGGCCGAGGAGTTCGACGCCAAAGTCGGCATCTCGGGCGTGGTTCTGACCCGGATGGACGGTGACGGGCGTGGTGGTGCGGCGCTGTCGATGCGCGCAGTCACCGGCAAGCCGATCCGCTTTGTCGGTCTGGGCGAGAAGATGGACGCGCTCGAAACCTTCGAGCCGGACCGGATCGCCGGTCGTATTCTGGGCATGGGCGACATCGTTGCTCTGGTCGAAAAGGCCCAGGAAACGATGGAGATGGAACAGACCGAGCGCATGATGAAGCGCATGGTCAAAGGTCAGTTCAACATGAACGACCTTAAGATGCAGCTGGAACAGATGATCCAGATGGGCGGCATGCAGGGCATGATGGGCATGATGCCGGGCATGAACAAGATGGCCAAGCAGATGGATCAGGCCGGTCTGGACGACAAGATCCTGCGCCAACAAATCGCGCTTATCCAGTCGATGACCAAACGCGAACGCGCCAACCCGCAACTGCTGCAGGCCAGCCGCAAGAAACGGATTGCCGCCGGTTCGGGTATGGAGGTCAGCGACCTCAACAAGCTGCTCAAGATGCACCGGCAGATGTCGGACATGATGAAGAAAATGGGCAAGATGGGCAAAGGCAAGATGCTGAAACAGGCCATGAAGGGCATGTTCGGCAAAGGCGGCCCCTCGACCGAGGAGATGGCCGCCGGCATGGACCCCAAGGCGCTGGAACAGGCGGCCAAGGCGATGGGTAAAATGCCCGGTGGCATGCCCGGAATGGGTGGCGGCATGGCGCTGCCGCCGGGCCTTAGCGGGTTCGGGAAGAAAAAGTGAACCTGATCGCCGATCATATCCCCCGGCTTGAGACCGAGCGCCTGATCCTGCGCGCACTATCCGAGGCTGATTTCGAAGCCGAAGCGGAGTTTTTCGCCACGGATGAGTCGAAGTATGTTGGCGGACCCAAACGCCCGGATGAGACATGGCGTTTGATCGCGCAACTCATGGGGCATTGGATCATGCGCGGTTACGGCTTCTGGGGGGTCGAGGAAAAAGGCACCGGCACCTACGTTGGTCATGTCGGTCTGTGGTATCCGCACAACTGGCCCGAGCGGGAAGTTGGCTGGACCCTGATGAACTACGCGACTGGCAAGGGATACGCGACCGAGGCCGCCAAAGCTGCCCGCGCCTATGCCTATGATATTTTGGGATGGGATACCGCGATTTCGGTAATCGACCCCGACAACCACGCCAGCAAGGCGGTGGCTAAACGTCTGGGTGCCGCGTTTGACTACACTTTCGAACATCCGGAATTCGGCACCATCGAGATCTGGCGGCATCCGGCGCCCGCCGATCTGGTGAATGGCGGCATGGAGGCTTACGCATGACCGACCCCGTTAAACAGGCGGCCACGCTGCTGAAAAGCCACCGCGAAAGCATCGACCGGCTGGACGCGATCCTTGTCTATACGCTGGGCGAGCGGTTCAAGCACACGCAGGCCGTTGGCAAGCTCAAAGCCGAGCACGACCTTCCCCCGTCCGATCCCACGCGCGAAGCCGCGCAGATCGCGCGGTTAGAAGACCTGGCGCAACAGGCCGATCTGGACCCTGATTTCGCCAAGGCTTTCCTGAATTTCATCATTCAGGAAGTCATCCGACACCACAGGAAACACCAAGAATAACTGGGGCCTTCCCAGTCACGCCATCCAAAGGAGATACCACCATGGCAATGAAAATTCGTCTCGCCCGCGGCGGCTCGAAAAAACGTCCCTTCTATCGCATTGTTGCGGCCGACAGCCGTATGCCCCGCGATGGCCGTTTCATCGAGAAACTGGGCACCTACAACCCGCTGCTGCCGAAAGACAGCGAAGAGCGCGTGAAAATGAACATGGAGCGCATCCAGTACTGGCTGGACCAGGGCGCCCAGCCCACCGACCGGATCGCTCGTATGCTGGAAGCTGCAGGCGCCAAGGAAAAAGCCGAGCGTAACAACCCCAACAAGGGTACCCCGGGCAAGAAGGCCCAGGAACGCGCCGAAGAAAAAGCAGCCAAGGCTGCGGAAGCTGCGGAAGCGGCTGCTGCACCGGCTGAAGAAGCAGCGGCCGAAGAATAAGCAGGCAAGCGCGTGCGGGATCAAACTTTTACCGACGATTTTCGCACGCAGTTTGACCTGTTGCTGCGGCTCCGGCGCGATGTGCGCCGGTTCCGCACCGACGCGATTGACGAGGCAGTGCTGACGCGCTGCCTCGACGCGTTTCGACTGGCCCCTTCGGTGGGGCTCAGCGAACCCTGGCGCGTGATCCGCGTCAACAGCGACACCGCCCGCGCGGCGGCGCTGAAGAATTTCCAAACCGCCAATGCCCAAGCGTTGGAGGGGTATTCTGGCGAGAAGGCGCAGCTTTACAGCCGCCTGAAATTGTCGGGGATGCAGGAAGCCCCCGTACAACTGGCCGTGTTCTGCGACGATGCCACCGACAAGGGGCAAGGACTGGGCGCGGACACAATGCCCGAGATGCGGCGTTACTCCGTTGTTTCGGCCATTACACTGTTCTGGCTGGCCTTACGGGCCGAGGGGCTGGGGCTGGGCTGGGTGTCCATTCTGGATCCTGACCAGATGGCGCGCGACATGAACGTGCCCGATGATTGGCGTCTGATCGGTTATTTCTGTGTGGGCTGGCCAGAGACGCAGTCCGACACGCCGGAACTGGAACAGGTCGGCTGGGAAAACCGCGACGACACATTGCCCATCGAGATACGGTAGGCGCATGTTCGGGTTATTGCGGCTTCCCATTCTGCTGATGATCGCCTTTATTGTCGGCGTGTTTTTCGAACGCTCAAACCAACGCGAAGCGTGCGAGGCGCTTGGGCAATGGCAGGACGGGCTATGTGTGACGGATGGACCAAATGAGTGATCTGATCTGCGTCGGCAGCATTGCAGGTTCATATGGTGTGCGCGGCGAAGTGCGCCTGAAAAGCTATTGCGCCACGCCTGAAGACATCGAGGCGTATTCCCCCCTGACCGATGAAGCGGGCGGTGAGAAATACCCTCTGGTCCTGACTCGATCCATCAAGAACGGTTTCGCTGCGCGTTTGGGCGGCGTCGAGACCAAGGAACAGGCCGATGCCTTGAAGGGCCTGCGCCTGTTTGCACGGCGCGATCAGTTGCCATCGCTGCCCGATGACGAATTCTATCACACCGACCTGATCGGGCTTGAGGTCTATGACACCGGCGGCACCCTGCTGGGCAGGGTCAAATCGGTCCAGAACCACGGCGCAGCCGATCTGCTGGAACTGCACGGGTCCGGCCTGAAAGCGACTGTTTTGCTGCCGTTCACCCTTGCGGCCGTGCCGACCGTCGATCTGGACAAAGGCCGCATCATCGCCGACCCGCCCGAGGGGCTGATCTGATGCGCCGCGTTTTGCTGCATCTGGGTCTGCACAAGACCGGCACCACAGCGGCGCAATCGTTCCTCTACGACAATCGCGAACTGATCTGGCCGCATTTTGCACTGATCCTGCCTTTTCGCACACGCAAATCCGGACTGTCGCGGGCGGCCACCAATCATTCGGTCTATGGCACGGTTGGCACGCTGTCCGAATTTGGCACGCAGGTGGCCGAGCTTTTGGACACGCTGGATTTCGGCGACAAACGCGGGTTGATCCTGTCCGAGGAAAACTTTGCCGGTCTGCGCCCCAGCCGCAACATGGAACAGGGCTATGCCGCAACCCCCGATCTTGCCGCCTGTCTGGTCGACGCGGTCCACCACCGGTTTGCGGGCCAAGAGGTCGAAATAACCATTTACTTGTCTTTGCGGCAGCGCGGCGGCTGGTTGCGCAGCCTGTGGGCACATGATCTGGAACGGATGCGACAGGTCTTCGACTTTGATACCTTTCGCGAGCACATGGATCAGGTCGCCCCGCTGCAGGACACCGTAGATCAGGTGCAGGGCAGGCTGCCTTCGGTGACAGTGATGACAGAATGGCTGGAAGAGCTGCAGCTGCGCCGCTATGGCCCGGGCACGCCCTTTGCCGAATATCTGGACCCGCCCCGCGACAAGGCCAAGCTGCTGGTGCCGCCGTCGAAGGTCAACAACCGCCTGCCCGAGGATGTTCTGGAAGAGCTGCTGGAACTGAACCGCTCGCGCCTGGACGAGGCCGCATTGGTCGAGCAGAAAAAAGCACTCATAGACCGCGCCAAAGGCGCGTTGATCGGCACGATATGACAGACAAACCCGGCAAATCCCACGGTCGCAAGGCGATCCGCCCGACATTGAAACCGCGTGAACTGTTGACTCCCACGCCCGACCTGCACGGGGTTTGGAAGGCCAAGATCATCACGCTGTTCCCGTCGGCCTTTCCCGGCGTACTGGGGGAAAGCCTGACGGGCAAAGCGTTGCAGGATGGATTGTGGCAGCTGGAAACAGTCGACCTGCGTCGGTTCGGCATCGGTAAGCACCGCAATGTGGACGATACACCCGCAGGCGGTGGAGCGGGCATGGTGTTGCGCGCCGACGTGCTGGGCGAAGCGATTGAACACACGATGGCCGGGGTGCGCGGCAACTGGCCGCTGATCTACCTCAGCCCTCGTGGCCGTCGGATGGATCAGCGCATGATGCAGAACCTTGCGCGCTGCGATGGTATGACCCTGCTGTGCGGCCGCTTTGAAGGTGTCGATGAACGGGTGTTAGAGCATTATGGCGTGCAAGAGGCCAGCTTGGGCGATTTCGTCATGACCGGCGGTGAGATCGCGGCACAAGCCCTGATCGACGCCACCGTGCGCCTGATCCCCGGCGTGCTGGGCAATCAGGCGTCAGCCGAAGAGGAAAGCTTTTCCTCGGGCCTTTTAGAGCATCCGCAATACACCCGCCCCGCCGAATGGAAGGGCCGCCCGATCCCAGAAATCCTGATGTCCGGCCATCACGGGCGCATCGCAGATTGGCGGCACCAAATGTCAGAAAAGATCACCCGCGAACGGCGGCCCGATCTGTGGGATGCCTACGAAAAATCCAAAGACTAACGGCCCTTCCAACGTGCCCAGGTTTCCGGGTGGCCGTTGAAGGTATTGATGTCGACCGGCCCCTGCACACCCGGCACCAGACCGGTGCCGGTATATTGCCAGAATCGCCAGGGGGATTTCGGATAAACCTTATGCGGGTGTCCAGCGACCGAGCGCAGCCAGAACTCGGTTCCGCGCAGACGAGCGATTTTCGTGTCTGCATGGAAATCCACGGTCGTGTAAACGATCGGGCGGCGTCCGTAGTGGCGCTCCAGAATATCCAGGAACCGCTTGGCCTCGGCCCGGACGGTAGCGCCATCGGGGCGCAACCTGCAGGTCCTGGAATGCGGGGTCCACTCCATGTCCAGTACATGCGGCAGGTCGGCGCCCTTGGGGACGTTTCGGATAAACCAGCGCGCCTGCTCATGCGCGGGGCGACAGAAATAGTAATAGTGATAGGCGCCCCACGGCACCCCTGCCGCCTGCGCGCCCCGCCGGTGATCATCGAACATCGGGTCGGCCACGTCACCGCCCTCGGTTGCCTTGATGAAGACGAAGCTGACGCCCGATGCCTTGGCCCGGTGCCAGTCTATCGGCCCCTGCCAGCGCGACACGTCCAGCCCATGCACCGGGTAGTGACCCGGATGCCGCCCGTCCCAGTCATGAGGGTCGGCGTCACCAAAGGCCGGGTAAATCACAGAAGGCGCGGTTGTGCTCAGAAAGGATTTCGCCTCAACCTGCTGGGGCGGAGGGGTGCTGCGACCGCAGGACAGGGTCGCAAAGGCCATAACAGCCAGCATCAACGCAATGCGCATGCTCTTTATCCTGTTGTAAATTTCTGCTCGTATAATTCCCTTCAGAATGCCTGATCCGTGCCACAAGGCAACGGTGGAGTTTAAGGACAGCGGAAACCCACCGTTTTGCCCGCAAATCATAGCGATTTTGGCTTGATCCCTGTCCGCAAACCCCGTAAAGCAGCGCAATCCGGTGCCGCAACTGCGCGACTCCGGTGTTTCGGTTTGCATCTTGGCGCAACGCCCGGCTTTCTTCGGCCCCCGCGTGTCAGAGCAGATCAGACATAAGGAACATACGATCTGACCTCTGGCGGGCTGCATGCGGGACCCGATGAAGACCAAGAGCTCTCGGCCCGTGCCCAAACTTCGTGGACCAACCACGAGCATATAGGAGTGATTGCGATGGACCTGATCGCACAGCTTGAGGCGGAACAGATTGCCGCCCTGGGGAAAGACATCCCCGATTTCAAAGCCGGTGACACCATCCGTGTCGGCTTTAAAGTGACCGAAGGGTCGCGTACCCGTGTGCAGAACTACGAAGGTGTCTGCATCGCGCGCAAAGGTGGCAACGGCATCGCCGGTTCGTTCACCGTCCGCAAAATTTCGTTTGGCGAAGGCGTGGAGCGTGTGTTCCCCCTGCATTCGACCAACATCGACAGCATCACCGTTGTCCGCCGTGGCCGCGTTCGTCGCGCCAAACTGTACTATCTGCGCACCCGTCGTGGTAAATCCGCACGTATCGCAGAGGTCACCAACTACAAGCCCAAGGCTGGCGCCGAGGCGTAAGGAGCGGAAAGATGAAAAAAGACATCCATCCCGATTATCACGTCATCAACGTCAAAATGACCGATGGCACCGTGGTTCAGATGAAATCCACCTGGGGTGCCGAAGGCGACCAGCTGGCTCTGGAAATCGACCCCTCCTCGCACCCCGCGTGGACCGGTGGCTCGTCGCGCCTGATGGACGCCGGCGGCCGCGTGTCGAAGTTCAAGAAGAAATACGAAGGTCTGGGCTTCTGAGCCTGACCCTTTTGAAATGCGAAAGGCCGCCCAACGGGGCGGCCTTTTTCTTTTCCGCTCCTGACACTGATCACCCCCCCAAAGCGCGAATTGTTTTCGGTCGGGGCTCAGAGGTGCTACACTCGGGATCACCCCAAGATCATCAGGAACGGAGATCCCAGGCATGCCCCAGTACAATGACATGATTGAGCTTTCGGTCGAGGATATGGACCTGATCGAAACGGCACTGCGCGGCTCGGTCGCCTCATTGTCACAGGCTGCGCTGGATGAAGAAGCCAGCGGCACGGCCGAGCGCGAAGACACCCTGCGCCGTATTCACGACCTGCTGGGTAAGCTGCACGATCAGAAAGTGTTCTATCGCCCCAAAGATGGTGTGTATCTGGGAGGTTAGCGCCGCTTGCGCGCCAGCGCGGCCGCGCTGTGGAGCGGCGGCACCGGCCCCCGAAGCAGCGCCAGCGCAAGACCCATCCCGATCAGCGCCGCAATCGCGGCCACCAACATGGCACTGTCGAACGCATTGTCCTGAAGGTCACGCAAAGCCTTGGCAAGGGCGGTCCCGGTCGTTGGCTCCATTCCCGCGATCAATTGCTGGATCTGGCTGGGCGTTCCGTGTGTCAACGCATGCGCCAGATCATCACGCTGAGAGGAACCGGTGGGCAGCGCGTCGATAACCTCGGACAGACCGCGGCGTCTGGTGATGGATTCAGCAAGGCCGCCGACCACAGCACCCAGCGTCGCCCCGAAATAAAGGCACCCATTGATGACGCCGGACCCCTGCCCCACATGCTCATCCGGCAACAGACGCAGGCCCAGGCGGGGAAGCAAAGAAAAACAGACCCCCAGACCAATCCCGACGATCAGCAACTTCCACCAGATTTCGACATATTGCGTGGTATTGGTGGTCGTCATCAACAGCAGAAAACCACATGCCATCGCAGCCAGCCCAATCGCAACCGGCCATTGAAAGCTGTAGGGGGCCAGAAACCGGGGCGCGGCCACCGAGATCACAAACATGCTGAGGCTGAGCGGCATGATCGCCAGCCCCGCCTCGATGGACGTGTAGCCAAAGGCATCCGGCGATTGGACGAACGTGTTGAAATAGACAAAAAAGCAGAACAGCGTAAAGCCCGTGCAGAACATTCCCGCCCCCGCCATCAAGAACCGTGGATGAAGAAAGTACCGCAGCTCGATCAGCGGATCGTCGCTGCGGCGAGATACGATTACCAGAGCAATGGTCGAAACCGCCGCTACAGCCAGCGACACAAGCGTCAGGGGTGAGGCCCAGCCTCCGCTTTCTCCGTTGCTAAGCGCAAAGGACAGCGGGCCGAGAAGGAACACGATTGCGACGGCCCCGGCATAGTCGAATTTCGCGCCCGCAAGGCGCGTGTCGGGGATGTATTTCCGCTTGCTGACACGCAGACCAATGGCAAAGGCCAACGCCAGCAGGACAAGATCGACAGCAAAAATGGCTCTCCAACTGACATAGTGTCCGAAAGCGCCGCCCAGGATCGGGCCAATGCCGATGGCGAGGCCGACAATCGCGCCCCAGGCCCCTGTCACGCTTGCGCGCTGGTCTTCGGGCGTGGCCGCCATCAGCAATGTCAGAGAGGTGCCGAACAGCGCCGCCGCCCCCGCCCCCTGCGCCCCACGTCCGAACAGCAGCATCGCCCCATCCTGTGCAAACAAGGCCGAGGCGGAACCGATGGCAAAGACGATCATACCAAAGAAAAAGACGCCCATCTTGCCGGTGATATCGCCCAGACGGCTGACGATAGTGACAAGCGTGGCGCTGGCTACGGAATAGGTGGCCATGACCCATTGCAGCCCCGATTGGGTCAGATCGAATTCGGCCTTGAGATTGGGCAGGATGGTGGTCACCGCAGTGGTGTTGAACCCCACAACCATCATACAGATCGCGCTCATCGCCAGAACCACGCGGGCGCGGGCCTGCGGTGATACCTCTGCCGGTGTCTTGTCCTGCATCAAACTGCCCTCAGTCCATATCGGTTTAAAACAATTATTCAGCAGCTTAGCAGAAACGTGGCCCCTGCATAAGGTGGGCGTCAAATCCAGTAAGACAGCGCAATCGGCAGTACCAGAATGGTGCTGAGCGTTGACACAAGGATGAACCCGGCCACATCGGGCCCATACTCGGGCATGTGCTGATCGATAAACAGATAGGCGGCAACCGAGGATGGCATCAGACAACACAGGATCACCGCGCCTCTCTCCGCCCCTGTGAAGCCGAACGCCCAGACAAGACCGCTGGCAATCAGAACGGCCATGGCAAGGTGCAACGCGGTCAGCATCACCGCCCGGCCAAGACGTTTGATCTGCAGGGTCGCAAGCGTATGGCCCAGCGTCAGCAACATCAGCGGAATTGACAGTCCGCCCAGAATGTCAAAGGACTTGGCCACCGGCTGCGGCAGGCTGTACCCCGTGGTCATCAGAACAAGCGAGATGGCAACCGCATAGATAATTGGCGAAGTGGCGAGTTTTTTGGGCGAAAACGCACCCGCCGGTATCCACATGCCCACAGTGAAGATGCTGATCAGCACCACGACCACAAAAGCCATTGTATAGGCCATTCCGGCATCACCCAGCGCCAGCAGCGTGATCGGAAGCCCGATATTGCCGACATTGCCGTGCATCAGCGGGGTCAGAAACGCCCGGACCGGCAGGCGCATGACCTTTAGGGCAAAAAACCCCAGCACCCCGAACCCGACAATGGCCAGCGCCGCGGCGGCCATGACATCCAGAAAGGTACCGACTGCAATCTGGGTGGTAGACAGGTGCGAAATGATCAGCGTCGGATAGCCCACGCGCGACACAAGCCCTCCGATCACCTTATTGTCGAACGGAGCTTTGATCAGGGCCAGACTATAACCGATTCCGGCGCAAATCAGCACGGGCAGGACCACGTTCAGAACATTCAGAAACAGGTGCTCCACGTCGGGTCCCCATGGCAATTTGGTGTCACGGAGAGTGAAACAGGCCAGCGTCTTTGGCAAGCATGCAGGCTAAACCATCCACACAGCTTGGTTTTCCAAATTTGAGGTCTTTAAGGCTCAATGGGGTTCTTCCCTTCCCCGTTTCCACAACATATAGTGGCTAACAACAACGTGTGGCTAAGCACGGCGGGACATGGGAAAACACGCATGGCACATATCATCGTAGTGGGGAACGAGAAGGGCGGCGCAGGTAAATCGACCGTGTCGATGCATGTGGCCACCGCGCTGGCGCGGCTGGGCCACAAGGTCAGCACGCTGGATCTGGACCTGCGACAGCGCAGCCTGGGACGGTATTTCGAAAACCGCGCGAATTTCCTGAAAAACGCGGATTTCACCCTGCCCAGCCCACGTCATCACGATCTGCCCGAGATTGACGCGACAAAACTGAAACCCGGTGAGAACATCTATGACCACCGCCTGTCTGCTGCCGTGGCCGAACTGGAAAGCGACAGCGACTTTATCCTGATCGACTGCCCCGGCTCGCACACGCGTCTCAGCCAGGTGGCGCATTCGCTGGCTGACACGCTGGTGACGCCGCTGAACGACAGTTTCATTGATTTCGACTTGCTGGCCCGGATCGACTCCAAAGGTGAAAAGATCTTGGGCCCGTCGGTTTATTCCGAAATGGTTTGGAACGCGCGGCAGCTTCGGGCGCAGGCCGGGCTTAAACCCATCGACTGGGTCGTCGTTCGCAACCGCGTCGGCACGCAGCGCATGGTCAACAAGGAAAAGATGCAGCGCGCGATTGAAATGCTGTCGCAGCGCATCGGTTTTCGCGTCGCCTCGGGCTTTTCCGAGCGTGTGATTTTTCGCGAGTTGTTTCCGCGTGGCCTGACCCTGCTGGACCTCAAGGATATCGGGGTCAAGCAACTGAACATCTCGAACATCGCCGCAAGGCAAGAGCTGCGCGACATGATGAAGGAACTGAACCTGCCGGGGGTCGAGATCGATTTCTAAGGGTTGTACACCGTGAACAGTTCTTTAGGTTCGTTCACCCCGCGCAGCATGTACCGCCCGACCGAGACAAGATTCTGACCACAGGGCTGCGCAGCTTGCGCCACGTCGTCCGAGATCAGAATGCGCTGCCCCAGTGATCTATGCATACCGGCAATCCGGGCGGTCTGGTTCACTGCCGGTCCGATAACCGTAAAGTCCAGACGGGTTTCCGATCCGATATTCCCATAAAGGATTTCACCCGAGTGCAACGCCAGAGTGAAATTGGCGACAGGCAGAGACGCAGCGCGGCGCTTGATGTTCAAAATCTCCATCTGGCTTTGCAGCATGGGCACGGCCTTGAGGGCAGCACGCGCGTCCGCGTCGATATCACCCACGTCGAACATCGCCATCAGCCCGTCGCCGGTGAATTTCAGGATATTGCCACCGTTGTCGTGCACAACTTTCACAGCCACCGCCAGATAGTCATTCAGCATGTCGATAATGTCGGGCCCGGACAGCTCCTCGGACAGGCTGGTGAAGTTTTCCAGATCAAAATTCCAGATCACCGCATCAATCTGCTGCAATGATCCGCGCCGGATTTCCCCCGAAAGCACGCGCCGCCCGGCGTCACGACCCAGATAGACCCGCATCAGGTCTTTTGAAATTCGAGCATTTGATGCCGTTTTCAACGCCAGTCCCAGATGCGGAACCGCCATGTTGATCAGAGAGATATCGCTATCCCCAAACCCCTCTGGCGCGTTTGACGTCCAGGACATCAGAACACCGTCGACGGCTTTCTTGGCGTCTTTCCCGCCGTTATGTGTGGGCACATCGAAATTGACGCCCGTGGCATAGTAATCGGTGGCCCCGATCTGGCGCAGGTCATTCAGCAGTGGGAACCGGCTGGCCTCATTCTGCTCGACCAAACGCTCACGAATTTCGTCCACCTCATTGCTGAGAATGGCGTAGAGGGGGCTTTGCTTCCACTGTTCGCTGGGTTCCTCGGTGTATTCAAACTTCTCCAGCGTCCCGCCCTGACCTTCGTACCAGCTGAAGCCGGTGCCGCCATAAACTGGATGCAGCGCGGACTGTGCTGCATGAAAGCGCATCAGCGGCACGCCCAAATCCAACAGCTTGGTGCAATAGCCGTCCAACAGCTCTTCCTTCGTGGCACCTTCCAGGCCACGCTCGACAATCCATTCGATAAGATCGCTTGATTTCGCCATATCGGCGTTCGCAAATTGCATTTTGTTATTATTCCAGTGTCCGCTCTGGATGTCATCTGGGGGCCACGGGACCCAATTTCCAGTATTCAATCTGTATCTGACAACTGCCTTAGCATTTTGCGCAACAGCATGACCTCATCCGGGCTGAACTGCGCGGTAAGGCGCGCATCATATTGCCGCGCGATACCACACAGCGTGCGAAAAGCAGACTGTCCGGCGGCAGTCAGCCTGAGGTGTTCCACCCGCCCATCCGCTGCGCTGCGCTCGCGCTGCAGGAACCGCCGCGCTTCCAGCCGATGGACAGCGCGGCTGATTTTGGTTTTGTGCAGGCGCGCGCGCGTTCCGATTTCGGTCGCAGTCATTTCCCCATAATTGCCCAGATGAAACAGCACGCGCCACTCGGTCCGCAACATGCCATAGCGATCCTTGTAGACCTTTTGAAACTCTAACGCGCTTTCCTCAGCCGCACGGTTTAGCAGATAAGGCAGGAAATCCCGCAGATCGAAATCATCGTTAGTGTTGGAATCATCGTGGGTCATCCTTGTTAGTTACAAAATCAACTATTATCCCTCAAGCAGCAAACACAGGAGCACAGGATGAAACATCCGACTGATCCACGCGAAATGACGCAGGCCAGCACGCCCGTTGGGGCGCATGCAGGCTACATGCCCGGCTGGGCCAATGACTTTGAGACCGAAGCCCTACCCGGCGCGCTGCCGCAAGGGATGAACAGCCCGCAACGCTGCAATTATGGCCTGTATGGCGAACAGCTCAGCGGCACGGCATTTACCGCCAACCCGCCCGAACGCACGTGGTGCTACCGTATCCGGCCCTCGGTCAAGCATTCGCAACGCTATGAAAAGATCGACCTGCCCTTTTGGAAAAGCGCGCCCTTCGTCGACCCGGACGTAATCAGCCTGGGACAATATCGATGGGACGCAGTGCCCCATACGGATCAGGGCCTGACCTGGCTAACCGGTATGCGCACCATGACCACAGCAGGCGACGTGAACACGCAGGTGGGAATGGCCAGCCATATCTATCTGGTCACCGATTCCATGGTGGACGATTACTTCTTCTCAGCCGATTCCGAGCTGTTGGTGGTGCCCCAAGAAGGCCGCCTGCGCTTTGCGACCGAGCTGGGGATCATCGATCTGGAACCCAAAGAGATCGCCATCATCCCGCGCGGGCTGGTATATCGCGTCGAAGTGCTAGAGGGCCCTGCGCGCGGTTTTGTCTGCGAGAACTACGGTCAGAAATTCGAACTGCCGGGCCGTGGCCCGATTGGTGCCAACTGCATGGCCAACCCGCGCGATTTCAAGGCACCCGTTGCCGCATTTGAGGATCGCGAAGTGCCCTCAACCGTCACCGTCAAATGGTGTGGACAGTTTCACACGACGAAGATCGGTCAAAGCCCGTTGGATGTGGTCGCATGGCACGGCAATTACGCGCCCTACAAATACGATCTGCGCACCTATTGCCCGGTCGGTGCGATCCTGTTCGACCACCCCGACCCATCGATCTTTACCGTGCTGACCGCCCCATCCGGGCAGCCTGGCACGGCCAATATCGACTTCGTCCTGTTCCGCGAACGCTGGATGGTGGCCGAGGATACGTTCCGCCCGCCCTGGTACCACAAGAACATCATGTCCGAGCTGATGGGTAACATCTACGGCCAGTATGATGCCAAACCGCAGGGCTTTGTCCCCGGCGGCATGAGCCTGCACAACATGATGCTGCCCCATGGCCCGGATCGCGAGGCGTTCGACAAGGCGTCAAATTCGAACTTGGGCCCGGACAAGCTGGACAACACCATGTCCTTCATGTTCGAGACCCGCTTTCCACAGCACCTGACCCCCTTTGCCGCCAACGAGGCCCCCTTGCAGGACGACTACATTGACTGCTGGACCTCGCTTGAGAAAAAGTTCGACGGCACCCCGGGTAAGAAATGAACACCGTTCGTGGTCCGAGATTTTTCGACGAAAAATCTTGTCCCCTGACAAAGGTTTGGAGACAACATGTCACTGAAGAAATCCTGGGTCGCTTCGGCCAATGATGCCCACCACCCGTTTCCCCTGAACAACCTTCCTTATGGTGTCTTCTCAACCGAAGAAGATGAACAGCGCTGCGGCGTGGCCGTCGGAGACATGATCCTTGACGTCACAACGGCCGAGGCCGAGGGGCTTATCACCCTGACCGACGAGCCGCTGTTCGACCTGCCCTTCTGGAACCCGCTGATGGAACAAGGTCCCGCAGTTTGGGCCGCGCTGCGCGCGCGTCTGACAGATCTGCTGGCCGAAGGCTCCGAAGAACAAGACAAGATTCGTGCCCTGCTGGTCGCCCAAATCGATGCCGAAATGCACATGCCCTTCGCCGTCAGCGAATACACCGACTTCTACGCAGGTCGCCACCACGCCCAAAACGTCGGCACCATGTTCCGGGGGCCGGAAAATGCTCTGCCGCCGAACTGGTTGCACATGCCCATCGGGTATAATGGCCGCGCGTCCTCGGTGGTGGTGTCGGGCACCGACATCCGTCGCCCCTGGGGGCAGCTGAAATCCCCCGACCACGATCGTCCCGCCTTTTTGCCCAGCCGCCGGTTCGACATCGAACTGGAAATGGGCGCAATTGTAGGCACCCCGTCCGAGGGTCCGATCTCGGTACAGCAGGCAGACGACAACATCTTTGGCTACGTGCTGCTGAACGATTGGTCAGCGCGCGACATCCAGGCATGGGAATACCAGCCCCTTGGGCCGTTTCAGGCCAAAGCCACCGCAACCTCGATCAGCCCCTGGATTGTCACCAAAGCCGCGCTTGAGCCATTTCGCTGCGACACCCCGGCGCGTGAACATGAGCTGCTGGATCACCTCAAAGACTGCGGACCGATGCTGTTTGACATCGACCTCGCTGTGACGATGGCACCCGCTGGCAAACCCGCCACCACCATCGCCCGCACCAACTACCGCGAGATGTATTATTCAGCCGCGCAGCAACTGGCGCATCACACCACCTCGGGCTGTCCGATGAACACGGGCGATCTGCTGGGCTCGGGCACCATCTCGGGCCCCACAAAACCCGAACGCGGCTCACTGCTGGAACTGAGCTGGGGCGGCAAGGAACCTCTGACGCTCGATGCCGGCGAAACACGCAGCTTTATCGAAGACGGCGACACCCTGACCCTGACCGGCAGCGCCAAGGGCGACGGCTACACCATCGGGTTCGGCGATTGCACCGGCACGGTCCTGCCCGCCCAAACGGACCCCTACAAACGATAAACCCACCACTTCTTCTCGTCGAAAATACGGCCGCCGGAGGCGGTGCTACATCGCAACCAGTCCATAGCCTGAAAAAGGAAGCCCAACATGGCCAAGGCATTCGCGTCCCAGGGGGACATGTCTGAGAAAAAGATCAGCTTTACCGAAATCGGCGACGGACTCTATGCCTTCACCGCCGAGGGCGATCCGAATTCGGGCGTGATCATCGGCGATGACAGCGTGATGATTGTCGAAGCACAGGCCACCCCGCGTCTGGCCAGCAAAGTGATCGAATGCGTCCGCTCAGTGACGGACAAACCGATCACCCATGTGGCGCTGACCCATTACCACGCCGTGCGCGTACTGGGTGCCAGCGCCTTTGGGGCGCAGCAAATTCTGATGTCGGACATGGCCCGCGCCATGGTCGTCGAACGCGGGCAAGAGGATTGGGACAGTGAATTCCAGCGCTTCCCCCGCCTCTTCGAAGGGCACGAAAGCATCCCCGGTCTGACCTGGCCCACCACCACCTTCAGCGACACGATGACCGTCTATCTGGGCAACCGCCGGGTTGACCTGATGCATCTGGGCCGCGCCCACACCGCAGGTGACATCGTCATCCATGTGCCCGACCAGAACGTCATGTTCACCGGTGACATCGTCGAATATCACTCGGCCTGCTATTGCGGCGACGGGCATTTCAGCGATTGGAGCGATACGCTGGACGCGATCAAATGGTTCGACGTCGATGCGATCGCTCCGGGGCGGGGCGATGCCCTCATCGGAAAAGACATGGTCAATGCGGCCATCGAGAACACCCGTGACTTCGTCCAAAGCACCTACCGTCCGGCGGCAAAGGTAGCGGCACGCGGTGGGTCTTTGAAAGAGGCGTGGGACGCCGTGCGCGCCGAGTGCGACCCCAAATTCTCGGACTATGCAATCTACGAGCATTGCCTGCCCTTCAACGTCGCCCGCGCCTATGACGAGGCCCGCGGTATCGACACCCCGCGCATCTGGACCGCCCAGCGCGACCTTGAGATGTGGGAGGCACTGCAAAGCTAAGGACATTCCGTCGCATTTGATCCAGATCGTTTTGCGGCCGAATTTTCGGTGAAACCATGGGGATAAGCCCTCGGCTGGACACCGCCCGTGGGCACATCTTGCGCCACAGCGCCAGACCATCGGGGAGAGAGAGCCCATGAACAAGATTTTCGAAGTCCCGCTTTATGCCTATTCCCACAGTCCGGATCAGGACGCGCCAGCCCCGGTCCGCCACAAGGTGATCATCATTGGCGCGGGCCCAACCGGGCTGGCCGCAGCCATCGATCTGGCCCAGCAGGGGATCGAGGTCGTGGTGCTGGACGACAATGACAAGGTCAGTTTCGGCAGTCGCGCCATCTGCTTTTCGCAACGCACACTGGACATTGCCGACCGTCTGGGCGCGGGGCGTCCGATGTTGGAGAAAGGCGTTCTGTGGAACGCGGGCAAGGTCTTTTTCGACGAACGTCAGGTCTATGATTTCAACCTGCAACCTGACACCGGCTATGCAAACCCCGCCTTTATCAACCTGCAGCAATATTACGTGGAAATCGCGCTGGTCGAACGGGTTCGGGCCCTTCAAGCCGAGGGCGCACCGATCGAAATTCGCGGGCGCAACAAGGTTGAGGCGATTGGCACCCATGACGATTATGTCGCGCTTGAGGTCGAAACCCCCGAAGGGTCCTACACCGTTGAGGCCGACTGGCTGATCGCCTGTGACGGGGCGCATTCGCCCACGCGGCGGATGCTGGGGTTGGAGTTCGAAGGCCGCGTGTTCGAAGACAATTTCCTGATCGCCGACGTGGTGATGCAGGCGGATTTCCCCTCGGAACGTTGGTTCTGGTTCGACCCGCCCTTCAATCGTGGACAATCGGCGCTGTTGCACAAACAGCCCGACAACGTGTGGCGCATTGACCTGCAATTGGGATGGGACATCGACAAAGAGCGTGAGAAGCGGCCCGAGAACGTAATCCCAAGGCTCAAGGCCATGCTGGGCGAGGATGTGCCGTTCGAACTGGAATGGGTGTCAATCTATACGTTCCAATGCCGCCGCATGGACCGGTTCCGTTACGGTCGTGTTTTGTTTGCCGGCGACAGCGCCCATCAGGTCAGCCCGTTCGGCGCGCGCGGGGCCAATTCGGGCCTTCAGGATGCCGACAACCTGTGCTGGAAGCTGCAACTGGTCATAGACGGCCAAGCGCCCGAGATCCTTCTGGACAGCTACAACCGCGAGCGGGTGCAGGCCGCCGATGAGAACATCCGCGCCTCGACCCGTTCGACCGATTTCATCACGCCGAAGTCCGAGATGTCGCGCCTGTTCAGGGACGCAGTTCTGGACCTAAGCGAGCATTACGCCTTTGCCCGGCCCCTGGTGAATTCCGGGCGGCTGAGCACACCCTGCGCCTATGAGGGCTCCTCGCTGAGCTCGGCAGACGCGCTGGACGGGCCAGAGATCACCCGCCCCGGTGCCGCCTGCCCGGATGCGCCGCTGGGTGATGGTTTTCTGCTGCCAAAACTGGCAGGCAAGTTCACCTTGCTGACCATCGACGCCGACGCCCCCGAGCGGATCGAAGAAGGCGGGATCGAAGCCACAAGGCTGGCTGTCTCCGTCAAGGATGATCGGACGCAGGAACTCAAACGCCGTTATCTGGGGAACGCCCCATCCGGCGTCTATCTGATCCGCCCTGATCAGCACGTCGCGGCCAGACGCGACACGTTCGAGGAAAACGCATTCCGGCAAGCCCTTCGCCGGGCCACCGGTAAGGAGTAAGCAGCATGGCCGATTTGATCCTCACCCCAAATCTCGACAATGCCGACGATTTCTATGCCGGTTTGCTGGCCGCCCATGACGGGTTGGACAAGTCAGAAAGCGACGCCCTGAACGCGCGGCTGGTTCTGCTGCTGGCCAACCATATCGGACAGGCCGAAGTTCTGGCTCAGGCTTTGGACGCCGCCAGATTGCAGGACGATTGATTACATGAGCGGTGCGGTTCTGTACGATTACTGGCGCTCATCCGCCAGTTACCGGGTCCGCATCGCGCTGAACCTGGCCGGGATCACCTATCGTGCGGTCCCGGTCGACCTTAGGGGCGGAGATCAAAGGTCCCCGGACCATCTGGCACGCAACCCGCAGGGGCTGGTTCCTGTGCTGGAGATTGACGGGCTGCGACTGACGCAATCGCTGGCGATCATAGACTATCTGGATCAGACCCGCGGGCTCGGCCTTTTGCCCGCTGAACCTGCGCAAAGGGCCAGGGTTTCGGCTTTGGCGCAGTCGATTGCTGTCGACATCCATCCGGTCTGCAACCTGTCAGTGGCCCAGCATGCCACCGCCCGCGGCGGCGAAACGGGTGATTGGATGCGTCATTTCATCCGGCCGGGTCTGGTGGCGTTTGAAACCTTGCTGAACGGGTTCGAACAATCCCCCTATTGCACAGGGTCCGGGCCCAGCCTCGCCGATCTGTGCCTGATCCCGCAACTTTACAACGCGCACCGCTGGGATGTGGACCTGTCCGACCTGCCGCGTATTCAGGGGGTCGAAGCCGCCTGCGCGGATCATCCTGCCTTTGTCGCCGCCTACCCTAAGGCCCCGACCTGATGCACAGGGTCTGTGTGCGGGCAATGGTGTGAAACCCGACGCCATGGGTGTAGTTTCTTCGAAACGGATGCAGGAGGCCCCAATGCCCGAGATCACCGGCTATCACGCCCATGTCTATTTCGACGCCGAAACCCAAAACACCGCGCAACAGCTATGCCAAGAGGCCGCCCGCCTTTTTCCGGTTGAGATGGGCCGAATGCATGCCAAAAACGTCGGGCCGCACCCGCGATGGAGTTGCCAACTGGCCTTTACCCCGGACGCATTCGATCAGGTCATCCCCTGGCTGATGCTGAACCGGCAGGGCCTGACCATCTTCACCCATCCCGAAACCGGCCAGCACCTTGAAGATCACCGCGACCGGGCCATTTGGATGGGCGAGTTGTTGGACCTGAACCTGTCGATCTTTGACAAGGCGGGCGCCTAAAGCGCCCTTGCCTGATCCCTCAGCTTGAATTTCTGGATTTTCCCGGTCGAGGTTTTGGGCAACGCGCCAAACACCACCGTCTTGGGCGCTTTGAAATGGGCCATGTTATCGCGGCAAAAGGCGATGATCTCGGCATCGGTGGCCTGCGCATCGGGCTTGAGTTCGACAAAGGCGCAGGGCGTTTCACCCCATTTCTCGTCGGGGCGGGCGACCACGGCGGCCTCCATCACGGCGGGGTGTTTATAAAGGATGTCCTCAACCTCGACCGATGAGATATTCTCACCCCCCGAAATGATGATGTCCTTGGACCGGTCCTTCAGCGCGACATAGCCATCCGGGTGCATCACGCCCAGATCGCCCGAGGCGAACCACCCGCCCTTGAACGCCTTGTCCGTGGCATCAGCATTTTTCAGATAGCCCTTCATGACCACGTTGCCTTGCATGAAAATCTCGCCCATGGTTTCACCATCCGCGGGCACGGGCTCCAGCGTTTCGGGATCGGCCACCATCAACCCGGACAGGGCCGTATAACGCACCCCCTGCCGGACCTTCAGCGCGGCGCGATCTTCGGCGGGCTTGTCGTTCCATTCCTCTTTCCAGGCGCAGACAACCGAGGGACCGTAGGTTTCGGTCAGACCATAGACATGGGTCACGTCAACGCCCATCGCCTCCATTTTCTCAATCACGGCGGCGGGCGGCGGGGCCCCGGCGGTCATCACCTTGATCTGGTGATCGAAATCCTTGAGGTGATCGGGTGCGTTTGCCAGCATGTTCAGAACAATCGGCGCGCCGCAGAAATGGGTGACTTTTTCTTCGCGGAAGGCGGCATAGATCGGCTCATCCCGCACGGCCCGCAGGCAGACAGACACGCCGGCATTGGCCGCCATCGCCCAAGGGAAACACCAGCCATTGCAGTGGAACATCGGCAGTGTCCACAGATAGACCGAATGTTTGGGCATATCCCAATCTAACAGGTCCGACTGCGCATTCAGCATGGCCCCGCGGTGGTGATAGACGACGCCCTTGGGATTGCCCGTGGTGCCGGAGGTATAGTTCAGCGTGATCGCGTCCCATTCGTCATCGGGCAGCGACCAGGCAAAATCCGGGGATCCTTCGGTCAACAGGGTGTCATAAGTCAGCCCGCCCAGCTTTTCGCCTCCCTCAAAATCGGGGTCTTCAATGTCGACCACCAGAATATCGTGATCGACGTGTTTCAGGGCCTCTTTCACCACGCCCGAAAATTCGGGATCGACCAGCAAGACCTTGGATTCCGCATGGTTCAGGATGAAGGCAATGATCGGCGCGTCCAGCCGGGTGTTGATCGTGTTCAGCACCGCGCCTGCCATGGGCACGCCAAAATGGGCCTCATACATCTCGGGGATATTGGCCGCGATGATCGATACGGTATCGCCCTTGCCAATCCTCCGCGCAGAAAGCGCACCGGCCAGACGGCAGCACCGCCCATAGGTCTCGACCCAGCTGTAGCGACGCGCGCCATACACCACCGACGGATAGTCGGGATAGATCTGCGCGGTGCGCTCGATGAAACTCAGCGGGGACAAGGGCGTGTAATTCGCGCGGTTCTTGTCCAAATGACGTTCGTAAATATTGGTATCTGCCATTTGCTGACCCTCCCAGTTCAGATTTTGCGCGACTTGATCACAAAGTTTCGCATCTGACAAACCCGTATTAATACGCCAGCGCCATGGACTGGCGATACGGGATGGTGCAATCTGGCCCTATCTACAAATGGTCATTCGCGGTGATCTGAGCCATCAAAAAAACAGGGGCCTCAGGCACCTTGCGCACCCACTTTTGCTGAAAGGACATGTCATGGACGGCACGTTCAACGAAAACGATCTTTCCCGCGTGGTCGAGGCCGACCGCGCCCATATCTGGCACCACCTGATCCAGCATAAGCCCTTTGAAACCAACGATCCGCGCATCATTGTCGAAGGCAAAGGCATGCGCGTCTGGGACCAGAACGGCAAAGAACATCTGGATGCGGTTTCAGGCGGGGTCTGGACGGTCAACGTGGGCTATGGCCGCGAATCGATCTGCAAGGCCGTCTATGACCAACTGATGAAGCTGTGCTATTTCGCCAACTCGGCCGGGTCGATTCCCGGATCAATCTTTGCCGAAAAGCTGATCAGCAAGATGCCGGGCATGAGCCGGGTCTACTACATGAACTCGGGCTCTGAGGCGAATGAGAAAGCCTTCAAGATGGTCCGCCAGATCGCCCATAAGAAATACGGCGGCAAGAAGACCAAGATTCTGTATCGCGACCGGGATTATCACGGCTCGACTCTGGCGGCGATGTCGGCGGGTGGTCAGGACGAGCGCAACGCGCAATACGGCCCCTTTGCGCCCGATTTCGTGCGCGTGCCGCATTGCATGGAATACCGTAAACACGAGCTTGACGGCGCGCCCGAGGAGAACTTTGGCGAATGGGCCGCCGACCAGATCGAAGAGGTCATCCTGCGCGAAGGCCCCGACACTGTGGGTGCCCTGTGCCTGGAACCTGTGACCGCTGGCGGCGGCGTTATCGAGGCCCCCGAAGGCTATTGGCAGCGCGTGCAGGAGATTTGCGACAAGTATGACATCCTGCTGCATATCGACGAGGTTGTCTGCGGCGTCGGCCGCACCGGCACATGGTTTGGCTATCAGCAATATGGCGTGAAGCCTGACTTTGTAACCATGGCCAAAGGCGTCGCCTCGGGCTATGCGGCCATTGCCTGCATGGTCACGACCGAAGAAATCTTTGACATGTTCAAGGACAATGCCGACGACCCGATGAACTATTTCCGCGATATCTCGACCTTTGGCGGTTGCACAGCAGGCCCGGCAGCGGCGATCGAAAACATGCGGATCATCGAGGATGAGAACCTGCTGCAGAACTGCACGGACATGGGCGCTCGTATGATGGGCAACCTGCAGGGGCTGATGGAAAAGCACAAGGTCATCGGCGACGTACGCGGCAAGGGACTTTTCCTTGGGGCCGAGCTGGTCTCGGACCGTTCCACCCGCGAGCCGGTTGATGAAAAACTGGCGCAGGCCGTTGTGGCTGACTGTATGGCGCAGGGTGTGATCATCGGCGTCACCAACCGCTCGGTCCCGGGCCGGAACAACACGCTGTGCTTCTCGCCCGCGCTGATTGCGACGCCGGACGATATCGACCAGATCACCGATGCGGTGGACGGCGCGCTGGGGCGTGTCTTCGGCTAAAACCTGCGAAAGATGAAAACCGGCGCACCCTCGCGCCGGTTTTTTTGTGCCCGAACAAAACCTTGCCAAAACCCGCAACTCGGATAGCCTGTTTCTATTCCAGACAGGAGACCCCCGATGTTACGCGCCTTTTTCACCGCTTTCATTCTTGCCTTCACCACACCCGCATTTGCCGAACAAGGCAGCGGTTTTCCGCAGATCGTCGGTACCTGGCACGGCACCTATCTGGTGGGCTTTGCCAAATCGAACCCGAACCACGCCAAGGGCCTGCTGAAAACCGAGATGGAGCTGGAGATCACCAAGCTGGACGGCAACCTGATCACCGCCACCAACCGCTGGCGCCGGATCGGAGACAAAGACTGGATCATCGAAGAGGCGATGGGCACGTTTTCTCTGGACGATCCCACCCGCTTTGTTCTGGCCGAGGCAGGGATTTCAGGCGATGATGTATCCTCGGGGATATTCAACGGTGTCTATCTGGATGACGTGATCATGGTGACCTATGCAGGTCCGGGGACCGGGGTGGCGTTTGCGGCGCAGTTAGTGAAGAAGAGTGGTGAATAGCGTTATAGGGAACTATTTTGTGGATTTTTTGAATAGGCTACACAGCAGACTTGAAAGCTCAAAATGGCTGCCGTGGTTGGGCATGTTGCCACTTGTAGTTATGCTCGGTGTGGCCTTCGCAACGGAAGATACATTCAAGGCACTGGGCTTTGTAACGGTTACAGCGAGTATCTTCGGCGGCGCATGGTTGGGTAGTTACGCCGGGGCGCTCATCGGCAGACTAGTGTTCAAAAATCATCCACAGATACGAGAAAGACAGCGTGTTGCATTTACAGTTTTTGGATTCCTTTTCTTTCCCGTAGTGGTTGGAAAACTGACAAACACTTACCTCAACACTGGTATTGAGTTTTATTCCACTGGCAAACACCTCGCAATTGCCGGTTTTATGAGTTTCTTCGCCTTCTTAATTTCGTCGCCTAAATCGAAAACGAAGAACAGCGGTAACTGCTAGATACCATTCCAAAAAGCTCACGTTTTCCCTCTGAGCTTCTCAGCAGCGGACGGACAACCAAAAAAAGCCGCCCCAAGTGGGACGGCCTTTCATTCACTGTCTCTGTAGCAGAGGATCAGGCAGCCAGAGCGGCCTGAGCTTTGGCGACGATCGCGCCGAACGCTTCCGGTTCGTGCACGGCCAGGTCGGCCAGAACTTTGCGGTCCACTTCGATACCGGCCAGGGTCAGGCCGTTGATGAAGCGGGAATAGGTCAGAGCCTCGTCATGCGAACGGACAGCCGCGTTGATCCGCTGGATCCACAGCGCGCGGAAGTTGCGCTTGCGGTTCTTACGGTCGCGGGTTGCATACTGGTTGGCCTTGTCGACGGCCTGACGGGCGACCTTAAAGGTGCTCTTGCGGCGGCCATAGTAACCTTTGGCGGCCTTGATGACCTTCTTGTGACGGGCGTGAGTTACGGTTCCACCTTTAACGCGGGACATCTCTTAATCTCCTCTTAGCGGTCGTAGGGCATGTAGCCCTTGACGATCTTGGCGTCGGGGGCGGACAGGGTGGTGTTGCCACGGGCGTCGCGGATGAACTTTTTGGTCCGCTTGATCATGCCGTGCCGTTTGCCGGCCTGGCCAGCAAGGACCTTACCGGTCGCAGTCACCTTAAAGCGCTTCTTGGCGCTCGACTTAGTCTTCATCTTAGGCATTTCCGTCTCCTTTCAGGGTTCGGTACTAAACGCGACTCGGCATGCCATCTCGGCCGGTCACGCGATCAGAAGCGCCGTTTACGCAAGTTCGACCATACTGACAAGGGGGTTTCGACCAGAATCTGCGCTTTTCGCAGGCTGGTCAGGCACCGGGGCGACGCGCGCCGCCCCGGTGTATAGGATCAATGACCGAACTTGCGGATTTCACCGCTTTTCAGCCGGGCTGCATAGCTGGCCAGTTCCTCGCGCACGACCTTCATCAGGAAGTACAACGCAAAGACGTTCACGACCGCCATGGCAAAGATCGCTGCATCCGAGAAATCGATGACCGGACCAAGGTTGGCCGCCGCGCCGATTACCACGAAGACGCAGAAGATGATCTTGAAGATCAGCTCTTTGGTCTGCCCCTCACCGAACAGATAAGTCCACGCCTTGAGGCCATAGTAGGACCAGCTGATCATGGTCGAGAAGGCAAACAGAACCACCGCGATCGCCAACACATAGGGGAACCAGCCAAAGGCGCTGGCAAAGGCCGCCGAGGTCAGGCTGACGCCCGAGTTGCCGTCAACGGTGGCGATACCGCTGCCGTCTTCGGTCAGCATGTACAGACCGGTTTCCGGATCGATCAGCAACTGCTGCGTGATGATGATCACCAGCGCGGTCATGGTACAGATCACGACCGTATCGATGAACGGCTCCAGCAGGGAGACAAAGCCTTCGGTAATCGGCTCACTGGTCCGTACGGCCGAGTGTGCGATTGCCGCAGACCCGACGCCTGCTTCGTTGGAAAACGCCGCACGGCGGAAGCCCTGGATCAGCGCTCCGACCATACCGCCGGCAACGCCAAGACCGGTAAAGGCTCCGGCAAATATCTGACCAAAGGCCCAGCCGATCTGGTCTGCGTGCATGATGATGATCACCAGCGCCGCCAGCACATACATGACGCCCATGAACGGCACGACCTTTTCCGTCACACGCGCGATGGATTTCAGGCCGCCCACGATCACGGCAAAGACGATGCCTGCAAAGACCAGACCTGTGATCCAGCCCGGGTAATCCCCGACAATGCCCGCAATCTGCTGGTGCGCCTGATTGGCCTGGAACATGTTGCCCCCGCCCAGCGCGCCAAGGATACAGAAGATCGAGAACAGAACGGCCAAAATTTTGCCGCCCGGCAGGCCCAGTTCATTGAACCCTTTGGACATATAGTACATCGGGCCACCGGACACAGTGCCGTCTTCGTATTCGTTGCGGTATTTCACGCCCAGCGTACATTCGGTGAATTTCGAGGCCATGCCCAGCAGGCCCGCCATGATCATCCAGAAGGTCGCGCCCGGCCCGCCGATCCCGACGGCCACCGCGACACCGGCGATGTTACCCAGACCGACAGTCCCCGACAGCGCGGTTGCCAGCGCCTGAAAGTGGCTGACCTCCCCCGCGTCATTGGGGTCGGAATAGTCGCCTTTGACAAGGCTGACGGCATGGCCAAAGAACCGGAACTGCACAAAGGCGAAATACAGCGAGAAGACCGTCGCAGCGACTACCAGCCAGCCCACGATCCAGGGGAAGCCTGTGCCCGGGAACGGGGCAAAGATAAAGCTGACAAACGGCCCGGTGAAATCTGCAAAGGCCTGGTTGATCCTGTCATCCAGACCCGGCGCATCCTGCGCGAAAACGGGGTTGGCGATCAGGGCGGCAATGGCACCAAGGCCAAGGTTTCGAAGCAAATTCATTCCTGTCACTCCCCTCAGTTCACGACCGTGACCGGCACGTCGGCATGCATCACCAGATTCTGGGTCGAACTGCCAAAGAGCCGTTTCTTGAACCCATCCGCCGAGGCGCGCCCGACGATGATCTGGGTGCCGCCGTTGTCGACGGTGATCTTGTTCAGCGTCTCGGCCACATCGCCATGGCGGACAATGCCATGCGCCATGAAGCCTTCGGACTTCAGCCCGTCGACCGCTGGTGTGACAATGCGGTTGGTGGCCAGTTCGACCTCTTCCTCGCGCCGCTTGTGCCGCAGGGCGTTTTCTTCAGGTGTCTGAAAGGTGAATGGGGACCATTCGATGACATAGACCACCAGCAATTCGCAGGACCCGATGCGCCCAGCCAAATCCTTGGCAAAGGCAATCGCGCGTTCGCCGGTTTCTGTCCCGTCCAGTCCTATGACAATTTTCGTTGTCATGACGTTCCTCCATTATTTTTTGATTATACCGGGACCCGTGACCCCGGTGGGGCAGCCGGAACCTGGAACTATCTGAGTAGACCGCCCCTGACGCCCAGTATCCGAGAAAAACACCAAAAAACAGAGAGGTTTTTGCAGAATTCAACCGAGAGGGCGCTTTGTCATTGAAAATAATAGAAAAAAGTCGCCTATTTTTTAGGCGACTTATAAAAGTATCGATCTGATCCCTGCGGATTGCCAGCCAGACTCAACCCGGATCGGTGTTGTAGATCAACCGTTCGTCACACGGGGCGATCCGCAGAATATTGGTGGTTCCGGGCACATTGAAGGGTACACCGGCTGTGACGACAATCTGATCCGTCTCAGCCGCAAACCCGGCGGACCGCGCCGCGCGGGCGGCGTTGACGACGGCCCCCTTGAACCGCTCAAGCTCGGGCGTCATCACACAATGGCAGCCCCAGGTCAGGCACAGGCGGCGGGCCGTACCGGTGGCGGGTGTCATCGCGATGATGGGCACGCCGGGCCGTTCCCGCGCGGTCAGAAGGGCAGTCGTGCCACTTTGCGTAAAGCAGCAGATGGCCTTGATGTCCGTCTTTTCCGCAATCTCACGCGCGGCGGCCACAATCCCATCCGCGATGGTTGTACCCTTGGCCGACCGTGACGAGGCGATGATCTGACCATAGGTCGGGTCGGCCTCAACCTCGATGGCGACCTTGTTCATGGTCTGCACGGCCTCAATCGGATAAGACCCTGCCGCCGACTCCGCGCTGAGCATGATGGCGTCGGTGCCTTCATAGATGGCAGTCGCCACGTCCGAAACCTCGGCCCGGGTTGGCATCGGACTTTCGATCATGCTCTCCAACATTTGGGTCGCCACGATCACCGGCTTGGCCGCGCCCCGGCACTTGCGCACCAGGCGCTTTTGAATGGGCGGCACCGCTGAAACAGGCAGCTCCACACCCAGATCGCCCCGCGCGACCATGATCCCGTCCGAGGCGTCAAGGATGTCGTCAAACGCCTCAACCGCCGCGGGCTTTTCGATCTTGGACAGGATCGAGGCCCGCCCATCCGCCAACGCACGGGCTTCGAACACGTCCTTTGCACGCTGCACAAAGCTGAGCGCCAGCCAATCGACCCCCAACTGACACACAAATTCCAGATCGTCCCGGTCCTTTTCCGACAGCGCCGCCAGTGGCAGTACAACGTCAGGAACATTCACGCCCTTGCGGTTTGAGATCGTCCCGCCAACCTCAACCGTGCAATTGGCAAAATCCTGACCACAGTCCTGAACGACCAGTCGTATCTTGCCGTCATTGACCAGCAACCGCGCGCCCGGCTCCAACGCCGCAAAAATCTCGGGATGCGGCAGGCATACGCGTCCGGCATCACCGGGGGCCGGGTCTAGATCCAGGCGGAACATCGCGCCCTCTTCCAGCTCTTCGGCGTCGTTGGCGAACACACCGACCCGCAGCTTCGGCCCCTGAAGGTCCGCCAGAATCGCGATCGGGCTGTCCAGGTCTTTTTCAACCTGACGGATAATCCGGTGCCGCTCGCGGATTTCATCATGGCTGCCATGGCTCATGTTCAGGCGGAACACGTCGGCGCCGGCCTCATGCAGGGCGCGGATCATGTCATAGTCATTTGACGCCGGTCCCAGCGTCGCCACGATTTTTACACTTCTCAGGCGTCGCATTGGTGGTGCTCTCCTCACGTCTTGATTTTGTCTTCGCGCAATTGTTACCGCAAACATTGCTTATGGCCGCTTATTGCGCAATTCCCTTTTTAAAGCAACTGCCCTACACCTGCGACAAACTAGATGACAGGCTTATGACGTATTCCCCGTTTTTTATCCACGGCGCTGATCGCCCTTCGCGCTGGCTGATCACATGTGACCATGCCACAAACACTGTCCCGCCCGAAATAAACGGCGGCGACCTTGGCCTGCCGCGCGAGGATATGGAACGTCACATCGCCTATGATGTCGGGGCCTATGAGGTTTCAAAACATCTGGGGGAAATCCTGAACGCACCTGTTGTGGCTGCCAATTTCTCACGCCTGGTGATCGACCCGAACCGGGGTGAGGATGACCCGACACTGCTGATGAAGCTGTATGACGGCTCGATCATCCCCGGCAACCGCCACGCTGACGCGGCCGAGCGGGAACGGCGGCTGAATATGTGCTACCGCCCCTATCACACCGCCTTGGCAGAGTTCGCCGCCCTGCCCCATGCGGTGATCATCTCGATGCACTCCTTCACGCGCCAGCTGCGCGGACGCGAACCCCGCCCGTGGCATGTCGGCGTGCTGCACACCCCGGACAAGCGTTTTTCGCGCCCGCTGATCAATCGGCTACAGGCCGAGGGCGACCTGTGCGTCGGCGTCAACGAGCCCTATACCGGCGTCCTGCCCGGCGATGCCATCGACAAGCACTGCACCGCTTTTGGCCGCCCCAATGCGCTGATCGAGTTACGCAATGACCTGATCGCTGATCACGCGGGCCAACGGGACTGGGCGGAACGTCTGGCCGTGGTGCTGCAAGATGCGCTGACGGCCAGCGAACTATAGCGCTGCATTGAAAGACGCGCCTTCCACCGCTACTTGAATAGGCAACACGCCAACCGGAGTCAGCCCATGGACAAGCAAACCGAAATCGAACTTCAGGCCGCCGCGTTTCGACGCTTGCAAAAGCACCTGATGGAAGACCGCACCGATGTTCAGAACATCGACATGATGAACCTTGCCGGGTTCTGCCGCAACTGCCTGTCGCGCTGGTATCAGGAAGCGGCCAATGAAAAAGGCATCGAGATGGGCAAGGACGAAGCCCGCCAGATTTTCTACGGCATGACCATGGATGAGTGGAAAGCCAACTATCAGACCGAGGCCAGCCCCGAAAAACAGGCCGCCTTCGAGGTCGCATTCGAAGAAAACGTTACGAAAAAGGGTTAAGCCCGGAAATCAAAAAGGCCCGCCGGTTTGGCGGGCCTTTTCATTCAGATCGCCGCCTTGCGGCTTTCGTCCAGATAAATCTCACGCAGACGCTTTGCAATCGGCCCGGGCGTGCCATCGCCCAGCGGAACGCCGTCGATCTCTACCACGGGCATCACAAAGGCACTGGCCGAAGTGGTAAAGGCTTCATCCGCTTCTTTCGCCTCATCAATTGTGAACAGGCGCTCTTCGACTTCCATCTGCGCCTCAGCCGCCATACGCAGGACGGCCTTGCGAGTAATCCCGTGCAGAATGTCATTGGACAGTGGGCGGGTCACGATCTTGCCGTTCTTGACGAAATAGGCGTTGTTGCTGGTGCCTTCGGTGACAAAGCCATCCTCGATCATCCACGCATCATCGCAGCCAGCGGCCTTGGCCATCATCTTGCCCATGGACGGGTACAGCAGCTGTACCGTCTTGATGTCGCGACGACCCCAGCGGATATCATCAATCGAGATGATTTTGGCACCCTTCTGCGCCGCCGGGCTGTCGGCCAGACCCGGCTTGTTCTGCGTGAACAGAACCAGCGTCGGCTTGGTGTCGGCAGAGGGAAAGACAAAATCCCGGTCACCGTCACTGCCGCGCGTGACCTGCAGATAGATCAGGCCCTCATCGATCCCGTTCAGCTCAACCAGCTTGCGGTGAATCTCCAGCAGTTCAGCCTTGCTGCAGGGCTCAGCCATCTGCAATTCGTCCAGCGACCGTTTCAGACGCACCGCGTGGCCATCGAAGTCGATCAGCTTGCCGTCCAGCACGCTTGTCACCTCATAGACGGCGTCGGCCATCAGGAAACCACGGTCAAAGATGGATACCTTGGCCTCGGTCTCGGGCAGGTACTCTCCGTTCACGTAAACGGTGCGGGTCATGTCATATCCTTTTGTCTCAGGGCTTCGCCCGTTCCTCACTGAAAACGATCCACTGGATCGTTTTCCTGGCGTTCGTCACCCCCAGAGGTCCGCCTTGGGCGGATGCACTCCGGCGTCATCAAATTGCAGCGGGTCGGTGCGGTCTTCGGCCAACAAAAGCGGGCCGTCAAGGTCTGTGACCATTGCGCCCTGCGCAACCAGTGTCGCAGGCGCCATAGCCAGAGAGCTGCCGACCATGCAGCCGACCATGATGTCATAGCCTTCGGCGATGGCCGCCTTGCGCAATTCCAGCGCCTCGGTCAGCCCTCCGGTTTTGTCGAGCTTGATGTTGATCACATCATACTTGCCCTTCAGCTTGGGCAGGCTGGCACGATCATGGCAGGATTCGTCAGCACACACAGGCACCGGGCGGTCCATCCCGATCAGCGCGTTATCGTCACTGGCAGGCAAAGGCTGTTCCACCAATGCAACACCCAGACGCACCAGATGTGGGGCCAGATCGGCATAAACCTCGGCCGACCACCCCTCATTCGCGTCCACGATGATCTTTGAATTCGGCGCGCCCGCCCGCACAGCCTCAAGCCGGGGCATGTCATCGGGTGTACCCAGCTTGATTTTCAGCAACGGGCGATGCGCGTTCTGCGCCGCCTGCGCCTGCATCGCCTCAGGCGTGTCCAGCGACAGCGTATAGGCGGTGATCTCAGGCCCCGGCACCGACAATCCAGCCAAGTCCCAAGCGCGTTTGCCCGCCCGCTTGCACTCCAGATCCCACAAGGCACAGTCCACGGCGTTCCGCGCCGCGCCCGCGGGCAGCAAATCCATCAAGGACTGACGGGTAAACTCGGCGGGCAGACCGGCGATTTCGGCCTCAACCGACTCCAATGTCTCATCATAGCGCGCATAGGGCACACACTCGCCCCACCCCTGATGCGTCCCATCCGACAGACGAACCGTCAGAACCTTTGCCTCGGTCCGCGACCCGCGCGAGATCGTAAAGACCTGCGCCAACCGAAACACATCACGAGAGACCTCTATCTGCACGTGCCCATCCTTCTTCTCGTTCAAAATACGGCCGCCGGAGGCGGATTGCACTCAACCCACCATCCGGCGCGCCGCTTAGATCACAGCGCGGCCAGCGCATCCACCAGTTTACCAGCCCCAAAGCGATAGGGGTCGGTAGCGGGCAGGCCCATCTCTTCCTCAACCTGCGCCAGATAGGCTTTGGCGTCTTCTTCGCTCAGGTTCTGAGTGTTGACCGACACACCAACAACCTGACAGGCCGGGTTTCCGACCCGCGCCAGCGGCAGCGCTGTGTCACGCAGTTCGGCCAGCGTCGGCAGGGAATATTCGGGCAGACCGCGCATATGGGTGCGGGTCGGCTCGTGGCACAGGATCAGCGCGTCAGGCTGTCCCCCATGAACCAGCGCCATGGTCACGCCGGAATACGAGACGTGGAACAACGATCCCTGCCCTTCGATGTGATCCCAGTGATCTTCATCATTCTCGGGCGTCAGATATTCGACCGCACCAGCCATGAAATCCGCGACAACAGCGTCGAGCGGAACACCCTGACCGGTGATCAGAATGCCAGTCTGGCCGGTGGCACGGAAGGTCGACTTCATACCGCGTTTGCGCATTTCGGCATCCATCGACATGGCGGTGTACATCTTACCGGCCGAGCAATCGGTGCCAACAGCCAGACACCGCTTGCCGCTGCGCTTTTTGCCGTTTGCAATCGGATAGCCAACGGTCGGAACGCGCACGTCGTGCAGGGTGCAGCCATGGGTCTGCGCGGCAGCCACCAGATCGCCCTCGTCCCGCAGCAGGTTGTGCAGGCCCGAGGCGATGTCGAAACCCATTTCCAGCGCTTCGATCAGAACGGTTTTCCACGCCTGGCTGATCACGCCACCGCGGTTTGCAACGCCGATGACCAGCGTCTTGGCACCGGCCTCTTTGGCCTCGGCCAGGGTCATGTCGGTCATACCCAGATCAGCCTTGCAGCCGTCCATGCGGAACTGGCCTACGGCGTTTTCAGGACGCCAGTCGCGGATGCCGATGGCAACTTTGGCGGCCAGTTGGTCGGGCGCATCGCCCAAAAACAGCAGATACGGTGTCTCGATCATTGCGGTGCACTCCTTTGATTCCGGCGCAATCTAAGGGACGCGCTTAACGAGCGTTTCGCTTTTTGAACCGGTAACCCCGCGGAGGATCGGAAATTTTTGCGCATTTCGATCCAAATATGCAAGTTTCTTTCAAGTTTTCACGATGATTAAACTTTAACCACGGGTGGAACCCCATTTTTTGGGGAATGCTGCAATTGCATTGCCGCATCTGCACAAAGATGCTTGCACAGTGTCGCGCAATTTAATACCTCAGTGAGCAGGAAAATTGTAATTTCATTTCTCGCACGAGGTCCAGATGAGCTTTCGCCTGCAACCCGCCGCCCCTGCGCGCCCCAATCGCTGCCAACTGTTCGGGCCGGGGTCGAACACCAAACTGTTTCCCAAAATGGCAGCTTCGGCGGCGGATGTGATCAATCTGGATCTTGAGGATTCCGTTGCGCCCTCGGACAAGGACATCGCCCGCGCCAACGTGATCGAGGCGCTGAACACCGTGGATTGGGGCAGTAAATACATGTCCGTCCGCATCAACGGTCTGGATACACCTTATTGGTATCGTGACGTGGTGGACCTGCTGGAACAGGCAGGCGACCGGCTGGACCAGATCATGATCCCCAAGGTCGGTTGCGCGGCAGATGTCTATGCTGTCGACGCTCTGGTCACGGCCATCGAACGCGCCAAGGGCCGCACCAAGCCCATCAGTTTTGAGGTCATCATCGAATCCGCCGCCGGTATCGCGCATGTCGAGGAAATCGCGGCCTCCTCACCCCGGATGCAGGCGATGAGCCTGGGGGCGGCGGATTTTGCGGCTTCGATGGGGATGCAGACCACCGGCATCGGCGGCACGCAGGAAAACTATTACATGCTGCGCGAGGGCGAAAAGCACTGGTCCGATCCGTGGCATTGGGCGCAGGCTGCAATCGTGGCCGCCTGCCGGACCCATGGCGTGCTGCCGGTCGACGGGCCGTTCGGCGATTTCTCGGATGATGACGGGTTCATTGCGCAGGCCAAACGTTCGGCCACCTTGGGCATGGTGGGCAAATGGGCGATCCATCCCAAGCAAATCGCGCTGGCCAATCAGGTCTTCACCCCAACGGACGAGGCTGTGTCCGAGGCGCGCGATATTCTGGCCGCAATGGAACAAGCCAAAGCCAATGGCGAAGGTGCCACCGTCTACAAGGGGCGTCTGGTGGATATCGCGTCGATCAAACAAGCCGAGGTGATCGTGGCGCAGGCTGAATTGATCGCTGCCAACGGATAAACGAAAAAGGCGCCCCCCAGGGCGCCTTTTGCATTAGCGGCCAAAGACCTCGTTGGGTGTCCAGGTAAAGCGTTCGCCCTTCTTGCCCGACTTCATCATCAGGCAGGACGTTCCCAGTTTTTGATAGTAGGTGATCTTCAGCGGATACCAGCCCGCTTTGGGCACTTCGACTTCGGTACGCTGATTGGCTTCGCAGCCCTGAATGCCGTTAACGCGCCCAATCTCCTGACCGCCGACCCACGCCTCGATCCCGTCATTCGACCATGTTTCGATTTCGTAGATTCCGGGTGAATCGAACAGCATGTACCCCGTGATCTCAGCGGCGACGTTGTATGCGCCATCAAAGGTCAGGACATCTTCGCCCTTGCTGGTGTCCCGGTAGTCCAGCCCGCGCAACGGCTGTCCGGGCTGCGCCTTCGACAGCATGCTTTTTGCCTGGCTCAGATCGCGGATCTTTTTGTGCTGATTTCCGGTGCCAAAATATTTCACGTCCAAACCCGCCTGCGGCTTGGGTTGCGGATTGGCAGGTTGCAGTTTCAAAGGCGCGGTCAGTGCGGCCCCGGCGATCAAGGCCAAGGTTGCGGCAAGCGCTCCGGTTTTCATAGGTTTCATCGTCGTCTCCCTGAATATGGCCTTGATGTGGGGTCTTCCCCTTTTTGTCTGGGCCTTTGGATTGACATTAGGATGAGTGTTTTTGGCCCGCAAGGCCACAGAGCATCACAAATCAGCGGTCAAGCTCGCATATCCTTGGGGGACCCCATCACCACATAGGATGTAATTGAGGTCACATGCGGCAGGGTACCCAGCACATCGGTGTGAAAGGTCTTGTAGGCGGGCAGATCAGCACATTCGACGCGCAGAAGATACTCGATCGTGCCGGTGATGTTGTGGCACTCCACCACTTCGGGGGCGCGTTGCAGTGCGCGTTCGAACCCTTCTTGCGCGGCCTTTGTGTGTTCGCCCAGCCCGACGCCGATATAGGCCACAAACCCCAGACCCAGCGCCGCCGGGTTCAACACCGCGCGATAGCCCGAGATCACCCCTGCACGCTCCAGCTCCTGTACGCGGCGCAGACAGGCCGACGGCGACAGGCCAACCCGATCCGCCAGTTCCAGATTGCTGATGCGCCCGTCCCGAGTCAGTTCGCGCAATATTTGTTGGTTTATGTGGTCCAGTTTCGTCATTTGTTGCGACATTAACGAGTTTTCGCATCAAAGCGCAATTTCATTTGCCGGAAATGCCGCGATTGTCGCGTCATGAATACTGATATCCTGCTTGCCCTGATCACCTTTGCCTTTGTCTCGTCCATCACGCCGGGGCCCAACAACCTGATGCTGATGGCATCGGGGGCCAATTTCGGGTTTCGTCGTACCATCCCTCATATGCTGGGGATCGGTTTGGGGTTTACCGTCATGGTGCTGATGGTTGGTGCAGGGCTAGTGCATATGTTCGACAGATACCCGGCCAGTTACATGGTGCTGAAACTCGCGTCGGTGGGGTATCTGCTTTATCTGGCATGGAAAATCGCGCATGCAGCCCCGGCCAAGGGCGCGGTTGCAGAGGGCTCTCCGATGACATTTCTGCAGGCTGCGGCGTTTCAATGGGTCAATCCCAAGGCTTGGGCGATGGCGCTGACGGCCACGACGGCCTATGCGCCGAACCACACATTGCCTGCAATATTGCTGGTCGCGGTGATCTTTGGGGCGGTGAACCTGCCCTCGGTCAGCACCTGGACTGTTCTGGGTCAGCAAATGGCGCGCGTCCTGACGAACCCGCGCCGGTTGGTTGCCTTTAACTGGACCATGGCGGCTTTGCTGGTGCTGTCGCTCTATCCGGTTCTTTGGCCGGTCTGAGCTATTTCAGCGGCAGGCAGATTTCGGTCAGCAGTTCCTCGGGTGCGGTGTCGCGCGGATCGTTCAGATAGACCTCATAGCAGGGCTGATCTGCCGGTTCCTCGCCCGAATCCGGCAGCCAATTGCCAAACAGGCTGTGATAGGCCGCCTCAAGCCCGGAATACGGGCCCTTGAAGGTCAGAACGGCCGTCTTGCCGCCGGGGATCTGCATCGCCTCCATCCCGTCGGGCGTGGCATCGCCGCGGAATTCGGCCCCGGCATAGCTGCGCAGCTCATCAACGGGCACGGTGTCCGGGCTGTCCAGATAGATGCCGATCACCGGCCCGACCTGCGGCCAAAGCTGACGGGATTCGCATAAGGCACCGAACGCCTCAAAGCTTTTGCCAATCTTGGCATAGGCCCCTTTATGCGGCAGCGCCACAATATTGCGAGCAGGTTCGATACGGGTGGTTACGGGATACATCGGGTAATCTCCTGTTCTGAAGCGTGGATTGGCGGGCATGAACTGCCTGGCCTTGCGAAACGAGAGCGGGCTTTTGCCGTAAGCGTCGGTAAAGGCCCGCGCGAAAGAGTTCAGATTGGGATAGCCCACATCCGTGGCAACCTGCGCCACCGGCGTGTTTGTCTGCACCAGCGCAATCGCCGCACGGTGCAGCCTGATCCGGCGCACGGCCTGCGCGCAGGTCTCGCCGGTCAGGGCGCGAAACACCCGGTGCCAATGGAACCGGGACATCGCCGCGACATCGGCCAGCGCGTCCAGCGACAGGTCCCCGGCGGGGTTGTCGTGGATATAGGCCAGCACGCGCAGAATGCGGTCTTCATAGCTGGTTGGCATTGGCATCCCTTCCTTCCTCTTGCCCGTTTGTGGTCGCATATCCCGCCTCCACAAATCTTGCTGAGTTGCATCCCGCGCAACCACAGGTCATATAGCAATGAAATTCCGCGTTGAGAGGCGTCATGACCCAGTATCTGGATTTCGAAAAACCCCTGGCCGAAATCGAAGGCAAAGCCGAAGAGCTGCGCGCCTTGGCCCGTGCCAACGAAGAGATGGACGTGGCCGAAGAAGCCGCCGCGCTGGACGCCAAGGCGGTCAAGCTGCTGGATGAGCTTTATGGCGATCTGACCCCATGGCGCAAATGCCAGGTGGCGCGCCACCCCGAACGCCCCCATTGCCAGGACTATGTCAAAGAGCTGTTCACCGAATTCACTCCGCTGGCCGGTGACCGCAACTTTGCCGACGATCTGGCGGTGATCGGCGGTCTGGCCCGGTTCAACGATCAGCCCGTCATGGTGATCGGCCATGAAAAAGGGTCGGATACCAAATCGCGGATCGAACGCAATTTCGGCATGGCCCGTCCCGAAGGCTATCGCAAAGCCGTGCGGCTGATGGAAATGGCCGGGCGTTTTGGTCTGCCCGTTATTACTCTGATCGACACGGCGGGCGCCTATCCCGGCAAAGGGGCCGAGGAACGCGGCCAGTCCGAGGCGATTGCGCGGTCAACCGAGATGTGTCTGAAGATCGGAGTGCCGCTGGTGTCGGTGATCATCGGCGAAGGCGGCTCGGGCGGGGCTGTGGCCTTTGCCACCGCGAACCGCGTCGCGATGCTGGAACATTCGGTCTATTCGGTGATCTCGCCCGAGGGCTGCGCCTCGATCCTGTGGAAGGATGCCGAGAAGATGCGCGAAGCCGCCGAGGCGCTGCGCCTGACCGCGCAGGACCTCTACAAGCTGGGCGTTTGTGACCGCATCATCACCGAGCCCAAAGGCGGGGCCCATCGCGACCGCCCTGCCACCGTCGAATCGGTGCGCGCTGCGATCGCGTCGATGCTGCAAGAACTGGACGGCAAAGACGCGGCAGCCCTGATTCAGGACCGCCGTCAGAAATTCCTGGATATCGGATCAAAAGGGTTGGCGGCCTAAACCGTCAGCCCCCCAGGCTGCGCAACAGCGCGACCGAAGGTTCCCCCGTCACGGGCAACCCATTGGCGCGCTGATAGGCGCTGATGGCGGATTTGGTGTTGTTGCCAATCACACCATCCGCGCCCTGCGTGTCATATCCTGCAGCGGTCAGACGGCGCTGCAGCTCTTTGCGGTCCTCCAGCGTCAGCCCGGTTTCATCCGGCCCGAATGACGCCTGAAACGGCGCGCCGCCCGCGATCCGGTCCGACAGATGCCCGACCCCAATCGCGTAGCTGTCCGAGTTGTTGTAGCGTTTGATCACCTGGAAATTGCGGAAAACAGCAATCCTTGGCCCCGGCTGCTGTGGCTGCAGCACCGCGACCGGCGTGCCCGAAACCGTGCCGACCTCACCCCCCCAGGGTTGCCCACGCACCCAGCCAGAGCGCGCCAGATAGGCGGCGGTCGAGGCCAGCGAATCCGCCGGATCATCCGACCAGATATCGCGCCGCCCATCGCCGGTGAAATCCACTGCGAAGACCAGATAGGATGTCGGAATGAACTGCGTATGCCCCATCGCACCGGCCCAGCTGCCGGTCATCTTGTCGGGCGTGGTGTCGCCCTCTTGAATGATCTGCAAAGCCGCGATCAGCTGTTTTTCAAAGAACGCACCGCGCCGCCCGTCATACGCCAGCGTCGAGGTTGCCGAAATCACCGGAATATCACCCCGACGCGCGCCATAACGGCTTTCCAGCCCCCAGACGGCCACAACCACTTCTTTATCGACGCCGTATTTCGACTCGATCTGGGACAGGGTTCCGGCATGGCGGACCATCATCTGCTTGCCGGTTTCAATCCGCTCATCCGAGGCGGCGATTGCCAGATAATCCTCAAGCGAGCGTTTGAATTCCACCTGATTACGGTCGCGTTCGATCACGCCGGGCAGATAGCCTGCGCCCTGAAAAGCGCGGTTCAGGGTGGATTGCGAAATCCCCTGCGACGCCGCGCGGGTTTTGAACCCGGCCACCCAGGCGTCCCACCCGGAATTGGGCACGGCCTGCATCCGCGACGCAGGTGCACTGGTGGGCGCCCCCGTGGAACAGGCGGTCAACAGGGCCGACCCAAGGCCCATCGAGAATATCCGTCGGTTGATCATTGCTGAAATCTGCTCTTGTTGTGATTTGTGTCAGGATAACCCAGAGCCCGGCCTCAAACCAGAACCACAACAGCTCTGCCCGGCGATTTCCGGGCATCGGCGGCAAGTCGCTTAACTGACCAGCAAACGCAGACCCTGCGTTACATCGGACCGGACCGCCAGACGCAAACCCGGCTCATCCCCCGCCTGTAACGCGGCGATGATCAGCTTATGGTTATGCGGCGGCTCAGTTCGCCTTAACCGGCCATAAAGCGCCCGCATGGTAGGCCCAAGTTGCAGCCAGACGGTCTCTGCAATGGCCAGCATCGCGGGGGCCTGCGCCCGCAGATAGAGCGTGCGGTGAAATTCCAGATTGGTGCGGATATACCCAACCGCATCGCGCTTGGTCACCATCTCGGCCACGTTCATATTGATGCTCTGTAGCCGGTCGATCAGCGCCATGTGCGCCCGAGGCAACGCGCGGCTGGCCAGCTCGACTTCAAGCAGCGCGCGCAGGGCGGCCAGTTCTTCGATCCGGTCATTGGTCAGCTCAGGCGTCGATACCCGCCCCGAGGTGGACAGGAACAGTGCCCCTTCGGCTGCCAAACGCCGCACGGCCTCACGCGCGGGGGTCATCGAAACACCGAACTCTTTGCCGATCCCGCGCAAGGTAAGGGCCTGTCCCGGCGCGATCTCGCCGTGCATGATGCGTGATCGAAGGGCCCTGTAGACCCGGTCATGTGTCGCGGTATGAGAGTCGGAAGGTCGCGGTGTCAGCATGGGGTATCTGTGATCACAAATCGCCCCGGGGTCAACTCGCGCCGCCATCAAATCGGTATTGATGCAGCATGGCGCCATTGTCACGCAGCCAGCGCCGCTGATCCCGGTAGTCGCCAAAGATCCGCTCGACCTGTGCCCAGAAAGCGGGGGAATGGTTCATCTCAACCAGATGCGCCACCTCATGCGCCGCGACGTAGTGCAGAATTTCGGACGGCGCGAGGATCAGACGCCACGAGAACATCAGACCCCCAGCAGAACTGCATGACCCCCAGCGGGACCGCGTATCGCGCATGGTCAGGCTGGTATATTCACGACCCAGCATCTGCGCATAATCATCACAGGCCCCGGTCAGCCGGTCCCGCGCCAGTTCTTTCAAAAATCGCCCCAGACGCCGCGCCTCAGCCCCCGCTGGCACCGCAACCTCACCCCCCTGCAGCGAAACGCGGCGGCCTTTGGCGGGCACGATTCGCCGCTCTACCCCTTCGATGGGAATCGTTTGGCCGAACTGCACCACGGCCGGATCAGGGCGATCCTGCAAATGGCCACGAATCCAGCCTTCCTTGGTACGCGCAAAACTCAGCGCCTCAGACTCGGGCACACCTTGCGGGTAGGTCAGCGTAACCCGCCCGTCCAGCTGGGAAATCCGCAGGCTGATCCGCCGCACGCGCGCCGATTTGCGCAACGTCAACGGAACCGGAGGCGTCCCGGGCAGTGCGTGATCTCCCATATGCCTGTTTCTCCTGCGCAAAGGCTTTGACAGTGCCAGCCGCATGTGGCACGTGACCTGAATCATTATTACGACTCACCTGATATCAAGGGGATTTGACATGCCCAAGGAAGAATGGGGCGTAAAGCGTGTTTGCCCGACAACCGGCAAGCGCTTTTACGACCTGAACAAGGACCCGATCATCAGCCCCTATACCGGCGAGATCGTTGAGCTTGAAACCGGCAAAAGCCGGATGATCGCCGCAGACGCAGAAGATGCGGCATCGGCCAAGGCGCGCAAAGACGCGTCGGACGAAGAAATCGTTCTGGATGATGACGACAACGTCGATGTCGAGCTGGACGACGATCTGCTGGACGATGATGACGACGACAACGATAACGTCTCGCTGGACGATATCACTGACATGTCGTCAGAAGACGAAAACTAAACCCGGCCCGAGGCGGCCCACTGCCGCCTCTTGCCCACCCCCGGATTTGGGACGGGAACTTTTTGGCGGAATCCATTTTTTTGGACTTGCACTCCCCGCCGCCGTCTCATAAACGTCCGTCCACTGCCTCGGCAGTCCCTAGATGGGGCCTTAGCTCAGTTGGGAGAGCGCTTGCATGGCATGCAAGAGGTCAGGGGTTCGACTCCCCTAGGCTCCACCAAAACCTAACAATACAACTAGATAGCAAGCATTATAGCGGTGTGACACACAGGTGTGACACAAAATGAAGCTGCATGCGTATCTTTCACTGTCCCGACATGGCATCTACTACTTCCGTTGGCCACTGCCCGACACAAAACCAAAACCCCACACTAGACCAAGCACCACACGTAGGACCCTTCGGGTGTCTTTGCGTACAAGATGCCCTAAAGAGGCTGGTACTCTGGCAAGGCGTCTTGCAGTGTGCGGCGACACAATAGCAAAGCACATAGAAGCATCGGGCATGAACCACGGCGAACTGCGCACAAAGGTGCACGAGCACTTCACAGAAATACTAAAGAAAGCAAAGGCACGTAGGTATGAACTCGGCCCCTATACCGAGCTAGAGAAGGAACGCATCGCCGACGCCATCCGTCTTCATGAGGCGGATAATGAAGACTACTGGGAATTGCTTGGCAGAGAACATGCCCGTTCAGAACTTGATAAGTTTTGTAACGGCACAGGAATCAAACAGCCCAAGTCGCGTGAAGACGCTTTTCTTATCTTAGGTGAAATCAAGAAAGCTCAATTGGCGTTATGGCGACGGGAATGTACCATTGCCACTGCTGAACAAGGCTATTCGCAAGATTGGGTATAGAGAATTGCGTTTAGAGCACATCAAGGTTTACCGATAGCTTGATTACTCGCAGTAATTCTTAACCAAGACGCATCGCCTTCCTAACTCTCCAAAAGGCGGCATCCAGCCTCTCTCTGCGTTGATAAATTGATACTACATGGAGAAAGAGACTGGCGCTCGAGATCTAAGAGACATCAGCACCAAACTCCACGACCTCAAGTCCTTGGGTCTAAGGAGCAATAGAAGACCAAATCGAAGCAGCAACATCCGTGATCGCGGCGCCCGCAATCGTTAGTGCCACAAACCCTGCGATGCCACGATGAACGAATGCCGGCCATCTGTTGCGTTTGTAGTACTCCATTGGGGGAAACAGCCATCGCGCATACTGGAAAACAAATCGCGCAATTAGAAGCGACAGCAGAAGGCCATAAATCCCGAGAATAACGTTCAAAAAAATGGACTTGCCACCAACTAAACCGCTGATCAGATTATCGTTCTTGTAGATAATCCAGACCAATACCGGCAGAACGAGCAGGTAAATGAGGTAGTCGTACGCACCAGACCCATGGATGATGGGGCGCGTCGCCTTTCGCGACTTGAAGAAATCCTCGATCTTTTGAGCGGTTGAAATCACCCAATCCTCATCCCGTCCTTCAACATTGATCACACTGCGGTTCTCGGTTGGGTTTGAAGGAAGAGTTTGCAAGTCGATCTTTAAGCTGGGTTTCTCAAAACAGATGAACGCATTCACTGTATTCATTGGACGATTGTCGATGGCCCTTTGGGCATAAGTCGAATTCGACACAAACAGCGAAACCAGATCATCAGGAAAGGTTCGTTCCTCAGTTTTGGGGATTCCAAGCCCACGCACGGAATCGCCATTTCCTGCCACGTATTCATAATCGATAGGCATTAACTCGTTGATGCGAACCTGAGCGTGCTCGGAGCTTTCAAATGCACTGATATCTAAAGCGCCAAACTCGATTTGCTTTGATTTCTCGTTCGCGTCTGCCAGAAGCTCGCAGAACTCCTTCAAGTCCTCCGCCGACAATACGAGATTAGTCGGGTGCAGGTCACGTCTATACAATGGCACGCGGACCGGCTGTTCCGCTGGTAAAGGTGGCTGTTGCGGCACCTGCTCCTCTACCACCTCTGGTACGTTATCTACGCAGTCCGTCATTCCAATGCCTCATCAAATCGGTTGCGATCCAATAGCAAGGGGCGTCGCAGCATCCCTCTGTCTCTAATTGTATGGACTACTCACAACATAAGGTAGAGCAGCTAGAATATAAACATCCATATAGCGTCTCGACTAATTTCATCGCGCGGGCTGAAGGTAGTTCGTTCGCCTTTTGCTAAGGTCAAGATCAAGCTAACTTGGGCAACCGAAGCGGCTGGACAAATCCTTGAATATGCTTTGGTCGAGAATAGTGATCGGCAAGGTGCGATAGCACTCGCCAATTTAAGTCTACCGCCCAACGTGTCTTAGCATTCGTGAAAACTCGATATTCGTCACGGTGAACGTTCGGAATATTGACGTCCGATTGGATGTGGATTTTGTTCCGGTATTTTCGAAGCTTGTGCAGGTCGTCATAAGTGTCCGCACCCATTCCATCCAAGATGCGATATTTTCGTAGGTTGTCGATAACAACGGCAAACTTATCGATTTGCTTACCTTCAATCTCTTGCCGATCTTCTTCCGACACATTCGGTACGCCTTCAAGATTGTAGTTTCGCGCTCGGTAGAAGACTTGAATGGCAGCGACCTCAATTAATGAGGCCGCCTGAAGCAGAATAGGTTTGTTGAACTTACCGTCTTCGTTCGCATCCACCAAATCACACAGAAGCTGAGAGTTGTAACCGGCATTATCGCCAGCCTTGAAATCCCCGAAGATGCTACATCCGAGTTCGACAAATATAGATGGCATCAATCCAATCCATTCCAAAGAGCCAAAAGTGCAGCTTTCGGCAACCGCTTCAAACCGATGTTGGAATGTATTGCAGCAACCGGCAGTTTGAACTCAGGACAGTCATTCGCTCCATATCGCATCAATGTCCATTGTGTCGGCCGAATTTTCTTCCGAATTTTCGGCAAATTTTTCCGAGCCCGTATCTATCATTCAAGGCAGGTAGAATTCCCCCTAGGGGTAGGTCAGCATTCATTTAGAACCTTTTGGTTTGATCCCTGTGTTTCACTAAGCCCTGCCCCAGCGACACAACTAGCACATGCGCAAATTGTGTCTCGCAAATATTGATTTTGACTTTTGAGACAGTATGTATCTCAATATCTAAAGCTTTGAGAGACGGAACAGATTATGTTTGTTGGCTATGCTAGGACTTCCACTTTGGATCAAACGGCTGGGCTTGATGCTCAACTAAGGGAACTGGAAAAGGCCGGGTGCGAGAAGGTATTCACCGAACAGGTATCCTCAGTCGATGTCAGAGCGCGTGAGAAGCTCACAGAGGCGCTCAACTTCATCCGAGAGGGTGATCACCTAGTAGTCACCAAACTGGACCGTCTGGCGCGCTCTATGGCCCACCTGATGGAAATCCGCAGCCAGCTTGACGTCGTCGGAGCGCACCTAACGATCTTGGGGTTAAGCCTCGACACTTCCACTGCCCAAGGCAAGCTAATGTTGAACCTGCTGGGAAGCGTGGCCGAGTTTGAGCGTGAGATTATGCTGGAACGTCAGCGTGAAGGCATTGCCAAGGCCAAAGCTGCCGGAAAGTACAAAGGACGCAAACCAACCGCATTGGCAAAGTCGGACGAGGTGCGTGCTCTGGCAGGTGAAGGCATCGGCGCTACCAAGATTGCACAAGGCCTCGGCATCAGCCGCGCATCGGTTTACCGGATACTCAATGCTGGCCAAGGTTGATCGCTGCTACCTGAGTTGTTGGCAGGCTAGACTGGCGCCAATCTGAACTGGAGTAGATGTACACTCGTGCCGGATCATCTGTCTTCTTTGCAATTCGGCAATCTTCTAAGGTGCATTTCGGGGATTTCCAGCCCCTTCTTCTTATGAGGGAAGGAACAGAAGTATTCGCGCTTTGCTTAACCCTCCCTCTTGTGAACAAACAGATGGATGCATTCATCGTTTTGCATGACTCATCCGTCTACCCTTTAGATTTCCACAAGATTGAGGACAGATACACGTTTCCGAATGTGTGATCTGTCTGCCTCTGCAAGGTTAAAGATTAGATATGATCCGATGATAGAAAAAGTAGCTGTACATTATACATTGTATATACATCAGTAGAAGAAGTTCATAGTATATACTGCATTATACCTAAATAGACGAGTTATTGTGTATATGCATATAATACACAAATGGCTCTACTTAAAATACACACTATATGTATATTCACTTGATATTCATCAGTAGTAGATACCTAACAGTATACAGCGTGTGTATACACATAACACATCATACCAACAGTAATACTCTACACCGATATGCTTAGTGCGCTGGATGGTTAGTCAGTATCAGTATAAAGACTAGAATACTTGGTGCATACACCTAACTAGGAAATCTTATCTATCTGTTTTATATTAATTTTTGTCATTTCATCCGGTTTTATTTTGCGGTTAAAGACGTGCCAGCATAAGTAGTCTAACAACTAAATCGAAGAGGCTGCACCGGGTACAGAACAGCACTGCTGACACCGACTGGTTCTATACACTGGGAACTACAATTGAGAGACCTTCTATCGGAAGATGTAATGTGTGGCGTTGAACGCATTTGTCGGCTGCAAAGAGCATCTCGGGCTATCAACCTATACGATCTAAACCAGATGCTGGCGAACGCCTTTCTGACCGATGAGCGACCGTACTATCTACCCACACCAACGCCGCTGGAGAGCGCGAGGTCTTACTTGTTCTGATTGCGCTGTGCTTGTTTGGCTTCGAATTGTTCCCAGACCTTAGTACGGCCCTTTTGCCGCGCGTCAGCCAGCCAGAGCTTCTTACGCGCATCCGGCACCTCTAGGCTTTTGTACTTCCCATCAGAGAACTTTGGCCAATCTATCGCCATCCCCAGCTTGACCATTTCAGCAGACAAGTCACGCCCATCCTCAAGGTAGCACTTTGCCACCGTACGACCATGGGTATCCTCAGCCGTAACCACTGCCCTTACCTTTTGACCTTTGTATAGCGATACTAAAGCCCACTTGGCCTTCTTGCCGTAAGGGTGGTTAATCTCGGGCGCATCCACGCCAAACAAACGCACCTGTGTTCTTTTTATTTTTATCGTGTCGCCGTCCACAACATAGGCTGAGCCTTCCAATACGTTTGCGGAGGGTTTCTGTACTACATCGCCTGCATCGAAACGTGATGGCCGACTTGTATTCTGGGAAGGCGACGCACCCAACCTTGGCTTCAAGTCCGAGGTTTCCTGTCGTATACGCATAGTACTTTTGTCAGGCTGTCGTTTGCTACGCGCAATGAGCAGTACAGCCACTACGACGACAGTCAGCAGTAACAAAACTTCCATAGAATCGAACCTTCTAACGTTTTACTTCGAAGTGCATGCAACGCAGCCGTCGGGCGCATCGCACTTTACGATTAAGAGTGAGGCGACCCAGCGCATTGTTCAGCCTGCTCGCAGACCTTGTTCGAGCCGTAGTTTCGCTATTTCATTCCTTTCCCTTGTGGGAACTTTCATGTGCCCGTGCCATACCCACTTGAAATTTTATCAAAGCTACTCTGGCTTTCTGCAAGCGAAGCCTGAGACTTTGCGACAGCATCACTAACGCTGGCACCAAGATCCGAGGTTATCTTTTCCAGATTTGCTTCAATTACCGGGAACGCTTCGATGGCTTTATCTCTAAGCTGAGAAACTGCATCTAAGTTCACTTGCAACACTTCTGATTGCGTATTTATGCCCGTAAGCGCAGGCTCTAGTTTTTCAATTGCTTGCGGAATGCTGGCTGAATGCTCTTCTACTTTGGACAGTGCTAGTTGAGTAGCTTCGATCGATTTTACTGCCGCCTCCAGACGATCTTGAAGACTGTCCACGTGTTCCCGATACTTGTTTTGCCACTCAACCATGGAAGCGACGGCAGAGTTGAGTTCCTTAAAGTTCTCACCAAACTGCTCAGTAAGGTTCTGATTGAAATCCCGAATTACCTCTTCGAGCGCCTGGACAATGGCTTTTTGGTTATTTTCAACCATGTGCTCGGAAAACTCACGGAACTCTTTGATGAGCTCAGTCTGTCCATCATGAAGTGTGGTTCTCAGCTTTTGGACCTGCGTCAAGAGGCTACTGTCACCATCTGAGGATATGGCACTACGAAGTTGTTGCATCTGCTCTCGTGAGGCATCGGCACTCTTACGACCGTCGTCTCGGATTTCTTGCAGAACTGAGAATATGTCTTCCGGTGTTGCGTCAGCGGTTTCCGCTTTTGAAGGTGCAACTGTTCGGACTAACCTGAACAAGATCGACGCAGCAATGCCAACAATACTCGTTGTGAACGCAATCTTGAGACCAGCCAATAGGCTAGGAACGCTTTCATCGATACTCTGCACGTCAAAATCGAGAAGACCGATGAGAATACCCGTGAAAGTTCCCAAAACACCTAATGTCGCTAAGCTGTTTGGTGTAATAGCAACAAGACTGCCACCGAACCGGCTCTTGTTCAGGCCAGGCACAAACAAAACAAGTATCGCCGCTCCGAGCCAAACAACAATTGCTGCGGAAAACAAGTAGGCAATCTCATCTCCAACTATCGAAGAGTAGATGCGAAAAATTTCATCCATTTCTATTCCCAAACTTCCTATTTTTTTATCGGACGAGAAACTGTCCGTCCGGGGCACCCAAAAGATCAGCCACTTTCTATGGTGGCCTTGAGTTGCAAACCTTGAGCGAGATCAACTCTTGCGAATGTCAGAATTTGAACCGTCCACGAGCACTACGACACCCTCACTTCTATGAACAAAGCGTAGTGATCAGGACCCCTGCCTTGACTTCGACTTGGGGTCTTTCCGATCTACATTGCTTTGACACCTAAAGGTTTGAAATCCAATGAGGACTTAGTAATTCGTCAGGCTGTCGCCTTTCGAATTCTTGCCAAAGTTATAATAATTTCAGCCAAACAAAATCTGGATTGCGCAAACTGGATGCAGTTTACTCTCCAGACGGCATCACCACTGCCTAACTCTCACACTACACACCATTAGAGAACAGTATGTTTTGAATGCTGGGCCTCTTATGCAGATGGTGCATCACCCAAAGCATACAATAGAAGAATTGCTAACAACGGTGACCCTACGATAGAGATGAGCACCCAGATCAGACCAGACCGGTTTCGGTTCTGCGCCATATTCATAGGCACGATTATCCAGAGCCAAACCACAAAAGCCAGTGCAAGGGCGCTTGCCACAATAGCAACAATTGTCTCCACTACTATTGCTCCTCCTTATCTGGTGAACTCCATTGCCCACACTCAGGTGCAGACAACTCCACTGGTTCTGCAGAGACCACTAACTTAGGGTCCACCCGACACATTCGCATTTGACCAGTTTCCGTATTGGTTTGAACCAATAAGATACCGGACAACATTAGGGTTTGGTACTTACCCTCATCCGCACTTGCTAGCGATGTTGTAGCAAGCATCAACCCAAAGGCAGTCGCAGTCCGTTTCATGCGCATTGCTCCATGCCAATACATCTATCAATGAGTACCGTGCCGAATGTAAACAGGACAGTAAAGCAGTCCTGCGATTAGGTCATAGTCAATTGGGTGCTGAGGATTGCGTACTAATCAGTGTGACACTAAGGTGAGACACACTATTAACCAACATGGCGACCGTCACGAAGTTGGACAGTAGGTGTCAGGAAACTGGACGGCAATTTTTGACTTCTGCTGGACGTGACCACCACGAGGTAATGGCCACGTCCAGCACATGATGATCAGGTTTCCATTTGCGCTGTTTCTTTTTCCAGACTGCCAGCTCTGAGGGATTTACCCTTTAGTTCGATCTGCTCACTGGTATGAACCAACCGGTCCATGATGGCGTCGGCCGTTGCATCACCGCCGAGATAATCATGCCATTTGGAAACGGGCATCTGCGCAGCTACAATTGTACTGCGCCGACCAACCCTGTCTTCGAGCAGGTTGAGCAGATCAATCCTCGCTCCTTGCGTCAGTTCTTCAAGACCCAGATCGTCAAGGATCAAGAGATCTAGACGTCGGAGGCTTTCAAGCTTCTTAACCCTGAGCCCATCATGACGTGCGAGGTCAAGCTCTTCGAGCAGTGGGCCGACCCGGTGATACCCAACGGTCAATTCAAGTGCCGCGGCTGCATTGCCGAACGCACAGGCTGCCCAGGTCTTTCCCGTACCCGTCAAGCCGGTAAGCAGGAGATTCAATCGACCCGCGCGTATCCAGTCACATCGAAACAGGCTGGTGATGCGAGACTTTTCCAGGCCGCGAGCGGGATTGAAATCAAAGGCCTCTGGCCGGGCATTGTGGCGCAGCTTGGCGGCCTTTCGGATACGTTCGACCTTGCGTGTTCGACGCATCAGGATTTCCTGACTCAGAAGATGCTCAAGGCGATCTTCAAATGACGCATCCCGCCAGGATGCAGCGGATTGCTGCTGCTCCAGGGCATCGGCCATACCACCGAGACGAAGTGTGCGAAGGGAGGCAACAGTATTGCTGATATTCATGACTTGCTCCCATCATAGCTTGTTCCGCCACGCACATTGTCGTGGGGAACGGGAGTGGATACGATCCGATCCCTCGCCTTTGTTTGCCTCAAGTCAATGTCGTATCGTAATATGTTCGCCACACTTTCAATCGTCTGCGTCCCGACTGAGTTTGCATAGCGGCATGCCGATACAAATCGATCCGCACCATATTCCCGCGCGATTTTTTGTGCGCGCGCCATCTGCCTTACGAGGGGATCGGGCTTGATGCGCTGATTGATCCGCATCGCATCGAAGAGTGTGGCCACTTCCTCCCCAGTCCTCGTCGCCCACAGATAGAGGTCTTCCAGATTGATCTCGGCATAATCCCGATGTTGCGGCGGCATGTGGTCTCGTTCGGTGATGTTTTCACCGCGGCCCTGACCCAGCTTGTGCAATGCGATGGGGCTTACACTGTCATCAGCATAGAAGCGGACAGTCGTCGACGTTGCCGCAAGGTTCAGTCTCCGACCAATATAGTGATGCGGAACCGAGTAATAATCCTTCGCCCAGTACAGGTGGTAGTCTTTCGGAACCAAAAGTCCATCCTGCCATTGAACGTATTCGTACCGCTCCTTAGGCAAGGGCTGAAGCGCTGATGCTTCCATCCGGTCAAATTCAGCCCGCCGCGAGCTTTTCAAACGGCGAAAGTTTCGTTCGTTGATCCTGTTCACGAGCCGCATGATTTCTCGGTTCATGTCCGCCAGCGAGTAAAAGACATGATTGCGAAGCGCCGCGATGACCCACATATTGATCATCCGAACACCGATTTCCGCGAGGGCTTTGTCTTGCGGGCGGCGGATGCGCGCAGGAAGAATCGTGACGTGGTAGTGCTCAGCAAAATCCAGATAGCTTCGATTGATCACTGCTGGACGCCCTTTTCCGTTTGGCTTTGTGACAGCAGATTTCAGGTTGTCAGGGACAATCTCAAGCGGCGCGCCCCCAAAATACTCAAGCGCTCGCACATTGGCCTCGATCCAATCAGGCAGCTTTTGTGACGGAACCGCTGTGGCGAAGATCAACTGGCTTGCGCCAAGCGAAGCGACAAACACTTCCTGGGGTATTCGTTTCCCGGTTCGTCGTTCAGTGAGAAACAAGTGCTTTCCGCTGAAGTCCACAAATCCACGCGCACCGGGTGGATGTGTTTGACGCATCGCGGGATTCTTCGCCTTGCGCGCGGCACGCAATCTACGCCCGAATGAAGAGGCCGACAACAAGTCTGCATTTCGATCAGAACGATGGCTTTCTACATATTCATAGTATAGCAGCGCGATGGTTACACCCGGTTTGCCAAGCTCAACACAGAGAACGGACCAGTCAGGTTCAGAAAAGATATGGGCACCACCCTTGTAGCGCGCCTGCACGAGATCTTCGACTTCGACATTGGACAAACCGATTAGCGCCTCCAGATCGATCCGATGCAGTTTCAAAAGACTGCGGTACTTTGCAACTGTTGTTGGGCTAATATTCAATGCACGAGCGCAGGCCCGGTTCGACCTCGATGGGTTCAGGATATACCGACAAATATCCTTGGTTTGTAGTTTCCTGGATTTAGACATCAACACGTCTCCTTGCGCCGAACACCGTCGTTCGGCGTGTTTTGATTGACTGGAATGAGGAGATGCGGCAAAATCTAAGTGTCGGCTGCAATCGACGACTTAAGTTTTGCAAAGGCTCGGGCTCAGCGCTCGGGCCTTTCGCATCTCAGGAGAGAAGCATCATTACTTGCTACATTGTTGACCCTCCCCATTGCCAAAGCTGTTGAGGGCCTCGGGCGATACGCCGAGCCGGGCGGCCAATGCTGACATAATGCGTTCAGAACGGCGAACCCCCAAACAAACCTGCGACATGATCGCAGTGGAAACGCCCAATTCCCGGCTAACCTCTGCCAGCGTTGTGCCCTGAAGGCGAAGTTGGTACTTGATGTATTCTCTTCGTTGTGCAGGACTACGAATGTTCGAATTCACGACCTTGCCCTCTTGTTGAGGCTAAATATCTAGCCTTTTGAGTACAAAATATGAAAAAGAGCACAAACGAGTCAATAGAGGCCATTGCGGGCAGGTTGTTGGCGCTGCGTGAGGCGCTGCGGCTTTCTCAGCAGCAATTTGCCGATGCGCTCGGCATCTCGCTCCGCGCTGAACAAAACTACGAGCGCGGTACACGCAAGCTGCCAGCGGAAACGCTGATAGAGATTTCAAGGCGGTTCCAGATTGACCCGCTGTGGATTATGGATGGACCGGAGGAACGGCCTCGTTCTTTGGGTCAGGTGGGGCTGGATCAGAGTACACTTACCCGAGCCATTGGCATTGTCCTGCGCGCAGTTGATGAAACACATGCTGATGTTAGCCACGATCAAATCGCCAATATGGTGGCGGCAACCTACAAGTTTTTCATGCACAATGCCTCTGGTGCCGGGGGCGAAGACCTGATCGCCAGCCTTGTGGCGGGATACGGATGATGGATTCCGGTTCAGAAGACGATGAAAGCAACAATGTCGTTGAATTTGAGGGCCGGGCGAAAGACCACCAATTTGGTGATGTCGCGATAGACATTGATCAAGGACTGTCGGAGATGATTAAAACCGCATTGGTCAGTGGCGGGTATTCCCGTGCGAAACCGGTTGAGGAGCATCACAAGGATCTCCTTCCGGAAGATGTCCAGTCCATTAAAAGCGAACGCCACTTTCGGGATCGGTTCAATTTTGTCTTGGGTAAGCGTGGCCGATTAGCTGTGGTTAAGTTCATGGATGATTATGATCTGACCAGTTGGGATGTACGTGCTCTATATAGAATTGGTAGTATGACCTGGGATGGGCGCACCCTTCGGCTGCGCTATGTGCTTTGGTTCAAGCTGCTTGGGCTATCGCAGATGATCGGGCTGCTCCTCCTGTTGCTTCCAACGCTGTATATTCTCTTTCGGAACCTTGACGCAGATTTGCCTGCCCGCATGTTTCTGGTTGTTTTTTCCTCCGGACTTATCTTCGGAATGGCATGGGTCTATCGGGCGTTCATCAGTCCGTTCAATGCGTTGAGGCGGAGAAATACTCATTTTGAATGATAATATCGAAGTCTATCTATGGCTCGCGGTACTGCCCAAACTGAAACCAAAATCGAACTACAGTCTCTGACAGAGATACGCCCAAGCGCCACGGTAGATTATGACGGCAGAGATCTGACGTATTGCGTGCGACCAACCAGGTAAGATAAGCGTGAGCATAGGATCAGCAGCATGATAGTCGTTCGAGCGCCGTCTAAAAACGAAGCCTGAACTATTCGATTGGAAGGCTGAACGTAGTTACAGAATTTTTTACGTTTCAGGAAATAATTCAACAACCTCCAAGAAATTTTTTGACTAAACTTGCAATCTATGCATGCATGATTTGAGTCGCCGTTAAGACTTATATTGGAGTGCACTAAATTGAATTTATTGGAATATTTCTGTTGGTGCATCAGATTTTCAATTTGTGCAGTGTTTTTTGGCCTTAGTAGCCAACAGGCACATGCCTACATGCCAAATACACTTAGGCATGAAGGCAAAGGGCGAGCAGAAACGGCAAGTGACGCACCATTGGGCTATGAAGTTTCTGAACGTTTGATCCTGACTGCCACTTCCGATGAAACCGACCTCGCTGAATGTTACGGCGACGAATTGGAAGTTTCACTGCGTTCAGTGATTGATGCTGATGGTACGGTACTTGAGCGTACGGTTTTCGCATTCCCAAATCCGAGCGGATGGTTAGTGACAGTTATCGGAACCGGCGGGCAGCTTTTGAATTTTCTACCCTGCCAAGTCGAGCCGATAAGTGCAGTTGGACTTTGGGGTGGCTTCATTGATCCTAGGTTGGGGCATGGCCAATTTGGAGTTCCCGGCGTCGATGGTGTGCGTGTTCGATCCATTAGACTGTCTACTATCGGGACAAAAGCTGCCGAAGATAGTGAAGCATTTTGGGAGCAGATTATTTCTTCAGAAGGCGTGGAGAAAGATGACGGTTTTGTCCATCGAGTGGCTGAAGGCTCATTTACAATCGACGGTGGTTGGTTGTTTCCGAAAGCTTACCTAAGTCCAATTGGTTCTAGACTTCGAATGACCTGCGTCAGTCCGACTTGCAGTGTTCACTACCGCCTGAACCAAAACCTTAATTTTTCGTATGAAATTTGGGTTGGGGAAGACTTCGAACCTACGAATTGGATCGTAATAGATCAATACGTCCGCGACGTCATTGCCAGCTGGATTGAGGAGAACTGATTGTGTCTTTTACATTTTCCCAGGAACAGGTCGATGAACTGAAACCTCTGATCCAAGCTGCGCTTGCTCAATTTCAAGTCAACTCTTCTGCAGCGGGGATATTCACTGCGGCTTATGAAGCGGTCTTTGATGCTATCAGTGTAGAGATTGATCTACTTCCCGGCACACACATCGTTCCTGCAGATGGGGTCAATCTGAACGCTTACAGGTGGATCGAGGGCGCAAAGGACGTCAACTCAGATACCGGAGCTTTTGCGGGGTTTATCCGAAGCTACACTGAATTGCAGCATCAAGCGCGTTATGGTGAACCAATGGGCCCAAACGAGATGCAGCGTGCGTCGAATGGAGTCGCTTCTAGATTTTTCCAAGATGTGTTGGAAAAACTTAGTCGACCAGACCCTAACGAACGCGTTCTGCCAACGATTCGAGAAATTGGTGAAGCGGATGCGGGAGCGGCTGCGTCAGTCGTCTTTGGTGGAGATTATGCCCCTTGGGCGGGAACGCTTTTGTTCCCTTATCTGAATGAATCCTATTTCTTCAAACAATTACTTTTGTCCAGTCGACCATTTAATTTGCCAGATCAACCAGGTTATCAGGAAGAAAAAATCACAAAGATAGAGCCCGGCAGTTACGATATTATTTCGGCAATCGGGCTTGGCCTGATTGCCGCTCAGGATAATGGCTTGGGATTGTTCTGGAATGTGGTTACTGGCCAAACACCCTACGTTGACGAAAACTATTACACAAACGAAACCAATCAGTATTTTCAAGGTTTTTATGGCCTTACGGATGAAGAAGTAGACGACTATCATTTTGGCGAGTCACTTACCGTAAAAAATGGCTTAGTTTCGTCTATTTCTGCCCAGCTTTCGACAACAGAATTCTCGGTCGGAACTATCCACGACGATGCTGGTCAGAATGCCGTTGTCTTAAGCGGAGGGCCTCGTCACGTACTTAATGCTGGTAGAGGTGACGATGTTGTAAGAGTAGAATTTACCACGCCTGCGCAATGGGGAGTCCCATTGGGAATAATTGCCGATGGCTCAGACGGGTATGATACCTTTGACTATGCAGACAGCGCATCAACGGGTTTGATTGCCACTATTGGCGAATATGATGGAGGTTACTACGACACTCGGGTGGAAGTAACCACAGAAGATGGAGTTGTTGATCACAAGCTGTATGGATTTGAAAAGATTATCCTTTCATCAAATGATGATATTTTGGAATTGGAACAATCTATTCACCCTAGCATTGAAGGTATGGAAATTGACGGTGGTGACAATGGTGAAATGGGTGACCATTTAGACGTCTCGAGCTTTCAAAGTGGTGTCGAAGTAATTCTGGACGGGCCAGACGATACAGCAGGATCGATATCTTCCGATGGATCAAGTTTGTGGCTAGCAAACTTCGAAAACGTCATCGGCTCCGAATTTGACGATAAAATAACCGGCGATGGTCAAAACAACGTCATCAAAGGCGGTGGCGGTGCTGATGAGCTTCGCGGCGAAGGCGGGGATGACACGCTCTATTTTGACGCGGATGACACGGTGGTTGATGGCGGCGAAGGTCGGGATACGGCCATTGTTGAAGGCACAGATGGCGTCACTCTGAATCTTACAGATGCCAATGTTGAAATCGCTGTTGGCGGTGATGGCGACGACACGTTTTACCTGTCTGGTGGTCAAATGGCTGCAGGTGGTGAGGGCGAAGACACGTTCCATGTGCAAGAAGGCGGCGAAGGTCCGACGATAATTTATGGCGGAGGCGATACCGATAAAATAACTGGCGCAAAAAACATCCTGACGGTGGAAGTTGCGGGCCTCACGGAAGAGAACTTCTCGGATTTTTCGCTTGATCTCGTCGATGCTGATATTGATTGGTCGCAGGTCGATGTCGTGCTTTTAAACCCAGGTTCAGAAGACAAATACTACTGGGACGATGCTGCTACCGAACAGATTAAAATTCGGTCTGAGGTATATGAAGTCGCAACGTATGCATACGGGTTGGACGACACCAATCTCACGATTGAAGATATAGAAATTCCATTTATTGTATTTGAAACAATTACATACGATACTTTTGCCCCAGAAGGGGAGATCCTTACCGGGCCGTATGACCAAATACTATATTCAAGCGTTGTTACTGAAACAGTTTCCTTCCTGGGGTCTGCAGTCACGGAAATTCAGACTATATCTGCTACCCCATACTACGACTACTATTATTTTTATGTCGATAGTAATGGAGAGCCTTCTCTGACAGGACGCTTTGCAGATGATCCAAGTTTGCTAAACGATGCTGCGTTCAGCAGACCCTATGAAATACGGTTAGGAGACGCCACAAAACCGGGTGTTCCGGCGATAATCTACTTCTTTGAAAATAAGTATGAAAATGATCTGACAAGCGCTGACACAGTGGTTTGGTACACCGCCGGTAGCGAATTCGTTGGTGATAGGCTTGTATCCAACGGATCGATTACGGCCACTATGCCGAATGCTGGCGCTTCGTCGCAAGCTATGGCGGAAGATGAAACCAACATTGAGCCGGGAAGCGGAAGCCAATCGCTTTCGGGGTTTCAGGTAGCGTCGAATTCTATTGCCATCTCTGGGGTGGTGATTGACCCAAATGCGCCGCCGTCCGGAGTTACTGTCGCCCAGCAAAACGATGATGTCGTCATAGGTTTTGGCAACGATGAAACGGTCACCCTGCTCAACGTTTCCCTTGCGGATTGGCAGGCTGCTGCATCAGGTCAGATTTTGGGAACGAATGTGGGCGAAACGCTTGTCGGTACGGAGGATGATGACTTTATTTCCGCTGGGGCGGGCAACGATATCATTGATGCAGGCAACGGTGACGACACAGTCCTTGCCGGTGCCGGTGATGATACAATTGACGCGGGCAGAGGAAACGACACCTACGCTACCGGTTCTGGAAGCGACACCATCCGTGTCGAAACCGGGGATGGTGCTGACACAGTGACGGACTTTGATGTCGGTCATGACCTCATCGAAATCAATGGCGTCGTTTTCAACCCCAACGTTGACTTGGCTGGCGTCACCGTGAGCGAGTTGGACGGCGATGTCACCATTGCTTACGGCAATGGCGATACCTTGACGCTGTCGGATGTTAGTCTTGCAGCGTGGCAGGCTGCGTCACCACCTGCGCCAACCGTTGAAGCTGCAGACGACACGGCTTCTGTAGTGGAGGATGGTTCAACTACGATTGATGCGCTCGCAAATGACAGCGCCACATTGACCCTTTCATCGGTTAGCGCGGCTTCTAACGGAACGGCCATCATTGAAAACGGGCAAATCAACTATACACCCAATGCCAATTTCAATGGAGTTGAAACGCTCACCTACACAGCAGTGGATGGCGACGGCGTCAGCCGTACGGCTACAGTGACCATCACAGTGACACCGGAGAACGACGCGCCTACCGCCTCAGAAGATGCCGCAAGCCTGACCGCAGGAGAAACAGTGCTTCTTGATGTGGTCGCGAATGATACGGATATTGATGGGGATGCGTTGACCATAAGCTCTGTCTGGGGTGCATCCAACGGGATGGCCAGTATTGTGGACGGTCAGGTCAGCTATACGCCGAACGACGATTTCTTTGGCACGGAAACTCTGACCTACACCGTGGATGATGGAAACGGAGGGTCCAATACGGCGGTTATCACCATTACCGTGTTACCCAACCTCATCACAATCAATGGCAGCAACACAAACGACACGTTGTCCGGCTCTGCTCAGGCCGAGTACCTGACTGGAAAAGCTGGGAATGATACGCTCGAAGGACGTAACGGTGACGACGTATTGGAAGGCGGCACAGGGGCAGATACCTTGTTCGGCGGTTCCAGTGGCTTTGTCGCATTAAATGGGAATGACACTTACACGTGGTCGCGTGGTGACGGGAACGACTGGATTGGTGACCATGCGAGTTCAATGGATGAAGTGGATCGCCTCGTCCTCACAGATGTGGACTCGGATGATGTTCGGCTCATACGTGACAATAACAGTACCCATCTGAAAATCATCGTGACAGGCGACAACGGTGAAGAAACAATTACCGTGACCCGGCGCTATGAAGCTTGGAACAAGGGCTATGGCATCGAGGAGATTCAATTCAGTGATGGGGAAATCTGGACGCTGAACGATATCCTGCTCAAAACAACGGTGACGGGTACGGACGGAAATGACGTTCTAAATGGGACCGGCACGCGAGACAATCTTTATGGTCTGGCCGGTGACGACGTACTAAACGGCAGTTGGCATCGCGACATTCTTGTGGGAGGCACCGGCGACGATATTCTGCGGGGCGGTGGCGGCACAATCAACAGTGCAAATGGCAGCGATAAGTTTGTTTGGTCGCGCGGCGATGGAAATGACACCATTGTGGACTTTTCCAGTTCCAAGACTGAAACAGACCGCCTGTTGTTAACCGATGTGGCGTCTGGCGATGTGCAGTTGACCCGCTCCAATGGATCAGATGATCTGACAATTACTATTTCTGGCCCGGACGGAGACGAGACCATAACTGTAAAGAGTCGATTTGAGACTTTGGAAAAAGGCTATGGGATCGAAGAAATTGAGTTCGGTGATGGAGAAGTCTGGATACTTGAGGACATTCTGGCCAATACAAAGGTCAATGGCACCAATGGAAATGACATCCTCAACGGAACCAATACACAAGACAACCTCCATGGCGGAGCTGGCAATGACACATTGAACGGCAGTTGGAACCGCGATGTGCTTGTTGGCGGAACCGGCGATGACACTCTGGTTGGAGGTCACGGAAAGGACCAGTTTGTCTTCAAAAGTGGGGATGGGGATGACCGAATTACCGATTTTGAAGACGGCAATGACTTTTTGGTCTTGGAGGGCACGGGTCTTGCTTACTCGGATTTGGTTATCACCGATACATCAGGCGGAGCTGTAGTGGACTTGGATGGCCAAGGAACAATCACACTAGTTGGTGTGAATTCTACACTGATTACCGAAGATGACTTTCAATTTGTGTGAACCTAATTTTGCCAGTCCGCAAAGCCCTACGGGCTGGTGCCATATTGTCAACCTCAATTGGCATCGACAAATTTCGGATGAGAAGGTGCGATGAATTGGAGGCCGTACCTCACGCCTGTCTTGTCGATGAGCAGATTCGGGCTTTGATTTTGGGCTAGTAGCAATCATGGTCATACAAAGGCAACCCGCGCTACGATAATTGGAAGTCTCCGCGCCGGTTGCCTTTGAGCCTTCCGCCCTTGTAACCGAATAGGTCCTGCACACTGTCCAATCTCAATGAAGCAAAGTGCCCAGCCCCTGTGACCACAGGTGTCCAATTTTCTGATCGTGGATACCAACACACTACAATAGTGTTTACTATCAGTGTATTAGGCGTTCGGCGGCGTTTCCCCTAGGCTCCACCAAATCTCCATAAGTTGTTGATTTGACTTTATACCCTTAGATAACAAGGGCTTAAAAACGAGTCTGTTACAGTGAGGTGTTACAGTGAAGGCTCTAATCAAGATGCCCGGACAATCTAGCCAAAGATTCCCCTTCATGGCCGCGTTTGATCAGAGCGCTACAGGAAGCGACAATCAAAGCTGCAGAGGCCATTCAGTCCCGCAATGCTGGCGACGTAGTGGAAACCCCAGAAAGGCCCGCAACCTGTGCAACCCAGAGTTCTATTGCCGTCACCAAAAAATGAGGGAACCTATTTGGCTCCCCCCTTAACGTTACTAAAACTCGCCCTTAGCAATGCCTGCAAGCCTCATAGGCTCTTGTCTATTGCGTCCAGTATCCTAAAAATTTTACCAGCTTCCTCAGATGCATCTAAATAGGCGCTATAGGCCCGTCGCGCGTTGCCAATCAGTTCTTGGTAAGTGACAACTCTAGCATTTGCTACCTTGAGCATCTCCCGCGATTTTTCTCTTCCTTGAGGGTTTTTCCAATCACTGAGGTCCTTGCCCACTAAGCAAATAATTTCGTAAGCCTCGTGGGAACGTCCAGTGCCAGCTAGAAGCTGGTCCATCTTTATCTGATATTTGTTGACCTGCGTTAGCAACTCAATGCTGCTCGTCGTGCGCCCGGCCCGCTTTAGTTCAATAATCAGGTGTTCCCCTCCAGACTTGCGGTACTGAATGTCCACTCGTCCGATTTGTTCCATGTACTCGCCATTAAACTCTTCGTCGTCCAACACCGCCTTTTTAACCTCGGTCTCCATAACCGGGTCGGTGGTTCCCCTATCCCAAGCGGGATCAAGTAGCCAAAGGTGTTCAAAGAGGAATTTCTGCAGAACCTTTTCAAGGTGGTTCTCTTCGGTCAGCCCCTCAAAGCTGTCGATAATATCCAAGCGCCCCCGAGAAATCTCGTAGTACAATTGAGCTTCAAGCTCGTCATGGCTTTCAAAGGCTTGTAAGAATCCTGAAAAGTCATCGTCTTGGATGTTCTCCAGCTTACTGAGGCTGTCCTGCAGCTTTAGCTTCTCGAACGCCAATACCCCATACTTAAACAAAGGTTTCTTGTCGTCGGCTTCCAGCTTTAACTGATTGATCTTTCCGAACAACTGGGATGCTTTGTTTTTTTGGTCAGAACCCAATGTTTTGAACCATTCGTCCACTTCAGGGACTTCCAGTGCGGCCTTTTTTCCTGCCTCGTTGCGGAGTTTTGTCCACATACTTTGGATGTTTTTGAGTTCAGCTTTTATGGTAGAATGAAGTTCCTGAACGCGAGCGTCATCTTCAATCAAGGATTGGCGATTGGAAGTAGCGATGTCTGCTTTGTCGTCGTCATCAAGCCCATCTTCGTGAATTTCCCCAACAACATAGGAAGCGTACATGCCGTCTTCACCAAAGAACTGCAGCGTTTTCTCCTGCGCAACCCGACCGCGCACCATAATTTGGATGTCGTTCAAGTTGTCGCCGTCTTCGCTTACAAGGTCACCCGCTGACTTCACTGTCCCGATCCACCCTGAAAGCGGCGCATCACGCTCAAAAACTATATCAGCATTTGAACTGCTTTTGATCTGCTGACCTCGATCGCCGTAGACCCAAAGAAATTCCACCTTTTTGAAGTACTCGCGGTCTTCTCCAGAAATCTGGACGCCATTTACCATGACTTTAAAGTCAGAATCCTCTTTTCCCAGCTCAGAGAACCTTCTGGCTAAACGCCGCCGCAGAGGTCCCGGCGCATGGGAGGTTGCTTTGCGAAGGTCCCTAATTATTATTCGTGTTCCAGACTCCTTTTCAAACGGGCTCGGTTCGACGGTAACTGGTTTGTAGGTCGCTTCCCCGTCGTTAATTGACTTTTGAATTGCGGGCAGGCTTAGAATCAAACCTGAAGCCGTGCCTGATTTCTTACTGTGAACTTCGATGGTGTCCGCGATCGAGAAAAGAGACAGTTTGCCAATACCTTTTCTACCCAACACTCGCCTTCCATTAGGAGTGAGTGCGTGGCCGTTTCTTCTTCTCTGATAACCCACGGTCAGGAATTTTGAGTTGATGTCACTTACGTTCATGCCGTGACCGTCGTCTTCGATGGTGATTTCTCCATCACTCACTTGGATCAAAACTGTATTCGCGTCGGCGTCCCACGCGTTTGCAACAGCTTCCGAGATTACTGCAGGTATACTGCTATAGAGCTTAATACCCAGATGGTTAAGAACGTTAAGGTCAACGCGCATCTCAAAAGATACGGTCATTTCAAATTCTTCAGGCTTGTTCAAAACGTTTAATCTCCAAAGAAATCGTTTTTGCTATTTGCTCTGCAAGGGCTACTGGGACAGCATTCCCAATCCAGCGACCTACTGCTTTAAATCCGGGAAAGCCACCTTTTTCAAAGAACTTATAGTCCTCCGGGAAAGACTGAAGAATAGCTGCTTCCCGGAGAGACATGCCCCTATCCTGAACTGGATGCCCAAACCGTCCATTGCCATACCCGTAGCACTGGGTGGTTATAGTCGGAGCTGGGCGTTCCCAATCCATCCGTCCATAGACACCGCCATAACCTTTGCCCGTCTCTGCTTGGTGGCAGGTTGTCAAAAGATGCTCGGGCCAGTCGCGCCAAGTGCCGCCGGGGCGGGACGCCCTAATTCTCTGGACATTTAGGTCGCTTAATCGGCTGGAGCGATGGAGTGGGTCATCCTCATTTACTTCACCCGCTTGAAGTGCAGGCAGATGTCCGATGGCGTCTTTGACCGTTAGTGCAGTGCCTTCGCGTGGCTCAAGGTACACAGGAGTTTCGCCCTTGGAGGCGATCAGAACAAGTCTTTTGCGCTTCTGTGGGACACCGTACTCAGTGCAATCTACTACAGAATACCGGCAGATATATTTCGTTTCCAACGCTGAAACGAACTCACGGAAAACCTTGCCGCCTTTGTAATCCATCAGCCCCGCAACGTTCTCCATTGAGATAAAGTCGGGTTCAACGCCCAATGCGAGGTTTGCGAACTTCTGAAGAAGGTTCCACCGGTCGTCTTCCTTCCCCTTTTTGTACGTTGAGAAGGGTTGGCATGGAGCGCATCCCACGAGAACTGAAGGGACAGTTCCAGTGAAGCGGCTTTGTAGTTCAGCGGGTGAAACCTCGTCCAAATCCTTGGCAACAAATCGGCTGTCATTGTTCGTTTCGTATGCAAAACGGCAGCCATCATCAATGTCATATCCTGCTAGGATGCGGAATCCCGCTCGCTTAAACCCATGGCTAATTCCGCCAATTCCACAAAATAAATCAATGACTTCACCTACGGGGTGATCTGCTTCGGTCGTCAATTTGATTGATCTCCATGTTTGATGGGAAAGATGCATCACCTTTGTCAATAACCTCAAGGTCTTAATTGTCGCTCCAGCAATTGCGAGAGTACAAATAGCGAAGAAGTAAGCAGACACTGAAGTCGCAAGCTTGATCTGACGTACCTAAGCTAACTGCGTTATAGCCCCCATTTCGAAAGCGCCTCTCCTGCTGCAACTGGGTTCTGCTTGATCCTTAGGACTGTTTGCCGCGTCAGTTTTTGGGTCTTCCATGTCCCGTTTTTCTTCACTTTCACCTCAACTGCTCTAGCAATTTCCGATGCACCTGCGCCACGCCCTAGCATATCCAAGACAGTGTTAAGCGCAGCTCGATCGTAGCTGGGTTTTTTGCCTCGGTACTTGGTTTCGTTCTGCCGTGCAGCCTCTATGCCCGCCTTCTGGGCTTCCTTTGTTGCTTCTGCCTGAGCTTGAGCGGTGGCTGCCATAAAGGCTATCAGTGCATCTCTTACGGCTTCCTGCATGGGGTCTTTTGTTGCCCCATCGAAGGTGAGGTTGTTGATCACCGTCCGCACGACAACACCCTGTCGCATGAAGTGCCTAATCGTGTCTGTTACGTCTTGGTAGTTACGGCCCAAGCGATCAACCCAACGTACCACCAGCGTGTCGCCGTGGCGCAGCTTATCGTACAACCGCTTCCCCTCAGGTCTTTCCTGCAGGGTAGTGCTGACACCTGACACCCCATGGTCAGATACCATCTCGTCGATCTCAAACCCAGCAGCTTCAGCTTGCGACCGCTGGTGGTCAAGTGTTTGGTCAGCGGTTGAAACTCGCGCGTACAGGATGGTCTTGCTCATATCGTCCTCGTGTCCGTTTAGGTGATGTACGTTGATAATGGTGTACGAAGACATAAGTCAACCCTTACGGACAGTCTTTGCCGCCGCCACACAAGTGTACGTGGAGGTATACCCTTGCGGACAAAAGATAATATCGCCTTGGGTGAGTCAAACTGACTCAGTGCAGTTCTGTATTGCGCGGCATAGCGTCCACCTCAATCGAACTCGAACGAAGGAAGACCCATGAGAATTTACACTGTCGCACTCCCGCTCATTGGCGCAATCACACTTGAGACGCGCGGAAGCCTGTCCCCGTTCCTTCGCCCGCAGGTGGAAAGCGGAGGCGAAGGGGAAGTCGTTGTGTGCACCGGGAAGGTGAAGCTGTACCTCACTCGCTGGTCTTCCTACCACCGCCACGTGTAATTCCCCCAAGCTACCGAGAGGGGCGGAAGCGCCCCCTCAGCCTATCTTAAGACGTAGCCAGCGCTCTGTATGGCTTCACAAGGGGCAGCACCGCCCGAGCAACACGCCAAGCACTGACCTTGCTGGTTGCACCCATTACCCTATACTGCAGGTCAATGTGGCTGACAGGGTGACGCGCATGACTGGACTGCATAAGCCGACAACAGTTGCCGATCTGATGGCAGAGACTAAGAGGCTGCAGGCTGAAACAGCGCGACTCGCAAATCGAAACCCGATCTGGCCATTGCTTGCTGGCGCGGCTTGGACCCTGTTGGTCGTTGTCGTCGTGGCGCTCGTGGATGGCAAGCTATAGACAGCGACACCCCCACCCCCGGTTTTTTCTTCCAGCCACACCAACGGCGCGGTGCGAAGGGGGGAACGCTTTCCCTACGTATAGATAGTAAGGCGCTCAGATATTTGACCCCAAAAACACGGGCTGTCTTCGCTCAGCTCCCCCGCAGCTAACTTCTCCTCGCCTGCGATATACGCTCCGTCCTTGCGGATGGCGGGGAGAACAACGCGAGTGACCCAGTCTTGGAAAGCACGGGCTTCGGATTTGTCCGAGCGCATGATGAGCTTGTACAGGCCGCTCTCTGCGAGGAGATGCATCCGTCGGTTCTGAACGCGGCCATCGGACAGGTTCACTTGCACTGGATGCAAGGCAACCTCATCAGCCACAAGGGTAGTGAAGCGCTTCGGCGTAAAGCAGACGTTACCTGTCTTCCTGTCGATAGCGAGTGCCAACACACGGCACACATCCTGCGCTACGAACCAAGGCTCCCCTTCGATGTCGATAACGCGGAGGCTGTTGCTGTTGAAATCAAAGGTGGTCAGTGCATTTCCCATTTGTCGGGCTAAACACTGATCCGCGCAGTGTTACTGTGCTGGAATCTAGATGGCGCTCAGTGACGCAAAGCATCCCCCGGTTAGGAAAGCTAACGTCGTTTGAAACTACGCTAGAACGACTAACCTGCTGGAACTCACACGGCTCACAGGCGAAGCACACAGCGTCATACCTAAGTGAGACCGTTTCAATTTGGTCTTCGCCTCATCGCCAAGCGGCGCGTATACACTGCCCGCGCCCGTGGTCTTTACCTCCAAGTCTGCCATAGAGGTAGTTTCGGCTTCCTCCAGGTTTTTGAGGTGATGCGTGACCCGCGAAAAAATTGCGGGTGATCCCGTCGGGTGATTAGACTGCTCTCGGAAACAAGCATGACCTTTTTGGGTGCCGTTACCATTATTCAGTTCAATCGGATTTAACTGGAACTGGTCAGTATCAAGTAGCGCAACATGCCTGCACGGGTCAAACCCAATACCGGAACGCCTCGGCTTCAGCCTTGCGGCTCTTGAAGATCAAGGAGTAAAGGCCGCTCTCGTTCACGCAGAGCATTCCCCTGTTGGGAAAGCTAACCCGCGCATCTAGCGGATTAAGAGAAGCCTTGGTTACGTGCTGCTGTTCCTCTGGCTTACACGCCCGCCGAACGGTTTGGCTGGGGTCACGAAGTGCCAGTACATCGCAGACGTCCTTGGCCGGAAACCACGGCTCGCCGTCGATGTCGATTACGTGACGGGCTGAGGCTGACACCAGCGGCAAGACCCACACCGCGTCAAACAAAAAAGCCCCCCAACGAAAATACGCTGGAGGGCTGTAGCTACATGCCAATACACAGCCACGATGGCCGAGCAATCCCATTGGCTGTAGCTATAGGAATTATGACTATGGATATAACGGGGGAGGGGATAGGCTTTAGGAAGCTACACTCAAAGCTTTGGGCATAGCTACAGCTATATTGCTATAGGATTATACCGGGGGGAGGATGTAGCCACAGGAAGCTACAGGCAAAGCGTTAGCATAGCTATAGTATAGCGGGGGCATTTATCAATGGTGGAACCTATTTCTAGTCCATTGTTTTTAAACACTTTTCACGCCTTCGTTTCCGCACCCGGAATCCCGCCTCGATCCACCGCCGAAACCGTCTGCGATGTGCTAAAGCCCCCCGCCGAACAGCGGAAGGCCCCTTTATTATCATGGCTAAACCGGGTCACTGATTGGCGAGATTGCCGTAGGCTTCCATCCCTGAGTGCCGACGCCGCGCATTCCGCGAAAGCTCCTGCTGCTGCGACCGTACCTGCTGTTTGATCTCAGGATATTCCTTCAGCAGCTCAGCTCTGGCTTTCTCCCGATAGCCCGTAATGACTTTCTGAACCAATCGGATGCGCGGATCGACTGTGGGGTCTGACACGTCCGTAGGAAGCCGCAGATACCTGTCGCTTTCGAACAGTTTTTCCAGCCGCCCATGCAGGGTGTAGCTACCGATCTTGATTGTGCCGTGTAGCTCATTGAGACGTGCGTACTGGCTCGCATCCAGTTCGACACCCTGCACCTTCCTCGTAGGGGCGCTGAAGCTATACTGCAGCCCCGTCAGCTCATCGAGTACCTTGTCCTGTTTCCAGTCACTGGTGATGAACGGGTTGGATGCGGCTACGGCTTCGCCAAGGGCAGACAAGCTGGACGGTCCCCAGCCAGACGGATACGCGATAGGCTCGCCAGTGATCCACGAGCGCCGCGCTGGCAGGTCATCGGACAAACCCGGCACTGTGTTGCGCAGGCTGTCCACAAGGCTGCGAACTTCCCGCATGTACGGGTCATACTGCTTCCTTGCTTCCCGCATGGCCGACGAGAACGGGATCATTGACGACCCGTAGCTGTTGACCGTGGACTGACCCCACCGAGCTGGGTCTTCCATCGCTTTAACGGCGGTCTGGATGCCTGTCAGGTATGACTTTGAACCAAGGTTCTGCATCAAGCCGACAGTGGCCGCGAGAGCAACATCTTTCATAGTCATCTCGTCCAGCTCGCCGCCGATCTCCGCGACGTCTGCAGCGATGCCGAAGACCATGGCAAACGGATCAAGCCGCTTGTATTCGATGTAGCGGACGCTGCCGCCATCGCCCTCAATGCGGAAGCTGTATGGACGCCATCCAGTTTCCAACAACCGCGCCCGCTGTTGTGGGTCTTTCGGCCCGGTGCCAGTGATGCGTCCGTCCAGAGCTGCCATGATGGCGCTGCCCCAGATCAGACCGCCAACGACTTGTTTCCCGTGAGCTGTAGCTGCACGAGACCCACCCGCCGCCAGTTCTTCACGCCAAGTCTTCGAAGCATATTGCAGGCCCGGTGTGGTTTGCGCGAACTGGACAATGATGTTGGTGGGGGTGCGTACGAACGGAACAATCAACTTCAGCCACGGATGGCGGTTGCTCATGTTCTGCAGGTTCCGAGAGAATGACCCCTGACGCAGTTCATTGGTGAAGGTAGCTTCCCGAGCGACGTTTAGGCTTTCCAGATGACGAGCTGACCCGTCCTTGTTGAAGCCTGTTTTCATCCGATCAGCGACCCAATCTACCTCCGGCCTTGTCGCTTTTGAAGAAACGAGCAGCACGCCCGTTGTCGCGTCCGGCAATCTCATTTTGAAGATCATCGAAATCTTGGGCTTTTCGCTTGAATGTAGCAGCCAGCCGAGCTTGTTCTTTCTCAACGTCACTTAACACAACCACTATTTTAGTTAACTGCCGTTAAAATTTCGTAAATTCCTCTGTTGCGCGGTGGGCGGTTCTTTCGACGCCACCGCTTCAATTCTTCGAAGTGTTTCACGTCCTTCCCATGAAAAGCATCTTCGTCATCCCAAACCATCAGCGCCTTCACTGAGCCGAGCATGATGGGTGTGGGGCCGAAAGGCCCTGAATGGTTCGGGGTCTCCTTGAAGCAAAAGGAGAATGACATGAAACTTGTTTCTCGATTTGAAGCGGCAGCACTGAGCACCGCCGCACTATACGGCCTGCGCAAAGAGGCACTTATCGCCTTTACTGCGGCACCCCGCGATAGCCGGGTACAACGCGATGCGCTTGTTTCGATGAAAAACATCGATAACGAGCTCGCCACACGCGCGCCGCGGATATAACGATATCGACCGGCTGGTTTCACGATCAGCCGGTCTTTAGAGCGCGATTTGCCAACCGGACGCGAAAGCGGACACAAAAACGGACATAGAGCCGGGCATTTTTTGACTGACAAAGCACATAAGTACATGATATTTATATACTCTGATCCTCACTTTTGCGGACAGGAAAGCGGACATAATGAGTGACGAATTAGCAAGAGATGACGGCGAAACCATTGGCCTGTTTGAGCCTTTAATGGTTAGTGAAGGCTCGCCGAAACGTGCGGCACTAAACGATCTCGCCCTCGATCTGGCAACGGCATCCGCTCGCTTTGCCAGCAGTCTACCGTCATCTATTGCAGACGCATTAGCTGATTTGATCCGGTCGATGAACTGCTACTACAGCAACCTCATCGAAGGTCACAACACACACCCTATCGACATCGAAAGAGCGCTGAATGATGACTATAGCGCCGACCCTGAAAAACGCGATCTACAGCTTGAAGCCAAAGCACATATCACGGTTCAAAAATGGATCGATGAAGGCGGGCTAACTGAATACCCGGCCTCACCTGAGATGATCCGGGAGATACACCGTCGATTTTGCGAGTTACTGCCGCAAGATTTGCTATTCGTTGAGATGCTTTCGACGGGCGAAAAACTCCCAGTCGTACCGGGGGAATTCAGAACGCTTGACGTAGAAGTCGGACGCCACGTTGCCATAAGCCCCGGTGCGGTTCCGCGTTTTCTGGATCGGATGCAGGCCGCCTACCAACGCGCCGGGCGCATTGAATCCATACTGGCGGCGGGGTGCGCGCACCATCGGTTGTTATGGGTTCACCCATTTTTGGACGGCAATGGCCGGGTGGCCCGGTTGATGTCGTATGCAATGCTGAAAAACGCACTCGACACCAAAGGACTCTGGTCGGTCGCGCGTGGCCTAGCCCGCAATGAAACGGAATATAAGCGCCATTTGGCCGCCTGCGATAAACCCCGGCGCGGCGATCTCGACGGGCGCGGCACACTCAGCGAAGCAGCGCTGGCCGATTTCACAGCGTTCTTCCTGAAAATCTGTACCGATCAGGTCAAGTTCATGGAAGACCTGATGAAACCGGACAGGTTGCGGGATCGCATTTTGATCTGGGCGGAAGAGGAAATGCGCGCGGGAGTTTTGCCGCCCAAATCCGATACGGTGTTGCGCGCTGTGTTAATGCAAGGCTCGATGGCGCGCGCAGACGTTGTTGCATTGCTTGGCGTCACCGAACGAAGCGCGCGTCGGGTGACTTCTGCTCTAATTGAAGTTGGAGCACTCCATTCGGATAGTACCCGCGCACCACTGCAGCTTGCATTTCCGGCCAAGCTTGCGGGCCGCTGGATGCCCGGACTCTTTCCTGATGAATAGGCGGGAAACTAAATCCTACAAGCTTGTTTAAAGTGTCCGCGCGCCTTTCCGGTTCCTTGCATACCGAAAGCGGCGATTTCTGCGCCTGTTGGTGATGTCAGGCTGAGCTTTGCACCCTGCCGGAATTCTTCCAGCACAAAATCGGAAACGATAAAACGGCCAACGAATGCTTTGTCAGGTGCGAAATAGTGCCCGTCTATCGGGTGCCGCGCGGTGCGCCCGTCCGATAACTCAATCCACATCATCATCGATTCGTTGTTGTCATCTATATTCTGCATCCCATTGAATGGGCCGCCAGAAAGCACAAAAAAGAAATTGGGATCATCCGGCCAGCAGGAAATCCGCAGGTTAAATTTCCCTTCTTCGATCATCGACCAAGCGCCGTTAGCAGCTTCACCGCTTTGCCATTCAGCGGCTTGCGCTGCTCCCACCAACGCCAACAGAACGCACCCAAACCCAGAAATCACACGAAAAAGCATCTGACTATCTCTCATCTGAAAAGGAAAGCGTAGCACAATCAACTGCCCCCGCGAAATTGCACCACCGCTGCACACTACGCATTCCTACAAGAAAACTGCCGCTTATGCGGCAGCCCCTTCTTTTGCATCAGAGCTCTGCAACCCATGCAGAAAATCTGCGGCGCGCTGCGCATGTGCGGCGGCTGAAAAGATCGCGCGTTTGTCTTCTTTCAGAACCTTCAACCAGCTTTGAATATACGCGGCATGATCCTCACCGGGTTCAGGCGTCAGTGCCAGATCAGCACACAGAAACGCTGCGCCAAGTTCAGCAACCAGTTCCTCACGGGCGTATCCTTCATCCCCCCACTTCTTCCGGCCAAAGTCCCGGTCAAGGCGCTTGGGGTGCTTTGTCCAATGTGTCAGAGCAACATCGCCGATGGACGCAACAAAGTTACATCGCCCAGTCAATGGCTCGCCTTAGTGAGCACTGAACAGATCATTGAGGAACTATAGAAGTCCCCTCCGTAAATCTATCCATGCAAGAAGCAACTACTTCGCATCTTGGAAAGAAAAAGGGCAGTCGCTTTGAACCGCCCCAAATCATCGCTCGACATCTACTTGCTTGTAACTTCTCTCGCAGATTACTTCACTAATACCAAGATTAGCACAACAGCAAATACAGCAAGGATTGCTACTGTTCCTCTTACTGAGAAGTGTAACGACCCATCCGGCTTACGAGTAAGCTGAAGGCTGCTCATCGAGCTCGCCTCTTCATTAGCTTTTGTTTTGAAGTTTGTTTCTACAACTGTAGAAGTGTCATTTTCAAAGCGGACACCTCCGCTATCGTCTTTCATGTTCTACTCCATTCATAAATCTCTGTCAATTGCCGGTGTTTTTCTGAACCCAAAAGGGCACCTCTAATTATATCATATGGGAAATAGTCAATAGTTATTTTCATATATTTATCAACCAGTTATATATTCAACTAGTTAAACCACCACAGCGAAACTTGAGATTCGCTTTGACCAAAGAGGCCATCTCAGATCAAATTAGGAGCTTTCGTCAAGTGGCATTAGCAACGAGTTCTTATTCAAACTCCGAGCTATCTTGCTTGCTTCTATTCTTAAAAATTTAGCAATTTTTGAAAACTTGAGTGTCAAGTCTTGTTCTTTAGAAAGTAGCTTTTAAAAGGCTCTCGTCTTTTGAAAGCAACGTGACTTGCAAAGAAGTAATCTGACTCCTTTCCGTTTGAGAAGAAAAGTAGTCTGGATGCTTCGAAGTTCTATCCTTGCACAAAAAGCTGAGCAGTTGAAAGGCGACTTGATCCCAGACCAAGCATCGGTGTCGAACAAAAGACGAGCTTTAGCTTGCAAACAAGGATTGGTCTGGATGAAGTCCTCATGGGGGTATTGGGGGTAGCAGGAACGCTCCCCTTATTGGTGATGCAGCGGTCAAACGCCTGCGAGTGGTTTCAAGGGGCGCGATAGCCCTTTGATCGATGGGATGGTTCCAAGGTAAGGGTAGCGCGAAAGCTCCCTTTCTGGTCTCCATGAAATGGTCAGGATTTCACAAGGGCAGGAACGCCCTTTGATCGATGGGTGCAGGGAGAGCGAAGTCTCCCGCGAGTGGTTGACCGACGATACGGTCTGATGGCTCTGACTGGGCTCAATGCCCTATCAGAGCCAATGGCCGGGGGTTCCACAGGGGCGCGCAGCGGGCCCCTTGGCAAGAGGGTTTTGTACTACAAAACACATCTTGCATTCTCTCATTTCGTAGGGATTTAGGGGTGTAATACAAAGAATAGCTACGGGAATTCGTTGGTTGTTTCAGAACAGAGAAAAGGGCGCTGACCGATTGGCAGCACCCTATTTGGTGAGGTTGGGTTATCACTGTGAGGGCTTTTTGTCCTGCACAGGCATGGTCACCAGCCGCCCTTCGGTGTGAGGGATCGGTGTCTGGACCGGACCGTGATATCCTTTGCCGGATTTGGTGGGCCAAAGGGCTGCAACTTCGGTCCAGAGCGCTTGGCCGTTGGGTTCCTCCGAAACGAACCAGACGCGGTAATCAGGGCGCATTGAACGGTTCTGTTGGTGTTGATTGGGTTGTGTTTGAGTTTTCATATCAGTCTCCTGTTTGTTTGACGGCTGACCCCGTGCCAGCCGGTAACGATGCGTCCGGCGCATGCGACAGGGCCGGTGCAACGCATTGTTGGGGGGGACCGCAACGGAGCTTTGCGCAGGCAGCGGGGGAGCCGACAAAGCAAGTTGCAACGAAAGACCTGCGCCATACGCCAGCGTCAGTTACCGACTGGCATGCGGGTTGCGGGAGACAGGAGAGGGAATTTGCTTACACATTCAGCTTGAGCAGGCGACGTTGACAGTGCATGCTGATACCACATTTTATAAGGTATATATTAGCCATGCAAAATGCTCTCAAACTTATTCTTCTTGCATTTCTAGTTTATTGTGGCCGAGGTGTTTCGGCTGATAGCCAAAACGCAGCGTGTGACTTAACTGCAGGCCCTCCGCTTCATGCTCGCACCTCTGATGTATATAGGTTCCCAAACAGTTTCCTGAATGACACGGGAACACCGGTAACATTCGAAGCATTGTCGATGTTTGGCATCCAGAAGAAACTAAACGATATCGGTGGCGGAGCACACATTGCCAATGTATGCATTAGATTTGGTTTCATTAATACAAGCGAAGATCATACGATAACGGACTTTGGATGGGAAGATATTGGTCTTCCAATTCTAACCTATCCCATTGAACCCGGTAGTGGGATAAGTGATGTATCTTGGCCCTTCCGAAAGAAGCTATCGTACCCAGCGCCAAAAGTTACGCACCTGAGAGCTTTTACGAATTCACACGCGAATGCGGAAATACTTTGGCCGGTTCAGTTATCTGCCCCGGAAACCTATCGCGACGATATATTTGAACCTTTGGAGCTTGACCTGCTACCAGATGATCTCCTACCGCTTAAACGCGAGTTTAACGTAGACCCTTCCGTAGATTTTCGCATTCCTCCCGATTCAAATAAAAACCTCCCGAATATTGGTGGCTCTTTTGTAGCGCCTGATGGCACGAAACTAGAATTTGAATCGTCAGTCGAATTCGACGGCGAGAAGGTAGAATTTGTGTATAAAGTCCACTCGTCGGGAGAGTCTGAGATTGTTTCACCCTACATTTCATTTTTGCGGGAGTTTACACCGGAACCAACTATCGAAAACACTAAGGTATTAATAGAGAAGTCAGGCTCCTTCTTTACTCCAGCTTCTGGTTCAGACGGTATGGAGGCATCGTTTTTTGTTGATCCCAAGGCAAGCGAATTCGAAGGCAGTTCGGTGTTTCAGGTCAGTCATCCGATTACGTTCTCTGGAGAAGGTGGCAAGGCCTGCGTCATTGCGAAATTCTATAGTCCGCTGCCATTAGGCATGACAAAATTTATGTGCAGTGTCACCGACGACGAACGAAAGAGGTTCTTTACTCAATGAGGAACTGTAATGTTTGATCAAGTATGGAAGTTTTTAGTCGACAATGTAATTTTGGCCATAGTCGTATCATTTCTATCCGGTTTGTTAACATCATTGTTGGTTTGGATTGTGACCTCAGGCGTTATCCCAATAGCAAGCCTGTACCCAAAAGACTTACATATCGCTTACATTGGGTTTTGCTTCGTTGGGATCGCAGGGGGTGTTCTTCTATCTTTGCCCTACATTTATTATCGACCACCTTCATGTTTGTTGGCAGCCATAACTTGGTTGGGTTTGTTGGTGGCGACGGCGTGCTTTTTTGTTTTCCGGGGCGATGTTGGAAGGGAAGTCGAACTTGGTTCGTATTGGTGCCTCGTAGTCTTCTGGTTACTGGTAATGTTAGTTTCGGCGATCAATATCGCAACGTCGTTGAGAGCCATCGGGTCGAATGAGGAAAACGGCGTTTAGCCTAGAAATGATCTAGGTAGTTTATTGGATCACCTGAGACAAGAATTGCAGCTTTGATCACTTTTCTGTCTTTAGAGAAGCATAATTCCCTAGTTTCCTGACGAGAATCGTCCAAACTAGGTGTTGTTAACGCAACCACGCTATAGTTCTCGTATTCAGGAAGAGCCAACGGGTGTTTCAAATAGAACTGGCATGACGACGAAATGAAATCGCTACCTAGGGCGATTTTAGCATCAATCCCTTTTGATTGAAGCTCATCTAGGGTGCGTACTACAAAGTCCATATCGGATTGTGTTGGGTCTGAATAACCAGTTGTTGGAAATAGCGAAGTAGCGGCAAATACAAATGCGATTTTTAGTGCTCTCATGGGACCTCGTAGTTTTTTCTTTATATATTCACATTACTGAATGTTTATCAAGCATTTTTGCCCTTCCTTTCAATTCGACGGAATGGAGCCATTTTGGCATTAGTAACGTTTCCACTCGACTACCGTTGCACCGTTTCGAAGCCACAGGAACAGAACAAATGAGACGTCGAACCTCCTTCTCCAAATGAGTGCATACCTCTCAAAGCTTCAACTTCTTAAGGTTCGAAACCTCTCCTGCGGTGACCGCGCGGTTTGCGGCTGCGATTGTTGATAACGTGATCAAGTTGCTCACGCGCACGAGCTAAACGCTCATGATTGTGATCAGGACGATCATCATCGCTTTGATACCGGGCAACATCTTCGCGTAGCTGCATGAGCTCGTCGCGCGCTGCGTTACGCTGGATGTCGATATCGCGCTGCATTGCCTGCCGCTCTTCAAGCTGTTTGAAGATCAGGTTGTCCTTCTCGGCGCGGTCGCGACGCAGGGCGTCCAGCGCTTCTTGCTCGTTTTGCGCGCGCACCTTCGCATAGCGTCCGGTGATACGGTGCCAGATGCCTGAAAACCCTTTCGGCAGGCGCTCGGCCCGTTTTCGCGTCTCGGCATTCCAGCGCTTCTCCTGCGCATCTGAAAGCTGTTTGCGTTCTTCCTGATGCCGCCCGACTGTCTCTGCTTTGCGGAAGTCAACGAGGACTTCACGGCGCTTGGCGTCGCGTTCGACATCATCAATGAACTCGCGCAAACGCGTTGACATGCCGCGTGCGATTTCGGCTTTGGCTTGCTCGACAGAGCGGAGTTTTTGAGGATCGCCAAGCTTGGCCTCGACCTCTTTCGTCCTAACACCGCTGTAACGCGCAACGGCATAGACTTCACCGCGATAGTCCACGGCAACAAAGCCGCGCCTATCGCCTTTGGCGAGCCAGAAGCCGCGTGATCGAAGGGCTTGTTCAAAGGCAGCACGATTGTCTGACGAGTCCCAAGCGGCCCTGAATATGGCTTTCAACTCCTTTGGATTCAGGCCCGAGCGCTTGGCCTGCTGCCATTCAGCTAGTGTGAAACTCAAAGGATCGCGCATACGACGGTCTTCCAACCCGCGCGGCATCGTCCAGCCATGTTCAAGGAATAGCTGGCGCGACACGTCACGCAGTTTGGTTTTGTAATGGCTCATGTTCAAGGCGCGCATCCGCTCGCTATCAATCCGTGACCAAACGACATGCGCGTGCCGTCGCCCGTCTTTTTCATGGAACACGATGGCGCGGGGTTGATTTGACAGTCCCAGCTTATCTTCAACCTGTCGCACGGCCTTTTCGAACTGTCCCGTGCTGACCTTGGCTTCGGCAGGCGGGTTGAAGGACATGGAAAAGAGGTATTTCTGGCAGCGTGTGCCGCGTGCAATGGCGTCTGCCTCGTTGAACGCCTCTAATAAGTCATCACTGACAAAGCCGCGCACGTCGTGCAGTTCCACATGCTCATTATCCCGCATCGACAGCAGATAGCGGGCCAGTTGTGGGGCGTTGCCGCGTTCTTTGGCTTTCAGCATCATGGCGCGTTGCCCGATGATTTTCCGAGCGCCCGAAGCAAGGCCGCGCGCATATCGGCGATTTCACGGCAGGCATCCTGAAGATCAGCTTCGGTCTCCGGCGTGACAGGCAAAGAACCTGAGTTTACGGCCTTTGCGAGTTGATTGAGGTTTGCTGACAGGCGAGACTGGCCGAGCGCACCAAAAACGCGCCCGAGGGCTTCTTTGTCCTGTACCGGGCTATTCCCGCGTCGTTTGCGCGGTGCAACATCATCGCCGAAAAGCCGCTCACGGATATATGCGCCAAGCGGCTTGTCGCCACGCTCGGCATCCAGACGTGCGCGTTCGTCATATGTGAGGCGCAGTGAGAAAGGCGGCGGATAGTTCTTGTTGGCCGCTTTGCCACGCGAAATCTTGTTAAATTTTGGGCTTAGGCTGCTCATCATCGCACCTCAGACCGTTAAGGTCTAATGTCGCGAGATCGCGTTCCCAGTCCTCAAGAACCTCGAATAAATGGTTTGAGGTTTCTCTCGTCAGGCCCACCAAAACACAGTCCAAAAAACCTCTGCACTGCACCGCATCACTGCGTGGCAATCAGCGCTTTGTTTGAGCGACCACGCCCCGGCGCGCGCAATACCAGTGCGGTATCACAATACGCGTGACAGGAATGCTTTGGTGCGCGGCTCGCGTGGGTTGGAAAAGAGGATCTCGGGTGGGCCTTGCTCTAAAATGCGACCGGCATCCAGAAAACACACCTTGTCTGACAGTTCGCGGGCAAAGCCCATCTCGTGGGTGGCAAGTACCATGGTCATCCCCTGCTGCCGCAGATCGCGCAGGACGTCCAGAACTTCGCCAACCAGCTCGGGGTCCAATGCGCTTGTGATCTCGTCAAACAGCATGATCTGAGGCTCCATTGCCAGCGCGCGGATAATGGCAACCCGTTGTTGTTGCCCACCCGACAGCTGATCAGGATAGTGCCCCATCCGGTCGCCCAACCCGAACCGGTCAAACAGTAGGGTTACGCGCGGGCGCAGTTGATCCCGGCTGAGCCCATGCACACGGCGGGGGGCGAGCATCACGTTTTCTGCCGCTGTCATGTGGGGAAACAGATTGTAGCTTTGGAACACAATGCCAATCTTCTGGCGCACAGGCTGAGGGTCCAGACCCGGTTCAGAGATATCCTGCCCATCCAACCAGATGGTGCCGTCGTCGATTGGCTCAAGCAGGTTCATGCAGCGCAACAGGGTGGACTTGCCGGACCCTGAGGCGCCAATAAGGCACACCATCTCGCCATCGTTCACATCAAGGTCGATGCCTTTGCAAACCTCGTGATCCTCAAACCGTTTGCGCACCCCGCGCAACGAAAGCTTGGCCGTCATGAGCGCGCCTTGTTTTGCTTGTTCATCAGATAGTCCGCATATCGTGTGGCGGGGATGGTCAGCGCCAGAAAGATCAGGGCCGCACCGACATAAGGTGTGAAATTGGCGTAAAGTGATTTGTAGACACCAGCCTGCCGAAACACCTCGACCGGGCCGATGAAAGACAAAAGCGCCACGTCTTTTTGCAGGGCGATAAACAGGTTCATATTAGCCGGAACCACATTGCGGATGGCCTGCGGCAACACCACAAAGCGCATGGTGTCACTGTCGCTCAGCCCCAGTGACGCGGCCGCCGAACGCTGCGATTGGTGGACCGAGTCGATGCCAGAGCGGATCACCTCGGCCACATAGGCCGAATAGACCAGAACCAGCGCCAGCGTGCCCCAGATATAGGGGCTGTTCCATGGTCGGGGCAGGCCCAGACCGGGTACACCAAAGCCGATGATGTAGATCACCAGAACCACCGGCAGGCCGCGGAATACATCGGTATAGGCGATCCCGAACAGCCGCAGGGGGAACAGCGCCGGGGCGCGCGTGTCGCGGCACAGTGCAATGGCAAGCCCAGTCAAAGCGATCAGAGGCGCTGACCAGGCAAAGATCATCACGTTCATCAAAAAGGCGTCCAGCAAGCCGGGAAAGGTTGCGGTAAACACCCGGCCATTGAAGAACGCGCGTTGCACCGCCTCCCACCCCGGGGCAAGCGGGACAAGGACCACCAGTGCGACAACCACGCTGAGCGTTGATATCAGTGCGATCCGGTTCGCGCGCCGCCGAACCCTGGCCTCATAGGCTTCGCGGCGCGTGGGGGTCGCGTCTGACGGCGTGGTCCGGCGGCTGTGCAACGATGTGTCACCCATTTATTCGATGACCGGTACACCCGTCGCCTCGGACAGCCATTGGGCCTCAAGCGCGGCCAGCTCTCCGCTTTCGGTCAGTTCGGCGATGGCGGCGTCGACGCACTCTTTCAGCGCGTTGCCATCCTCCATCAACAGGCCGAACTGGTCAGGGCTTTCTGACTGGCCCGGAGGGAATTGACCCAGCAAGGTCCCGCCCTCAACAACCACAGCCGAAAGGTAGAGCGCCGTGGGCAGATCATAGAGCGCGGCATCAATCTGTCCGGCCATAATGGCCGCGTTGACATCGGCATTGTCGTTGTAAAGCAGCGGCTCGTCCGTGGGCTGTATCACATCGTTCAGCATTGGGATCGCGGTAGTGGTGGCCACAGCCCCCCATTTCAGCCCCTTCAGGCCCTCCAGCGTTGCTTCGGCGCCCGCGTCGACCACGTTATTGGTGGTCAGGACCGCCATGGCAGAGGTGTAGTAGGGCAGGCTGAAATCGACCATCTCCTCTCGTTCAGGTGTGATCGAGTATTGCTGCATGTTGAAATCGAAATTCTTGGCACCGGGCTGAATGGCCTCGTCAAAGCTTGTGCGGACCCATGTCACCTGATCCGGGCCAAAGCCCATTTTCTCGGCGATGGCATAGGCCACGGCGGCCTCGAACCCTTCGCCACTTTCGGGTGCATCATTCATCACCCAAGGGTAATAGGCTGGATTACCGGTCGCGATCGTCAGCGTGCCATCCTCCAGTGTCATGCCTGCCGCGCAGGTCTCTGTGTCCGCAGCAAGAACCGAAGTGCAGGACAGAAACAATGCCAAAGCGGTGCAACCAATCAATCTCATCCAAACGACTCCTTGTTGTGGGTTGCGCACAGGTTCTTACGGGCTAAGGGATTTGTCTAGGGCGACACCTGTTTCGTCCAAGCGATTTTCAGAGAGACGCAGCCACGTGTCGTGCTTGGGTCAGCCAATTCAAGCCCGCTCAAAAAGCCCGTGGCACAGACCATAAAGACGACCACAGCAAGCCTGACAATCGCATTGCAACGGATCACAAAATGAAAAACCGGAGCCCCGCCCCGGTTTTCCGTTCAATGCCACTCTCCCTACCGGACCGCACTAGAAAAGTTGCAGGTCCTTCGCGCCGCTTTCGATTTCGGCAAAGTTCGGCATGTTCTGGACGGCGACAGGGGCCGGCTTTGTCCCCGGCATCGCAACGGTGGGCTGCATCGCTGCAGCCATACCGAAAGCCGGTTTGCCCAATTCCCCCCGAATGTCGCGCAACAGGGTCTTGTGGTCCGGCATCGATTTGATGATCTGAGCCAGATCCGCTTTTGCACGCTTCATCCCCTGGAACCAGATCGGCTTTTTCAGCGGGCGCAGGCGATCACGAATGTCCGGGCCATAGCCGGTGTCATAGACCTGTTTACCCAGCAGAACCGTCTGATACACGCGATGGTCAAACAGCGTGGCGAACTCAATGTCATGATCCGTCGGCAGACGATATTGCCACAGTTCGAGGTTCTCGGCCAAGCGATCCGGCAGTTTCATCTCGGTACGCGCATCGATCCAGTACTGATCGTCTGTGCGGTTGCCCAGACGGTAATGCAGACAGATGAACTCCAGCACCTCATTATACATCTTATCCATCTGCCGGTTATATCTGTCGCGCATCGCGGGCTCGATTTCCTGCGTGGGCAGATGTTCGGCGAACCAACGCACCGCGTGGTCGATCATATGGATCGCGGTACTTTCCAGCGGTTCGATAAATCCGCCGGACAGGCCAATCGCCACGCAGTTCTTGACCCAGGCATTGCGCACACGCCCCACACGCATCGGGATCACGCGCGGGGTCAAACCCTTACCGCTGTCGCCCAGCCACTCAAGATATTCATCGGCCGCCTGATCGTCCGTGCGATGAGCCGACGAAAACACATATCCAGTCCCCACCCGGTTATACAGCGGCACCCGCCACGTCCAACCGGCGCCGAGCGCGGTCGAGCGGGTCAGGCTTTCGATCTTTTCCGGATCGGGATGTTCGACCTGTAGCGCCATAGCGCGGTCATTGGGCAGGTAGTCCGAGTAATCCATGAATGGCTCACCCAGCGCCTGGTTGATGATCAACCCGCGGAACCCGGTGCAATCTACCACCATCTCGATGTCGTGGCGGCCTTTCCGCTCCAACATCAGGTGGCTGACATTGCCCTGCTCGTCCAGCTCGACTGACTGGACTTCATCCTGAATATGCTCAACCCCGCGATTGGTGCAGACCTTGGTCAGCATGCCCGCGAATTTGACGGCGTCCAGATGGTACGCATAGCCAAAGCGTTGCTCGAATTCCGGCTGGCCTAGCTGCCGCGCGCCCTTGCACATGCGACCCAGATGATCATGAGGCGAGATCGACTGCGTGAAATCCCGATCCCCGTTGCCGAACCGCAGGAAATACTCGGCGGCCTCCAACCCCTCAACCATCTGACCGTGGGCGAAGGGGTTCACATAGTCGATGCGATTGCCCTTGGCATCCTTGTTCCAGTTACAGAACTTAACGCCCAGTTTGAACGACGCATTGGTTTCACGAAAGAAATCCCGCTCGGCAATGCCTGCCTGACGCAAGGTCACCGGCATGCGCGGAACAGTCGCCTCCCCCACACCCACGGTCGAGATGTTCGGACTTTCGATCAGACAGATAGCCGGGCGATCCTTTGGCCCTGAAGTGCGGGAAAACACCATGTCCAGAATAAGCGCGGTCATCCAACCCGCCGTCCCGCCCCCGACGATGGTGATCTTGCGCAAACGGTTGTTCATGTGGCTCTGTTCCCCCTTGTTTTGAGGGACTATAGCAGCTTTCCTACACCCCGCTAGAGCTTAGAACACCATGCACCAAAACCGCCAGAGCACCCTTCGAAGGCACACCTAATTGATCGCAAAACAAAACGGCCCGATGTCACGCGCAAAAAGTTTGATCGCCAGGTGAAAAAGGATGGCGGAGACGAAGGGATTCGAACCCTCGAGACGGTTTCCCGCCTACTCCCTTAGCAGGGGAGCGCCTTCGACCACTCGGCCACGTCTCCGCCGACGGGTATATCCGTCCACGCAACGGAAACACAAGGTCAATTCTGCAGTGTTCTGATTTTTTTGCCGGGCGATGCAAACCCTTTGAAAACGCACCGGTTGGCCCGGGTTTTGCGGCAGGCTTGGCGGGGCTTTTCGCGTCACCTACCCGCCCATGGCTTCGGTTAAATGGCAAAGAAGAGGAAACTTGTTTGCACCGTTACATGGTCGAAGGATGCCAAAGGTTGCGGGTCCCGAATAAGACCAAAAGCCGGGCCTTGCCTCGCGAAAGGACGGTGTTGTACGGCGAAACTTTCTGAACCACGCGGGCATTCCCGCACGACGGGCGGGCCCTGCAATCAGACAAAACTTGCCAAACATGCAGGTTTTAAGGCATATTTGCATATATTTATTAAAAACCATTTCAATGGATTGAATAAATAGAGGCACAGAACCGAGCGGCGGGCGCGATGCGCGTGGAACCATTATGTGGGGGAATACCGGTGGGTTTGGCTTGGTTTAAAGTGTTATTTGTTTTCTGTTGTTTCTTAGTTTTTCCAGCGCAAGGCATCGCCGATATTGGAACGGTCATTGGTGTCAAACAGGGTGCCCAAATCACGCGTGACGGAAAATCTCAGGCTTTGCGAGCGGGGATGGATGTTGCATCTGGGGATGCAATCTCGACTGACAGAAACGGCGTTGTGCAACTGCTTTTCGTGGATGAAACCAAGATCGCCATCGGTCCGAATGCGCGTATGATGCTGGACGTAACGATGCTGCGCGGCAACCGTAAAGCCAAGAGCTTTGCCGTTCAGGCCCTAGGCGGCAGTTTCCGGTTCATCTCGGGCAAAAGCAAAAAGCGCGCCTATTCCATTCAGACACCGACCGCGACCATGGCCGTGCGGGGCACCACCTTTGATCTGTGGGTCGTCCCGGGCACGCAAAGCGCGATGCTGGTCCTGCAGGGGCGTGTTGAGATGTGCGGCCAAAGCGGGACCTGCCGTGAGGCAGGTCGCCAATGCAGTCTTTTGGCCACGACGCAGGCCGGAAATGTCGGGCGTCCAGTTGATCGCGAAAGCTATGACAAGGCGCTGGATACCGGGTTTCCGTTTGTCCGCGCGCAGGAAGAGTTACTGGTTCCCTTGCAGATAGACGTCGGTGGATGCGGGACAGACACCCTGCCCCCGCCACCGCAGCGTTCGGAAGATCGCCGTCCCGATCCAGAGCAATCCGGCGTGCAAAGCGCCGAGGCTAGCGCGTCTCCGGGCGAGTCCCCATCCCCCGCAGATGGACCTACAGGAAGCGGCAATGGTGGCAGTATCGGTGGCGGCACTGGCAGCGGGAACGGCACTGGCGGCAATATCGGAGGCGGCAGCGGTAGCGGAGACGGGCGCGGCGGTTCGATAGGTGGCGGCTCTGGCAGCGGTGGTCCGGGCAGTGGCGGCACGATCGGTAGCGGCAGCACCGGCGGCTTTGGCGGTAGTCCCGGAAGCGGCGCTGCAGGTGGCAATGGCGGCAACGGCGGCTAAACCACCGGAATTTCGGAGGCAAACGTGACCCGAAAGCCCAAAGAACGAACCGGGCGACACCGTGGCTTTCAACTGGTGGGGCTTGGTCTGATCCTGTTTGGGTGTTTCATTCGAGTGATCGACCCCTACCCCGTGCGCATGACGCGCCTCATCTATTTCGACATTCTGCAACGCATGTCTCCGCGGGAGTATAACCCGGACCTGCCGGTGCGGGTGGTGGATATCGATGAACAATCGCTTGAGAGCTGGGGTCAGTGGCCATGGCCACGTACCCTGTTGGCGCAAATGGTTCAAAATCTCGGGGAACATGGCGCAGCGGCCATCGCCTTTGACATGCTGTTCGTCGAACCCGACAGGTTCTCGCCCGCACGGCTTCTCAAAGATCCCAGCCTTGCCGGTCTTCTGTCCGGCGACAGTCAGGCCGCTACGCTGGACAATGACATCCTGTTTGCATCGGAAATCGCCAATTGGCCCGTCGTGCTGGGTGCGGCGGCCCGGCAAACCGGCAATGGCACAGCGACGACAGCCAAGGCCGGACTTATCGAGATTGGCGAAGCACCGACTGCCGGGCTGGTCTCGGTCCCTCATTGGACACCGTCTGCCCCACCACTGGAAATCAACGCGGCGGGCATTGGCGGGGTCAATGTCTCACCCCTCGGGGGCACGGGGATCATTCGGCGGGTTCCAGTGTTGTGGGGCGGCCCAAACGGGGCCCTGCCCGGCCTGGGGATCGAGGCGCTTCGGGTTGCGATGGGTGAATCCATCATCATCGCCGAAGGCACGCCAGACGAAGCCGGGATTATGCTGGCGCTGGAAATTGGCGATTTCCGACTGCCCACCACCGAAAACGGCGAAGTTTGGGTGCGGTACCGGCGCGACGATCCCGACCTGTATCTGTCGGCCAATGACATCATGCAGGCACCGGACGATCCTGTACTGCGTGAACAGATCGAAGGCAGGATTATCCTTGTCGGCACTTCAGCCGCCGGTTTGTTTGATATGCACCAGACGGCATTAGGGGAATCCGTCCCCGGTGTCTCAATACACGCGCAATTGCTAGAGCAGATCCTGACCGGCGAAATGCTCAGCCGGTCGGACGTGACCGCCGCGCTTGAGCTTTTGTCCTTTATCACTCTGGGCATCGTCGTCACGGCCGTGATGGCGCGGTTTGGCGCGGTCGCCTCGTTCGTGGCGGGCGGGGCCTCGGCCGCGGTGGTGCTTGGGATCAGTTGGCTGGCCTTTCGCAACCAGCTTGTTCTGTTTGACGTCACCTTTCCGCTGATGGGCGGTATGGCGAATTTCGGGTTGCTGGCGGGGTATCTGTTCATCACGACCGAGCGGGAAAAACGGGTGATCCGTCAGATCTTTTCCCACTATGTCGCGCCCGAGATTCTGGACGAAATGGAAGGATCGGGCCATCAGTTGCAACTGGGGGGTGAGACGCAGGAAATCACCGTAATGTTCTCGGATATTCGCGGCTTTACCCCCCTGTCCGAGTCCGTCTCGGCGACCGATCTGGTTGCCCTGCTCAACCAGTTGTTTTCGCAGCTGGGCGATGAAATTCTGCAGGAAAGAGGCACGATCGACAAATTCATCGGCGACGCGGTGATGGCCTTTTGGAACGCCCCGCTGCCGGTCGAGGATCACCCTTGTCGTGCCGCACAGGCCGCGTTGCTCATGCGACAGGCGCTGGTGACCTTCAACGCCTCGGAGGTGATGCAAGGGCGTCCGCCGATTGCGCTGGCGACCGGGTGTGCGACAGGTCTGGCCTGTGTCGGCAATATCGGATCCAAGCGCCGGTTCAACTACACAGTGATCGGCGATGTGGTAAATGTCGCAGCCCGGATCGAGCAGAGCTGCCGCCACGTGGATTATGACATTGTCGTCTCGAACTCGGTTCACGACAAAACCCGAGATGACATGGCGATGCTTGAGGCCGGATTTGTGCACCTCAAGGGGCGGTCTGATCTGGAGCCTGTGTTTGTTCTGGTCGGCGATAAAACCCTGCTGGCCACACCCGCCTTCCAAAAGCTTGAAGTCTCTCACGCCAAGCTGATCACAGCGATCCGAGATCGCCTGCCCTACGATCAGGTTGAGCAGCTGTGCGAAGACTGCCTTGCACAGGCGCAACAGGTCGAGCCGGGCCTTGTGCAGTTCTACCACGCGCTGTCTGGCCGAACCGCCGATTTCCGATCTGACGTTCAGTCAACGCAACTGATCTTCAGTCATCAAGGCCGAGAGGGTGACCCCTCGACCTCAACGAAAGTCACGGAGTGATCCGCATTTCAGTTTCCGGGTCAAAAGCCACAGCTTTTTCCATATTCACGGCGAACGCAAAATCCTGCCCCGGCGCAACCTCGGCGTCCGAGCGCATGCGAGCAATGACATCCTTCCCCCCAAGCGTCATCGACACAAACGTGTCCGATCCGGCGGGTTCCGTCACAACGATCCGATTGGTCATCTGCGCGATGTTCGAGGACTTGCGGTCCGCCCCATCCATATCCGTGATCGTCTCGGGCCGGATGCCCAGCAGAATGTCACGGCCATCCCATGCGGCCAGATTGTCCTGACTGAACGGCAGTTGCGCCATCGATCCATCGTGTATGGCCACCTCGGCATGCGGACGGCCATTCAGCACCACCACCTTTGCGGGCACCACATTCATGGCGGGTGAACCCATGAAAGTTGCCACGAAGATGTTGGCAGGCGTGTCATAGATTTCCTGTGGCGTGCCCAGTTGTTGAACGTATCCGCCGTTCATCACGGCGATGCGGCTGGACAGGGTCATCGCCTCGATCTGGTCATGGGTCACGTAGACGATGGTGGTGCCGAGGTTCTGGTGCAGCTTCTTGATCTCGGTTCGCATGTCGACGCGCAGCTTGGCGTCGAGGTTGGACAGGGGCTCATCAAACAGGAACACATCCGGGTTGCGCACCAATGCACGGCCCATCGCAACACGCTGACGCTGCCCCCCGGATAACTGGCCGGGTTTGCGATCCAGCAACTGTTCGATCTGCAACAGCTTGGCGACCTCTTTCATCGCCTTGTCCCGATCAGCCTTGGGCACGCCGTGCATCTCAAGCCCAAAGGTGATGTTCTGACCCACGGTCATATTGGGATACAAAGCATAGCTTTGGAACACCATGGCGATGTTGCGGTTTGACGGGTGGACCCCGTTCATCACCTGTTCCTTGATGCGGATTTCGCCGCTGGTGATCTCTTCCAACCCCGCGATCATGTTCAGCAGGGTGGATTTGCCACAGCCTGACGGCCCGACCAGCACCAGAAACTCACCCTCTTGCACCGAGATGTCGACCTTGTGCAGCACCTCGACCGACCCGTAGGATTTGGTCGCGTTATCTATGTCCAGAAAACCCATCAGGTCTTATCCTTTCACCGAACCCGCCATCAGGCCGCGGACAAAGTACCGACCGGCCACGATATAGACGAGTAGAGTTGGCAGGGCCGCCAGAATGGCACCTGCAAAATGAACGTTGTATTCCTTTACCCCCGTGGACGACTGCACAAGGTTGTTCAGCGCCACGGTCATCGGCTGACTGTTGGCATCGGCAAAGGACGCCCCGAACAGAAAGTCATTCCAGATATTGGTGAATTGCCAGATGATCGAAACCACCGCGATCGGCCCGGAACTGGGCAGCAGGATGCGCCAGAAAATCTGAAAGAACCCGGCGCCGTCGATTTGTGCCGCACGGATCAACTCGGTCGGGAAAACGGCGTAATAGTTGCGGAAATACAGCGTGGTGAACCCGATCCCATAGACCACGTGCACCAGTGCCAGACCCCAGGTGGTACCCGCCAGACCGATGATACCCAACATCCGCGCCATGGGGATCAGGACGATCTGAAACGGGATGAAACAGGCAAACAACATCAATCCGAACAGGATAGTGTCATACTTGAACCGCCACTTGGTCAGCACATACCCATTCAGCGCGCCCAAAATGGTCGAGACCATCACAGCCGGAACCACCATCTTGATCGAGTTCCAGAAATAGGGCTTCAACCCGGTCGGATCGACACCGATCTGAGCCGAGGACCACGCCTTGAGCCAGGGCTCAATCGTGAAGGCCTGCGGCAGGTCCATCATGCCACCGCCGGTGATCTCCTCCAGCGGTTTGACCGAATTCACCAGCATCACATAAAGCGGCAACATGTAGAACAAGGCAAATAGCAGCAGCACCAGATAGATCAGCGTACGCGTGACGCGGCCGGTGCGGATTGCGGTATCCTGAGTGGCTTGGGACATCAGCGTTTCTCCCGCAATTCAGCGTAGAGATAGGGGATCATAATCGCCGCGATGGTCATCAGCATGATCGTGGCCGAGGCTGCACCGATCCCCATCTGGTTCCGCGTGAAGGTGTAGGAATACATGAAAGTAGCGGGCAGTTCAGTCGCACGACCCGGCCCACCACCCGTCAAAGCGATCACAAGGTCAAAGGTCTTGATTGCAAGGTGACTGAGGATCACGAAAGCCGACAAAAACGCCGGACGTAACTGCGGGATGATGATGCGGCGATAGAGGTTCCAGTTCGACGCCCCATCCATTTGCGCCGCGCGCAGGATTTCATTGTCGATCCCACGCAGGCCCGCCAGGAACATCGCCATGACAAAGCCACTGGTCTGCCAGACCGCGGCCAGAACAACCGTATAGATCGCAAAGTCGCGGTTCTTGATCCAGTCGAATTCAAAACTGGTCCAGCCCCATGTGTGCATGACGTTTTCCAACCCGATACCCGGGTCCAGAAACCACTTCCATGCGGTGCCGGTGACGATAAAGCTCAGCGCCATGGGGTACAGGTAAATTGGGCGCAGCAACCCTTCGCCCCGGATTTTCTGATCGAGGAAAATCGCCAGCCCCAACCCGATAGCGGTGCAAATGACAATATAGAGCCCCGCGAAAATCCCCATGTTCTTCAACGAGATTTCCCAATGGCTTAGCCGCCACAGCTTGTCATAATTCTCCCAGCCGACCCAGCCATAGGTTGGCAGAATACGACTGTCGGTAAAGGACAGGTAGACCGAGAACAGAATGAACCCGTAGACAAAGACCAACATCATCGCCAGCGACGGTGACAGGACCAGTTTGGGAATCCAGTTCTGAAGGCGTGTCTTGAAATCCGCGTCGGCCGAAACAGCCATGGCGCGCCCTCCTGCGAGTGGTGTTGAGACGTAGATCGCCCTCGTGGGATGGGGCAATTACCCCACCCCGAGGATCAAAAGATCACTTGGCGATCGAAACGGCGTCGACCAATTCGACCACAGCGGTTTCGCTGTCATACTCGCCGTTGAAATGCGCCGTCACGACGTCATAAATCGCGTTCTTGACCGAAGCCGGTGCCGCGTGGCCATGGGCCATTGACCCGAAAAGATTGCCCGAGGCCGCAGCCGCCGCCAGATCCTTCATGCCCTGCTTGCCGCAGGCATCAAAATCCGCGTCGCTGACATCGGTACGCGCCGGGACCGAGCCCTTGACCACGTTGAACGCCGACTGGAACGACGGCGACAGGATCGCGCTGGCCAGCGCCGCCTGCTCAGCCGAAACCGCGCCGCCCTGATCGAACATCATGAACTGGTCGGCATTGAACGTCACCTGATCCTGCGTGCCCGGGAAGCGGAAGCACAGGAAATCTTCGCCCGGCGTTTTACCCGCGTTCAGGAATTCGCCCTTGGCCCAGTCGCCCATCATCTGGAACCCGGCCTCACCGTTGATCACCATCGCAGTGGCAAGGTTCCAGTCGCGGCCCGAGAAGTTTTCGTCAACATTGGCGGCGATAAAGGACATGCGGTCGAACGCCTCTTTCATGGCGTCACCGCCCAGAGTGTCTTCGTCGAGATCGATAAAGGCCGCCTTGTAGCCGTCCGGGCCCAGCGTCGACATGACGATCGCGTCGAACACGGTCGCGTCCTGCCACGCCTGACCGCCATGGGCGATGGGCGTCACACCGGCGGCGCTCAGAGCTTCAACGGCGGCGACGAACTCATCCCAGTTGGTCGGCTGTGCGATGCCGTTTGCGTCCAGAACCGCCTTGTTGGCCCAAACCCAGTTGGTCGAATGCACGTTCACCGGGGCCGAGACCCATTTGCCATCATGCTTGGCAAACGCCTTCAGCGCGTCAGGCACAACCTCATCCCAGCCTTCCTGCGCGGCCACCTCGTTCAGATCGGCCAACGCGCCCTGCGCGGCCCAGTCCTGAATGTCAAAGCCCAGACCCTGCACCGCCGTCGGCGCGTTGCCAGCGGTCACACGGGCGCGCAGCACTGTCATCGCCTGCTCACCCCCGCCGCCAGCAACCGGCATGTCGGTCCAGCCAACACCCTGACCTGACAGGTCATCTTTCAGAACGTTCAGCGCGGCAGCCTCACCGCCCGAGGTCCACCAGTGCAGAACCTCTACCTCTTCGGCCTGCGCAAGGCTGGACGTACACAGCAGCCCAGCCACAATGACCGATTTTGTTTTCAGCATTTTACGCATTATCGTTTCCTCCCTAAATGCGATCTTTTTGTCTTTGGGCGCGTTCTGACGCGCTCTTTTACCTGGCGATTTCTGCCGCGGCCGGGCGTTCCCGTTCCACAAGGCTACCGATTATTTAGCGTCTTGTCCTCCAGGCTCTTGCGAGTCTCCCGCTCTTATCTAACCAGTTAGTTAACTTTCGTCGAGCTCACAGCAAGAAAGTCTTTTATTTACATGCTGCCCCAGATCATACCCGCCTTATTTTTTGCATCGTTTCGCGGCAAGTGGATATGATACAGCAACAGAATGTTAACGCCATCATTGGACACTAAAACGGTTTCGTCCAGCATTTTGAACGCCAATTTCACAATTCACAGGCAAAAATGCGCCAGATGGTTATCGCGTCCATGGCGCCGGACTCCAAAACAGCCCCTTTGGCAAGGGGCCGCTGGTGGAGCTGTTTTTTGATCCGTATCAGATGTTGTGTTGTCCGCAAGACGTCAAATATCGCCGCACGGTTTCGGCCATGCCAAAGGTCAGCGCATCACAAAACAGGGCGTGACCGATGGAGACTTCGGAAATCGACGGCACCCGAGCGGTCAGTTTCCGCAGCCCCTGAACCGTCAGGTCATGCCCGGCATTGACCTCAAGGCCCTGCGCCTCGGCCGCGGCGGTCGCTTGGGCCAGACGCTCCAGTTCGCGCGCTTCTGCCGCCGGGTCGTCATAGGCACTGCCGAACGGGCCGGTGTAAAGTTCGACCCGATCTGTCCCGGTCAGGGCGGCCTGCGCCATATGGCTGACCTCGGGGTCGGCGAAAACAGACACCCGGTGGCCGTTCTGTTTCAACCCGGCAATAACATCGGCAAGCATCGCCCCGTCTGCGCCAAAGTCCCAGCCATGGTCGCTGGTCGCCTGTGCCGGATCGTCCGGCACAAGCGTCACCTGATCCGCGCGTACGTCGTGGACCAGCGCCAAAAAGCGCGCGTCGGGGTAACCTTCGACATTCAGCTCCCGGTCGGGAAACTCTGCATCCAGAAAACCACGTAACGCGCGTACGTCGTCGGCGCGGGTGTGGCGTTCATCCAGGCGGGGGTGCACGGTGACACCGACCGCGCCCGCGTTCAGGGCAATCCGCGCCAGATCGAGGATATCCGGCCAGGGATGGTCCCGCCGGTTCCTCAGCAAAGCGGCGACGTTCAGGTTCACTGACAGATGAGTCATGGCCGCGCCTTACAGTTTGAACGACTGAACGTGGTCGGGCATGGCAACGCCCTCAAGGTTGCGCGGGTCGGGGATCGGCTCTCCGACCGTGGTGCGCACCGGAATGACGCCCGCCCAAATCGGCAGGTCGTAATCCTCGTCCTCATCAATCGGACCACCGGTGCGGATTTTCGCGCTGCCTTCGGTGATTTCCATGCCCAGCACCATCGTCGCCTTCAGGTCTTGCTCATAATCCGGGCGCAGTCCCTCATACCGGCCCGGGAACAAGCCGTTGACAAAGCGCCCCAGCTTCGCAAGCTTTTGCGCAGGGTCCTCGATCTTGAACGCTGTCCCAAACAAGGTGACCGAGCGTGAATTGACCGAATGGTGCATCCCGGACCGCGCCAGAACAAAGCCATCCAGAATCGCGACAGACAGACAGACCTGCGTGTCACGCGATTTGCGCAACGCGCGGCTGGCGGATGATCCGTGCCAGTACACATGATCGCCTTCACGCCATTGCAGCGTTGGCGTCACGAAAGGCGCACCATCAATCACATACCCCACGCTGCACATCGGCTGCGCGTCCAGAATGGCGTTGATTGTCGTGCGGTCAAAATGTCCCCGCTGATGAGAGCGGCGCAGGCGCGTTTTGTCGGTGATCTCAAGTGTGTCGGTCATGGTCGTCGCTCGGGTTTTGATCTTGCTATGGCGGTAATGACCCCATATTGGACGTTTTCAAATGTCCAATTCTGAAAAATTTTCTAAGGCCAATTTACATCGCGACCTGTTCGCGATCTCGCTGGACGGGTCACAGTCTCTGTCCCTGCAGGCCCAATTGCTGGAAAAGCTGCGTGCCCTAGTCTCTGGCGCTCCGGCTTTGGCGGGGGGGCGTTTGCCATCAAGCCGGGCGCTGGCGTCCGAGCTTTCGATCTCGCGCACAACGGTGCAGGCGGTCTATGACCAGATGATCAGCGAAGGCTATCTGATCTCTCGGCAAGGCAGCGGCACCTTCATCGCCAGTGAGATTACCCATCTGTCCCAACCCCAGCCCATCCCACGCCCCGCAGGACCGGTGGCGCAGAACTGGCGGCCGTTTCAAACCGGACTGCCGGATCAGGCGCTGCTGCCGCATCGGCAATGGGCGCGCCACTTGGAACGGGCCTGGCGCGCGCCAACGGCGGGTTTGCTGGCGCGCCCGGACCCATTGGGATGGTACCCCCTGCGCGAAGCGATAGCCGATCACCTGGCCGCCTGGCGGCACTTGCCCTGCGATCCCGGACAGGTTGTGATCACATCAGGTGCGCGCGAGGCGTTCGAGGTGATTTTTCACGGGCTGCTTGGCGCGGGCAAACAGATCGCGGTCGAGGACCCCTGCTGGCCCAAGCTGCACACGATCCTGTCGGACACCGGCAACACCGCCTGCCCCGTTCGCATCGACGACAACGGGTTGGACGCAGTGCGCATCCCGCAGGCAACGCAGGCCACCGTCGTCACCCCGTCCCGGCATTATCCAACCGGCACCAGCCTGCCGGTATCGCGGCGCATCGCCCTGCTGGATTGGGCCAGAACCGCCGGGGCCGTGGTGATCGAGGATGACTATGACAGCGAGTTCCGCTATCGCGGGCAACCGCTGCCTTCCCTGTCCGGGCTCGATGGTCTGGACAACACGATCTATCTTGGCAGCTTTTCCAAGTTGGTCAGCCCGGCGCTGAGGATCGGGTACATGGTGCTTCCGAAACGCCTGATGGACCAAGCCAAAGGGTATCTTGGCAAGGTTGGCGCCCGGGCGTCATTGATACCGCAACCTGCATTGGCAAGTTTCATGGATAGCGGAGAATTCGCCCTGCACCTGCGCCGCATGCGGCGGGTCTATGCCAAGCGTCAAACCCATCTGCTTGAGTCGATGACCCCAGCCTCGGACCTGCTTGACCTGCAACCGGATTCGTCCGGTATGCATCTCTGCGTCCTGCCAAAGGGGCCGTGCGACACGCTGTGGGATCAGCATGTCAGTCAGCAAGCCGAGCAACGCGGGCTGCGCGTCAGCGCGTTGTCTTCCCATTGTGTGCTGCCGGACAAGATGCAGGGCCTCTTGCTAGGATATGCCGGTTTTGACGAAGACACGTTGTCGAAGGCGTCACAGCACCTGATCTCGGTTCTCAGGGCCTGCCGGTAGGTGCATTGGCTTACCTGAGACCGGCCAGAAAAGCCTCGGCTCTGTTCAGATGCTTTTCGCGGGTCTCAGCCGGCATCCGCATCGCGGTTCTGCACATCATCGCCCAGCGCGGATTGCGCCCAAGACTGTCTGCGTGTTTGAAGATGAACCGCCAATACAGACCATCCCAGACCTCGGCCCAAGGGCCTGCGGGCCAATGGCTCATCTTGCGGATATAGTTTGAGCCCGAGAAATAGGGCTTGGTGGTGATGAGCCCGCCATCTGCGTGCTGGCTCATCGCGTAGACATTCGGGACCATGACCCAATCATAGCTGTCCACGAACATCTCCATGAACCAGCGATAGACATCGTCGGGGTCGATCTCGCACAGGAACATGAAGCCGCCCAGAACCATAAGGCGTTCGATGTGATGGCAATAGCCCGTCTGCAACACACGCCCGATGGTGTCGTCAATCGGTGCGATGCCGGTTGTGCCATCATAAAGCGACGCGGGCATCCGGCGGTGATGACCCCAATGGTTGGTCCTTCGCATCTGCACGCCCAGATCTTCGTATGTCGCGCGCATGAATTCCCGCCAACCGATGATCTGACGCACAAAGCCCTCAACCGAGTTCAACGGCACGGACCGCTTCTGCGCATGCTCCAAGGTTGCATCCAGCACCTGTTTCGGCGTCAGCAACCCGATGTTGAGCGCGGGGGTCAAAACCGAATGCCACAGCCAGCTTTCGCCTTCGACAATCGCGTCCTCATAGTCGCCGAAATGGTCAAACCGGCGTTCCAGAAACTGCTGTAGCCACGCGGCGGCGGCGCAGTGGGATGTCGGATAATACAGCGTGTCCAATGAACCCGGGGCGTCCGGGAAGTCAGCCATCACGCTGTCTGCGGCGGCCCGGTCTATGGCGCCATGCGTGGGCCAGTCGATCCAGGGCAAAGAGCCAAGCAGCTTTTTGGGAACTTTCTTGCGGTTCTCCTCATCAAAGCTCCACTGTCCGCCTTCGGGTTGATCGCCCTCCATCAGCACGCCCAAGCGCCGCCGCTGGCTTTTGTAGAACTCGGCCATGAACCACCGTTTGCGTGTTTTGATCCATGCCTCATTTTCGGGTTTCGTATTCAGAAAGCCCGGCGAGGGGCGCATGTCCAGATGGAGACCCGTCTGATCCGCCGCCCACCGCAGACGTTTTTCAATGAGGAAATCAACGGGGTCCGCCATGACCAGCTGCGTCATCCCATCGCGCGCCAAACGTCGGAACAGACGCAGCGCTGCCTCCGCGTGCCTTTCATAGCCATGGATTTCGGCCTCAAAGCCCCGGGCCAGCAGGTTTTGGCAGTACCGCATCATACTGGCGCGATGCAGCCACAGCTTTTGCTTGTGCATCCGCGCCGCATAGATGGCGTCATCGAAAAACAGCGGGTCTTCGAATAGAACCAGACGCCGGGTCTTGTCCGACAATCCGGGGTGATCGGCAAAAAGCTGATTGGGCAGGATGAGGGTGGCGGATGTCAAAAGATACCCTTGCAACTTGGTCTAGCGGCCTAGGTATCCCGGTCCGTGCCCGGGGCAACCGGAAATTCCGATCTCTGGCGGAAACAGCGCCCTCGAAGCCGTGTTTTGTTCAACCGCCTTGATACAGGCACTCTCATTGGTCAACCCATTGGCACAAATGACAATTTGACAGACTGCAAGGCGGATGCTTACCCTAGCGCCAGTACACTAAACCAATATTTCAATTGTTTTCAGCGTTCTGAGGCGCTGCCTTGTCGGCCAGACTTTGACATGGAGGTTTCAAGATGGAATTGATCACTGAACAGCTCCGCGCCTTTCCAATCATGGCGCTTTTCCTGTGTCTGGGCCTGGGATATGGCGTCGGCAAATTCCGCGTCGGCAAATTCGAACTGGGCGGTATTGCCGGGACGCTGCTGGTGGCGGTGTTCGTCGGGCAGATCGGCGGTATCACCCTCAGCACCGATGTTCAGAACGTGTTCTTTTCGCTGTTCATCTTCATGGTCGGCTATAATGGCGGGCCGCAATTCTTTGCCGCGCTGAACCGCACTGCGCTGACCAAGCTGCTGGCTGCTTTCATGATGACGCTATGGGGGCTGTTCTTCGTCATCGTCGTGGCCCGTCTGGCCGGGTTGGACAAAGGTCTGGCCGCCGGGCTGGCCGCCGGAGGGCTGACCCAATCGGCCATCATCGGCACCGCCGGTAACGCCATCGATCTGCTGGGGTTGGCCGCGGATGAAGCCGAAAAGCTAAAAACCAACATCGCGGTCGGCTATTCGGTAACCTATATCTTTGGCTCAATCGGCCCGATCCTCGCGGTCAGCGTCATCCCGATCATCATGCGCGTCGACCTGCGGCAAGAGGCGATCAAACTGGCCCAAAAGCTCAGCGGGGGTGGTCGCAAGCTTGAGGAAGGTGAGTTCCTTCCAATGAACCGGTTCGACGCGCGCGCCTATCAGGTCAACGCCGATGCGGCGATCGCCGGACAGTCTGTGACCGCCATCGAGGGCGGGTATGACGGCGATCTGATTGTCGAAAAGCTGCTGCAGGACGGTGCCCCGGTTGAGCCGACGCCCGAGACTGTTGTGAACGCGGGTGACGTGATTGTCGTCTCTGCGCTGGTGACAACGCTAACCCAGTTCGAAGGCACCGCCAGCGGTGAGATCGGGGAATACCCGCCCGAGCTGACCGTGGTCGAAGAACGCCGCAACGTGGTTGTCACCAACCGCAAGCTGACCGGAAAAACCCTGAGCGAACTGCGAGAGGCTCTGACCGCCGATCAGCGGCGCGGGGTTCATATCTCAAAGATCACGCGCATGGGGCACGACGTTCCTGTGCTGCATAATACCGAAATTCACGCCGGAGATGAGCTCAGCATCGTTGGTCACAAAGACGACCTGAACCGGGTGTCGAAAGTGGCAGGCTACGTTCCACCCGCCGCCTCGGTCACCAACTTCATCGCGCTGGGGATCGGTGTGGCTGTCGGCTATCTGATCGGTGAGATCAGCTTTGTCATTGCAGGCACCAAAGTGGCGCTGGGGTCCGGGCTGGGCTGTCTGGTGACCGGGTTGATCATCGGCTACCTGCGCATTCGCCGCCCCAAGATCGGCGGCATCAACCGCGGTGCCGCGAATTTCCTGCAAAGCTTTGGCCTTGCGGTCTTTGTCGGCGTTGTCGGCCTGAACGCGGGCAAACCGGCGCTGCAGGCCATTCAGGAATACGGCATCATCCTGTTGCTGCTGGGTGTGGTTGTCACGCTGATGCCAATGATCGTGCAATTCCCGATCAATTACTTCGCGCTGCGGATCAAGAACCCGGTCGAAGCCTGCGCCGTGGTGACCGGATCGCGCTCGGGCAATCCGGGCTTTGCAACCTTGTTGGAGAAAACCGGGAACGCGACACCAACACCCGCCTTCACCATGACCTATGCGGTGGCGAATATCTTCCTGACGCTGTGGGGGCCTTTGGTCGTGGCCTTCGTACCCTAAGTTACATCAGCAGGATCACGATGACCGAGCCCCACAGCGCCAGCAGCACATTGCCAACCGCATAGCCAAGGCCATAGCCCAGCGTGGGCACCTGGCTTTGCGCGGCCTCTTGCACCGCTGCCAATCCGGGGGCCGACGTCCCGGCCCCGCAGCAGGTGCCAGCCAGAACCCCTTCGTTGATGCCAAAGACCTTGCGGCCAACGATAACCGCTGCGCCATGGGACAAAAGTACGATGGCGACCGACCCAAAGATCAGCGACGGCCCGCTTTCGACCACGCCGGTCACGAAACTGGGCCCCGAGGTTATGCCGACACAGGCCACAAACACGCACAGGCCGAGGGAATCGAAAATCCACAGCGTCGCCTCGGGCACAAACCCGAACGTCCGGTGAACCGAGCGGAGCCATCCCGCAACCAGCCCGCCCAGCAAAACCCCGACCGAGGTTCCAAGGCCCAGTTCAATCGCGCCGTATTTCAGCGCGGGGATACCGATCAGGCCACCCAGAAGAATGAAAAAGGCCACAAAGATCATGTCCGTCTTGTCGGTTTCCCGGTCCAGATACCCCAGCCGGGCGGCGGCATCCTCGATATGGCTGCGTGTGCCTGATACGGTCAGCACGTCGCCCTGATGCAATGTCACGCTGCGAAAGACGGGCAGATGCTCACCCCCGCGCATGATACCGCGCAGATAGATGGTGCGCGCCTCGGGGCGGGCGGACAATTCGGCCAGCGTCTTGTTGACCACATCTTTATGCGTCACCACGATTTCGGCGGTTTGCAGGGGCAGGTCCAGCAACTCGGGGTCTTCGACCTCTTCGCCCAGCATAGCCGTATGGTCGATCAGATAGGACCGCACCCCGGCAATTGCGGCCACGTCGCCTTCTTGCAGGACCATATCGCGCGTCGTGGGAAGGATTTTGTTTCCGCGACGAACCCGGTCGAAAAAGGCGCGGACATGATCGGGCACCCGGGCCTCAAGCTCGGCAATGCTGTGACCGGCGAGGTCTGCGCTGATGCGATAGGCGCGGGCCTCGAAATCGCGATGCTCGGACACCATGGGGGCATCCTTGTCGTCAAGCTCGGCCTCATATTCGTCGCAGGCCTCTTTCAGCGAGCGGCCATAGAACCGGGGGGCCAGTTGGGTGTGGAAAAAGATCGTGGCGATGACGCCGACGAAATAGGCCACAGCGAAACCGGTGGCAATTTCGGCATCAAACACCTGTTGCGCGGCCTCATCCGCGCCAGTCTTGGCGAAGGCATCAATGGCCACGCCCAATGTGGCGCTTTCGGTTACGCCTCCGGCCAGCAAACCGGCGGCAATGCCGACCGACAGCCCCATCAACGGCGCCAAGATGGCCGCAACCCCCAGCGCAACCACGCACAACAACACCGTGACCGCAATCTGCGGCAGCGCCTGCAGGTTCAAAGATCGAAAAAACTGCGGCCCGGTCCGGTAGCCAATGGCAAACAGGAACAACATGAAGAACGCCTGTTTCACATCATCCGAAATCACCACCCCGGTCTGCCCGACCAGAACCCCGGCCAGCAGACACCCCGCGACTGAGCCGACGGTGAACGACCCAATGGTGATTTTGCCCAGCGCATAGCCCAGCGCCAGGCTGCAGAACAAGGCAAGGGCGGGGTGATGGCCGAAAATCGACCCGATCAATTCCATGCCAATCTCCCCTTCCCTTCGTCCAGACTTAGCCGTGCAGTGGCAAGCCCTTGGACGCGCGGTAAGCCTGCACATAGCCAATGGCCACGGCCCGCACGGCGCGTCCGATCTGACGATAGGCACTGTCATCGAGATTGGCAAAGGACACCCGCGCCGACCAGTTCGGCGCGTCAAAGCCCGACCCGTTCAGCAACACGATCCCATGATCCTGCGCCAGCTTGAACGAGATATCCAGCGGGTGCACATTTTCCTTGATCCACGCGACCACGTCCTCGCCCACGTATTTGCGCAGCCAGAATTCAAAGTCGATGATGCCATAGTATTTGTCGAACAGCGGATTGTCGGGCACCTCGATCCCCATACCTTCGACCAGCTCATCAAACCGGTGTTTCAGGATACCCCAGCAGAATTTCTGATAGGCTTTGTCCTCATCCATCAACTCAACCAACGAAAACAGCGTCATCATCACCTGCTGCGGCAGCGACAAGCCCGCCGTATGGTTCAGCGCAACATCCCGGCTGTCGGCGACGATCCGGTCGATGAACTTGAACGCATCGGGGTCCGGTGTCAGCGTCTCATACCGGGCATTGACCACGGCTTTGACGTCATCGGGCGCCTCGGCGATCATTTTGTCGAAGATGTTGTTCTCAGCCACCAGGATTGCGCCCAGACGCCAGCCGGTGCAGCCAAAATACTTGGAATAGGAATATACCCCGATGGTATTCTCGGGCAGATGCCCCATCACCGACTGAAAGTTCGGAACAAAGGTGCCGTAAACATCATCGGTCAGGATGATCAGGTCCGGGCGGCGGGTTTTGACGAATTCGACCAGACGGGTCATGACCTCGGGGCTGATCGCCACAGACGACGGGTTGCCCGGGTTGACCAGAAACAGGGCTTTGACCTTGGGGTCGGCCAGTTGCTCCAGATCGTCATCGGTCAGTTGAAAATGCTCTTCTTCCGCCGAGGACACATCCACAATATTCAGCCCGTAATCCTCAAGCACCGGCATTTCCAGATAGGGCGTGAAGATCGGTGTGCCCAGCGCGATGGTGTCTCCGGCATTCAGCAACCGCTGGTTCTTGAGCGCCTTGAAGATATAGCACATCGCGGCCGTGCCCCCCTCAACCGCGTAGATGTCGAACTTGGCATTCGGGCGATGACCTGAACACATCGCCCACATCACGTATTCATGCACGATAGCCTCATTGTGCTGCATGCAGCGATCCGGCATCGGATAGTGGTCGCCAACGATACCGTCGGTCAGTTCCAGCACAAAATCGTCGGGGGTAAAGCCGAATTTCTCGATCGCAAAATCCACCACTGCAACCAGCGTATCCGCGCCCGGAGGGCCGTCTTTCGCGTCAGACCCGGCGCAATACGCCTTGAGGCGGTCGTAGCAGCCCGGCCCCTGCGGCATACCGGCCAGACCCACCTGCGGCTCATTGCGGTGGCGCTGCGCCTCGGTCATGGCAAACTGACCCAGCAGAAAGAATGCCTCACGCGCTTTGGTGGCGATCCAGTTGGGGTTGCCCCGCCCGGCGTTCAGATAGGGCAATGCCATCTGGCGGGCTTCTTTCTGCGCCAGCTTGATAAGCTCATCTTTGATCTGAAATGGACTTAGATTTTCGAATTTATGCAGATCGAGTGTTTCTGACATGGCATCAAACCCTTGCGTTAATTCAAATGGAAGAATTCAACCAGATGGTACGCAAGGATTTGCAGCTGTGTAAACTATGTCGTTGAAATCTGACGTCAGATTTCAGTTGATGCGCGACGAAGCCCCCAACGCGCCAGCCAGCGCGTTTTGGATTTCAGCCGGGAAAGCCCGCCCTTTTGCGTGCAGCCCCGCAGCAACCCAGCCCACTGTGTGACCGCGGCTGCCTATATCGTTGGCCCGCGTCACGGCAGGAGAGATACGTTCAACGCTGACCAGTTCCATCGAACGTTCGATCTCTGTCTCGGTCAGAACCATTTTGACCGCGCTGATAATATCCATCGACACTTGCAAGGTCTGATGTTCCAACCGATGTGCTGCATCGGTCAGCATCCGGGTGCAAAAGGCCGACAGAAAATACCAGCGAAAAATCAGGAAAACACGATCCTGCAATTCGTCCCGCGCAGCGCCAGAGGCGTCAGTGGCAGCAACAATGCGATCAAAGGCAGCTTCGGCGGCGGCTGAGGCCTGGCATATCTGGCGTTCTCGCTTTGCGATGGCGCCGACGCCCGGGGCAAATACAACAGCAGCTTCTTGGGATTCCAGATTCATGCATGACCTCCAACTCTGTCTCCTGACAGAGATGTGGAGTGTCGCGCGTGATATCGGTTGCGAATTGCTGCCATCTTTCGCCGTAAAAACCCCTTTTCTGGCATAATAAAATGACACAAAGCAAAATCCAAATCAAACTCAACCGATGGGTAGCGCAGATTCCGCCAAACCGTGGCTTTTGCTACACATCCCGAATTGAGGCAGGCCAAACGGTCAGGGCTGCAACGCACATATATCTGACATGATCTTGCAATAGTTATGCCCAGTTCTGCATTTAAGAATACTCAATCCTGCTAAACAGTTTACGAGTTTGAATTTAACGAGGGGGTACGAGCGGGACCAGGGGGTGAGCGCCTGACCAGCCGGGCTCGCCGACGGGCAGAGCAGCTCCCCCCGCCGCGTCCCATCAATCAATCTTGCTTTTTTGCGCGTGTGGCGTGACCCCGAAACTGGATCTGTAGACACGCGAAAAATGGCCCGGGCTTTCGAACCCGCAGGCCATGGCGACCTCGGTCACAGATGCTTCGGTCTGCAAAAGCAGCTTTTGCGCGCGTTCCAGCCGCAGTTCCATAAAGTACTTTTTGGGCGATGTATTCAGGTACTTGCCAAACAACCGCTCCAACTGACGGGTGGAAATCCCAAGGTCTTCTGCGATCTTCGACGGGGATACTGGCGTTTCAATACAATCACGCATGATATGGATGGCGCGCGCCAGATGAGTGTTGCGCATCCCATTGCGTGATTGCAAAGACACTCTTTGCTTGGCGGTGGCATTTCGCACCGCGTTATAGACCATCTGATCTGCTACGGCGATCGCCAGCTCTTCACCATGGTCACGTTCAATCAGATGCAGAATCAGATCCGCCGTGGCAGTCCCGCCAGATGCCGTAATGTGCTTTTCATCCGCCACAAATACACTGCGCACCAGGTTCACTTCTGGAAAGGCCTCCATGAAGGCGTCGTGGTACTCCCAATGGATGGCAGCCTTGCGCCCATCCAGAAATCCTGCCTCGGCCAACAACCAGGCACCCGAACAGAGCGCCCCAATCGCCGTCCCCCGCGCCCGTTCACGGCGCAACATGGCCAGCAAGGGCCGCGTGACATGGTTTCGCATATGGATACCGGACAGAACAAACAGCTGATCGGTTTTCGGCACATCCGCCAAACCACCATTCACCAGCGTCACCAGCTCATTCGAGCAGGTCGCGCGCGCACCGTCTTCGGATAGCAGAGTCCAGTCGTACAGTTTTTCCTCGCTGAGCAGATTGGCGATTCGAAGTGGCTCAATCGCACATGAGAACGCGAGATGTGAGAATTCCTCGATGAGGACAAAGGTAATGTGGCGCGTTTGCCCCATGTAGTGGCTCGTTTAGTTTGGCTTGGTGTTTGCCCCATGGTGCACCATTTCGGCGCGTTTCAAAATGGCAATTCGTTCTAACAGGGTGCCCCGTGTTCATTGCCCTGTGCGCTTGCGGGTCTTGAACCGGTTGCCCTTACAACAAAAAACGCCGCCCATTTCAGGGCGGCGTTCGTGTTTTTAGCTTTTAGCTGGCTTATTCAGCGGCTTGCGTTTCCGCGGTGCCATGCTTGTCACGCTGACTGTCGCGGAACAGCGCCTTGGCCAGCGCCACCATCATCAGGCCCATGACCATGGTAAATGGCAGCGCGCCGATGATCATCGCGTTGCGCAGCGCATCCAGCGGGTTGTTGTCACCTGCCGCAAGGATCAGCGCGCCGATCACAGCCGTCAGGATCAGGCCCCAGATGATGCGGTGCTTGATGCCGGTTTCCTGGCTGCCACCCGACATGATGGTGTTCATAACCAGAATGCCCGAGTCCGCAGAGGTCACCAGGAAGGTCAGGATCAGGACAACGCACATCACGTTCAGCATCGACAGCAGGCCACCGTCGATCATGTAGGACAGCGTGACGAACAGCTTGTTGGTGTTCGATGCGCCGATGATCGCGCCACCAGCTTCACCTGCCAGTTCCAGATCGATCGCGGTGCCACCCAGAACGGTCATCCAGGCAAAACACACCAGTGCCGGTGCAAAGACGCAGCCCAGGATGAACTCACGAACCGAACGGCCCTTGGAGATACGCGCCAGGAACAGGCCAACGAAGGGCGAGAACGCGATCCACCATGCCCAGTAGAAAGTTGTCCAGCCTGCCTGCCAGCCGAACTGACGGCCTTGCTCACCAGCAGCATAGGCTGCAGCCAGCGTGGCTTCGTCCAGTTCAGCCGCGGCGCCTTCCAGACCGCTCTTGAAGCCGTCATAGCTGCCCCATGCGTTGGTTGCGCCACCCATCAGGGCATCGGCATGCGCCTGCGCCTCAGCGGGCAGAGCCGCTGCAAAGGCTTCAGCCGAAAGCGGGCCATAAGCACCAAAGCTCAGCGAAATGAAGTGCAGGATATAGTCTACCAGCGCCGTGCCATATGTGGTCATCGCGAATACGAACGAACCAAATACGACGAAGGTGAGCAGCAGGATAACCGACAGCACCAGGTTAAGGTTCGACAGGTACTTAACGCCCCGGCCAACACCCGACACAGCCGAGATGATCGACAGACCCATGATCACAACCAGACCGGTGATCAGGCCCACTTTGGACGGGGTCGGAACCTCACCGCCAAAGTCCATGATCCATTCCATGCCGGTGATGGCATAGAGACCGTCAATGAACTGGCTGACACCGAAACCGATGGTCACCGACACACCCAGGATGGTTGCAACAACGCCCAGAACGTCAACGATGTGGCCCAGGAAGCCGTTCATCAGCTTGCCAAACAGCGGCGTCAGAGCCGCGCGGATGGTCAGAGGCATGTTGCGGGTATAGGCGTAATAGGCCAGCGACAAGCCAGTCACCACATAGATCGCCCAAGCATGGAAGCCATAGTGCAGGTAGGTGTAGCGATAGGCCGACTGTACCGCCTCGGGTTGGTTACCAGGCACGTCACCTGCAACCACGACCGGGTTCGACCCCCACAGGCCCAGCGGCTCGGCGGTTGCGAAAACCATCAGGCCCACACCCAGACCGGCGCCGAACATCATCGAGAACCATGAAAAGTTCGAGAACTCGGGCTTTTCGCCCGGCGTCCCCATGACGCGCTTACCGGTCGACGGCAGGATCGCCACAACGGCCAGGAAAAAGAAGAAGATTCCAACAATGACAACGTAGAAACTGTTGAAGATTTCCAGAAGTTTAAAGTTCCAGCTGCCCAGCGTGCTGTTCGCATTTGCAGGGAAAACCAGAGCCCACAGAACCAGCGCAACCATGACCCCTTTACTGATAAGGGCAATCGGCACGCTGTTGTTCTCATAAAAACCGCTATCCGCGGTTTTTATGTCTAGGTCTGTAAATGGTTCGGGTACCGACATCTTGTCCTCCGTGTTGACGGTATAGGTTGGGTTGAACTCACCTAACGGCGGTCCTCCAATCTTGATCTCCCAATTGACCTGTTCAGTTGGTGCCCGAGTTGTCTGCACCAATGGAACAAGCCACGGAAAGTTGTTTGGGCATGCTGCCCGGGCTGCCGCCGAAACGCAACAACCGTTGGTTAACCTGCCTAGCCCGTCGACTTTCGACCGATCAGGCCGATACCGACATTTCAGGCCGATTTGCGACACATATCCTGAAACGTGACCGAAAAATACAGCTTCAACGCAATTGTGCTTTTTTCTTACCCGTAAAAAAATTAAACCCTCGCTGAATACTGCTCAACCGATCCTTCCCGGGTCCGCACCCGCCTTCTGCGCTCAAAACAGCCTCAAGGCACAAAGGCTCTGCCCCTCAACTGTCGTCGATGTGATAGCCCCTGACCCGACGGGAAGCTGTTCCAAATCGTGATCGTCCGTATAGTCTGAGTGAACCGCTACTGTCGCAAAATGAGAGGCGCGCATGGCGCAACACACAGATATGCTGATCGTCGGCGCCGGATTCTCGGGCCTGACCATGGCGATCGAGGCACGCAAGCACGGCATCCGCGACATCGCCATACTTGAAAAAGCAGGCGACATAGGCGGCACATGGAGAGAGAACACCTATCCCGGCGTCGCATGCGATATTCCCTCGCACCTCTATTCTATGGCAACGCATCTGAACCCAGATTGGAGCCGCGCCTATGCAGGCGGGGCCGAAATCCAGGCCTATCTGCAAAAAGTGTGTCGTGATGAAGGTCTGTACGATCTGTGTCACTTTGGCCAACAGCTGAAATCGGCACGGTGGGACGGAACCAACTGGCAGGTTGAAACCGAAAGCGGACAGCACTGGACGGCCCGTTTTCTGGTCTCGGCCATTGGCGCGCTTCATTTACCCAGCATTCCTGACATTCCGGGCGCAGACAGCTTTCCGGGGTCTCGTTTTCACTCGGCCGAATGGGACCACAAGGCCCCGCTTGCAGGCAAACGCATTGCCGTTGTGGGAAGTGGCGCGTCGGCCGTTCAATTCCTGCCGGAAATCGCCAAAATGGCGGCGCATGTCACGCTGTTCCAACGCACACCGCCCTATGTTCTGCCCCGACCTGACGGCCCCATAGCGCCGTGGTTACGCCGCATGTACAGACGTATCCCTCTATTACCACGTCTGCGGCGCAAGCTGATCTACACCGTCTTTGAATACCGGCACCGCGTGTTCCGCGGCGAAGAAAAGATGGTGAAGTTTGCCATGAAGATGTGGCGCGGCGAACTTGAGAAATCGATCACAGATCCCGAAGAGCGCAAAATACTGACCCCGGATTACCGGATCGGCTGCAAGCGCATCCTCAGTTCAAATGATTGGTACCCCACGTTGGCGCGCGACAACGTCACCGTCGTTCCCCATGGCGTATCGGCTATTGAGGGTGATCAGATCGTCGCCTCAGACGGTAGCAGGACGCAGGCGGACGTTCTGATTTGGGGGACAGGCTTTCACGTGACAGATGTGGTTCAACGTCTGGATATCTCGGGTCTTGATGGCCTGACGTTGCGCGATGCCTGGGCCGATGGAATGAAGGCCAATCTGGGCACAGCAATCGCCGGATTCCCGAACTTCTTTATTCTGCTGGGACCGCATACCGGGCTGGGTCACAACTCGGTCGTTCTGATGATCGAAGCGCAGGTGAACCATATCGGGCGCGTTTTGGATCAGATGCAGGACAAGGGATTGCGCGCCATTACGCCGGACCCTGCAAAACAGGCCGCCTTTACACAGGAAATGCAGGACCGTCACGTCGACAGCGTCTGGCAGGCAGGTGGGTGCGCGTCGTGGTATCAGGATGAACAGGGCCGCAACACAACGCTTTGGCCTGGGCCAGTATCCGAGTATCAAAAGCGTATGGCCGGGTCCGGACTGGAACACTACCAACCGGCGCCACCCCAACGTGGAGATCGACGAGATGAACACTTTCCTTGTAATCCTTCTGCTTATCGTTGCCTTTTTCATCGGTATGAACCTTTGGACCCGGAAACTGACGGCTGAAGGGCATCGGCGGGTGCCGCAACTGGGGGATATCACGCCTGTGACAGGGGGCAGCATCCACTTTGTTGAACGGGGTGATCCTACCAAACAGACCCTTGTTCTGATCCATGGCCTGACAGGACAGCTGCAGCACTTTACCTATGCATTGGTCGATATGCTGGCCGAGGATTTTCATGTGATCGCAGTCGACCGTCCGGGCTGCGGGTATTCCACACGCGACGCGGCCGATTTGGGTCAACTGCCCGAACAGGCACGCATGATTCAGGAATTCCTTGATACCAAAAGTATCTCGGACGCCGTGTTGGTGGGACATTCACTGGGTGGCGCAGTGTCCTTGGCGATGGCGCTGGACCGGCCCGAGCAAACCCGAGCTCTCGCTCTTTTGGCCCCTTTGACCCACAAAGTGGATACAACCCCACCGGTTTTCAAGCCTCTGGAAATCCGGGCCGAATGGCTGCGCAGCCTGATTGGCAACACCATCGCCGTACCGCTTGCCTACAAGACCGCTCCCTACACATTGGGGGCGGTATTCCACCCCGAACCGGCCCCTGACGATTTCCTGGATCGTGCAGGGGGCGCTTTGGGTTTGCGGCCTTCGGCCTTCATCACCGGGTCGCAGGACGTTATCGGCATCGAGGCCAGTATTGATGCCCAGATGGCGCGGTATAACGATCTAAAGGTGCCCGGTGCCATTCTGTACGGTTCGGAAGATGCGCTATTGTCACCCAGCGCACAGGGCGACCCCATGACCCGTTTCGGCCTCAGCAATGAACGGATCGAAGGCGCTGGCCACATGATCCTGATCACTGAACCCAATACTTGCGCTGCGTTCATCAGACAGATTGCCACCGGCGCACGATCAGAACCTCAGACCACAGAGACGGCCTGAACCGAGCCTAAAAAGAATCCGGCCCGAGCCGTCTTTTCCCTCTTGACCCTCTCGGACCCCTCGCTTAAATCGCCTCTCACTCATGGCGGAGTAGCTCAGTTGGTTAGAGCAGCGGAATCATAATCCGCGTGTCGGGGGTTCAAGTCCCTCCTCCGCTACCATCCCTTCCAGAATTCGATTGGTAAGTGCCGGCAACTGCCACACAGACAGCTTGCCGGGATTAAAAAGACAAACCCGGCTCTGCACGTGTCACTGCGTGTTCTTGCGACCGGCCCGACTGATCCACCAGAACTTCAAGCTTCTGCGCATTCGGGAACCGTTCGAAATAGGCGAAATCGATGCGCGCTAGGGCGTCAATCGACTGGCATTGTATCTGGTACTCGGCCTGAAACTCAGAGTGCGGATCACTTTCAGCGGACTGAGACACATCCGCCCCAACCCCAAGACCTTCGGCCAACAAAGTGACATTGGCCGTGACTTCACTACAGGCGGCTTCTTCGGGCAGAACAAACAGCTCAAGCGGTTTGGACAAATCGGAAATCGCTGCCGCGACTAGGGCGCGGTCCTCATCATTTTGCGCCGGATGTTCGAACCCGACGATATCCTGGGCCGGTACGGCAAGCGCAAAGGAAATCGTATCCTCTGAAAAGACAAGATCCAGATGGCCCGTGCCATGGTCATGCATGATCTGGGTCTCAGCCATCGCTAGTGCGGGCATCACGATCAGGGCGAGAACTGCGCGTCTCATAAAAAGGCACCATCTACCTGGGAATCACAAAGGACATTCTAATCCGTTTGGCACTCCGTGCAATCTTGTCGCATCGGGCGCAGCCCCACCAAAAATGGGGAGGAAAATGAAGGGATTGGATTTCCCGACAATAAAACTCAGGTTGACATGCCTGAGTAAATATATCAACTTTTGCGCCGTATCGCGCTGCCCCTGCGGCGCCCGTGCTATTTGATTCTGACAAGAAAGCGTCACCCTAATGACCAGATTTTTTGCTGCCACCAGCGTCCTGACCCTGAGCGTTGCGACCGCATCCTTTGCGGCCGATGCCCCGTCGAAAGCTGACGTTCTGAACACCTACGCGAATATCGCCGAAGCCAAATATGACGACAGCCTGATCGCAGCCAAAGCGCTGCAAGAGGCCGTGAACGCCCTGATCGCCGAGCCTTCGGACGCCACTCTGAACGCCGCCCGTGCGGCTTGGGTTGCTGCGCGTGTGCCTTATCAGCAGACCGAAGTTTACCGTTTCGGCAATGCCATCGTTGATGATTGGGAAGGCAAAGTGAACGCATGGCCGCTGGACGAAGGTCTGATCGACTATGTTGACGCGTCTTATGGCGGACCCAGCGACGAAAACGAATTCGCGGCCCTGAACGTGATCGCCAACCCCAGCTTTGAGCTGTCCGGCGAAACCATCGACGCCAGTGAAATCACCCCCGAACTGCTGGGTGAGACCCTGCATGAGGCAGACGGGATCGAGGCGAACGTGGCCACCGGTTACCACGCCATCGAATTCCTGCTGTGGGGTCAGGACCTGAACGGCCACGGCGCAGGCGCGGGCAACCGCCCCTACACAGACTACGTTCAGGGCGATGATTGCACCCACGGCAACTGCGACCGCCGCGCCCAGTACCTGAGCGCCGCGACCGAGTTGCTGGTCAGCGATCTGGAATGGATCACCGCTCAGTGGGCCGAAGGTGGTGAAGCACGCGCTGCACTGACCGCCGACGAAACCGCAGGTGTTTCGGCCATTCTGACCGGCATGGGCTCGCTGTCTTATGGTGAGCAGGCCGGTGAGCGTATGCGCCTTGGCCTGATGCTGAACGACCCCGAGGAAGAGCATGATTGCTTCTCGGACAACACCCATAACAGCCACTACTACGATGGGCTGGGCATTCAGAACGTTTATCTGGGCAGCTACACCCGCATCGACGGTACCCCGGTCGCTGGCGCATCGCTGTCGGATCTGGTCGTCGCGACAGACCCCGCTCTGGACACCGAGATGCAGGCCAAGCTGGCCGCCACGATGAAGGCTCTGGGCAACATCAAATCGACCGCCGAGGCAGGTTTCGCCTATGACCAGATGCTGGAGCGCGGAAACGAAGGTGGCGAAGCGCTGATCATGGGCGGCGTCAACGGTCTGGTTGATCAGACCAAAACAATCGAGCGGATCGTCAGCACGCTGGAGCTGGACCAAATCGATTTCGAAGGCTCGGACAGCCTGGATAACCCGGACGCAGTGTTCCAGTAAAACACCCGGATTCACCTATTAGAGAAGCGGCATGAAAATGCCGCTTCTTTTTTGTGATGACCGCCGAGACCTTTTGTCTCTGGACCCACTAAAAATAACTGAGTAAAGAAGTAAGAAATAAGACTCAGAGCCCTGTCAGCCATGATCGTATGTCACTGCACCCATATCACGGATCACGACATTCACGCCGCCATCGACTGGATGCGCGCGTGTGATCCCTATGCTGTCATCACCCCTGGAAAAATCTACCACGCCCTTGGCAAATCCGCCGATTGCGGTGGGTGCATGCCCCTTTTTCTAGACTCGATGCGGTCGAACGATAAACTGGAAGTCCCCATGCAGCTCCGTGCACTCCGCACCGGAGCGACACAGGAGATGACAGATGAAGGGCGATCCCAAAGTAATCGAATACCTGAACAAATCACTGCGGCATGAATTGACGGCCGTCAGCCAGTACTGGCTGCACTACCGGCTGCAGGACGATTGGGGCCTGGGCCATATGGCCAAGAAAAGCCGCGAAGAATCCATCGAGGAAATGGAGCATGCGGACAAACTGATTGAACGGATCATCTTTCTGGAAGGTCACCCCAACCTTCAGAAGCTGGACCCGCTGCGGATTGGGCAAACCCCCAAAGAGACACTTGAATGTGATCTCGCCGCGGAACAAGACGCAAGGGCCCTATATGTAGAGGCGCGCGATTACTGTCGCGAGGCTGCGGACTATGCCTCTATGTCGCTGTTCGAGCAATTGATACGTGATGAAGAAAGCCATATCGACTTTTTGGAAACGCAGCTTGATCTGTACGAAAGGATTGGCGAAGCCAATTATGCGCAACTCAACGCCTCGAAAATGGACGAAGAAGAATAGGGCAGCCATTCTTGCAGTGGCCGCCCTTGCGGCCACCGCGGTCGGGTCGGCAGACCTGCATGACCCGTCCACGCAGCTAAAAGACCATCACCTGAATTTCACCCCCCGCACCGATGCCGAGCGCGCGCGCATTGCCGGCGTGCTTGCCGCGCCGCGGGATTTCTCAGCGCCTCAGCGGTTTGAACATCTGTCCGCCGGGGCAGCCACGGTTCGGGCGCGGACGGATGCGGATGCGTTCTCGCAGCCATCGGGCAATCTGGAATTCGAGCAAGAACTGGACTTCAAGGTCGGAAACGGGCTGTTCAAAAAGATCTGGGTCTCATCACCCTCTTCGACACTGGCTTCTGATGGGTTGGGGCCGCTTTACAATGCGCGCTCGTGCCAGCGCTGCCACATCAAGGACGGGCGCGGCCACACACCAAACGGGCCGGACGATAACGCAATCTCGATGTTCCTGCGGGTATCAATCCCCGGTGGCCCCGATTATGCCGAGATCGAGGATTACATCGCCACTCAACCCGATCCCAACTATGGCGGTCAGATGCAGGACCACGCCCTGCCCGGCCACCCGGCCGAATACCGTCTGGACATCACCTATGAGGATGTGGTGGTCGACCTGTCGGATGGGGAAACCGCGACCCTGCGCCGCCCCACCTACAGGGCGGCTGATCTGGGCTATGGCCCGCTGCACCCTGACGCCATGATCAGCCCGCGCGTGGCCCCTCAGATGATCGGCCTTGGGTTGCTTGAGGCGATCCCGGTCGAAGACCTGCTGGCTGGTGCCGATCCAGATGACGCGAATGGTGACGGCATTTCCGGACGCGCCAATATCGTCTGGTCGACCGAGTTCGACGCGCCCATGATGGGCCGGTTTGGTCACAAGGCCGGGATGCCAACGGTGATGGAGCAATCCGCAGCCGCCTTTGCCGGAGACATCGGCATTTCCAGCCCGCTTTTCCCGGCGGGACATGGCGATTGCACCCTGGCACAGACCGATTGCGTTGCCGCCCCCCATGGCGATGGCGATGCCCGTGAGTTCGAGGTCGACCAAGTGGGCATGGACCTTGTGGCCTTCTACAGCCGTAACCTGGGCGTGCCCGAGCGTCGCGATGTGGACGACCCGCAGGTGCTGCGCGGCAAAGAGGTGTTCCACGACACCGGCTGCGCCGCTTGCCACACACCGGCCTTTGTGACGCATCGCCTTGAGGATCGGGCCGAGCACAGCTTTCAGCTGATCTGGCCTTATTCCGACCTGTTGCTGCACGATATGGGCGAAGGGCTGGCCGACAACCGCCCAGAGGCACGTGCGACGGGCCGCGAATGGCGCACCGCGCCGCTGTGGGGGATTGGCCTGACCGAACAGGTTTCTGGCCACACCCAGTTCCTGCATGACGGGCGCGCGCGCTCGCTGCTCGAAGCGATTCTGTGGCATGGGGGCGAGGCACAGACGGCCCGTGACACCGTCGTTTCGATGCCCAAACCCGACCGCGACGCCCTTATTCGTTTTCTGGAAAGTCTCTGACCTATGCGCGCTTTTGCTTTGACACTTGCCCTGACACTTCCTTTCAGCGCCGGGGCGCAGGATCGCGGGCCGATCCTGACCGACGCGGTAGACGGCCACATCCTGCCGCGCATGGCCGCGCTGTCAGCATCGGCCGAGGGGCTGGCGCAAGCTGCGCAGGCTGATTGCCAGGCAGATGCGCCCAGCATAAGGGCCGCGTTCAACGGTGCGTTCGACGACTGGATCTCGGTCAGTCATTTGCGGTTTGGACCCTCGGAAGTCGAGGACCGCGCCTTTGCCATGGCCTTTTGGCCCGACACCAAAGGCCACACACCCAAGGCGCTGGGGCGCATGATCGCGTCCGAAGATGCCGCCGTTCAGGACACCGCAGAATTTGCGGAAACCTCAGTCGCGGGGCGCGGGTTCTTTGCGCTTGAGCTCATGCTCTACGAACCCCAACTGGCGGATCAGGGCAGCGCCGCCTATCGCTGCGCGCTGGTTCAGGCCATCGCGTCGGACATTGCCCGAAACGCGACGGCCATGGATACCGATTGGGCCGACTACGCCTTGGTCCTTAAGACCCCGGGGGGTGACAGCCCCTACCGCACCGGCGATGAGGCCATGCAAGAGCTGTACAAATCACTGATGACCGGGCTGGAATTCACCGGCGACACGCGGCTTGGACGGCCATTGGGCACATTCGACCGCCCACGCCCCAACCGGGCCGAGGCCCGTCGGTCCGAGAGGTCACTGCGCCATGTCGAACTGTCGCTGACGGCCCTGCGCGATCTGGCCCGGCGCCTGTCTTCGGACCACCCGGACATTGCGGCGGAACTGGATGCCGCCTTTGACCGCGCCATCACCCGCGCGCAGGCGCTGGGTGATCTGGCCTTTCAGGGCGTGTCCACGCCGCAGGGTCGGTTCCGGGTCGAAGCCCTGCAACAATCGATCAGCGACATTCGCGCGATTGCAGCAACCCAACTTGGCCCGACCCTTGGGATCAGCGCCGGGTTCAACTCGTTGGACGGGGACTGAGCCATGACCAGCCGCCGCCATTTTCTGGCCGGTCTGGCCGCCGCCAGCCTGACCCCACTGCGCGGATGGGCGGCCGTGGGTGCACCCGACTATCTGGCCGCTGCACTGTTTCCCGATGGCTCTTACCGTCTCGCGGGCCTGACCGCGGACGGAGACATCCTGTTCTCGTTGCCCCTGCCCGCCCGTGGCCACGCCGCCGCAGCGCATCCCCACCGCGCCCAGGCCGTGGCTTTTGCCCGCCGCCCCGGAACCTTTGCCATCGTCATTGATTGCATCACAGGAACCGAAACCGCACGGCTGAACGCCCCCAAAGGCCGCCATTTCTATGGCCATGGTGTCTTTTCAACCGATGGGACAAGGCTCTACACCACCGAAAACGACTATGAGGCCGGTGAGGGGGTCATCGGCGTCTGGCACACGTCCGACTATTCCCGCGTGGCCGAGTTTGCCTCAAACGGGGTTGGCCCCCATGACATGCGGCTGATGCCGGATGGCAAGACCTTGGTGGTGGCCAATGGCGGCATTGAAACCCACCCGGATATGGGCCGCACCAAGCTGAACCTGCCCATCATGCAGCCGAACCTGTCCTATCTGGACCTGACCGGCACGGTGCAGGAACAGGTGGAACTGCCCCCTGCGCTGCACAAGAACTCGATCCGCCATCTGGCGGTGCGCCCTGATGGGCTGGTGGCGTTTGCGATGCAATGGCAGGGCGGCAATACCGAACACCCCCCGCTGCTGGGCTTGCATCAACGCGGCCAAGCTGCACGCCTGCTGGCAGCCCCTGAGGCACAGCAAAACACCTTGCAGGGATACGCAGGCAGCATCGCCTTTGCCGGGGACGGCACGACCGTTGCGATCACATGCCCACGCGGCAATGCGCTGCATCAGTTCGACGTCTCGACCGGCGCTTTCATAGCGGCCTTTGCGCTTGAGGATGTCTGCGGACTGGGGTCGGACAAATCGGGGTTCGTCTTTACCACCGGTACGGGCAAGGTCGGCTCCCTGACGCACACCGCCCGGATCTCGGCCCGGCCGGATTGCCAATGGGACAACCACTTGATCCCGGTCCATACTTCCGCGTAAATTCGGCAATTCGCGTCACACAGATTACACTTGGACGAATCAAACTGCTGCCGTATTGGCGGGCGCGAAACTGGCACCCCTGAAACAAGGACCGACTTGATTGAAACAGACGCCCGACGCACCGCATTCCATCTACGGGGTTGAGAAATGGGGCAAGGGCCTCATCGAGGTGACGGAGCAGGGCGAGATCGGTCTGCGCAATCCAATGAGGCCCGAGGCCGATGCGATCAGCCTGCCGGGTATTCTTTCCGATCTGGACGACCGGGGCATCAAGGCCCCGATGCTGTTGCGCGTCACATCTTATCTGGAACATGAAATCGCGCATCTGAACGAAAGCTTCCACGACGCCATCGCGCGCGTGAACTACAAGGGCAGCTATCGTGGCGTTTTCCCGATCAAGGTGAACCAGCAGGCGCAGGTGGTCGACCGGATTGTCGAGTTCGGAAAGAAATACAACTATGGGCTTGAGGCTGGCTCCAAACCCGAGCTGGTCGTGGCGCTGGCCCACCGTCTGGCCCCCGAGGCGCTGATCGTCTGCAATGGCGTCAAGGATGCCGAATTCATTCAGCTGGCCATCCTGTCCCGCAAGATCGGCTTTAACACAGTCATCGTTCTGGAAAGCCCGAAAGAGGCCGACACGGTGATCGAGGTCTATAACGAGCTGGGCATCGAGCCCCTGATCGGCGTACGGGTCAAACTGACCAACCAGATCAGCGGCAAATGGGAAGAAAGCTCGGGCGACCGGTCTGCCTTTGGCATGAACACCGATCAGCTTGTCGCCACGGTGGACAAACTGAAAGCGGCGGGCCTGCTGCATTGTCTGAAACTGCAACACTCGCACCTTGGATCACAGGTGCAGGACGTCAACGATGTGCGCCGCGCCGTGGGTGAGGCGTGCCGCTACTACACCGAACTCACGCGCGAAGGCGTGCCGCTGACCCATCTGGATCTCGGCGGTGGTATGGGCGTGGATTATACTGGCGAGAAAAAGGCCGCTGAGAACTCGATCAATTACACGGTCGAAGAATACTGTGCCAACGTGGTCGAAACCGTAGCCTATGCGATGGACGAGGCCGAAATTGATCACCCCACGCTGGTCACCGAAAGTGGCCGTGCTGTGGTGGCGACCTCTTCGATGCTGGTGTTCAACGTACTGGAAACCACACTGTACGACGCGCCCACCGGCCCCGAGGTCGAGGCCGACGATCACCATCTGGTGTCCGACCTCGCCGCGATCAACAGCTATCTCAGCAGCGACCGCCTGCAGGAATGCTGGAACGACGCCACGTTCTATCGCAACGAGCTGCGCGCCCTGTTCCGCCGCGGCTATGTCGACCTGCGCCAGATGGCGCGGGCCGAACGGATCTACCTGTCACTTATGGCCCGTCTCAAGGCCCTCGTGGCCAGTGATGAGCTGGACACGGACGTGGACGAACAGCTTGAGAAAGTGGCCGATATCTACCACTGCAACTTTTCGCTGTTCCAATCCCTGCCGGATGTCTGGGCCATCGACCAATTGCACCCGATCGTGCCGCTGCAAGGTTTGAACACAGCACCGGACCGTCGTGCTGTACTGTCCGACATAACCTGCGACAGCGACGGCAAGATCGACCGGTTCATTCTGGCCGACGGCGTCTCGCCCAGCCTGCCGGTGCACTCCCTGCCCGAGGATGACGAGTATTTCATGGGTGTGTTCTTTGTCGGTGCCTATCAGGAAACCCTGGGCGATCTGCACAACCTGTTCGGAGACACCAACGTCGTCACAATCGACCTGCGCGCCGATGGCGGCTTTGACCTGCTGCACGAACAAGAGGGCGACACGATCAGTCAGGTGCTATCCTACGTCGAGTTCGACCCACAGGATTGCGTCGCCGCCTTCCGCAAAATGGTGGACGAGGCGATCTCGACCGGTACTCTGCAAGCCAAGGACCGCAAAACCCTGATGAGCGCCTATCGCGACTCGATCAACGGTTACACCTATTACGAATAAGAAGGAGACAGACCATGGGCAAAACACTGGTTGTCGGCGCGGGCGGCGTATCCCACGCAGCCGTGCACAAGATGGCGATGAATTCGGACATCTTCACCGAAATCACTCTGGCCAGCCGCACGAAATCGAAATGCGACGCCATCGCCGCTGCTGTGAAGGATCGCGTCGGTGTGGACATCAAAACCGCCGAGCTGGACGCCTACAAGGTCGAAGATACAGTCAAGCTGATCAAGGAAACCGGTGCTGAGATTCTGGTGAACCTCGCCCTGCCCTATCAGGATCTGGTCCTGATGGATGCGTGTCTCGAGGCGGGCATCCACTATCTCGACACCGCGAACTACGAGCCCGAGGATGAGGCCAAGTTCGAATACCACTGGCAATGGGCCTATCAGGAGCGCTTCAAAGCGGCCGGTCTGGCCGCCATCCTCGGTTCGGGCTTCGATCCGGGCGTGACCAGTGTTTTTGCCAAATGGCTCAAGAAACACAAGCTGGACACGATCCGTCAGATCGACGTGCTGGACGCCAATGGCGGCAGCAACGATCAGGAATTCGCCACCAACTTCAACCCGGAAATCAACCTGCGCGAAGTACTGGCCGAAGTCCGTCACTGGGAAGGAGGCGAGTGGAAAACCAGCCCCGCCATGACCCACAAGGTCGAGTTCGACTTCCCCGCCATCGGCCCTAAGAACATGTACCTGATGTATCATGAGGAACTGGAGTCGCTCAGCACCCACTTCCCCGAGATCGAGCGCGCCCGCTTCTGGATGACATTCGGCGACGCCTACATCACCCACGCCAAAGTGCTGGAGAACGTCGGCATGACCCGCATCGACCCGGTGATGCATGACGGCAAGGAAATCATCCCGATCCAGTTCCTGAAAACCCTGCTGCCCGATCCCGGCGATCTGGGCGCAGAAACCAAGGGCAAGGCCTGCATCGGCGACATCGCCACAGGCCAGGCCAAGGACGGCTCGGGCGAGAAAACCTATTACATCTACAACATCTGCGACCACGAAGAATGCTATGCCGAGGTCGGCAGCCAGGCCGTCAGCTACACCACCGGCGTCCCCGCCATGATCGGCGCGGCACAGGTGCTGAAAGGCAACTGGACCCAGCCCGGCGTGTGGAACATGGAACAACTCGACCCGGATGATTTCATGGACATGCTGAACAATCATGGCCTGCCATGGCAGGTCCACGAACTCGACGGCCCCGTAGAATTCTAGATCCAGAACTTCATCTGGCCAAAAATATCCCGGGGGGTCCGGGGGGCTGGCCCCCCGGCCTCTTCGCAATCGGAGACGCCTGACATGTCCGACATGATGATCACCCAAGCCGGCGACGCCGGTGCCTTTCGCAATTTCGACCTCAGCCGCGTCCCCACCCCCTGCTTCGTGGTCGACGAAAAGGCGATCGAGCGAAACCTGCGCATCCTCTCTGATATCGGCACACAATCTGGCGCGCATGTCCTGAGCGCGCTCAAGGCCTTCTCCATGTTCTCGCTCGCCCCGCTGGTGCGGCAGCACCTCGGCGGCACCTGCGCCAGTGGCATCTACGAGGCCCGCCTCGGCCGCGAGGAATATGGCGGTGAAGTCGCTACCTTCTGCGCTGGTTACAAAGACGCAGATATAGAAGAAATCCTGTCGCTGTCGGACCACATCATCTTCAATTCGCCCGCGCAAAAGGACCGGTTCCTTGCCAAAGCCCAAGCCGCAAACGTTCAGGTCGGCCTGCGCATCAACCCGGAACACTCCGAGGGCGAGATCCCCAAATACGACCCTTGCGCGCCCTGTTCGCGTCTCGGGACACCCGTCAGCCACCTGACCGCCGAGACACTGACCGGCGTCCACGGCTTGCACATGCACACGCTCTGCGAACAGGGGTTCGAGCCGTTGCAACGCACTTGGGACGCTATCGAACCCAAGCTCAAACCGTTCCTTGGCCAGCTCAAATGGCTGAACTTCGGGGGCGGCCACCACATCACCCGCGATGATTATGACCGCGACGGGCTGGTGGCCTTCATCAAGGCCATCCGGGAAACCTATGCGATCGACGTCTATCTCGAACCCGGCGAGGCCGTCGCGCTGGACGCGGGCATTCTGGTCGGTGAAATCCTCGACCTGCCCACCAATGGGATGAACCTCGCCATCACCGACATCTCGGCCACCTGCCACATGCCCGACGTGATCGAGGCCCCGTACCGCCCCGCCCTGATGGATGAGGCCGAGGCTGGCCATACCTATCGCCTCGGCGGCCCCTCTTGCCTCGCGGGCGACGTGGTCGGTGACTACACATGGGACAGGCCGTTGGAAATCGGCCAGCGTTTTGCCTTCCTTGACCAAGCCCATTACTCGATGGTCAAGACCAACACGTTCAATGGCGTGCCCCTGCCGACCATCGCCCTGTGGAATAGCGAAACGGACGAGCTGAAGATCATCAAACAGTTCGGCTATGACGACTTTAAGGACCGCCTCTCATGAGCATTTTCCTCGACAGTGAACTGACCGAATCCGAGCGCACCGAAGACGCCCGGTTCCGTGTGATCCCGGTGCCGCTGGAGCGTACTGTGTCTTACGGGTCAGGCACCGCCAACGGTCCCGCAGCCATCATCGAAGCCAGCAACGAACTGGAACGCATCACCGGCCATGCGGAGCCATGTGTCGAGGGTATCTTCACCGAGGAGCCGCTGGATTGCGGCGGCCCTTTGCCGGATGTGATGGAGCGCCTCGCGCAACGCACCGAGGCCGCCGTGCGCGCAGGCAAGGTGCCCGTGACCTTAGGCGGCGAACATTCCCTCAGCTACGGCGCGGTGATGGGCGTGGCGCGGGCGCTGAACCAGCCCGTCGGTATCGTTCAGATCGACGCCCATGCGGACCTGCGCAACGCTTATCAGGGTGAAAAACACTCGCACGCCTCGGTCATGCACCTGCTGGCCGAGGAAGGCATCAAACTGGCCCAGTTCGGTGTCCGCGCCTTTTCCACCGAAGAGGCGCAAAGCCGCCTGAAAAACCACGTCTTCCACGTGGACGCCGAAGAGCTTGTCACAGGCAACATCCACGCCGTCGACCTGCCCGAGGACTTCCCCGAACTGGTCTATGTCAGCTTTGACGTCGATGGTCTGGACCCGTCCCTGATGCCTGCCACCGGCACCCCTGTTCCCGGCGGGCTGGGCTTTTATCAGGCACTGCGCCTGGTCGAACACGCCCTGCAAAACCGCAGATGCGTGGGCTTCGACGTTGTCGAGCTCGCCCCCGACGGCAACGCCGCATGGGATTTCACCGCCGCACAGATCGTCTATCGACTGATGGCAGCCTGCGCGTAGACTAAGCCTCTGAGAGGGTGGCTGCAGGTTTGTGCCGTTTGCGCATCAACGGGCGGCCTGCAACCAGCAGAAACAGGCCCGAGATGCCGATCCCGATAATCGCCGGGAGGTATAGCAGCATCCAAAGGTTCGGATCATCGATCACGACCGGCGACACAAAGCCCCTGACTCCCTCAAGGACGACAAGAATGGTGAAGGCCCCAAGGATCTGGGGCCACAAGCCAAACCGCGAAAAGCTGCCCAGCATCAGCGTGGCGTAGCCCGCAAGCGCCACTGCGACACAGATCGCGATCCACGAGAACCGCTGATGCAGCTCGTCAATCAGCTCACCTTCGGTGAAGTCTTCGGCCGCGCTGATGGCCTGACGGTCCCGCAACAGCTCAATTGTTGGGATGGCCTCAATACTGCGCTGTGCCATGGCATTCGTATTCGCCACCTCCGAGATGTCGTATGACGCGTCTTCAAACAGGGTCGATGACAGGGTTCGGCCCTGTTGATTCAGGCGCAGCGCGATGCCATCCAGCATCACAAGGTGAATGCCGGTGCCGTTATTCACCAGATACGCCGTTTTTGAGGAATAGCTGACAGGGTTCAACGGGTCACGACGGTCCGAGACAAACACCTCGGACAAGGTGCCATCCAGATCGATTTGACCGATATAGACAGTGACACCAAAGCTTGGGTGCAGGAACTCGCCCTCGTTCAGCAGCTGCGCGGTGACATCCCCGGCCACTTCGGCCTGACGCTGCTCAAGCTGTTCAACCGACGCAGGGCGCAGAAAGATGCTGATCGCGGCCATCATCAGACCTGCCACCAGCCCGAACATCACAACCGCCCGTGCCAGACGCCATGGGCTGGACCCGGTGGCCAGCATCACGGTCATCTCGCTTTCACGGCTCAGCCGGTTGGTGGCGTAGACCGCGGCCGCAAACACGGCCATCGGCATCACCGTCCGGATAAGCGTGGGCAGGGTCAAAGCGGTGAATTCAAGAAATACAAGCGCCGATTGCCCACCACTGATGACGCGATCAAACAGGCTGACGGATCGGGTGATCCAGAACACGCCCACAAGGACAAGGGTGAAAAAGCCGAACAGAATCAGCAATTGCCGCAGGAAGTATCCGTCAAAACGCGACATGTGTCCCCTTACCCGTGTCCGTGTTCCGCCGGACATTATGCCATTCCACCGCCATAGGAAACCGAGATTGGCATTTCGTCGCGCAGCAAACCAAACCGGCATTCGGCGCAAGATCGTAAATGGCCCAGAGATGTGGGCACGCAGATGGGGTGTGCCATCTGTGCCAGCCTGATTCGCCAGATGTTTGCCACTGTCTTCCTGTGGTTTCGACTGTCTGCTACATATTCAAAAAAACATAATAACCAGCTTTGAGCAGGCAGGCAGATGAGAGGCTTTATCGCAGCGTTAGCGGCGCTCGTTTCGATGAGCGCACCGCTGGCGTCAAAAGAGATACAGGTTGGCAATGATCCCGGTGGGCGCATTCTGGACCGCAAGGTGCAGATTGAGATCGCCAACCGAACAAATGCGCGCATCCGGATTGTTGGAGAGTATTGTTACTCCAGCTGCACCATGCTGCTTGGGGCTGAGAACGTCTGTATCTCGTCCGATACGATTTTCGGCTTCCACGGCCCTTACCGGGTGAACCGGGCCGCAATGACCGCCGAAGAGTTTGAGCGCAAAAGCACGTCGCTTGCTACATATTACCCGCGCCCGGTGCGGCGCTGGTTCATGACCACGGCCAGATACGCCGGACCTGAAAAACTGCACTATATCTCGGGCGCGCATCTGATCCGGCTGGGTGTCAGAGAATGTGTCTGACAACACAGTTCACGCGCGGGCATCGTGACGAACAACTTCAGGATCGGGTGAAATGGCAGGGGCAGCAGGGTTCGAACCCGCGACCTACGGTTTTGGAGACCGTCGCTCTACCAACTGAGCTATACCCCTAAGGTGCGCATCAGATATGCCAGCCGCGCGGCGGACTCAAGAGGCTTTTTCCGATTTCGCCCTACTTATCACGATGACAAACAAGTTGCGCAGGGCGTTGAGTTCTATAAGACACATTTTGCCCGTAACAAGGACATCAACCTGTGAGTATCCGAAAAAAGATCGCCGACAGCGAAGCCGTCCTGAACTGGGCGGCGCGGCGCATTGCGGGCTATATCCGGCTGGTCAACCGCAATACTGACTGGCAGCGCATCGGTTACGAAGAGCTGGATCAACTGGCCGAACAGGGCGAGCCGGTCATCGTCGTGCTGTGGCATCAAAGACTGGCGCAATCGCCTTATTTCTTTCCGCTGGACAAAGGGCGCATCTGCTCGATCACCTCGTCTGCGCGGGCCGGCAGCATGGTGGGCCGGGTGCAAAAGCTGTTTGGCATGGACACGATTGCCATGACCAGCAAACACTCGAACAACATTGCCGTGTCGCGCGAAGTGATCAGCAAAATGAAACAGGGGATTTCCATCGGCATCGCTGCCGATGGCCCGCGTGGCCCCGAGCGGGTGCTGTCCACGGTTCCTCTGGTCTGGGCACGCACGTCGGGCAAGCGGGTGTTCGGGATCACCTATTCCGCGCAACATGGCCGCGAGGCGGGCACATGGGATCGCTTGCTGATGCCCCGCCCCTGGCGCAACAAGGGCGTGTTCATCTGCCGGGAATGGACGGAAACCGTGCCCCGCAAAGCCTCGGACGAGCAGATCGAAGACCTGCGCGTTAGCCTTGAGAAACATATGAACGACATCACGGCCGAGGCCGACCGCATGGTCGGGCGCGCGCCCTGGTCGCCCTCTTAACCGCCCCTGAGACGCTGCATCAGGTAGATTTCGCTGCCTTCGGGGATGGGCTCGGTCAGGCCGGTGGCAATGACCCTGCCATCGATGGCGATTGAAACACCTGCATCAATCGGCGCCTGCAGTTGGGGATGCACACGCACCAGTTCACGCAGAAGTTCGCCGGTGGTCTTGGCCTCAACCTCGACCACCTGCTGGCCCCCGGTCAGAGACCGGAGACCGGACCAGAGGTGGACCTCAACCATTGTCCTTGAGCGCCGCCAGAATGCGCGGCGGGGACATCGGCAGTTGCTTCATGCGCACGCCTGCTGCATTGGACACCGCGTTGGCGATGGCCGCCAGTGGGGGCACAATGCCGGTCTCGCCGACGCCGCGCACACCAAACGGGTGGCCGGGGTTGGGCACTTCGACAATCACCGTGTCGATCATTGGCAGATCGCTGGCAACGGGAATCCGGTAGTCCAGGAAGATCGAGTTCTGCAACCGACCATCCTCACCATAGATGTATTCCTCGTTCAGCGCCCAGCCGATGCCTTGCGCGGCACCGCCCTGATACTGACCTTCGACATAGGTCGGGTGGATTGCCTTACCTGCGTCCTGAATGACCGTGTAGCGGGTGATGCTGGTCTTGCCGGTTTCGGGGTCGACCTCGGCGTCGACGATATGGGTGCCAAAGGACACGCCCGCGCCTTCGGGCGTCGCCTCGAAATGGCCCGAGATCGGACCGCCGGTGCGTCCCATATCGGCTGTGATATCCGCCAGCGGCACAGGGTCGAAATCGCCCGCATTGGGGCCCGAAGGCACTGCACAGCCGTTTTCCCATTTCACCGCATCCACCGGGATACCCCACTTGTTCGCGGCACGTTCGCACAGCTTTTCGACCGCGTGTTTGGCCGCCTTGATGGTCGCCAGACCGCTTGCATAGGTCACGCGGCTGCCATGGCTGACATCGTTGTAGCCCAGTGTCGCAGTATCGGCGATGGTCACGCGGATGTTCTCATAGGGAATGCCCAGAACCTCAGCCGCCATCAGCGCCATCGACGCGCGCGAGCCGCCGATGTCGGGGGTGCCGACCATCAACTGTGCCGAGCCGTCCTCGGACAGGGCCAATGACACACTGGTCTCACCGCCATGGTTGAACCAGAAGCCGCAGGAAATGCCGCGCCCCTGCCCCGGTTTCAACGGTGCCGAATAGTGCGGGTGTGCCTTGGCGGCCTCAAGGGTTTCGACAAGGCCGATACGTTCGAAGGTCGGGCCATAGCTGGCTTTGGTGCCTTCATGTGCCGCATTTTTCAGGCGTACATCCAGCGGATCTAGGCCCAACTGCTTGCAAAGCTCATCAATCACCGATTCAACCGCAAAGGCCCCCATCGGCGCGCCCGGCGCACGGTATGCGGCCTGTTTCGGGCGGTTGGCCATTACATCATAGCCGATCTGCTTGACGTGTTTCAGGTTATACGCCGCAAAAGCACACATCGAGGTCATGTCACACGGCGCACCGGGGAACGCACCGCCCTGCAGGCGGAACTCACCCCGTGCGGCTGTGATCGTGCCATCTTTTTTCATGCCAATCTTGATGTCCATCGACGCCGAGGCGGTCGGGCCGGTCGCCCGGAACACCTCGGACCGGGTCATCACGACCTTGACCGGACGGTTGGCCTTACGGCTCAGTGCCAGTGCAACCGGTTCAATGAACACCGTGGTCTTGCCACCGAATCCGCCACCAATCTCGGATGCCGTCACGCGCAGTTGCGAGGTCTCGATCCCCAGCAGCGCGGCACAGGTTTTCTGCGCGATCCAGTGGCCTTGGGTGGTGCACCACAGCTCACCCTTGCCGTCATTGCCCAACATGCCCAGACAGGCGTGGGGCTCGATATAGCCCTGATGGGTGGCTTCGGTGACAAAGCTGTCCTCAAGGACCAGATCCGCCTCGGCAAAGCCTGCCTCGACATCGCCGTGACCGCTTTCGTGATAGCGCACAACGTTCGGGTGCATCCCCTCAGGCACAGAATAATCCGCCGCGCCTTCGCGAATGATAGGCGCATCCGGGGCCATCGCCTTGTCCACATCGGTGACGTGGGGCAGCACCTCGTATTCCACTTCGATCAGTTTCAGCGCATCGCGCGCAGCCAGCGCCGATGTCGCCGCAACCGCAGCCACGGCATGCCCGTCATACAGGGCTTTTTCACCCGCCATGACGTTTTCCAGCACGTTCCAGAATTCGCCTTCCAGACCGGGCTTGAACGGCACCTCGGCGAAATCCGCACGGGTCACGACGGCTTTGACGTCCTTGTGTGCCTCGGCTTTTGATGCGTCGATCTTGACGATCCGCGCATGGGCATGGGGCGAGCGCAGGATTGCGCCGTGCAGCATACCGGGTGCCGACATATCGGCGCCGAACTTGGCGCGGCCCGTGACCTTGTCCAGACCGTCGGGGCGGTTCGGACGGGTGCCAACAAAGGTGAAGTCTGATTTACGATCGTCCAGAGCCATTATGACGCCTCCCGCAGTTCTTCGGCCGTTTCCATGACGGCGCGAATGATCTTGTCATAGCCCGTGCAGCGGCACAGGTTGCCCGCCAGCCAATACCGGGTTTCTTCCTCGGTCGGGGTGGGGTTCTTCTCCAGCAGCGACTTGGCCGCCACCAGAATACCCGGGGTGCAGATGCCGCATTGCAGGGCGGCATGTTCGATGAATTTCTGCTGCAACGGGTGCAGAACATCGCCATCGGCGATACCCTCGACGGTTTCGATGGTCTTGCCGTCCGCCTCAATGCCCAGCATCAGGCAGGAACAAACCAGACGCCCATCGACGGTGACCGAGCACGCGCCGCAATCGCCGGTGCCGCAGCCCTCTTTCGCGCCGGTCAGGTGCAGCTTGTCGCGCAGACAGTCCAGCAGGGTTTCGCGCGGGTCGCAGAGGTAATCAACCGCGTCCCCGTTTACTGTGGTGGATACGTGGAGCTTGCTCATGCTTTTTCTCCCTTGGCGCGGGCATAGGCGATCTTCGCGGCGCGCTTGGCCAGAACGCCAGCGACCTCGGTGCGGAATGCGATCGTGCCGCGTTTGTCGTCAATTGGGTTGCAGGCGGCTGAAGCCGCAGCGGCCAGCGCATCCAGCGCCGCGTCGTCCAGCGTGCTGCCGATGATGGCCTTGGCGCAGTCGTCGACCAGCAGGACAGTGGGCGCGACCGCGCCCAGCGAGACGCGCGCCTCGGTCACGGTGTCACCGTCCAGACGCAGGCTGACGCCGACGCCGACCACGGCGATGTCCATTTCCGTGCGCGGAATGAATCGCAGATATGCGTCGCCCGCGTTGTCCCCGCGCGCGGGGATGTTCACGGCCGAGATCACCTCACCCTTGGCCAGCGAGGTTCTGCCGGGGCCGGTTGGGATGTCTTCAACGGCCACCTCGCGGGTGCCATCGGGGCCTGTGACCGTGACGGTTACGCCCGCCGCAACCATCGCAGGCACCGAATCCGCCGCCGGAGAGCCATTGCACAGGTTGCCGGTCAGCGTCGCTCGGCCCTGCACCTGGGTCGATCCGATCAGGTCCATCGCTTCGACCACGCCGGGCCAGTCGCGGCCCAGATCGGGGTGTTCGCTCATTTCAGCGCCGGTGGCAGCGACGCCCAGCGTCCAGCTGCCATCACCGTTTCGAGTGATGTCGCTGACACCGTCGATCTTTTTGATGTCGATCAGCGTATCGGGCGTGACCAGGTCCGAGCGCAGCTGCACCAGAACATCCGTTCCACCCGCCAGAAAGCGGGTAACGCCCGTTGCATTTGCAGCCAGAGCCGACGCCTCGGCGAAACTGGCGGGGCTGTGATAATCCATGAAAATACCTCGCACCTGTTGATCAGGATTCACTGGGTTCGCCGGAGACGTTAGTGCAGCCGCGCCCCGGCGTCCATGGCCCGAGCGACCAATTTTCGCGATTCAGAATGTCGTTTTCCGACCCCGGATCAAAGGTCGATCTCAACCACACCATCCGGCCGCGCGGCGCGGCTTTGACACAGAATGATAGCGCTCTCGCGTTGTTTGTTGGACAAAACGAAATCGCGGTGCTCGATGTCGCCCGAGATGACACCGCATTTGCACACGCCGCAGATGCCGTCGGCGCATTTCACATCCACGTGAATGCCCGCCTCATTCAGCACCTGCGCGGCGTCCTTGTCCGCCGGAACGGTCAAATCTCGACCCGACTTCGCCAACCTCAAGGTAAAGGCGTGATTTTCATATTCGGGCTGTTCGGGGACCGAGAAGTATTCCAGATGCCGCGCCTCCTCAGGGAAACCCTGACGGCTCGCCGCCTGCATCACGCCATCCATGAACCGGTCTGGCCCGCAGGTATAGACGTGCCAGCCCTCGCGGTAGCCCGACAGGACCGCATCCAGATCGGCCCGCGTACCTTCGTCCGAGAAATGATAGTGCACGCGATCCGCCCAGGGCATGGCCGCCAGATCATCCAGATACCCGGCCCCGGCGCGGGTACTGGCGGAATAGTGAAGCTCGAACGGTTTGCCCAAGGCATGCAAACGGTGCGCAAAGGCAATCATCGGTGTGACGCCGATGCCGCCGCCCATAAGGAAGGTCTTTGTGGCCGTTTCGTCCAATTCGAAATGGTTGATCGGCTTCGAGATAAAGACCTTGCGCCCCTCGTTGAAAATCCGGTGCAACAGGGCCGAACCGCCGCGCCCCTCATCCTCGCGCAGGACGCCGATCTGATAAGCTGCACGGTCCGCAGGGTTGCCGGACATGGAGTATTGCCGCAGAAATTCCGGCGCGACCAGCACGTCCAGATGCGCGCCTGCGGTCCATTCGGGCAAGGGGGAGCCGTCCAGCGTCGCGAATTCATACTTGGTCACATCGGCGGTCATCTTGTCGACCTTGGTCAGTTCCACCCGCATCACCGGCGCGTCGCCCGCGATGGTATAGCGGTGGATCACCGACAAATCGCCCGCCGCCTTGCGGGCCTTGTATTCGTCGGCTGAGACCATGGCCTGATACGCCGCGATCCCGGCCTCTCGGTCCATGGCGAAGGGATAAGGCCATGGATGCGGGGCCAGATAGGCAGGGTAAACGGCCAGCGTCTGGTCCTCATACTTCAGGTCCAGATCGGTTTGCAGATCGCGCCGGTTCAGCGGATGGTCGGTCGGGCGATAGGCGCCGTCGGATTGCAGCTCCAGGTCCCACCACCACTTCTTGACGTCGTTCAGCCCGCCATTTCCCACAGCGTCGTCCAGCCGCGCCAGCGCAGGCGCGGCTTTGGGGATATTCATCGCGACCCAGCGGAAGGGGCGTTCCTTGAAGATGCCCTCAAGGTTCCAAGGACAGGTCTTCATGCACCGCCCACACATCGCCCCACCCGGGGTGGTCACACGGTAGGTGGCGCATTTCTGACTGTCAGATTTCCAGATTTCATAGCCGTTGAACATCAGTTTCGGCCCGGCCGTGATCGCACCCGAAGGGCACTCGCGGGCGCATTTGTTGCAGCTTTCGCAGAACGTCTGCAGACCGAAATCAATCGGCTTGTCATGGGCCATCGGCATATCGGTCGTCACCGCGCCGGATTTCAGGCGGGGGCCGAGATAAGGGTTCAGGATGACCTCTCCGATCCGGCTAACCTCACCCAGCCCCGACAGCAGCAAAAGGGGCGGTTGCAGGACCTCACCATCCATCACCGTATGCGCGCGGGCCTTGTAGCCCAGATTGCGGATTTGCTGCGCAATCACCCCGCCCAGCAGCGAGAACCGCAGGTAAGCGCGCATGGATTGCGCCACGCTGATCCAGTCATCGCCGCTGGCGCCCTCCATCGTTTCATACCCCTGATCGATGATCATGCTGATGGCCTGATCGTGGGGCGGCGTGATCTCTTCGCCGGTCGCATCATGCGAATACCACGCCCATTCGGGGCATCGGCTGAGGCCCACCGCGTCGACCCCCAGAAAATAGGTCGCCGCCTTAATATTCGCGGCATTGCGTGCCGCATCGGTGGGCGGCGCGGTGTCGGCGCTTTCCCCATCCTGCAACAGAACAAACGCGCCCAGCGCGCGGCGTTGGGCCGTACTGGGTGCCGCCTTGCGCACATAGTAGCCGCCCTTGGCCGCGTCCTGCAGGGGCTTGCCCATATCCCCGAACTGCGCCCGCGCGAACATGTCGGCGCGTTTGGGCACGCGGGCGACGTTATCCTCGTCGATATAGGTGGTAGGCGTCTCAACCCGCTTGAGGTTTTCGAACGGATGCGCCCCGTCCACATAGCGCCTTTTGGCATAGGCGTCGCGATTCAGGGCGTTCTTGGCAAACCCCGCCCCCAGCCACCACGCGGGGCCTTGGGTGCGAAACCACGGCTGTTGTGCCATAGGCAGCAGGGGTTGATCATGGGCGATCTGCATCTCGGTCGTCACAGCGGCCAGCCCGAACCGTTTGCCCAGCCATGGGGCGACAACCTCACCCTCCTCGACGGAACACAGCCCCGCCGCGACGGCGAGCTTGCCCAGATCAACTTCGGACGACATCACCGTATGCGCCCGCGCATCATATCCCAGAATGCGGAGATAATTGGCGATCACCACCGCGTTCTCGGTCGCCAACAGACAGGCACGGTGGTCCTGCGCGTCGATGATCCAGTCCGCGCCCGGCTCATCCGGGTCGGGGTCCCGGTTGTGTTCATAGAGTAAAACAATAGCGTGGCGGTGGCTGTCCATGGCGCGCGGCGTGGCCTCCATGCTTTCCTTCAAATCGGCCATGATCAGGTCAATGCCCGAGGCCAGCGTCTTGGTCTGCCGTGTCTTCAGCGCATAGGCCAGACGGTCGATATCTGGGTTGCGCCGGGGCTCTGGCAACAGCGCCTCGGACGGCAGCGGGCCACAGCCGATCATCGAAGCATCATTGAAATAGCCAAACGCCTTGAGGTGATTGGCGCGCTCGGTCAGATCGGCCGGAATGTCCGAGCGCACAGGATTCACGAATCCATCGCGGATCGTGTCCATCATCGCCTGAAACTCTCCCATCGCGTTTACGATACTCTCGGGTCGGTCAGGGCGGCGAAAGCTGAGCGATGGCATCGGAGAAACCGCAGACAAATCGGGCATCCGGCTTTGCCGTGCCAACCGCTCTGACGGGTACTGCCCCATATGAACCGGGCGGTTCTTGTCCGAGAAAAAGCGGATCCCCATCGCGTGCCTCCTGCTTGCTGAGGATGCATCTATTCCGCCATGGACTGCAAATCCATTCATGAATAGTCATACACGGTATGAGCAATATTGATTTCACCGATCTGGACGGCAAAGTCCTGCGGGTCTTTCTGACCATTCTTGAGGAAAGCTCGGTCTCAAAGGCCGCGGACCGGCTGGGTGTGACGCAATCGGCGATCAGCCACACCCTTGCCAAGCTGCGACAGGTGCTGGGTGATCCGCTTTTCGTGCGGTCAGGCCATGGGCTGACCCCAACCGAACGCGCCCTTTCGCTGAAAGAGCCGGTGCAGCGCGTGCTGGACGGGATGCGTGCCCTGACCGATGATCGCCCCTTTGATCCGCTGGCCGAAAAGATCAGCCTCCAGATCGCCACCAACGACATGCCACGCGAGCTGATCTTTCCGCCCCTGCTGCGCGCCCTGCGGTCCGAGGGGGTCAGGCTGCGGCTGGGCTTTATCCCCTCGGGCGTCCCGGACCCTGACCTTCTGCGCAGTGATCGCTGTCAATTGATGCTGACCCCTCTGCCGCCTGACGGGCCGGACATTTTCCAGAAACGCCTGTTGGTCAGCCCACTAATGATCTTTTACGACGCCACGCGGCGCACCCCACCCGACAGCTGGCAAACCTATTGCGAAACCGAACATGTCGAGGTGCGTTTCACCGATGGCCGAAGTTCCCGCGCCGTGATGCGCGGCGTGGATCAGAGCCAGATCAGACCGCCCACCGTGACCCTGCCGCATTTCAACGCGATCCCGAGTTTTGTTAAAGGCAGTGATTTGATTTCGACCGATACGGCCCTGATGAAACGCGGACCTCTGGCGGCGCTGGACTGCGCGCCCCTGCCCTTCGACTGCGCGCCGGTCTCGATCTACATGGTCTGGCACCAACGGTCGACCAATGACCCCGCCCACCGCTGGTTACGCAACCGGATCGAGGGCATCGCCGCAACGCTGCAAGGCTAAACGCGCAGGATCAGAACCGCGCTTTGACGAAATGGGTCAGGGCCGCGCCAGTTTCGAAATAGGCCCGGCGAAGGCCGGTCCAGCTTTCGCGATAGTCCGGCACAGCCGGAACCGGCAACAGCGCCGGGTCGTCTTGCAGCAGGCTGTGCGCCATCTGGCGGCCGAACACGGTGCCCGGCCCGATCCCGCGCCCGGAAAATCCATGCGCCGACAGGGCATTGGGACCGATCTGCGTGATCTTTGGCAGGTGGTCTGCGGTCATGGCAATCCGTCCATGCCACCCCTGCGCCAGCGGCTGATCCGAGAGCTGTGGGAACAACGAGGCCAGTTTTCGCCTGATCCACCCGATATGAGCCGCACGGCCCAGATGCTCCAGATCGCCCATGGCACCCAGGATCATCCTGCCCTGCGCATCCAATCGGAACGAGGTCATGATCAGGCCCGTATCCCAGCCGCCCTCGCCCCCCGGCAGGATCGTTGCGCGCAGGTTGTCGGACAAGGGCGCGGTCGCGAACTGGAAATAATAGACCGGCACATAAGCGGGGGCTGTTCCCTGCAACCCCTGATGATACGCGTTCGTGGCTTGTACGATGTATTTCGCACGTACTGTTGCCTGATCGGTTTTCAACGTCCAGACGCCGTCGTGGTATGTCAGCGACTGCACCGGAGTATTGGTGGCGATCCGGGCCCCCAACTGCCCAGCGGCGCGGGCCAGGCCCCGGACATAGCCAAGCGGCTGGATCGTGCCTGCGCGCGGATCGAACAAAGCGCCGTGGAAGGTGCCGCTGCCCGTGCGCTGCGCGGCTTGCTGGGCCGAGAGCAGCGTGACCGGGGCACCGGACGCTTTTAGCTGTGCGTGGCGGTTTTCAAGGTCCTGCAATCCCTTGGCGGAATGCGCACAGTGCAGGGTTCCATTGCGCACCGGATCGCATTGAATGTCATGCGCCTCGATCAGATCGAACACATCACCGGGCGCGGCGGCCAAAAGGGCCGTCAGGCGATCCCCGTCCTTGTCGCCGAGATATTTGCGGATATCCGCCGGAGGCAACCACAGTCCGGCATTGGCAAACCCCACATTTCGACCAGACCCACCATGCCCGATTTCCTGCGCTTCCAGCAAACAGACCGCCGCTCCGGCCTGAGCGGCGGTCAGCGCGGTCGAGCAACCCGTATAGCCGCCGCCAATCACCGCCAGATCAACAGTCAGGTCCTCGGACAAAGGCTGGCTGTCGACATGCTCGGCACAGGTTTGCAGCCAAAGGGAGTGGTTCAGGTCGTTCACGCAAGGCTCCTCGATTTTGCGCGGATCATCGGGGCGGTCTCAGCCGGTTGCAAGCGCCCTTTGATCGTCACGGCCCATGGCGATCAAAAACGGCTGTGCGTCCTGTTGGGTCTGAAACGCCGCTTTGTCAGACATCCCCTTCCAATCGGCCAGAACCAGCGATTGCGCCACAGCCCCGCCCAGGGTCGCCCCCGGCCCGGTCACGATGAACAGGTCCGGCGCAAATTCCCGCGCGGCGGTCTGGATGGCGCGGGTGAAATCGTAAGCCTCAGTCACCTGATGGCCCAGAGTATAGTCCCACAGCGCCTGCGTATCCGTCGCGCCCGGCCACCAGATTTTACCCCGCCCATCGATCAGAGGGCGCGCGGGCTGGCCAAACATCTCTGCCCCAAGCCGCTTGCGCCCCTCAGCGGCGACGGGCGCCTGCAAATTGGTATGAAACGCCGCATGGTTGGGCAGCCGCATGGGGAACCGATCCTGTATCTTGGGATGGGCGTCCTCAAAGGCCAGCAGACCCGTATCATTTCCCGCCAGAACCAGCATCCCGCCCAGATCGATCGACAGGGCCAGATCACACCCGTCTGATGCGTTGATGCGTGCCACATCTGCTATCAGCTCGGCCTTGTGCGCGGGATCGTTCTTCCAATCCTCACCCACAAAGGGATAGACCAGCTGGCCGCCGATCAGCTGCTCTTGCATCAGCGTGCCCATCGTATTCACCACGCGGAACCCGTTCTCGGGCGATAGGGCACCCCCGGTGGCCAACGCAATGTACCACCCCATCGAGTTACCGGTGACGGCGACCACCTCAATATCTTCGGCCAGCGCCTGCGCATCGGCCAGAGACGCTGCATAGATCAGCGGAGAGGCCACATCGCCGCGCGAATACGTACTGACCGTAAACCGGCTGGCCCCGTCCAGAGCGGTGACTGTCTCTTGCCCGGCCGCCGCGCGCACGGCATCGAAGCTTTGAAACAGGTCCATGCGCTGTGCGTGGTGGCGATGCAGATAGCCCAGCTCGGGCTTGTTATAGGTGCCCCGTCCGGGGCAGATCACAACAGCGGTGCGGGTCATGCGCGGCATCCGATCAGGTTCAGGGCGGCGGCCACGATGCCGTCCTTCGACGGCAGCGGCGCGGCATAGGCCGGCCCCGTGGCGATAAAGCAATCCTCAGCCGCAACGCGCGCGATTGGGGTGGCGGGACTTTCTTCGACGAAGAAAGTCATCAGCGCCTCGGACTGACTGCCCGTGCGGCGGCATTCGTCAACAACCAAAACATGTGCACATGTTTTGGTGGCCGCGCGCAGGGCCTCGACCGGCAAGGGCGCAAGCCAGCGCATATCGATGATGCGGGTCTTGATGCCCGCCGCCTCCAGCTCGGGCAGCGCCTGTTTCGACAGGTAATGCCCGTTGCCATAGGTCACGATGGCCAGATCCGTGCCGTCCCCATGCACGCCGACCTCGCCCAGCGCGATGCGTTGATCAGGCGACGGATAGGTCGTCATCCACCCGCCATCCTGCGCCCCATGCAAATCCCGCATCGGGTAAAGCGCGATGGGTTCCAGAAACACCACCACCCGCTGCTCCTCACGCGCCAGCCGGACGCATTCCCGCATCATCTGCGCCGCATCCGCACCTGTGGATGGGCAGGCAATGATCACACCCGGGATATCGCGCAGCACGGCCAGCGAGTTGTCGTTGTGGAAATGCCCGCCAAACCCCTTCTGATAACCCAGCCCCGCAATCCGCAGCACCATCGGGTTAGAAAACTGCCCGTTCGAGAAAAACGGCAATGTCGCCGCCTCGCCCCGGATCTGGTCCTCGGCATTGTGCAGATAGGCGAGGAACTGGATCTCGGGGATCGGAACAAACCCGTTATGTCCCATACCAATCGCCAGACCCAGAATCGACTGTTCGTCCAGCAGAGTGTCGATCACCCGATCCGGGCCAAAGCGCTGCTGCAGCTTCTGGGTGACGCCATAAACGCCGCCCTTGCGGCCCACATCCTCGCCCATACAGACGATCTCGCCATGTTCCAGCATCAGATCGGTCAGCGCCCAGTTGATCAGGCGGCTCATGGGCTGCGGGTCGTCCATCGCCCGCATGTCTCCGCCGAACGCCTTGGCCCGCGCCTCGGCACTGGGGCCGTTGGTGGGTTTGCAGGGGCGTTTCGGCGGAATCAGGCTAGCCACAACTTCCTCGGCATTGGCCAGATGCGGACGTGTCGCCGCCTCGGCCGCGATGCGGTCGGTCCGGGCGCAGGTGTCCTTATAAATCTGCAACGCCGCTGTGGGTGACAATGCGCCAGCCTGATCCAACAATCGCACCGAATGCAGCAGCGGATCCTTCGCCTCATCCGCCTCAACCTCGGCTTTGGAGAGATACGTGGTCGGCACATCCGCGCCTGCATGTCCGTAAAGACGGACAGTTTTCAGATGCAAAAAGGCAGGTTTACGGCGGGTTCGCACGTAGTCGGCGGCCTCTTGCGCCACCGCGTAGGTCTCATAAATGTCCAAACCATTGGCCTGAAAATACTTGATCCCCGGACGATGTTCCATGGATGCCTGTATCCAGCCTTTGGGCGTTTTGACCGAGATACCGATCCCGTTATCTTCACACACAAACAACAGCGGTAGCGGTGTCGACTGCACGCTGGTCCAGCCCGCGGTATTGATCGCGCCCTGTGCGGTAGAATGATTGGCCGAGGCATCCCCAAAGGAACACATGGCAATCCCGTCCTCGGGCAATTCGCGATGCTCAGGGGCGCGCCGCCGGGCAGCCCCCAGCGAATAGGCCGCGCCAACTGCCTTGGGCAGATGGCTGGCGATGGTCGAGGTCTGCGGCGGAATCGTCAACGCCTTGGACCCCAGCACCTTGTGCCGCCCGCCCGAGGTCGGGTCTTCGCTGGAGCAGGCAAAGCTCAGCAACATGTCCCAGGCGATCTGCTGGCCGGGCACCTGTTCGGACCGGGCGATCTGGAACGCCGCGTCCCGGTAGTGCAGAAACGCAATATCGGTCGGGCGCAGCGCGTGGGCCACCGCCGCCATTCCCTCATGCCCCGACGAGCCGATCGTATAGAACCCCTGCCCGGCCTTCTGCATCGCACGGCTGGTCCGGTCCAGCGCCCGGCTGAGGACCTGCGACCGGAACAGCGACACCGCATCGGCATTGCTAAGCCCCGGTCGCGGGGCAGCGCCTTCGGGCAACGTACCCTCGGCCACCCGTGTCAGAAAATTTTCGTGAACGATCTGGGCGCGATCCATAGTCTGTTTCCCGATTTTCTCGTGATCTCAGTTCGTCGGCTGTATCCGGGGTAACACATGGCGTCAAAGTGGGTCACCCAAAAGAAAGGCCTGCACGTATATCGGTCTGGCGCAGGGTAAATGCCAGTGATATTCCATCCGAAAGGTATGAGGATTCATCATATGATAGCGCCCCGCCGGTTCCTGCCCTCGATCCCCTCGCTGCTGGCGCTTGAGGCCGTCGACCGCCTTGGCAGTGCATCTGCCGCCGCAGATGAGCTGTCGCTGACCCAAAGCGCGATCAGCCGACAGCTCAAGTCGATGGAAGAGCAATTGGGCGTCGACCTGATCCAACGCAGCCAGATGCGGCTGCACCTGACCCCCGCAGCCAAGGAATATGTCGCGGTCGCGCGAACGGCGCTGACCCAATTGGCGCAAGCCTCGCTCAAGCTCAAGGCCAATCCGACGGGGGGATCGCTCAACCTGTCCATCCTGCCCGCCTTTGGCATGCACTGGCTGGCCCCACGGCTTCAGGATTTCGCCCGCAGCCACCCCGAAGTGACCGTCAACCTGAACACGCGCCTAAAACCCTTTGACTTCGAAACCGAGCGTTTTGACGCCGCCATTCACTTTGGCCAGCGCGACTGGGCCGGGGTCAATTACCTGCCGGTCATGCGCGAAGAGGTCTTGCCCGTATGTGCTCCTGAACTGCGGCCAGACGAAGGCGAAAGCGTTGAATGGCTGCAGACGGCGCCCTTGCTGCATCTGGAAACCCGGCCCGATGCCTGGGAAAAATGGTTCGCGGCGCAAGGGAAAGAGGTCACGGGGGTAAGTGGTATGCTGTTTGACCAGTTCTCAACCATGGGTCAGGCGACGATCCATGGATTGGGCATTGCGCTGCTGCCCAGCTATCTGGTCGAAGCTGATCTGAAAGCAGGCCGGCTTGTGTCGGCATGGCCAGGCCCGAAAGTGAGCCTTGGAGATTTCTACCTTGTCTGGCCTCAATCCCGAGCGGAGTCCGAGCCGCTGAAGTCCTTTCGTTCTTGGTTGCAAGAACAAGTCAGCCAAGCAAACCGGCCTTAACCTCTCACAACAAACCTGCGCGGCCTTCGGCCTTGCGTCCTGCGGACGGCAGGGGGCCAGGCAGGCGCGGGCTGCGCCCGCGCCTGCCTGGCCCAACGGGAGGAGATGTTTCGCCAGAAACGTCGACGACGGGCGGGAGCGCCGCCGGGCCCTGGTCAGGTGTCGATTGACCGGGCGATCAGCTCTTTCATGATCTCATTCGTGCCGCCATAAATCATCTGGACCCGAGCATCGGCGTATAGGCGGGCAATGGGATATTCCATCATGAACCCATAACCACCAAACAGCTGAAGGCACTCATGCATGACTTCGTTCTGAACCTCTGATCCCCAGTATTTCACCATCGAAGCCGTCGACGCATCCAAATCACCTGCCTCCAGCCGTGCGACACAATCATTGACAAAGCTGCGTAGCACTTCGGCCTTGGTCTTGCATTCAGCCAGTTTGAAGCGGGTGTTCTGAAAATCCATCACGCGCTGCCCGAAAGCCTTCCGCTCTTGCGTGTATTTCACTGTCTCAGCGATGGCGAAATCAATCGCGCCCAGCGCGCCGATACCAATCGTCAGACGCTCCCACGGTAATTGCTTCATCATCTGATAAAAGCCCCGACCCTCCTCGGGCCCCAGGAGGTTCGTCATCGGCACTTTGACGTCTTCAAAGAACAGCTCGGCCGTGTCATTGGCCTTCATCCCCAGCTTTTTCAGGTTGCGCCCTTTGCGAAACCCATCAGCGCCATCGGTTTCGACTGCGATCAGAGAGACCCCTTTGGAGCCCTGCGTTTTATCCGTCTTGCACGCCACAAGGATCAAATCCGCCGACTGGCCATTGGTGATGAATATCTTGGACCCGTTCAAACGGTAAGAATTACCATCCTTATCCGCCGTTGTGCGAATGGATTGAACATCAGACCCGGTTCCCGGCTCGGTCATCGCCAAAGCCCCCACCATTTCACCCGAAGCCAAGCGCGGCAGCCATTTCTGCTTTTGATCTTCGCTGCCATAGGCGGTGATGTAGTGGATGACGATGGACTGGATCGCGTAACCCCATCCGCAATCCCCGTGCGAGGCTTGCGCGTACAACGTCACCGCATCAAACCCGATGCCGCCACCGACACCGCCATAAGCCTCGGGGATGGCTCCGGCCATCAACCCCATGTCGCCCGCCTTGCGCCACATGTCTCGGTCAACGGCCCCATTCTCGATCCAGCGTTCTACGTTGGGCACCAGTTCGTCTTCCATGAACCGGTCTGCCATCTCAGAAAACATCCGATGTTCTTCGGTCACCCAACTGGCGGTCGTGGTAAAGAGCGACATGCCGTATCCTCCCCTTGTCTCTTGAGAGCAAAGGTAGCTGGGCAAGCCGTCCAATCCAATGCGCGGGACGCTTTGCTACGCAACGTCTTTTTACCGATGAGACCTGATTAGGAGAGTGCTTTTTCCAGCAGGACATGAGCCGCCGCCTTTGCCCCCCGCGCCGAGTCACAGGATTTCAGAAAGACCGCAGCAACAATCGCGCCCTCTTGCAACAACACGATCTGGCACGCCAAAGCCTCAGGCTCGGGCGCGCCGGCCTTACGGGCAAGGTCGGTGAAATGATCCAGCATGATCTGCTTATGCTCAGCCGATTGTTTGTGGATCGGATGATCCTTGTCCTGATACTCTGCGCCGGCCTTGATGAACATACAGCCGCGAAAGTCAGTTTCGCTGAACCATTCGCCCAGCGCGTCAAAGCTGGCGATGATCTGACCTGCGGGCGTATCGGCAAGCTCATCCAAACGGGCCAGGAAATCGGCGCGAAAACTCTCATCCCGCAGTTTCAGCGCAGCAAGGATCAAGTCCTCTTTGGTGCGGAAATGCTTGTACATCGAGGTCTTGGAGACACCCGTCTCGACGACCAGCTTGTCCATCCCGGTGGCATGAAACCCATCGCGGTAAAACACCTGCAGGGCTTTTTCGACAAGCTCATCTCGTTTGTTGGGGCGCATATACGGGCTCCTAAGTGTACTGATCAGTACATAATTTGCAGCCACACAAAGTTCAAGCGCTAACAGTTTCAAAATAGGACTTGCAAAACCTTACCGATCTGTACACATTGATCTTAAGATGTACCGATCTGTTAACCTTTGGAGAAGTATGATGAGACGTCACGCCAGCCTGTTCGCCCCACAATACGTCCCGGTTCTTTTGACCCTTGCCATGATCGCAGCCGCCCTGACGTGAACGACCAAGTGATGAGCCGCCCTCCTCTGCCCCCATTCACGCAGGAAACCGCGACGCAAAAGGTTCGTATGGCTGAAAACGCCTGGAACAGCCGCGATGCGGATGTGGTCACCCCGGCCTATACCGAGGACAGCCAATGGCGGAACCGGGCCGAATTCCTGAGCGGTCACGCAGATATCCATGCGTTTCTGACACGCAAATGGAACAAGGAGCTGGACTATCGGCTGATCAAGGAACTCTGGGCTTTTTCAGGCAATCGGATCGCCGTGCGCTATGCCTATGAATGGCATGATGACAGCGGCCAGTGGTTCCGTTCCTACGGCAATGAGAACTGGGAATTTGCGGAAGATGGCCGGATGGCCATGCGGCATGCCTCATTGAACGACTTGCCGATTGCGGAAAGTGATCGCCTGTTTCACTGGCCCCAAGGCCCCCGCCCGGACGACCATCCCGGCCTGTCCGATCTGGGACTGTAAAAGGACACCCCATGCCGCGCGCCTTTTCCGAGCTGACCTTTACCCCGGCGGTCCTTGCACATCAGGGACGGATGGGATCAGCCAAAACCTACGCCAAGTTCATTGAGGGCGGGCCGCAGCAGGGCCATCAAATCGGTCCTGCCGAAAAAGCGTTTATCGAGGCGCGGGATGGCTTTTACCAATCCACTGTTTCGGAAACCGGTTGGCCCTATGTGCAATATCGCGGCGGGCCGGTCGGCTTTCTGAAGGTTCTGGGGCCGCAAACCATCGGTTACGCCGATTTGTCGGGCAATAAACAGTACATCTCGCGCGGGAATCTGGACGGCAATGACCGGGTTGCGATGATCCTGATGGATTACGCCAACCAGCGGCGTCTCAAGATTCTGGGGCGGGTGTCCTTCACCGAAGGTGAGGCCGCTGCGGCAAGCCTATACCCCGAGGGCGCGCAGGCCCCAGCCGAACGCGCCGCGATCATTCGGGTCGATGCTTTGGATTGGAACTGCCCCAGCCACATCACCCCGCGCTACACCGAGGCCGAACTGCGCCCGCATCTGAACGCGCTGGGTCAGCAATTAGCGCAGCTACAGGCCGAGAACGAAGAATTGAAACAACAACTGGCAAGACAGACCTGACCTCGCATCAGACAAAGGAAGCCCGATCCATGCTGCGTTCAGCACTCAACAAAGCCGCCCTGTATCTGATCGGCGCATTGCTGTTGATCTCGGGGCTGATGCTGTCATTCTTTGCCTCGCCCGAGGCGGTGCGCAGCACACCACCTGTTGCACAAGATTCTCTGCTGTTGGACCGGCTTTCGGACGATTAAGAGCGCAGGCGGAGATACAGAAATCTGCGATCCCCTCTTGACCTTCCCGTGACTGGAACCCTCATGTGGGAGGTGACAACCTCCACGGGATGAGTCGCATGGCCACGCCGCAAACAACTCAGTTGAAAATCACCGGTATGGGATGTGCGTCCTGCGTCGGACGGGTGGAAAGTGCGCTGCAGGCTGTGCCCGAAGTCTCAGACGCATCCGTGAATTTCGCGACGGACACTGCGCAGGTTACTTTTGAGGGGCCTGTCAGCGCTGTGACAGACGCGTTGACGCAAGCCGGTTATCCGGCGGCGACGCGGCAAACGACCTTGAAAGTCGACGGCATGAGCTGCGCCTCGTGCGTGTCGCGGTTGCAGCGCGCCTTGACGGCCAACCCGGCGGTGGTCGATGCGCAGGTCAATCTGGCGACCGAGACCGCGACTCTCACCTATCTCGACGGCGCAACAGACCCGCAGGCGCTGGCGAAACTATGCGCGGATGCAGGGTATCCGGCGCAGATCGCGGATGGCTCCGAGACCGCATCCGCGTCAACAAAGTCGGGCGAAGCACATGCGCTGACACGGGCCACCACATTCGCCGCGATACTGGCTCTGCCGGTTTTCGTGTTGGAGATGGGCGGCCATATGATCCCGGCTTTCCACCACTGGGTGCAGGCGACAATTGGCACGCAGACCAGTCACCTGATCCAATTCGCGCTCACCTCGGTCCTGCTGCTGGGGCCGGGGAGCGTGTTCTATGCCAAGGGCATCCCGTCCCTGCTGCGCGGATCGCCCGATATGAATGCGCTGGTGGCTTTGGGCACCGGCGCGGCCTACCTGTTTTCGGTCACGGCAACCTTTGCCCCGCAGATTCTGCCGCAGGGCAGTGCGAATGTGTATTTTGAGGCCGCCTCGGTCATCGTGGTTCTGATCCTGCTGGGCCGGGTGATGGAGGCGCGCGCCAAGGGCCGCACAGGTGCCGCGATCCGCAAGCTGGTTGGGTTGCAGCCCAAAACCGCGCGGGTCGAACAGAATGGGTCTTTCGTCGATCGTCCTATCGCAGAAATCACCGTTGGCAACATCCTGCAAATCCGCCCCGGTGAGCGTGTCCCGGTGGATGGCGACGTGCTGGACGGCACCTCTTATGTCGATGAAAGCATGATCACGGGCGAGCCTGTTCCGGTCGGCAAGGCGCAGGGTGATCAGGTTGTGGGCGGCACTGTCAACGGAACCGGCGCGCTGCGTGTCCGGGCGACGCGCGTCGGGGCAGATACCGTTCTGGCGCAGGTTATTCGCATGGTTGAGCAGGCACAGGGGGCCAAGCTACCGATTCAGGGGCTGGTCGACCGGATCACCGCCTGGTTCGTTCCTGCCGTGATGGCGGTGGCCGTGCTGACCATTGCGGTCTGGCTGATCTTTGGCCCGGCCCCGGCCCTGCCGATGGCGCTGGTGACCGGTGTGTCCGTTCTGATCATCGCCTGCCCCTGCGCCATGGGGCTGGCTACACCAACCTCGATCATGGTCGGCACAGGACGTGCGGCAGAGTTGGGCGTGCTGTTCCGCAAAGGCGATGCCTTGCAGCAGTTGCAACAGGCCAGGGTGATCGCGCTGGACAAGACCGGGACACTCACACTTGGGCGGCCCGAGCTGGAGAGTATCACGCCAGTGAACGGGTTTGACCGTGACACCGTTCTGCGGCTGGCCGCCGCGGTTGAATCCCAATCCGAGCACCCGATTGCCACGGCGGTCACCCGCGCGGGGCCGGCGGACCTGCCGCCCTTGTCCGCGTTCCAATCGATGACCGGGCTGGGTGTTCGCGCGACGGTCGAGGGCCACGACGTGCTGATCGGGTCCCCGCGCCTGATGGCGCAGAACGGTATCGATCTGTCCGACCTGACCGCCGAGGCCGATCACCGCGCCAGCGAAGGGGCAACGCCGCTGTTTGCTGCCATTGACGGACAGGCCGCGGGTTTGCTGTCGGTTTCGGACCCGATCAAACCCGGCACCAAACAAGCGTTGGAACGGTTGCATGCGGCCGGTGTCACGCTGGCGATGGTGACCGGAGACAACGCACGCACCGCACAGGCGCTGGCCAACCGTCTGGGTATCGACCACGTCACGGCCGAGGTTCTGCCGGATGGCAAACTGGCCGCAATCACCGCGCTGCGCGAGCAGCACGGAACGCTTGCCTTTGTCGGGGACGGGATCAACGATGCCCCTGCTCTGGCGGCGGCGGATATCGGGGTGGCCATTGGCACCGGCACTGATGTGGCGATTGAGACGGCGGATGTGGTGCTGATGTCCGGCGACCTGCGCGGCGTGGCCAATGCGGTCGAGATCAGCCGCCGCACCATGCGCAACATCCGCCAGAATCTCGGCTGGGCCTTCGGCTACAACATCCTGCTGATCCCGGTGGCCGCCGGGGTTCTGTACCCGTTCAGCGGCCACCTTCTGTCCCCTGCCCTGGCTGCCGGGGCGATGGCCTTGTCGAGCGTCTTTGTCGTCTCGAACGCGCTGCGCCTGCGCCGCGTCCGCGCCAGCCTGCCCGAGGTGCCACAGGATCACAGCACGCAAAAGGTGACGCCATGAATATCGGAGAAGTTGCCACTCAAACCGGCCTGCCCGCCAAAACGATCCGCTACTACGAGGATATCGGCCTGATCAAACCGCTGCGCGACAACAACGGGTACCGCCAGTTTCGCACGCAGGATGTGCATAAGCTGAATTTTCTGGGTCGCGCCCGCGCCCTGGGCTTCACCATCGAAGACTGCCGCACCCTGCTGGCGCTTTACGAAGACGAAAGCCGCGCCAGTGCCGATGTGAAGAAAGTGGCACGCGATCATCTGGCGCAGATCGAGGCCAAGATCGCCGATCTCAATGCAATGCGCGACACGCTGGGCCATCTGATCGACGCCTGCGCGGGCGATGGCCGCCCCGATTGCCCGATCCTGCAGGATTTGGGCGGCAAAGCCTGACGCGGGGTTGCTCTTTGTGCGCAGCTTTGCTTTGTCTCTGCCTGACAATCCGGCCCGCCGAACAGTAAGGGACCGGACAGCAGAGAGGATCACCAAATGGCAAAAGTTACGTTTCTGGGCCTGGGCGTCATGGGCTACCCAATGGCAGGACACCTGCAGGCGGCCGGTCATGAGGTGACCGTATACAACCGCACTGCTGCCAAGGCCGAAGCGTGGGTTGCCCAGCATGGCGGCGCGATGGCGGCCACCCCGAAAGAGGCGGCTCAGGGCGCGGGATTTGTCATGGCCTGCGTTGGCAATGACGACGACCTGCGGATGGTCTGCACCGGCGCGGATGGCGCGTTTCACGGCATGGCCGAGGGTACAACCTTTGTCGATCACACCACCGTGTCGGCGAAAGTGACCCGTGAATTGTATGAGGCGGGTCAAAGCCAAGGGATCGCCTTTGTCGATGCCCCGATCTCGGGCGGTCAGGCCGGGGCTGAGAACGGCGTGTTGTCGATCATGTGCGGTGGGGACCTGACGGCTTATGACGCGGCTGAACCGATCATGCAGGTCTATTCCAAGATCTGCCGCCGGATCGGCGACAGTGGCGCGGGCCAGATGACCAAGATGTGCAACCAGATTGCCATTGCCGGTCTGGTGCAGGGCCTCAGCGAAGCGCTGCATTTTGCCGAGAAAGCCGGGCTGGACGGGCGCGCGGTCGTTGAGGTGATCAGTCAGGGTGCGGCTGGCAGCTGGCAGATGGCGAACCGGTATGAAACCATGCTGGATGATCATTTCGATCACGGCTTTGCCGTTGACTGGATGCGCAAGGATCTGGGCATTTGTCTGGATACGGCGGATGAGACCGGAGCGTCGCTGCCGGTGACGGCTTTGGTCGATCAGTTCTACAAAGATGTGCAGAAGCTGGGCGGCGGACGATGGGATACCTCTTCGCTGATCAAGCGGTTGCGCGCTTTGGGGTAACGGGTCAGGGGGGCTGTCTGCCCCCCATCGCGCCTTGGGCGCGATTCCCCCCGAGGATATTTTTAGACAGATGAAGGGGATCCCGTTGGAAGAGGGATTGGACATCGCATGAGCGGCATGGCGGATTTCTGGGCGGGTGCCCTGCGCAACCACTGGGGGCTGGAGGCCAAGCTATCGCGGCTGGATGGTGAGTATGATCTGAATTTCATGGTGCGGGCCACGAATGGTCAGGACTATGTGCTGAAGGTCATGCGCGCGGGGTGCGAGGCGGAATTCGTTGATCTGCAGGTGAAGGCGCTGGCGCATCTGGCGAGCGCCGCACCGGGTCTGCCGTTTCCGCAGGTGTTTGCGGATTTGAACGGAGAGCTGCTGCCTGAAATCGCGGATCAGCAGGGTCAGACGCACCTGGTCTGGTTGTTGGAGTGCTTGCCGGGGCAATGCTATGCCAAGGCCGCGCCGAAATCTGAGGAATTGATCCTGAAACTGGGGCGTGTTCTGGGGGCGACGGACAAGGCGCTGGAGCGGTTCACCCATGACGGGCTGCATCGGGCGGATTTCAAATGGGACATTTTGCAAGCCGGTTGGATCACGGACCGCTTGGACGCGATTGCCGACCCTGCGCGGCGGGCGCTTTTGGCTGACATTTGCGATGGGTTCCGTGCGATTTCAGAACGGCTTGAGGGGCTGCCCAAACAGGCCATCCACAATGACGCCAATGACTACAATGTTCTGGTCGAAGGTGAGCTGGGGCAGCGTCAGACCGTCTCGGGCCTGATTGATCTGGGGGATATGTGTGCCTCTCCGCGCGTTTGTGATCTGGCGATTTGTGGGGCGTATATCGTTCTGGATCATCCCAAGCCGGAACGTGCTTTGGCCGCGCTGGTGCGGGGCTATCACGCGGCCAACCGGCTGCGCGCGGATGAGGTTGATCTGATCTGGCCACTGCTGCGGATGCGGTTGGCGGTGTCGGTGGTGAACTCGACCCTGATGGCGGCTGACAACCCCGATGACCCCTATGTGACGATCAGTCAGGCCCCGGCCTGGCGGTTCCTTGAAAACGCGGACGTCAATGGCAGCCTGATGGCGGCCCGGCTGCGCGCGGCCTGCGGTCTGCCTGTCACCGATGGGGCCGAGCGTATCCATGCCTATCTGTCCGAGCATCGCGGCCAATTCGCCCCGATGTTTGGCCAGGACCTGAGCGATGTTCTCATGGGCTCATTGTCTGTTGAGAACTCTGTCTGGCCCCAGAACCCGTTTCATATGCCCCTCGAAGAAGCCGCCCGCGTGGGTGAGGAATTTGGCGAGGGCCTATGGCTGGGCTACTACAACGAACCCCGCCTGATTTACGCCGAGCCCGGGTTCCGCAAGGGCCCTTGGAAGGCCTCTGACCGGCGCACCGTGCATCTGGCCGTAGATGTGTTTGCCCCTGCTGGCACCGTGCTGCACGCGCCGATGAGCGGTCGGGTTGAAGCCATCGAGAACCGGGATGCGCATCTGGATTATGGCGGCGTGGTGATCCTGCACCACGAAACCCCCGAGGGCGATCCGTTCTATACGCTCTATGGTCATCTGGACCCCGAGGTCTGCGACCGGCTGAAACCGGGCGACCCGGTGGCACAGGGGGCCGCCTTTGCGCAGCTGGGGGATGCCAGTCAAAATGGCGGCTGGGCCCCGCATGTCCATTTCCAGCTGGCCCTGACCACCGACGGGATGCAAAACGACTGGCCCGGCGTGGGCGACCCGGATGAGATGGAGCTGTGGCATGCGGTTTGCCCCAACCCGGCGGCTCTGCTGAACCTGCCCGATGACAAGGTGTTTTATCAGCCGACCGACAAACACGCGATCCTGCAGGGGCGGCAAGACCATTTCGGCGGCAATCTCAGTCTGACCTACGATGATCCGGTGATGCTGGTGCGGGGGTGGAAACATCACCTGTTTGACGAATGGGGGCGGCCTTATCTGGACGCCTATAACAACGTTCCTCATGTGGGCCACGCGCATCCGCGCATTCAGGCTGTGGCGGCGGATCAGTTGAAACGGATGAATTCAAACACCCGCTATCTGCACCCGGCGCAAACCGCTTTTGCAGATAAGATTCTGTCGAAACTGCCGGATCATCTGGAGGTCTGTTTCTTCGTCAATTCCGGCACTGAGGCGAATGAGCTGGCGCTGCGGCTGGCCCGCGCACATACCGGGGCCATGGGGATCGTAACCCCGGATCACGGCTATCACGGGAATACGAACGCAGCCGTTGCGATCTCGGCCTACAAGTTCAACAAGCCCGGCGGGGTAGGTCAGGCCGATTGGGTCGAACTGGTTGAGGTGGCCGACGATTATCGCGGATCGTTCAGGCGCGACGATCCCGACCGCGCCACAAAATTCGCGAATTTTGTGGACCCTGCGATTGCCGCCTTGCAAGACAAAGGGCACGGTGTCGCCGGTTTCATCGCCGAGACCTTCCCCTCGGTCGGGGGGCAGATCATCCCGCCCAAGGGCTATCTGCCGGCGGTTTACGAGAAAATCCGTGCCGCGGGCGGTGTCTGTATCGCCGATGAAGTGCAGACCGGGCTTGGGCGTCTGGGCGAATATTACTTCGGTTTTGAACACCAGGGCGCGCTGCCGGACATCGTTGTCATGGGCAAACCCATCGGCAACGGGCACCCCCTGGGCGTGCTTGTCACCACCGAGGACATCGCCCGCAGCTTTGACAACGGGATTGAGTTCTTTTCGACCTTCGGCGGATCAACCCTGTCCTGCCGGATCGGGAAAGAGGTTCTGGACATCGTCGATGACGAAGGGCTGCAGGACAACGCCCGCACCATGGGGGCCCGCCTGATGGACGGACTGCGCAAGATCGAGGCCGATTTCGGCTGCGTCGGCGATGTGCGCGGTATGGGCCTGTTCCTGGGTGTCGAACTGATCAACCCGGACGGGTCCGAGGGCACCGAGATCTGCAAATACGTCAAGAACCGGATGCGGGATCATCGTATCCTGATCGGCAGCGAAGGGCCCAGAGACAATATCCTGAAAATCCGCCCGCCTCTGACGATCGAGGCCGAAGATGTGGACATGATCCTGTGGGCGTTGCGCGATGTGCTGTCCGAGGTGGGTGATTTTGCCCCGGTGCCGGTCTGCGACCATGATCACCATCACGCCGGTTGCGGATGCTGCTGATAAAAAACCCCGGCACGAGGGGGGCCGGGGTTTAGCGCTTGCCTGCTGCTTAATGCAGCACGGCTGCGGGGGGTCGGTGTCCGGTGCTGGGCATCGGGACAGAGGCCGTCATACGGCGCAGGGTCAGCCCAAGTTCTTCGGACAATGAGGTCAGCGCGGGCGCAAAGTCCGCCCGTACGATCAACGAAGCCATCATCATGGCGTCTTCGCGCGCACCCTCTGAGGCTGCAGCGATCATCTGCGCAAAGCAATTCTCATCCGCACCCAGGCACGCACATCCCAACCCATGACGGATCAAGGGACGTCGACCGTGATGCGCACAAAGCGTGCACAGCCGATCCAGCGTTAGCATCGCAGCGCGCCCGCTTTCCAGGCCAAGCGCGATCTCAAAGTCGCTGGCGGCATCTGCGCGGCCCTGCGCGCCTTCGCCCCATAGCCGCAAATACATTACGGCACCTGCCTCAACAGGGCTTAGGTCTGCAAGTCGGCCAACGGCTGCACCGCCACGGGGCGAGGACCTGCTCATTTCGTCAAGATCAACTTACCGGCGCGGGTGATGCGCAGCGTATACAGCTGGTCACCCAACTCGATATGGGCCAGGTTTCCACCCTTGGTCAGATCTTCTGCCTTGTGCGAGGGCAGCATGGAGACGGCATAGGTTTGGCTGGTATCTGTGTTTTGCATGTTCATCGGGACAACTCCAAAGGGTCTCGAGCGAAATACCTGAATCTGTTCGCGTTTTTTTTCGTCACATGGCTGACCCGACCGGGGTTGGCTGTCGTCTTGGCCTGTAATCTGATTAATTTAGTCAGGTATGTCAAGACCTGTTCGAGCAGATTCACCAAAGCGCTGTTATTTCGTGAAAATATCCGGCAGATTGCCGCAAAACCCTATCGCAACCCCCATGAGGCCCCCATGAGCGCAACCATCATGTTCGATCTGGACGGAACACTGGTAGACAGCATTGCCGATCTGGCCGCCGCCGCGAACAGAATGCTAGAGGATCAAAAGGTAGCACCCCTACCCCTGTCTCAGATTCAGCAGTTTGTGGGCAACGGCCTGCCAAAGCTGGTTGAGCGGGTGATTTTACATTGCACCCTGCCATTGGAAAAGCATGTCGAGCTGACACAGCAAACGCTGACCCACTACAACAACGCCGCCAGCGATCAAACGGTTGTTTATCCCAGCGTGATTGAGGCGCTTGAGCAGCTACGCGACATGGGCTGCGCGATGGGCGTTTGCACCAACAAGCCCGAAGCCCCCGCGCGCCATATTCTTGAGGCTCTGGGCCTTTCGCAATACTTCGATGCCGTTCTTGGCGGTGACAGCGTAACCAACCGCAAACCGGATCCGCGCCACCTGCAAGCCAGCTTTGCCGCTGTCCCCCAAACCGGCCCGTTCCTTTTTGTTGGAGACAGCGAAGTGGACGCGGAAACCGCGCTGCGGGCAGAAGTCCCATTTCTTCTGTTTACCGAAGGGTACCGTAAGTCGCCAATCACCGAGATTCCGCACACAGCCACCTATGACGCTGCTTCGGAATTGCCCGGGATCGTTACCGATGTATTGCTATCTCTGGGGAAAAGCGCATAGCGCAGCATGCATACCATCCCGTTAATGAGGGGCCGGCCGAGGGGGTAAGTAGCCAGCCCCCCACAGGGGAAAAGTGGTATCGTCCGAGTATTCCGTTCGATAAGTTACGGTTAACGGAACCTGATTTCTTTCGATACTGGGGGTTTCCCGTAGAGCTGATTAGAGCTCTGAAATCACGGACTATTTTTGTCGAAAAAATTGAACCCGACCCCAAGTAACAGGCGATTTCCACCTCAACTCCGCCCGTCACATTTTTGCCAACTTAAAACAGCATCCAAACCCTATGCGTTTTTTCTTTTATCTCGCCCAATTTCTTGCCCCCATCATTGGCCTTGTCGGCATTGGCATGATCGTCATCGGTGCCAAGACGCGGTCGATGATGAACCTGTCGATGATCGGTGCCTTGGGGAAAATGCACGAATGGGAACTTCATTGCAGATGACCTGCTCCCCTGAAATGCCCTCGATTTGAGATTAGCCTGTTCTCCAACTGAGGAGACAGACGATGAAGAGAAGCCGTTTCAGCGAAGAGCAGATCATTGGCATTCCGATGGATCACCAGGCTGGGCTTGGCGCGAAGGAGTTGTGCCGCAAGCATGGGATCAGCGATGCGACCTTCTACAAGTGGCGATCCAAGTATGGCGGCATGGAGGTTTCCGACGCTCGGTGGCTGAAGACGCTGGAATCTGAGAACGCCAAACTGAAGAAGATGCTGGCTGAGCAGATGATGGACGTGGCGATGCTGAAAGAGATGCTCGGAAAAAACTTCTGAAGCCCGGTTCGAGGAGGAATGCTGTGAACTGGGCGATGAAGACCAAGGGCTACAATCAACGACGCGCCTGCGCGCTGGCCGGGATCGATCCGCGTGTGTCTCGGCGCACGTCGAAGCGCCCTGCCGACACGGAACTGCGCACAAGGATGAAAGAACTGGCCTCTGAGCGGCGTCGGTTAGGATAGCCGTCCGAGGTGACCGCTGCGAGCGCACTCGGCTGATCACAGCCCAAAACAGTCGGTCACTGATTGCCTGAACGATCCTCAAACGGTTCTTGTCAAAGAGCTAGGTATTTTTCTGCGAGGATTTTACGAGATAGAATTCAACAACAAAGCTCGTGCGAATCTAAAGCCGTTTTCCAATGCGACGTCGATTTCCTGCAATAGATCCTTGTCACTTTCCTTTTTTGCTCCGTGGATTAAAGCGCTGCGAACTTTGTAAAAGTGTCTGAAGGCCTCTTCTGTCTTCGCGATCTCAGCGTCACTGCCACCCAATGCTCTCGAAACCTTCTTACTCAATTGTTTGCTACGTGTACTTTCTTCTGGATAAAAACGTTCAAAGATGATCGCTAGATCAAGTATTCGATCTTCTTTCGCGTATCTGCCAAATGTTCGTTGCGCTTCAGCGAGCCGGTGGATGAGCGGGGCGACAGTCGGGTATTCTGTTTCGCTCTTTCTCGAGAACAAGTTTACCGCTTCTAGAATCAGGTCAACATCTGCCGCCTTACGTTTTTGGAATGGGTCGTGAAAGTTCCCAACAAATTCGCCAGCGCGAGGCGATGTCACCTTTTGATCTTGCCCTAATAGTTGCGTGCTAGACTTGTGAACGGTACCCGGAAAATCGTAAACCCAAGTAATCGCGCACCGTAAAACAACCGACAAAAGTTCCGCAAATTCGGCGCTTTTGCGATGAAACAAAGGAGGCACATCCCTCGGAGGTCTGTCGGGGATGCGAGCATTTACATGGCGGATTTCGGGCTGCCAGCGGAATGGTGATGCAAAGCCAAAAAACAAATCTAGATTCCGTGCCTCTACTTGATCCGGCGCTCGATTTCGAAACCATTCTGGCTCAATGTAGTCACGCAATTCAGCGAAGGGCGCGATAAAGAAGCCATTGCCTAGCTCGATCTTATGCGGAACTTCTACGCCGTAAAACAGATCGACATCCAAGCCCAAGTCGAAATCACTACTCAAGGGCGAGGTCGCATGTCGCGACGCAAGCGACAGTAAAGAATTTAACTCCTGGACAGTGTTCAGGAATTTTTTGTTGGATCGGTAATATTGTCGAGCCATCACCCCAGAAATGAGTTGGGCGACGTCAGTGTAGGTGCTGCCGTTCAAAATTCCAACATGAACAACTTCAGGTCCAAGCTGCATCCTGAGTATCGAAGCAAATGCTGGGTGGATGCGCAGAAGAGATCTTACCGGTGCAAGCGCCTCCACTAGCGGCTTGTAGTATCGCCTTTGATCGCACTGTTTGGCGGTCAATGCATCATTGTAGACTTGGTAGTAGGCCTCTGTCGGAAATGGAGTTTCGTCCTTTCCATTGAAGGTACACTGCACCGGATACCCATTGGTTTCCCAATAATCTCGCAAGAAACTGTCTTGGACTTTTGCAAGTCTGCTCAAAGCATTGGACAGTCGGATTTCCCAATCTGAGGCATCAAAATTTTTCATATCTTACAAAAAATATAGGATCAATTGGATGAAACAACTCTGCTTTGTTTCAACTTAGTCGTTGGTACCGAGTGTGCAATGTACTTTGTGGATCGCCCCCATAACAGTCCTTCGCTGCATAAGTATTCAGTGGTGGCACTGAACCCATTGCCGCCATCGATCGTGCTTTCGGACTTTGCTCATCTACCAGTACGGCCACTTCTTCATACCCAACGATTCCAGGTGGTTCTCAAACAAAAAAGAGGTCGACATATCTGACGAAGCCCAAGGGGCCCAGTTTTGGAAACCGGTTGCGTCTACTTCCTGCGTTTCCGCAACTTCTGCTGCATCAAGAGGGTTCTCTGAGCTTGCCAACCGCCGCGTAACTACGTTCGAGTGCTTGCCGGGATCCGGCATTTGCATGCGTAACGTGACAGAAACCTGCGTGTCCTGAGTCCCGAATGTTGTAGGAAGTGTTGCCTTCGTCCCAAGAAAGTGCAGTGCTGAAATATCTGCCTTTATGAAAGATGCGCCCCTGATATTGCCGAGATTAATACTACTGACAAACTGATGTGGTGGCGCTTCCGGGCGGTTGATTATCGCCACATCAAACCGTACGCCAACAAGATTTGTCTTTTTGAATGAAGCAAATTTAAGAAGCGTATCTATGAAGCGACATCCCTCAAACACTCCACCATCAAGAAAGCTTGCTTCAAATCGGCTACCGCTAAAATCTGATGCCCAAAAATACCCTTCCTGAAAATTGACTCCATCAAAGTCACACTTCCGCAAATCCAGTCGCCATTTACCGGTGTCAACTTTCACAGCTGTTCTGTGAACTCGGCCAATAACGTCAACTGCTCTCTGCAAATCTAACCGAGGCGTTTTTCTGTCAAAGGGCGGCTCCGTAAAAATTAAATTTTTGGCCGGGAATGTCCCTCTAACGTAAGCGGCAACAATTTTGACAATACGTGGCGCAGCTTCAGGCCTCTCAGCGACCAAGCCTTCAAGAGTATCTAAAGCAGCAGCCCTCGTCACCAAGTCGTCAACCCACTCATTAACGACAATCTGTTGACCTTCGCCATCATTCTGAACATGAGAAATCTCGTGGCGTGCCGTTAAGCCTTGCTGAGCGGCGCTGATTTTTTCGTTGAAGAGCGATTCTTCCGCGACCGCAACCTGTTTCGAAGCGACAATTGTGCGCCAAATGATGAAGGGCGCACCGATCAGTGCGGCGAGGACAAGACCAATGTTGCGTATAGCAGATCCATCCGCGTCGTTCTTGTAGGGACCGACCCTTAAGCTCGCCTGAAAAAAATCCGCAAGTACCACAAGAACAGATACAACCAAAAGGAGTACAAACAAAAGCAACAAGCTGCCCAGCACTCTCCCCAATGGCTTAGCGTTGGCATAGTTTGGAGAACTGGTAAAACCCAACCAGTCTCTAAGGCTCATTGGAGTGTTGTGTTTAGAAATCATGGGCATTAAATCGAACAATTTCAGAGTTTTCAGGCACAATAATCTCGCCTGCATTTTGTTGCTTTACACTGATCTCTTGACCGCAATTTTTCAACCGTGATTGTTTTTAAAGCATCAAACGCGCCAAACGAGCCCTGAGCTGTCATTGCCACACCAACTGGATGCTACGGATGCATTTGGCGGGTCGCAACCCACAGCGGACATTGCCTATCGGCACTTCTTGGGCCGTCTGTCGGACGATCTAGCAACAACATAACGAAATGAACCCTCGACCAACGCAGGCATTTAGAGCAATCTGTTTTCGATACTTAAGTCTTTAAGGAAAGTACTTTTGCAGGAAACCATACCTCAACTTGAGGAAGAGCTAGAGACCCTCGTAAGCAGGTTCGTTGAGAACGCCACAAGGGCCCGAGCTCCGGCCATGGGCGAGATTACCAGGCATCGTCTATTTGAAGGGCACAATTCGGCCATCGTTCGGCCCAATGGCGAGGAGGATGAAACCGAGATTCGAGAGTTTTCTGCTGAATCTGAAATCCCCAGCAAGACCGTACTGTATGCCAACCTCGACGAAATTCTCCAGTGTTTTCTCCCCGTTGCAGAGGCGATGGCATCTGACCACGAGAAGATGTTCTTTGAGGTCATGCAAGAAACCACAAAGAAGACCGGAAACGTCGTGGACGGAGGCGGGCAACCGCTTTCTCACGAAATGATCTTGGAAGTTCTGGAAACCATACAGATTGATTTCGACGCAGACGGGAACCCAAGGATGCCAACGATGATGATTAGCCCAGCCATGGAGCCGCGAATTAAGGAACTAATTGATGACCCCGCGGCAAAAAACTTTGAGAAGGAACAACAAAAGATAATTGAAAAGAAGAGGCTTGAGTGGCGTGATCGAGAAGCTAATCGAACATTGGTTGGATAGCATAGGAGAGCGTGGCTATCAGTCGGCGTTCCTGCAAATGCTGGTAGGCGAGGGTCATACAATTGTTCATTCAACCCGCCACACGCCGATAGAATTTGGGAAAGACGTAATAACAATCGACTCTGATGGGACGCCTTGTGCGTATCAGCTAAAAGGTAATCCTGGATCACGGCTGACATTAAGTCAGTTTCGGGACATCAAACCACAACTTACAGAGCTTGTTGAGCAACCAATCGTCTATGCCGGAGTTCCAGATTCACCCCACAAATGCGTGTTGGTGACAAATGGTGAAGTTGAGGAAGAAGTTCAAAGAGCCATTGACGATATGAACCGTGACCTAGAGCGTCGTGGCTTTCATCCCAACCAGCGGTTGGAAATAGTGTCTAGGGGACAAATGCTGGCTTGGGCAATCGAGCACTCTGGGGACTTTTGGCCGAATGACTTCTCTGTACATGAAAACCTTATCCGTATGTACAACGTGGACGGGAGAGATCAGCCTGACATGGAGTTGCTGTCGAGTTCCCTCGATGCAATTTTGGCCATTTCTAAGAAAAGACCGAAAACGAAGAAGCCAGCATTCGTTCGCTCGATGGTTTCGGCTTCATTATTCATTTCGTTTGCGATCAGAAACTACATTCGTGCTTCCAACCACAACGCGGTAGTCGCTGCCTGGGTTTCGCTACTAGGTATGTATGCCTGTGCTCTTGATCGATAGATGCCTATGCCGGAAGACGCCAATTTGGGGGTCAGATGCAACGCTTACTATTTTCCTCGTCACCCTTCAGGTTATGAGCCTGACGAGGTTTGATCGTCGAGCAAACAGTCCAGTGGACTGTTTGTAGATCGAACGGGCTGTTTGGATTTTGGTTGCGGGGAGAGGATTTGAACCTCTGACCTTCAGGTTATGAGCCTGACGAGCTACCGGACTGCTCCACCCCGCGCCAGGTGTTCTTT
>NZ_JBQFQY010000006.1:0-247257 GCF_056537125.1 Ruegeria sp. CH10 | reverse complement strand
CCAGTCTCTCCCGAGTGTCCCGCCGTCTCTCCAGCACGTCCGACCGTCTCTCCGATCCGTCAGCACCGCCTCAGCAGCGCCGGTGAAGGGGGTTCTAAGGTTTACCCCCAAAAGCCGCAAGCAGAAAATGGCGTTTAAATCCTTTTTTTTGCGATTTCTTGTTTTTATGTTTAAAAACAATATATTAACGAATGCGCCACCTGCACGGAGAACTCTGAATCGCTCTACAGCCTAGCATCGGTGCAAAGGGCATCGTCCAAGTGACTCCACCTATACCCTACATATAGTAAACAAGGGGCAAGCACCTACAAGAGCGCGCCGAGTCGGCTGACCTTTCTCGACTCATTTCCGGCCCGTTTTTCCGACTCGGGTCGGATTTAGGGCTCGGAAAACATCTCCTCATCCCCTCGGGGACTTGCGTATCCGACTGGGATACGGTCACCTCGCGACAAAGAAACAGTCGAACTCACTTAATAGGACACCTGTGCTGACTGCCCCTTTCCCACGCATACGCTCCGTCGGTCTGGATGGCCTGCTGATCTCGTTTGACGAAACAATGGCCGAGCCGTCAAACCGCGCGGCTTTGGCATTTCGCGACGCCATCGACTCGATGCAGTGGCACGGCGTGGTCGAGACATCAGCATCACTGGCGTCTGCTTATGTTCGGTTTGACCCGCTTACCCTGCCTCATGCGGACATTCATGCCCAGCTGACGCGGATGCTGGAAGATCGGGACTGGTATCAGGCCCCCCTCCCCTCGGGCCGACGGCTGTGGAAGGTGCCTACCGTCTACGGCGGCCCTCTTGCACCGCAACTGGACGAAGCCGCCGCTGCGGCCGGGTTGTCCCCATCAGAGGCCGTGAAACGCCTGAGCGAGACACGGGTGCGTGTGTTGACGATCGGCTTTGCGCCCGGGCAACCCTATCTCGGACCGCTGGGGCCCGAGTTCAATATTCCACGCCTCAAGGAGCTGACCCCTATGGTGCCCGAAGGGGCTCTGGTGCTGGCGATCGCTCAGTTCGTACTGTTTTCGGGCCCGACCCCAACCGGCTGGCGCCATGTGGGGCAGACGGCCTTTAGCTGTTTCCGCCCCGATGCTGAACAAAGCTTTGCCCTGCGTCCCGGGGATGAGATGCAGTTCCTGCCCATCAGCGCCGATGAGCTTGAGCGTATCCGCGCAAATAACGATGGCACGGGTGGCGCAACCTGCGAGGACATCCCGGCATGAGTCTGCGCATCCATCAGATTGGGCCGTCCTGCACAGTGCAGGATCAGGGGCGCGCCGGGTATCTGGATCAGGGCCTGTCCCGCTCGGGCGCGGCGGATCAACGTGCGCTATTTGAAGGGGCCGCCTTGCTGGGGCACAGCCCCGATTGCGCCGCGCTGGAGATGGCAGGCATGGGTGGCACCTTCGAGGCCATGCAAACCTTAAACATCGCTTTGACCGGCGCGCCGATGCAGGCCAGCATCGACGGCAACCCGATTGCCTGGAACGCCTCTCATACCCTTGAGGCGGGGCAGATGCTGACACTTGGGGCAGTGACAAAGGGCACCTATGGCTATCTGCATGTCGGGGGCGGGATTGATGTACCGCCTGCTCTGGGATCACGCTCAACGCATCTAACGGCAAATCTGGGGCGTGCGGTTCAGGTGGGGGATATGCTGCCTGTTGGCGCACATAATGTCAGTGCGGGCCTGAAGATTCCGGCGGAGAATCGGTTTGAAGGCGGGACCCTGCGCATTGTGAGCAGCTTTCAGACGCCGCTTTTCGATCAGGATACGCTGAACCGCTTTACCCAAACGGTTTTTCAACGCGGAGCGCGGGCGAACCGGATGGGCATGCAACTGGACAGCGCGGGCGAAGGCTTTGCCGCGCAGGGGCAGTTGAACATATTGTCCGAGGTCATCACCCCCGGCGACATCCAGATGACCGGAACCGGAAACCCTTTTATCCTGCTGCCCGAATGCCAGACGACCGGCGGCTATCCCCGGATCGCAACCGTTTTGCCCTGCGATCTGCCGCGTGCGGCGCAGACGCCGGCAGGCGGACAGGTGCGGTTCGAATTCGTGACCCTGGACGAGGCCGTCGCCCTGCACGCCGCCTATCTGGGTGATCTGAGCCGATTGCGGGCAAAGGTTGAACCGCTGGTGCGTGATCCTCATGACATCCCGGACCTGTTGTCCTACCAATTGATCAGCGGAATGATCTCTGCCACCGAATGAAGGAGTGTTGCCGATGCCCAGCGTCGATCTGAATGCCGATATGGGAGAAAGCTTTGGTCCCTGGAAGATGGGTGATGATGACAGTCTGCTCAAGATTATCACCTCGGCCAATATCGCCTGCGGCTTTCATGCGGGCGACTGGGATGTGATGGCGCAGACGATGGCGCTGGCGGCAGAAAATGGCGTCGGGATCGGGGCCCATCCCGGGTTTCCCGATCTACAGGGGTTTGGCCGCAGGAATATGAAAGTGCCGAGTGGCAGCCTGCGCAATCTGGTGCGCTATCAGCTGGGGGCGGCCATTGGGATGGCCCGGGCGGTTGGCACTCAGGTCCGGCATCTGAAACTGCACGGGGCGCTGGCCAATATGTGCTCGGCCGATATCGACATGGCGCGGGCCTGCTATCAGGGCGCGCTGGATGTGGACCCGGACATTATCATTATGGTGTTGGCCGCCACCAAGCAGGAAGACGCCGTGCGCGAGCTGGGATGCAAATGGGTCGGAGAAATCTTTGCCGACCGCGCCTATAATGATGACGGCACACTGGTTGACCGCAGCCTGCCCGGCGCAGTCATCCATGACCCTGAAATTGCCGGGCCGCGCATCCTGAACATGGTTCGCGAAGGCGCAATCATCACCGAATCCGGTAAACGGCTAGAGACGTCGATCGACACGATCTGCTTGCATGGCGATGGACCGACCGCCGTACAGATCGCCCAATCCGTTCGCGAAAACCTGATCGCAGGTGGGGTTGAGGTGACGAAATTCATCCGGTGATCATGCGTATGTAAGACCCGTTACTCATTTTCTTCCTGTTGCCCGCTTGGATTTCTGACCCTAGCATGCCTGCAAGTGCATGTTCTGATTATTGGAAATCCAAGCAAGCCCGCGCCCGTCTGCCACCGGGCCCGCGCAAGGAGGAAAGTGTATGTCTTTAGATTTGATGTCGTACCAGCCCCGCGGGGACAAAAAGAATTCCGAGTTCTTCACCGAATACCTGCCCCGGATTTACGAGCGGCGCGACAGCTCTGGCCTGGCGCAGCAGGTCGGGGCCATGCGGGCGATTGTCCTGCAGGTCGAAACCACTGCGCTGTTCGACACACTGATCGAGCTTTATGTGATGACGCCTTACCGTCACACGGCTTCCTACCTTGGGCAGACACATAAATTCTCGGTCCTGCATTCGCATGCCGATTACCCGGCGCTGATCGTGATGGCCCCGCTGAGCCCGAGTTTTGAGGATTTCATTCCGCGCATAAACCGCATGTATCCGCTTGCGCGCAAAACGCCGCAAACCCGCTATGTCGGAGAGATTTACGGCGCAACTGATCTGAAGGCTCTGACCCAAACGCTTGAGGATCAGAATATTCGGTTCGAATATTCCGGGGACACCGAAAACCCGTTTTACACGCTGGATGGATTCCGGTTCACAACGCCGTCTGATTTTACCTGCAACCGGGTTGGATATTCCGATCTGGACTTCAACGATCCCGACAGTCTTGGACTGGGGGATCGCGTTCTGCTCAGCGATGCAGAGCAGCAGCAACTGGACCAGGCCGCAGGCTTTGGGGACGACACCAAAATTGCGCCATTGATGCTGGGCATCGACCATCTGGCCACCCGCATTCTGGCGGGCGAGCGTGAGGATGCGATCCTCGAATTTCTGACGATGGTGCCCTATTACTTTTGGGGGGCGTATAACATCTTTGACATGAACTCATCGACCAATGTGAACCGCAATGCCGGTGTGGACGATGACAAGAAATCCCCCGCCAAAGTGTTCACCGCCAACAACACGCCGTCCTTCGTGAACTCGTTTGAACAATTGCCGATGCCGACCGAGGATTTCGTGCGCAATTTTGGCCGTCGCTTGCACCATATGGCGGTCGAGATTCAGGATGGCGATCATGGGGCCGGGGAAAAGAACGTGGATTTCGTCGTCAACACGTTGAAAGACAAGGGCGTGCCGTTCCTGGCGCATGTGGTGGGTGAGTGCAAAGACGATCCGAACCTGAAACAGATCTTCTCAAAACACTCGAAAAACACGCTTTTGATCACCGAGTATATTGAGCGCTGCCATCACTATGACGGGTTCTTCACCAAGGATAATGTCGCGGCTCTGACCGCTGCCGCCGGTCAGGATGAGCAATACCAGCACGGGCATGTCTTTGACTAAAGTGCCATGACAAAAAAGGGCTGCGAGTTTCCTCGCAGCCCAAGATCCATCCAGGAGAGTAATATGCCGGGTCTTATGACGGCCCGATCATGAAACATGTGACATTGCGGGCCTGCAGCCGGCGGCAGGCCAAATCGGCCTGTTCGCGGGTCATGCCCTGAAATGTCGCCTCGAACCCGCGCGAGCCTTGGTTCACCTTGCGTAGAGTTCCTTCCAGAGTGGTCATTTCCGACAGGGCGGTTTTCAGCAAAACCTTCTCGGCCTCATATCGGGTGGTATAGCGGCCCACATTGACGCCCCACAGATGCCCGCCGGATGTGGACAGGCGCGTGACGATTTCTTGTTCCGGTTCGGGCGGCTCAACCGGGCTGGTCGAGGCCAGAACCAGATCGTTGGGGCGGGCGGCGGGTCGCGTGGTATCGTCGGTCGGGGTCTGTACATCCGCCGACGCAATTGCCGCCGCGATCCCGTCCTGAATGCGCGCGCGGTTCTGGGCCGCCGTTGCGGCCACAGTGCCCGCCACCTGAACAGTAGCCGTGACGCCCGGGCGCAGCACGGGCCGCAGGCTGGTCGTCGGTGCACCTGTCAAAGCCGCAACTGTCGCGCCCAGCCCTGCATTCCCGGCATAGGCCGGACGGGCTGGTTTACGGATCGGCGCACGCGATGGCGCGCGGCGGAAACCCATATCCAGCAGCTCGGCCACTTTGGCATTGCGTGACGCCCCGGATTTGCCGCCAAAGACGGTTGCAATGATACGCTCGTCCTTGCGTTTGGCCGAAGCCACGAGGTTGAACCCTGCCGCGCGGGTATAGCCCGTCTTGATCCCGTCAGCGCCTTTATAGGCGGCCAGCAGGCGGCGGTTGGTATTCGGAACTGTCTTGATCCCGGCATGGGTCGATTGGCGCGAGAACAGGTTGTAGTACTGCGGGTAATCATACAGCAGATGACGGCCCAGCGTGGTCATGTCACGTGCCGTCGACAGATGCCCGGATTCCGTCAGACCATGCGCGTTTTTGAACGTCGTGCGGCTCATGCCCATCGCCTTGGCGGTGCGGGTCATGCGGCGGGCAAAGGCGGCCTCGGACCCGCTGATGGCGATGCCGATGGCGGTCGCAGCGTCATTGGCCGATTTCACCGCAGCGGCACGGATCAGATAGCGAAACGCAATCCTCTGCCCGCTGCGCAGACCCAGCTTTGACGGCGGCTCGGCCGCAGCCTTCTTGGTGATGCGAACCTGAGTGTCCAGATCGATCTCACCGTTCCGAACCGCCTCGAACGCGATATAGAGTGTCATCATCTTGGTCAGAGACGCCGGATGCAGCCGGGAATCGGCGTTGCGTGAATGCAGCACCTCTCCGGTGCGGGCATCGATAACCATTGCCGCATAGGGCGCGGCCATCCCTTGCAACGGCGCAAAGGAAAGCAGCCACAAGAATGCTATAAGAAATAAGCCCATTCGGGCCGGAACTGTCCGCCGAACCTGCACGATCTTTGCCTCTGTCTACCTCAGGCCGCCGGGTTTTCCCGGTCAGCAATTACTTATTTTATTGCTTTTCAGGCTAGCACAGAGACCTGTTGAAATAAACCAAAAGCTCATCAAATCGCTATTTGGTGAAGGCGGGATTTGCACACAAAATGTAGCGGAACAGCCCCCCGGCCCCCACTAGATCACGCAGCCCCCACTGAAAACTCTTTCCTTGTTCGATGATTTTTTTGAACTGCGGCCAAATGGCAACATCAGGCAAGCGCCTGAACAAGGTCGGCCAATTGGCCCAAATCCTGCAATTCGCGGTAACGCGGATTTTCTGCCGGGGTTTCAGCCTGCTCAATCTCCCACACCAGGCCGTGAGGCACGTAGACGCCCCAGCTTCCGGCCTGAATTGCGGCCACCACATCAGAGCGCATCGAATTGCCGACCATCATCGCCGTTTCGGGGCCATTGCCGTAATCCTCAAAGATCCTCTGGTAAGTCTGCGGCGTTTTCTCGGACACGATCTCGACACCGTCGAACAGATCGCCTAAGCCGGACTGCGCCAGTTTGCGCTCCTGATCGATCAAGTCCCCTTTGGTGATCAAAACCACCTGATGAGTCGCCGCGACGCTGCGGATCGCCTCTTGTGCATGGGGCAACAGCTCGATCGGATGGGCCAGCATGTCCTGCCCGGCTTCGATCAACTGGCGAATGACCGCAGCGGGCACACGGTCCTCGGTGACTTCGATCGCTGTTTCGATCATCGACAGGGTAAAGCCTTTGATTCCATAGCCATATTGGCGAATGTTGCGCTTTTCAGCCTCAAGAAGCCGCTCCATCAGGTGGTCCTTGTCGGCATGATCAGCCAGCAATTCGGCGAAATGGGCCTGGGTCAGCTGAAAAAATCGTTCATTGTGCCACAAAGTGTCATCCGCATCGAAGCCGATTGTGGTAAGGTTTTGGCCCATGTCTTATACGTCCCGCTGGCTCTTTTCTCTGGCCCGTTCGACGTTATATAAGCGCACAGACAAACCGAAGCCTGAATTGGACACTGGAACGCGATGCTGGAACACCAATGGATGATGTCTGACCATTCGGACGACGACGATGCGGATTCGTCTCTCCTGGTGCAGACGCGCCCCAAGACCAAGCGTCCGCCGCTTTACAAGGTCCTGCTGCTGAATGATGACTACACGCCGATGGAATTCGTCGTGCATGTGTTGGAGCGGTTCTTCGGCATGACCCATGCGCAGGCGTTCGAGATCATGCTGACCGTCCATAAAAAGGGCGTGGCGGTGGTTGGGGTCTTCAGCCATGAGATCGCGGAAACCAAGGTCGGGCAGGTCATGGACTTCGCCCGTCGGCATCAGCACCCCCTGCAATGCACAATGGAGCGGGAAGAGTAAGCCCGCGCGCTCTTTCCAAATCAACAATGTCCCCTCGTCTTGAATTAGCTCTGGAAAGCGGCCTTGCGCTGTCGCAACCGCTGAGCGTGCTTGCGCCCGTGATGGCCACCGATCTTTCGGCGCTGCCGCGTGAAACGCAGGTGGTGCAGCCCTTTAAACCTTTCCATGACCATTTCGCGCAGCAAGGTTTTGCAACCGTGCCCGAGGCGCAGGATAGCTGTCAGGACGTGATCGTGTTCCTGCCGCGCGCCAAGGCGCTGGCGCGGTCGATGGTGCATCAGGCGTGCCAGCGCGCCAGTGGCGTGGTTGTTGTGGACGGTGCCAAGACAGACGGCGTGGACAGCCTGCTGAAAGACATCCGCAAACGCGTTTCCGTCGAGGGGCCGATCTCAAAAGCCCATGGCAAGATTTTCTGGTTCCAGTCCGATCCGGCAGCCTTTGCGGATTGGGCGGCACCAGACACGCAGGCCGCCGACGGGTATCGCACCGCACCCGGTGTGTTTTCCGCAGACGGGATTGACCCGGCGTCGGCCCTGTTGCTGGCAACCCTGCCCGGCAAACTGGGCGCGCGGGTTGCCGATCTGGGCGCTGGCTGGGGGTATCTCTCGGCTGGTCTGCTGCAAACCCCGGGCCTCAAATCCCTGCATCTGGTCGAGGCTGACCACATCGCCCTGACCTGCGCCCACACCAATGTCGATGATTCCCGCGCGCAATTCTACTGGGCGGATGCGGTGACGTGGCGCGCGCCTGAACCGGTCGATACGGTGGTGATGAACCCGCCCTTTCACACCGCCCGCAGCGCTGAGCCCGAGTTGGGACAGGGCTTTATCCGGTCAGCCGCACAGAACCTGACCCGCAGCGGCAGCCTTTGGATGGTTGCCAACCGCCACTTGCCTTATGAGGCAACGCTGTCCGATGCGTTCGCCCATGTCGAAGAAGGGACCGGCGATAATCGGTTCAAGGTGTTTCACGCCTCTCGCCCTCGGCGGTGATCCCCGTTAACCTGCGCCGCAACTCAGGAGTTTACGCATGTCCTTTTCTATCGCTGGCAAGACCGCAATCGTAACCGGCGGGGCCAATGGCGTGGGTTTGGCCATCGGTCGGCACTTTGCCGACGCAGGGGCCAATGTCATGTTCGCAGATATGGACGAAAAGCGACTGGCCGAAGAGCTGGGCGAACAGGCGGATGACAGCAACATCAAGTTTTTCGCGGGCGACCTGCGGGAAAAGCTGACCATCAACAACCTGCTCTCTGCCACCATCGATGCCTTCGATCAGGTCGATATTCTTGTGAACGGCGCGCGGCAGGTGATCCCGTCCGATCCGCTGGATGTCGAAGACGACTCGGTCAAGACCCTGCTGAACCAGAACCTCATGCCCGCCCTGCGGCTCAGCCAGGTGGTTGCCAAACGGATGATCAAACAGGCCGGTGAAGACGGTGACGGCCCGATTGGCTCAATCATAAACCTGTCTTCGATCGCGGCCCGGCGTACCCACCCTGATCTGATGGCCTATTCGGTTTCCACCGCCGCGCTGGATCAGATGACCCGGTCGCTGGCCGTGGCGTTGGCGCCGAACCGTATCCGCGTGAACTCAATCGCGCTGGGGTCGGTGATGAGCGCCTCTCTGCAATCGGCCCTGAAAGAGAACCGTGAATTCCGCGACGACATCGAAAAACACACCCCGCTGGCCCGGATCGCCGCGCCCACCGAACTGACCGAAACGGCGCAGTTTCTGGCCTCGGACGCGGCAGGGTTCATCACCGGCCAAATTCTGACCATTGACGGCGGCCGCACCCTGCTGGACCCTGTCGCAGCCCCGGCACATTGATCCCCATGTTTGATACTGAAAAATCCACCGCCTCTGCCTGGTTTCGCCAACTGCGCGACCAAATTGTCACCGCCTTCGAAGCGCTGGAAGACAACCATGACAGCGGGCCCTTCTCGGACGCAAAACCGGGGCGGTTCGAGGTCAAGGAAACCACGCGGCAATCTCAGGACGGATCGGATGCAGGCGGCGGGCTGATGTCCGTGATGCGCGGCGGCCGGGTGTTTGAGAAAGTCGGCGTGAATATCTCGACCGTCTACGGCAGCCTGGGTGAACGGGCGCAACAGGCGATGGCCGCGCGCAAAGGTATTCCGGGTATGGCCGAAGATCCGCGTTTCTGGGCCTCGGGCATTTCGCTGGTGGCACATATGCAGAACCCGCATGTCCCTGCGGTCCATATGAACACGCGGATGTTCTGGACGCCGCATGCCTGGTGGTTTGGCGGCGGGTCCGACCTGAACCCCTGCATCGAGTATGCCGAGGACACGGCCCATTTCCACGCCACCCAAAAGGCGTATCTGGACCCGCATGGTGCGGCACATTACCCGCGCCTCAAGGAATGGGCGGATGAGTATTTCTATATACCGCATCGCAAGCGGGCGCGCGGTGTCGGTGGCATATTCATGGATGACTACTGCACCGGCGACTGGGCAGGTGATTTTGCCCTGACCCAGGATATTGGTCGCGCGTTCTTGCCTGCCTTTGTGCCCCTGGTCGAAAAGCGCCGTGTTCAGGGGTTTGGTGAGGCGGATAAGACCACGCAACTGGTTCATCGCGGTCTTTATGCGGAATACAACCTTGTCTATGACCGAGGCACCAAGTTCGGGCTGGAAACCGGCCATGACCCGGATGCCGTTTTGATGAGCCTGCCGCCCATGGCCCAATGGGTCTGATCGGGCCTAGAAATCGAAATCCAGAAGATTGTCAAAGCAATGGCTTTGCGCCCCACTGGCCGACATGTTCTCGCCCACGCGGCTGACTGTGATCGAATAGCTTTTGGACGTGTCGCCCCCTTCGGGCGGGGTCAGCGAAAACTGCACCGTCCGGTTCGACTTGTCATAGGCTTTTGAGACATAGATGCGTTGGGTCGTAGGCACACCAAGGGTTCGAATGGCAAAATCGCCAATCCCGCACCAATAGGCGATTGCCGCCGAAGATCCATGGGCCGCAACTTGAAAGGTGCCGTCTTGCAAGGGCGTGACAGTCGTTCGATAGGTGGGACTGGTTCTGACCCCGACACCAAATCCTACGGCCTGTGTCTGAACGGGTAGCATTAGGGCCAGTACCAAACCAGATACTTTTAGAAAACGCATGAACTCAATCCCTGCCTCAATGTCGACATTGGTAGGCATGATAATATCTTGTGGGATCGAGTAAAGCCGTCAAAGCCCTACGGCAAGGTGACCCGCCCGCCCACATCCTGCGGCGCCAAGGCCACCGTCTTGATTACCGCAAAGCAGGGCAAACCGGGCTCAAGCCCCAGTGCCTGAACCGACCGCCGTGTGACGCGGGCCAGCACCGGCCCTGCGTTTGTGCGAACCGAAACGATGGCCCCCGGCCCATCCCCTGCGCGGATCGTTTCAACCGTGCCCTCCAGCATGTTCAGGGCCGACAACCCCTCGGGCCGTTTGTTGGACAAGATAACCTCTTGCGCGGGGATGCGAATGCGCAGCTCTTCCCCGATCTGATGCGGAATGCGGGGCAGGAACAGGCGGGCGTCGCCCGCCTCAAGCTCGGTCAGCCCGTCGGCGTGATGATCGCGGACCCGAACCCTCAGCACCGCCCCCACGGCGCGCACACCGGCTGGGGCGACGGATGGGTCTGCCATGACCTCGGATGCCGGGCCATGCCGCACCGCCTTGCCATCCTGCAAAGCAACCACAGAGGTCGCCAGCCGGGCAACCTCGGCCGCGGAATGGGTGACGTAGAGAATGGGAACCGAAACCTCATCCCGCAGCCGTTCGAAATAGGGCAGAATTTCAGCCTTTCTGGCATCGTCCAGCGCGGCCAGAGGCTCATCCGCCAGAATCAGACGCGGACTAGCCAGCAAGGCGCGCCCGATGGCAACGCGTTGCTTTTCGCCCCCCGACAAGCCAGCGGGGCGTCGGTCCAGCAGGTGCCCGATGCCCAGCATCTCAATCACTTTGTCCGGGTTTTCACGGCGGGCCTTTCTGGGCGCAAACCAGCGGCCATAGGACAGGTTCTGCCGCACGGTCAGGTGCGGAAACAGGCGACCTTCCTGAAAGATGTAGCCCAAGCGTCGACGGTGCGGGGGCAGCCAGATATTCCGCTCGGTATCAAACAAGTCCCAACCGTCCACAGCCACGCGTCCGGCCTTGGGACGCAGCAGCCCCGCCACCGCGTTGACGACCGTCGTTTTCCCCGAACCAGATCGCCCAAACAGAACGGTCACGCCCGAGGGCGCATCGAATTCAAGGTTCAACTGAAGGTCGGGCAGATCGTGCTGCAGGCGGACAGAAAGGCTCATGACCCTGACACCCGCGCAGCGGCGCGGCGGCCAACATATTCCGACAGCAACAACGCCCCCATGGCGATGATGATCGACACCACCACCAGCCGGGTCGCGGCGGCCTCCCCTCCCGGCACTTGCAGAAAGGCGTAAACAGCCGATGGCAGGGTCTGGGTCTGGCCGGGAATGTTGGAAACAAAGGTGATCGTGGCCCCGAACTCCCCCATCGCCTTGGCGAATGCCAGGATCGCACCGGCGATCACACCCGGCAAGATCATCGGCAAGGTCACCGTGGCAAAGACAAAGAATCTGGATGCGCCCAAAGTGGCGCCTGCCTGTTCCAGCCTTGGGTCAACCGCCTCAATCGACAGGCGGATGGCGCGCACCATCAGCGGAAAGGCCATGATCCCCGCTGCCAGAACCGCCCCGGTCCAGCGAAAGGCCACAACGATGCCGAATTCGGACAACAGCTTGCCCAGCGGGCCCTGAACGCCAAATGTCAGCAACAGCAAATAACCCGTCACAACGGGGGGCAGAATCAAGGGCAGGTGCACAAGGCCATTCAAAAGCTGACGGCCCGGAAACCGCCAGCGGGCCAGTGCGTAAGCCACGAAAATCCCCAAGGGCAACGTCACCAGCGTGGCCCAGAACGACACCCGCAGCGATAGCCTGAGCGCTTCCATTTCGGCGGGGCCCAACCATCCCATCGCTCAGCCGCCCGGCAGGGTAAAACCCTGCTCAGCAAAGATCTTTTGGGCCGCGTCAGATCTCAGATACTCAAGAAAAAGCCGCGCGTCCGGCCCGGCCGTCGCGGTCAAAGCTGCCGGATAGACAATCGGCGGATGAAGCGCTGCAGGGAATGTGGCCACAACCCGCACCCGTTCCTCAACCTCAGCGTCAGAGCGATACACAATCCCCAAAGGCGCAGCCCCCGCGGCCACCAACGCCAGCGCAGCCCTAACGTTATCCGTTTGCGCGATCCGGGACTGAACATCTTCCCATATCCCCAAGTTCTGCAGTGCGGCCTTGCCGTAAATACCCGCGGGCACAGCATCCACCAGCGCCATCGCCAGATGGCCGCCCTCCAGCATCGCCACCAGATCGGTTTCTGGCCGCATTGGGCCGACCGGTTCCTGATCCGCCCCGCCGATCAAAACCAACCCGTTCCCCAATAAATCCACCCGCGACGTCGCATCAACCCGGTCCTGATCCTGCAACAGATCCATCCAGTCCACATTGGCCGAGATGAACAGATCCGCAGGGGCCCCCAGTTGAATCTGGCGCGCCAAAACGGATGACGCGGCATAAGAGACGATCACATGATGCCCCTCCTGCTGCTCAAAGGCAGGAGCAATCTCATCCAATGCGTTTTTCAGGCTGGCCGCCGCGAAAACCAAAATCTCCGCTGCCCCCGCTCGGATCGGAAGCAACGTCAAAACACCCAGAACCAAGGCGATTGAACAGCGGCGGGCAAGGGACCGGATCATGAACCCTTCGATTGGTAAGTTACAGCTTCTTCGGGAATATCTGAGGTCACAGGGAACAGGCAAGCGCCTTTCCCGATGCGAGACCTGGCGCGTGCTGAAATGTCATAGCCCAGCGGACACTGAGCTATCCCAATTTGTCTCAAAGAATTTTGCCTGACCCTCTTGCGCCCGCGCGCTGGCTTGGCTACATGCACCGTCACGGGTGATTAGCTCAGTTGGTAGAGCGCTTCGTTTACACCGAAGATGTCGGGAGTTCGAGTCTCTCATCACCCACCATCCTAGCCTCGATGAGTTGCAGAGCCCGCTCTTGCAGAAGCTCCAATATTCGTTCCTGGCCCTTCGGAAAACAGCTCTAGTTCGGCTGCACCGCGACCAGTACCACGTCCAGCTTTTCTTCCAGCGCCTGCAATTTGCGCAGGTCGTCTTTCGGCAAATTCGCGCTATCGGCCTCAACCGCGGCCAGCGCCACAACCGGGCGACCGATTTCCTTTTCCAGCGCCTGAACAGCGTTAAGCTTGTCAGCTTCCAAATTTGCGATTGGATAGAGCATGTTATCCTCCTGTCTGCATCTGACAGATAATATAGCTCATTTTCCAAATTTCACAGCAAAGCAATTTTTCCGATGGTGAACATCGGTTTTCCACACTCTCAAGCGCGGCAAAACAGCTTTGAAGAAATGGCGATCCCTGAAGGACTCGAACCCTCAACCTGCTGATTAGAAGTCAGCTGCTCTATCCAGTTGAGCTAAGGGACCGCTGCGCCCTTCTTGCGGTTTTTACCGACGGGGTTCAAGAGCCAAGCGCATGAAAGCGCTGTTTGGATCCTCATCATACCCATGTATCGGCCCGCAATAGGAATAGCCCAGCGCCTCATAGAGTTTGCGCGCGGCATCATATTCGGGCAGATGATCCGCGCCCGTCTCAAGAACCAGAGCGGAAACCCCTTCGGCCTGCGCCTGTTCGGCCAAATATCTCATCATCATCCGTGCCAATCCGCGCCCTCGGGCATGGGACAGGATATGTACCGATTTCACCTCAGCCGTCCCGTCAGGCAGCGCCTTAAGCGCCCCACAGCCAAGCGCCGTATCCCCGTCGTAAAGCCCCCAGAACCGCATGCCCGGCGCGCGCAAGGCGTCGACATCCAGCGTATGGTTCGAGGTTTGCGGCGTCGCCTCCCAACTATGGGCCAGATGGGCCTGAATGATCGGGCGCAGGTCGTCCGCTGCGGGGTCGGCCTGCTTGATTTCGATCATTTAGTGGGTCCAGGGGCTGCGCCGGTCGGTGGCAAAGTTTTCCCCGTACCCGCGCGCGCGCAGGTTGGGTTTGCGCGAGTGCGGTTCACTGACCTGCGCGTTGATCCCGTTATCCTTGGCGTAGTCCAGCGCCTCTTCCTTGGTGTCGAATTTCAGACGCACCTGGGTCTGCGTGTCACTGGATGAGGTCCAGCCCATCAGCGGATCCACCTCACGCGAAGAGGCGGGGGCGTATTCCAGAATCCACTTGCGGGTCTTGGCCATCCCCGAGGTCATCGCATTTCGCGAAGGCTGGTAAATCCGTGCGCGCATATCGCCTCTCCGTACTCACTTGGCTGGGGATGTTTATGCGTCAGACGGGCGATGCGGACAAGTCCGCAATTGTCGCAATTGAAGCGATCGGAAATGCCCCCTTGAACAAGAACAAAAACAGACCAAAATCAGGCGCGAAAGGAATCCCCCCTTATGGCCTATGCTCATTCCGACAAGACCCAGCTGACTGCCGAAGATGTCCGCGCCCGCCTGAAGCTGGAAGGTGGCAAGGCGTTTGTCATGCACACTGATTTTGCACCCGCAGGGGACCAGCCCACGGCCATCACGGAACTGGCAGGCGGCGTGCGGGACGGTGAGCGCGATCAGGTGCTATTGGGCGCAACCGGCACGGGCAAGACCTTCACTATGGCCAAGGTGATCGAGGAAACCCAGCGCCCCGCTATCATTCTTGCGCCCAACAAGACACTGGCCGCGCAGCTATATGGTGAATTCAAAGGTTTCTTTCCCGAAAACTCGGTGGAATATTTCGTCAGCTACTACGACTATTATCAGCCCGAGGCTTATGTCCCGCGCAGCGACACCTACATCGAAAAAGAATCCCAGATCAACGAACAGATCGACCGGATGCGCCACTCGGCCACGCGGGCGCTGCTGGAACGCGACGATGTGATCATCGTGGCGTCGGTCTCGTGCATCTACGGTATCGGCTCGGTCGAGACCTACGGGGCGATGACGCAGGACCTGAAGGTGGGCAGCGAGTACGATCAGCGGCAGGTGATGGCCGATCTGGTCGCCCAGCAATACCGCCGCAACGATCAGGCGTTTCAGCGCGGGTCGTTCCGGGTGCGCGGCGACAGCTTGGAAATCTGGCCTGCCCACCTAGAGGATCGTGCCTGGAAACTGTCGTTCTTTGGCGAGGAACTGGAACAGATCACCGAATTCGACCCGCTGACTGGCGAGCGCACAGCCACGATGGAGCAGGTGCGGGTCTATGCGAATTCCCACTACGTGACGCCGAAACCGACCATGCAACAGGCGATCATCGGGATCAAAAAGGAACTGCGCATCCGGCTGGACCAACTGGTGGGCGAGGGCAAACTGCTGGAGGCGCAGCGTCTGGAACAGCGCACCAATTTCGACCTTGAGATGCTTGAGGCCACCGGCGTCTGCAACGGGATCGAAAACTATTCGCGCTACCTCACGGGCCGCGCCCCCGGCGAACCGCCCCCGACCCTGTTCGAATTCATCCCCGACAACGCGATTGTCTTCGCCGACGAATCCCACGTCAGCGTGCCCCAAATCGGCGGCATGTACCGGGGCGACTATCGGCGCAAATTCACGCTGGCCGAACATGGCTTCCGCCTGCCGTCCTGCATGGACAACCGCCCTTTGAAGTTCGAAGAATGGGACGCCATGCGCCCGCAATCCGTCTTTGTCTCGGCCACGCCGGCCAAGTGGGAGATCGAGCAGACCGGCGGCGTGTTCACCGAGCAGGTGATCCGCCCCACTGGCCTTCTGGACCCTGAGGTCGAAATCCGCCCGGTATCCATGCAGGTCGACGACCTGCTGGATGAGGTGCGCAAGGTCACCGCCAATGGTTTCCGCACATTGGTCACGACGCTGACCAAACGCATGGCGGAAGACCTGACCGAATACCTGCACGAACAGGGCATCAAAGTGCGCTACATGCACTCGGACATCGACACGATCGAACGGATCGAAATCCTGCGCGACCTGCGGCTGGGCGCCTTTGACGTCCTGATCGGCATCAACCTGCTGCGCGAGGGGTTGGACATCCCCGAATGCGGGCTGGTCGCCATTCTGGACGCGGATAAAGAAGGGTTCCTGCGCTCCGAGACCTCTTTGGTCCAAACCATCGGTCGCGCCGCTCGGAACGCCGATGGCCGCGTGATCATGTATGCCGACAAGATCACCGGCTCGATGGAACGCGCCCTCAATGAGACCAACCGCCGCCGCGCCAAGCAGATCGCCTATAACGAGGAACACGGCATCACGCCCGAGACGGTGAAGAAAAACGTCGAGGACGTTCTGGCCGGGCTCTATGAGGGCGACGTCGACATGAACCGCGTCACCGCCACCATCGACAAACCGATGCACGGCGCCAACCTCGAGGCGCATCTGGACGGGTTACGCGAGAAGATGCGCAAAGCCGCCGAGAACCTCGAATTCGAAGAGGCCGCCAATATCCGCGATGAGATCAAACGTCTGGAAGCGGTCGATCTGGCCGTCGCCGACGACCCCATGGCGCGCCAATGGGCGGTCGAGAAAGCCTTCGAAGGCGCGGTGAAATCGCGGGGTCGGTCTACGGCAGGACGGCCGGGGCAGCGGGGTGGGAATGTGAAGAGGCGGAAGCGGTGAATATGTTCAAGAATTTCTTACTGCATACTCTTTTTGGGTTTTTTTCAGTCTTCCCATTCGGGCCAGCGAATTCCGAAATTGAAAATCGTTCAACGGAATTAGGGCGACCGGTAAGAGTACTTACCGAAGGGATATCAGGCATTCTGTTGAGGCAAGTTTTGGATTGGAACGACTTAGACGAAATGGATTTCAGCCACAACTCGGACAAGCTGTCTGAGTTCGATATGCTTCTGGTATTTGTGGATGAATTCGAAGAGATGGGTGCTCTTAGCATTATCGAGCAACTCGGCTTGAAAGAAAATTTTACGACTGAAGCTGGAGTACATCCGTTTATGATCAGTCTCTCTGTCAATTTCAAAGAAACTGAAATACCGTTCCCAATTATTGCTGTTGATCGAAGGCAGTTCTACGCCAGAGACATAGCGTGCCACCCACCATTTTTGAGGGACATTATTCTGCAGTTTGATCCGAATGCAGTTGCCGAAGACGAGGAAAGTTATCGTACCGTGCCTGAATGCATAAGATGATACAGTGTATCAGAAGGCCCTATTCCAACCACAGCAAACATCAGGAAAATCAAACGAGTTCAGCTTGGTGCCTAGCTCTGGCGGGCGATTGCTTGCTGTGGGCTGACTGTCGCTGGCACTGGCTGGCTGTCGTTGGCTTTTGCTTGCTGTTGCTGGCGCTTGGCTGGCTGTTGCTTGCTGCGGCTTACGATGGCTTGCGTGCTGCTGGGTTCCTGTGAACTCGTTGTAGATTTCATATAGGTACGCCCGGAGTGATGTCAATAAAAAATCCAATAAAAACATATAGTTGACTTATTTACTCGGGCATTTTGGCGGGATCGACTTGTCCAACCCTTTTCTGCGCATCAGCAGTTCAACCTTGCAGCCCAGCGCGGCCTGCTTCACGTTTGAAATCACAATCTGTGATTCCAAACGGTTACCATGACAAACCCCAACACCCTGCCCAGCACGCATGAGGTTCAAAGCGCCATTCACAAGGTGCGGGGCACGCGTGTGGTGCTGGCCGAGGATCTGGCGCAGTTCTATGGGAAAACCGTCAGCGCCTTTAATCAGGCGGTGGCGCGCAACACGGATTTGTTCGAGGGCTACCGCTTTCAGCTAACCGATGCCGAGGTTGCCGGTTTGCAATCACAAAATGTGATCTCAAAGCCCAAGGGGCGCGGCGGTCGGCGGGTCAATCCGTGGGTCTATACGGATTACGGTGTGGCCATCGCCTCGGCCCTGTTCAAGGATCCGCGTGCGATCCGGATCACACGGATGATCACCGAGGCCTTTGTGGACGGCGCAAATACACTAGCCGAGACCCCGCGCAGCCTGCCCGAGATTCTGCCGCCCGAGGGCACCCCTGCCCCTCTGCTGCCCAATGGGGAACAACTGCGCGATCTGGCCGAGAACATTCTGGACTCGGGCCAGCAGAGCCTTGTCGATTACATCGCAAACCCCACCACCAAACGTCAGCAGGCGGTGGCCGCGATCATGAAGACCCTGGCCGAGACCGCAGGCGAAGAGGTGCGCACCCAGCATGAGCGCCTGCGCCTGAACATCGCGCAACGTCTGGCCGCCGGGGATTATGCCGACGATGATGACCGCAAGCGCTTGCTGGATCTGTTGCACGCGATGAAGGGTTAGAGCCCAAGTTCGGCCCGCGCCTTTTTGGTCAGCTTGGCGACCACCAGATCATAGGATGTCACGATATGGTCGCGCAGGGAGGTGTCGCTCATCCCGCGGTCTTCATAGACCTGCAGCCATTTCATCCCCCGTGACGCCAGATAAGGCGCTGGGCGGATACCGGGGGCATCGCTGAGCACCTCAAAGGCCAGATCGGTCGCCTTGAAGGTGAACGCGTCCTTGCCGTCATTCCAGCCGCAGATCGCAAAGACCTTTCCGCCGACTTTCCACACATCCGCATTGCCCCATTGCACAACATGGCTGGTGGCCTTGAGGCTGGCGCAAAATGTATTGAACTCGTCCCGCGTCATGGGCGGAAACTGGCATGCGGACCCGCCCGGATCAACCAGAGGATTTCTCCTCTGATTGATGGTGCAAAGGTCAGTAGCTGACCCACCAGTCATGCAGATTGCGCTTGCCGTCACTGAACCTCAGGTCACGGCCCAGGAAATAGACCATCGAACAGCGCTCGGGCCCGCCGCTGATTTCCGAGATACGGCACAATTCGTTGCCTTTGACGGACCAGGTGCCCTTATCCTCCCACGAGCCATCATTGGCAGAGGAATACTGCCTGCCATCCTTTTCAAACGTCCAGGTCCAGTTCGAACTTTTGAGCGTTTTCCCAGACACGATCTTTTCGATAGAGGCGCCATCCATCTGCTGCGCGCCCATCTCTTTGATCTGGGTGACTTTGGTTGCAGACAGATACTCTTCGGACGCATCAGCGGCGGTTGCGATGGAAAACTGAGCCGCGATCAAAGCTATTGCGGTGCATTTGAAAAAGTTCATCGAACATTCCTCATGATTAACTTTTGGTACAATAATTGCTCTGGCTTCCTGTGAAGGAGGAAACCTACCCCTTGTCCCAATGGACAACGACATCAAACCCGACGGGGGTTGGAGGGGTTTCAAGAAAGTCGGCGAAATGAGCCCAAAGCGCGGCCACTTTAGGCGCGTTGGCGTTCGAGCTTTCCTCGCTTTGAACAATGGCGACCACATAGCCCGAGCCGTCGTCGTTCATCACATTCGTAAAGCTGTGCATGCCGTTCATGCCCATGATCTGATCTTTCAATTCATTCATCTTGGCCTCTGCGGCGTCGCGCATGCCGGGTTTCATTTTGAATTGGGTAATACGTGCAAACATGACTTTCCTCCCGTTCAGGGCAAAATTCCCTAGAGCGCGGGCGAAATGGCCCGCGGGGCGCAGTGTATCACAAATTGACGGTTTCTTGGATTCGGCTGCCTAGGGCCGGACGAACTTGGCCGAGCCGACTGAGCGCGACTGCGGTTTTTCGGCCTGTCGCGGAGCCGCCGTTTGAACCGGAGCCTCCACCGCAGTGTCGCAGGCAATGCCATCGCCGTCAGGGTCGTGTTGCGGGTGATACCCCGGCCCGCCCGCGAAAAAAGGCCCAGGCACAACCGACTGAACCGCGTCACATCCCGCCATGGCAATCAGGTGAATCAGGGCCTCTTCCCCTTCATAATCCGAGGTCCGCAGATACACACCCATGGCAACGCCCAAAGTGGTTACTGGCAACATCAGAACCATGAGCAATATCCGAACCGGCGAAAGCGCCCGCTTGCGCGTGGCTTCAGCCCGCCGCTGACGCCGCGAGATTTTTTGAGGGGTAGGTTCCGTTTCGGATTCCGAGCTTGGCATGTCGATTCCATACTCTGGATTTGTGGCGAAACCGAGACCCTGGTGCGATCCTTGGCACCGACAAAACAAACCCTCGCGACCGCTTGGGGATGCGGTTATGGTTCACGTGTGACAGACCCCGCCAGAGCAACAGAAAATGCCCGACTCCACCCCTTTTCGTCAGGTTGACGACACGGCCCGCGACCTGGCCCGCACACTGATCGAAAGCGCCACCTTTGGCGCGCTTGCAACGATGCAACCGGGCACGACAGCACCTTCGGTCTCGCGCATTGCCGTGGCAACGGACGAGAATGGTGAGATGGTAACGCTGATCTCGACGCTGGCGGATCACACACAGGCGCTGCGCAATGCACCCGCCTGTGCAGTGTTGATCGGCGAGCCAGGCCAAACCGGTGACCCTTTGACTCATCCGCGCCTGACCCTGCACGCCAAGGCGCAGTTCATCGCGCGCGACAGTTCAGATCACACGGCTTTGCGGACGCGGTATCTGACATTGCGACCAAAATCTAAGCTTTACATCGATTTCGCCGACTTCGGCTTTGTGCGGTTCAAAGCGGTTGATGCGCTGCTGAATGGCGGCTTTGGCAAGGCATGGCGCCTGACTGCAGCCGACTTGCAATCCAATCAGCGCACCACGTGAACGGCACAGGCGGCGTGGCGGACCACATGGTTTGCCGTCGACCCCAACAGCAGGTCCTGCATGCCCGGACGGTGAGACGCCATGATAATCAAATCAGGTTTGTTCGCCGCCGCCCAGTCCAGAATGGTACGCCCGGAGTGGCCTTCGACCACCACACCTTTCGCGTTTGGCAGTTTCGAGGCCAGCTCGTCCAGCTCTGTCTGAAGCGCCTTGCGGGCCTGGGTCAGATATTCTGGTGGCATGTAGGATATCGCATAGTTCGGAATATGCTCGACCACATGGAGCAGAGTGATCTGCGCGTCTGGCGTTGCCAAAACCCCCGCCAGCTTCAATGGTCCGGAAATATCCCGTTCGGCATCGAATGAAATCGGAACAAGTATGTTGTGATACATGACGCGCACCTCTGGTTGCTTGACGTTATGTTGCACCAGACCTAACCCCAAGGCTTTGATCCAAATCAGGAACTGCCGAAGGTCTCGGCCACGTCATACATCACCGGCTCAAAGCTTTTGCACAGCTCGTTGATCTTGCGATTGCGGTCTCGCATTTCTGGCGTACGCAACATGGCCAGGAAATCGTCACGCCGTTCCCATTGCGAGTAGTTGGCAATCCGCGTCTGCGCATCATTCACATGCAGCCCTGCTGCGACAAACCCGGGCTGCTTCGAAATGAATTCAGCATACGCATCCGTCAGGGCCTCTAACAGATCCTGACAGGTTCCCGGGGTCATTTCAAAGGTGGTGATAACTGTCTGGACGCTCGCGCTCTTGGAAATTTTCGGCATCTGGATACTCCTTTGTCTGATCTCAGCCTAACACAGGTTTTTTGATAGGCACCGGGTTTCATGCTCTGACCCCGTTCGTTCAGACATTCTCGAAAAATGAACGAAAGACTAACGATCCGTTAACCAAGCTGACCGATGCTGCGCGCATGTGGCGTGTGTTCGTTCTTTTTTTTGTGTTGCTGTCCGCGGGACCAGCGTGGTCCGGCGCGTGGCTGCGGGAAAAGGGCACGGCTTTTACAGCGGTCTCAGTCACTGCATTTCAGGACGTTGCAGGCGGGTATGATTATAAAACAGCATTTTATGCGGAATACGGCTATCGACCCAAACTGACCATTGGGCTGGATTTCGAAGAGCACCGGGATCACTTTGGCCACGCTCTGGCCTTTGTGCGGGTACCTGTTGCAGATTTCGGAAACCGGGGCCGCTTTGCTGCCGAATTCGGAGCAGGCGCACACCACCGCCAGCTTAGGGCCTGGGCCACGTACAAGGTGACATTATCCTATGGCAAAGGCTTTCAAACCGGTTGGGGAAACGGATGGCTGGCGGTCGATACAGCGCTGGAATACCGCACACATGATACCGTGCTTCGCAAACTGGATTTTACTGCCGGGCTGTCGGCGGATCGGCGATTGAACCCGCTTTTGCAGATCGAAACAGCTTATAGCTCGGATGAAACGCTGTATTGGCGCGCGCGGCCATCGATCATGTACCGCCCCAAGAAGGGCAAAGTGACGTGGGTACTGGGCCTGGAACGCAACAACGCGCGCAACAACACTGGGTTGAAACTAGCGATCTGGAATGAATTCTGATCCGCAAGGATGGGCCGCCCCGATCCGGGACGGCCTGCATGGGCTTAACGCTCCATCCGAATAATCGTCGAGACCTCACCCCGCACGGCCTCGGGCCAACGCAGGTTGATAGCGTTGTTCGACGCACCTTGCCCCGTTTCAATGTAAGGGCTGGCATAAGACACCGCCCCGAACGCGTTTCTCAGCGGACCCAACTTGGTGATTGCGTCGCAGCTGCGTGCCGCCCCACCAAAGGGCAGATTTCCTGACGTGGGAACAGTCCAGACCTGCGCAGCAGATCCCTGCGCCTTCCGAACCCGCAACGGGTTTGACACCGTTTGCGTGACGCCGTGAAAGGTGTTGTTCTCAAACGTCACATCCCGATGCGCAAACCTGTTCAAGGTTGCAAAACTGGTGTCCACCCTTTCAACCCGTGTGATATTGCCGTTGGTCGAACGGAACTTGTTTCCCGTGATAACGACACCGTTCAGGAAGTGCCCGGCCCCATAGGGACGGATCACCAGGTAGGTAAACCAGGTCGGCACTTCGCTGGAGTAGAAGATGTTATCGGTAATCGCCATCGAACTGAATGAAAACCCGGCAGTGTAAACTGGGTCGGCATCTCGCTCGTTGGTCCACTGGATCGAGCAGTTATCCACATAGTTCCCGGATATGGTCGAGCTGTTATAGGCCCCGATCATAATCATCCCGTGGCTGCGCACGCCCTGTGGAATGCTGTCGCCCTGAAAGAAGTGATTGCCCAGAATCATATGGTTGGTGCCGCCCATGACGGCAAAGTGAAGAAACCGCACAGCCCTGTTGTGACGCAGCTTCACGTCGTTGGCCGTGACGTTCAGCGCAATCGATTTCCGGTCCGAGACGTTAAAGGACTCTTCCGAGGACAAGAACTGGCAGTTGTCGATCAGCATACCCTGACAGCCCGTGCCAATCGAGGTGATGCCGCGGTCTTTCGGGCGGCTGACAAAGCAATTTGTCACGGCAAAGGTGCTGCCCGACGGGGCCAGACGGATTGCGCTGCTGCGGCCGTTGCACTGAAACTCGATCTCTTCCATGCCGAATTTGCGCAAGGTGCTGAAGCCGCTGAAATCCAGCAGGTACTTGAAAGCTTCAAAGGTGAAAGTCTGCGTGCCCGCCGCATCATAGAGTGGCGCGTTCAGAGTGATCTCACCCGCGCCTTCGTTTTTCGAACGCACATAAATCTCACGCCCAACACCGCTGCCGGTCACCAGCGATCCGACGGGAATATTGGCCACATTGGCCACGTTTGTCAGCCGGGTGGGATCGCTGGGATTGTAGGTCGCGACCGAGGTAAAGGTCTCGGTATCCCAGGCCGAACTGCTTTGCACGTCGAACTGGCCATTGCGGATAACCCGGCGCGTTGAGAACCCGGTTTGCCGGTTCGGCACAGCGGCGGCCATGTCGATGGGTTCGCTGACCGAAATCTTCCGACCGCCCAGATCCAGCGATTCATGATCCGAATTGTTCAGCAGCGCCTGAAATGCCTTTTTGAAGGCCAGCATCTCGCTGCCAAAGGCGTTGATGTATGTTGGCAGATCAAAATTCTTGGTCAGCAACAGCATCTTGTCATCGGGCATCGTGACGGTGCCCTCGAAATCCACCTCGGACGCCATCGAGGTATTCTGGGCCAGCAGATAGGTGCCCTCGGGCACAAATACCGTGCGGCCGTTGGCGGCCTGATCCGCCGCCTCGAACGCGCCCGAGTCGTCCACCACGCCGTCGCCAATCGCGCCAAAGTCACGCACATCGACAAGGCTGATCAGATTGCGCAGAAATACGCCCGTGACGTCGGTGATCTCGATGTCGTCGACCCGGATGACAGCACCGTTTGCACCGTCAATATCCAGACCAAAATGCCCATACAAAGCCTGCACACCCCAGGGCATATCCACGCCCGGGCGCTGGCCAGTGCCGACAATGGCCGTGATCTCGTGCACCGTGCCGTAGCCTGACAACTGGGTCGCCGGGCCCTGCTCGGCCACGCCGGTCACCTGAACGTCACCGGCCCCACCGGCCCAACCGGCGATGCGCACCTCGGGCAATGGGCCGCTGATGGCTTTGACCCGCGCTTTGATCTGCAAATAGCACCCCGGCAGCAACGGCGTCTGACCCATATAGCGCAGACGCTGCGTGGTGCTGACCTTCAGAATCTCCAGACAGCCGCCGAAATCCGCATCCGCCGGGACAAACGCGCCTGTGCCGGACCCGTCATAGGTTGGCGAGCCGGGCGTTCCATCGCCGCTGGACCATACATTCAGACCATTCGCAAAAGCAGGCGGCATGAACACGATGCCGTCGGTGATTGCCTTGTTCATAGAAATCCCTTTCCCAATCGCGCCGCATCAGCGCGCATTAACCCAGGGCCCGGGGTCGCCCCGAGCGCAAAAGCCTGAGTATCGAACAGGGATTAACCGTCGCTCATATCACCGTGACGGTCGTGTTGCGTCAGACCGCCGGATCGGAATTGCCCAACAGCTGCACGCCGTTGATCTTCCAACCGTTGTCCAGCGGAACCATCTGATAGTCGAGGATATGCACCCGACCCTCACCATCCGTGATCATCACTTTCTGCCAAAGGGCGCCGGATACCTCACGCAGCTCCAGAAACCGCACATCCGCCGGGCGCCAGACCATCGGATAGCCGCGCTTGACCATGACGCCAAAGTTTTCGGGCGTTTGGAACAGACGTTGGATATTGGGGCTGGCAAAGGTAAAGGCGGTGGCAAAATCATCCGCCTGAAACGCCTGTATCTGCGCCGCGATATTCGCCTCGATCTCGGCGTTTTGGGCAAACGCCCCCGAGGCCAGTCCGGCACTCAGGGAAACAGCAAGCAATAGACGACGCATGGGGCCACCTCCTGATCCAAGGGTAGCCCCACGCGGGATCAGGTCAAATCAGACCAGCTCTCCGGCGAGGGCCTTGTCAATCAGCGCAATCGTTTCGGGCACGCCATAAAGTGCGATGAAGCCACCAAAGCGCGGCCCTTGCGAGGCCCCCAGCAGCACTTCGTAAAGTGCCGTGAACCAGCCGCGCATCGGATCAAACCGCTCGCGCCCGATGGAATAGACCACCGATTGCAGTGCCTCATCTTCGATGGGACCATCATAGGCTGTCAGCGCGGCTTGCAACGCCTCCAGTGCTTCGCGCTCCTGATCAGTGGGCGCGCGGTGCTGACGGGTTGGCTTGACGAAGTCGTTGAAGTAACGCACGGCAAATCCGGCCGCCTGATCCATATCGGGATGCGTTTCCGCCGTGGCCTCCGGCGCATAGCGACGGATAAAGCCCCACAGCGCCTCTTTATCCTCGGCCCCTGAAACGGACGCGAGGTTCAAGAGCATCGCAAACGGTACCATCAGCGTGGATTCAGGAACCTCACCGCCATGGATATGCCAGACCGGGTTGTTCAGCTGTGCTTTCAGCTCTTGCCCCGGATAGGCGCGCAGCTGCTGGTGATATTCATCCACCGCTTTCGGGATCACGTCGAAATACAGTCGCTTGGCCGTCTTGGGCTTTTGATACATGAAATACGACAGGCTTTCAGGCGCGGCATAGGTCAGCCACTCTTCCATCGACAAGCCGTTGCCCTTGGACTTCGAGATCTTCTGCCCCTGTTCATCATTGAACAGCTCATAGCTCAATGCTTCGGGCGGCTGTTTGCCCAGCGCCCGACAGATTTTCGACGACTGCGTGACCGAGTCGATCAGGTCCTTGCCCGACATCTCATAATCCACGCCCAGCGCGGCCCAGCGCATGGCCCAGTCGGGCTTCCACTGCATCTTGACGTTGCCGCCAGTGACCGGGATTTCGACCTTTTCGCCATCGGGCTCTTGGTAGACAATGGTGCCTTTGGCCACATTGCGTTCCAGCGTCGGCACCTGCAGCACATGGCCGGTTTTCGGGCTGATCGGCAGGAAGCATGAATAGGTCTCACGCCGCTCGGGCCCGAGGGTCGGCAGCATGATTTCCTGAATCTTGTCGAACCGCTCCAGCGCGATCAGCAGCGTCTCATCGAACTTGCCGCTGGTGTAGTAATCGGTGGCCGAGGCGAATTCATACTCGAACCCGAAACTGTCCAGAAAGTCGCACAGCATCGCGTTGTTATGCTGTGCAAAGCCTTCATGTGTGCCAAACGGGTCGCGCACTTTGGTCAGCGGCAGATGCAGGTCTTCTTTCAACTCGTCCTGCATGGGTACGTTGGTCGGCACCTTGCGGAACCCGTCCATGTCATCTGAAAAACAGATCAGTTTGGTGGGAATGTCGCTGATCTGCTCGAACGCGTGGCGCACCATAGATGTCCGCGCGACTTCACCAAAGGTGCCGATATGCGGCAGACCCGAGGGGCCATAGCCCGTCTGAAACAGCACATATCCCTTTTCCGGAGCACCCTTCTGATAGCGTTTGAGCACCCGGCGCGCCTCTTCAAAAGGCCAGGCCTTAGACGCAATCGCGGTTTCACGCAGTTCAGACATCAGATTTGCTCCATCCGGAAAAACAATGTCGGTCGCCCCATGCAACCGACCGGCCCCTCCTATTGTGCCGCTGCAGCATGAGTCAATAAACCTTGGGGTTTTTCCTGATGATAGGGCCGAATTACGCGGTCAATCGGTCCAGTTTGGCGGCCCAGATAAAGTCATTCTCGCTCAGCCCGCCGATTTCATGGGTGGTCAGCCTGACATCCACATAGCCCCAACCAAAGCTGATATCCGGGTGATGCCCCTCTTGATCGGCCAACCATGCGCAGAGATTGGCCAGATATGTGGCCTTGGCGAACCCCTTGAACGTGTAGTGGCGGTGCAGCTCTTTGGCATCTGCGTCCAGCGTCCAGTTGGATGACAATTCCCCCATGTGGGTGTTTGCCTCATCCCGCGTCAGCGCGGGGATGCCGCCGGAACAAGGCACACAGGTTCGATCCGACAGGCTGCAGGTTTGTCCTGATGTGGTCATTTTCCGTTTACTCCGCTGCGGTTGCTTTTGGTGGGAACTTGTTGGGCAGCAAACCCAGTGACTGCGCCTGACGCACATCCGCCAGCAAATCGCGTTCGGCGGCGGCAAACAGTTCCTCGGGCGAGTTTAGCACGAAATAGCCCATCTGGTGCATGTCGATCCGGTACGGGGTCCGCAGGATGGTCATCACATCAAACGGATCACGGTCGGGCACCTCGCTCTCAACCGCATAAATCAACTCGGTCGGTGAGGACGCAAGCCCCGAGCCCAGCGCCTTGATCTGCCCGTCCTGTCGGCGCAGGCCAAACTCGATCGAGAACCAATATAGCCGGATCAGCCATGCATAATCCTTATCGTCCGCCTGTACCCCCGCCTTGCCGATGGCATGGCTGAAGGCCGCAAAGCGCGGATCGCTCAGCAAAGGCGTGTGGCCGAAGATTTCGTGAAAGATGTCCGGCTCTTCGATATAGTCGAAATCCTCGCGCGAGCGGATGAAGGACGCGGCGGGAAACACGCGGTCAGCCAGCATTCCAAAGAAGGTTTTGAAGCCAATCAGCGCAGGCACGGGCTGAACCCGCCAGCCGGTCATGTCCAAAAGGCGTTCCGAGATGACTGCGCAGGACGGAACGCGGTTTTTTGGCAAGTCCAGACGTTGCAACCCCTCAAGATAGTCACGCGCCATATATCGGTGAATGTTGTTTTCTTGCGCGGCATAAAGATCGGCCCAGACGGCATCTTCTTCAGCCGTATAGGCAATGTGGCCGCGCGCATCCGCAACCTTGGCGGCATACTTGGTCGATTTTGGCATCACATACTCCTCTTGAAGAGTAGTATAGCCGCGCGATCTGATATATTTGTTTGGATTGCCTGGCATTTCAAGCTAAATTGGCAAATGCATATCGATGGAACATCTTTTGTGAAACAAACGCTTCAAACTGCCGACATCTCCATCCTGCAACAACTGCAATTGGATGGACGCCTGTCGATGCAAGAGCTGGCTGATCGCACCGGCCTGTCCTCTTCGCAATGTTGGCGGCGCGTTCGGGATCTTGAGGCATCCGGTATCGTTTCGGGCTACACCGCGCAGGTGCGGGCCAAATCCGTGGGGCTGAACGCCATAGCCTATGTCCATGTCGCCCTGCGTGACCATCAAGAGGACAGCATCACATCTTTCCTGCGACTGATCGAAACCGAACCTCAGATCGTTGAATGCGCCTCAATCACCGGGGACCATGACTTTATCCTCAAGGTCTATGCCAAGACGCCCGAAGACCTTGAGCATTTCATCATGCAGCGGCTGCTGAAGTCAGGGCTGGTGCGCGATACCCGCAGCAATTTCGTTCTGCGTCAGACCAAAACACGCGGTCCGCTGCCCATTCTGTGATCCAATCCGGCAAATTCCGTTGAACCTGCGCGCCAGCCCTCCTATCGTGCGAGCGCAGAAAAGACCATTCAGGACGACCCCATGACCGAACAAGTACCCCACCCGATGTCCCCTCAGGATTGCCTTGTTGCGATCATGGTTGCAATCTCTGCGTCGGATGAAACCATCCGCACGGCTGAGTTGGTTAAGATCGAAGGCGCGGTCAACATGCTGCCGGTCTTTGCCGAATATGATGCCGACCGGACCCGCCGAGTCTCGCAGATCGTGTTCGACCTGTTTGAACAAGAGGACGGCCTGGATGCCCTGTTCGGCCTGATCCGCGACAACCTGCCCGAGCGTCTGAACGAAACCGCCTATGCGTTGGCCTGTGACGTGGCTGCGGCGGACGGATCGCTGGCGGAAAGCGAACTGCGCCTGCTGGGCGAAATCCGGTATGAGCTGAATATCGACCGACTGCACGCCGCCGCGATCGAACGTGGCGCCCGCGCCCGTCACACCACCTGAGCTTAACTGCCTGACAATGACCCCCAACGCTCGATCAACGCGCGCTGGAGTTTGCGGGACCGGTTGTTCCAACTGCGCGAGCCGTCCGGGCGTTCGCGCAGCGCACGCGGGATAGTCGCGCGATGCGCAACATCTGCAGTAAAGATCGCAAAGGCCAGTTCTGACCCGTCGGGCGCGGTCATGAACCCACCCAGACCTGATACAAAGTTCAATGTTCCGGTCTTAGCTTCGACCCGGATGGGATGATCCCGAACGGGTCGCCCCTGACTGTCCAGCAGGTTGAATTTCTTAAGCAAAGCCCGCAATGCACCATCTTTTCGGGTCTCAACCAGCACCGTCACCAGGTCTGTGGGTGCCACGCGCGACGCATCCCCCAGACCGGAATGATCCACCATTTTGATGCCGTCCACGCCAAAGGTTTCAGCAGCCCAACGGTTCATTTCCGCCGCTGACTCAGCGAGGCTTTGGATATCGGACCCGCGCGCCCGCGAAGCGGTCATGCCAACCATTTCCGCCGTGATATTGGTCGAAAATTTCAGCATGCCGCGCAAGATACTCTCAAGCGGATCGCTCTGATGTACGACCAGTACGGTTCCCTTCGGAGTCGCGCTTGTAATCTGGACCCGCCCCAGAACAATCCCGTTCGACCGGGCCAGAGTGCGGAAAACGTCGCCCGCATACAGCGCGGGCTTGCGCACCGGCAACCAACGCGCCCCACCATTGCCCAACGCACCCCTTGCGACGGTCCAGCGATCCTGCCGGGCGCTGGGTTGATAGGTATAGATGGGCAGGTTCCGCTTTTCGACACGCATTGATGCCATATCCACGGCGGGCGTGTAACGGGCCGTGCGCGCATCCATCGTGACCGAGTAATCGGACCCTGCGCGCTTCCATTCAAAATGGACCCGGTTGAAGTTCAGTGAAATGCCGCTGATCGCCGGGCTGTATCCCAAGTGATCCGGCTGCCCGGGATCGATGCTAAAGACATAGGGCAGCGCGCCGTCGTAAACCTTGAACGCCCCGCGCACCTCGGTGATCCCGGCCTCGCGCAGGTTGGCTGCCATTGTGGCCAGATCATCGGTGTCCAGCAGAGGATCACCACCCCCCACAAGGATCAAATCCCCCTTCAAAACACCGTTCTCAATTGGCCCGTCCGCCATCAGCGTGGTTTCAAACCGGTAATCAGCGCCCAGAACGTCCAACGCGTAAAGCGCGGTCAGCGCCTTGGCGACACTTGCAGGGGGCAGGCCCTGATCACCGCCGAATTCTTCCAGCTGTACCCCTGTTTCCACATCGGCCACGGCAAAGGCGACCTCGCCGCGCAGCCGCGCCGACTGTATCAGCCGCTCTGCCCCGCTGGGCACATCCCCGCGCAACTGGGGCCGCAGGGACTGAACCGGCGCATCGGCCAGGGCCGAACCGGAAATCACCGAGGCCCCCAACCCAACCAGAAAAGCGCGACGAGAAAAACGATCAATCATGGATCAAATAAAATCTCACAGATCACAGGCACACAACCTTTGATCCCGAGTATGCGCGCAAGGGGGCTATTCCGGCAACACTCCGTTGGTCCAGATGCCGCGATTGCGAAGTTGAGTTGAACTGACATCGACCATCGGCACATTGACAAAACACCACGCCGGGGCCTGCGCCCGCCCCAGCAAATGCCGTGCCTGACCATCGATCCTGTAGCGCGCGTATAAACGCGCCGCAGGCGACATACGCGCCGAGATCCGGTCCCCCGGTCGCGCCACAACGCCCACGGGCACGTTCTCTATAATCCACCGCCAGTTTTTCCAACGGTGAAACTGCGCCAGATTGTCCGCCCCCATCAGCCAGACAAACTTCACCTGCGGATAGAGCTCTTGCAACGCCGCCAATGTGTCCGCCGTCGCCCGCGTCCCGGTCAGCGCCTCAAGCCCCGTAACCTCAACACGCGGGTGTTGCATCACGTCCCGAGCGGCTGCGACCCGTTGCTGCAAAGGCGCCGGCCCGCGTTCTTTCAATGGATTGCCCGGAGAAACCAGCCACCACACCCGGTCCAGCCCGAACGCCTTCGTGGCCTCGCGCGTGACATGCACATGCCCGCGATGCGGCGGGTCAAAAGACCCCCCGAACAGCCCGATGACCTGCCCGGGCCGTGCATATGGTATGGCGAAGCGCTCCATCCCTTGCTGTTGCTCAGAACTACGGTCGCTTGTCAATCAACGGGTTGCACGGGGTCACCGATGCGCACCCGCCCCGGTCGCACCACTTCGGCACACCACCCGCCATGACCGCGCACGGCAGAATAGCCACCCGTGCCAAACGCCTCCTCCATTCGGCTGCACGGCGCGCAAATCACGGTAAACCGCAAAATGGCCTCGCCCACCTGCACCTCGCGTCCTTTGAGCGCCGCCAGATTGATTCCCGACACGACCAAGTTGCGCCGCAAGACTTCAGGCGCAACAGGTCCCTGCCCGAGATAAGACCCAATCGCCGCCAAGTGTTCCTGCTGGATCAGCGTCACCGCCCGCTTGCCCTTACGGCTGCGATCACCTTCGAGGCCGTCAGGAGAGATTATAGCGTCATTCACAGCAACAATATCTTCGCGCCGGGCTGAACGCAGGCCAATCCGTTCCACACGACCGGGTTTCGACCATCCAGCAATCAATTCTGCAAGTTCTGACATTTCATACGCCTCTCAACCGGTGCCGATTATAACCCGGCCAATGACCGGCCAAAAATCACGAAACCACTAGCTTGCCCCGCCCGCCGTGCTTGGATATCAAGCGTTTCAACCCAATTTCCCCGACCCAGAGGACGCGACATGGCCGCCTATCAATATGTCTACCACATGCAGGGTGTCTCAAAGACCTATCCCGGTGGCAAGAAGTGCTTTGAAAACATCCACCTGAGCTTTCTGCCCGGCGTGAAAATCGGTGTTGTCGGCGTCAACGGCGCGGGTAAATCGACGTTGATGAAGATCATGGCGGGCCTCGACACTGATTTCACGGGTGAGGCATGGGCGGCTGAGGGCGCCAAGGTCGGCTATCTGCCGCAGGAACCGCAGCTGGATGAATCGCTGTCGGTGCGCGAGAACGTCATGCTGGGCGTGGCCGGGAAGAAGGCCAAGGTTGATCGGTTCAACGAGATCGCCATGGAGATCGCCGAGAATTACTCGGACGAGTTGATGGAAGAGATGACCACCCTGCAGGACGCAATCGACGCGGAAAACCTCTGGGATCTCGACAGCCAGATCGACGTCAGCATGGAGGCCCTGCGCTGCCCGCCGGACGATGCCAACATCGCCAACCTCTCAGGCGGTGAGAAACGCCGCGTCGCGCTCTGCAAGCTGCTGCTCGAAGCGCCGGACATGCTGCTGCTCGACGAACCGACCAACCACCTGGACGCCGAAACCATCGCCTGGCTGCAACAGCACCTGATCGACTACAAGGGCACCATCCTGATCGTCACCCACGACCGCTATTTCCTGGATGACATCACCGGCTGGATCCTCGAACTCGACCGCGGCCGCGGCATTCCTTACGAGGGCAACTATTCCGCATGGCTGGAACAAAAGGCCAAACGGCTGGAACAGGAAGCACGCGAGGACAAGTCCAAGCAGAAGACCCTGCAGCGCGAACTGGAATGGATGCGTCAGGGTCAAAAGGCCCGTCAGGCCAAATCCAAGGCCCGAATCAACGCCTATAACGAGCTGGCCGAACAGTCCGAACGCGAAAAGCTGACCCGCGCCCAGATCGTCATCCCCAACGGCCAGCGCCTCGGCGGCAAGGTGATCGAGGTCGAGGGCCTGTCGAAACACATGGGCGACAAGCAACTGATCGAAGGTCTGGATTTCGCCCTGCCCCCCGGCGGCATCGTCGGCGTCATCGGCCCCAACGGCGCCGGTAAATCGACGCTGTTCAAGATGCTCACCGGTCAGGAACAACCCGACAGCGGCACCATCACACTGGGCGATACGGTTGAACTGTCATATGTCGACCAGTCCCGCGACGACCTGAAAGACAACGACACCGTGTGGGAGGCGATCACCGGCGGCGCCGAGATCATCCAGCTGGGCGACGCGCAGGTCAATTCCCGCGCCTATTGCTCTTCCTTCAACTTCAAGGGCGGCGACCAGCAGAAAAAGGTCTCGTTGCTGTCAGGTGGTGAGCGCAACCGCGTCCACATGGCCCGCCTGCTGAAAGAGGGCGGCAATGTCCTGCTGCTGGACGAACCGACCAACGATCTGGACGTTGAAACCCTGCGCGCGCTGGAAGACGCGCTGGTCGATTTCGCCGGCTGCGCCGTGGTCATCTCACACGACCGCTTCTTCCTCGACCGGATTTGTACACATATTCTGGCGTTTGAAGGGGATGCGCATGTGGAGTGGTTCGAGGGCAACTTCGAGGATTACGAAGAGGACAAAAAGCGCCGTCTGGGACCGGATGCATTGGAACCCAAACGCCTCAAACACAAGAAGTTTGCGCGGTGAGACGAAAGCTCAAGCGTAAGATACACAGTCTGAAACAGCGATACGAGGACTGGCAGGCAGAGCGCGAGGCATGGCGAAACCGCCCTGTCTGTGTCTTTGTCGCCAGCAACGGGCGTTCGGGCAGCACCATCACCTTTCTGGCACTGGCCAAGGCTTTGAGGGAAAACCACCCCAAAGCCGCCGGCTCTGCCGATTTCATCGCCCGTATTTCTGACGCCTCGTTCAATACACCGGCTGTCTACAAGACACACGATTTTCCCCAGACGCTTAGATCATGGCCAAAAGACACCCGAGTCGTATTCTGCTTTGGCTCTGCAAAGGACTCGGCACTTTCGGTCTATTCCGCCAAAGAGCGATATGGCGATGACTGGATCACCCAGCATTTCTATAATTTGCATGCCACCGGGACGTATGAAGACCTCTTTGAAGAGGATGTTCTTCAACAGGCGCGACAAATCTGGGAATGGTCGCGATTTACGCGGATTCCCGTTTTGTGTGTCCGCTACGAGGCGCTTTGGGATCATCAGGACGAAATCTCTCAGTTCACTCGACTTCCGTTTGAATTGCCTCCGCGCCAGGAACGGACGGCCAAGGATATTCCCGACGCCCTGCGGCAAGCGGCGGATAAGGTATATGATCCCATCGACGAAGTTATCGCCAAACTGCCAGACTGTTTTCAGTCTTCGTGGAAACACACTTTCACCCTTTGGCGTTTGCGCCACCTGATGCGCAGTAGCGCCCGGCACGGCAAAAATTGAACTGAACGCCCTGCAAAGTCAGACATATGTCCGAAAAACAACCTTTCCTGGGCATCAGTTCGGCACCACATCAAAAGGGCACACGTTTTTCTAATTCGACCCCCTGTCTCCGTCATCGGCGCTCAGTCTATCGATCCAAACTATGACACCAATCTACCTCCTCTCCGTGGGCAGCACGAAAAAGGGGGCAGCAGATATGAACGCATATACTGGCGTTCGAGGGAGATGCGCATGTGGAATGGTTCGAGGATACGAAGAGGACAAAATGCGCCACCTTGGACCGGATGCGCGGAAACCCAAGCGGTTGAAGCATAAGAAGTTCGCGCGGTGACAGAAAGTGCACACTAAGAAAAGCCGGGTTTCACCCGCAGCACCCCTTCAACTTCGAGGGCCTGTGGATAAAGTCGGCACAGTGCCACTGAACCGCACTAGCGACTCCATTTAAAGAGTTACTTTTTGTGTCAGATCATACAGTAGTCACAATATCTTGTGGATAAACACACATTGTGACATTTTTGACTCTTGAATACAGAGCTCTTCTGAGTCAAATATTGTCCACACCACATTCGAGGCACGCTGTGTCTTGAACGAAAGACCCTCGCTACGGCGAGGGTTTTTTTGTGGATAACTTTAAGGAGAGATGTGTATAACCGTATGGGCAACTACTTCAAATAGTTGCTTCGATGATCGATGACCCAAAATATTGTTGACAGGTAACTTCAAACGAGTCAGGCTTGAAGGCAGTGAGGGCGTGCCTCGAATGTGGTGTTCAATCGCGTCCTTGCTAAAACGAAACTAGTAAGGAACGTGAAAAATGTTTTCGCAAACACGGGCCCGTGCTCCCATCGGCACAACTGCACGCACTGGGCAAAAATGCCCTGAAAGCGGAGTCTGGAAAGTGGTTGGATCTCCATCCACCACTGCACCAATTGCCAAAAACAACGTCATGCCACCGTATGCCGGCAAGGCGGTTACTTGGAAGTTGATCCAGCACGCATAGCGCGAAAAGGGCCGGTGTTGCGCCGGCCCTTTTGACTTGTCGGAGCGTAGCCTCATTCATGCCTTACATTAACTCACACGCAATCAGACAAATCGAATGGTGTGTTGGCCCGCTTTCCATATGGTTTCGGGAAAGTGGCAGGTATGACTACTACGGCGTTTCTGAGCACGTCTACGAAGCATTTCTGTCCGCTTCGTCAAAAGGACGATTTTACAACGACTACATTTAGGATCGTTACTAGCCGAAGGGCACTCAAAACCAAACTCCACCCTTGCCACACACCCATCCCAATGCCATATCCAAAGGGCTAACGTTTTTCTATTTCGACCCACTGTCTCCTTCTACGGCGCTCAGTCACTCGATCCAGACTACGACGCCAGGCTGCCGCATCCCCGTGGGCAGCACCAAACAGGAGACAACGGATATGCCCGCAGGCACCGTTAAATGGTTCAACACCACCAAAGGCTATGGCTTTATCGCGCCCGAAGATGGCGGCAAAGACATCTTTGTCCACATCTCGGCTGTCGAGCGCTCGGGCCTGACTGGTCTGGCCGACAACCAGAAAGTCACATATGAGCTGCGCGCCGGTCGTGACGGTCGCGAAAGCGCCGACAATATCGAGCTGGCCTAAGTATCAATCAGGGTGAGGGTCTGCCCTCACCCTGTCCCGGACGGTCGCGCGGCAGGTTGGCCGGTGTGACCCATGAAATACATCACGTTTTTGTTATGTATTCCCAACGATTGACCAAATCGGCTATCATTTCGAAACTATAGTCAAGAGTTCATTGGTTTTTGGAAGGGACGCGATATGTTTACTCGCCGCGCTTTTGTGGCCGGAACGGCTGCCTGTATGCTGCCCGGTATAGCCAGCGCCAAAAAAGCGGTCGAATATGATCCGACCCCGCAATTCGTGCGCATCAAAAAGGAATTTCAGCCCGGTCAGCTGCTGGTCGCGCCGCGATCCTTTTATCTGTATTTCGTGACCGAGCCGCGCAAGGCGATCCGCTATGGCTGCGGCGTCGGCAAGGCAGGGTTGGAATTCACGGGCACTGCCACAATCGACGTCAAGAAAGAGTGGCCAACATGGCGCCCCACGGATGAGATGATCGAGCGTGAACCCAAAACCTATGCCCGGTTCAAGGACAATGACTATGTCCAACCCGGTGGCAGCGACAACCCGCTGGGCGCGCGGGCGCTGTATCTGTTCCAGAACGGCGTCGACACGTATTTCCGTATTCACGGCACGACGCAGCCTCAGACCATCGGACATGCGGCCTCGAACGGGTGTATCCGCATGATAAACGCCCATGTGATCGACCTGTATGAGCGCGTGCCGATCGGAACCGTCGTTACTGTCGTCTGATCACGGGCGGGCGGCGTTCACAAGCTCCAGAACATAAGGCCCGAGGTTTTCCACAATCAGGGCAACACCCTGGGCATTGGGATGTATGCCGTCCGGTTGCATAAACCGCCGGGCGGCGTCCGGGTCGCCGTCTGCAGTCAGCCCGGTGAAAAAGCTGGGCGCATACCCCGCGCCATAGGTTTGCGCCAGCTCCGGGTAGATCGCATCGAACGCCTGTTTGTACTCGGCACCGTAATTCCCCGGCGCCTGCATCCCGATCAACAGCAGATCGACATCCGCCGCCTCCGCCGCCTGCACAATCGCCTCAAGATTCTCGCGCGAGACGGCCGGATCAATGCCGCGCAGCAGGTCGTTCCCGCCCAGCGCCACGATCATCCCATCCACCTCCGGGGTCAGGGTCCAGTCTACGCGGGCAGCACCCCCTGCCGTCGTGTCCCCGGACACGCCTGCATTGATCAGACGCACATCCGCACCCTGCGCCTGCAACCACCGATCCAGCTGAGGGACAAACCCGTCCTGTTCCGGCAGCCCATAGCCTTGGGTCAGCGAATCCCCTAGGGCAGCAATCACCACCTGTTCGGCTGTGGCCACAAAGCCGCAGCACGCAAACAGCATCGACATCAAAACCTTGCGCAACATCTGAACCGCTCCATATCCAAAATGACCGCTGCCATTTGGAAATCCGCATGACACCACCCGTTCTTTCGCTTAAAAATGCCGCTTTGTCGCTGGATGGCAATGCCGGGCGGGTGAATATCCTGCAGGATATCTCACTTTCAGTGGCAAAAGGTGAAACGCTGGGTCTGGTGGGGCCATCGGGGTCCGGCAAATCCTCATTGCTGATGCTGATGGGCGGGCTGGAACAGGCAACCTCTGGGCAGATCACCGCGCTTGATCATGACCTGACCGCGATGGGCGAGGACGCACTCGCCCGGTTCCGCCGCGATGCAATGGGGGTGGTGTTTCAGAATTTCCACCTGATCCCCACCATGACCGCGCTTGAAAACGTGGCCACGCCGCTGGAACTGGCCGGGCACAAAGATGCGTTCACCCGTGCACAGGCCGAGCTGGACGCCGTGGGCCTGTCGCATCGCCGCGACCACTACCCGGCGCAATTGTCGGGGGGCGAACAGCAGCGGGTGGCCCTGGCCCGCGCTTCGGCCCCGCGCCCGCAAATCCTGCTGGCGGATGAGCCGACGGGCAATCTGGATGAAACCACTGGCGCGGCCATTGTCGATCTGTTGTTCAATCTGCGCGACAGGCACGGCGCAACGCTGGTTCTGGTCACGCACAGCCACAGTCTTGCCCGCAGATGCGACCGGGTGGTCAGGTTGCGAGATGGCACAATAGCAGAGGACACCCGACACGAGGCCGCCGAATGAGCCTGCGCCTTGCCGGGCGCCTGGCCCGCCGCGAATTACGGGGCGGCCTGCGCGGGTTTCGCGTGTTTTTGGCCTGCCTTACCCTAGGGGTCGCAGCCATTGCGGCCATCGGCTCGGTCCGGTCCGCGATCCAGACCGGGTTGACGCAGGAAGGGGCAGCCTTGCTGGGCGGCGACGCGCAACTGGAATTCACCTACCGCTTTGCCACCGAGGACGAGTGGGACTGGATGCAACAAACCGCGACGCACCTGTCCGAGGTGGTCGATTTCCGATCAATGGCCGTAGTGCGGCAAGGCGACGACACCCAGCGCGCGCTGACGCAGGTGAAAGCCGTCGATGCGGCCTATCCGTTGCTGGGCACCCCAAAGCTTGAGCCCGAGCAACCTCTGCCCGTTGCACTGGATGGCCATCAGGGTTTACCGGGGGCGGTGATGGACCCGGTTCTGATCGACCGTCTGGGCCTGTCCGTCGGGGATCGGTTCGCGCTCGGAACGCAAGAGTTTATCCTGACCGCTGCCCTGATCCATGAACCCGACGGGGCTGCTGATGGCTTTGGTCTGGGTCCCCGCACATTGGTTAGAACCGAAGATTTGCGGCAATCGGGTCTTCTGGCCCCCGGCACGCTGTTTTCCACAAAGTACCGGCTGGACCTGCCCCCTGAGGCCGATCTGGCCTCGCTCTCCACCACCGCACGAGACAGCTTCAAAGGCACCGGAATGCGCTGGACCGACGCCCGAAACGGCGCGCCCGGAATTACCGAGTTCGTTGCCCGGCTCAGCGCTTTTCTGGTGCTGGTCGGCCTGTCCGGTCTGGCTGTCGGGGGCATAGGTGTATCCGCCGCCGTCCGCGCCTATCTGGCCCAAAAGACCGAGACCATAGCCATCCTGCGCACGCTGGGCGCAGACCGCGCGACGATTTTCCAGACTTACATGATCCAGATCGGGATTTTGTCGGGAATCGGTATCCTGCTGGGGCTTGCCCTTGGCGCTATCCTGCCCTTGCTGCTGGCCCCGCTGATCGAAGCGCGCCTTCCTGTTCCGGCCGTCTTTACCCTCTATCCCCGCCCCTTGGCCGAGGCCGCACTATACGGCGCACTGACCGCTTTCCTCTTTACCCTCTGGCCTCTGGCCCGAACCGAAGAGGTCCGCGCCGCCACTCTGTTTCGCGACGCGCTGTCCTCGGCCCGGGCCGTCCCGCGCGCAAATTACGTAGTGGCCACCGGCCTCGGCCTGGTCCTGTTGATCGCCTCAGCCGCCTGGTTCAGCGGATCGATGCGCCTGACCCTCTGGACCGCTGCCGGGTTGGTCGGCGCACTGATGCTTTTGACACTCGCCGCCTTCGCAATTCGCAAACTGGCCCGTGTCAGCACCACCCCGGCCCGAGGCCGCCCCGCCCTGCGATTGGCCCTGTCCGCCATTTCCGACCCGCGCGAAGGTGCCGCGTCAGTCGTCCTGTCACTTGGGCTGGGCCTTTCGGTTCTTGCCGCCGTGGGCCAGATCGACGGTACGTTGCGCAATGCCATCTCAGGCAATCTGCCTGACGTGGCGCCCTCGTATTTCTTTGTCGATATCCAGAAAGACCAGATGCCCGGTTTTAGTGAACGGCTAGACTCGGACCCCGCCGTCAGCCGCATCGAAAGCGCCCCGATGCTGCGTGGGATCATCACGCAGATTAACGGGCAACCTGCCCGCGACATTGCCGGGGATCATTGGGTTCTGGACGGGGATCGAGGGGTGACATACTCGGCCAATCCACCTCAGAACGCACGCGTCATGGATGGAACGTGGTGGGCCGAAGACTATGCCGGTCCTCCGCAAATCAGCTTTGCCGCTGAAGAGGCTCAGGAAATGGGCCTGAGCCTTGGCGACGTTTTGACCGTGAACATTCTGGGCCGCGACATCACCGCCGAAATCACATCCTTCCGCGAGGTCGATTTCTCGACCGCAGGCATCGGATTTATCATGTCGATGAACCCATCAGCCCTGGCCGGTGCCCCTCACAGTTTCATCGCCACCGTCTATGCCGAGGAACAGGCCGAGGCCGCCATCCTGCGCGATCTGGCTGGGCAATATCCCAATATCACTGCAATCCGCGTGCGCGACGCGATAGATCGCGTCTCGGGCCTGTTGGCCGGACTGGCCGCGGCAACCTCTTACGGGGCAGGGATTTCCCTGCTGACTGGCTTTCTGGTTCTGATCGGAGCCGCCGCTGCGGGTGAAAGCGCCCGCCGCTACGAATCCGCAATCCTGAAAACGCTGGGTGCTGATCGCAAACGTATCCTGGTCAGCTTTGCCTTGCGTTCAATCCTGCTGGGCGCCGCTGCCGGAGGCGTGGCCCTGTTTGCAGGTATTCTGGGCGGGTGGGCCGTCGCCACCTATATTTTCGACACCAGCTTCTCGGTCATCTGGAACTCGGCCCTCGTTATCGTTGCGGCAGGTATCCTTGTCACATTGGCTGCGGGCCTTGCCTTTGCGCTGCGCCCTCTGGCGGCGCGACCGGCACGGGTTCTGCGCGCCATCGAATAGGATCAGCGCACGCAGGCGACCGGTTGCAGGATTTGCAGCAGCCGGTCGTTGTCGCAAACCAGCGCATCCAGCGTGATCTCATCCAGCGAGGCATAAAACACTTCAGCCGCGTCCCGCAGCGCCAGACGCAGACGACAGGCATCCGTCAGCGGGCAGGTGTTGTCAGCATCGGCAAAACACTCGGCAATTGGCAGGTTGCCCTCAATATGGCGAAACACCGACCCGATCCGAATGTCCTCTGCCGGTCGCGCCAGTTGCATTCCGCCGTTGCGACCCCGCTGTGTGCTCAGGAAATCGAGCTGGCTAAGCTGGTTGATCACCTGTGCCAGATGGTTTTCAGAGATGTTGCACACATCCGCAATCTCGGCCTTTGTCACCAACCTGTCCTGGTGCGCCGCACAATACATCAACAAGCGTACTGCAATATTCGTCCGTTTGGTAATCCGCATCATGGCCTCCCTGACTTCAACGTGAGACCTTATTGCATGTCCGCGAAAAAAGCGGTTTGACATACATCAATCGCTTTCAAAAGGACACACGGCCGGTGGCAGACCCTTATTTCTTTGGCTATGGCAGCCTCGTGAACCTGTCGACCCACGACTTCCCCGATCCGCACCCGGCAAAGTTAAAAGGCTGGCGGCGCGCCTGGCGGCATACCGATCTGCGCCCCGTTGCCTTCCTGACCGCAATCCCGGACCCGGACTCCCAGATCGAGGGCATGATCGCGCATGTGCCCAAAAACGACTGGGCCGCGCTGGACGAACGCGAATGGGCCTATGACCGCGTTCCCGCCACCCAATCGGTAACGCATCCCCTCACCCACAATGTGGAAATCGCCGTCTACTCCGTCCCGCAGGGCCGCCATACGGACCCGACCAACCGCCATCCGTTGCTGCTCAGCTATATCGACGTGGTCGTACAGGGATACCTGCGGGCTTTTGGCAAAGATGGCGCCCACCGCTTCTTCGCTACGACCGACGGGTGGGACGCACCGATCCTGAACGACCGATCCGAGCCCCGCTACCCGCGCCACCAGCAGCTGAAACCGCACGAAACTGCGTTCGTGGACGCCCGCCTGCAAAACCTTTCGGCAAACCTCGTCCATGCCCTGTAAAAAAGGACCGAGGTCAAAACCACCGGCCCTTCTTCTCGTTCCAAATACGGTTGCCGAAGGCACGCGCCGCACAGGCGCGTTCCCTTACCCGCGCGCGCGGATAACCTGAAGCAAAGGCAGTAGCGCCGCCATCTCCGGCCCCCGCTCCATCCCCGTCAGCGCCTTGCGCAGCGGCATGAACAGACCCTTGCCCTTACGGCCTGTGGCCTCTTTCACAGCTTTGGTCCATACCCCCCAGGTCTCGCCGTCAAACGGGCCTTCGGGCAGCAGCGCCACCGCCTCGGCGATAAATTCCTGATCCTCATCATCGATCAGCGGCTCAGCCCCATCGCGGCACAGCTCCCACCAGCCCTTCAGATCAGCCAGGGTGGTGATGTTCTCACGCGCCATGGCCCAGAAAGGCTCGGCTAAGTCAGAGGGAACACCAGCGTCTGCGACGGCATTGGCAACATCGGCCAGTGGCAAGGACTGCAGGTGCTTTGCAGTCAGCGGAAACAGGTCTTGCACGTCGAATTTGGTCGGCGCCGCGCCGAAACGGCCAATGTCAAACCCGTCAATCAACTCAGCCATGTCCGAGCGCAGTTCGACCGGATCAGACGACCCCAAACGCGCCATCAGGCTTAACAGAGCCATCGGCTGCACGCCCTGTTCGCGCAGATCGCGCAGGGCCAGCGTACCCAGACGTTTCGACAGCGCCTCACCCTGCGGACCGGTCAACAACGAATGGTGGGCAAAGCGCGGGCAGGCTCCACCCAGCGCCTGAATGATCTGAATCTGCGTCGCAGTGTTGGTCACATGGTCCGAACCGCGCACCACGTCCGTCACACCCATCTCGGTGTCGTCGACCACGGATGCAATCGTGTAAAGAACCTGACCATCACCCCGGATCAGCACCGGATCGGACACCGACGCCGCATCGATCGAGATGTCGCCCAGAATACCGTCATTCCACTCGATCCGCTCATGGTCCAGCTTGAAGCGCCACACGCCGTTCCCGCGTTCCGCGCGCAGGGCTTCTTTTTCAGCCTCAGACAGGTTCAGCGCGGCGCGGTCATAGACCGGCGGCTTGCCCATGTTCAGCTGCTTCTTGCGCTTCAGGTCCAGTTCGGTCGGCGTCTCGAACGCCTCGTAAAACCGACCCATCTCACGCAGCTTGTCGGCGGCCTCAGCATAGCGGTCCAAACGCTCGGACTGACGTTCGACCCGGTCCCAATGCAGGCCCAGCCACTCCAGATCCTGCTTGATCGCGTCGACATATTCTTCCTTCGACCGCTCGGGGTCAGTGTCGTCGATGCGCAGGATGAACGTGCCGCCAGCCTTGCGGGCGATCAGATAGTTCATCAGGGCGGTGCGCAGGTTGCCCACATGGATGTAACCGGTGGGCGACGGGGCGAAACGGGTGGTTGTCATAGGTGTCTCCTGTTGGCGCGGCTCTTGTCACAGGATCGGCGTTTTGTCCAGCCAAAGGCCCGTTCACGGCAACGTCAGGTGGCAAATTGACATCTTCAACCTATCTTCTTCGTGCTGGCACACACAGGGAGATTTAAAATGTCCGTAAAACTTACTCGCCGGGCTGCACTGGGTGCAGCGGCGGCTTTGCCATTTGCATCAGCCGCAACACCGCTTCTGGCCGCCGGAACCGAGACCAAGGCCAATTCGACAATCGCCAAATCCTTTCAGTTGGGCGACTTCACCGTAACCACCCTGTTGGACGGCAGCTTGCCGCGCGACGACGCGCAGGAGATTTTTGGCGGCGGCGCGACAGACGAGGAATTCGCAAAAGTCTCGGCCGAGAATTTCATCCCCGCCGACAAGGCACAGTTCTTCTTTACGCCCACACTGGTCAACACCGGATCGGAACTGGTTCTGTTTGACACCGGTCTGGGCCAGGGTGGCATTCAGGCCGCACTGAAAGATGCCGGAGTGACGCCGGACCAGATCGATGTCGTGGTCCTGACCCATATGCACCCGGACCATATCGGCGGCATGACCACAAACGAAGCGCCAACATTTGCCAACGCGCGCTTCGTGACCGCTTCGCCGGAATATGATTTCTGGGCCGCTCAGGATGCCGGCAACCGCGTCGGTGATCTGGTTGCCGCAAAGGTCACGCCTCAGGCTGAGAAAATGACCTTCCTCGGCGATGGCGGAGAGGTCGCGTCGGGCATTACCGCAGTGGCTGCTTATGGTCATACACCGGGTCACACGGTCTATCATTTGGAAAGCAATGGTCAGCGTCTGGTTCTGACCGCTGATCTGGCCAACCACTATGTCTGGTCCTTCGCGCATCCCGAATGGGAGGTCCGCTTTGACATGGACAAAGCCGCCGCCACGCAATCGCGTCGTGACGTGCTGGGCATGCTGGCGGCCGACAAGGTACCGATGATCGGCTATCACATGCCCTTCCCGGCGGCGGGTTACGTTGAAACCCGCGGCGATGGCTTCCGCTTTGTACCGGTCAGCTATCAGATGATGGGCTAAGCCCCAAAACGTTTCGGGTTTTACTTGAGACACGAATACCCTGCCACGCCTGCGGCGTTCTCGGGACATTCGTGTCGCAGAATGATTCAGGTAAAACCCGAAACGCTCTAATATCCAGGGTCCGGCCGCACCTTTGAGCCATCCGTGAATCGGGACAGGCGAAAGGCGGCCGGATCAACACACGGCGGGGTGTCGGCAACCAAATCGGCCATCAGCCGTCCCGCTGCGGGGCCTATGCCAAACCCGTGGCCCGAGAACCCGGTGGCGATGAACATCCCCGGCATGTGATCCACGCCGGAGATCACCGGCACAGCATCCGGCGTCACATCGATCATCCCAGCCCAGCTTTGTACAAGCTCTGTCTGTTCGAGCGCGGGGAACCCTTTGCGCGCCGCCGCCCAGGCTTGCCGCAGGGCTTTGGCCGAGGGCTCGGGGTCCAACACGCGGCAGTGTTCGAATGGCGTGACGTCGGTCGGCAGCCATGTCCTGTCTTGTTGCGCCTCGACACTCCAGCGTTTTGACAGCCGGAACCGCAGGGATCGCCATTCCTGCGCAAAAGCGGGCAAGAATTGGCGCGCAAGGCGGAAACTGTCCGGCACAATATCTACCGTGTTTTCATGCCCTGACGCGATGGTGTATCCGCCGTCCGCGCGCTTGCGGATCGCGAAATCGTCAGACCACAGGGCCGTTTCCGGTCCGTCCACAGGGGATGTACGCAGCACGGTGTTGAGCACTTTCAACTGCGGCAGGTCAATGCCTGCGTTCCCGGCAAAAAGGCGCGACCATGCGCCCCCGGCCAGCACCACAAAGTCACAGGCGACACGGCCCCTCTCAGTAAACACGCCCGCAACGCGGCTATTTCCCATATCGACACTGCGCACGGCACAATTGGTCATCAGCACGGCACCGCGATCCCGCGCAGCTTCGGCAATGGCCGGGGCGGCCCATTGAGGTTCCGCGCGCCCGTCCTGCGGCATATATAGCGCGCAGTCAAAATCGCCTTGATGCCCCGGCAGCATAGCGCCCAGTTCAGCGCCCCAAACCAGCTTGGCGCCAGTTTGCAGGCCATCCACATGGCGTAGCCACCGCTCCAATTGGCCCCGACTCCGTTTACCCGAAGCTCCGAAGAGAATGCCCGCGCGGGTATAGTCGGTCTTGCGCCCAATGCGTTGATCCAGCCCCTGCCACAGGTGCAGCGCCTCAAGCATCAGCGGGATTTCCCGTGGATCGCGCATCCCCAAACGCACCCACCCCCAATTCCGAGAGCTCTGCTCAGCCGCGATCTGACCCTTTTCGCACAACAGAACCGAGGCCCCACGCTCGGCCAGTTCCAACGCCGTTGACGCGCCAATGATACCGCCGCCAATGACAACAACATCCACGGCTTTGGGCAGGTGCAAATCGGGCTCAACAGGTGTGGGTTTGGGTCCGGGCATCAACCGCTCTTACGTCATGTCTTGGACCGCCATGAAGGCGCGAAGCGGCGGATCAGGCAACAGGTCTTGTGTCGCAGATAGAATGATTTTCAAAGCTTGTGGCAGACATGCCAAAAGGCGCGAAATCCTCGCGCCTTCCACATCGGAAAACCTGTTTGGTTCAGGCCGCGCCGCTCAGCTCTGCCCATTTCTGACGCAGGGTCGCAGAGAGGCCCGACTCTCTTGCCTGCGCCTCTTGATCCATCTCGGATTGCTGGGGCAGGTCCGGGAACGGAGAGCGGCTTTTCGCAGCTTCGGCTACCGACTCGGGGTCTTCGGGCTCTTCCTCGCGCAGCAGATCCGCAATTGCCGAATCCAGCTTGGCTTCGTCCAGAACCCGTCCTTCGGATTCCATGGCCTTGTACCTTAGAGGCGGGTGAAGAGGTTTGTCATATCCCTCATGCATAATAACACCAAATCGTTAACTCAGACATTTCACACGAAAGCGTGTCACCATTCAAAAATGAACTTGGGCCACGCTGCCCCATATGGGGCGTTAATCAAGCTAAAATGTGGCAAGAAAATGTCTCAATTTCAAGTGATCCCTGTCGTGATCGCCAGAAAAATCAGAATATTAGATCGAATTTGGAAACTATGAGCTCAATATTGGCGCACAGTTTCCATTTTCACGAAGCATGCCCAGATGCCAGACGTCTTTAGCTTACCCCTGATCCCGCCAGCGATTCACAATCGGGTACCTGCGATCCAGCCAAAAGGCGCGGCTGGTCAGGCGCGTCCCCGGTGCGGACTGAAAGCGCTTATATTCGCTGATAAATACCAAATGCTGGACCCGCAGCGCGTCCTCGCGATCAAAACCTGCGGCCACACACTCTTCGATTGACCCGTCCTGATCGACCAGAATGTCCAGAATGGCATCCAGAACCGGATAGTCGGGCAGGCTGTCGCTGTCCTTCTGATCTTCGCGCAGTTCGGCGCTGGGGGGTTTGTCGATCACGGACGGGCGGATCACCTCGCCCGCGGGGCCCATCATCCAGTCGCGGTGATTGGCGTTGCGCCATCGGCAGGTTTCAAACACCCGCGTTTTGTACAGATCCTTGATCGGGTTATAGCCGCCATTCATATCGCCATAGATCGTGGCGTAACCTACGGCCACTTCGGATTTGTTGCCCGTGGTCAGCAGCATCTCGCCAAACTTGTTCGAGATCGCCATCAGCAATAGCCCGCGCAGGCGGGACTGGATGTTTTCTTCGGTCAGATCGGCATTTCGTCCCGCAAACAAGGGGGCCAGGGTTTCGGTCACGGCCGCTCGACTGTCCGAGATCGGCACGTAGTCATAATGAACGCCCAGCGCCTGCGCGACCGCCTCGGCATCGTCCAGCGAGCCCTGGCTGGTATATTCCGATGGCAGCATCACGCAGCGCACATTTTCCGCGCCGATCGCATCAACGGCAATTGTCGCGACAAGGGCCGAGTCCACCCCGCCCGACAGACCCAACACCGCCTTTTTGAACCCCGTTTTGCCCATGTAATCGCGCAGGGACTGGACCATGGCGCGATAATCCTGCTCCCACTCATCCGGCTGCGGCACGATCTCGGCAGGCACGATGCGCCAGCCCGCATCCTCGCGTTCGAGATCGATATGCGTCACGGCCTCATCAAAGACCGGCATCCGGAACGCCATCTCTCCGCCCGGGTTCAGACCGAATGTGGCACCGTCAAAAACCTGATCGTCCTGACCGCCGACCATGTTGAGGTAAATCAGCGGCAGGCCGGTTTCGACCACGCGTGCCACCATGTGGTTCAAGCGCACATCGTACTTGTTGCGAAAATACGGCGAGCCATTGGGCACCAGCAAAAACTCGGCCCCGGTTTCCTCAAGCGTTTCCGCCACATCCGGGTGCCAGCTGTCTTCGCAGATCGGGCTGCCAATGCGGGTATTGCCCACAGAATAGGGCCCGCCCAGAGGCCCCGCATCATAAAGGCGCACCTCATCAAAAACCGTTTCGTTGGGCAGGTGGTGTTTGAGGGACTTGCTGCTGATCCGCCCGCCTTTGAGGATCAGATAGGCGTTGAACAGAGACCCCTCTTCGGCCCATGGGCCACCAATTGCCACGGCTGGGCCATCGGCACATTGTTCGGCAAGATCCTGCACAGCAGCCATCGCCGCCCGGTGAAAGGCGGGTTTCATCACCAGATCCTGCGTATTGTAGCCGGTGATGAACATTTCAGGGAACGCCACCAGATCGGCCCCGGCCTCGCGCGCCTGTCCCCACGCGGCCAATGCCTTGGCCGCATTGCCTGCGATGTCCCCAACCGTGGGGTTGAGTTGCGCCAGAGTGATACGGAAACGGTCGGCCATGCTGCCCTCTTGCCCTCGTCAGTCTTACTGCCATTTAGCAGATCATTGCGCGAGTGAAAGGCAAATGCAGCAAAACCCGTTGCCCTGTCCCCGCTGGTACCTTAGTTTTGCCCAAAAGTTTAAGGACCTGGCAGGCAGGAACGATTATGAAGACTTTTCGAACATTTATTTCCGCATCAACGCTGGCGTTGATCGCCGCCTCAGTCGCCGCGCAAGACGGTCAGGTGATCACCAAGGACGATGAGGTCGGCGGCGTTTACGAAGGCACATTCGTCAATGGCCTGCGGCACGGGACCGGCACCTATCGATTGCCCAACGGCTTTGAATACACCGGCGAATGGGCCGAGGGCGAAATTCAGGGCACCGGCATCGCCCGCTATGTGAATGGCTCGGTCTATGAGGGGATGTTTGCCAAAGGCCAGCCCGAAGGGCGCGGCAAGATCATTTATGCCGATGGCGGCAGCTATGAGGGGGAATGGGCCAACGGTACGATCAACGGCACGGGGCTTGCGATCTACTCCAATGGCGCGCGCTATGAAGGCGGGTTCCTGAATGCCCGGTATCACGGCAAAGGCGTGATGACCGACCCCAGCGGCTATAGCTATGAGGGCGACTGGGTCGACGGCAACAAACAGGGCACCGGCAAGATCACCTATGCCGAAGGCGGCGTCTATGAGGGCGACGTGAGCGACGGGCAACGCCACGGTCAGGGCAGCCTGACACTTGCCGACGGGATGACCTATACCGGCGACTGGACCGAGGATCGCATCACCGGTACCGGGCGCCTGGCATACCTGAACGGAGATGTCTACGAAGGCACGCTGGTCGATGCCCGCCGTCAGGGCATCGGTAAGGTCACCTATGCCAATGGCGATGTTTACGAGGGCGACTATGTCGACGACCTGCGGCATGGTCAGGGCACCTATACCGGCACGGATGGCTATGTTTACACCGGTCAGTGGACCAACGGCCTGATCGAAGGTCTGGGCGAGGTGATTTACCCTGACGGTTCCATCTATGTGGGCGATTTCAAGGCCGATCTCGCCGAAGGCAAGGGCCGCATCACCTATACTGATGGCTCAACCTATGAAGGCGACTGGATTGCCGGCGTCATTGATGGTGAGGGTGTTTCGACCTATCCCAACGGCACCATCTACCGGGGGCAGTTCCGAAACGCCAAAAACCACGGCAAGGGTATTCTGACCTCGGCTGACGGCTACAGCTATGACGGCGATTGGGTGGACGGGCTGCGCCAGGGCAAAGGCATGGCCACTTATCCTGACGGCACCGTCTATTCCGGCGATTTCCAGGCAGGCAAGCGTCAGGGTCAAGGCGAGATCATCATGGCAAACGGCTTCAGCTATTCCGGCCAGTGGACCGATGGCAAAATCACCGGCACCGGAATCGCAACCTACCCAAGCGGCGACGTCTACGAAGGCAGTTTTGTTGACGCCAAACGTCAGGGCACCGGCACCATGCGCTATGCCAATGGCGAAGAGGAAACCGGCGTTTGGGAAAACGGCGCGCTTGCTGAACCCTCGGAAACTGAGCCCGAAGCGACACCCGAGGCCACGCCGTCTGAGACCACGACCTCAGACGGTTAAACGCCCGGCATTACCAGGGCACCGGTTTACCTGCCCAGTCGAAAAACCCTCCGGTATCCTGCGGGGTCAGCTGATCGACGACAGTCAGCAGGTTCCCGGCAGCCTCATCTGGCGCCACCGCAGGGTGACGGCCAAGGTATTTGCGGGTGAAATCCGTCGCAACCGTCCCCGGATGCAGCGCCGCGCAGATGGCCTGTTTATGCGTCCGTGCCAGCTCAATCGCCGTGGTGTGGACGATCTGATTCACCGCAGCTTTTGCGGCCCGGTAGCTGATCCAGCCCCCCAGCCGATTGTCCCCGATTGACCCGACCCGCGCCGACAGGACCGTAACCACGGACCTTTGATCCCGTGGCAACAGGCGCGACGCATGCTTCAGGATCAGGGCCGGACCCACGGCGTTCAGGGCGAACTGATCCATCATCGCCTGCGCCGACACCGTTCGAATGGTCTTTTCGGGGGCGGCGTCGTTGATCTCAAGCGCGCCTGAGGCCACAAAGATCAGATCGAACGGGCCGGGCAGCGCCGCCAGCGCACGATCAACACCGTCCGGGTCGGTCAGGTCAAACCCGTCTGTGGATCGCGACAGAGAGGTCACCTCTACCGTTTGCGCCCTTAACCGCGCGGAAACCGCGTGCCCGATTCCCCCGGATGCGCCTATGATCAATGCCGTTTTCATTACGCTCAATCTAGCCGCGCGGTAGGCTGGATCAACAAAGCGCGGAAAATCAGCCCACAAAGATCGGCTCGCCCATAAATGGGTCTTTTCAATCCGGGCAGGCTCTGTATAAATCTGCCTCCATGATCAACCGCGCAGATATCCCTTTTGCCGACACCGCCCTGTGTGGTGCGTCGCTGCGTGGCCTACTGATCCTAATCCGCCTCTGAGCGTGCCATCCGGCGCGCCCGCTCAGAGGAGGACGCCCGCGCGCCATAGGCTTTAGGACAGAAGAAGAAAGAGATTCCCATGACCAACGTGACCGACCAAGACCGCGTCTTGATCTTTGACACCACTTTGCGCGACGGCGAACAAAGCCCCGGCGCGACCATGACCCATGAAGAAAAGCTTGAGATTGCCGCGCTGCTGGACGAAATGGGCGTCGACATCATCGAAGCCGGGTTCCCCATCGCGTCCGAGGGCGACTTCAAGGCCGTGTCCGAGATTGCCCAGCGCTCGAAAAACAGCCGCATCTGTGGCCTGGCCCGCGCCAATTTCGCCGATATTGACCGGTGTTGGGAGGCAGTGAAACATGCCGATCAGAACCGCATTCACACCTTTATCGGCACATCCCCCCTTCACCGCGCCATTCCGAACCTGACACAGGATGAGATGGCCGAGAAAATCCACGAGACAGTCACCCACGCCCGTAATCTGTGCGACAACGTGCAGTGGTCGCCGATGGACGCAACGCGCACAGAATGGGATTACCTCTGCCGCGTGATCGAGATCGCGATCAAGGCGGGCGCAACGACGATCAACATCCCTGATACAGTTGGCTACACCGCGCCGGTGGAAAGCGCCGACCTGATCAAGCGCCTGATCGAAACGGTTCCGGGCGCGGATGAGGTGGTCTTTGCAACCCACTGCCACAACGACCTTGGCATGGCGACCGCGAATTCGCTGGCCGCTGTTGCAGGCGGTGCCCGTCAGATCGAATGCACGATCAACGGCCTGGGTGAGCGCGCTGGCAACACCGCGCTGGAAGAGGTCGTGATGGCCCTGCGCACCCGCAATGACATCATGCCATGGCATACGGGTATCGACACCACCAAGATCATGCATATCTCGCGCCGTGTGGCGACCGTGTCGGGCTTTAACGTGCAATTCAACAAAGCCATCGTCGGCAAGAATGCCTTTGCCCATGAAAGCGGCATCCATCAGGACGGCATGCTGAAGAACCGCGAGAACTTTGAGATCATGCGCCCCGAGGATATCGGGCTGTCCGGGACGTCCCTGCCCTTGGGCAAACACTCGGGCCGTGCAGCGCTGCGTGACAAGCTGGAAACCCTGGGCTTTGATGTCGGGGACAACCAACTCAAGGATATCTTCGTGCGGTTCAAAGATCTGGCGGATCGCAAGAAAGAGGTGTTTGACGACGACCTCATTGCCTTGATGACCTTGGATGAAGAAGATGATCACCTGCAACTGGTGTCCATGAAGGTCACCTGCGGCACAGGCGGTCAGGCTGAAGCCACGGTTGAGATGGAGGTGAACGGCAAAGACGTTGCCGCCACAGAGCATGGCGATGGACCTGTTGATGCGACGTTCAAGGCAATCCGGGCGATCTACCCCAACGCGGCGCGTCTTCAGCTGTATCAGGTGCATGCGGTTACCGAGGGCACCGATGCCCAGGCCACGGTGTCCGTCCGGCTGGGCGAGGACGGCATGATCGCCACCGGCCAGTCGGCGAATACCGACACTGTCGTGGCCTCGGCCAAAGCCTATATCCACGCCCTGAACCGCCTGATTGTGCGCCGCGAAAAGGCAGGCCCCGGTGCCGATGCGCGCGAGATCAGCTACAAGGATCTGACCTGAACCAAAAGGCAAAGCCTCCCGCACCCGCGGCGGCCCGGCTTTGCCGACCCTTCTTAGGTTTTGGGCCCGGCAGCGCGCCTGCGGCGCGCTGCCGGGCCCAACTCGCTTGGCTGCATCTTTGATGCGGGCAAGCGCGGCGGGAGTATTTGGCCGTGCTGGAGGCTAAGTTAAAGCGTCTTGAACAACTCTGTCAGCCGTGTGGCCTCGTCTTCCAGACCAAATGGCGCGTTGATCAGAAACATTCCTGACCCAACCATGCGGTGCCCCTTTCGCACAGGTGCGAACCTGACCTCATGGCACAGCGTTTTCGGCAAGCTCTGAGACTGAAGTGCCGCAATCATCGGTTTGTGGAGGTTGTCCGTCAGGATCGGGTACCACAGCGCGATCACGCCGACATTCCACTTGCGGTGCAATTTACCGATGATCCCGGGCAGGCGATCATACTCCGACTTCACCTCATAGCTCGGGTCGATCAGCATCACGCCGCGCCGGGGTGTAGGGGCCAGCAAAGACTGCGCCAGCTCATAGCCGTCTTGCTTATAAACCTTGGCGCCAAAGGGCGAGAGAGCGAAATCCAAAGCCGCATGCTCTTGCGGGTGCAGTTCGGCGAAATGCAGGCTGTCCTGCTCTCTCAGCAAATTGGCGGCGATCAGCGGTGACCCCGGATAAGCCGCTTTGCCATGCCTTTGCTGCACCGCGCGGATGGCGCGCCCCAGCGGGTGGTCTGCCGCAAACCACTTATCCTGTTGGACCCGCCGGATACCCGCCTCGGCCTCGCCTGTCCGAACCGCCTCGGCCGCGTCCAGCTTGTACAGCCCGCGGCCTGAGTGGGTCTCAAGATACGTCAAAGGCTTGTCTTTTCGGGTCAGATACTCCAGCACACATGCCAACAAAGCGTGCTTTTGCACATCAGCCAGGTTTCCAGCATGGTAAATATGTTGATATGAGAGCATGTTGCCTTCTAAAGTCCCAATCAATAAGGCGGAAAGGTGCTGATTGTCGCGGAATCAGCCCTTTTACCGGGCGAGATGGCACCCTATAAGACATCCGTCCCGGAACCGTCGAGTCGCGGGCAGTAGAAATTCTGACGAACGGGATCAGTGAAAACATGGGAATCTTTGGCAATCTGGGCGGCCTGTTCACGGCGGACATGGCTATCGACCTTGGGACAGCGAACACGCTGGTTTATGTCAAAGGGCGTGGTGTGATCCTTTCTGAACCCTCGGTTGTGGCCTATCACGTCAAGGACGGCGTGAAAAAAGTTCTGGCCGTGGGCGAAGACGCAAAGCTGATGCTGGGACGCACCCCCGGCTCGATCGAGGCGATCCGCCCGATGCGCGAAGGTGTCATTGCAGACTTTGACACGGCCGAAGAAATGATCAAGCACTTTATCCGCAAGGTGCACAAACGCTCGACCTTTTCAAAGCCGAAGATCATCGTCTGCGTCCCCCATGGCGCAACCCCTGTTGAGAAACGCGCGATCCGTCAGTCGGTTCTGTCTGCGGGCGCACGCCGCGCCGGTCTGATTGCCGAGCCGATTGCAGCCGCCATCGGGGCCGGGATGCCGATCACCGATCCGACCGGCAACATGGTCGTCGATATTGGCGGCGGCACCACCGAAGTTGCGGTTCTGTCGCTTGGCGACATCGTGTACGCCCGCTCGGTCCGTGTGGGTGGGGACCGGATGGATGAGGCGATCATCTCGTACCTGCGCCGTCAGCAGAACCTGCTGGTGGGTGAATCCACTGCGGAACGCATCAAGACAACCATCGGCACCGCTCGGATGCCTGACGATGGCCGGGGTCAGTCGATGCATATCCGGGGCCGTGACCTGTTGAACGGCGTGCCCAAGGAAATCGAGATCAGCCAGGCGCAAGTGGCCGAGGCGCTGTCCGAACCCGTCCAACAGATTTGCGAGGCGGTGATGACCGCGCTGGAAACCACGCCGCCCGATCTGGCCGCAGACATCGTGGACCGTGGCGTGATGCTGACGGGGGGCGGTGCGCTGCTGGGTGATCTGGATCTTGCGCTGCGCGAACAGACCGGTCTGGCCGTGTCGATTGCCGATGAAAGCCTGAATTGTGTGGCTTTGGGAACCGGCAAAGCGCTTGAATATGAAAAACAACTGCGCCACGCGATTGACTACGAAAGCTAAGGCGCGCACCCTTTAGGGCAAGAACTCGGGCATGAGCAGCACGGGAAGGTAACCTGTGGCAAACGACCGATCACAGCGCGACGACTACACAACCCCCTTGCGCCGCCTGCTGCTGGGGATCGTGGTGCTGTGCCTGTTGGCCATTTTTCTGGTCTGGCGCATCGACAGTCCGCGCGTGGAACGGTTCCGTGCGCAGGTGGTGGACCGGGTCGTGCCCTCGATGGAATGGGCCATGGTGCCGGTCACTGCTGTGGTGAATCTGGCCCGCGATTTCCAAAGCTACCAACGCCTCAGCGAACAGAACCAGGAGTTGCGCAGCGAACTGCGCCTGATGCGCGCCTGGAAAGAGGCCGCGTTGCAGTTGGAACAGGAAAACGCCCGCCTGCTGGACCTCAACAATGTGCGGCTTGACCCGCGCCTGACCTACATCACCGGCGTTGTGATGGCCGATAGCGGCTCACCCTTCCGGCAGTCGGTTCTGCTGAATGTGGGTGAGCGTGACGGGATCATGGATGGTTGGGCCACGATGGATGGTATCGGCGTGGTCGGGCGCATCTCGGGCGTGGGGCCGGATACGGCACGGGTGATCCTGATGACCGATGCCTCAAGCGCGATCCCCGCGACCATCCAGCCATCGGGACAAACCGCGCTGATTACCGGCGACAACACCCCCTCACCCGCTGTTGAGTTTCTGGAAAATCGTGAGCTGGTCCGCCCCGGCGACCGCGTTGTCACTTCGGGTGATGGCGGCGTGTTTCCCGGCGGGCTGTTGATCGGCCAGATCACGGCTGACCCCGGCGGGCGTTTGCGCGTTCGGCTGTCGGCCGATTTCGAACGGCTGGAATTCCTGCGCGTGCTGCGGTTCCAATCGGCGCCGCGCATTGAAGACCCGGGCTCGATCGTCGGGCCGACCCGGCCCGCTGCCGCTCTGCCGCCGGTGGAGGTGGGGGATGGATAGCCAGACATCGCAGTTGTGGTCCAAGCGCGGCCTCTATTTGTTTCTGGCCGCTTTGATCCTGTTTCTGCACCTGCTGCCACTGGACACGCAACCGGATCGCTGGCCCTTTCCGGACCTTCTGATCGCACTGACCTTTGCCTGGGTATTGCGGCGGCCCGAGTTCGTGCCGACCCTGTTGATTGCTGCCGTGGTGCTGATGGCAGATTTATTGCTGCAGCGCCCGCCGGGCCTGCTGGCTGCGCTGGTTGTCATGGGGGCCGCCTACCTGCGATCCGCCGCGTTTGGCATGCGCGATATGGGGTTCGCGGGCGAGTGGTCGACCGTTGCTGTGGTCATCACAGCTGTTTTTATGCTGAATCGCGTTATTCTTGCTATTCTGTCCGTGCAACAAGCAGCTTTGGGGCCCGTTGTGATACAAGTGGTTCTGACAATCGCAGTTTATCCTCTGATCGTTCTGCTCAGTCAGAGCGCGTTCGGAGTGCGGCGCGTATCGGTCGCTGAAACGGGCACGATAGGGGCACGCGGATGAAACAGCGCAAACCCAAATCTCAGGGCCTGGCCTATAAACGGCTGCCACGCCGCGCCTTGATTCTAGGTGGGTTGCAGGCCGCCTTCATCGGGGGGCTGGCTGCCCGAATGCGGTTCATGCAGGTCGATCAGGCCGACGAATATCGCCTGCTGGCCGAGGAAAACCGGATCAACATCCGGTTGATCCCGCCGACCCGGGGCCGGATTTATGACCGGAACGGTCAGATCATCGGCCAGAACTCACCCTCTTACCGGATCGTCATGGTGCGTGAGGATGCGGGCGATGTGGACGAAGTGATCGCCAAACTGTCCGACCTGATCCCCCTGACCGATGACGAGATTGAGCGCGCCAAGACCGAGATGCGCCGCTCGGCCCCGTTCCTGCCGGTCACGCTGGCTGATCAGGTCACGTGGGAGGATATCTCGAAGGTTGCCGTCAACGCCCCTGCCCTGCCCGGGGTGATCCCCGAGGTCGGGCAAACGCGGCAATATCCGAGATACGAAGACTTTGCCCATGTGGTGGGCTATGTCGGCCCGGTCAGCGATTATGACCTCAGCCAGATCGAAGACCCCGAACCGGTTCTGCGCATTCCGCGCTTTCAGATCGGAAAGGTGGGCCTTGAGGCCAAGCAAGAGATCAGCCTGCGCGGCAAGGCCGGGGCCAAACGGGTTGAGGTCAACGCCACAGGCCGCGTGATGCGCGAGTTGGACCGGCAGGAAGGCACCGCCGGGGCCGATCTGCAACTGTCGGTCGATGCCGATTTGCAACAATACGCACAGGCCCGGTTGGCCGGGGAAAGCGCCGCCGCCGTGGTGATCGACTGCGAGACAGGCGACATCAGCGCCATCAGTTCAGCCCCCAGCTTTGACCCGAACCTGTTCGTACGCGGCATCTCGGTCGCTGACTACCGCACGCTGACAAATGACAAATACCGTCCACTGGCGAACAAAACAGTGCAGGGCACCTATCCGCCCGGATCCACGTTCAAGATGATCACCGCCATGGCCGCGCTTGAGGCCGGGGTGATTGCGCCCTCAAGCACGGTTTATTGCCCCGGTCACCTCAAGGTCGGCAGCCGCCGTTTCCACTGCTGGAAGCGAGGCGGGCATGGGACGGTCGATCTGGAAACCTCGCTCAAGCGCAGCTGCGATGTGTATTACTACGACGTGGCCCTGCGGGTGGGGATCGACAAAATCTCGGACATGGCGCGGACCTTCGGTCTGGGTGCCAAACATGACATCCCCATGTCGGCCGTCGCTGCCGGGCTGGCCCCCAATCAGGAATGGAAACAGCGCGTGCACGGTCAGGACTGGCTGGTGGGCGATACGGCCAACGCCTCGATCGGGCAGGGTTTCATGCTGGCCTCACCGCTGCAACTGGCCGTGATGACCGCACGCATTGCCACCGGGCGTGCGGTGTCACCACGCCTGGTGCGGTCTGTGAACGGGGTGGAACAGCCCTCGGGCGCGGGCGAAAAACTGGCGGTGAACCACAACAATCTGGAACAGGTGCGCCAAGCCATGTGGTCGGTGTCGAACGACCGCCGGGGCACCGCCTATCGCAGCCGCATCATCGCCGATGATTTCCGTATGGCGGGCAAGACCGGTACCAGCCAGGTTCGCAACATCACCAAGGCCGAGCGCGCGGCGGGCGTGATCCGCAACGAAGACCTGCCATGGGAACGCCGCGACCATGCGCTGTTCGTCAGCTTTGCCCCCTATGACAATCCCAAATACGCGATTGCCGTCGTGGTTGAACATGGCGGTGGAGGGTCCAAGGCGGCGGCCCCTATTGCACGCGATATCATGCTGCAGGCGCTCTATAACGGCACGCCCCCGCTTGAGGCGTATCCGGTTGCAGACCGCGACCGTATCAAGGAGCAGCAAAAAAAGCTGGAAGGTGACCGCCGCCCCAAAGCGCGTCCGTCCGAAAAGGACCGCGCATGAGCTATCTTGAATATACCGTCAAATCCACGCCTTCGGGGTTTCGCAAATTCCTCTATATGAACTGGCCGCTGACCCTGTTGTTGATCAGCGTGGCCAGCGCCGGTTTCCTGATGCTCTTTTCGGTTGCCGGTGGGTCGTGGATGCCATGGGCCGAACCACAACTGGAGAGGTTCGGGCTAGGCCTGACGGTGATGTTCATCATTGCGCTGGTGCCGATCTGGTTCTGGCGCAATATGTCCGTGCTGGCTTATCTCGGCTCAATCGTGTTGCTGATTTTCGTTGAACTGTTCGGCACAATCGGAATGGGCGCCCAGCGCTGGATCGATCTTGGGTTCATGCGCCTGCAACCGTCCGAGGTGATGAAGGTCGCGCTGGTGATGGTGCTGGCCGCTTATTACGACTGGCTGCCGTCGCATAAAACCTCGCGCCCGTTATGGGTGCTGATCCCGGTGGCGCTGATCCTCATCCCCACTGCGCTGGTCCTGAAACAACCCGATCTGGGCACTTCGATCCTGCTGCTGGCGGCGGGCGGAGGGTTGATGTTTCTGGCCGGTGTTCACTGGGCCTATTTCGCAGCCGTCATCGCCGCCGTTGTTGGCCTGATCGCCACTGTGTTCAACAGTCGCGGGACCGAGTGGCAGCTGCTCAAGGATTATCAGTTCCGCCGGATCGATACTTTTCTTGATCCATCGACCGACCCGCTGGGGGCGGGGTATCACATCACCCAATCCAAGATCGCGCTGGGATCAGGGGGCTGGAACGGGCGGGGCTTTATGCAGGGCACCCAATCGCGCCTGAATTTCCTGCCCGAAAAACACACCGATTTCATCTTTACCACACTGGCCGAAGAGTTCGGCTTTGTCGGCGGCATCACCCTGCTGACCCTGTATGGCCTGATCCTGATCTTCTGTCTGGTCACCGCGCTGTCGACCAAGGACAGGTTCTCGTCGCTGGTGACGCTTGGCATCGCGCTGAACTTTTTCCTGTTCTTTGCGGTCAACATGTCGATGGTGATGGGCCTTGCCCCGGTGGTGGGTGTGCCCTTGCCGATGGTCAGCTATGGCGGCTCGGCCATGCTGGTTTTGATGGCTGCGTTCGGCATCGTCCAAAGCGCCCATATCCACCGCCCCCGTTGATCGGAAAGGCCCAGAATGTCCGTGAACATCCTGTTTTCCGCGCGCCCCGAGCTTTGGCCCGTGTACCAACCGCTGTTGTCCAAAGACCTGACCGGCTTGGGACTGGATTTTCACCTCAGCACGGACATCGCGCCGGATCTGGTCGACTATGTGGTCTATGCGCCCAATGGGGGCTTGTTGGATTTCACCCCCTACACGCGGCTCAAGGCCGTTCTCAGCCTCTGGGCGGGGGTTGAGACCATATCGGGCAACGAAACGCTGACTGTGCCGCTGACGCGGATGGTCGATCACGGACTGACGCAAGGTATGACCGAATGGGTGGTCGGCCACGTGCTGCGCTATCACCTGAGCATGGATCAGCACATCACCGTTCAGGATGGCACCTGGACCCCTGTCGCGCCGCCGCTAGCGTCAGAGCGAGAGGTGTGTGTTTTGGGATTGGGCAAACTGGGCGAGGCTGCCGCCCGCGCGCTGAAAGCCCTGAACTTCAACGTCACCGGTTGGAGCCGCAGCGCCAAGGACATTCCCGGCATCACCTGCCTGCACGGGGCCGAGGGGCTGCGCACCGCCCTGTCCCGCGCCGAGATCGTGGTTTTGCTGCTGCCGGACACTCCGGCCACCGAGAGCATTCTGAACGCGGACACTCTGGCCCTGCTGCCCCAAGGGGCCCGTATCATCAACCCGGGCCGTGGGCCATTGATCGACGATGACGCCTTTCTGGCCGCGTTGAACAGCGGTCAGGTCGGTCATGCCACGCTGGACGTGTTTCGGGTCGAGCCGCTGCCTGCGGATCACCCCTATTGGGCGCATCCGAATGTGACCGTGACGCCGCATATCGCCTCGGAAACCCGGCCCGTGACAGCCGCGCAGGTGATTTGCGAAAACATCCGCCGGGGCGAGGAAGGCGAACCCTTCCTGCACCTCGTCAACCGCGATCTGGGCTATTAAGCAACGATCAGGCCGCGGCCTTTCAACAGCGCCTCAACACCCGGCAAGCGGCCCCGGAAGGCCAGATACAAGTCTTCGGCCTCACGCGAGCCGCCGGTGGACAGGATGTTTTCCTCCAGCGCCTTGGCGCGTTCGGGATCAAAAGCACCGCCTGCCTCTTCAAAGGCGGCAAAGGCGTCGGCATCCATGACTTCGGACCACATGTAGCTGTAATAGCCCGAGCTATAGCCGTCGCCCGCAAACACATGCGCGAAATGCGGTGTTGCATGGCGCATCCCGATAGCTGCTGGCATACCGATACCGGCCAGAACCTCGGCCTGTTTGGCCATCGGGTCCGCCGGGGCCGCCCCATCATGAAATGCCAGATCGACCAGCGCCGAGGCGACATATTCCACCGTCTGAAAGCCCTGATCGAAATTGGCGGCCTTCAGCACTTTCTCAAGCATCTCTTGCGGCATCGCCTCGCCGGTGTCGGCATGGGTCGCGAATTCAGACAGAACCTCGGGCACTTCCAGCCAGTGTTCGTAAAGCTGGCTGGGCAGTTCCACGAAATCGCGCGCCACGGACGTGCCCGAGATGCTTTCATAGGTCACATTCGACAGCATCTGGTGCAGCGCGTGGCCGAACTCATGGAACAGCGTCCGGGCATCGTCATAAGACAACAGCGCCGGATCGCCCTTGGCGAAATTGCAGACATTGATCACGATCGGAGCCTGCGGTTTTGGGAATTTCGCCTGCCCCCGCATCGCGCTGCACCACGCACCGGATCGTTTCGACCCGCGCGCGAAATAATCGCCGATGAAAACCGCGATATGCTGGCCGTTGCGCGTGACCTCCCACGCGCGGCAATCGGGATGGTAGAGCGGCACATCCAACGGTGCGAACTCCAACCTGAACAGGCGATTGGCACAGGCAAAAGAGGCTTCGATCATCCGGTCCAGTTGCAGGTAGGGTTTCAACGCGGCCTCATCCAAATCATGCTCGGCCTTGCGGCGTTTCTCGGCATAGTAGCGCCAATCCCACGCGGCCAGAGGGCCATTGACCCCATCCGCCTGCATCATCTGCGTCAGAATGTCGGCATCCGCATCCGCGCGGGCTTTGGCGGGTTCCCACACCTGCATCAGCAGGTCGCGCACCTTGTCGGGCGTGCGGGCCATTTCGGTTTCCAGCTTGTAATCGGCAAAACTGCCATAACCCAACAGCTTGGCGCGTTCCTCGCGCAGCGTCAGAATTTCGGCGGCGATCTCACGGTTATCCGTCTCACCCCCATTGGCGCCGCGTGCGGTCCACGCCTTATACGCCGTCTCGCGCAGATCACGGCGGGGCGAGAATTGCAGGAACGGAACAATGATCGACCGCGACAGGGTCACAACCGGACCGTCTGCGCCCTTTTCCTGACCGGCGGCACGGGCCGCATCCACGACGAAACCGGGCAGACCTTCCAGATCATCCTCGGACAGGTCCATGAACCAATCCCGCTCATCCGCAAGCAGGTTCTGGGTGAAGGATGTGCCCAATGAGGCCAGCCGCGCCTTGATTTCCTGCATCCGCGCGTCTGCGTCGCCGGTCAGCGCCGCGCCTGCGCGCACGAAACCCCGATGGGACAGCATCAGAACCCGCGCCTGCTCATCGGTCAGGTTCAAATCGTCCCTGCGGGCCCACAGGTCAGCCACACGTTGAAACAGGGCCTTGTTCGACGAAATACCCGAAAAATGCGCCGAGAGTTTGGGCGAGAAATCTCGCTGCAACGCCTCGCGCGCCGGATTGCTATCGGCCCCGGCCACGGTGAAGAAGACCGACAGGACCTTGTCCATCTGCTCACCCGCGGCCTCAAGCGCCTCGATTGTGTTGGCAAAGGTAGGCGCGTCCGGGTTCCCGGCAATCGCATCGATCTGCGCGTTATGGGCCGCCATTGCCTGATCCAAAGCGGGCGAGAAATCATCATCCGCAATATCGGCAAAAGGTGCGATTTCGAACGGCGTGGTCCAGTCGGACAGGATCGGATTGGTCATAGAAGTCTCCTTTGACCACAGAGTTAGGAACGACAGGCCGGATGATCCAGTGCAGCGCTACGCCCCGGCCCCACAAATCGGACAATCGGCGCGGCGCGACAGGGAAATCTTGCGGCTTTCGCCATAAAGCGCGTCGTAAATCAGCATCTCACCGCGCAGCGCCTGGCCGGCATCGGTGATCACCTTGATCGCCTCAACCGCCATCATCGATCCCACCACGCCGGGCAGCGGGCCTATCACCCCCGCCTCGGCGCAGGATGGGGCCAGACCGGGGGCCGGTGCCTCGGGGAAGATGCACTGATAGCACGGCGCATCGCTGGCCGGATCAAAGACGCTTAGTTGCCCTTCCCATTGCGACAACGCACCCGAGATCAGCGGCTTGCCCAGCGCCACGGCTGTACGGTTGGCCAGATAGCGGGTGTCGAAATTGTCAGTGCCATCAAGGATCAGATCAAAATCGGCAAACAGGTCTGCGGCGATCTCATCTGTCAGACGGCGATGATAAGGCAGCACCGTCACGTTGGGGTTCTGCGCCTGCATCGCCTGCTGCGCCGAGAACACCTTGGGCATCCCGATATCCGCATCGCGGTGGATGACCTGACGTTGCAGGTTGGCGTTCTCAACCTCATCATCATCGATCACGCCGATTGTTCCTACGCCTGCCGCCGCAAGGTATTGCAACGCAGGTGCCCCAAGCCCTCCTGCGCCGATCACCAGCACGCGGGCCTGTTTCATCTTTTTCTGACCCGGCCCGCCCAGCTCGCGCAGCACGATATGGCGGGCATAGCGTTCCAGTTCGGTCTCAGAGAATTGGTCGGACGGCATGGCGGAATCCTCGGGCTCGGCAGGGGTGGCGCGGTTGCGCAGACGTTTCAGCACGTTCCCGTAAACCAGAACCAGAATGGCGAAGCCACCCAATATCAGCCAGGGCGCCGCCGAGCCGCCGGTTGCCTCACGCAACGGGTTCCCATCCGGCAGAACCAACTGCGCCGTGATCACGCCCAACACCAGAACCCCGACCGAGGTCGCCCGAGCCGTTCGCGATACGCCAGCCACGTACCCAACCGCCCAAAGGCCCGCCGCCAGGATCAGGACCAGCAGCATCAGCCGCGCCCGGTCGAGCCGAACCCACCTGCGCCGCGCTCTGTGTCGCTAAGGGTTTCGGCGGCCTCGAACGTGGCCTGCACCACCGGGGCGACGATCAACTGGGCGATGCGTTCGCCATGGGTGACCTCGAACGTCTCTTGCCCCGCATTCAGAACGATCACGCCCAACGGCCCGCGATAGTCGCTGTCAATCGTACCTGGCGTATTGGGTAGTGTGATACCGTGTTTCAAGGCCAGACCTGAACGGGGACGCACCTGCACCTCAAACCCCTGCGGGATTTCGATACGCAGCCCCGTGGGCACCAGCGCACGCTGGCCGGGCTCTAACATGACCGAGGCCCCGTCCGGCAGGTTCGCCCGAACATCCGCCCCCGCCGCGCCCCCGGTTTCATAGGATGGCAAGGGGATTGACGGATCAGACCCCTCCTCTCGGATCACACGAATAGCTACCATTGCGGTTCCTCTTGTTTATTGGGTCAGCGCGTCGGCGATCCTGGCCGCCAGACGCTGCGCGACGTCGTCCTTGCCCATGCGCGGCCATTCCTCGGCCCCCGCGTCCGAGATCAGGGTGACCGCGTTTTCCGATCCTCCCATGATCCCGGTATCCGGGCTGACATCATTGGCCACGATCCAGTCGCAGCCTTTGCGGCCCCGTTTGGCGGTGGCATGTTCGATAACGTTATCCGTCTCGGCCGCAAAGCCGACAACCAGCGCAGGGCGGCCTGCCTCCATATGCGAGACCCGCTTCAGAATGTCGGGGTTTTCGGCAAATTCCAGCGTGGGCAACCCATCGCGGCTTTTCTTCAGCTTTTTGTCCGAGGCACTGGACACCCGCCAATCGGCAACCGCCGCCGCAAACACCCCTGCATCAACGGGCAGAGCGGCATCCACCGCATCCGACATCTGCTGCGCGGTTTCCACGTGCACAACCTGCACACCCGGCGGGGGCGGCACATCCGCAGGGCCGGTGACAAACACAACCTCGGCCCCAAGCGTCGCCAGCGCTCGCGCCACCGCCGCGCCCTGCGCGCCCGAGGAGCGGTTGGCGATATAGCGGACCGGGTCGATGGGTTCATGCGTCGGCCCCGAGGTGACAAGCACGCGCTTGCCGGATAACGGCCCATCGCCCAATTCCGCCTCAACCGCTGCGACAATCTCCAACGGTTCCGACATGCGCCCGGGGCCGTATTCACCGCAGGCCATGTCGCCTTCGTTCGGGCCAACAAACCGGATGCCATCCGCCTGCAACTGCGCCAGATTGCGCTGCGTTGCCGGGTGATCCCACATCCGCACGTTCATAGCGGGCGCACACAGCACCGGCGTATCGGTCGCCATCAGCAGGGTCGAGGCAAGATCATTGGCCAGCCCGCCAGCCATCTTGCCCATCAGATCAGCCGTAGCCGGGGCGACAACGATCAGATCGGCGGAACGCGACAGCTGGATATGGCCCATCTCGGCCTCATCCGTCAGGTCGAAGAGATCACGATAGACCTTCTCTCCGGCCAATGCAGACACCGACAGGGGTGTCACGAACTCCTCGGCCGCGCGGGTCAGAACAGGGGTCACGGACGCACCGCGTTCCCGCAGGCGGCGGATCAGGTCCAGCGACTTATAGGCCGCAATGCCACCGCCGATGATCAGCAGAATGCGTTTGGATGCCAGCATGATAAGCCCTTCCTGTCCCGACCGGCCCCGACATTATGCAAGCGGGCCGTTCAGTTCCAGCAGTTAATTCTGCGACTGAAACGCCAGACACGGATCTTCGCGCTCAACACCCGGGCTGTCGAGGATCGCATCAAACTCACCTTCGATCAGGCCCTCCTCGGACTGGCCCAGAACGAACACTTTCAGCCCCGGACGCAAGCGCGACAGAAAGGTCGGAATGCCCCGGTCCTTACGCGCATGGCCGTTGCCCGTGATGACAGCCACCGGGCCGCCGGTTTCCTCGATCGCGCGCAGTATTGAACGGGTCAGCACAGCGTCACGCAGACGTTGTATCGCCACCATCTGCGGCAGCGCCGATTGCGGCAGAGCATCGCAATGCGCAGCCATCTGATCCGCCTCGCGCGCGACCTGTTCGTCAGTGGGCAGCGGAACAGTCAACCCATACCGCGCGGCATCCGCCCCTAATGCGGTCGCAGCACCACGCTCCATCGCAGTTCGCGCAGCCGCGCGGGGCACCATGGCCCCATAAACCGGCGCATCAGACGCCTGAAAAACCGGGTAATACATGCTGAGCGGGGGCCATCCCGATTCAATCCACTCCAGAATACGCGCCAATTCCTCGGGGTTTGAGACCGCCTTGTCGGCCAAACGCTGAGCGCCTTCCTCGGTCACCATTTCCCACACAACGGCAGAGGGCTGAATCGCCTTCAGCGCCTCGGCCTGAATGACGTGGTGTTGAGGGTTGTCGTGAATCTCGCCCAGGATCACCACATCGGCAGCGGTCATCCCGGACAGGATGTTTTCAGGTATCCGGTCATCCGCCCAAGCAGGGAGGGCCGTAACCGCAAGTGCAAACAGCAGAATCGCAAACTGTTTCATGCGATGAAGTGTTGCACCTCGCGCGATTGGACTTCAAGGTTCTTGCGCATCTTTCCGAAGGCTGCCGCCTCAAGCTGGCGCACACGTTCCTTGGACAGGCCCAGTTCCTGACCCAGACTTTCAAGGGTTCGCGCCGGTTCGCGCAGCTTGCGTTCGCGCACGATGAAACGTTCGCGATCATTTAGGGATTGCATGGCCGTCACCAGCCAGTCGCGCAGCTGTTCGGTGTCATGGCTGTTTTCGACAGCCTCGGCGGCCTGTTCGCGGTCATCCTCAAGCGCGTCGATCCACTCACGCCCGTCCTCGTCAGCGGACTGCACTGCGTTCAGCGAGAAATCAGAGCCGGAAAGCCGCCCCTCCATCATCTCGACATCGCGCAGGGGTACTCCGATTTCGGCGGCGATCATCTGGTGCAACTGGTGGCGGTCCAGGTCCATCCCCTCGGTCGCGGCTTCGCGCTCCAGCCGGGCCTGAACACGGCGCATGTTGAAGAACAGGGATTTCTGGGAAGAGGTCGATCCGGTGCGCACCATCGACCAGTTGCGCATCACGTAGTCCTGAATGCTGGCCTTGATCCACCACACGGCGTATGTCGAAAAGCGCACGCCACGGTCGGGGTCAAACTTATCAGCGGCTTTCATCAGGCCCAGCCCAGCCTCTTGGATCAGATCATTCATGGGCGCGCCATAGCGCTTGAACTTGGCCGCCATGGAAATCGCAAGGCGCATATAGGCCGTGATCAGCCGGTGCAGGGCCTGTTCATCGCGTTCATCGCGCCACGCATAGGCGAGTTTCAGTTCGGTCTCCGCGTCCAGCAGTTCGGCCTTCATCGCTTGCCGGGACATCGAGAAATCGTTCGCATTATCCAGTGCCATTGAAATCTCCCTTTTCACAGCCGCTGGCCGGGCTTGCCTCACCGACCTAGGGTCGATACGCAGAACAAAACGGTGTGGATCACTTGAAAGGTAAGAATAGTGGACCCGGATTTAACCTTTGTGCTGGGTGGAGCGGCCTCGGGCAAGTCGGCATTCGCCGAGCAAATCGTTGTTTCATCAGGGAAAATCCGAACTTATCTTGCGACATCACAAGTGTTTGATGACGAGATGCGCAATAAGGTTCAACGCCACGTGATCCTGCGCGGCGCGGGCTGGCACACGGTTGAGGCTCCGTTCGATCTTGGCCCGGTGTTGTCCGATCTGACCCCGGACCATATCTGCCTGATCGATTGCGCGACCATGTGGTTGACCAATCATCTGCTGGCCGAAAACGATCTGGAACAGGTTCAGGCCGAATTGCTGCAGGCGCTGCGCGATTGCCGCGCGCCGGTTGTCATCGTCTCGAACGAGGTCGGGCATGGGATCGTCCCCGATAACGCCCTGTCCCGCCGGTTTCGCGAGGCGCAGGGCCGGCTGAACATCGCGCTGGCGGCGCAGGCCGATCTGGCCGTGCAGGTCACTGCCGGGTTGCCGCTGGTGCTGAAAGGGCAGTTGCCATGACCCGCCTGCATCTTGTCCGCCACGGGCCGACGCACGCCAAAACCATGGTCGGCTGGTCCGATCTGCCCGCCGACCTCAGCGACAAGGCCGCCATCGCACGGCTGCACGATCATCTTCCGGCCGACGCGCTGGTGATCTCGTCCGACCTGTCCCGCGCGGCGGAAACGGCGTCAGCGATACAGGGTACGCGCCAACGCCTACCCCATCACCAGGACCTGCGCGAGATCCACTTTGGCACCTGGGAATTACGCGGTTTCAAAGAGATTGAGGCCGAAGACCCCGAGCTTGCCTTTGCCTATTGGGACAATCCCGGCGATGTGCGCCCGCCCAAAGGTGAAAGCTGGAACGAGGTGCGCGCCCGCGTCGATACCGTCGTGGATCACCTGATCGCCGCACATACCGGGCGCGATCTGGTCATCGTCGCCCATTTCGGCGTGATCCTGACGCAGGTTCAACGCGCCCTTGATGTCACCGCGCACGAAGCGTTCAGCCACCGGATCGACAACCTGTCGGTCACGGATATCACCCATCACGGCGATCGATGGTCCGTGGGGCAGATCAATCACTGTCCGTGATCGCACCCCGCACAAATCACTGATTTACGGATCGCTGCCGCCGCGCCATCGTACCGGCATGACCTATGATCTGTTTATCGGGGACCGCCTGTTTTCCAGCTGGTCCATGCGCGGATGGCTGATGCTGGAAAAGTTCGGCCTGCCTTATCGAAGCCATATGATCGGCCTCTATTCCGGCACCATGGCCGAGGATATGAAACCCCTCGCCCCCGCCCGCCTTGTGCCAGCCCTGCGCCTGCCCGATGGCACGGTTGTGGGCGAAAGCCTTGCCATGGCGGAAACGCTGGCCGAACGCCACCCAGAGGCCGGGTTGTGGCCCAGGGACCCCGCCGCCCGCGCAACCGCCCGGTGGCTCTGCGCCGAGATGGCGGCCGGGTTCACCGCGTTGCGCGGCGAATGCCCGATGCAGTTGATGCAGTGCTGGGAGGGGTTTGAGCCGTCTCAGGACACGTTGGCCGATCTGGGGCGGATCGAAACCCTCTGGGCCCATGCACGTGCCATATCCGGTGCAAAGACCGGGCCACTTTTCGGTGACTATTCTCTGGCGGATGTGTTCTACACTCCGGTTGCCGCGCGGATCATCGGATACGGGTTGCCGGTCTCAGACGCGAACCGCGCCTATTGCCTTGAGTTGCTTGCGGACATCTCCGTCAGGCAATGGCGGGCGATGGGATTGACCGTTGCCTATGATCCCTTTCCCTATCCGCTCGATCTGCCCACGCAGGCATGGCCCATCGGGGCCCCTGCCGCGCGCGCGGTGGATCAGGGGCCGTCGGTCAATGACAGCTGCCCTTATTCTGCGAAACCCGTGACGGATTTCCTTGAGCTGGACGGCCGCGTCTGGGGCTTTTGCAACCCGTACTGTCGCGACAAAACCGTTGCTGACCCGGGCGCATGGCCAAAATTCACTGCAATGGCGGACTCCGTTAACGATTCCTAAACCGCCGCCATGGCAGCAACGACCTGTTAACCAAAAAGGTCGTTCATGGTCGCGCGTTCCCACACTGTAGCTTTCCAGGGCGTCGATGCCCGCCCGGTTGAGGTGCAATGCGCCGTCTCGCCGGGCCTGCCCGCCTTTTCCATCGTCGGCCTGCCCGACAAGGCCGTGTCCGAAGCCCGCGACCGCGTGCGCAGCGCGCTCAGCGCGATGGCCATCGCGCTGCCATCCAAACGCATCACCATCAACCTCTCCCCTGCCGACCTGCCGAAAGAGGGCAGCCATTTCGACCTGCCCATCGCCGTCGCGTTGCTGTCGGCGCTGGAGATCATTCCACCGGACGCCGCCGAAGGGGCCGTATCACTGGGCGAGCTGTCGCTGGACGGATCGTTGGTGCCGGTCGTGGGCGCCCTGCCTGCCGCCATGACCGCCGCGGCCGAGGATCGGACGCTGCTGTGCCCCAAAGCCTCCAGCGCCGAGGCAGCCTGGGTCGACGCCACCCAAGTGATCGGCGCAGGGTCACTGGGGGATGTGGTGCGCCATTTCTCGGGCCAGTCCCCCTTGCCCGCCGCCCAGCCCGGCGAAGTCAGCCTTGCGCCCAGCGCGCGCGATCTGCGCGACGTGAAGGGGCAGGAACGGGCCAAACGCGCGCTGGAAATTGCTGCCGCCGGGCGTCACCACCTGATCATGATCGGCACACCGGGGTCGGGCAAATCGATGCTGGCCGCCCGCCTGCCCGGCATCCTGCCGCCGCTCACCCCGGTTGAGGCATTGGAAACCTCGATGATCCAGTCCTTGTGCGGATTGCTGGACGAAGGCGGTATCAGCCGTACCCGCCCGTTTCGTGAACCGCATCACACGGCCTCGATGGCCGCTATCGTTGGGGGTGGCAAAGGGGCTAAACCGGGTGAGATCTCGCTGGCCCATAACGGCGTGTTGTTCATGGACGAATTCCCAGAATTCCCCCGCACCGTGCTGGAAACCCTGCGCCAGCCGATTGAAACCGGCGAGGTGATGGTCGCCCGCGCCAACGCCCATGTGAAATACCCCTGCCGTTTCATGCTGGTGGCCGCCGCCAACCCCTGCAAATGCGGATACCTGACCGACCCCGCCCGTGCCTGTTCCCGCGCGCCGGTATGCGGTGAGGATTATCTGGGGCGCATCTCAGGCCCGCTGATGGATCGATTTGACCTGCGGATTGAGGTGCCTCCGGTGGGCTTCACCGATCTTGATCTGCCGCCCTCGGGCGACAGTTCGGCCACCGTGGCCGCGCGGGTCAACGCCGCACGCGCCATTCAGGCCGACCGTTTCGCGGGCACGTCCACGCGGCAAAACGCCGATGTTGAGGGCAAGGTTCTGGAAGAAATCGCCGCCCCGGACGCCGAGGGTAAAGAACTGCTGTTGAAAGCCGCCGAACGCTTCGGCCTGTCCGCCCGCGCCTTTCATCGCATTCTGCGCGTGGCCCGCACGATTGCCGATCTGGAAGGCGCGCCGGATGTCCGCCGCCCGCACGTGGCCGAGGCGCTGAGCTTTCGCATCAGCGCCAAGGTCGCGTCTTAAAGCTTGGCCTCAATCGCCTGCCAGATTTTTTCGGCGATGTTCACACCGTCGAACCGTTCAAGTTCCTGAATGCCGGTGGGCGAGGTCACGTTGATCTCGGTCAGATAGTCCCCGATCACGTCGATGCCGACGAAAATCTGGCCTTTTTCCTTCAGCAAGGGGCCAATCGCCGCGCAAATCTCAAGATCACGCTCGGATAGGCCGATTTTTTCTGGACGACCGCCCACATGCATGTTCGAGCGTGTCTCACCTGCCGCAGGCACGCGGTTGATGGCGCCGACGGGTTCTCCGTCCACAAGAATTACACGTTTGTCGCCATTGCTGACGTCGGGCAGGAATTTCTGCACGATCAAAGGCTCGCGCGAGAACCCGGTGAACAGCTCGTGCAGCGAGGTCAGGTTGCGGTCATTGGCATCCAGCCGGAACACACCGGCCCCACCATTGCCGTAAAGCGGCTTGAGAATGACATCCTGGTGTTTTTCCTTGAACGCCTTGATGGTCTGCAAATCCCGCGCAATCGTGGTCGGAGGCGTCAGGTCAGGGAAATCCAGAACCAGCAGTTTTTCGGGATAATTGCGCACCCAGAACGGGTCGTTGACCACCAATGCCTTACCCTTCAGGCGATCCAGCAGGTGGGTCGAGGTGATATAGTGCATATCGAACGGCGGGTCCTGCCGCAGCCAGATCACGTCGAAATCGGCCAGATCAACCTCACGCTCGGGGCCCAGCTCCGCAGGGTTACCCGCAACGCGCTGCACTGTCATGTCATGGCCCCGCGCGGTGATCCGCCCCTCTTGATAGGCCAACTGGTCGGGGCTGTAGAAAAACAGCGAATGCCCACGCGCCTGCGCCTCTTCGGCCAGACGGAACGAGCTGTCTGCGTTGATATCCACGGCCCCGATCGGGTCCATCTGAAAGGCGATTTTCATGGCGTGTCCCTCAATTTCACGCCAGATACATGGCCCAGCGGGGCCATGGGTTCAATGGGTGTCAGCCCTGATCAAAGGCGTTTTCGATGATTTGAACCGCACCCGTCCCATCCACCAGTGCCGCGTCGAACCGGGCATTGGTCAATTGCCCATTGGGTTCCGTTTCCAGAAACTGAGAGGCAGAAGCATAGATGCGATCCATCTGACGGCGGCTGATCCGGGCGGCTGCGGCCTCAAAACTTTTGCTTTTCTTGACCTCGATGAACACGATCCCGTCTGCGTTCCGCGCAATCAGGTCGATCTCACCCCCGGGCCCACGCCAGCGGCGCTGCGCGATAGAAAACCCGAGCCGTTCGTAATGGGAGGCAACCTGCTGTTCTGCCGCTTGCCCGGCGTGATAGGACACCGAACTTCGGACAGATTGCGCAGTCATATCATCTCTTTCCCAGCTTCAAAGCCTTTTGATAGATCGGGCGGCGCGGCAGCTTGTACATCTCTGACACCAGATCCGCCGCATCCCGAACCGAATGGGTTTCCAAGGCTTTCTTCAAAGCTTCTTCTATGTCGGATTCGTTAATAGTTTCCGAATGCCCACGGTCCACAAGCAAGACAATCTCACCTTTGACCGTCTCATCCTGCAGGGCCTCCGCCAGCTCTGCCAAGGTTCCGCGCCGGACCTCTTCGAATTTCTTGGTCAATTCGCGGCACAGGGCCGCCGGGCGGTCGGGGCCCAGCACCTCGGCCAGATCGGACAGGCAGGCCGCGACGCGTTTGGGCGATTCGTAGAACACAAGCGTGCCGGGGATGTCGCGCAGGGCTTCAATCCGAGTTCGACGTGCACCCGACGCATTTGGCAAAAAGCCCGCGAAAAAGAATGCGTCGGTCGGCAGGCCCGCCAGTGTCAGCGCCATCAAAGCCGCCGAAGGGCCCGGCGCGCAAGTCACCACATGCCCGGCCTCAGCCGCTTGCCGCCCCAGATCATAGCCCGGATCGGCAATCAGGGGCATTCCGGCCTCGGACGCGTAAGCCACCGATTTTCCCTCGGCCAGCGCATCCAGAATCTTTCCACGCGCACCCGCGCCGCTGTGATCGTGATAGGCCAGGATGCGGCGCCCTTCCAGCGGGACGCCGTGAATCTCCATCAACCGGCGCAGGCTGCGGGTGTCTTCGGCAGCAATCACATCCGCCGAGGCCAGAACGTCCAGCGCCCTCAGCGTAATGTCGCGCGCTGTCCCGATCGGAGTGGCAACAAAATACAGGCCCGCGCCCAATCTGACTTTTTGGTGATTCAAAGCTGGACCCTCACAGCGTGACGTCTATTATCGCGACCCAATAGATTGGCGGTATCACAAGCCGTTGGGACAGGGAGTTTTCATTCAGATGTTTACCGTTTGCAAGCCCGTTCGCAAGCTGGCACGTACCGCCGCCGTTTTGGCCACCGCAGCTTTCCTTGCCGCGTGTGAGGTTGGCACCATTGGCGGCGGCCCGTCGATCAACACATCCGAACCTGTCCCCGTCGCCCTGCTGGTGCCCGCCGGATCGGGTCAGGCAGGCGATGCAGCGCTGGCACGCAGTCTGGAAAACGCGGCCCGTCTGGCAATGTCCGATCTGCAGAACGTCAAGATTGACTTGCGCGTCTACGATACCCGCGGCAGCTCGAACACAGCAGCCGAGGTGGCGCAGCGGGCTGTGGCCGACGGGGCCAAGATCATCTTGGGGCCGGTTTACGCGCAGGCGGCAAACTCAGCCGGGCTCGCCGTGCTGAACAACAACGTCAACGTGCTGTCCTTCTCGAACAATACCAGCATCGCGGGCGGCAATGTATTCGTATTGGGCCCGACCTTTGACAACACCGCCAATCGGCTGGTCGGCTTTGCCGGATCGCAGGGCAAGAACAACATGGTCATCCTGCACAGCAATGATGCGGCGGGCCAGTTGGGGCAGGCCGCTATTTCCACGGCTCTCAGCAGCAGCCGCGTGAATAATGCTGGCGCGGTTGGCTACGACCGCTCGCAGCAGGGCGTCATCAACTCGGTCCCATCCGTCAAGGCAGCGGTCGACGCATCAGGAGCGGACTCGCTGTTCATGACAGCCACCACAGCGGGTGCATTGCCGCTGTTCAGCCAGCTGCTGCCCGAGGCAGGTGTTTCGCCCGCGACCACACAGTTTATCGGTCTGACCCGCTGGGATATTCCGCCGCAAACGCTGGAACTGCCAGGCGTGCAGGGCGGCTGGTTTGCGCTGCCCGACCCGTCCAAGGCGCAGGCCTATCGCCAGCGCTACAACAACACCTATGGTGAGGCACCACACCCGATCAGCGGGCTGGCCTATGATGGAATCGCTGCAATCGGTGCACTGGTCAGCCAGGGCAAATCCAATGCGCTGACCGCTTCGGCGCTGACGCAAAACGCCGGTTTCCAGGGCGTTGGCGGCATCTTCCGCCTGCGTCCGAACGGTACGAATGAACGCGGTCTGGCTGTCGCCACGATCCAGAATAAACAGGTAATTGTGATTGACCCTGCCCCACAAAGCTTCTCAGGCGCCGGTTTCTGATCAAGCGGCGCTGACGCTGACCCCTAAGGGTGAGCTGATTTGCCCCGTCGATGACATCTTTGACAGCGCGGCTGTGTTGGCCCAACTGTCAGAGGCATTTGAAACGACGTCCGACAATGGCGCGCGGCGGAATGAGACCGTGCGCATTCTGCGTGCAGCCCAGAAAGCCGGGCGTCAGGCCATTGCCGACGCGTTTGACCAGCGCCCTTTTGCGGCACGTCCACTGACACATTCCTACACCTATCTGACCGATGGTCTGGTCTGCACGGCGATGAAAGTCGCCAGCGAATACCTGCACCCGCTGGCCACGCCCACCCAGGGCGAAAAGATCGCCGTGATGGCCGTTGGCGGCTATGGCCGGGGTGAAATGGCCCCATCCTCGGATGTGGATTTGCTGTTTCTGACGCCTTACAAGATCACCGCCTGGGCCGAGAGCGTGATTGAATCCATGCTCTATATCCTGTGGGATTTGCGGCTTAAGGTCGGGCATTCCTCGCGTACCATCAAGGATTGTCTGCGCCTTGGGGCCGAAGATTTCACCATCCGCACCTCCATGCTGGAACTGCGTTATCTGGCCGGGGATCAGGCACTTGGGGCCGAGTTGGACACCCGCCTGAAATCGGACCTGTTCAAGGGCAGCGAGCGGCAGTTTATCGAGGCCAAGCTACAGGAACGCGACGAGCGCCACCTGAAGCAGGGCCAGCGCTATATGGTTGAACCCAATGTGAAAGAGGGCAAGGGCGGGCTGCGCGATCTGCAATCGCTCTACTGGATCGCCAAGTATATCTATGGCGTGCAGGACGTGGCCGAGCTGGTGCCGCTGGGCCTGTTTACACGTGACGAGTTCAACACCTTTGTGCAGGCCGAGGATTTCCTGTGGGCCGTCCGATCGCACCTGCATCTGGTCACCGGGCGGGCCACGGAACAGCTGACATTCGACATGCAGGTCGAGGTCGCCGCCCGCATGGGGTACGAAGACCGCGCCGGTCGTCGCGCGGTCGAAGTGTTCATGCAGCGCTATTTCCGCGAGGCCACCCGCGTGGGGGAACTGACGCGGATTTTCCTGACCAAGCTGGAGGCGACCCATATGAAGGGCGCGCCCCTGCTGGAGCGCATCTTTCGCCGCCGCCCGCGGGTCAAGGCAGGTTATACGGTGGTCCATGGCCGTCTGGACGTAGCTGACCCGGATGCATTTCTGACCGACAAGCTGAACCTCTTGCGCCTGTTCGAAGAGGGGCTGCGAACGGGTATGCTGATCCACCCGGACGCAATGCGGCTGGTCAGCGCCAACCTGCACCTGATCGATGACGATATGCGCGAGAACAAGGAAGCGCAGCGCATATTCCTGGATCTGATGCTGAAACACGGCAACCCCGAACGGGCCCTGCGTCGGATGAACGAACTGGGCGTTCTGTCAGCCTTTTTGCCGGAATTTGAACACATCGTGGCGATGATGCAGTTCAACATGTATCACAGCTATACGGTGGACGAGCATACCATCCAGTGCATCGTCAACCTCAACCAGATCGAATGCGGAGAGCTGGTGGAATCCCTGCCCCTGGCCTCATCGATCCTGAAAGAGGGCGTCAACCGCAAGGTTCTGTATGTCGCCCTGCTGATCCATGACATCGCCAAGGGACGGCCCGAGGATCACTCGATCCTGGGGGCGCAGATGGCCCGCAAAATCGCCCCCCGGCTGGGTCTGAACAAGACGGATGCGGAAACCGTCGAATGGCTGGTGCGCTATCACCTGCTGATGTCAGACATGGCGCAAAAACGGGACATCTCTGACCCGCGCACCGTGCGCGACTTTGCCAAGGCGGTGAAAACGGTCAAGCGGCTGGATTTGCTGACCGTGCTGACCGTCTGCGACATTCGCGGGGTGGGGCCGAACACCTGGAACAACTGGAAAGCAACCCTGCTGCGGGCGCTGCATGCGGAAACCAAGCGGGCGCTTGAGACAGGGATGGAGGACCTCAACCGCGCCAACCGCGGGACCGAGGCCAAGAAAGCCCTGCGCGCGGCGCTGGCGGATTGGTCCAAGTCGGACCTCAAGGTCGAAACCGGCCGGCATTACCCGCCCTATTGGCAGGGTCTGAACCTGTCGACCCATGTAGAATTTGCCGACATGCTGCGGGCGCTGGAACAAAACGGCGATCCGGGTGAGGTGGAAATCCGCCTGCAACCTGACGAAGACCGCGACGCCACCCGTGCCTGCTTCGCCATGGGCGACCACCCCGGCATTTTCGCACGTATCGCCGGGGCGCTGGCACTAGTGGGGGCCAACGTGGTGGATGCACGCAGCTATACGACCAAGGACGGCTACGTCACCGATGCGTTCTGGATTCAGGACGCCGACGGCCATCCCTTTGAATCCAGCCGCCTGCCACGTCTGACGCAGATGATCCACAAAACGCTCAAGGGTGAGGTCGTGGCCCGCGACGCGCTGAAATCGCGTGACAAGATCAAGAAACGCGAGCGCGCCTTTAACGTGCCCACTCATGTCACCTTCGACAATGACGGGTCCGAGATTTACACGATCATCGAGGTTGACACCCGCGACCGCCCCGGTCTGCTTTATGACCTGACGCGGACGCTGGCGGCAGCCAATGTCTATATCGCCAACGCCGTCATCGCGACCTATGGCGAACAGGTGGTCGACACCTTCTACGTCAAGGACATGTTCGGGCTGAAATACCATTCGGAGAGCAAGCAGCGCGGGCTTGAGGCCAAGCTGCGCAAAGCCATCACCGAGGGCGCCGAGCGCGCGGAATCATGAAGCAGATCCGGCTGTTTTCAGGCCTGTTCACGGTCGGGTTCTGGACGCTGGCCAGCCGCGTACTGGGCTTTTTGCGAGAGATTCTGCTGACAGCCTATATCGGTCCGGGCCCGGTGATGGATGCCTTTGTCGCGGCTTTCCGCCTGCCCAATATGTTCCGCCGGTTCTTTGCCGAGGGCGCGTTCAACGCGGCCTTCGTCCCGATGTTTTCCAAACGGTTGGAAGGCGACGAGAACGCCGAAGGTTTCGCGCAGGATGCGTTCAACCTGTTGGCCGCCGCCGTGCTGACTTTGGTCGGTCTGGCGATGGTGTTCATGCCTGCGCTCATTTGGTTCACCGCGCAGGGGTTTTATGGCGACGAACGGTTCGATCTGGCGGTGGATTACGGCTATGTGGTCTTTCCCTATATCCTGTTCATGTCGCTGGCAGCACTGTTTTCGGGTGTCCTGAATGCTACGGGCCGCTTTGCCGCGGCAGCTGCAGCGCCCGTTCTGTTGAACATCTTTGCCTGCACCGCCCTGATCGCCGGCGCCATATCGGGGGGTGAAGTCGTCCGCTGGCTGATCGCCGTTATCCCCGTGGCCGGAGTTGCGCAACTGGCGCTGGTCTGGGTCGCGACCGAGCGCGCGGGTATTCGCATCCGCCCCGGCCTGCCAAAGCTCAGCCCCGAGATGCGACACATGGTACGCATCGCCGTTCCCGCAGCGCTCGCCATGGGGGTCACTCAGGTCAATCTGGTGGTGGGTCAGTTGGTCGCCTCGCAAACGGAAAAGGCGGTCAGCTGGCTGTTTGCGGCGGATCGTCTGTATCAATTGCCTTTGGGCGTGGTGGGCATTGCGGTGGGCATCGTGTTGCTGCCCGACCTGTCGCGCCGTCTGCGGGCCGGGGACAAAGATGGCGCGCGCAACGCTTATTCCCGGGCCGGAGAGTTCACGTTGCTGCTGACGCTGCCCTCGACCGTCGCCTTCATTGTCATGCCCGGCCCCATCGTATCGGTCCTGTTCGAACGCGGGCAGTTCACGCCGCAGGACACAACGGCCACGGCGCTGGCCGTGGCGATCTATGGCATCGGCCTGCCCGCCTTCATGCTGCAAAAGCTGCTTCAACCGCTGTATTTCGCGCGTGAGAATACGCGGACCCCGTTCCACTATGCTGTGGTCGCCATGATCGTGAATGCGGTGCTGGCCTTTGGTCTGTACCCGCTGGTGGGTTGGATTGCACCCGCGATTGCGGCCTCGACTGCCGGGTGGGCCATGGTCGCGCTTTTGGCTTTTGGCGCGCGCCACATGGGCGAAGAGGCGCAGTTCGACGCCCGGTTCAAACGCCGGGTGTGGCGGATTGTGGCCGCGTCGCTTGGGATGGGAGTGGTCCTTTTTGCCGCCCTTCAGCTGTTCGGCTGGACGCTGGGCCTGCCCGGCTGGCGCTATCTGGCACTGCTTATTCTGATCATGGTGGCCGCGGTCTCGTATTTCGGTCTGGGCCACCTGTTGCGCGCGTTTGAACTGTCAGAGTTCAAAAAGGCCCTACGTCGGTCCTGATCAGTCTCGGCGAATGCGCCGCACGATCCGCGCCCAACCGCCCGGAGCCAGAAAGAAAGACAGCCCAAACCCGGTCGCGAACCCGCCCAGATCGGCAATCCAGTCAGACGTACCGCCGAACAGCAGGCCAAAGACCAGTTGGATGCCCATAAGTGCCGCAATCAGCCCAAAGGCCCGCGATTGGTTTTCTCCCACCAAGGACAGCTTGCGCCACAGCAGCCAAGTGAACGCCCCGATCAGACCATAGACCGGAGGGAAACCGCCAACGAGCGGATAGCGCGGGTCCAGCAGCAGGGCATAGGCCAATGCACCACCGACGCCGGACAGCACAAAAATGACCAACATCTGGAATCCACCAAAGACTTCGGCCACCATTTTGCCCATGGCCAGCAGGAAAACGCATACAAAGACGGCCTGCGTAAAGCTGCCCGAGACGAACGGGTAGGTCACAAATCGGATCAGATGTTCAAACGACCAGCGCCCGTTTTCCATCATCCAGTCGAAAATATCGGGGGAAAACGAATAGCTCTGCAGCGCATCCAGCCGCCAGCCGACGGCACCGGGCCCTCCGATCAGGCCGCGGCTGCCCAGCGTAAAGGCCAGTTCGATCCCCATGATAAACAGAACCAGCGCCACCACCACGGGCGGCAGGGGGTTCACGGCGGGTGTATAATGCTCACTGCTCATTGGGCTGGCCTTTCGCGGCTGTTGACGTCCCTTGGCCTCATGGGTAAGCGACGGGGGCTGATTTTTCCAGACGGGAGTTCCCTTCGATGACCGAGACCCAGTTCACACCGCGCGTGTTTTCCGGCATCCAGCCGTCGGGGAACCTGCACCTTGGCAATTATCTGGGGGCGCTCAAGCGGTTCGTGGATATGCAGGGCGAAGACTATGAGACCATCTATTGCATGGTCGATCTGCACGCCATCACCGTCTGGCAGGACCCGGCCCGTCTGCGTGAAAAAACACGCGAGGTCTGCGCAGGTTTCATCGCCGCCGGACTGGACCCGGAAAAATCGATCCTGTTCAACCAAAGCCAGGTGCCCGAGCACACGCAACTGGCGTGGATTTTCAACTGTATCGCCCGCATGGGCTGGATGCAGCGGATGACGCAGTTCAAGGACAAGGCGGGCAAGAATGCGCAGAACGCCTCGCTGGGTCTGTTTGCCTATCCGGCACTGATGGCAGCGGATATCCTGATCTATCACGCGACCCATGTGCCGGTGGGCGAAGATCAGAAACAGCATCTGGAACTGACCCGCGACATCGCGATCAAGTTCAACCACGACTATGGCGTTGATTTCTTTCCCGTGACCGAGCCCGTGATCGGCGGCCCCGCGCCGCGCGTGATGAACCTGCGGGATGGGTCGCGCAAGATGTCGTCCTCGGACCCGTCGGACATGACCCGGATCAACATGACCGATGACGCCGACACAATCGCCAAGAAAATCCGCAAGGCCAAGACCGACCCGGATGCCCTGCCCTCTGAGGTGGATGGCCTGTCCGAGCGCCCCGAGGCCCGCAATCTGGTGAACATCTACGCAGCCCTCAGCGATCAGACCGCCGCACAGGTTCTGGCCGAGGTCGGCGGCAAACAGTTTGGTGAGTTCAAGCCGATGCTGGCGGAACTGGCGGTGTCAAAACTTGGCCCGATCTCGTCCGAGATGGCCCGCCTGATGGGCGAAGAGGCCGAGATTGACCGGATTTTGGCCAAAGGTGCCGAAAAAGCCCGCGCCGTCGCCGCCCCGATCCTGCAGCAGACCTACGAAATCGCGGGCATGGTTGGCGCGAAACAGGGCTGATTGCTCTGGACGTTGCCGCAACGTCTTCCTAGGTTTGCCGCAAAGCTTGGGAGGGCGTCATGGCAGTCGGCAAAAACATCCGCACCTATTTCGAAGGTCAGTGGCATGACGGGGACGCCCCCATCATGCGCGCGGCTGATCATGGCGCGTGGCTGGGATCATCGGTGTTTGACGGTGCGCGGTATTTTGACGGGCTGGCCCCCGATCTTGAGGCCCATTGCGCCCGCGTAAACCGATCTGCCGAGGCGCTGATGCTAACCCCTTTCGTGACGACCGAACAGATGGTCGAGATCGTTCGCGAAGGTCTGCAAAGCTTTTCCCGCGATGCCGCCGTTTATATTCGCCCGATGTATTGGGGTATCGATGGCGACGCGACCGCCATCGTACCTTTGGAAAACAGCACCGGCTTTGCCATCTGCCTTGAGGAAATCCCGATGGCGCCCGAAAGCGCCTCGGCCACCTTGGGATATACGCGGTTCCGCCGTCCGGTTCTGGAATCGGCGGTCGTGAACGCCAAGGCCGGGTGCCTTTACCCCAACAATGCCCGGATGCTGCAAGAGGTGCGCTCCAAAGGGTTCTCGAACGCGTTGGTGGCGGATGCGTTGGGCCATGTGGCCGAAACGGCGACGGCCAACATCTTTATGGTCCGGGATGGAGAGGTTTTCACGCCCACCCCAAACGGTACGTTTCTGGCTGGAATCACCCGCGCGCGCCATATCGAAAACCTGCGTGCCGACGGCTTGACCGTACACGAAGCCATCCTCAGCTTTGATGATTTCCACAAGGCCGATGAGGTGTTCATGACCGGCAACATGAGCAAGATCACCCCGGTCACTGCGCTGGAGGATACGCAATATCAGGTCGGTCCCATCGCCCGCCGCGCGCGCGAGTTGTATTGGGATTGGGCTGCCAGCGCGGGTTAGGCATCTGTTGCCAGTCCCCGTCAGGTCAGGCATGATCGCCCGAAATGAATGAGGACACCCATGCGTAAGTTCCTGGTCGTATTGGATGACAGCCGCGAATGCCTGAACGCGATGCGCTTTGCTGCCATGCGCGCCGCCCATACTGGGGGCGGTGTGACGATCTTGTCGGTCATCCCGCCGGATGAGTTCAACCATTGGATCGGCGTGGCCGAAGTGATGCGCGAAGAAGCCCGCGAACGTATCCATGCCCATTACGAGGTTTTCGCCAAATGGATGCGCGACAAACAGGGCGTCGATCCGGAGCTGGCCATTCGCGAAGGCGACCCTGTGCCACAGATCATCGAGCACGTGCAATCCGATCCTGAGATCGGCGTGCTGGTCCTTGGGGCTGGTGTTGAAAAGAAAGGCCCCGGTCCGCTGGTGACGCAGTTGACCAAGAACTCGGGCAGCCTGCCGATCCCGATCACCATCGTTCCCGGCGATCTGAGCAAGGAAAAGCTGGAAGAGATCACCTAGGGGCCGCCCATGCCGCGCAGCATCCAGTTCTGGTTCGAATTCGCCTCGACCTATTCCTATCTCAGCGCGATGCGGATCGAGGAACTGGCGAAAGGTCGCGGGGTAACAGTCGAATGGCATCCCTTTTTGCTGGGGCCGATCTTTGCAGCGCAGGGGTGGGACAACTCTCCGTTCAACCTCTACCCCGCCAAAGGGCGCTATATGTGGCGGGATATGGAACGTTTGTGCGCGCAACGCGGCCTGGCCTTTGTCCGGCCTGATCCTTTTCCGCAAAACGGCCTGAAAGCGGCGCGGCTGGTGTTGGCAATTGATGATCCAGTGCGCAAAGCGGCGTTTGTCCGGGCGGTCTATTCCGCCGAATTCGCGCATGGCCTGACTATTTCCGACGATGCGACCCTGACGAAATGTCTGGAACAGGTCGGATTGCCGCCCGAAACACTGGACCGGACGCAGGACCCCGCGATCAAAACCGCGTTGATTGACCAGACGAAGACCGCGCAAGAAAAGGGTCTGTTCGGTGCGCCCAGCTTTGTGGTGGGGGATGAACTGTTCTGGGGCGATGACCGGTTGGACGCAGCTGTGCAACTGGCCGCTGAAATTTAGAACCGTTCCAAATCTTGACTTCCCCGGCCCGGACCCGCATATCAGAGACAACCCAAACGGAGCCGCGCCATGTTCATCCAGACTGAATCCACGCCGAACCCTGCAACGCTGAAATTCCTGCCCGGCCAAACCGTGCTGGCCGCAGGCACAGCGGATTTTCCATCAGCCGAAGCTGGTGAGAAGTCACCTCTGGCAAAGCGGATTTTCGGGGTGAATGGCGTCACGGGAGTGTTCTTTGGCAATGACTTTGTCACTGTGACCAAATCGGATGACGTTCAGTGGGATCACATCAAACCGGCGATCCTTGGCGCAGTTATGGAACATTACCAGTCCGGCCAGCCGATCATGGCAGATGAGGCAAGCGCAGCGTCCGGCCATGCTGAACATACAGGCGAAAATGCTGAAATCGTGGACCAGATCAAGGATCTGCTGGACACGCGCGTGCGCCCGGCAGTGGCCCAGGATGGCGGTGACATCACGTTCCACGGGTTTGATCGCGGCGTTGTCTACCTGCACATGCAAGGCGCTTGTGCCGGGTGCCCTTCATCCTCGCTGACGCTGAAAATGGGGATCGAGAACCTGCTGCGCCACTACATTCCCGAAGTGACCGAGGTCCGCCCCGTTGCCGTCTGACCCGCTGATTCTGGCGTTTGACACATCGGCCGCGCATTGCGCGGCCGCTTTGTTGCGGGGTGACACGATTGTGGTGTCACGCAGCGAATCCATGACACGTGGGCAAGCCGAACGGTTGATGCCCTTGCTCGAAGAGGTGCTGGCCGAGGGCGACTGCACATGGCGCGACCTGACAGCAATCGGCGTGGGCATCGGGCCGGGAAATTTCACCGGCATCCGCATCTCGGTCTCAGCTGCCCGCGGACTGGCCCTTGGGCTTGGTATTCCGGCCGTGGGCGTATCCGGCTTTGACGCGCTGGCCGAGACCGGCGCGGGCCTGCCTGCAATCCGCGCCCCGCGTGATCAGGTCTATGTGGCGCAGCCCGGTCAGGGTCCAATGCTGATGGCGCTGGATCAGGCGGAAACGCTGGGGAATTTGCTGCTGAACGACGACTCCGAAGTTCAGGTCAGGGCCATCGCCCGCGTTGCCGCGCGCAATTGGCAGACCGTGACCACCGCCCCGGCCCCTCTCTATGTGCGTCCGGCGGATGCGGCCCCGCCCAAAGACCTGCCGCCTGTGTTGCTGGACGGATGAGCCCCGAGGACCTGGCCCAAACGCACGCGGCAGCCTTTACCCAATCGCGCCCATGGACGGCACAGGAATTCGCCGATCTGCTAGAGAATCGATTCACACATTTCGTCGGAACGGCTGATTCTTTTGCCCTGTTTCAGGTCATCGCGGATGAGGCGGAATTGCTGACAATCGCCACCCATCCCGATCATCAACGGCAAGGTCTGGCGTTGCGCTGCATGCAAAACTGGCATGCACAGGCGCGAATATTAGGCGCAACCCGCGCGTTTTTGGATGTTGCAGCCGACAATCAGCCCGCCATCGGCCTGTACGAACAGTGTGGATACAGCCCCTGCGGGCGTCGCAAAAGCTACTATCTACGCGAAAACAATCAGAAAATAGACGCCATTGTCATGGAATGCGGGCTGGCTTAGCCATCCCACTAAAGTTTTTTCGACCAATTGGTCAAAAATCAGTTGACCGCACCGGTTGCAAACGGCCTTAATTCCCGCCATCACAACGGATATGCTCGCTCACAGTGGGTAATCGGGGCTATCTTGGCCCCGACCGACAATAACCAACGGGAGTAACAAATGACCCTGATGAAATCCTTGATGGGCGCTGCCGCCGCCGTCGCTCTGACCGCAGGTGCAGCCATGGCCGAACCGGCCCTGATCTTTGACCTGGGTGGCAAGTTTGACAAATCGTTCAACGAAGCAGCCCATAACGGCGCGTCTCGCTGGGCCGAAGAAACCGGCGGCACCTATCGTGAGATCGAGATGCAGTCCGAAGCCCAGCGTGAGCAGGCCCTGCGCCGCTTTGCCGAGGCCGGTCTGAACCCCGTCATCACCATGGGTTTCGGCATGGCCGATCCGCTGTCCGCTGTTGCGCCTGACTATCCCGATACAACTTTTGTCGTGGTCGACGTCACGTGGCTGGACGCGCCGAACATCCGTCAGGTTGGTTTTGCTGAGCACGAAGGCTCGTATCTGGTGGGCATGATGGCCGCCATGGCGTCCGAGTCGGGCACCGTGGGCTTTATCGGCGGAATGGATGTTCCGCTGATCCGCCACTTTGGCTGTGGCTATGCGCAAGGCGCCAAAGCCGTGAACCCCGATATTGAGGTTGTTGCCAACATGACCGGCACCACCCCGGCGGCGTGGAACGATCCGGTGAAGGGCTCGGAACTGACCAAGGCGCAGATCAGCCAGGGCGCTGACGTGATCTATGCAGCCGCAGGCGGCACCGGTGTTGGCGTTCTGCAAACCGCTGCTGACGAGGGCATCCTGTCGATCGGCGTGGACAGCAACCAGAACCACCTGCACCCGGGCAAGGTTCTGACCTCGATGCTGAAACGCGTGGACGTGGCTGTGTACGAAGCCATGAAAGCGGGTGACAATGTTGAAACCGGCGTCTTCACCATGGGCCTGTCCGAAGATGGCGTTGGCTATGCGATGGACGAAAACAACGCGTCGCTGGTGTCGGACGACATGAAAGCCGCCGTTGACAAGGCCCGTCAGGACATCATCGACGGCAACGTCTCGGTGACCAGCTACTATGAGAACGACAGCTGCCCGGCACTGCAGTTCTGATCTTACGCGGGGCGGGGGTTTAACCTCCGCCCTGTCTCCACTCTGCCGCGAGCTGCGCGGCCCTTTCGGCAACCCAAGGACAAGACATGACCGTCCCCGCCATTGAGCTTAAGGGCATTTCCAAAGCCTTTGGGCCGGTTCAGGCCAACAAAGACATCTCCATCAGCGTCGCCCCCGGAACGATCCACGGGATCATTGGCGAAAACGGTGCGGGCAAATCCACGCTGATGAGCATCCTCTACGGTTTCTACAAGGCCGATAAGGGCGAGATCTGGATCAACGGGAAAAAGACCGAGATCCCAGACAGCCAGGCCGCGATTGCGGCGGGCATCGGCATGGTGTTCCAGCATTTCAAACTGGTTGAGAATTTCACCGTTCTGGAAAATATCGTGCTTGGTGCCGAAGACGGTGGCCTGCTGGCCCCGTCGCTGGCCAAGGCCCGAAAAGAACTGAAGGCGCTGGAAGAGGAATACGAGCTGTTCGTCGACCCCGACAAGCGCATCGACGAGATCGGCGTAGGCATGCAGCAGCGGGTGGAAATCCTGAAGGCGCTGTATCGCAAGGCCGAGATTCTGATTTTGGACGAACCCACCGGCGTGCTGACCCCCGCCGAGGCGGATCAGCTGTTCCGCATCCTCGACCGGCTGCGGTCCGAAGGGAAAACCATCATCGTGATCACGCATAAACTGCGCGAGATCATGGAAAACACCGACACCGTCTCGGTCATGCGCCGTGGTGAGATGACGGCCACCGTGAAAACGGCCGAGACCAACCCACAGGAGCTGGCCGAGTTGATGGTGGGCCGCAAGGTGCTGCTACAGGTCGACAAGGTGCCCGCAAAACCGGGGCAGCCCGTGCTTGAGGTGGAAAACCTGCGGGTCTTCGATTCAGCCGGTGTTGAACGTGTCAAAGGCATCGATCTGACTGTCCGCGCCGGTGAGATTGTTGGCATTGCCGGTGTTGCGGGCAACGGGCAGTCGGAATTGCTTGAGGTGCTGGGCGGGATGCGCCCCGGTCAGGGCGAGATTCGCCTGAACGGCACGCCACTTGCGCTGTCTGGTGCCGGATCAGACGGTCAGGCCCGGCGCGCGCGCGGCATCGCCCATGTGCCCGAAGACCGTCAGCGCGAGGGTCTGATCATGGACTTCCACGCGTGGGAGAACGTGGCCTTTGGCTATCACCGCGATCCGGCCTACAAGCGCGGCCTCTTCATGAACAACGCCGCCCTGCGCGCCGATACCGAGCGCAAGATTGAAAAGTTCGATGTGCGCCCGCCCAATGGCTGGCTGTCGGCCAAAAGCTTTTCGGGTGGCAATCAGCAAAAGATCGTCGTCGCGCGCGAGATTGAGCGGAACCCCGATCTGCTGCTGGTCGGCCAGCCGACCCGCGGCGTGGACATTGGCGCGATCGAGTTCATTCACAAACAGATCGTCGCCCTGCGCGATCAGGGCAAGGCGATCCTGCTGGTCTCGGTCGAGCTGGAAGAGATCTTCTCACTCTCCGACCGGATCGCGGTGATGTTTGACGGACATATCATGGGCGAGCGCCTGCCCCATGAGACAGATGAAAAAGAGCTGGGCCTGCTGATGGCCGGTGTTGCGGGAAAGGCCGCGTGAAGCATGGATAAAATGCCCAAATGGGCCGATGTCGTTCTGATCCCGCTGATCAGTCTGATCCTGGCCGCAATTCTCTCGGCGCTGGTGATCCTCGCCATTGGTGAAAACCCGTGGGACGCCCTCAAGACCATGGTCACGGGCGCGCTTGGGTCGACCTATGGCTGGGGCTATACGCTGTATTACGCAACCAATTTCATGTTCACCGGACTGGCCGTGGCCGTGGCCTTTCATGCCCGCCTGTTCAACATTGGCGGTGAAGGTCAGGCCATGTTGGGCGGGCTGGGCGTCGCCTTTGTCTGTCTTTACCTTCCCTGGCCGCATTGGAGCGTCGCCCTGCTGGCCGCTTGTGTGGGCTCGGCCCTGTTCGGGGCGGCCTGGGCTGCGATCCCGGCCTATCTTCAGGCCAAGCGCGGCAGCCATATCGTGATCACCACGATCATGTTCAACTTTATCGCGGCGGCCTTCCTGAACTATATGCTGGTCAACGTGATGCGCCCGCAGGGGTCGCAAGACCCCGCCACCGCGCGATTCCCCGATGCGGTTCACCTGCCGACCTTCCAATCCATGTTCTCGACCGCGGAAAACGTGATGTTCCGGGGCGCACCTGCGAACATCTCGTTCTTCGTGGCCATTCTGGCCTGTGTTGTCGTCTGGGCACTGATCTGGCGCACGCGGCTGGGCTATGAAATCCGCGCTTATGGGCATTCCGAGACCGGGGCGGTCTATGCCGGGATTTCGCCCGTCCGCATCACCATCATCGCCATGCTGATCTCGGGCGCGCTGGCCGGGATGATGGCAATCAACAACGTGATGGGTGAGGCTGAGCGGCTGGTTTTGAACGCAACCGAAGGCGCCGGGTTCATCGGCATCGCCGTGGCCTTGATGGGTCGGTCGCATCCTTTCGGCGTGTTCCTGGCGGCGCTTTTGTTCGGCTTCCTCTATCAGGGCGGGGCCGAACTGGCCCTTTGGACGTCGATCCCGCGTGAGCTGATCGTTGTCATTCAGGCCCTCGTGATCCTGTTCACCGGCGCGCTGGACAACATGGTCCGCATGCCGCTTGAGAAACTGTTCCTGAGCGCCCGGAAGGGAGCACAATGATGGAGGTTTTCGTAACACTCATTCAGGTTCTCGATTCCACGGTACGGCTGGCGGTGCCTTTGTTGTTGGCCTGTCTTGCGGGGCTTTATTCGGAACGGGCCGGGATCTTCGACATCGGGCTGGAAGGCAAAATGCTGATGGCTGCCTTCTTCTCGGCCGCAATCGCCGCCGTGACCGGATCAGTCTGGCTGGGGCTGCTTGCGGGCATTGGCGCTTCTCTGGTGCTGTCGGCGCTGCATGGGGTGGCCTCGATCACCTTCCGGGGCAATCAGCTGATTTCCGGCGTCGCCATCAACTTTCTGGCCTCGGGCCTGACCGTTCTGATCGCGCAGAGCTGGTTTCAGCAAGGGGGCCGCACGCCCTCGCTGTTTGGCGGAGCCCGATTTGAACCGATCGATTTCCCGTTTGCCGATGCCATCAGCGGGGTGCCGATCATCGGCCCGATCTATGCTGAGCTTCTGTCAGGCCATTCCATACTGGTCTACGCGGCCTTTCTGATGGTGCCGCTGACATGGTGGGTTCTGTATCGCACCCGGTTCGGCCTGCGCCTGCGCGCGGTTGGTGAAAACCCGGCTGCCGTGGATACGGCAGGGGTGTCTGTTGTGGGACTGCGCTTTGCCGCCGTTGCCATTTGTGGCGTCCTATGCGGGATCGCCGGGGCCTATCTGGCCACCGCGCTGCAAGCCGGTTTCGTCAAAGAAATGACCGCCGGGCGCGGGTTTATCGCGCTGGCGGCGCTGATCTTTGCGAAATGGCGGCCATGGCATGCGATGTGGGCCTGTCTGCTGTTTGGGCTGCTGCAAGCGGTTGCGTTGCGATTCCAGAACATCGATCTGGGCGGCGTGGTGATCCCGGTCCAGATGATGGACGCCCTGCCCTATATCCTGACGGTGGTCATTCTGGCCGGATTCGTGGGCAAGGCCACCCCTCCGCGCGCCGGTGGGGAACCCTATGTAAAAGAACGCTGACCAGTCCAGTTTTGACCGCGTGTCGGTCCAGTTCGCCGCAGTGCCGCATGCAGTGTTGATTTTGCATGCGGCAACCGCTCTAAAGAGGTATGAGTGTGTTTCCAGAAATAGCCGTGATTGCATCCGCTTTCACCCGGGTTTGGGAAACGCATACGCGCGCCGTACTAAACGCGCGGTTTTTTCAGCCAAATCGGACAGTCCCTTGTTCGATACTCGCCATGCAGCCTAATCGCCGCATAAAGACCTCACCCCAATGGTATTTGTCAGCCCACACCAATCCGATTGGCACGTCTGACCGTACCCGGTAATTCATAATGCAGATTTACCTTCCTATCGCCGAAGTCTCCGTCAACGCCTTTTTGCTTTTGGGGTTAGGCGGGATGGTCGGTATCCTGTCCGGCATGTTCGGTGTGGGCGGCGGGTTCCTGATGACGCCGCTGCTGTTTTTTATCGGTATCCCCCCTGCGGTCGCCGTTGCCACCGAAGCAAACCAGATCGTTGCCTCATCCTTTTCCGGCGTGTTGGCGCATTTCCGACGAAAAACCGTGGACCTGAAAATGGGGACGGTCCTGTTGGTCGGGGGCTTAACGGGGGCGGCTCTGGGTGTGGTGGTATTCAACTACCTCAAAAGCCTGGGTCAGGTCGATCTGCTGGTCACGCTGTGTTACGTCGTCTTCCTTGGCGTGGTCGGAAGCCTGATGTTTGTCGAAAGCCTGCGCGCCCTGCGTAAGGCCAAAAAAGGCGGCGTTGCCCCGGCGAAACGCCGTCAGCGCGGTTGGATTCATGCGCTGCCCTTCAAAATGCGGTTTCGCACATCGGGCCTCTATATCTCGGTCATTCCGCCGATCATGGTGGGGCTGTGCGTCGGCGTTCTGTCCGCGATCATGGGGGTTGGCGGCGGCTTTATCATGGTGCCGGCAATGATCTATCTGCTGGGCATGCCGACCAAGGTTGTTGTTGGAACCTCGCTGTTTCAGATCATCTTCGTGACCGCCTTCACCACCATGCTGCACGCCACCACGAACTATACGGTCGACATCGTTCTGGCCGTTCTGCTGCTGGTCGGTGGCGTTGTGGGTGCGCAGATCGGAACGGTGATCGGAGCGCGGATGCCAGCCGAGCAACTGCGTGTCCTGCTGGCGGCCCTGGTTCTGGTCGTGTGCGGGAAACTGGCGCTGGACCTGTTGCTGGAACCGTCCGAATTGTACTCGCTTGGCACCGCAGGGGGGCACTGATGATGCTAAACCGCCTGCTCCTTCTGCTTGTCTTCTGCGTCACGCCAGCGCTGGCCCAGGAAGAGACCGTGGTTCTTGGTCTCAGCCAGGATCGCGTGGCGATTACGGCCACATTTGACGGGTCCGAGATTCTGATCTTTGGGGCCGTAAAACGCGAAACCCCGATCCCGTCGGGACCTCCGCTTGAGGTGATCGTGGCCGTCGCAGGCCCGTCCGGTCCCGTCACTGTACGTCGCAAGGCACGTAGGCTGGGCATTTGGGTCAACACTGACAGCGTGTTGGTCGACCTTGCCCCCAGCTTTTACGCCGTCGCCACCAGCGCACCGTTGGATGAGATTCTGTCGGACACCGAAGACCTGCGTTACCGCGTGTCCATTGAACGCGCGATCCGGTCGGTCGGTGCGGCTATGCACATCCAGGGGGCGCAGGACTTCGCGGATGCCGTTGTCCGTATCCGAGAGGCTGAGGGCCTGTATTCCATCCGTGAAAACACTGTTGCGGTGGACGAACAGACCCTGTTCAGAACATCCATCGACATGCCCGCAGACCTGACCGAGGGCGACTACGTGGCGCGTATCTACCTGACCCGCGGGCGCGAGGTTGTTTCCCAGTTCGAAACCACCATCGACGTGCGCAAGGTTGGGTTGGAACGGTTCCTCTACAACATGTCCCGCCAGCAACCTGTCTGGTACGGCCTGATGTCATTGGTCATCGCAATTGCGGCTGGTTGGGGCGCGTCGACTGCCTTCCGGTTGCTGCGCGAAAACTAACCCTTAGCCCCGACCAATATAGGGCATCGTCGTGGCCATCACGGTCATGAACTGCACATTGGCCTCGGGCGGCAATGTCGCCATATGCAACACCGAGCGCGCGGCGTCCTCAACCGCCATGGTCGGGTCGGGCGTTTGCCCAGCGGCGATGGTGTTTTCGACCAGCTCCTGCACCATGGGCGTGCGCGCATTCCCGATGTCGATCTGACCGCAGGCAATCCCAAACTCACGCCCATCCAGAGACAGGCTGCGGGTCAGGCCGGTAATCGCATGTTTCGTGGCCGAGTAATGCGCCGATTTTGGACGAGGTACATGCGCAGCGATTGAGCCATTGTTGATGATGCGCCCGCCCTGCGGGGATTGGTGGCGCATGATCCGAAACGCCTCACGCGCGCTTAGGAACATGCCATTCAGGTTCACGTTGACGCTTTGATACCAGTCCTCAAGCGTGATTTCGTCAATGGTGCCGCCGGGCGCGAAAATACCAGCGTTGTTGAACAGCACATCCAGCCGCCCGGTCTTGTCCTGAAACGCCGCGAACGCCGCCTGAACCGCCTGAGGGTCAGTCACATCCGCAACCAGAGGGATCGCCTTGTCGTGCCCCTCGGCCATTTGCTGCAGCTTGTCGGCGCTGCGGGCCAACAGGCCCACCGTCCAGCCCTGATCCAGAAACAGCTCGGCCGTGGCCTTGCCGATGCCCGAACTTGCTCCGGTTACGATGATCGTTGTCATGTCTCTTCGGCCTCCAGGGTCAGCGATGCGGCGGGGACGGCGCGCAGGTCATCGACGCGCAGCGGATGGGTGGGCTTGGCCAGACGGTTGCGCACCACCCAGATCAGCCGCTCCTGCGCGCGGGTAATGGCCACATAGGCCAACCGTTTCCACAGCGGCTGCCCTGCCTCAGTCCGGCCCATGCGGGCAGCGGCGTAAATATCGGGGGCAAAGACCTGTACCGTGTCCCATTGGGACCCCTGCGCCTTGTGAATGGTCACCGCCGCACCGTGCAGAAAGGTTGCGCCCATCCGCGCTGCATAAGGAATAAACGGTTCTTCTTCGTCCGGCATCTCGATCTTGACGATCGAGGCGGCGCTGACCTGCGGGTCTTCGGCACCCATGACGTGCAGGCGCGAAAACCCCGGCTTGCGCCCCGGCCCCAGATAGATCACCTGCGCCCCCTTGATCAGCCCGCGCGCCTCAAGGTCCAGCCGTTTCTTGCGGTGCTTCAGCGGCAGCTCGATCCCGTCGCAGATCAGCGGCTCGCCCTCAAGCAGTTCGGTATCCGGCGCGCCGTGCACATGGCGGAAGGCCTGGATCAGCCGGATGCGCGTGGCATTGCGCCAGACCAGAACCGGACTGCGGGCCATCAGGTCAACCTCAACCCTTTGGCCCCAGACCACGCGGTCGTCCTGACGGGCGGTTTGTTCGATCAGACGTTCGAAATCCTCGAACCCCATCTGCGGGTCGGCCAGCGCATGGGCAAGGTCCAGAATCGGATTGTCCGCATCCTGCCGGTGCACCCGGTGCAGGATCTGTTTGCGCGGCTCGGGCAACGCCTCGAACACCATGCTGCCCGACTGATTGACAGGGGCCAACTGCGCCGGGTCGCCAAACAGCAGAAGGGTCGGGAAAATCTCTTGCAGGTCCTCGAACTGCCGGTCGTCCAGCATCGAGGCTTCGTCCACGAACCCAATGTCCAAGGGCTCATCCCGGCGTTTCCAGCCGGTAATGAAGTCCGACCCCCTCAGTCCGGCGGCGGCCAATGCGCCCGGAATGGACTTGTTGTTCGCATAAAACGCCGCCGCCCGATCCAGGGCCTCGTCGGTCAGCCCTTCGATCTCGGGTCGTTCGTCATTGCCCGCCAGCCACTCGGCAATGCGTTCATATTCCGGGTCATAGACCGGAGTGTAGAGGATGCGGTGGATTGTCGTTGCCGGAACACCGCGCAGGCGCAACACGCTGGCGGCCTTGTTCGTGGGGGCCAGAATGGCAAGGCTGCGCTTTTCCTTGGCCTTGCGGCTTTCGAAATCGCCCGAAACGATTTGCACCCCGGTTTCGGCCAACGCCTTGTAAAGCTCGGCCAGCAAAAGGGTTTTGCCGGACCCCGCCTTGCCAATCACCGCCATAACGCCGGATTTCCCAGCGCCCGGCAGTTTCAAAAGGGCATCATCGTCCAGATCAACACCGGCCGAGCGCAGCATCTCGGCGATGCTGTCGTAGGCGGCAGCCTGGTCTTCGGAAAAGGTTACGGGAGGCGTCGTCATGGCGCGACCCTACAGGGCCGCGCCAGCTATCACCAGAGAGGGTTTTGGCTTTTCGACCGCTTACGCCGACAGGGCAAACCGATGCTGCCTGCCGGTGCCAAACGCGGTCTTGAACCACAGCCGGGACAGCTCGCGCTGGATGCCAGCGCGTTCGGCCACACGGTTGCAGTCATCTGCGGAATAGGGCCACAGACCCACCGAAATCTGGTCGCGACCTTGCCCCTGCGTGCCCAGCACCACAGGCGAAGACCCGATCAGGCGATAGATCCGAATCATGCGCGCATCAAATACGCCCGCAATATGGGTCAGACCGAACCCCTCCATCATCTCACCCCCGCTGAGCATGATGGCCCCCGCCGTATGCGGGCTGGCTGTGCGGGACAGGCAGAACCGCGTCACCTCCCAGATCAGCGGGCTGCAAATCGGCTCACCGCCCGTCAGATGGCCAAACACTTCGTTCACCATCACCGGGCCCGTGGTCGGCAAGACCCGCATCGAGCCGCCATGGCTGCCATCCTCTTCTTCCCAGATGACATAAAGCGGGTTCAGATCGTCGTATTTATCCCGCTCTTCCCCATCTTCATTGACGTTCACGTCCCAACCCAACCGGGTTTTGAACTGATCGGCGCGGTCAAGGAACATGCCCCTGGCCAGATCCGGAAATTTATGCAGTTCATCAGCATATAAATAACGCAACATGACTTTTTTCCCCTTGTCGTCCTGTGCAGGAACGAAGGGGGTACAAAGTCATGGTTAATTTCCGGTTCTGAGAGCGTGCGCCCGTTAAACCACTATTAATCCCCGGCTGAGCGCCGTGGCGATGGCATGGGTGGTGTTCTGCGCCCCAAGCTTGGCACGGGCGCTTTCGATATAGACCCGCAATGTATGCTCGGAGATTGACAGCGAATGGGCGACCTGCGCGCGGCTATAGCCCAAGGCCAGCAAGGTCATCGCGTCCACCTCACGCGGCGACAGGTTGCGGGGGGCGTCGGGTTGCCGGTCTCGTTCAAACTCCAACGCTTTGCGATTGAAGTAATGGGCAATGAGGATCAACTCACGCCCGTGGCGTTCGATGAACCGATACCATGTTTCATCGTCGCATGAATGGTTCACGGTGAAGAGGGCAAACTGCCCATTGGGTCCACGGATCGGAATCGAATAGCCCTGGTTTCCGACCCCATGGCTCTGCGCGTCCTGCAAAAAAGCCTTGGCCACTTTGCTGGACCAATCCAGGGATTTCCAATCAACCGGATGAAACCGCTGAAAGCATCCCAGAATAACCGGGTCAATGCGGTGGTAATTCTTTTCGATATAGCGTTCCGCCCAGGCGTCGGGATAGGTTGTATACCCGTACTGATCCCCGGCACCATCAACCCAGTGATAGATCAGATGCTCGACCTTCAGCCTATCCCGCAGGCGGATGGCGACATTGCTAAGCTCTTCAAGCGTGCTGGTGTTTTCCAAGTCCTCGAGGACTTGGCCCATATCCAGTTTTATTCCCATCCGCCGGCGTCCGTACCTCGGTCTTTTTGGACGCAATCTCGGCGGCAGCGATCAGCTTGGTGTCATCCAGCTGCTCCGCAAGCGCGGTCAAACCGTTCTCAACAGCAAAGGCGTTGAGGTCCGACAACACGTCCAGTATCCAATCATTTTGCGCCATCAGCCTCTCCCCGAAACGGTTAACGAAGGGTTAACACAACCATAACATGTGTAAGGTTTTTTGGGCTATTCACTGGTTTCTACTCCCCAAAAAAAGGGAGTGATCTTTATGTAAGTCGTTACAATTAAAACACTTTACTCAAAACAGAAAACGCCCACGAACCGATTCCTCGATTCGCAGGCGTTGTTAATGTTTTTTTCATACCGCTCAACCGCGGGCGTCTAGAACCTCTTCCAAAGTCCGCATTCCGGTGCGCGGCGCCTGAACCAGAACAGACATGTTGCCCGGTTTATGCTCATTGCGCATCATTTTCATATGCGCTTCGGGCAGGTCCTGCCATGTGAACACCTCGGACATGCAGGGGTCCAACCGGCGCTCGACCATCAACTGGTTTGCGGCCGATGCCTGTTTCAGATGCGCAAAGTGCGATCCCTGCAGGCGCTTCTGGTGCATCCACATATACCGCACATCGAAGGTCAGGTTATAGCCGGTGGTGCCGGCGCAGATCACAACCATACCGCCTTTTTTCACCACGAAGGTCGACACCGGGAAGGTGCTTTCGCCCGGGTGCTCGAACACCATGTCGACATTCACGCCTTTGCCGGTGATGTCCCAGATCGCCTTGCCGAATTTGCGGGCCTCTTTGAACCACTCGGCATATTCGGGTGTGTTCACCGTGGGCAATTGGCCCCAGCAATTGAAGTCCTTGCGGTTCAGCACGCCCTTGGCGCCCAGCCCCATGACAAAGTCCCGCTTGCTTTCGTCCGAGATCACACCGATTGCATTTGCACCGGCCGTATTGATCAACTGGATCGCATACGAACCAAGACCGCCCGACGCACCCCAGACCAGAACGTTCTGACCGGGTTTCAGGTCATGCGGCTCGTGCCCGAACAGCATCCGATACGCAGTGGCCAGCGTCAGCGTATAGCAGGCGCTTTCTTCCCAGGTCAGATGTTTGGGGCGCGGCATAAGCTGCTGCGCCTGAACATTGGTGAACTGCGCAAAAGACCCGTCCGGCGTCTCATAACCCCAAATCCGCTGGCTGTCGGAATACATCGGGTCACCGCCGTTGCAAGCCTCGTCGTCGCCATCATCCTGGTTGCAATGGATGACAACTTCGTCCCCCACTTTCCAGCGTTTGACCTTTTCGCCAACGGCCCAAACGATGCCCGAGGCGTCGGAACCCGCAATGTGGAAGGGCTGCCCATGGCCGTCGAACGGGCTGATCGGTTTGCCCAGTGACGCCCAGACGCCATTATAATTCACACCCGCCGCCATCACCAGAACCAGCACTTCGTGGCTGTCCAGCTTAGGCACGTCAACCACTTCCAACTGCATGGCTGTGTCAGGCTCGCCGTGGCGCTCCCGGCGAATCGCCCACGCGTACATTTTCTTTGGCACAAATCCCATCGGAGGGATTTCGCCCATTTCATAGAGGTCTTTTTCCGGTGCCTCGTAGGACGCAATGCCGCTTTCGGTGTCCAGAGCCATTTTGGCCTCCCTTAATCAAACTATTGCCGCGATGCAGAATCGCATGACCTAACCGTTGAGATATTGGTCATTGAGAAATAATGCAACATTATTCGGATAGTTTTTGTAATTTTATGACCCAGCGGATGCAGAAAAATCCTTTGCAAGCGCAGAAAGACTGCCATTTGCGTCCAGCGAAGCCGAGGCCGCGTAGTAGTTCAGCAGATCAAGCCGTTGACCTGACGAGGATATTTTTCCATCCGCGCGTGTCAGGATGCCGCGATCGACCAATTGTTGCAGGCCAGCCTCGATCATGGGGCGGTCCACAGGCTCGGACGCTCCGTCGCGTCGCAAAAGCTGATCAATCCACTCAATGGCATCGCTTTCGGCAACCTCTCCCTTTTCGCGCACGAGCCAACAGGCGACGGGGATCGGGGCCAGCGGAAGCGCCACGCCGATACCGGCCATCAAGTCCCGCGCCAGATCGGTCATCAGGTTTTCTTCGTGATCGATCCGGAATTCCCGCAGGGATACAGGACGCCCATAGCGAACCGAGGCCACACCAAAGCGCTGGTACCGGCCTACCAGCCGACGCCCGATCTGTTTCAGAATCCACCAAGTGATCACCCCGATACGGGCGCGGAACCGGCGCTCATTGCCCAGCGCAGCTTTGGTCAGGATCGTATCCTCAAGCACGCGGTCGTAATTCAGCGCCACCGGAACAAAGACCACATCCCGCCCATCCGGGCCCGTCGCATCGATCAGGTATTTCAGCAGCCCCAGTTTTGGCCTGCCCAGCGCGCCGGTCAGGCTTAGCCCACCTTCGGGAAAAATGGCCTGAGTCACCCCGGCCTCGGTCGCGTGGCGCACATAACATGCAAGGACCTGCCGGTATAACTCGCTGCCGGATTTGCGCCGGATAAAATATGCCCCCATGGCGCGGATCAAACGGCTCAGCGGCCAGACACGCGCCCACTCGCCCACCGCGTAGGACAGTGCCGATTGCTGCGCCGCCAGATAGGTGACTAGCACGTAGTCCATATTGCTGCGATGATTCATCACGAACACAACCGTCGCATCAGGGTCTATGTCTTTGACCGCCTGTTCGTCGACGTAACTAAGGCGCACGTTATAGAACGCATTGCTCAGCATCCGGGCCACCCGAATGGCGATGCTGAAATAGGCCACGGCGGAAAAAGACGGCACAATCTCGCGCGCGTAACGGCGCGCGGTTTCAAAGGCGACCGCTTCGGGCACCCGTTCTTCGCGGGCAAAATCCTGTACTGCGTGGCTGACCTGCGGGTCATAGATCAACCGTTGAATCATGTCGTGACGTTCCGCCAGCTTGAACGGTTGAATCGGGCGTTGCAGCCGCTTGTTCAAGCGTCTGACCGCCCTTTCAAGGCGGCGACGAAAGAACCAACGCACCGACGGAAATAGAAAATGCGAGGCCAACGTGACCGCGGCAAACACCAGGATCAGCAAAAAAAGCCAAAGCGGAAGTTCCACGGTCTGAGTCATGCGCACACCCTGCCAGCAAACGGAACGCCCCACAATCCGAAGAACACAAGATGCCGCGCCGCAGCGAATTGACACGGGATGAAAATTACGATTTAGAAGCATCGTGAGTAATTTTCTTACCCGATCGATACGTGAGGCCCCGCTATGACGCAGACGCAGAAAGATCGCCCCTGGCTCATCCGAACCTATGCCGGTCACTCCACCGCGAAGGCGTCGAACGCGCTGTATCGGGGAAATCTCGCCAAGGGGCAGACGGGTCTTTCGGTGGCTTTCGACCTGCCGACACAGACGGGGTATGACAGCGACCACACGCTGGCACGTGGCGAGGTCGGCAAGGTGGGCGTGCCGATCAGCCATCTGGGCGACATGCGGGTTCTGTTCGACCAAATCCCGCTGGAACAGATGAACACCTCGATGACGATCAACGCGACGGCGCCGTGGCTGCTGGCGCTGTATATCGCGGTGGCCGAGGAACAGGGCGCGGATGTCTCGAAACTGCAGGGCACGGTGCAGAACGACCTGATCAAGGAATACCTGAGCCGCGGCACCTATGTCTGTCCGCCAAAACCATCGCTCAAGATGATCGCGGATGTGGCCGAGTATTGCTATACCAACGTGCCGAAATGGAACCCGATGAACGTGTGTTCCTATCACCTGCAAGAAGCGGGCGCGACACCGGAACAGGAACTGGCCTATGCGCTGGCCACCGCCATCGCCGTGCTGGACGAACTGCGCCCCCGCGTTCCCGCCGAAGATTTTCCGGCGCTTTGCGGTCGGATTTCGTTTTTCGTGAACGCAGGCATCCGGTTCGTCACCGAGATGTGCAAGATGCGCGCCTTTGTCGATTTGTGGGACGAGATCCTGCAAGACCGCTATGGCGTCGAAAACCCCAAGTTCCGCAGGTTCCGCTATGGGGTTCAGGTGAACTCCTTGGGTCTGACCGAGCAGCAGCCGGAAAACAACGTCTATCGTATCCTGATCGAGATGTTGGCCGTCACGCTGTCGAAAAAGGCGCGTGCCCGTGCGGTGCAATTGCCGGCCTGGAACGAAGCGCTTGGCCTGCCGCGCCCCTGGGATCAGCAATGGTCCATGCGGATGCAGCAGATTTTGGCCTATGAGACCGACCTGCTGGAATATGGCGATCTGTTCGATGGCAACCCCGCCGTGGACGCCAAGGTCGAAGAGTTGAAAGAGGGCGCGCGCGCTGAACTGGCAAATCTGGATGCGATGGGCGGTGCCGTGGCCTCGATCGAATACATGAAGTCCCGGCTTGTGGATTCGAACGCCGAACGTCTGAACCGGATTGAACGCAATGAAACCGTTGTGGTCGGTGTGAACAAATGGACCGAAGGCGAGCCTTCACCCCTGCAGACCGAAGATGGCGGCATCATGGTGGTCGATCCCGCGGTGGAGCAGGAGCAGATCGCGCGCCTGAACGAATGGCGGGCCGAGCGTGATGACGCAGCCGTTACCGCCGCGCTGGCCGCCTTGCGTAACGCGGCACAGACCGGCGCAAATGTGATGGAGCCCTCCATCGCCGCCGCCAAGGCGGGCGTCACCACCGGCGAATGGGCCGAGGAAATGCGCAAAGTCTACGGCACCTATCGTGGGCCAACCGGCGTGTCGGGCTCGGTCTCGAACAAGACCGAAGGGCTGGAGGATTTGCGCGCCTCAGTGGATGCCGTCAGCGACAAGCTGGGCCGCCGTCTGAAATTCCTGGTGGGCAAACCCGGTCTGGACGGCCATTCCAATGGTGCAGAACAGATCGCCTTCCGCGCCCGCGATTGCGGCATGGATATCAGCTATGAGGGCATTCGCCTGACGCCCGAAGAAATCGTGGCCGCCGCGATTGAGGACAAGGCCCATGTGATTGGCCTGTCGATCCTGTCCGGCAGCCATATCCCCTTGGTTGAGGATGTCATGGCCAGACTGCACAGCGCAGGGTTGCACGACATCCCGGTCGTGGTCGGCGGCATCATTCCCGACGAAGACGCTGCAAAGCTGAAATCCATGGGCGTGTCGAAAATCTATACCCCCAAGAATTTTGAGCTGAACGCAATCATGGGCGATATCGTGACCCTGGCGGACCCGCAGAATATTGCCGCTGAATAGCGTCTGCTTTTCCGCAGCTCTATTGCCATTGGGATAAAGATCGATATTTACCGTTCTGGTAATGCATTGGGCAATTATCGGGATAGAGAGAAATCGAAATGGCAATCAACCTTGAAAACCTGTCGCGCAAAGAGCTTTTGGAATTGCGCGACAAGGTAGAAATTGCACTGAAAAGCGCAGAAAAACGCGAGCGCAAAGAAGCGCTGAAAGCTGCCGAAAAAGCGGCGGCGGAATTTGGTTTTTCTCTCTCAGAACTGTCTGAGGACGCCGCAAAACCAATCAAGGGTGCAAAGTCGAAAGCCAAATACAAAAACCCGGCGGACCCAAACCAAACGTGGTCGGGCCGCGGACGCAAACCGCAATGGGTGCATGACGCCTTAAAGGCCGGTGCGGAAATTACGGATTTGGAAATCTGACGGAATTGGACGCGAAATGACAATTCATATCGGAGCCGAAAAAGGCGAAATTGCTGAAACCGTTTTAATGCCGGGTGATCCATATCGGGCGAAATGGGCGGCTGAGACATTTCTAGAGAATGCCAAACTGGTCAACAATGTACGTGGCATGTTGGGCTATACCGGAACCTGGAAAGGCAATCCCGTCACCATTCAGGGCAGCGGTATGGGCATGCCATCCCTGTCGATTTACGCCAATGAGTTGATCCGCGATTTCGGCGCAAAAACCTTGATCCGTATCGGGTCCTGCGGGGGAATGCAGGACAGCGTCAAAATCCGCGACGTGATCTTGGCGATGACGTCGACAACGCTCAGCACGCCGTCTCGCGGCATCCTGAAAGAGCTGAACTTTGCCCCCTGCGCCGATTGGGGCCTGCTGCAAGCCGCCGCCAAGGCCGCCGAAGCCAAGGGCACGCCGACTCATGTGGGTGGCATCTATTCGTCGGACGTCTTCTATGATGAACGCCCCGATCTGAACGAACAGATGGTGCGGCACGGCATTCTGGGGGTCGAGATGGAAGCTGCCGAGCTGTACATTCTGGCCGCACGTCACAACTGCCGGGCTCTGGCCGTTCTGACCGTATCCGATCATCTGCTGACCGGTGAGGCATTGCCATCGTCGGAACGCGAAAGCAGCTTTGGCGACATGGTCGAGATTGCCCTGCAGGCCGCTTTTCCCGACGCCGCATAGACAACAACAGGGCAGGGAACACCTTGTTTACTGCCCTTTCAAACAGGCAGTGGGCGTATCCACGCCCTCTTGCTGCGCCCCACAATAGGCGCAAATCCAAACGCCTTCCTTACGATGCTGCCGCCATCGGCAATCACGCGTCAAAGTGGTCGTGTGTGACCGCCACACGAAATAGGCGAACACACCAGCAGCCAACAGGAGCAACAGAATGGGCATGCTTATGCATTGCCCAATCTCTGCGTAAATTCAAGCGTCAGGCGGCGTTTGCGTATTCGAACAGTTCAGGTTCGTGCTGCTCTTGGGAAACATAAACGGCCTCTGGCGTATAGTAGGCCCACGCCTGTTCCAACAAGGCCAGGGCTTCGGCTGCTTTGGTGTTCTTTTCTGAGTGGTTTTCTTGCATCGGAGCGATCCCGTTTCGGTTTTATCACTCCTCCCTGAACATAGGATAGACCTGAACAGGGGCGGTTACATTGCATGATTTTGCAATCTTGCCATGCACTTGCCGCAATACGGCAAGTGCAGTTTCTGCCGCGCTTAGACCGCGCGTTCGATCATCATCTTCTTGATCTCGGCAATCGCCTTGGCCGGGTTCAGCCCCTTGGGGCAGGTCTTGGCGCAGTTCATGATCGTGTGGCAGCGATACAGTTTGAACGGGTCTTCCAGCTCATCCAAACGCTCGCCTGTCGCTTCATCGCGGCTGTCAATGATCCAGCGATACGCATGCAGCAACGCGGCGGGCCCAAGATAGCGGTCGCCATTCCACCAATAGCTCGGGCACGAGGTCGAGCAGCTGGCGCACATCACGCATTCATACAGACCGTCCAGCTTCTTGCGGTCTTCGATGGACTGCTTCCATTCCTTTGCCGGGCGGTTGGTCTTGGTCTCCAGCCATGGCATGATCGATGCATGCTGCGCATAGAAATGGGTCAGGTCGGGGATCAGGTCTTTGACCACCGGCATATGCGGCAGCGGATAGATTTTCACGTCGCCCTTGATCTCATCCATGCCATAGATACAGGCCAGCGTGTTGATCCCGTCGATATTCATCGCGCAGGACCCGCAGATGCCTTCTCGGCAGGACCGGCGGAAGGTCAGGGTCGGATCAATCTCGTTCTTGATCTTGATCAGCGCGTCCAGAACCATCGGGCCGCAGCTGTCCATATCGACGAAATAAGTATCGAGCTGTGGGTTTTTTCCATCTTCCGGGTTCCAGCGGTAAATCTGGAATTTCCGCACATTTTTCGCACCGTCCGGCTTGGGCCAGGTTTTGCCGGTCGTGATGCGCGAATTCTTGGGGAGGGTCAGTTGTACCATAAGTTCCTCTCCTTAGAACGTCCGCGCCTTGGGCGCGATTTTCTTGAGGCTGATGCCGCCTTCGGTTTCAGTCGTCAGCGGATCGGTGATGACCGGGCGATAGCTAAGCTCAACCTTGTTGCCTTCGACGCGGCTGACGGTGTGGACACGCCAGTTTTCGTCGTCTCGCTCGGTGAAATCCTCATGCGCGTGGGCGCCGCGGGATTCCTTGCGCGCCTCGGCACCGACAATGGTGGCCAGAGCGCTTGGCATCAGGTTGGTCAGTTCCAGCGATTCCATCAGGTCGCTGTTCCAGACCAGCGAACGGTCTGTGACCTTCAGATCGTCCATCTTGGCTGCGATTGCGGTCATCTTCTCGACGCCTTCGGCCATGGTCTTGGCGGTCCGGAACACGGCCGCGTCTTCCTGCATCGTGCGCTGCATCTCAAGCCGTAGATCGGCGGTCGGGATTGTTCCGCTTGCGTTGCGCACTTCGTCGAAACGGTCAAATGCCTTGTCCACCGACGCCTGGTTCAGAACCGGGTTCGGCGCTTTCGCGTCAACAACCTCACCCGCCCGGATCGCAGCCGCGCGGCCAAAGACCACGAGATCGATCAACGAGTTCGAGCCCAGCCGGTTCGCCCCATGAACCGAGGCGCAACCGGCCTCACCCACCGCCATCAGGCCAGGGACAACGGCAGTTGGGTTATCGGCGGTCGGGTTCAGAACCTCACCCCAATAGTTCGTCGGGATGCCGCCCATGTTATAGTGCACGGTCGGCAGAACCGGGATCGGTTCCTTGGTCACATCGACGCCTGCAAAGACGCGCGCTGATTCCGAGATGCCTGGCAGACGCTCGGCTAGCGCTTCGGCGGGCAGATGGCTGAGGTTCAGGTGGATGTGGTCGCCATTGTCGCCATGGCCGCGACCTTCGCGGATTTCCATGGTCATTGAACGCGAGACATAGTCACGGGGCGCGAGGTCCTTGTATTGGGGCGCATAGCGCTCCATAAACCGTTCACCTTCCGAGTTGGTCAGGTAACCACCCTCGCCCCGTGCACCTTCGGTGATCAGACAGCCCGAGCCGTAGATGCCGGTCGGGTGGAACTGAACGAACTCCATATCCTGCAAGGCCAGACCCGCGCGGGCCACCATGCCGCCACCATCGCCGGTACAGGTATGGGCCGACGTGGCCGAGAAATAGGCCCGACCGTAACCACCGGTCGCCAGCACCACCATCTTGGCGTTGAAGACGTGCATCGTACCGTCGTCCAGCTTCCAGCAGACGACGCCCTGACACTGGCCATCCTCGGACATGATCAGGTCTATGGCGAAGTATTCGATGTAGAACTCAGCGTTGTTCTTCAGCGACTGACCGTACAGCGTGTGCAGGATCGCGTGGCCGGTCCGGTCGGCGGCGGCACAGGTACGCTGCACGGCAGGGCCTTCGCCAAACTCGGTCGTGTGGCCGCCAAAGGGGCGCTGATAGATTTTGCCCTCTTCGGTCCGGCTGAAGGGCACACCATAGTGCTCCAGCTCATAAACCGCTTTGGGAGCTTCGCGTGCGAGGTATTCCATCGCATCGGTGTCACCCAGCCAGTCCGAGCCTTTGACGGTATCGTACATGTGCCATTGCCAGTGGTCGGGGCCCATGTTCGACAGGGACGCCGCGATGCCGCCCTGCGCCGCCACCGTGTGCGAACGGGTCGGGAAAACCTTGGTGACACAGGCCGTGCGCAGACCTTGTTCCGCCATACCCAGCGTTGCCCGCAGACCGGCACCACCTGCGCCTACGACAACGACGTCGTATTCGTGGGTTTCATATTCATATGCTGCTGTCATCGTTCTTAATCCTTACCGCGCTTTGTCACAGGGCCAGTTTGACCAGGGCGAACAGCCCGGCAGCCATCAGTGTGTAGCCAAGCGCATACACTGCCGCGATCGAGATTTTCTCCATCACACCATGAACGTAATCTTCGATTGCTTCCTGCGCTTCGTACATAAGCTGCAGCAACCCAACGACCAGCATCAGGGCTGTGACAATCGCCGGGAACGGACGGCTGAAATAGGCTATGACCTCGTCATAGCTGCCGCCAATGCCTGCACCAAAGGTGAAAATAAAGATCGGCACCAATACGGTCAGAACCATGGCCCGCACCATGACCTGCCAGTGGGTGTGTGTTCCGGATTTCCCTGCGCCCAGCCCCTGCGCGCGTTTGCGGTCTGTCAGATATCGCATCGTCGCCTCCTTAAACCGCAATCACGGTGATCAGGGTCAGGACAGTCGCGCCAACGAACATGCCCAGCCCCAGTTTCTCGGCGATTTTGACATCCAGGCAATAGCCGAAATCCCAGATGACGTGGCGCAAACGGCCCAGCGTGTGATACCACAAGCCCCAAGTCGCGGCGGTCAGGAGAAGGTCGCCGAACCAGCTGCGCAGGAAAGCATCGATCCCGCCAAAGGCGCTTTCGGATGTCGACGCGGCAAGCAGCCACCAGACGACCAGAATTGCAACAGCGAACACTCCGATCCCGCTGATACGCACCATGATCGAAGACAGAGACGTCATCTGCGGGCGGTAGATCATTATGTGTGGCGAGAGCGGGCGGTTGCCCCGATTGACATCGGCCATGTCGGCTCCTCTTTCGTTGGCTACCAGACGTTTTACCCGTTTTTGCCAATCTGTCACGTGCTGCATGCGCAAAAACACGTAAAACGAGTGCAAAACTGCAGAAATCCGGAATTTGTGATCACACAAAATGGCACTGTGATCACGAAACTAATTCTATGTAATCAATGTTAGCGTCTACATATCGCAGCCTTTGTGATCACGAATCTTAACCGCTCAGTCCAAAGAGGCTGATTGCTCCACAACTTCGCGCAGCAACTTCTTGCGGATACGCTCGGGGTAATCCGCAAAGCCCGCGGCCGAGACGACAAAGGCCCCTTCGCCCACAATCACGTTCTCAAAGAAATAGGCGGTCAGGTCCGGTTCGCTTTCTTCGATGGCGATGGCATTCACCGTCACACCATGCGTGCGCAAGAGACCATGTATCTCGGTCGGTTCAACCCCTTCATTCGATACGCCATCGCCCGAAATGTCGATCAGATGACGTTTGCAGTTGGACACGTCATCAAAGCTGGCCAGCGTCATCTCAAGCGCCTCACCAATCGCAGTTGAAAAGTTGCGCCAGACCCTTGGGTCTTCGGCGACCTGAACCGCGAAACGTTCCAGCGTGTCGAAACTGTCGATTCGGGTCCAGGGAATTGTCACCTTCTGGCGCGAGGCTCCGGTCCATTGCACCAACATCAACTGCGCCTGCCCGCGCACCAGCGCCTCGGACACCAGCGGGTCACGCAGACCTTCTGCCAAACCGTCCATTTGTATCCGGTATTCGGATGAGTCGACGGAACCCGAGACATCCACAGCCAGCGCCAACGCAAGATCACACGCCAGCGCAGGGGGCGTCAGCAACAGGCAAGCAGCGACTGAGCGAAACAGGACCATAGGCGCAACCTAGCACGAATGATGGCGCCTGCGATCAAATGAATGTGCGTCCGGTCAGATTGGCATCAGCGCCCAATAGTCGAGGTCCAGCAGAACCTCTGGTTTGTAGCGGCCATCGTCGCCCTTCAGCTCAAACGGCGCGCCGCCCTTGGTGGCCACCAGCCGCAGTCGAATGGCCCCCACGCCGGGAACACAGGTTTCGGCCTTATCCAGAACCTCGGACCACGCCTTGATCGTATCGCCCGCAAAACACGGGTTGGCATGCGCGCCCCCGTTCAGACCGACGATCATCTGCGCGTTGGCCAGGCCGTTGAACGACAAGGCCCGCGCCATCGAGATCACATGCCCGCCATAGATCAAGCGACCCTCGGGGCGGAAGGTCAGATCGAAATGCACCTTGGCGGTGTTCTGCCAGAGGCGCGTGGCCAGCATATGTTCGGCCTCTTCCACTGTCACACCGTCGACATGGTCGATGGTCTCGCCGATCTCATAATCGCCCCAACGATGGGCCTCGCCAGATTGAACGAAATCATAGGCCGCGAAATCCAGCCCCTCGGGCACCACCAGATCGTCAACCGTCAGCACCTGTTTCAGATCCGGCACCACGGCCTCGGGCGCGGGGGCGTCGATGTTCGATTTGCGCACCATCACCCAGCGCACATACTCGATGACCACCTCGCCATGCTGGTTCAGGCCGCGCGTACGCACCCAGACCACGCCGGTTTTCCCGTTCGAGTTCTGCTTGACCCCGATCACCTCGGATTCAGACCGCAGCGTGTCATCGGAATAGACCGGCTTCAGCCAGCGCCCCTCGGCATAGCCCAGATTGGCAACGGCGTTCAGCGAGATATCGGGAACCGTCTTGCCAAATACCACGTGGAACGCCGCCAGATCGTCAATCGGGCTTTGCGGCAAACCGCAATTCCGGGCGAACTCATCCGAGGAATAAAGCGCATGTCGCGCCGGATACAGCGCATGATACAGCGCCCGCTCGCCATCGGTCACGGTACGCGGCACCGCGTGGTGCAGGATCTGCCCGACGGAATAATCCTCGAAAAAGTTACCCGGATTGGTTTTTGCCATTATTGCTGTCCCAGCTTCATGTCGGGGGAATAGTCGGCCGCAACCTCTTTGGTGACGGCCTGCGCGCAGCGCATCACGTTGTTGGCCGTGTCAAAGGCATAGGAGGGATCGCCATACAGCTCCCACCCTTTGGCCAGCGCGTCCGTGACCTTGTGACAGAAGGCAGAGGTGTCTTCCTCGGTCAGCAAGCGATAGAGTTTCGCCATGGTGTTTTCCTTACGATCCAAACGGTGACGGGCCAACCAGCCCGTGAATATAGCCAATCACGCCCAACAACACGATTGACGCCACAAAGAACATCGCATCCTTGCCGTACGTTCCGGGTTCCGCCGGTGTCCAGTCAGGCTCAGATTTGTTGATCACGATGACCTCGACAACCGCCCAGGCCAGCAGGCCGCCAAACAGGATGATCGAGGCCAGATCGCCATTCACCAGCAAATGCGCAAACGCCCACAGCTTGAACCCGCCCAGCATCGGATGGCGCAGCTTGTTCAGCAGACGGCCTTTCTTGCCTGCTGGGCTCATCAGGAAGATGGCGATCAGAACCAACAGGTTGTTGACGTGGATCAGGAAGGTTGGCGGCGCCCAGACATAGATGAAATCGGTCATGCGATAGCCGAAGATCATCAACAGAATCGCCGCAACAAGCGCCAGCGCCACCGCGCCCTTGCCGCCATCGCCCATCGCCGCGCGTTGCGCGGGCATCAGACGTTTGAAAAGATGGGCGGCCGCCCAAAGCGCCACCCCAAGGATCAGAAGAACAAAGCCCATGCTGGCTTACCCCGCTTGCAAAGCTACTATCGCCTCAGCTTTTGCCAGAATTTCGCGGGCTGTTACAACATGCAGATTTTCAACAATCTTGCCATCTACGACAGCGACACCCTGGCCTTGGGATTCAACCTCTTCAAAGGCGGCGATCTGGCGGCGGGCCAGATCGATCTCGGTCTCAGAAGGCGCGAAGGCCGCGTTGGTGATGTCGACCTGCGCCGGGTGGATCAGTGTCTTGCCGTCAAAGCCCATATCGCGGCCCTGCTCGCATTCCGCTGCCAGCCCTTCGCCATCCTTGAATGCGTTGTAGACCCCATCGACAATGATCAGCCCTTCCGCCTTGGCGGCCAGCAGGCACAGGCCCAGCGAGGTCATCATCGGCAGCCGGTCGGGGCGAAAGCGGGTCTGCAATTCTTTGGCCAAATCGTTGGTGCCCATGACAAAGCCAGCCATCAGGGGATGGGCTGCGATCTCGGCCGCGTTCAGCATGCCGCGTGGCGTCTCCATCATTGCCCAGATCGGCATGTCACCGGTTATCGCCGCCAGTGCATCCACATCCGCCGCCGAGCTCACTTTGGGCAGCAGAACCACATCAGCATCCATATCCCGCACCGCTTCGGCATCGGCGCGGCCCCATTCGGTATCCAGCCCGTTGATCCGCACGATCTTGACCCGCGAGCCGTACCCACCGGCAGCCAGAGCCGCCCTGAGCGTCTCACGCGCTTTGGGTTTTTCATCAGCAGCCACCGCATCCTCAAGGTCGAAGATGATCGCATCCACAGGCAAGCTCCGCGCCTTGTCCAGCGCCCGGTCACGCGAGCCGGGGATGTATAGAACGGAACGATAGGGGCGCTGACGGATGTCCACTGGCCTCTCCCTTTGAAAGATTGTTGCGCAGAAGGGGCCATTTTTTATCGGAAAGTTCAAGGGCAAAATTGCCGCAACGCAGCATAAGTGACGCAACGTGCGGCGGTTTAACCAAATTTCGGTCACACGACCCCACCCTGCTTACCAGATAGAATCGAAAGGGGTGACCGATGAAGAAGACGCTTTTCAAGATGACGATGGGCCTTGGCATCATGGTTCTGGCCGCCGGGCAGGTGCAGGCCCGCACCTGTGCCCCGCGTGATGATGTGATCAAACGGCTGGCCGAAACCTATGGCGAAACACGTCGCGGCATCGGCATTGCCCGGCAAGGCGCTGTGATGGAGGTCTTTGCATCGGATCAGACAGGCAGCTGGACGATCACAGTAACGCTGCCCGATGGCACGACTTGCCTGATCGCCACGGGTCAGGCCTATGAGACGACGGCCGAAGCGCTGCCCCCCAACACCTAAGTCAGCGCATCCCAGATCAGCTTACTGCCGGTGATGGTCAGCAGAACATAGGCAATGCCAAAAAACAGGCGCTCGGACAGCATGAAATGCGCCCGAACGCCCAACCAGGCGCCCAGGATAGCAAAGGGTGCCAGCAAAAGATCCGCCAGCGCCGTGTGCCAGGTGAACAAGCCGAGATAGGCAAACGGCACGAATTTCACCGCATTGATGACCCAAAAGACCAGTACGGTGCTGGCCTGAAACTCGGTCTTCGTCAGGCGCTGTGACAGCAGATAGACGGCGGCGGGTGGACCACCGGCATGGCTGACAAAGCTGGTGAAACCCGCGACCAGACCGGCAAACAGACCGGCAGGTGGCGGCAAACGGTTGGCAAAGCCACGGATCAGCCCCTCGCTTTGAGCTACGTGCCAGATCACGAACCCGACCGAGATTCCCCCGATCAATAGGCGCAAAAGGTCATCATCGGTGGCACGGTACAGCCACGCGCCCAACGCAATACCGGGCACAGCGCCCAGGATCAGCAGGCGCGAATCCGGCCAGCTCCAGCGTTTCCAATAGGGTTTCAGTGTGGCGACGTCGATCACCATCAATATCGGCAGCATCAGCGCCAGCGCCTGTCCGGGCGTCAGGATCAGCGCCAGAATCGACGACGATGCAAAGGCCACGCCCGATCCAAAACCGCCCTTCGATATCCCGGCAAAGATCACCGCCGGAATCGCCACAGCGAAAAACATAAAATTCATCTCGAACATGCGGCGATCCAAAATAGGCTTGTCTGACAGGTCGTTTAGCGCAACCAGCAGGCGTCGGCAACGGTATGCGGTTGTATGCCACGTCGCAGAACCCTTGCGTATTGCCGCTTTAGCGACTAGCACATCCGCGATTTCTAAATCCATCGGAGACATTCAACATGGCCAGACCCAAGATCGCGCTGATCGGCGCAGGTCAGATCGGCGGCACGCTCGCCCACCTCGCTGCAATGAAAGAACTGGGTGACGTCGTCCTGTTCGACATCGCCGAAGGCACCCCGGAAGGCAAAGCGCTGGACATCGCGGAATCCGGCCCCTCCGAAGGGTTTGATGCCAAGTTGAAAGGCACACAGTCCTATGAGGACATCGCAGGTGCCGACGTCTGCATCGTGACCGCCGGCGTCCCCCGCAAACCGGGTATGAGCCGCGATGACCTGCTGGGCATCAACCTGAAGGTCATGAAGTCGGTCGGCGAAGGCATCGCCGCCAACGCCCCCGACGCATTCGTGATCTGCATCACCAACCCGCTGGACGCGATGGTTTGGGCTCTGCGCGAATTCTCGGGCCTGCCACACAACAAGGTCTGCGGCATGGCAGGCGTTCTGGACTCGGGCCGTTTCGCGCATTTCCTGTCGGAAGAATTCAACGTCTCGATGCGCGACGTCACCGCCTTTGTTCTGGGCGGCCACGGCGACACGATGGTTCCGTCGGTGCGGTATTCCACCGTTGCCGGTATCCCGCTGCCTGATCTGGTCGAGATGGGCTGGACCACGCAAGAAAAACTGGACGCCATCGTTCAGCGCACCCGTGATGGCGGTGCCGAAATCGTTGGCCTGCTGAAAACTGGTTCGGCTTTCTATGCACCGGCCACCTCGGCGATCGAAATGGCCGAAGCTTACCTGAAAGACCAGAAACGCGTTCTGCCCTGCGCTGCTTATTGCAACGGCGAATTGGGTGTTGACGGCATGTATGTCGGCGTCCCCACCGTGATCGGCGCAGGCGGCATCGAACGCGTCGTCGACATCAAGCTGAACGAAGAAGAGCAGGCTGGATTCGACAACTCGGTCAACGCCGTGAAGGGCCTGATCGAGGCGTGCAAAGGCATCGACAGCTCGCTGGCCTAAGCTTTTCGTATTACTGAGACGACGGGAACCGGCCTTTTCCAGGGCCGGTTTTCTTTTACACAGACCCGCACCCATTTCGCGTCGTGAATGTTGGCGCAAACGTCGGAAACCCCTTTTTCCAAACCACATTCCTTACATTTCGAATCATCGCTTAGGTGTGTCATGATTTTGTGATCACACGCTGAAAACCTGTGATCACAAATACAGAAAATCTTCGTGAAAAAGCGCTTTGCCGTCAAAAAAGCCTTTAAACTTGTCCCCTAGAACCCCCTATAACGGTTTAATCGTAGTCAGACGGGACAATTTCGATGAACATTCACGAATACCAAGCCAAGGCTCTTCTTCGCAGCTATGGCGCTCCGGTCTCCGAAGGTCGCGCGGTTCTGCGCGCCGAGGAAGCCAAAACCGCAGCCGGTGAACTGGATGGCCCCCTTTGGGTTGTCAAAGCGCAAATCCACGCAGGTGGGCGCGGCAAGGGCTCTTTCAAGGAAACCGACGCCGGTGAAAAAGGCGGTGTCCGTCTGACCAAATCGGTCGAAGAAGCGGCGGAAGAAGCCAAAAAGATGCTGGGCCGCACCCTGGTCACCCATCAGACCGGCCCCGCAGGCAAGCAGGTCAACCGCATCTATATCGAGGCCGGATCGGGCATCGAACGCGAACTGTATCTGGCCCTGCTGGTGGACCGCCAGACCAGCCGGATTTCCTTTGTCTGCTCGACCGAGGGCGGCATGGACATCGAAGAAGTGGCCGCAGCCACACCTGAGAAAATCCTGTCCTTCTCGGTTGATCCGGCCACGGGCTATCAGCCCTATCACGGTCGCCGCATCGCGTTCTCGCTGGGCCTCGAAGGGGCACAGGTCAAGCAATGTGTCAAACTGATGAGCCAGCTCTATGCCGCCTTCGTCGAGAAGGATATGGAGATGCTGGAGATCAACCCGCTGATCATCTCGGACAAGGGCGACCTGAAAGTGCTGGACGCCAAGGTCGGCTTTGACGGCAACGCGGTCTACCGCCACCCCGACATCGCCGAGCTGCGCGACGAGACCGAGGAAGACCCTAAGGAACTCGAAGCCTCCAAATACGACCTGAACTACATCGCACTGGATGGTGAGATCGGGTGCATGGTCAATGGTGCCGGTCTGGCGATGGCCACCATGGACATCATCAAACTCTATGGGGCCGAGCCTGCCAACTTCCTCGACGTAGGTGGCGGTGCGACCAAAGAGAAAGTGACCGAGGCGTTTAAGATCATCACCTCGGACCCGCAGGTCAAAGGCATACTGGTCAACATCTTCGGCGGCATCATGCGCTGTGACGTCATAGCCGAGGGCGTTGTGGCTGCGGTGAAAGAGGTCGGCCTGCAGGTTCCGCTGGTCGTGCGTCTGGAAGGCACGAATGTCGAAAAAGGCAAAGAGATCATCAACACCTCTGGCCTGGACGTGATCGCGGCGGACAACTTGAAAGACGGTGCCGAGAAGATCGTGAAGGCGGTTAAGGGTTAAGTCAAAATGGGAGTGGGAGAAGCCATCGCCCTGTTAGCCTTCGCTGCACTGGTCATTATTGTCTTTGTGGTGAAAGAAAACCGGCTGGCCGACCCAAATCGAACAGACACAATCTACGTTTCCCAAATGCGTGAAGTTTGCAATTTGAATGATGGCCCTGTGTCCGCAGCGCTTATCAGACAATCCGGCAACCTCTACCGAGACTTGGGTTTCTACGATCACTGGAGGGATGCAATGGACGAAATCGAAAAGTCTATGCGTCGAGCCAAAGTAGAGTCAGTGTTTGTTGAATCAAATGACTCAGATCTTTTTGAAGTTATTCGACTACACCACTCCCATGGCGGCAAGGCCGAAGGAAAAAAACTTGGAGGGGCGGTTATCGCCTCGGAGGCTTAACACTCGCGCCTATGGCGCGGCAATTTCAGGAGACTCCTAAAATGGCAGTCCTCATCGACGAAAATACCAAAGTGATCTGTCAGGGCTTTACCGGCTCGCAGGGCACATTCCACTCTGAACAGGCCATCGCCTATGGCACCAAGATGGTCGGCGGCGTGACCCCCGGCAAAGGCGGGATGACCCATCTGGGCCTGCCCGTGTTCAACTCGGTCCACGAGGCCAAGCATGTGACCGAAGCCAACGCATCGGTGATCTATGTTCCGCCGCCTTTCGCCGCGGATTCGATCCTTGAGGCGATTGATGCCGAGATGGAGGTGATCGTTTGCATCACCGAAGGCATCCCGGTTCTGGACATGATGAAGGTCAAGCGCGCGCTGGAAGGCTCCAAATCGCGTCTGATCGGACCAAACTGCCCCGGTGTCATCACGCCCGACGCCTGCAAGATCGGCATCATGCCCGGCCACATCCACAAGCGCGGCTCGGTCGGTGTTGTGTCGCGTTCGGGCACTCTGACCTATGAGGCCGTCAAGCAGACCACCGATGTGGGTCTGGGCCAGTCCACCTGTGTGGGCATCGGCGGCGACCCGATCAAGGGCACCGAGCATATCGACGTGCTGGAATGGTTCCTGGCCGATGACGAGACCCACTCGATCATCATGATCGGTGAGATCGGTGGCTCGGCCGAAGAAGAAGCCGCGCAGTTCCTGGCGGATGAAGCCAAGAAGGGCCGCAAAAAGCCGGTTGCCGGTTTCATCGCAGGCCGCACAGCCCCTCCGGGCCGCCGCATGGGCCACGCGGGCGCGATTGTCGCCGGTGGCAAGGGCGGTGCCGAGGACAAGATCGAAGCCATGCGCTCGGCCGGTATCGTAGTGGCCGAAAGCCCCGCGACGCTGGGTGAGGCTGTGCTGGAAGCGATTGGCTGATGGCAGGCCGACTCTCCACAGGCGCTGAGGACAGCGCCCGACCCTGGGTGGGCGCTGCAAGCGCCCTCCCGGGGGGAGGGTCGGGCGCTGCCCGGCGTTGCCGCCGGGCGAGTGAGTGCTAATGGGACCAAAGCAAGCCATATCGACCGGCTTTCGCAAAGCTGTTGTCTTTTCAGGCAGAGCTTCGCGCGCCGAGTTTTGGTGGTTCGCACCTGTTGCTTCTGTTGTGCCCATTTTTGTCGCGCTGTATTTTGATTGGCGCGTTTCCCTAAACTGGGGAATTGGACAACTGTTTATTGTGATGATGGCCTCACTACCATTGATTTCAGCGATGAGTCGAAGACTCCAAGACACTGGTGAAGAAGGTTATCAGGCCATTTTTCCTTTCATGCCGATAATCCTCTGCTGGCTTGGATATCAGTTGTTCCTTGGGTTCAGCTTGCTTGTCGGTGGGCCAATTCTCTGGCTCATCCTGGCTTTTTTGACCCTTTTGCCAGCATATGTGGCATCTCTAATAGTGAGTGTGATGGTCACATCCAGCATCATTGGCATGATGCTCGTCGCATCCGATTCAGGGGAAAACCGGTTTGGAGCGCCGAGCAGAGCGTTGCCATCATGACCTTCTCTAACGCAATCCGCACCTGTTTCTCCAAATTCTTCACCTTCTCAGGCCGTGCCTCGCGGCCCGAATACTGGTTCTTTTTCCTGTTCATCGTGATCTGGAGCTTTATCGCCGGGATCATCGACTGGCAGTTCTTCACTCAAGTCTCGGTCAGCCAGAGCGACGAAGTGAAATCCGTCTCTGCTACATCCTCGGGGCCGGTGCAGTCCATCGTGACCCTGATCGTATTCCTCCCACATCTGGCGGTCGCGTGGCGGCGGATGCATGATACCGGGCGCAGCGGGCTTTATGCCTTGTTGCCGATCCTGCTGATCCTTGGGGCATTGGCTGTGCTCGTTTTCGGCATCGGTTTCGCCTCGCATTTTCAACACGGCGGAAGTCTGGACATCCTGTTCACGCGCGCCACGCTGCTGATCGTGATTCCGACCCTACTGATCCTGATGATCTCACCCTTGCTGGTGCTGTGGTGGCTGACCCGCCCCAGCGAACCCGGCACAAACAAATATGGTCCCAACCCTTACGAAGTGACTTCATGACCGCTCAACGACCGCACATCACAGCCAGACTCGCGCAAACCGGAAAGGTCCTCTGACATGGTTCTGGTGTGTCACAAGCACAAGTTTGTCTACATGAAGACAACAAAAACGGCGGGCACCTCGACCGAGAAAGCCCTGCAGCCGCTGTGCGAGAAACCCGGGCTGGGTGAGTTGCCCGATGGCGTCGTTCGGATCTCGAAGTACGGGATCGTCGGGGCCAGAGGCATGATTCCGGGTGATCCCTATCCGGCCTGGCAATTCTGGCGTCGCTACAAATATCCGTGGCGCAATCACATGCCTGCCAGCGAGGGCCGCGCAAACCTTGGGCCCAAGCTGTACGACAGCTATACAAAGATCGCCAATGTCCGAAATCCTTTCGACCGGGCGGTGTCGCAATTTCACTTTGCGAAACATCAGAAAAACCTGCCATCCGAAGATTGGGAGACTGAGCTGGAACAATTCCGGGCGTTTATTCGAACCCGAACCTGGTCGATCGACTGGCCCATTGTGTCCATCGACAATCACGTGATCATTGATCGGTTTATCCGCAAAGAGCATCTGGCTGATGATCTGAAAGACCTCTTCGCCAGTTTTGGCCTGCCCGAAGACAGTTTTAAGCTGGGCCATGACAAATCAATGAAAGATCGCCGGAAAGGCATTCCTGTGTCAGACTATTTCGACACGGAAACAATAGATATCGTCCGACAACACATGGCCTGGGTATTCAACAAAATTGGCTACCCCGATCTACCGCAAGACTAAGACCAACACCGAAACCGCCAGCCCATTCGAGGTTCGCATATGACTGAACATACACCCAATTCCGCGTTTCACGCCTCAAGCTTCATGCAGGGGCACAATGCCGAGTATCTGGAGCAGCTTTATGCCCAATACACCAAGAACCCCGGTGCGGTGGATGCCGCCTGGGCCGAGTTCTTCAAGGCTATGGGCGACGCCTCGCCGGATGTTCAGAAAGAGGCCGAGGGGCCGTCTTGGGCGCGGACCGACTGGCCTCCGATGCCGGCCGATGACCTGACGGGTGCACTCACCGGGGAATGGGCCGAGATTGACGCCAAGGCTGCGGGCAAGAAGATCAAGGAAAAGGCCGCCGACAAGGGTGTCGCGGTCAGCGAAGACCAGATCAAACGCGCGGTTCTCGACAGTCTGCGGGCGCTTATGCTGATCCGGGCCTATCGTATTCGGGGCCATCTGGCCGCCAATCTGGACCCTCTGGGCATGCGCGCTGCCAGCAACCATCCTGAACTGGACCCAAAAACCTATGGTTTTGCCGAAGCCGACATGGATCGCCCGATCTTTATCGACAACGTGCTGGGCCTGCAGATGGCCAGCATGCGCCAGATCGTCGAGATCGTGAAGCGCACCTATTGCGGCACCTTCGCGCTGCAATACATGCATATCTCGGACCCCGAACAGGCCGCCTGGCTGAAAGAGCGGATCGAGGGATACGGCAAAGAGATCGCCTTTACCAAGGAAGGCCGCAAAGCCATCCTGAACAAGATGGTCGAGGCCGAAGGCTTCGAGAAATTCCTGCACGTGAAATACATGGGCACCAAGCGGTTTGGTCTGGACGGGGGTGAGGCTCTGATCCCCGCGATGGAACAGATCATCAAGCGCGGCGGCGCGCTGGGTGTGCGTGACATCGTTATCGGCATGCCGCACCGGGGCCGTCTGAACATTCTGGCCAACGTGATGCGCAAGCCTTATCGGGCGATCTTCAACGAATTCCAGGGCGGCAGCTTCAAGCCCGAGGACGTGGACGGCTCGGGCGACGTGAAATACCACCTCGGCGCTTCCAGCGACCGTGAGTTTGATGGCAACAGCGTACACCTGTCGCTGACCGCCAACCCCAGCCACCTTGAGGCGGTGAACCCCGTCGTGCTGGGCAAGGTCCGCGCCAAGCAGGACCAGTTGAACGACACCGACCGGACGGCCGTGATGGGCATCCTTCTGCACGGTGACGCGGCCTTTGCCGGTCAGGGTGTTGTGGCCGAGGGGTTCGGCCTGTCCGGCCTGCGCGGCCACAAAACCGGCGGCACCATGCATATCGTGGTGAACAACCAGATCGGTTTCACCACCGCGCCGCATTTCAGCCGCTCCAGCCCGTATCCCACAGACATTGCACTGATGGTTGAAGCCCCGATCTTCCACGTGAATGGTGACGACCCCGAGGCGGTGGTTCACGCCGCCAAGGTCGCGACCGAGTTCCGTCAGAAATTCCACAAGGACGTGGTTATCGACATCTTCTGCTACCGTCGGTTTGGTCACAACGAGGGCGATGAGCCCATGTTCACCAACCCGATCATGTACAAGAAGATCAAGACGCATAAGACCACGCTGTCTCTGTACACCGAGCGTCTGGTTCAGGACGGTCTGATCCCCGAGGGCGAGATCGAGGATATGAAGGCCGCCTTCCAGGCCCATCTGAATGATGAGTTTGAGGCCGGCAAAGACTATAAACCCAACAAGGCCGACTGGCTGGACGGGCGCTGGTCGCATCTGGACAAAAACAAAGAGGAATACGTCCGCGGCGACACCGCCATCGCGCCTGAGACGCTGGCCGAGGTCGGCAAGGCACTGACCCATGCGCCGGACGACATCGCGGTACACAAAACCGTTGCGCGTCTTTTGGATCACAAGAAACAGATGTTCGAAACCGGCAAGGGCTTTGACTGGGCAACCGGCGAGGCTTTGGCGTTCGGCTCATTGCTGACCGAAGGCTATCCGGTGCGCCTGTCCGGTCAGGACGCCACGCGCGGGACGTTCAGCCAGCGTCATTCGGGGTTTATCCATCAGGAGACTGAGGAACGCTATTACCCCCTGAACAACATCCGCGATGGACAATCGAAATACGAAGTGATCGACTCGATGCTGTCGGAATACGCGGTGCTAGGGTTCGAATATGGCTATTCGCTGGCCGAACCCAACGCGCTGACCCTGTGGGAAGCGCAGTTTGGCGACTTTGCCAACGGCGCACAGATCATGTTCGACCAGTTCATCAGCTCGGGCGAAAGCAAGTGGCTGCGCATGTCTGGTCTGGTCACGCTGCTGCCGCACGGGTTCGAAGGGCAAGGCCCCGAACACTCATCCGCGCGTCTGGAGCGGTTCCTGCAAATGTGCGGTCAGGACAACTGGATCGTGGCGAACTGTACGACGCCTGCGAACTATTTCCACATCCTGCGCCGTCAGCTGCACCGCACCTTCCGCAAGCCGCTGATCCTGGTGACGCCGAAATCGCTGCTGCGCCACAAGCTGGCCGTCAGCACGGCTGAGGATTTCACCACCGGCTCCAGCTTCCACCGCGTGTTGTGGGACGATGCCCAACACGGAAATTCTGAGACCAAGCTGGTCAAGGACGACAAGATCAAACGGGTCGTGATGTGCTCGGGCAAGGTTTACTACGACCTGCTGGAAGAGCGCGACGCGCGTGGTATCGACGACGTCTACCTGATGCGGATCGAGCAATACTATCCGTTCCCGGCGCATTCGCTGATCAACGAACTTGAGCGATTCAAAGGCGCCGAGATCATCTGGTGTCAGGAAGAACCCAAGAACCAGGGGGCCTGGACCTTTATCGAACCCAACATCGAATGGGTCCTGACCCGCATCAAGGCCAAACACACGCGGCCTCGCTATGTCGGGCGCGCCACCTCTGCCTCGCCCGCGACGGGTCTGGCCAGCCAACACAAAGCCCAACAAGAGGCGCTCGTGAACGAAGCGCTGAGCATCGAAGGAAAGTAAACGATGACCATTGAAGTTCGTGTTCCCACGCTTGGCGAATCCGTCACCGAAGCCACGGTTGCGACGTGGTTCAAGAAACCCGGCGATGCCGTGGCCGTGGATGAGATGCTCTGTGAGCTTGAAACCGACAAGGTAACCGTCGAAGTGCCCTCCCCCTCTGCCGGTGTGATGGGCGAGATCGTCGCTGCCGAAGGCGAAACCGTAGGTGTCGATGCCCTGCTGGCCACCATCACCGCAGGCGAAGGCGCAGCCCCTGCCCCAGCGGCAGCAGCTCCGGCAGCGGCGCCGGCAGCGGCCGAAGGCGGCAGCGTCGATGTGATGGTTCCCACGCTGGGTGAATCCGTGACCGAGGCGACCGTCTCCACCTGGTTCAAACAGGTGGGTGATGCGGTCGCGCAGGACGAAATGCTGTGTGAGCTGGAAACCGACAAGGTCTCGGTCGAGGTTCCGGCCCCTGCCGCCGGCGTTCTGGCCGAAATCACTGCACCCGAAGGTACCACCGTGGATGCCACGGCCAAGCTGGCCGTCATCTCAGGCTCGGGCGCTGTTGCAGCCCCGGCAGCAGCTCCGGCAGCTGCTGCAGCCCCAGCGGCTGCGGCCACGGGCAAGGACGTTGCCAATGCGCCATCCGCCGAGAAAGCGATGGCCGAGGCCGGTCTGTCCGCAGGTCAGGTCACCGGCACAGGCCGTGACGGTCGCATCATGAAAGAAGACGTCGCCCGCGCGGTCGCCACGGCAGCAGCGCCCGCACCGGCTGCCGCTCCGGCACCGGCCCCTGCGCCACGTGCGCCTGTGGCCGCTGACGATGCCGCGCGCGAAGAACGCGTCAAGATGACCCGCCTGCGCCAGACCATCGCCAAACGCCTGAAAGACAGCCAGAACACCGCCGCCATGCTGACCACCTACAACGAGGTGGACATGACCGAGGTGATGGCCCTGCGCAGCCAGTACAAGGACCAGTTCGAGAAGAAACACGGTGTCCGTCTGGGCTTTATGTCCTTCTTCACCAAAGCCTGCTGCCACGCGCTGAAAGAAGTGCCCGAGGTGAATGCCGAGATTGACGGCACCGATATCGTCTACAAGAACTTCGTCCATATGGGCGTCGCCGCCGGTACGCCGACCGGTCTGGTGGTTCCGGTGATCCGTGACGCGGACAGCATGTCCTTTGCCGAGATCGAAAAAGCCATCGCCGAAAAAGGCAAGCGCGCCCGTGACGGCAAGTTGTCCATGGCTGAAATGCAGGGCGGCACCTTCACCATCTCGAACGGCGGTGTCTACGGCTCGCTGATGTCCTCGCCGATCCTGAACCCCCCGCAATCGGGTATTCTGGGCATGCACAAGATCCAGGATCGTCCGATGGCGATTAACGGTCAGGTGGTGATCCGCCCGATGATGTATCTGGCGCTGTCCTATGACCACAGGATCGTGGATGGCAAAGGGGCTGTGACCTTCCTTGTCCGCGTGAAAGAGGCGCTGGAAGATCCGCGCCGCCTGCTGATGGATCTGTAATCATGGCAACGCATGTATTATGGCAGGCCGATGTGGCCGATTTCAGCGCCTGGCTGACCGTGTTCCGGGAAGACCGCAAGGTGCGCGAGGCCGCGGGTATCCGCGACCTCCACATCTGGAGCGACCCCGAGCAGAAAGACCATGCCGTCGCTCTGTTCGAGATCCGCGATCTGGACCGCGCGCTCAGCTTTCTGGAATCCGAGGAACTGGCCATGCACCACGAACGTGGCGGCGTGACGCATATCCAGATCAAGGTGCTGTCGCCGGTGTAACCACCTTGGAATCTGTGCCAACCAAACTGAACGGGATGGGTTGAGAAAATCAGGTGTATCTAGAAGCAGAGATATGCCTTTTTCAATCAGAACCTTTTGGAAGAACGAAAGTGCAATACAAGATGCGGGACAGCAAAGTAAACGCAATCAGCCATCTAAAGCCCGGGGCACACCCAGGCTTCATGTCGCGACTTGCAGGCATTCGCTGTCCTGAATGCGCAACTATCCAACCTTTCTCTCGCATGGAACGAACTAATCCGGGCAAGGGATGGAACAAATTCGCTGCGCATGAATGCAAACAGTGCAGCGCACTTCTTTTTTTCACTGGAAAAGGTCGATACAAACGATTTTTTCTTTTGGGCGCGCCCGTTTTTTTTCTTTCTGCATTCCTAGGGGCTTACTTGGTAACCCGCATGGACGGTCTGTCTTACTACAGTGAAGCTCGAAAAGGCGTAGAACCCAACTTTCTAGGTGCATTTTTTATGATCACCTTGTTAATTATCCCGGGTCAACTGTTTTTAAAAAGGTGGGAAGACGTTGCGGTTCTGGCCGAAAAGGATGCACCCGTATGACACCGGAACTCACGGCCCTGACCCTTGCGGCTTTGCTGCAGGTCTTTCAGTTCGCCCTGATGGCCATCCCGGCCAATATCGAACTGGGGCCGGGGAAAACCATGTCCGCACGGGACCGAAGCCGTTTGGGCGGATCGCTTGAGGATCAGCTGTCTGATGGGACGGCGCGGTTGTATCGCGCCATGAACAACCACTTTGAGGGGCTGATCCTGTTCGCGATAGCATGTACGGTCGTGACCCTATCCGGGCAGGCAACCGGTTTTACTGCGGGCTGTGCGTGGATTTACCTGCTGGCGCGTGTCGCCTATGTCCCGGCCTATTACTATGGGCTAAAACCGTGGCGCAGCGTTATCTGGTTTGCCGGGTTTCTGGCCACAACCTTGATGCTTCTGGTCGCGTTGTTCTGATGCGGCCTTGTACACAAATCAGCAATTGGGCGTGAACCACCCCCGTCTCGCCCTGTTGCACCACTGACAAGATGATAACCGCAAGACTGGAAACGAGATAGAAAAGGATACCCATCATGTCTTCCGAGCTTTCGATTCTTGCCCTTTATGGCCTTGTGGTCATTGTTGTCATCCTGGTGAACGTTCTGACTGCCATGTCTCAGGTCGGGCTTATGACGCTGGGCGGTGCACGCGATGATATGCCCCCGCTGACCGGCGTCGCGGGGCGCGTCGAACGGGCCCTTGCCAATTCAGTTGTGGCGCTGGCCCTGTTTGCGCCTGCCATTCTGATCCTGTCGGCCAAAGACGCCTTTACCGGCGGCACCCTGCTGGCCGCCCAAATCTTTCTGATCGCGCGGATCGCTTTTGTACCGATCTACGCCTTTGCCATCCCCGTTCCGTTCCTGCGCACCATTGTCTGGCTGGCAGGTTTCCTCGCAACGGCTTATCTTTACCTGCAAGCTCTGTAGAGCCTGAATAGCCGCGTCCCTTAAGGCGCGGCCAAGACACACCAAGGAGTGCCCTTTATGTCCAGCTATGACGTCATCGTAATCGGAGCCGGTCCCGGCGGCTATGTCTGTGCCATCCGCTGCGCCCAGCTGGGCCTGAAAACCGCTGTGGTCGAAGGGCGTGAGACCCTGGGCGGCACCTGTCTGAATGTGGGCTGTATCCCGTCCAAGGCGCTGCTGCACGCCAGCCATCAGCTGCACGAGGCCGAACATAACTTTGCCAAGATGGGTCTGAAGGGCAAAAGCCCCTCGGTCGATTGGAAGCAGATGCAGGCCTACAAAGAGGAAACGATCGAAGGCAACACCAAGGGCATTGAGTTCCTGTTCAAGAAGAACAAGATCGATTGGCTGAAAGGCTGGGGCTCGATCCCAGCTGCCGGTCAGGTCAAGGTCGGTGATGAGGTCCATACCGCCAAGAACATCATCATCGCCTCGGGCTCGGAACCGGCGTCGCTGCCCGGTGTTGAAGTGGATGAGAAAGTCGTTGTGACCTCGACCGGGGCGCTGTCACTGGGCAAAATCCCGAAAAAGATGGTCGTCATCGGCGCAGGCGTGATCGGCTTGGAATTGGGTTCGGTCTATCAGCGTCTGGGCGCTGAGGTGACGGTGATCGAATTCCTCGACGTGATCACGCCCGGCATGGACCCCGAGGTGCAGAAGACCTTCCAGCGTATTCTCAAGAAACAGGGCCTGAACTTTGTCATGGGTGCGGCGGTGCAAAAGACCGAAGCCACCAAGACCAAGGCCAAGGTGACCTACAAGCTGCGCAAAGATGACAGCGAACATGTGATCGACGCCGACACCGTTCTGGTCGCCACCGGGCGCAAGCCCTTCTCGGACGGGCTGGGCCTTGAGGCTCTGGGCGTTGAAATGACGCAGCGCGGTCAGATCAAGGTCGGCAGCGACTGGCAGACCAACGTGCCCGGCATCTATGCCATCGGTGACGTAACCGAGGGCCCGATGCTGGCTCACAAAGCCGAAGACGAAGGCATGGCCGCTGCCGAACAGGTCGCAGGCAAGCATGGTCATGTGAATTACGGCGTCATCCCGGGCGTGATCTACACCTGGCCCGAGGTCGCCAATGTGGGCGAAACCGAAGAGACGCTCAAGGCTGCTGGCCGCGCCTACAAGGTGGGTAAGTTCATGTTCATGGGCAATGGCCGCGCCAAGGCGAACTTTGCCGCTGATGGGTTCGTCAAGATTCTGGCCGACAAGGAAACCGACCGCATTCTGGGGGCCCATATCATCGGCCCGGCAGCGGGCGATTTGATTCACGAGGTCTGTGTCGCCATGGAATTCGGCGCCTCAGCCGAGGATCTGGCCCTGACCTGTCACGCCCACCCGACCTATTCCGAAGCCGTGCGCGAAGCCGCGCTGGCCTGTGGCGATGGACCGATCCACAGCTGATTAAGCTGCAAAGAAACACCTGAAAGGCGGGCCTCAAGGCCCGCCTTTTTTCTGCCCTTGTACAGGCTTATTTTTGCTCACGTTAAGGTTGATTTCGAGAACGTGTCTGGTTCGAACCGGCATTTAGAGAACGAAATCGATTGAGGCTTTTATGAGATTTGTATTCCTGTGCGCGGCAGCGCTTTTAGTCACCCTATTCACTGGTCAGGATGCACAGGCCGCGCGCGGCGGCGGTGTCTGGGGCACCTCGGAAGAAATGAGCCTGATTACCCCGACCGAGATCACGGACAATTCCGGGCAAGCTTTGTCATTGTGCCATCTCACCAAGAAGACCCACATCATGTTTGCAGGTGTTTGGCGCAGCTCGATCGGCTACGTCATGGCACCCAACAGCTGCGACAGCGACAGCTACTACCCTTTGGACGCGGATGATGTGACGCTGGGCAAGACACTGGGTGATTTTCCCGCCGATCTGCCCGACCAGCCGGTCATGTCGCGTACTGATATGATCTCGGGCTTTTGGGGGCTGGGTGCAATTGTCGTGCTTTTGATCTTTGCCGGGTTGAAGAAAGCCGGACAATCCAAGCGCAAAGCTCAGCGTCACTCTGAAATCGGAACCGTTCACCCGGCCGCCCTGCAGGCGATGGATGCCATGTGTCACGCTGCCAAAGCAGATGGCCGTTTGGACCCGTCCGAGATTGCCACCATGGCGGGCATCGCCAAACAGATCACAGGCGAAAGCTTTGATGAGGCGCGCATTCGCCGTATGTTCGAAATGGCCGAGGCCAAACCGACCGACGCGCAGTTTGCAGCCTTTGGAACCGGGTTGACGTTCGACCAAAAGCGGATGGTCCTGCAAGCCACCCTGATGATCGCCGCTGCGGACGGCAATCTGGATCGGGACGAGACGGTCTTTGTCCAAAAACTGGCGCGTGGATTGGGCATTAACATGGACGAAGTCAAAGCGATGTTCGCGGCCATGACCGCGCAACCGGCCTGACCTACCACATCGTTTTAGCGGCGCGCGCTCCCCATTCTGCGTCGTAGTGCGCGCCGCCTTCTTCGCCATTTGATGCCTCGGCCAAAATCTGACCCATGGTGGGCAGGTCCGAGGTTTCATCATCACCGCTCCAGGTCCGGGCGCGCAGCAGTGCACGGGCGCATTGCGAATAAATTTCGGAAATCTCGATCACAGCGACTGTAGCGGGCAGCTTTCCGTTCTTTTCGAACCGGGCCCGCAGGTCAGTATCGGTTGTCAGCCGTGCGGTACCGTTTACCCGTATCACGTTGTTTGATCCCGGCACCATGAACATCAACGACACGCGCGGATCACGCACGATGTTACGCAAGGAATCCAAGCGGTTGTTGCCCCGCCAATCCGGCATGGCCAGCGTTTTGGGGTCAAGCTCTGCCACCACCGGGCCGTCGTCACCGCGCGGGCTGCCATCGGTTCCTTCAGGGCCCACGGTGCTGAGGATGCACAGACGCGAGGCCATGATCCATTTGCGATAAAGAGGCGTCAGGCTGAACGCCACTTTGCGCAGCGCGGGGGCTGCGGTGGTTCCGTAAAGCGACTCGAGCGTTTCGATATCTTCAATGAATTCCATCCGGATTGAACCCCACTTCTTTCATCAAGGCATTGGATCGTGTTTCGATGTCGTCTTCCAAACGGCTTAGAAAATCATCCCGCCCGACGCCCGGTTCAATAGGGTCAAGAAATTCGACAATCGCCAAGCCGGGTTTGCGCAGAATGCCCGAGCGGGGCCAGAAGACACCCGCATTGGTGGCAGCCGGAACGCAGGGAAAGCCAAGCCCCTCATACAAAACTGCTGTCCCGACCTTATAGGGCTTGCACAATCCGGGTGCCACACGCGTGCCCTGCGGGTAGATGACCAGCTGTCCGGGCTCGGAGAACTCTTTTGCGACATCCTTGACCATCTTGGCCACCGCCGCGCCCTTTTTGCCCCGATCCACCGGAATGCAACCAAGACGTTTGGCGTAAATCCCGATAATCGGCGTCCACATCAGCTCTTTCTTCATGATGAACTTGGCCTGAGGTACGGCGTTGAAAATCATAATGATGTCCAGAAAGGACTGATGCTTGGCCCCGATGACCACCTCATCTACGGGCGGAGTACCGCGAACCTCGGTGCGCAGCCCGATCATCCAGCGGGCCAGCCACATTGTGGTGGCTGCATAGGTCTTGCACGCCTGCCGTGCGCCGCGCTTGGCGAACAGGGCGTAGGGGGCGAAGACAATGCCCAGGATCAGCATCCAGACATAAATCACGATCATGAAGATCAGTGAGCGTATCCATTGAAGCGCAAGAGCCATTACGACAGTTCCTTCAATTTACGGCTGGCGGCGGTCCAGGTGGCCAGAAAGGCAACGGTCGCGCCCAGCACCGGGATCAACGCGGGCAAGAGCCAGCCCAATCCCTGAAAACCCAGACCAGTCAGAAACCCGCCCTCATCCGAGGCCTCGGGCAGCAGCAGCACCCCGGTCATGCCCAGCAACACGCCGACAACGGCGCCAAAAAAGGCGCGATAGGTGAACCGCCGCACAAAGGCGCGGGCAATAAAGCCATCTCGCGCACCGATCAGACGCAGGACGCCGATGATCTGCGCGTTGGCCGCCAGCGAGGCATTCGCGGCCAGCGTGATCATTGCCGCCGTCGCGCCACCAATCAGCAGGATCGAAATCCAGCCCAGCCGCCGCAGCGACATCGCCGCATCCACCAACGGCTCGCGCCAGCGGGTGTGGTCGTCCAATACCGCGCCCGGTACCTCGGCCCCCAGACGCAGGCGGAGGCCAGTGGCGTCCAGACCGGGTTCACCCTCGACAATCTCGATCAGTTGCGGGATGGGCAGCGTCTCAAGCGGCAAGTCAGGGCCGAACCATGGCGACAGCAGTGCGGCCTGTTCTTCGGCCGTCAGGGCCCGGGCCGATGCGATGCCGGGGGTCTGGCGCAGCACTGTCAGTGCCGCCTCGGTCTGAGCCGCAAGCTGATCTGCCGGCGCATTGATCCGCAAGGTGGCCGCCCCGGCCAATTCGCTGGCCCATCGGTCGGCCAACCGCCCCGAAGCCAACGACAACGCCAGCGCAAACACGGCAAGAAACGCCATCGCACCCGAGACAAACAGCGTCAGCTGCGCCGTATAGCCGGTGGGCGGCACAACCTTGTCCGCCCGTGTATCCCGTTGCAGCAGGTTCCGGATCATCCCTTTGCTCATAAATCCGCCCCCGCCAATTGCACCTGACGTTGCGAGATGCGCAGCACCCGCGCCTGAACCTGGCTTTTGGCGGCGCGGATCAGGCTCAGGTCATGGGTAGCGATCAGCACTGTTTTGCCCATCTTGTTCAACTCGACCAGCAACCGCAGCAGACGTTGCGACATTTCCCAATCCACATTGCCTGTCGGTTCGTCCGCCAGAACCACATCCGGCGACAGGATAACCGCGCGGGCCAGTGCGGCGCGCTGACGCTCACCCCCCGACAGTTCCGGTGGGCGCGCCTCAAGACGCGCGCCGAGGCCGACCCAGGACAACAATTCGCTCAGATCATCTGGCTGCGCGGATTCGGCGCGCCCCGACACCATCAGCGGCAAGGCTACGTTCTCAGCCACCGTCATGTGATCCAGAAACTGACAATCCTGATGCACGACCCCGATCCGACGGCGCAACAGGGCCATCTGATCCCGATCCAGGCCCGACACATCCTGTTCGAACGCGCTGAGTCGACCGGATGTAGGCAACAGCGCCCCATAACACAGCTTAAGCAATGTGGTCTTGCCCGCGCCGGACGGGCCGGTCAAAAAGTGGAACGAACCTGCCTGCAATTGCAAGGACACGTTACTCAGCAATTCACCGCCGCCATAGGTATAGCTGACGTTTTCCAGCTCGATCACAGGGGCCCCCGTTTTAGTTGCCGCCCTTCTTGCCCGAGCGCGGATGTTGTTTCAATGCCTGCATCGGGTCGAATTGGTGACACTTATGCCGCGAAACCGAAAACACCCTTTGCGGTCAGGTCTTAACGGAATATCATCCCTGAAAAAACTATTATCGGGGCCGCGGCCCGACCAGGAGGCAGCATGCGTCTTACTTGTCCCAATTGCAGCGCTCAGTACGAGGTGCCCGACGAGGTTATCCCGGAAGAGGGCCGCGATGTCCAATGCTCGAATTGCGAGAAAACCTGGTTTCAGGCCAAGTACCCGGATCAGCCCGCCCCTGCCGCAGCCCAGCCTGTAGCCGAGGACACACCACCCGAGCCTGAGCCCGCCCCGGTTGAAGAGCCCAAGTCCAAAGGAACGGACATCAAGGTCGAGGTTAAACCGAAAGACACGCCACAGCCTGAACCTGAACCTGAACCTGAACCTGAACCTGAACCTGAACCTGCCCCGCCCACCGAGAAACCCGCGGCAACCGGAAATATCGACCCCGCCGTTGCCAGTATCCTGCAGGAAGAAGCAAGCCGCGAGGCGGACCTGCGTGCGCAGGAGGGCAGCAGCCTGGAAACTCAGCCGGATCTGGCGTTGGATACACCGGCCGAACCTGACCCGGATACAGACCGCGCGATCAAAGAGCTGACAACATCTGAGACGGCCCAAGACGCAGGGCAAAAAGATGCGCTGCCCGATGTCGACGCGATCAATTCAACGTTGCGCAAAGAAGACATCATGGTCGGGGATGGTGACGGGGACGAGGCGCCGCGTAAATCCGGTGGCTTTATGCGCGGTTTTGCCCTGATCCTTATCATCGGAATTGTGCTGGTGCTGATCTACGGCAACGCCCAGCAGATCAGCGAGGCAGTCCCGCAGGCCGACCCGATCCTTGAGCCCTATGTTTCAATGGTAGATCAGGCCCGCATTTGGCTTGAGGCTCAGACCTCGGGCTCAGCACAGAACTGACAAATGGCGTGTGTCGCGGCTGTACAATCAGCCGCGAGCATCCGCAATCCGTTCAGACCGAACGACCAGCCACAGCGCGCCTGCGTCACTATGGCGGATGTTGTGCGAAACAATTCGGACGTATCGCGCCTGACTGAAAACAGCGTCATTCATCAGCGCGGATGCAATCTATGACTCATTGGTCTGAACTCTTCCCTCTTATCTTTTTTCCGTTCAAAATCATTGTGCTGGGCGTGGGCATGTTCTTTGCCATCAAGTGGCATGTCGATCAGGACAAAAAGAAAAGAACCGAAGGCCAGGACAAGAACCAGCCATCCGTCTGACACGCTTTCCAAAGGGTTTGGGGCGGTATAGACTCATTTTCCGCCCACCGGTCTGTCCCCCCGCTGATGTCGGAGAGACGAGCGAACGCAAAGAGCCCGGGGCCTAGAACCGCTCCAACAACCGTTTCAGATATTCCAGTTCGACCTCCGGACGGTCCGTTTCGCCGGTGCGGCGGCGGATTTCATCCAGTAGCTCACGGGCGCGGCGATACACGTCCTCGCCCTGCAGCAGGCTGTCATCGGTCGAAAGCGAGCCGCTTGATCCCGGGCTGCGGCCCAGCGGATCGCGGTTATTGGCCTGCATGTCGCCCTCTTGCGTGCCCTGACCCGGCTGGTTCTGCTGGTTTTGCGCCAAGGCTTCGCCCAGAGATCGCATACCTTCACGCAGGGCCTCCATCGCTTCGGACTGGCGGTCTATGGCTTCGGCCAGATCATCGCCACGCAGCGCCTCTTCGGCCTCATCCATGGCACGGCCAGCCCGGCCCAGCGCCTCGCGCGCATCTTCACCTTCGGGTGTTCCGGCACCGGGCAGGTTTTGCTGCTGGCGCCCCAGCTCGTCGCGCAGGGCCTGCTGGCGATCGGCAAGCGATCCCTGCCCCTGCGGATTGCCTTCGGCCTGATCCGAACCCTGACCCTGACCGCCCTGACCTTCGTGGCTCTGGCCCCGGCCCAGACCACCATTGCGGCCCTCGTTGCCTTCGCTTTCACCGGCCTGCGCACCGGGGTTGAACTGTTCCTGCAGATCGCGGAAGGCCTGATCGCTCAGGCCCTGCTGTTCGCGCAGGGTTTCCGCCAGCCCCTCCATGGCCTGCTGGCCTTCGGATTGCTGACCCTGGCCCTGACCTTGGGTGACGCGCATGTTTTCCATCATCTGCTGGAACTCTTCCAGCGCCTGCTGCGCCTCGGCCATGCGGCCCTGTTCCATCAGTTCCTGAATGCGGTCCATCATCCGCTGCAGGTCATCCTGCGTCATTTGCAGGGTTTCGCCATTCTGACCCTGCTGGTTATCGTCAAACTCACCATTTTCCTGCGCCAGACGCTGGAGCTGGCGCATATAGTCCTGCGTCGCCTCGCGCAGTTCCTGCATCAACTCCGCGATCTCTTCGTCGGTGGCCCCGTTTTTCATCGCTTCAGACAAACGTTCCTGTGCCCGGCGCATGCGTTCCAACGCATCGGCCAGCGTGCCCTCTTCGATGATGATCGCCAGTTCCCAAAGGGCCTGCGCAATCTCTTCCTGCTGCTTGGGCTTCAGATCATATTTGGTGAACGCCTCAAGCCGCCGCAAAGTCACGCGCAGCCGCAGATAGGCGGTATCCGAGCGGAAGAACCCCTCGGGCAGATGCGACACGGCCCGCAGAATTTGCGCAACCCGCGGCGCGTTTTCGCGCGACCACAGCAGGTCGCGACGCTGTTCGATCACCGCTGCTGCCAGCGGGTCAAAGAACCGCCGCGCGGGCAGGTTGGTCATATATGGCTCGGACTGGCTTTCCTGATCGGCCGCGTCCCGCGCCGTCAACGTGATCCGCACCGGCAGATGCGCCCAAGGGTGCTGTGAGAAATCTTCGATCAGGTCCTCGGTGAAATCATCCCGGTCGCCGGTGATCGGCATCGGCAGTTCCACCTCGATCACGTCGCGCGCCTCGGGGGCCACGGTCAGGCCATAGTCCCGATCTACAGCAGCCAAATCCAGTTCGATCGTGGCGGTGCCGGACACAACACCATAATCATCGCTGGCCGCAAAGGGCAGTTTCATCTGCCCGCCCGCCTCAGACTCGGCCTCATCGGCAACGCCAATGGCGGGAGCAGTGTCGGCAATGACGTCCAAAACCCAGTCACGGCCCGAGGGGCCTGTGATCTTCAACTCTCCGGACCGATCAGCGACAAATTCCTGTTCTGGCTCTGCTGCATCCTGCGTGCCCAACGGTGTGCTGGTTTCAGTCAGGCTGTGCGCGCCGACCTCACCATAAAAGCGCAGGGTGATGCGACTGCCCTGCGGGATCGACAATGTCGGGTCGGTCTGATCCGCCAGATAAAGCGTCGGCAAGCCGGTATAGCGTGGCGGCTCAACCCAGCCTTCCCAGCTAGGGCCCTGCCCGGCCACGGCAGCGCCGGGGGCCATCTCTGCGACCGATCCTATGCGCCAGAAAGAGCCGAACAACGCTGCGATCACCAGCGCCAACAAGGCCATGTATCGCAGAGCATAGGGGTCACGCTCAGCCAGCCGCAGATCAGGCTTAACCCGCTCGGCCAGCGCCGCGCGTTGCGCCATACGTGTCTGGTGCGCCTGCCAGATCGCGACTGAATCCGCATCCATCGACCCGATAGCCTGATCATCCAACAGCGCCTGTATCGGGCGTCCCGGCAGGGATTCGTCCAACCGCGTCAGCGCCTCGATGCGGGATGGGAAATGGAATCGCCTGATCCCAAGAACCAGCGCTGCCACCAGACCGATCAGCGCCACGGCACCAACCGCCCAGACCATTTCAACACGAACCAGGTCCTGCAAGCCCAGCATCAAAACGGCCAGAATCGCCATGAAAACAGTGAAAAAGGGCCAAAACGCGCGCAAAACCTGCTCAGCGAGCATCCCTGCATGCGTCAGCCACAGGGATGGTCTTGGTATCGGCAGGGTCGGTCTTGCGGTCAAGGCGGGCCTCCGTCAGCAGGCCCGCACGGTCATCGCGTCAGAGCCACTCGGGTATGGTATCGCGGTTTATGATTTCGTCAAAGCTTGGGCGTTCACGAATTACGGCGAATTGATCACCATGCACCAGAACCTCGGGGATCAGGGGGCGGGTGTTATATTCGCTGGACATCACCGCACCATATGCGCCGGCGCTGCGAAATGCGACCAGATCACCTGCTGCAAGCGGTGGCATATTGCGCTGTTTGGCAAAGGTATCGCCGGTTTCGCAAACAGGGCCCACGATGTCATAGGGTTGCTGTTCCACGCCCGGCGCGGGTTCGTTCACCGCAACAATATCATGATATGCTTCGTACATCGCAGGACGGATCAGATCGTTCATGGCCCCGTCCAGGATCAGGAAATCGCGCCCTTCGCCCGATTTCACATAGATCACCTTGCTGACCATCAGACCCGCATTGCCCGCGATCAGGCGGCCGGGTTCGATTTCAATCTCGCACCCCAGATGGCCCAGAGTTTTCTGGATCAACGCGCCATATTCCACCGGCAACGGCGGTGCATCATTGGCGCGGGTGTAGGGGATGCCCAACCCACCGCCCAGATCAAGGCGGCGGATATTGTGCCCCTCGGCGCGCAGCTGTTCGGTCAGTTCGGCGACCTTGGTATAGGCCAACTCGAACGGTTCCAGCTCGGTCAGTTGCGAACCGATATGGACGTCGATACCAATGACGTCCAGCCCCGGCAGTGTGGCGGCATGGGCGTAAACCTCTGAGGCACGGGCGATCGGGATGCCGAACTTGTTCTCGGACTTGCCTGTGGCGATCTTGGCGTGGGTTTTGGCGTCCACATCCGGGTTCACCCGCACAGTGATCGGCGCAACCACGCCCAGTTCCAGCGCAATCGCGTTGATCACGTCCATCTCGGGCTCGGATTCCACGTTGAACTGGCGGATGCCGCCGGTCAGCGCGGTGCGAATCTCATCCGCTGTCTTGCCAACGCCCGAGAATACGATCTTGTCGCCCGGTACCCCTGCGGCCTTGGCCCGCAGGTATTCGCCGCCCGAGACCACATCCATTCCAGCGCCCGCCTGCGCCAGTGTCTTCAGAATGGCCTGATTGCTGGCCGCTTTCATCGCATAGCAGACAAGGTGATCCAGGTCGCCCAACGCATCATCAAACAGCTTGAAGTGCCGCAGCAGAGTTGCGGTTGAGTAGACATAAAACGGAGTTCCGACCGCGGCTGCGATTTCGGAAATCGGGACATCCTCGGCGAAAAGCGCGCCGTCGCGGTAGAGAAAGTGATCCATACCCGCGCGCTTAGACCAAAACGGGCGCGTGGATCAATGGATTCGACGCACTTGCGGCAGATGGTCAGTTCGTCGTCGACACGCCAACCCGACCATAGCCCGAGATCGAGATGCCGGAACTGCCCGAGTTCGCCGTAGGTTCAGGCCGGGGTTTGTACGACGGATCACAGGCGGCCAGAACGCCAAACGATAGGATCAGGGGGAGAAACTTCATGATGCCTTCTTCGGAACTGAGAGGTTAAATGCCCAGGAATACACCCAGACCGCCCTTTTGCAGGCCCACGCCGCCGCCCACATGGGTACCGCTGCTGCCCACGCCGATATTCGCGCTCATGGTAGGTTGGATCGGCTCGCCATCCGCACCGCAGGCGGCCAGGGCGAACCCGGCCGCGATCAGCAGGATCACACGGAGTATCTGTATCATACCAGCGCCTTCCACCTTTTGATCTGGGCACGCACCTGATCGGGGGCCGTGCCGCCATAGGATTGGCGCGAGTTTACCGAATTTTCGACAGTAAGGACAGAATAGACATCATCCGTAATATCTGCGTGGACCGACTGCATGTCCTCCAGCGTCAGATCGGGCAGATCACAGTCTTTGCTTTCGGCCATGGCCACCAGCGATCCGGTGACGTGATGCGCATCGCGGAAGGGCAGGCCCAGCACCCGCACCAGCCAGTCGGCCAGATCGGTCGCGGTCGAGAACCCCGAGCCTGCGGCGGCGGCCAAGCTTTCGCGGTTGGCGGTCATATCCTTGACCATGCCCTCCATCGCCGCAAGCGCCAGCATCCAGTTGTCGGCGGCATCAAAGACCTGTTCCTTGTCTTCCTGCATGTCCTTGGAATAAGCCAGTGGCAGGCCCTTCATCACCATCATCAGTGCGGTATTGGCGCCGTAAATCCGGCCCACCTTTGCGCGGATCAGTTCAGCCGCGTCGGGGTTTTTCTTCTGCGGCATGATCGACGAACCGGTCGAGAAGCGATCCGACAGCGTGACAAATCGGAATTGGGCCGAAGACCAAATCACCAGTTCCTCGGCAAAGCGCGACAGATGCACGGCACAGATCGAGGCGGTGGACAGGAATTCAAGCGCAAAGTCACGGTCGCTGACCGCATCCAGTGAGTTGGCGGCGGGACGGTCAAAGCCCAGTGCTTCGGCCGTCATCGCACGGTCGATAGGGAAGGACGTGCCTGCCAGCGCCGCAGCGCCCAAGGGGGATTCGTTCATCCGGGCGCGGGCATCACGGACGCGGGATAGATCACGGCCAAACATCTCGACATAAGCCATCATGTGGTGACCCCATGTCACCGGCTGCGCGGTTTGCAGGTGGGTGAAGCCGGGCATGACCCAATCGGCCCCCGCCTCGGCCTGTGCCAAAAGCGCGCGGATCAGGGCCAGAAGGCCGGTTTCGGCGGCGTCGAACTGATCGCGGACCCACAGTTTGAAATCTGTCGCAACCTGGTCATTGCGGCTGCGGCCTGTGTGCAAACGTCCTGCGGGTTCTCCGATCACCTCTTTCAGCCGCGCTTCGACATTCATGTGGATGTCTTCCAGCGCGGTCGAAAACTGAAACGAACCGGACTGGATTTCTGACAAGACTGTGAGCAGCCCTTCCCGAATAGCCTGCGCATCACTATCACTTATGACGCCTGTGGCAGCCAGCATGGCGGCATGGGCGCGCGAGCCTGCGATGTCCTGGGCTGCCATCCGCTGATCGAACCCGATCGAGGCATTGATTGCCTCCATGATCGCGTCTGGACCGGCGGCAAAGCGGCCGCCCCACATCTGGTTCGAGGATTGATCGGTCATGTAAGAAAACCCGGAGTTGATATGCGCCTATTTCGTCTGATCCCCCTTTATATGGCCCTTGCGCTGGGTGCAAATGCAGCTTTGGCCGCCGATATAGAGACTTTGAAGCCTTTGCGGGAAGGCACGCTGAAGCGCCTGATCCTGCATAAGGAACCCAAAACCAAGACTCCGGTCGAATTCCAACTGGAAGATGACGGCGGCACCGCAACGCTGGCCGATTACAAGGGTAAATATGTTCTGGTGAATTTCTGGGCCACCTGGTGCGCGCCCTGCCGCAAGGAAATGCCCCAGATCGCCGAACTGCAGGAAGAGTTCGGTGGCGACAAGTTTGAGGTCGTGACGCTGGCCACCGGGCGCAACTCACCTGCGGGTATCAAGAAGTTCTTCGAGGAAAACGGCATCGACAACTTGCCCCGCCATCAGGATGCGGGCTCGGCCGTGGCGCGTGAGTTCGGCGTGATTGCCCTGCCGATCACTGTGATCCTTGACCCCAACGGCGACGAAATCGCCCGTCTGATCGGCGATGCCGAGTGGAACTCGGATAGCGCGAAGGCGATTGTCGGCGCTCTCGTGGGCGGTGAAAGCTGAAGATCTCACCCTGAAATCAACGAATCGTGCTAACCTCCCGCTGCATTCAAGCGGGAGGATTTTTTTGTGAAGATGCTGAATTTGGTTTTAACTACCCTGTCGGTTCTGGCAGTTTCCGCCACAGTTGCGACAGCAAAAGAAATCAAGAAAGAAAACCAGTTTCTGGATGCCGTCGCTGACAAGACACTTGTCGGGAACGGGGCCTCACTTGTCATTTCGTCAGACGGTAAAATCTCGGGTCAGTTGGACAATGGCGCAAAAGTGGTTGGCGCATGGGTTTGGAACAAAAGGTTCTGGTGCAGAAACGTAACCGTCGGCGGCAACGCATTGCCTGAAGACTGTCAAAGGGTGTCACTGGAGGGAAACCAGGTGACATTCACCCGCAACAAGGGCAAAGGCGACTCGGGCGGGACCTACACCATCTCAAACTAATTTGTGATTCATTGGTCGGCTCCGCTGACGCAACGCCACCTTTGACAGTGACCTCTCCTCTTTGCAGTTTGGCTGCAGGAGGATGGAATGCCACTGGAAATTCTGTTGGTTCTGGTCGTCGGCGGTATCGTCGGTGTGACCGTGCTGCTGCATTTGACCGGACGGTCGCGGATGCGCGACCTGACGCCCGAGACCGCGCGCTCGGAATGGCTGCGCCATGCGCCCGATGATGTGATCATCGACATAACTATTGCCCATGACAAGCATTCCGCCCTGATCCGGACCGAGACCGGGAACGGGCTGTTGTGGTCCTTTGGGGCTGACACCGTGGCGCGCCACTTGCTGGATTACGACTGGATCGACCATCCCGACGGGTTCGAGATCCAGTTCCACGATTTCGGCACCCCCAAAGCCATCATCCGCCTTGACGAATTCGAACGCCCGCATTGGGAACATCTGATGGACGCCACATGACCGACCAAATCACCTTCCCCGACGCTGTACAATGGGCCGTGCCCTTTTTCATCGCCGCCATTCTGGCCGAATTCCTGTGGATTGCCGTCAAAGGCAAAGGCGGGCGGTATGAGACGCGCGATGCCGTGACCTCATTGGTGATGGGCGCGGGCAACATCGCGTCCGGCTTTCTGCTGGGGTTCATCGCCTATGGGTTCTTCATGTGGTTGTGGCAGATCACTCCGCTGAACCTGGGCACCTCGATCCCGGTGATCATCCTGTGTTTCGTGCTGGATGATCTGCGGTACTATTGGGTGCACCGCTTTGGCCACCGCATCCGCTGGGTCTGGGCCAGCCATGTGAACCACCACAGCTCGCAGCACTATAACCTGACCACGGCGCTACGGCAGAGCTGGACCTATACGTTCACTTTCATGATGGTGGTGCGGGCACCGCTGATCCTGCTGGGGTTTCACCCGGCGATGGTCCTGTTCGTCGGCGGATTGAACCTGATCTACCAGTTCTGGATTCACACCGAGGCCATCGGCAAAATGCCCCGCTGGTTCGAGGCGGTGATGAACACCCCCAGCCATCATCGGGCGCATCACGGGCGCAACGCGCGGTATCTGGATTGCAACTATGCCGGCGTCTTCATCGTCTGGGACAAGATGTTCGGAACCTTTGTGCCCGAGCAAGAGGATGACCGCGTCGATTTCGGGCTGGTTCATAATATCGGCACGTTCAACCCGCTGCGCGTGGCCTTTCACGAATGGGTCAGCATCTGGCGCGACGCGACGCAGCCGGGCCTGACCCTGCGCGAGCGTCTGTCCTATTGCTTTGCCCCACCGGGCTACAGCCATGACGGCAGCCGCGACAGCTCGGACCAGATCAAGGCCAAGCACCTGGCCCGCAACCCCGAAGATCGCGGAACGCCCGGATTCGAGCATTTTGAGGCAAAATCGCCCAATCCGCAGGCAAAACAGGCTTAAATCCGCCGAACCCTTTGGCCACATTCTTGAAAACGGGACCGCAGACTCCATCTTGCGGGGAGTGAACCGTAACGAGTGGCCGGAGGTAAAAATGTCCAGACTAGCAACTGTTTCGACCGTTCTTGGCCTGCTCGGGCTTGTTTTGGCGATGCTGACGGCGCTGGCTGGCGGACCATCAGCAATCATTGCCCTTGGGTTTGCCATGATGACCCTTGGCTTTGCCGGGGCGGTGATCAGCGCAGCCGCCGCATTGGGACGCGTTTGGGAAACCGCGCGATAATCCACCGAAAACCCAAAAGCCTTAACCGCAGATTCATCACTATGCCCTGAAATACGTTCCCAAGCGTGGACGCAAAAGGGATTGGCAAAGCGATGCGGGACAAGAACAAGGCGGATGTGCCCGAAGGGGCGGAAAGCCCTTTGAACGCGGCTGTCGCATCCCGTGACACGTCCACCGTTCAAATGGCCACTGAGGCGGTGAAACACAAACAATGCAAACTGGCCTTTCAGCCAGTGATGCAAGCCCACCCGCCATTTGACGTGGCTTTTTATGAGGGGTTTATCCGCGTGCTGGACGAAACCGGGCGGGTGATCCCCGCGCGTGATTTCATGCCGCAACTGGAAAACACCCCCATCGGGCGGGATCTGGATTGCGTTGCGCTTGAGATGGGGCTGCGCACATTGGCCAGAACCCCGGATATCAGGCTTTCGATCAACATGTCTGCTCGGTCGATCGGCTATGCACGATATACGCGCGTGCTGGAGCGGTTTCTAAAAAAGCACGCCCATATCGGTGAGCGATTGATACTGGAGATTTCGGAAAGCTCTGCCATGACAGTGCCCGAGCTGGTGATAGATTTCATGGACCGGATGCAACCGCGCGGCGTGGCCTTTGCACTGGATGATTTCGGGGCCAGCAACTTCAGCTTCCGCCACTTTCGCGAGTTTCTGTTCGATGCCGCCAAGATCGATGGACAGTTCGTTCGGGGCGTCAGCAGCAATTCCGACAATCAGGCGCTGGTGCGCGCCCTTGTCGCCGTGGCCCGAGAATTCGAGATTCTGGTGACAGCCGAATCGGTCGAAACCAAGGAAGACGCCGCATTTCTGGTGGCAAATGGCGTCGATTGCCTGCAGGGGTACTTGTTCGGGGCTCCTACCGTCTCGGCCCCGTGGAAGGGTGAAAAAGCCAAACAAACCGGCAGCTAAGCGCTGAAATCCGGCCTCGCCCACGCCTGAGACAAGCTGACCGTTGCTGCACGTGCAGCATTACGCTATGTCATGCACAGTTGAAGCGGGGTAATGCAAGGCGCTCTGGTTCACAGAGGCTATGCCTTTGGGATGCGCGCCGTTAGGGTTCCCCCGGAACCTTGATGGTAAAGGATTGTCTGAATGACCAACGTAGTAATCGCATCCGCTGCCCGGACAGGCGTCGGCAGTTTTGGTGGCTCATTTGCAAACACCCCTGCACATGATTTGGGCGCGGCTGTTCTTGAGGCCGTCGTTGAACGCGCAGGGATCGAAAAGGACGAAGTCAGCGAGACCATTTTGGGTCAGGTTCTGACAGCCGCACAGGGCCAGAACCCTGCACGTCAGGCCCATATCAACGCCGGCCTTCCGCAGGAAAGCGCGGCCTGGGGTATCAATCAGGTTTGCGGCTCGGGCCTGCGCGCCGTGGCATTGGGGGCTCAGCACATCCAACTGGGCGATGCCGAGATTGTCGCCGCCGGCGGTCAAGAGAACATGACCCTTTCGCCCCATGCCGCCGCCTTGCGCGCGGGTCAGAAGATGGGCGACATGAAATATATCGACACGATGATCCGCGACGGGTTGTGGGATGCCTTCAACGGCTATCACATGGGTCAAACCGCTGAGAATGTCGCCGAGAAATGGCAGATCAGCCGCGATCAGCAGGACGAATTCGCCGTCGCCAGCCAGAACAAGGCTGAAGCCGCGCAAAAGGCTGGCAAGTTTGCTGACGAAATCACGCCCTTCACCATCAAGACCCGCAAGGGCGACATCGTGATGGACAGCGACGAATACATCCGCCACGGCGCGACCATGGAGGCGATGGCCAAACTGCGCCCTGCCTTCACCAAGGACGGCTCGGTCACGGCGGCAAACGCTTCGGGTCTGAATGACGGGGCCGCGGCCACGCTGCTGATGTCGGCCGAAAACGCCGAAAAGCGCGGGATCGAACCGCTGGCCCGGATCGCATCCTACGCGACCGCCGGTTTGGACCCGTCAATCATGGGCGTCGGTCCGATCTATGCGTCGCGCAAGGCGCTGGAGAAAGCCGGCTGGTCAGTTGGCGATCTGGATCTGGTCGAGGCCAACGAAGCCTTTGCCGCACAGGCCTGCGCCGTGAACAAAGACATGGGCTGGGACCCGTCGATCGTGAACGTCAATGGCGGTGCGATTGCCATCGGCCACCCGATCGGTGCATCCGGCTGCCGCGTTCTGAACACCCTGCTCTTTGAAATGAAGCGCCGCGATGCCAAGAAGGGTCTCGCGACCCTCTGCATCGGTGGCGGTATGGGCGTCGCCCTGTGTGTGGAGCGCGACTGAATGCGCTGACATCCCGATACCAAGGGCGTCCAATGGACGCCCTTTTTTGTTTTAGATCAAACCTTCCCCTGAGATGCGCCTTTATCATTTGCAAGAAAGATCAAAACTCACGCGAAACGATATTGCGCAATTAAACCCCACAAAGTAACAGAATTACTAGACAGATCAAAATTGGAGGAGTCCTCAATGGCACGTACAGCACTCGTTACCGGCGGTTCCCGCGGCATCGGCGCAGCAATTTCCAAGGCGCTCAAGGCCGAAGGGTATAATGTTGCGGCCACCTATGCCGGGAACGACGAAGCGGCGGCAAACTTCACCGAGGAAACCGGCATCGGCACATACAAATGGAACGTGGCCGATTATGAGGAATCCAAAGCAGGCATCGAGAAAGTCGAAGCCGAGCTTGGCCCGATTGACGTGGTGGTCGCCAATGCAGGGATCACCCGTGACGCACCCTTCCACAAGATGACACCCGAGCAGTGGCAGCAGGTGATCGACACCAACCTGACCGGCGTGTTCAACACCGTTCACCCGATCTGGCCCGGCATGCGCGAGCGTAAGTTTGGCCGCGTCATCGTCATCAGCTCGGTCAATGGACAAAAAGGTCAGTTCGCACAGGTGAACTATGCCGCGACCAAGGCGGGCGATCTGGGCATCGTCAAATCGCTGGCACAGGAAGGTGCGCGGGCGGGGATCACCGCAAACGCGGTCTGCCCCGGCTATATCGGAACCGAAATGGTGATGGCCGTTCCTGAAAAAGTGCGTGAAGCCATCATCAGCCAGATTCCTGCAGGCCGTCTGGGCGAGGCCGACGAGATCGCGCGCTGCGTGACCTTCCTGGCCTCGGATGACTCGCAGTTCATCAATGGCTCGACAATTTCGGCGAACGGCGCTCAGTTCTTCTCGTAATCCGAACGCACAGCACGAACAAGGGCCGGTCCACTCTGGGCCGGCCCTTGTTCATCCCGTAAGAACGTGTGCACTGCGTTCAGCGGGAACCGAATAGCCACGCAAGGGCGTTTTTGATGATCTTGCCGCGCTCAGCATGGGCCCGCTGAAACGCGCGGACGGCTGCGGGGTTTGTGGTCATCTCGATCATGACAGGCATCCTTTCAGTTCAGCTTTGCTTGACTTTCCCTGAATATGCGCCTTATCTTCAAAGCTGACAAACGAGCTTTTTACGACAACCAGTTAAGAAATTCTTGATCGAATGAGTGCCGCCTTTCCGCCCCTGACAGCGCTGCGTGCCTTTGATGCAGCGGCCCGGCATATGTCTTTTGCCAAGGCCGCGGATGAGCTGCACGTGACACCGGCTGCATTGTCGTTCCAGATCAAATCGCTTGAGGAACACTTGGGCCGTCCTCTGTTTCGTCGCCTGAACCGCGCCGTTGAACTGACCGATGCCGGGCGAGCGCTCGCCCCCGGTGCGGCCGAAGGGTTTGCGGCGCTGCAAACCGCCTGGCAGGCGGCCCGGCGGCAGGGCGACGACACCAGTCTGACGGTCACGGCGGGCCCGGCGCTGACGGCCAAGTGGCTGGCACCCCGGCTGTATGAGTTTGCGCGGGCACATCCCGAGATTGACCTGAAATTCTCGGCCACTTTGCGCAACATGGACCTTGAACGAGACGATGTGGATGTGGCCATACGCTTTGGCTATGGCCCGGACGAAGGGCTCTATTCCGTGCCCGTGCGCAAGGAATGGCTGACCCCGGTGATGACCCCGGAATTGGCCGCGCAGTTTCCGACACCCGAAAGCCTGAAGGATGCGCCCCTGATCCATGACGACTCGATTGCGTTTCTCAGGCCGAAATGTGACTGGCCCACGTGGTTTCGGGCCGTGGGGATCACGTTCACGCCCGAGCATGGCGCGCGTTTTTCCAACGCAGATCATGCGATTGATGCTGCTGTTGCGGGTGTTGGTGTGGTCTTGGGGCGTCGCGCGATGATCCTGAAGGACCTGACCGAAGGGCGACTGGTCGCACCTTTCAAAACAGCGATTGAGACACGCGGGCGGTTTCGTTTTCTCTGCCTGCCGGGGGCAGAAAAACGCCCTCAGATCGCGGCTTTTCGGGATTGGTTCATTGCCGAGATTGAAAAAACCGCGCATATTTCGGACGCATTCAAGATCATCCCCGTAGAAGACGTCCCCACCTCATGACCAGATCCCGCGCCACGACTATCGGGTTCATCGCTGTCCTGCTGTGGTCCTTGCTGGCCCTGTTCACCGTCGGATCCTCGCCCACGCCACCGCTCTTGCTGAACGCCATCTGTTTTTCCATCGGCGGCACCTTGGGCCTGATCTGGACATGGGCCAGCGGCGGGTTGCGTCAATTGCGCACCGTGCCCTGGACCACCTATCTGTTCGGCACCATTGGTCTGTTTGGCTATCACGCGCTGTATTTCTCGGCCCTGCGCATGGCCCCAGCGGCCGAGGCGGGCTTGATCGCCTATCTCTGGCCCCTGTTGATCGTGTTGTTTTCCGGGTTGCTGCCGGGCGAGAACCTGCGCCTTGGACATCTGTTTGGCGCCTGTCTCGGATTTGCCGGGGCCGCGGTGATCATCGCCGGAGGCGGCGGGATGGGGTTTCAGGCGGCCCACCTGCCCGGCTATGGTCTGGCATTGCTCTGCGCGCTGACCTGGTCAGGCTATTCGGTGTTGTCGCGCAAGCTGGGGGATACTCCGACCAGTTCAGTGGCCGTATTTTGCGTTGCCACAGCCGTTGCGTCGGGTGTTTTGCATTTGGCGATCGAGGAAACAGTCTGGCCCAGCAGCGCCTTTGGCTGGGCCTCGGTCGCGGCCCTTGGGCTGGGACCCGTCGGGCTGGCGTTTTATGTGTGGGACATCGGGGTCAAGCAGGGCGACATTCAGATATTGGGCACGGCGTCCTACGCGGCACCTTTGCTGTCTACGCTGGCTTTGGTTGTGGCCGGGATCGCCGCCCCGTCCTGGGGCCTGGCGATCGCGGCGGTGCTTATCACAGGCGGCGCGACGATTGCCGCGCGCGCCAGTCTGCGTCGTTAACTCGACAATCGCTCGATCTCTTCCTTGAGCCTCAGCTTCTGCTTTTTCAGCTGCGCAATATGAAGATCGTCGATGCCAGGCGAGCGTTGTGCTTGTTCAACTTCAAGACCGAGATTTTCGTGCTTCTTCTTCAGTTCGGTCAGATGTGCGCTCACGCTCATGGCGGTACTCCTCTGTTGGTGTCTGAGTTTCACGTAAGAAGTTGACCACATCGTTTCCACCCTGTCACGCTGCAGACGCACAGAAACTATAATAAATCCGACAAATTCGGCTGGTTAATGCCTATTGACCGAAAAACCCGGTGATCACGGCCCCATCCCGCAGCACCGATGAGACCTGTGGCGTATAGCTTTCGCCGTCTTTCTCATGTCGCTCGCCCGCATGCAGGATCAAAGGCGCGTGCAACCGGAAACCTGCCCGACCCCCTTTTCTGGCGCGCAGCATGACCAATTCAGCGGTGCGACCGGTGCGCGCGGCCAGCGGCAGAACTTCGACCGAACCCAACCGTCCCGTACAGCCCGCCAGCATGTCGGGCAGGCGGTCGGCTTTCTGGATCATATGCAGATACCCGCGCGGCGCGAGGCGCCGAGCGGCGGTATCGAACCACTCTGCCAACGGCGTGTCCTCGCCCAAGGCCATGCTGCGCCCTTTGTCTGCCGCCGGACTATGTGCCCCGGCCCGGTAATAAGGAGGATTCGCGATCACATGGTCGAACTGCCGTTGCCGCAGATCGGCGGGCAGCGCAGTCAAATCCGCCTCGATCACGTCAAGCGAGGCATTGTTTTCATCGGCATTCCGGCGCGCCAGATCGGCATAGGCGGGTTGAAGTTCGACCCCCACGCCCTGCAGGCCCGAAACCCGCGCCATCAGACACAGGATCGCAGCCCCTGCACCGCAGCCAAGCTCCAGCACGCTGTGACCAGGGACCGCCGGGACCGACGCCGCCAGCAGAACCGGGTCAACTCCTGCCCGATAGCCGGACCGCGGTTGCCACAGACGTACACGGCCGCTCAAAAAATCGTTACGGGTCAGATCGCTATCGGGGAAGCAGGTCATCGCCCCAGCGGGATGTCATTGTCGCGCATGACTCTTTCCGCACGGGTCAGATCGTCGGCCCGCACCATCAGGCGACGGGGGAAGATTCCGATGCCGCCTTCGAGGATGCTCATATTTACGTCCATCTGAAAGCAGTCTATATCCTCGCCTTCAAGAAGGGCCGAAGCAAAAGCCAGGATCGTCGGATCGGTGCTGCGCAAAAGTTCTTTCATGGGGATGGATGTAAGGGCAAGGTGGCTAAGATGTCGAGCCTTGTATCAGGGGTGTGATGAATATCGATACGATCACGAAACCGCATGAGCGACTGGCAGAGATTCTGACCGCCGAAATGGAGGCGGTCAACACGCTGATCCGCACGCGTATGGCGTCCGAGCACGCGCCGCGCATCCCCGAAGTGACCGCGCATTTGGTCGAGGCGGGCGGCAAACGTCTGCGCCCCATGCTGACGCTGGCGGCGGCCCGGTTGTTTGGGTATGCGGGCGACCATCACGTGCGGCTGGCCGCAACGGTCGAATTCATCCACACCGCAACCCTGCTGCATGACGACGTGGTCGACGAAAGCGCCCAGCGGCGCGGGCGGCCCACGGCGAATCTGCTGTGGGACAACAAATCCAGCGTTCTGGTCGGCGATTACCTGTTTTCCCGCAGTTTCCAACTGATGGTTGAGACCGGATCGCTGCGTGTTCTGGACATCCTCGCCAACGCCTCGGCCACGATTGCCGAGGGCGAGGTTCTGCAAATGACCGCAGCCACCGATCTGGGCACGGATGAATCCGTCTATCTGCAAGTTGTGCGCGGCAAAACCGCAGCGCTGTTTTCGGCCGCAACCGAGGTGGGCGGCGTCATTGCAGGCGCTTCTGAGGAGCAGGTCAAGGCGCTGTACGACTATGGCGATGCGCTGGGAATCGCGTTCCAGATCGCGGACGATCTTCTGGATTATCAGGGTGATAGCAAAGCGACCGGCAAGAATGTTGGCGACGACTTCCGCGAGCGCAAGCTGACGCTGCCGGTGATCAAAGCCGTCGCACAGGCCACCCCGGATGAACGCGCCTTTTGGGAACGTACGATCGGCAAGGGCCGTCAGGAAGAGGGCGATCTGGGTCACGCGCTTGGCCTGATGGGCAAATACGGCTCGCTGGAGGCCACACGGTCAGATGCGTTTGACTGGGCCGCAAAGGCCAAGGCGTCGCTGGACCCTCTGCCCGACCACGAACTGCGCACCTTGCTGCGTGATCTGGCCGATTACGTGGTCTCGCGACTGAACTGATCGCCCCAACGCGTTAGGATTTCCGGCACAGGGTGTTAGTTACCGTTGGCGACCTTTAGGGGATCTGCGCCTTCCTCGGCCAAAACTGCATCCAGCCCGATCTCAAGCTTGCGGCGGATACGCTCGGGATCAGCCTCGGCATCGGTATCCTCGGGATCGACAAAGGACAGGGCACGTTTCCACTGGAACTCAGCCTCGCGCGCGCGACCGACGGCCCAATAGACATCGCCCAGATGATCATTGACCACCGGATCGACGGGCATCAGCTCAACCGCGCGCTCCATGTGGCCGACCGCTTCGTCATAGCGACCCAGACGGAACAGGACCCAGCCCAGACTGTCGACGATATATCCGCTATCGGGGCGCGCTGACACGGCGCGTTCGATCATGTCCAGCGCCTCATCCAGTTTCTCGCGCCGTTCAACCAGCGAATAGCCAAGGTAATTGAGAACCTGCGGCTGGTCGGGGTTCAGTTCCAATGCGCGGCGGAAATCGGCCTCGGCCTGATCCCACTGCTTGAGCCGTTCATGCGAAATACCGCGCGCGTAGTGCAGGAACCAACTTGCACCCGAAGCGCCTTCGGTCAGATCAATGGCCGTGCTGTACGAGGCAACAGCGCTGCCATATTCTTCTTGCTGGCGCTGCAGATCGGCCAACGCAACGTGCACGCTGGGCAGGGTTGGGTTCTGACTGGCCAGTGTCTGCAACACTTCGGCCGCTGCATCAGCTTTGCCCGACCGGCTGAGAACCTCAGCCCGGCCCAGTTCGGCCACGTGATAGTCGCTGCTGTCGGCAGGGACTGCACGATAGGCGTCAACCGCAAGATCGTATTGTTCCAGCCCGTCCAGCAATTCCGCGCCCAGCAGGATCGCATCTACATGCCCCGAACGCAGGAACGCGGCGGTTCGCACATAAAGCAGCACATAGTTCGGAGCGGCCTCACCGTTCAGGGCGGCCCCAACGGAAAAGAACACCTCGGCCATACCGTCCTGCGCCGATTGCGCGTGGGTGAAAGGCAGGGTTTGTCCATCGGTCAGACGGGCCACGTAGCCTTCGATTGATGGATCACGGCCTGCCGCGAACACCTCGTCCAGAAACGCCAGAGCTTCTTCGTTTCGGTCCAGCTGAGACAGCACCTCGGCCCGGGCCAGCGCAGCCCGGCGCGAAAACCGCGAGACCGCGCCATCATGGGCGCTAAAAACCTCTTCTGCGCCTTCGAAATCCCCGATCGAAGCCAGCGCCAGCGCCTTGTGATACAGGGCAAAGTCGCGCAGGCCATCCTGAGTCGAGACCTCGTCGAACTGCTCCATCGCACGGGTCACCGCGCCCTGCCCCATATGGGCCCAGCCGATCATCAGCCCGTCCACCAAAGGCCCAACGCCCTGTGTTTCGGGATCGCGGGCCAGCAGTTCGTCAAGCTGTCCCTCTGCGACCAGATTTGCGGTGATCACCATCCGGGCGGCTTGGCTGGTCAACTCCATTTCTTCGATGGTTTGCGCAATGGGCAAGGCGCGCTGCACTTCGCCCAGTGACAGGCGCGCGACCAGAACGCTTTCCAAAAGGGCTGCGTTTTCGGGATCGACTCTCAACGCCTGCGCATAATAGCGCTCGGCCGCTGTATAGTCACTTTCGTAAACAGCCTGCCGCCCGGCCAGATAGGCACCCGAACCGGTATCCGCCAAAGCGGGAAACACAAAAGACGAGGAAAACACTACAGCCAGCGCTGCGCGACGAACCAAAGAAGCCACCTAAATCCTGCCTTGCTATTCTTGTCTGTAGGTAAAGCTAGGGCTTTGGCTGGCAAGAGGCAATGGCAGAGCCTTCACGACCCTGCCAGTGCCCGGTTTTTTGCTTACATGTTGGGATAATTCGGTCCATCCCCACCCTGCGGCGTGGTCCAGGTGATGTTCTGGCTGGGGTCCTTGATGTCACAGGTCTTGCAATGGACGCAGTTCTGGAAGTTGATCACGAACCGCGGGCCGTCTTCATCCTGAACCATTTCATACACACCGGCGGGGCAATAGCGCTGTGCCGGTTCGTCGAATTTGGGCAAGTTCACTTTGACCGGCACTTCGGGGTCGGTCAGCCGCAGATGGCAGGGCTGGCTTTCCTCGTGATTGGTCATCGCAAAGGACACGTTGGTCAGACGGTCAAAGGACAGCACGCCATCGGGCTTGGGATAGTCGATCGGCTTGTGCTTGCTGGCCTCTTCGGTCGATTGCGCATCGTTCTTGCCGTGGCCCACCGTACCGAGCAGCGAAAAGCCCAGCGTGTTGGTCCACATGTCCAGACCACCCAGCATCAAAGATGCGGTCAGGCCCCATTTCGACCAGATCGGCTTGACGTTGCGCACCTTTTTCAGGTCGCTGCCGATGGGCCCGTTGCGCACTTCGGTCTCGTAGTCAGACAGTTCATCACCGGACCGGTCGGCCTTGATCGCGTCAAAGGCGGCCTCGGCTGCGGCTTTGCCCGACAGCATCGCGTTGTGGTTGCCCTTGATGCGCGGCACATTGACCATGCCCGCCGAACAGCCCAGCAGCGCCACGCCCGGCGCGACCAGCTTGGGCATCGACTGATAACCGCCCTCGGTGATCGCGCGCGCGCCATAGGCCACACGCTTGCCGCCTTTCAGCAGTTCGGCCACCATCGGATGGTGCTTGAAGCGTTGGAATTCCATGTAGGGATACAGGTGCGGGTTCTTGTAGTTCAGGTGCACCACGAAACCGACATAAACCTGATTGTTTTCTAGGTGATAGATAAACGACCCGCCGCCCGCGTTGCTGCCCAGAGGCCAGCCCATGGTATGCGTGACAGAGCCTTCTTTGTGCTTGGCCGGGTCGATCTCCCAGATCTCTTTCATGCCGACGCCGTATTTCTGCGGCTCTTTGCCCGCAGACAGGTCGTATTTGGCGATCACTTCTTTGGACAGAGATCCACGCACACCTTCCGACAGGAAGACATATTTGCCGTGCAGCTCCATCCCCGGTTCGGTGTTGGGGCCGTAAGAACCGTCCGCTTCCAGCCCAAACACACCGGCGACCACGCCTTTGACTTCGCCATTCTCGCCGTAGACAAGCTCGGAACACGCCATGCCGGGGAAGATTTCCACGCCCAGTTCCTCGGCCTGTTCGGCCATCCAACGGCAGACATTGCCCATCGAGACGATGTAATTGCCGTGGTTGTTCATCAGCGGCGGCATCGGGGCGTTGGGGATGCGGATTTTACCGGCTTCGCCCAGCATATAGAAATTGTCTTCGTGCACCGGCACATTCAGCGGCGCACCTTTTTCCTTCCAGTCCGGGATCAGCGCATCCAGCCCGCACGGGTCCAGCACCGCGCCCGACAGGATATGCGCACCCACTTCCGAGCCCTTTTCCAGAACCACAACATTCAGGTCGGCATCCAGCTGTTTCAGACGAATGGCCGCAGACAGGCCAGCAGGGCCTGCACCTACGATCACAACGTCGTACTCCATCGCTTCGCGTTCAATCTCGGCCATCGCGGGCTCCTTAGCTAACTTTTCCGAATTGGCGCTTTCACTGCGTGGTCGGCGCAATATTGTTTCACGGGTGATTACATGTTTGGAAAGACATAGGTCAATCGAAACACGGCGTAACAAGGACGCTATTCGACACTTCTGTCCTCTGGCGCGTCGCCCATCAGGTATCTGGGGCCGCTACCATAGGATTTGGCGCGGTCATCGGGGTTGTAAAGGGCGCATTTTGGCAGGCTCAGACAGCCACAGCCAATGCAGCCATCCAGATTGTCGCGCAGCCGCGTCAGGGTGGCGATTCGCTGATCCAGGCGGGCGCGCAGACCAACGCTGATCTTCTGCCAGTCCTTAGGCGTTGGCGTGCGGTTTCCGGGCAGCCCTGAGAGCACCTCGCGAATCTCGGGCAGCGACAGGCCGAATTGCTGGGCGATCATGACAAAGCTCAGCCGGCGTATGTCGGCGCGCTGATACCGCCGCTGCCCGCCCGCGTTGCGCCATGGCGTGATCAGACCCTGTGCCTCGTAATAGCGGATGGCGGACACCGCCAACCCGGTGCGCCGCGCCAGCGCGCCAATTGCCAACCCTTCGGAGATTGCCATCTGGACCTCATTAAAAATACCTTGACCTCAAGTTAAGTTTAGAAATTACGGTGAGTCGGGACAAGCCTCAAATCACAAAGGAGATCCCGATGATGGCAACGCTTGAACATACCAACTTCACCGTGCGCGACCCGCAGGCCTCGGCGGCGTGGATGCAAAAGGTGTTTGGCTGGAAAACCCGCTGGGAAGGCCCGGCCATTGCGGGCGGCTATACCGTGCATGTGGGCAGCGCCCATACCTATCTGGCCCTTTATGCGCCCAGCGATCCGAAGCCGTCAGGCGAAAGCAGCTATGACATCTTGGGCGGGCTGAACCATGTGGGTGTGTTGGTCGACGACATCGACGCGACCGAGCAAAAAGTGATCGATGCGGGGTTCACCCCCAAATCCCACGCCGATTACGAGCCCGGCCGCCGGTTCTATTTCAATGATGACAATGACATCGAATTCGAGGTGATTAGCTACGCCTAGGCTGTAATCCGCCCGCTATGCGGCCAAGCCCTCTTGCATTTCGTGCCTTGTTTGGGTCAGGTATTTGCCAACCCATCAAATCGCCCCGACGCTGGTTCCATGCGGCGGGGCGCATCACTTTATGCGTGGACGACAAGACCATGGAAAAGATTCCAATGACGCCTGCGGGCAATGCCGCGCTCGAGGCCGAGCTGAAAAACCTGAAATCCGTCGAACGCCCGGCGATCATCGAGGCCATCGCCTCGGCCCGTGAACTGGGGGATCTGAAGGAAAACGCCGAATATCACTCGGCCCGTGAAAAACAGGGCTTTATCGAAGGCCGCATCAAGGAGTTGGAAGGCATCCTGTCGCTGGCCGACGTGATCGACCCGGCCAAGCTGTCCGGTGCGATCAAGTTCGGCGCCAAGGTCACGCTGGTCGATGAGGACACCGACGAGGAAAAGACCTGGCAGATCGTGGGTGAATATGAGGCCAATATCGAAAACGGCCTGCTGAACGTCAAATCCCCTATGGCCCGTGCCCTGATCGGCAAGGACGAAGGCGACAGTGTCGAAGTTCGCACCCCCGGCGGCGTGCGGTCTTACGAAGTTCTGAGTATCGAGTACGCCTGACCGGAGCGTTCCCATGTCACAGCCAACGCCCGAGCAGGAGACCGAACGGCCGACCTCGCTGGGCATATATGACAAACCCTCGCGGCCATCCCTGACCGAGATCGAGATCGCGGCAATTGTACTGAGCGTGATCTGGCTGGTGGTGTCCGTGCTGTTTCTGGTCCTGCCGGGCCAGTCGCAGGGCGGCGGATTCATCGTGACGCTGCTGGCGGTGTTCATGCCAGTAGCAATGATCTGGGTTGCCGCTACGGCGATGCGCGCCAGCCGGGTGATGCGCGAGGAAAGCGAGCGGCTGCAAACTGCGATTGACGCAATCCGGCAGACATACGTGATACAACAGCAACGCGCCGCAAGTTCCTATGAGCCGGCGGTCAACAAAAAGCTGGATGAAATCGCCCAGAGTGCGAAGAAAACCGAAAGCGCGCTGGCAACCTTCTCCACCAAGCGGGCAGAACCCGCGCCTCGTACCGCGCCGAATGGTACAGGCGATCAAACCTCGCTTGAGCTTGGAACGCAGGCCGAAGATATTGCGCCACCGCTCAGCACCGATGTGTTCATCCGCGCACTGAACTTTCCTGAAACGCAGGATGATGCCGCAGGGTTCGATGCCCTGCGTCTGGCACTGAAGGACCGCAAGACCGCAAAGCTGGTGCAAGCCTCGCAGGACGTTCTGACCCTGCTGAGCCAAGAGGGCATCTATATGGATGACCTGCGCCCCGACATGGCCCGGCCCGAGATCTGGCGGCAGTTTGCCCAAGGCGCGCGTGGCCGTTCCGTGGCCGCGCTTGGGGGCATACGCGACCGCTCCTCTCTGGCGCTGACGGCGGCCCGGATGAAGCAGGACCCGATCTTTCGCGACGCGGCCCATCACTTCCTGCGCCGGTTCGACCATATGATTGTCGGTTTTGAGCCCGAGGCCAGCGATGCCGATCTATCGGCGCTGGGAGAGACCCGCACCGCACGGGCCTTTATGTTGCTGGGGCGTGTGGCCGGGACGTTCGACTGAGCCTCTAGAGTCCGAAGCTGCCGTAAGGAATGAACCGCACCATATCGCCGGGGGTGATGTGGCGCGCACCATCGGCAATCTCGACCAGCCCTTCGGCCCAGCTCAACCCGCTGATGCGGCCTGACCCTTCGGAGGCGAACACCTCGGCCCGGCCATCGCGGACACGGGCGCGCAGGTATTCGCGGCGGCCGGGTTTCTTGCGTTTTTCAAACGCGGCGGGCAGGTCAAAGCCCTGCGGCTCGGACCAGCCTTCGCCCGCCATCAGGCCAAGGGCCGGGCGCGCGAAGATCAGCGTGCAGACCATGGCCGCCACCGGGTTGCCCGGCAGGCCAAAGACCGGCGTCTGATCCCACATTCCCAGCGCCAAAGGCCGTCCGGGTTTCAGCGCAATCCGCCATTCCTGCATCGCGCCGGCCTGTCGCAACAACGCAGACACATGATCCTCATCCCCAGCAGAGGCACCGCCGCTGGTCAGGATCACATCCGCCTGCGCAGCGGCCCTGTCCAAACAATCGCGTAACGCCGCACGATCATCGGACACCCGGCCCATATCGACAGGCTGAAACCCCATCCGCCCCAGCAAGGACAACAGCATCGGGCGATTGGCATCATAGATATGGCCGGGGCCTGCGACCTCACCGGGTTCAACCAGTTCATCCCCCGTAGACAAAACCGCCACGCGCAGCGTTTGGCGCACGCTGATTTCGGCGACCCCGGTTGCCGAAAGCAAGGCCAGATCAGCGGGGGTGATCCTGCGCCCGGCGGGCAGAACCGGATCGCCCTCGGCCACATCCTCACCCGCCTTGCGGGTATTTGCGCCCTGTTTCAAGGGTCCGTGAAAGGCGATGTGGTTGTCCTGAACAGTGACGTCTTCTTCCAATATCACCGTGTCCACGCCAGCGGGCAAAGCCGCACCGGTCAGCACGCGCAGCGCATAGCCTGCGGGCACCGCGCCGTCGAACGGAATGCCCGCCGCCGCACGACCCGGATGCAGCGGCATCACCTGCGGCCCCTCGGGCGCAGCCCCGGCAAAGCCATAGCCATCCACCGCCGTATTTGGCTGCGGCGGGTTCGAACGTTTCGCAAAGACATCCTCGGCCAGAATTCGCCCCATCGCCTGCGCCAGAGGCACCTCTTGCGCAGCGGCAACCACCGTCAGACGGTCGCGCAGCAAGGCCAAAGCCTCATCCACCGGCGTCCAGTTCACCCCGGCAGGCAAGGCAAAACAATCATTGCGCAAGGGCGGAGGTTTGATGTTCGGTTTGGTCATAGCCCCACCTCGTGCAGGATGAAATCCGCGATGGAGCTGGTGTCATTCAGATCGAAGACCGGCTGGTTGACGTCCAATGGCGTGTCACTGGCCACCGCGCGGATCGTCGGGTTTTCGGGGGCCATCAGCGGGTTGTTGGCCTCGGCCCGGAACGCCTCAACCTTGGGGTGGGCGTCGCGCTTGAAGCCTTCGATCAGTACCAGATCGACCGGAGCCAGTCGCGCCAGCAGATCGGCAAGCGCAGGTTCGGGCGCGCCGCGCAATTCCTGCATGATCGCGATGCGTTGACCCGAGGCCAACAGCACCTCGGACGCGCCTGCCGCGCGATGGCGGTAACTGTCGGTGCCGGGTTGGTCCACGTCGACGCTGTGATGCGCGTGTTTGAGGGTGGAGACGGTGAAACCACGCCCGGTGATCTCAGACACCAAACGCTCCATCAATCCGGTTTTACCGGCGTTTTTCCAGCCGGTGACGCCGTAGACCCTCATGCCTGCTCCAACAGATGTTCCGCCCGCGCCAGATCGTCGGGCGTATTGACGTTAAAGAAGGGATCGAACGGGTCCGCCGGGAACAGCGCCTCGCGCCCGTCATGCTGGTCGGTCCAGATCACCACCTTGCGCAACCCGTTGTTCAACGCGTCGCGCAGATCATCGCGCAGCGCCACGGGCCAGAGGCCAAAGGTCGGGTGCCGGTTGACCCGCTTACCCCCGCCGGATTTCAGCGCCTCATCCCCGGTGCGCGGCGTGGTGGCCAGCACAAGCGGATAGGTTTGCCCTTTTGCGGTATCGGTCAGCCGCGCCACCAGATCACGCGGGAAAAAGGGCGTGTCAGCGGCGGCAGTGACGATCGCATCCGCGCCTTGCGTTGCCGCCCAGTCCAGCCCCGCCAGCACCCCGGCCAGAGGGCCAGCGAAACCGTCGATCGTATCCGGCAGGATTGGCAGGTTCAGATCGGTAAACCGCTCAGGATCACCATTTGCGTTCAGCGCCAGCCCGTCAACTTGAGGCGCAAGGCGGTCAATGACATGGGACATCAGGCTCTGCCCACCGATCTGCAGCAGCCCCTTGTCGCCACCGCCCATTCGGGTGGCGAGACCACCGGCGAGGATCACTCCGAGAGGTTTGGTCATTGGGCGTCCTCAGTAATTTCAAGCGGGCGCGCCAACAGCATATTTATCAGCACCAGCGCCCCCAATAACAGGGCGGCACCAAGCCCGAAATAGAAAGCTGCGAATGCCAAGAACAAGCAAAGCAGTCCAGCATAGGCAAGCCTGCATCTTTTGATTTCGGCCTCTATCTCCGGCGTACCGTTGGAGCACCCCGCAAACAGGAGTTTCCGCGTGGCACGTTTATCAAACCCCGAATGGTTTAGCTTTCGCATTAGTGGCCATAGCATTCGATAACTAAAAGCGAGCCCAACAAGACCAAAAAACAGAAAAGGTAGTAAAAGCCTCGTCAGTGCCAATACGAATTCCAAGTCATTCATCCCGCACTCTTCCGACGATGTTTCTTATCCTCGACAGCCACGCTTGCCGGGTCGATATCGCGCAGCAGGCGATCCTCACCGGACAGGCACACGAACCGCTGCCCGCGCATGCGGCCGATCAGGGTCAGGCCGACCTCGCGCGCGATCTCGACGCCCCAGGCCGTAAAACCGGACCGAGACGCCAGCACCGGGATGCCCATCATTGCCGTTTTGATCACCATCTCGGATGTCAGACGGCCCGTGGTATAGAGGATCTTGTCCTCTGCCGCCTCGCCCTCGGACAGCATCCAGCCCGCGATCTTGTCGACGGCGTTGTGGCGGCCCACGTCCTCCATATAGACCAAAGGTCGGTTTTCGCGGCACAGCACCGTGCCGTGGATTGCCCCGGCCTCAAGGTACAAAGACGGCGTGCGGTTGATCTTGGCGGCCAGATCATACAGCCACGAGGTTCGCACTTGCACCTGCGGAAGGCGCACGTCCTCAAGCCCTTCCATCATGTCGCCGAATACCGTCCCAACCGCGCAGCCGCTGGTGCGGGTCTTTTTCTTGAGCTTATCCTCGTAAGACGTCTGGCGCGCCGTGCGGACAACAACCGTTTCCAGATCATCGTCATAGTCGACACGGGTGATTTCGTCATCGGCCAGCAGCATCCCCTGATTGCGCAGGAATCCCAGCGCCAGATATTCGGGATAGTCGCCGATGGTCATGGCGGTCACGATCTCCTGTGAATTGAGGAAAATCGTCAGCGGGCGCTCCTCGACAACCGAGATATGGCTGACCTCGCCATTCTGGTCTACACCTTCGACCGCGCGGGTCAGGCGGGCCGCGCCGGGATCGGGGGCGATGATGTAGTCCGAGAGATCCAGTTCCGTGGCCAATTGCAACCCTTTCGTAACACCGCTACTGCTGCGGCTGACACCATAGGATCTAGCCATGGCAGACACCACATCCAAGTCATACTTCTGGAAAGGTATTCGCGACGGGGCGCCCTTTATCTTTGTGGCGATCCCCTTCGGCACCTTGTTCGGCGTTTTCGCCACCGAGGCCGGGCTGACCATCGTGCAAACCGTTGCCTTCTCTGCCACCGTTTTTGCAGGGGCCGCGCAGTTTACAGCGCTGCAACTGATGCAAGAGAATACGCCCACGATCATCGTGCTGGCCTCGGCATTGGCCGTGAACCTGCGGGTGGCGATGTATTCGGCCTCGCTGACGCCCTATCTGGGGGCCGCGCCCCTTTGGCAGCGGGCGCTGGCGGCCTATGTGACGGTAGATCAATCCTATGCCTGCGGGATCGCCCGGTTCGAGAAAGAGCCGCAGATGACCATACCACAGCGTATGGCGTATTTCTTTGGCACCGTGACGCTGATCAGCCCCTTGTGGATTTTGGCGTCTTATCTAGGGGCCCTGCTTGGGGCCCGCATTCCTGAAAGCTGGGCGCTGGATTTCGCGCTGCCGATCACCTTTCTGGCCATGATCGGACCGATGATGCGCACCGCGGCCCATGTGGTTGCGGCCTTTGTGGCCATCGTCGTGGCCCTTTTGTGCGTGTCGGTTCCGTACAATCTGGGTCTGTTGATCGCGGGCGCTGCGGGCATGATCGCAGGCGCGCAAACCGAGGTGATGCTGGAGCGGAGAAAGACATGACCCAGGTCGACCCGGTCACCATGTGGATCGTTATCGTCGGGCTGGCCATTGGCAGCTTTGCCCTGCGCTTTGCCTTTATCGGGCTGGTCGGAGACCGCCCTATGCCACCGTGGCTGCTGCGCCATCTGCGCTATACCGCGGCGGCCATCATCCCGGCCCTGATCGCGCCTTTGGTCGTGTGGCCCACCGCGACAGGCGGGCAACCGGATGTGTCCCGCATGGCAGCGGCAGCTGTCGCACTGGGTGTTGGCGTGGTCACCAAGAACGTGCTGGCGGCCATCTTTTCGGGGGCCGGCACGCTCTACGTGTTGCTTTACCTATTGGGCTAGGGCAGCGTCCTGCTGGTTCAGCAGGGCGTTGTTCGCGGCCAGACCTTTTTGCAGATCGGCATCGTCACTTTCACGGTATTCGGTGGTGACAACGCCCGCTATCTGACCGAATTGATCCGACAGCTTGACCGGGTAGAACGTGGTGCTGATTCCTTCGAACCCCGGCACCTGTTGCAACAGCTGAGAGGTTGAGTTGGCGCAGAATGCCCCAGCCACCGGCCCCGATTGCTTGGCCAGTTGCAAGGCAATCTCGGCCTGCTGCGGCGTGACCTCGATGGTCTGGATACGGGCAAAATGCGTCTCGCGCGCGTGACTGCTGCGATAGGCGCGTTCCACGTTTGGGGTGATGCCGTACAGCACGTCATCCTTGATCGGAACCACATCGGCCCGGAACGAGCCTGCGGGGTCAAAGATCACCCGCTCACTGCCGCTGATCATCAGCGAAGTGTGCGCACCCGAGCCGGTCCGGGTGCTGATCATGGTATAAAGCGTCAGGGTCGAAGGCCCAGGGTCACGATAGGACCCTGCCACAATCTCGGACTGATCGGCCTGGGGGCGCTGTGAACCTGCACAGCCTGCTACGGTCGCCGCCAACAGGCAGGCAAGCAAAATCCTGATCACGGTCGACCCCGTTTGGTTTTAAGAGGCGAAGACCGCCAGGAACAGGCACAGGAAGGCGATGGCAACAACGCACCATGTGGTGGCCTTGATAAAGCCGTTAAAGGTTTTTTCCTGAACGGTGATGTCCATATCGCCGTGCTTGTGTTCAGCCATCTGAAAGATTCCCAATTCGCGTGTTTGCACTGTTGGATAATAGAAAAAACAGGGCCTGTCACCACGTCATTCGGGCGCAGGGGTCGATGGCAGAAACACAGAGCAACCCGGATAGCCAAACCCCCAGCGCCACGGCAGGCCGGAACAGGGCCCACCGCCCAATCTGACCGCCGCATACATCGCCTCGGCCGTGACGGTATGGGCGGTGCGAATCTGGTCCGGGGTCATGTCATAGCGGATGGCATAGTCTTCGGCATTGGCTTCTCCGTGCTGTTTGACGCAGGCGCGCAGCGTGTCATCGGCCGCAAGGCGCGCGTCAAAACTTTGCTCGGCCTGCGTGGCCCCGCCCGCGTTGTGATACGCCCGATCATGGGTCACGCAGCAATATTCCCACGGCGGGTGTTCCTCATAAAGCGCGCGGAACTTGGGAAAGGTCTCAGCCACCCACCGCCAGCTGGTCGACAGGCCACCCGAGCAACCATCGGTTTCAAACGGAACAGGCGCAGCCTCGCCCCGCTGCGCCATCAACGCACGGTGGGCGGGCAGTTCGATGCCGCGCACAAAGTCCTGCGCCGCTGCAGGGGTGACGATCAGCGCAATCAGCGCCGCAAGCTTACGGGCTGTCATCGCGCATGGCCTCAGGATCGGCGGACATGCCAAAGGTTGTCGCCAGCCACAGCAGCAACCGTTCGCCCGGACCCATTTCCGCCCGCACCCGCAGCACTTCGTTAGCCATCGCAGGGCGGTCGGTGATCAGACCGTCCACCCCCATCGAGGCCATGGCCGACATCTGTAGTGGGTCATTCACCGTCCAGACATAGATATCCTTGCCCGCCGCCTGGACCGAGCGCACCAGACCCGGCGTCGCCATCGCGGCGTTGACGGCGATGAAATCGCCCTCAAGCCCGGTCAGATCGCCCACCGCTGTTGCGGCCAGAACCCCGGCCCGCCAATCCGGTCGCAGCTTTTTCATCTTTTGCACCGCCGGGTACTTTAGCGACATGGTGGCGATGTCTTCCTGCATCCCGAATTCCTCGACAATCGCCGCCACGCGGTTTTCCAGATCGACGTCATGGCCGTAGTACTTCAGCTCAATGATCACCTTGGACTTGTCCTTGGCCGCAGCCAGAACGTCGCGCAGAGTGGGAGTGCGCTGATCCGCATATTCGGGGCCGAACCAGCTGCCGATATCGATCTGGTCGATATCCTCCATCGTGGCATCCCAGACCTTGAGGTTCACACCGGCGAGTTTCATGAAGTCACTGTCATGGGCGACGATCACCACGTCATCCGCTGATTCCTGTACGTCGATCTCAACCCAATCCGCGCCGTCCTCGATCGCTTTGAGGACCGAGGCCATGGTGTTTTCCGGGCGCAGCGCCGCGGCCCCGCGGTGGCCGATCACCTCGGCCCGGTCAGGGGCCTGAATGCGCTCCAGCAGATGCTGGCCGAACCACATCCCCGCCAGAACGGCCACCACCGCCCCGCCAAGCGCAAAACGCAGGATCATACGCAACCCGCCGGGTTCGGGATGCGGGGGCTCTGCAGTCTTGATCTCAAAAAAACCGTCCAACAGCACCGCCAAAGCGCCCAGCGCCGTCGCCGCCAGTACCAGCCCGGCTAGCGACCACAGACCAGCCACCACCAAGCTGTAGATCAGCGCCAGACGCAGGTGATCAGTCCCCTGCAGCGGGACGACGGCAAACAACAGCCCCGCGACCCAGGCGATCAGACCCGCAATGATCAGGCGCAGAACCAGCCAGATCGCCAGCTCGATCTTGAGCCGACCGCGTTTACCCTCCATCCGGTTGGCGCTGATGTTGAACGCGTGGGCAGGGTGAACGCCTTCGAACAACACCAGATGCAGAGATAAGGCCCAGGCCGACAGGCGGCGGATCAGCACCCAGGCCATGACCAGCACAACCGCCCCGATCAGACCCACCGCTATCCAAAAGGACGGCGGGTGGAAAGTCAGGTAATAGTTGATGTCATACTCGGTCAGCGTCCACCACGCGATCAGGGCTGAAACTGCGGCAAAGGGCAAGATCAGCACCAAGACCCGCAGGACAAAGCGCACGGCAAAGCCAAATAGCGACGGCAGACGCGACAGGATCAACCCGATGGCAGAGCTGCCCGCGCGCCATGGATCGCTTTCACCCATGCGTAGCGATCCGGCCATGACCGAAAAGACGAACACTTCGGCCAGCAGAAACAGGCTGAGCACAACCACCGCCGCAACAAAGCCCACGGGCGACAGGACAAAACTTGCAATCGCCTGATCGGTTAGCGCCGTCTGGTTGGACAGCGACACCGCCAGATTCACGGTGATGGCCACACCCGGAGCAATCAATGCCACCAGCAGCAGGCGCACAGCGATGTAGATCGGCAAAAACACACGTTTGCGCGCCCAGGCGCTCTTGTAGGCTTTTGTTACGGCTGAAAAATCGGACACACGGCCCCTCCTTGAATAATGCGCTTATTCAAGGCTGCGCAGATGTGAATTGCAAGTCAGGGAATCAGCCTTCTTCCAGATCCCTGGCCAGTCTGAACCCGATGCGGTTGGCGGGTTTGTCCTCGACCGATTTGGGCAGGGCGCGCAGCATCACGTTCAACTGGCTGACATGTTGCACCAACTGGGTGCGCGCGCCTGTCCCGTCCGCGCCATAAAAGGTGATGATATCGGGATCGAAATAGCCCATACCTTCGATCCGCATGACACCAGCGTCGCCGCCGGTGAAGCCCATCGCGACCTCATGATCGCCGTCCAGCGTTTTCTCAAAATTCTGGATGTAAAGGATCAACCGTTCATACGCCCATTGGGCCGCGCTTTTGGTTGCAACCGGTTTTTGCAGCGGCGCGGGCAGGTCTTTGTTGCCCGATGCAGCCTCGGGGTTGGCATGCACCTCGTAACACCGGGGCAAGGCGGCGGCTTCTGCGGCCTCGGCCGAGGTTTCGATCTGGTCCTGCATGGCTTTACCCTTTGCGCTGAAACTCCCACGCCCGGTCCGCGCGGCGCGTCCGGGTCACAGCCCCAATGTGGTAAAGATGGTTCAGATGTGCAACCGCTTCGACCAGAGCCAGCCCGTATTCGCCCTCGCCAATCTGGCGTTTATACAAGACCGGGAAACAGTCGGCAGCGGTTTTGGGCGTGTCCAGATAGGCGGTCAGGCGTTCCAGCGCGCTGTGGTGATTGTCGATCAACTGCTTCATGCGAACCGGCAGGCCGGTAAAGGGCAGCTTGTGACCGCCCAGCGCCACATGATCGGGACGGGCCAGCGTTTGCAGCCGCTCGCACGCTTCAAGCCATTCGGCGACCGGATCGGCCATGGGTTCCGTGACATAGACGCCCAGATTGGGGCTGATCGAGCTGAGGATCTGGTCGCCGGTGATCACCAGATTGTCGTCGCGGCTCCAGAATGTGGCATGTTCGGGGGCGTGGCCGTTGCCGATATGCACGTCCCAGTCGCGCCCACCCATGCGGATGACGCTGCCCTGCTTGATCCGGGTAAAGCCCAGGGGCATCGGATAAACGGTGTCGCAATAGTTGAAGGGACGTTCCTTCATACGCCTGTCCAGAAAATCTGCATCCATCCCGGCGCTGCGGTAATAGTCCAGCGTTTCCTGCGGCCAGCTTTCCTGCACATCCAGTTGCAGCATGCGCGCAAACAACCAGGAGGTACGTGTGCTTATCAATTCGGCGCCGTGTTCGGACTGAAACCACCCGGCATTGCCCACGTGATCGGGGTGATGATGCGTCACCACCACGCGGTTCACCGGCTTGCCACCCAGCGGGCCCGCCATCAGATCGCCCCAGATGCGGCGCGTCTTATTCGACGACAAGCCCGTATCGATCACCGTCCAGCCGTCGCCGTCGTCCAGCGCATAGATATTCACATGATCCAGCGCCATGGGCAGCGGCAGGCGCATCCACAACACGCCCTCGGCGACCTCAATGGCTTCGCCCGATGCCGGGGGCTCGGGCCAGGGGTGGCGGATCGTCAAGGGGCTTTCTCCGTCCATCATACGGCCAGGTCGTCGGCGCTGAGGGCAAAGAGGTCATCCGCCCCGTTCTGCGCCTGCGCCAGCAACCCGGCAAATTCCGGCAGCAATGCGTTGATGTAGTAGCGCGCCAGTTTAAAGCGCGCGCCGCCGGGATCGGCCAACGCCGCCTTAAGGTGATAATGCGCACCCAGAACGCGGGCGAAGGCATGCAGATAGGGCACGGCCCCGGCAAAACGGGTGTTCATGTCCGACTGCGCCACGATCCATTCTGTGGTCTCGCGCAGGCTTTCGGTCGCTTCCCACACGGGACCAGCCAGATCAGGCATAGTGGCGCGGGCCTGTTCGGCGTGATCTTCGATCTCATCCAGCAGGCGGCCAGCTGCTTCGCCGCCATCCATCATCTTGCGGGCCACAAGGTCCATGGCCTGAATGCCGTTCGTGCCCTCATAAATCGCGGTCACGCGGACGTCGCGGTAATACTGGGCAGCTCCGGTTTCTTCGATAAAGCCCATGCCGCCATGTACCTGCACGCCGGTCTCTGAGACCCGCATCCCGGTCTCGGTTCCGAACGCCTTGCAGATCGGGGTCAGAAGCGCGGCGCGCGCGACCCAGTCGGGGTCACCCGTGGCATGGCCCATGTCGATAGCGGCGGCATTGGCCAGCATGATAGCGCGCGCGGCAAAGGTATCGGCGCGCATGGTCATCAACATCCGACGCACATCGGCATGGTCGATGATGGTGCCCGAGGGCGTCTTGCCCTGTTTGCGCTCTAGCGCATAGGCCAGCGCGTGCTGATAGGCCCCTTCGGCGGCACCCACGCCCTGTCCGCCCACACCCAGACGGGCGTTGTTCATCATGGTGAACATCGCGGCCATTCCGCCATGTTCCTTGCCCACAAGCCAGCCCCTGGCCCCGTCATATTGCATGACACAAGTGGGTGAGCCGTGCAGACCCATCTTATGTTCGACCGAGACCACCTTCAGATCATTCGCCACGCCGGGATTGCCGTTTTCATCGGGCAGGAATTTCGGCACCAGAAACAGCGAAATCCCCTTGGTTCCGGGCACCCCATCCGGCAAACGCGCCAGCACCAGATGACAGACATTGCCGGTAAAGTCGTTATCGCCCCACGAAATGTAAATCTTCTGCCCCGTCACCGAATAGGTGCCATCCCCATTGGCCTCGGCTTTTGAGGTCAGCGCACCCACATCCGACCCGGCCTGCGCCTCGGTCAGGTTCATGGTGCCCGCCCATTCGCCCGACATCATCTTGGGCAGGTAGAGCGCCTTGAGCTCATCACTGGCGTGATGCTCCAACGCTTCAATCTGGCCCTGCGTCATCAGCGGGGCCAGTTGCAGCGACAGGCAGGCGGCCGACATCATTTCATTCACGGCCGTGGTCAGGGTCATCGGCAGGCCCATGCCGCCATATTCGGGGTCACCACTCATCCCGATCCAGCCGCCTTCGGCGATCGCCTTCCAGCCGTCGGCATAGCCGGGCGAGGTCCGCAGCACGCCGTTCTTAAGCCGCGCGGGTTCCAGATCGCCGGGGCGTTGCAGCGGGGCCATCACCTCTTCGCACATCTTGCCGGCCTCGGTCAGGATCGCGGTGACGACGTCTTCGCTGGCTTCGCTGAACTTGTCGGTGGCGGCAATCTGGTCGAACCCGACAACGTGACGGAATAAAAGGTCATAATCGGCAATTGGCGCGCGGTATGGCATGCGGTCCCCCGGAGCTGTCTGTTCGGTTTTTCGCGGGTGGGGTTGGAAATTGCAATGCCCACCTTTATGCAGTCTTGATCCCTTCGATTACCTAACCAGCCATATGCTACAAGCAATCAAAACGCGGCGTCACCAGCTATGATCCCCAACGGCACGATGGAATTGCCCGCCGATCCCGGCGGAATTGCACAGGCGGCAGACCTGCTGCGGCAGGGGCTGTTGGTCGCCTTTGCCACCGAAACCGTCTATGGGCTGGGCGGAGACGCCCGCAACGGCGAGGCCGTGGCCAGCATCTATGCGGCCAAGGGGCGGCCCAGTTTCAACCCGCTGATCGCACATGTGGCATCGGTTGAGGCCGCGCAGCGTTTCGTCGAATGGTCCGACCGGGCCGAGGCGCTGGCCGCCGCCTTCTGGCCCGGCCCGCTGACCATGGTTCTGCCGCTGCGCGAGGGGCACGGGATTTCACCGCTGGTCACCGCAGGGCTGGACACGCTGGCGGTGCGCGTGCCCGCCCATGGCACGGCGCGGGCGTTGCTGGCGGAATTTGACGGGCCGGTTGCCGCGCCCTCGGCCAACCCGTCGGGTCAGATCAGCCCCACAACCGCCGCCCATGTGCGCGCGGGCCTGAACGGGCGTATTGCGGCGATTCTGGATGATGGTCCCTGCGGGGTCGGTCTGGAATCCACCATTGTCGGACTGGCCGGAGACCCCAGCCTGCTGCGCCCCGGCGGCGTTCCCCTGGATCAGATCGAAGCGGTTCTGAACACGCAATTGCACCTGCATCAGGCCACAGACCTGCTGACCGCACCCGGCCAGCTGCAATCGCACTACGCCCCGGACGCGCCGGTGCGGCTGAATGCCAGCACCCCAGAGGGCGACGAGGTTCTGCTGGGGTTCGGCCCCGTGGACTGCGATCTGAACCTGTCGCAAACCGCCAACCTGACCGAAGCGGCAGCCAACCTTTTTTCTGCCCTGCACAAATTGAACGAAACAGGCCGACCGATTGCTGTGTCACCGATCCCGGAAGAAGGGCTTGGCGCGGCCATCAATGACCGTTTGCGCCGCGCCGCAGCCCCGCGCGACAGCTGATCAGGCGCGCCCGGCGCTGGCGGACAGGGTCAGTGGGTCCACGCCCAGCGTGGCCAGCGCGCCTTCCCATTTCTCATCATCCGGCACATCAAACACCAGATTCGGAGTCGCATCGGTGGTGAGCCAACCATTCATGGCGATCTCATCCTCCAACTGGCCCGGCCCCCAGCCGGAATAGCCCAGCGTGAGCGTCGAATTCAACGGCCCCCGCCCCGAGGCCAGATCCTCAAGCACGTCCATCGTCGCGGTCATGCTGAAATCATCCGAGATTTTCATCGAATGCAGGTTGGCGTCGTAATCCGCGCTGTGCAGGACAAAGCCGCGCGACATCTCGACCGGGCCGCCGAAATGCACCAACCGCTCACCCACCACGGGGATGCGACAGGCGATGTTCAGTTGGCTCAGCAGAGTTTTGATCCGCAGGTCCGAGGGCTTGTTGACAATCAACCCCATCGCCCCGTCGTCTCCATGGCTGCACATGAAGACAACCGAATGGTCGAAGCGCGGATCGCCCATGCCGGGCATCGCAATCAACAGTTTTCCGGTCAGATCCATGGGGCGTTATCTCTTGCTGCGTGCCATTCAACAATGACCTTGAGGCGCGGGTATTGGCAAGGGATCACCGCATATTTCCGCAGATTTCATCCAAGTGACCGGAACGTGACTTGGATTCGTCGCCCGGACCGCGCATTTATGGGGTATGAAGCGTTTTCTGACATCGACCGCGATCACCCTGACCGCCTGTCTGGCCCTGACTGCCCCCGTACAGGCACAGGGTCTGGAAGGTGTCGTTCAGCTGGATATTCTGGATGGTGGGCAAACCGCCAAGGGAACCTATCTGGGGGCGCTGAAGCTGACGATGAAAGACGGTTGGAAAACCTATTGGCGCGCGCCGGGCGATGCCGGTATCCCGCCGCAGTTCGACTGGAACAAATCCGACAATGTGGGCGATGTGTCGATCACCTGGCCCGCGCCCGAGATTTTCCTTCAGAACGGCCTGCAATCCATCGGTTACGAGGATCAACTGGTTCTGCCGGTTGAGATTACGCCCCGCGATCCGGCCAAACCGGTCACCCTGCGCGGCGATATGGATCTGGGCGTCTGCAAGGACGTCTGCATCCCAGAACGGCTGAATTTCGACCACCGTCTGGACGCCGACGCCGCGCGCAACCCGACCATTGCCGCTGCATTGGCACAGCGTCCCTATTCCGCAAAAGAGGCGCGTGTGACCGCCGCAAGCTGCCAACTGACGCCCACCTCGGATGGCATGCAGATCGAAGCGCGCGTCACCATGCCTTCGGCCGGAGGGCAAGAGATTGCCGTGATCGAACCGGGCAACCCGACGCTGTGGGCCTCGCAACCCGAAACCACCCGCCAAGGCGATACGCTGGTTGCCACGTCTGAGGTGATCAGCGCCGCGGGTGGCCCGCTGGCCCTGAACCGGTCCGAGATCCGGATCACCGTTCTCGGCAGCAGCCACGCCGTTGACATTCTGGGGTGTAGCGCGGGCTGATCCATGGACAGAACACCCAAGATCGGTGCATTGGCCGTTGTCATACATGATGGCCACGTTCTGTTGGTCCAGCGCAGCAAGCAACCCGACGCGGGCCTTTGGGGCTTTCCCGGCGGCCATGTGGAATGGGGTGAAACTGTCCTGCAGGCGGCACAGCGGGAATTGCACGAGGAAACCTCGGTCATCGCGGAGCCTGAGCGCTATCTCGACAATCTGGACTTGCTGCGCCACGACACGCAAGGGAATGTGCAGTCACACTATCTGCTGGTCGGGGTGGCATGCCGGTATCGCTCAGGCTCTCCACAGGCAGGGGATGACGCGCTGGACGCCCGCTGGTTTCCAATCACCCAGATACAACAGGGCGACCTGCCCATGAGCGATCGGGTCCCCAACCTGCTGGAAACCGCCCTGCGCGCGCTTTAGGCCACGCGGGACCGCACCTTGGCGTATAGAAGGCTGGACAGCACGACACTCAGCACAAGGATCGGAACGGCACCCGCAACAAAGGCGCCCAATCCCATATACAGAGCCGCCGCGCCCTCGTCCCCGCCATAGAGCCCCGACAACAGGCTGATCGGCGTACCGGACATCAGGGGCCAGACCATTGTCACCCCGAACCATAGCAACAGCGCCAGCCCTGTGACTGTCACCGCGCCCTGCACCACGCGATCCGGGGCACGCAAGGCCCGCCGCATAGCCGTCATCGGGCGCGACAGGTCGTTGAGAATGGCCAGAAGTGCAGGCACCAGCAGCAAGACAAGCAACATGCCAAAGCCCAGCCCGTAGACCAGCGTGATCACAGTGGGTTTCAGGAACTGCGCCTGTTGCGACCCCTCGTATAGCAATGGGGTCAGCCCCAGAACGGTGGTCAGCGTCGTCAACATCACGGGCCGCAAGCGATCCGCCGTGCCCTCGACAATCGATGGCACCAATCCCCGATCTTGCTGATAAGCATCAATAGTTGTCACCAGAACGATCGAGTCATTGATGATGATCCCGGTCATTCCCAACAGACCTATGACCGTGAACATACTCAGCGGGACATCCCAGATGTAATGCCCCCAGATCGCGCCCACCAGACCAAAGGGAATGATCGCCATCACCACCACAGGCCGTGTCCAGCTGGCAAAAACCCAGGCCAGCACAAGATAGATACCGGTCAGGCAGAGGATCAGGCCGGTCCGGGCCTCGGTCAGGAACTCATCCTCTTGCTCGCTGAGCCCCGCCATGCGCCATTCGACCTGATGCTTGGCCGCAATATTCGGCAGGATTTCTTCGTTCAGGGCGCGTCCGATCTCGGTCGCGCGGGTAGGATCATCTTCTGAGATATCGCCAAGCACCGAAATCACCCGCAGACCGTTTTCGCGCCGTACCGTCGAAAAGCCCGACTTACGCTCGACCGAAACGATATCGGCCAGCGGAACATAGACCCCGTCTGGGGTGCGCATCAGGGTACGTTCCAGGAAATCGGCGGTCAATTCGCCCTCGGGCAGTTCCACGCGGATCTCGGCGCTGCGCGGACCGTCCGGGAAGGTTGCAGCCTCAATCCCGTTCAACCGGTCACGCAAGACACGCCCCAGCGTTTCGATACGAAAGCCCAACGCCTGCCCCTTGGCAGTCAGGTCCAGAATGAAGTCTTCTTTGTCGTAGGCCAGATTGTCCTCAAGCGCCGAAACCTCGGGGTATTTCGACAGTTCGGCCTGCAAATCCTCGGACGCAGTCTTGAGCGTGTTCACATCGGCCCCGTAGAACTGCACATCGATCGCATCGCCACCGGGACCCGAACGCCAGCCGCGGAATGTCAGCAATTCAACCTTGGGGTGGCGGGGCACGAAATCCTGCAGCTCGCCAACAAATTCAAAGCTGGAATAGGGACGCAGATCAGCGTCGATCAACTCGATGGAAATTCCGCCCAGCAGGTCCTGATCCTTGCCGTCTGCAGCGGTCAGATTGAAGAAGCCGGCATTACCGCCAACCTCGGCCAGAACATAGTCAATCGGGTTGCGCCCGTGGCGTTCTTCGTAAATCTGGCCCAGCTCTTCGGTGGCGCGCTGGATGCTGTGCATCATCTCAAGCGTATCTTCGCGGGTGGCCCCTTCGGCCATGATGAAATTGCCGGTGACCGAACCACGCTCGGGCGCGTTGAAGAACCGCCAGTTCACGTCGCCCTTGATGAACAGGGCCAGCTGGCTGGCCAGGATCACCACCATGACCGCAACAACCACATAGCGCGCCCAGACGACCCAGGCGATCAATGGGCGGAACAGGTGATCGCGCACCCAGCGAAAGCCGCGATTGACCACCCGGTTGGGCCAGTCGTACCAGTGTTCCTTGGCCGAATGCGCGATGGCATGGGCCATATGATTGGGCAGGATCAGAAAGCATTCGATCAGCGAGGCGATCAGCACCGCGATCACGGTATAGGGAAGGTCGTTGATCAACTCACCGAACCGGCCGCCAATGGCCGTAAGACCAAAGAAAGCAATGACCGTAGTCAGAGTCGCGGCAAAGACCGGCATGGCCATCCGCCGGGCCGCGCTTTCTGCGGCCACTACCGGGGCTTCGCCCAGCCGCCGCGCGCGGAAATCGGCATGTTCCCCCACGACGATGGCGTCATCCACCACGATCCCCAACGTGATGATCAAACCAAACAGCGAGATCATATTGAGTGAAATCCCGCCAATATACATGAAGGCAATCGACGCAGCCATCGCCACCGGAATACCCGCAGCCACCCAAAAGGCGATCCGCGCATTCAGGAACAGAAACAGCAGACAGACCACAAGGCCCAGACCCATCAGCCCGTTATCGACCAGAATATCCAGACGATCGGTGATGGCCTGCGCGCGGGTGCGGATCAGCTCGACCGTGACGCCTTCGGGCAGGCTGGCCTGCATCTCGGCCACCACATCTTCGACCGTGTGCTGAATCTTGATGGCATCGCCTAGATTGGATCGGTCCACACGCACCGACATAGCCGGGTTATCACCCACAAAATAGCTGCGATCCCGGTCAACGCCCTCAACCCGAATTGAGGCCACATCGCCCACATACAGTTTCGAGCCATCGGCAAAGTTGCGCAGCGCGATCCCTTCGATCTCTTCCGGGGTGCGCTTTTCCGCGCCGGTACGGATACGGGCATTTGCGCCAGTTACATCCCCAGCCGGGCTGGCCACAGCTTCGGCTGCAATGGCCTGAGCGATCTCGGACAGGGCGATATCATTGGCGATCAGTTGCGCTGTTGGCACCTCGACCACCACGCGCGGCGCGGCAAGGCCCCGGATCGTGGTGCGGGTCACACCAACGGCAAACAGACGGTTGATCAGCTCATCGGTGAATTTTGCCAGCTGATCGGGATCAACCGGGCCGGTGATGACCAGATCCGTCACCCGATCCCGCCACGCCCCCCTGCGGATCGAGGGTTCTTCGGCATCCACAGGCAGGTTGGTCACACTGTCGACGGCGGTGCGCACCTCATCCACGGCGCGCGACATGTCCCAGTTGGCCTCAAACTCCAACCGGATACTGGCCTGCCCCTCGCGCGAGGTCGAGGTTGTGCTGGTCACCCCTTCAACCGCAAGCAGGACAGGCTCCAGCAGTTGAACGATGCCATTGTCCACATCTTCCGGACCGGCCCCTTCCCACTCGACATTGACGTCGACACGTTCAAGGATCACGTCCGGAAAGAACTGTGCCCGCATGTTGGGGATCGCGGCGGCCCCCAGAACCAGCATTACCAACAACAACAGGTTGGCCACTGTCCGGTGACGGGTGAAATAGCTCAGGATGCCGCCCGCCGCACCGGGGATTTCGCGCATCATGGCGCTAGCCCCCCGCCCGCGTCTCGATGCGGCGCACCAAATCGGCGGGCACTTGGGCCGCTTTCAGCTGGCTCAGCGCGCTGGCCTTGGCCTCGTTGGTCATCTGGTTGCTGGATTCCACCTGCGCCACCAGTTCAGCGCGCTGTTCGTCAGACAGTTCGACCATGCCGGGATCGATATCGGCCTGGTCTTCTTCCCGCAGGGGGCGCACCCGGACACCGCCACCCAACAAGGGCGTGCGACCAATCACAACCTCGCGCCCGACCAGACCCTGCCCGCGCAGCAACACCTCATCACCCTGGCGGCGGATCAGTTGTACCGGCAAGGTCTCAAGCCTGTCATCTGGGCCCAGCACCAGAACCGAGCCCGCCGCATCCAGCACCGAAGACGGCAGCCGCACCACGTTTTCCAGCGGCTGCTCTTCAACCGTGACTGTCACGAAATCACCGGGTTTGAACCCCGGAGCGTCATCCAGGCGGGCATAGACCAGCCGACCTGTCTGACCCTCACCCGCGGACCCGCTGTCGCGACTGATACGGCCCGTGGCGGTCAGATCGGTACCAGTAACCTCAAGCGAGACAGTGACAGGCGCGTTGATCAACGCGCCCTCGGCATCCAAAAGGCGCACAAACTGCGCAGTCGAGACACGGAACGCCACTTCAAGCGCAGTGGGGTCGACCAGTTCGGCCAGCTTTTCGTTCGCGGCCACCAAGCGCCCTTCGACCAGCGTCACATCTGTCAGCGTACCGCCAAAGCGCGCCCGGATGGTCATGTCATTCAAATCCCGCTCGGCGGCCTCCAGCGCGATGCGGGCGCGGGCCAGCAAGGTGGTTGCCTGATCGACTCGCGATTCAGCCTGCGCCAGCGCGATGCGGCGCGCCAGCACCGATTGCTGCGCAACGGCCTCGGCCAGCTCGGCGGCCTCAACCGCAGCGGGGGTTCCCACGCCGCGGCTTTGCAGGTCTTTCTGCCGCTGCATGGCCCGGCCCTGCAAAGCGGCCTGCGCCTCGGCCGAATTCAACTCATCCTGCGCCAGCAGCAGAGACCGTTCCGCATCCCGTTCCTCAAACTGGGCATCCAACAGGTCGGACTTTGCCCGATCCAGCGCCGATTGCGCGTCTGCAGGGTCCAGTTCAACAAGCACTTCGCCCGCCGTCACCGCACCCCCGTCTTCGAAATCCTCGGACAGCGCGGTCACACGCCCACCAAGGGCGGCGCGCAGTTCAAGACGGCGGCGGCTTTGAACCTCACCAAACGCCTCAAGCAGGGGGGTTACAGTCTCAAGCTCGGCCGGGCGGACACTGACGGCAAAGACGCGCTCACGGGACTGAGGCGGTGCGTTGTCTCGGGTCAGCGCCTCTTGCACCGCGCCGGTGATCAGCTGCGCGGCCACAAACAGCAAAGCCAGCGTCAGAAACGCCAGAAAAACACCAACAAGGCTTTGCCTTAGAAATCGCATTCCTTATTCACCCCGGTTGCTGCGCGCTGCCTAACATAAAAGGTAGCCGTGCCGCGAAATATGCCAAGCCACAAAGCGGTTATCCGATGTTATACGTGCGAACAGCTTACTTCCGTCGCAGGTGTTCGTCCAATCGGGGCATTATTTCCACAAAATTGCAGGGCCGGTGGCGGTAATCGAATTGTTTTTCAAGAATCCCGTCCCAGGCATCTTTGCACGCACCCGGACTGCCCGGCAGCGCGAACAGATAGGTGCCCTGCGCCACCCCGCCTGTGGCGCGCGACTGCACGGCGGACGTGCCGATCTTTTCCATTGAAATCAGGGTGAAGACCGTGCCGAATGCCTCGATCTCCTTTTCATAGACGTCCCGGTGCGCCTCGACGGTGACGTCACGCCCGGTCAGGCCGGTGCCCCCGGTTGAGATCACGACGTCAATCTCGGGGTCTCCGACCCACAGGCGCAACTGTGCCGCGATCTCGCCGCGTTCATCGCGGATGATCTTGCGATCCGCCAGGCTGTGCCCCGCGCGTGCGATCCGGTCGACCAATGTCTGGCCTGAGCGGTCATCTTCCAACGAACGTGTGTCCGAGACGGTCAGAACAGCGATCCGAACCGGGATGAATTCCATGCTTTCATCAATGCGTGACATGTGGCGTCAGGCCCTTTCCAAAATGGCAAGCCGGATGGCAAGGGCGGCAAAAATGCCCCCCGTCACCCAACCCATGATACGAGAGGCGCGCGGGTTCGAGATCAGAACCTTGCCCGCGCCGCCGGCAAAAACACCCACCAAGCCGTTCACCGCAAACCCGCCCAGCGCGATGATCACGCCAAAGATCAGGAATTGCGGCAGGATCGGACCCGAATTCGGGTCCACGAATTGCGGGATAAAGGCCAGAACGAACAGGATCACCTTGGGGTTGGTCAGATTCACCACCATCCCATCCCGAAAGGCATGCGTTGTGGGTTTCGCGGGGGCATCGGCTGACACCGCCCCGTTCCGGATCGCCCCCCAGGCCAGATACAGCAGATAGGCCACACCCAGCCAGCGGATGACATCGAACACCCATGGCAGGCTGTTCACCGCCGCGCCAAGACCCAGCCCTGCCAGTAAAACATGCACCATCAGCCCCGCCGATACACCGGCACTGGCGGCCAGCGCCGGTCTGGACCCTGATCGCAAACCCTGACCGAAACAGAACATCATATCCGCGCCGGGGGTGAAGTTCAGCGCCATAGCGGCGGGGATGAAGGCCAGCAGGGTCACTGTTTCAATCATTGGCCCACCTCGAACCAATTTACCGTTGGGCCCAGATTGGCAACCTGTGTCTGCCCGACAGCGCCGCGATAGCCCCAGCTGTCATGGATATGGCCGCAGAACACGATGTTCGGTTGCAGCCGCTCCACGGCATTGCGCACAGAGGTCGATCCCACGGACACCCCGCCCGAGGTGACATCGCCAAATCCTTTGGGCGGAGAATGGGTGATCAGCACGTCCGCAGCGTCGCAGCGATCCAGCAATTCTGCCGCCTCGGCCTCGGTCAGATCGCAGGACCAGTCGCCAAAGGGTGTGACCGGCACGCCGTAGCCCAGCCCGAACAGGCGCAGACCGTCCAGCGTCATCCCGCTGCCATGCAGCACATGCCAGCCTTCGGGCGCGGCATCCGTCAGTTCTTGCGCGCTTTCGGCGTTTCCGGGCACCATCACAAACGGGGCCGAGATGCCCGAAAGCATCTGCATCGCCTCATCCAGACCTTGCCGCATGTTGCAGAAATCACCGGCTCCGATCACCAGATCGGCCCCGGCGCTGGCGGCCACAATGTCAGCCGCCCGGTTGCGCGCCATGTGCAGATCGGAAAAGGCCAGAATGCGCATCACTTGCCCCCTAGCCGGACTTTCAGCTCTAACAGATCCGCCCAGGCGTGGCGCTTGGCCTGCGGCTGGCGCAGCAGATAGGCCGGGTGGAACATCGGGATCACCGGCAGCTCCAGCGCCTGATCCCATTGTCCCCGCAGCCGGGTGATGCCGCATTTGCCCAGCACCGCCTGACAGCTGATATTGCCCATGACCACCAATACATCCGGTTTTGCCAAGGCAACGTGCCGTTCAAGGAAAGGCTTCATCATCCCGATTTCTTCGGGTTTAGGGTCGCGGTTCTGCGGCGGCCGCCATGGCAGCACATTGGTGATATAGACGTTCTGGCCGCGATCCAGATCAATCGCCGCCAACATCCGGTCCAGCAACTGCCCCGCGCGGCCCACAAAAGGCTTGCCCGCGCGGTCTTCCTCGCGCCCCGGCGCTTCGCCGATGATCATCACCCGTGCGCCCGGTGTGCCGTCGGCAAACACCAATTGCCGCGCACCACGTTTCAGCTCGCAATGCTCATACGCATCCATCGCCGCGCGCAACTGATCCAGTGACGCGGCCCCCTGTGCTGCGGCTTTGGCCACCTGAACCGGGTCTACCTGCTTGGGCTTTTCCGGGGCGGCGGCCACAGCGGTCGGTTTCTTGGCCTTGGGCGCAGTGTCCGGCAGCGCATAGCGATCCACCGGGGCATCCCCGATTGCATCCGTTGCGCCCAGTTCGATCTGCCAATCCAGCAGCGCCCGCGCGGTGTGATAGTCCAATGCCGATTCCATAGACCTCAATCTAACCAGCTTTTGACCGAGGGAAAGCGAATTGCCCTTGATCGGGCGTCCCGTCGCACCGACCATTGGCGCATTCATGGCTGTTGTGTTGCGATTCCTTTTGACCATTGCCCTGCTGATCACATTCAGCGGCCCCGTCTTTGCGCAGATCAACACCCGCGAAGGGCTGCACAATCGGGGCGGAATACAAGACCGAACCCCCCAATGTCGCGGCGGGCAGTCAAAATGTGGCAACCGGTGCTGCTCGGCCGGGCAGCGATGCAGCTTTGACAACCACTGTATCCCCCTGGGCGGCACCTATTGCGGTGGCGGTCTGTCCTGCGGCCCGTTCGAACGCTGCATCGGCAGCCGCCGATGCGCCCCCAAGGGCGAAAACAAATGCCGCACAAGCCTGGATTGCCCAAGCGGCACCTCGTGCAATGGGCGCGGCGAGTGCGAGGCGATCTCGCTCAAGTTCACACTGCCCAAGCCCAGCGCCAGATGTGACGACGGCAGCACCTGCGCCACGGGCACCGCCTGCTTGCCGGGCGGCGGATGCACGCGCCCCGGCTGGTTTTTATGCGAGGAAACCGGCTCGCAATGCCGCCAGGGGTTCAAATGCTCGGCCAATCAGGGATGCGTGCCGGTCAAAGCGGTCGATTGCGGCAATGCCAGGTGGTGCAAACCCGGTGAACAGTGCCTGCCCGATGGCGGGTGCGAGAAACTGCCCGAAGGGTCTGATCCTTAGGTTGCCTTGGCCCGCGCGGCTTCTTATAAGCGGCTCGATTGTCAGACCGGAGCCCGCCCATGCGTTTTGCCCATCGTCACCTTCTTGGCATCGAGCATCTGTCGCAATCCGATATCACCGCCATTCTTGATCTGGCCGAGACCTATGTCGACCTGAACCGGCAATCGGCCAAGCATTCCGATGTGCTGTCGGGGCTGACGCAGATCAACATGTTCTTTGAGAACTCGACCCGCACGCAGGCCAGTTTTGAACTGGCAGGCAAGCGGCTGGGCGCGGATGTGATGAACATGGCGATGCAGGCCAGCTCGATCAAAAAGGGCGAGACGCTGATCGACACGGCGATGACGCTGAACGCGATGCATCCCGATCTGCTGGTGGTGCGGCATCCGCATTCCGGTGCCGTGGACCTACTGGCGCAGAAAGTGAATTGCGCGGTGTTGAATGCCGGTGACGGGCGGCACGAACACCCGACGCAGGCCCTGCTGGACGCGCTGACCATCCGCCGCGCCAAGGGTCGCCTGCACCGGCTGAACATCGCAATCTGCGGAGACGTGGCGCATTCCCGCGTGGCGCGCTCGAACCTGATCCTGCTGGGCAAGATGGAAAACCGCATCCGTCTGATCGGCCCGCCTACGCTGGTTCCCGGCCAGTTCGCAGAATTTGGTGCCGAGATTTACGACGACATGAACGACGGCCTGCGCGACGTCGACGTCGTCATGATGCTGCGCCTCCAGAAAGAGCGCATGGATGGCGGTTTCATCCCGTCCGAGCGCGAATATTACCACCGCTACGGGCTGGATGCGGCGAAACTGGCGCTGGCCAAGCCCGATGCCATCGTCATGCATCCCGGCCCGATGAATCGCGGCGTGGAAATCGACGGCACGCTGGCTGATGACATCAACCGATCCGTCATTCAGGAACAGGTTGAGATGGGCGTCGCCGTCCGCATGGCCGCGATGGAGCTGTTGGCCCGGAACCTGCGCGAGGCCGCATGAGCGATCTGACCATCGCCCCCCATGAACGCGGTGTGATCCGCCTGTTCACGCTGGACATGCGCGCCGAAGAGGCGAAGTTCCTGCGTGAACCCGGTGCTGCTGATCAGGTTCTAGGGGTCGAGGGGCTGGACGCAGAGCAGATTGATATCTTTCCGGTCGCTGACCTCGAAGACCTTGGGCTCTATGGATACCTGCACGAAGGCTGCGGCGTGTCCGAGGATCAGCTGAACCGTACTGCACTCGACGCCATCGAAGGCTGGGTGATGGTGGTGCGCAGCGCCGCGTTCGGTGATCGCGCCGCCAATTTGACGCCGGACCCAAGGGTTCACCTACAAGGTCTCTATACCGAAGAGGCCACCAACTGGACCGGCGGGCCGATCAAAACCGAAAGCGCACGGCCCTTCTCGGCCCCGCAGTCACCGGTCGAGACCGGTCAGTCCAATCGTGTCGGCTCGGCCCTTTTGGCGGTGATCATCCTATTTGTTGTCGGAGGTGCCCTGTGGCTGATCCTGTAACCTTCACCCCGCACAAACGCGCCTATATCCAGACCAACCTGACCCTGGCCGCCATCGCCATGGCGGGGGCAATGATCGTGCTTTGGCTGATCGGCAACCCCTATGTCTGGACCGGAGCGCCCGCCGGGCTGGCCGCCATCGGCATCCGCGCGTGGTATCTGGCGTCCGAGGAATTGACAAATACGTGGGAGATGTCTGACACCACCCTCACCGGCCCCGGCCCGCGCGTCGTGCCGCTGAATCAGATTGAGGCGGTCAACATCATGGGCAGTTTCGTGCAGGTCGTCACCAAAAGCGGCGACAAACACCTGATCAAATACCAAGCCGACCCCGCCGCCACCAAAGCCGCCATCGAAAGGGCCATTGGATGAGCGACGACTGGTGGCGCGAGAAAATACCCGACAATGAAGGGGTTCTGTGGGCCGGTCAGCCCTATCAAGGCTATTTTCCTCCGCGTCTGCGTTGGGCCTACGGGATTCTGGTTGCCAGCCTTGGTCTGGCCTGGCTCGCCAGCCCGTGGTTTGCAGACACCGTGCGCGATTACTGGCAACTGATCAGTTGCACGCTGCTGCTGGCGTTTTTCATGTGGTGGGATCGGTTGATCCGCACGCGACGCGTCTATGTGGTGACCGATCGCAATGTCTGGTGGATCAGCGCGATCTTCAAAGCGAAATCCATTCCCGTTCATCCCGACCTGAAATTCTATCGCAACGGACGGAACATCGTATTCTCGCACCTGCGATTTCGCGTGTTCGAATACCTGCCCGACCCGGACGCCGCCATGGCAGCCCTGACCAAAGCCCGAGAGGCCCAGACATGACCGACCAGATTTTCACCAACACCCGCCTGATCGACCCCGAGGCCGGAACGGACACGCTTGGCTGGCTGCAGGTCTCAGAGGGCCGCATAGCCGCCCTTGGTCAGGGTGCCGCTCCGGCCTCGGACGCGCAGGTGATCGACTGCGATGGGCAATGTCTGGCCCCCGGCATCGTCGATATCGGCGTCAAGGTCTGCGAGCCGGGCGAGCGGCACAAGGAAAGCTATAAATCCGCCGGTCTGGCCGCTGCTGCTGGCGGTGTGACCACTATCGTCACCCGCCCTGACACGCTGCCCGCCGTGGACACGCCGGAAACGCTGGAATTCGCAACCCGCCGCGCTCAGGCGGATGCGCCGGTCAACGTGTTGCCCATGGCAGCCCTGACCAAAGCCCGCGAAGGCCGCGAGATGACCGAGATCGGCTTTCTGCAAGACGCAGGTGCCGTGGCTTTTACCGATTGCGACCATGTGATCGCCAATACCAAAGTGTTTTCCCGCGCGCTGACCTATGCGAAATCCTGCGGCGCGCTGGTGATTGCACACCCGCAGGAACCCATCCTGAGCGCCGGGGCCGCTGCCACCAGCGGCAAGTTCGCCGCGCTTTACGGTCTGCCCGCCGTCTCGCCCATGGCCGAGCGCATGGGGCTGGATCGCGACATCGCTCTGCTTGAAATGACCGGCGCCAAGTACCACGCCGATCAGATCACCACCGCCCGCGCCCTGCCCGCATTGGACCGCGCCAAGCGCAACGGGCTGGACATCACCGCAGGCACATCGATCCACCATCTGACGCTGAATGAGCTGGACGTGGCCGACTATCGCACCTTCTTCAAGGTCAAGCCGCCGCTTCGGTCCGAGGACGACCGCCAGGCGGTGATCGAAGCCGTGCGGACCGGGCTGATTGACATCATCAGTTCCATGCACACCCCGCAGGACGAAGAAAGCAAGCGCCTGCCGTTTGAAGAGGCGGCCTCGGGCGCAGTCGCGCTGGAAACCCTGCTGCCCGCCGCGCTGCGGCTCTATCATGCGGATCAACTGGACCTGCCGACCCTGTTCCGCGCCATGGCCCTGAATCCGGCGAAACGGCTGGGGCTGGACTCGGGTCGTCTGGCCGAGGGTGCACCCGCCGATTTGGTGCTGTTCGACCCGGATGTGCCTATTGTGCTGGATCGGTTTGCCCTGAAATCGAAATCGCAGAACACACCGTTTGACGGGCAGCGCATGCAGGGTAAGGTCTCTGCAACTTATGTTGCAGGCCAAGAAGTATATCGGAGACCCTGATGCCCCCAATCGACAGTACGACGACCCAGCTGATCCTCTGGGCCGCGATGGGATATCTGATGGGATCGATCCCCTTTGGTATGATCCTTGCCAAAGTCATGGGCCTGGGCAACCTGCGCGAAATCGGGTCCGGCAATATCGGCGCAACCAATGTGCTGCGCACCGGCAACAAAGCCGCCGCCGCGCTGACGCTGATCCTGGACGCGGCCAAGGGGGTGGTCGCTGTCTTGCTCGCCCGGGCGCTGGCGGGCGAAGATGCCGCCCAGATCGCAGCACTGGCTGCCTTTCTTGGGCATTGCTTTCCGGTCTGGTTGGGGTTCAAGGGCGGCAAGGGCGTGGCCACCTTTTTCGGCCTGTGGCTGGCACTGGACTGGCGCGTGGGCGTGGCCTGTTGTGTGACCTGGCTGGTGACGGTGGCGATCTGGCGCATGTCTTCGCTGGGGGCGCTGGTCGCGGCCTCGCTTTCAACCATCTGGGTGCTGTTGCTGACCGATGGGACAGGCTTTTTCCTGGGCATCGTACTGACCCTGCTGGTCTATTGGCGTCACGGCAGCAACATCTCGCGGATCAAAGCCGGGACTGAGCCCAAAGTCGGCCAGTCTTGAACGAGACCGGCCCTTTTCTGAACGCCTTCTTCTCTCTCCCGCTTGGAACTTGCACCGGACGCAGCAATGACCGGCGCTATGTGGTCAGCCGAACAGTGCTGGCCAATGGCAAAAGCCACAAGCTCGTCGCGCATGAGTTGGGTGGCACGGATTACATCAGCCTAAACCTGTATCTGACGCAAAACAGCGGTGCGCTGCTGCGTCCGTGCGAAATGCCCGCGCAGAAAGTCATTGATTTTGTGACCTCATTTGTCGCCGATCCCTGACCCTTTTTGCGCATTTTTGAACATCCGCCCTTCGCATGCGCACATTCACAATTGATTGTTTTGAACGTGATGACGGGATTACCCACTTCGGTTTCGTGACGGCCAATTACCGACCGCACGGAACAAAATCGAAAGGGTTGCCCAGACACAATTCCCGTGTCGTCCGGTGGCTCAATTCACGAAAGGTGAAAACCATGAACAAGATCAAATCCCTCATCGGCGGCGTTGCACTGTCCGTCGCAGTTGCAAGCACGGCCCTGGCCGCTGGCGTTGAACTGAACGCAAGCTCGACCGGCCTGGCGCTGCAGGGTTATGACCCGGTTGCCTACTTCACCGTTGGCGAGGCCACCAAAGGCGATTACCGCATCACCACCCTGCACAATGATGCACTGTACCGCTTTGCCAATGAAGAAAACAAAGCAGCCTTCGAAGAAAACCCCGAAGCGTACCTGCCCGCATATGGCGGCTACTGCGCATTCGGCACCGCGATGGGCTTCAAGTTCGACGGCGACCCGAACTATTGGAAAATCGTTGACAACAAGCTGTACCTGAACCTGTCGGCAGACATTCAGGAACGCTGGGAAGGCGACATCCCGGGCTTTAACGAGCGGGCAGACGCCAACTGGAAAGACATCGCAGAGAAAACGCCGGCCGAACTGCAAGCGCAGTAATCCGACCGCTTAGGCGAAAGAACCGGTGGCAGAGAGATCTGCCGCCGGTTTTCTTTTGTACAGGCACTTATACTTCCAGAACCGTACTGCCCGTGGTCTGACGCGCCTCAAGCGCGCGATGGGCATCGGCCACCTGATCCAGCGCAAAACGCTGATCGATGTGAATCTTGACCTCGCCGCCTTCGACCTTGTTGAACAGACGCCGCGCCATGGCCTGACAGACGGCATGATCCGCAATATGGGTGAACAGCGTCGGCCGCGTGATCTTGAGCGAGCCTTTTTTGCCCAAAACCCCGATATCCATCAGCGGCACCGGCCCCGACGCATTGCCGAAGGAAATCATCATGCCCAGCGGTTTCAGGCAATCCAGCGATCCGTTGAACGTATCCGCCCCGATGGAATCCATGACAACATCAACGCCTTTGCCGCCGGTGATCTCGGCCACGCGTTCGGCAAAGTTTTCCGTCCGGTAGTTGATGCAATGGGCTGCGCCGTTGAATTGCGCCAGACTGCATTTTTCGTCTGTTCCGGCCGTACCGATCAGGGTGATCCCCTCAGACTTGGCCCACTGACAGGCGATCAACCCCACCCCACCGGCAGCGGCATGGAACAGAACGGTATCCCCGCGCCTCAGCGGTGTTGTGCGGTGAAACAGATATTCGACCGTCATCCCCTTGAGCATCATCGCCGCCGCCGCGTCATAGGTGATCCCCTCGGGCAAAGGACAGACCTGCGCGGCGGGCATCACCCTTGCCTCGGCATAGGCGCCTGAGGGCGCGGCGGCATAGGCGGCGCGCTGACCAGGCTGCAAATGGGTGACGCCCTCGCCCACGGCCTCAATCACGCCTGCGGCCTCCATCCCCAACGCATGCGGCAGCTCTAGCGGGTAGAGACCGGTGCGTTGATACACATCGATGAAATTCAACCCGCAGGCCCTGTGCCGGATGCGCACCTCACCGGGGCCGGGCTCGCCCACGGGGCGGTCTTCGATCCTCAGAACTTCGGGGCCGCCGTGTTCATGAATGACGACGGTTCTTGCCGTTTGCTGCATGCTGACCTCCTGTTGCCTGACGCCAAGCTAACACGCCTGAAAATAAGGGCAATCGGCAGGATTTGGCCGCATGCAACCTCAGCGTGAAAATCACGCTGAGATGCGGCTCTTTGCGCAGATTAGAACGGCCTTAACCGGCCACGTTCAGAACGATCTTGCCAATATGGCCCGAGCTTTCCATCCGCGCATGGGCCGCTGCGGCATCGGCCAAATCGAATGCGCTGTCCATGACGGGGGCGACCTTTCCGGCCTCAAGCAGGGGCCAGACCGCTTCGCGCAGGTTTTGCGCAATCCGCGCCTTGGCCAGATCGCTTTGAGGGCGCAGGGTGCTGCCGGTCAGGGTCAGGCGTTTCACCATCATCAGAGCAAAGTTCAGCTCGACCTGTGGGCCTTGCAGGAATGCGATTTGCACCAGCCGGCCATCTTCGGCCAGTGATTTCACGTTGCGCGGGATATAGTCACCGCCCACCATATCGAGGATCAGGTTCGCGCCCCCTTCGGCTCGCATGACGCCAACAAAATCCTCATCGCGGTAGTTGATCGCGCGTTCCGCACCCAGTTTCAGGCAGGCTTCGCATTTCTCGTCCGATCCGGCGGTGGCAAAGACCCGCGCGCCAAAGCTGTGGGCCAGTTGAATCGCCGTGGTCCCGATCCCGCTGGAGCCGCCATGGACCAGAAACCGTTCCCCTGCTTTCAGCCCGCCACGCATGAAGACGTTGGACCAGGCGGTAAAGAAGGTCTCGGGCAGGCAAGCGGCCTCTTTCAGCCCCATGCTCTGAGGCACCGGAAGACAATGCGCGGCCGGGGTGGCCACATATTCGGCATAGCCACCACCGGGTAGCAGGGCACAAACCTGATCACCGATCGACAGCCCCTCAACACCCGGCCCCACGGCAACCACTTCGCCCGAGGCCTCAAGCCCCGGCAAATCGCTGGCACCCGGGGGCGGATCATAGGCCCCGGCCCGCTGCAACGCGTCAGGGCGGTTCACCCCGGCATAGGCCACTTTCAGCACCACCTGACCCGCTTGCGCCTCGGGGACCGGGCGCTCGGTCAGTTGCAAAACATCCGGGCCGCCGGGCTTGGTGATTTCTACAGCGCGCATCGTCTGGGTCATGGGCAAATCCTCCTTGGCCCAATGCCTAGCAGGCTAATTCGGGAAGGCCCAGACGCTTACTTGCGCGGGTTCAGCATCCCCGGCAAATCCGCCCGCATTTTCATCGGAGGTTTGACTTGACCGGCAAGCCAGTTCGGCACGGCCAGAAAGGGTTTGAACAGCGGGTTGCCATTCACCTGCGCCTTGAGCTTTTCGATCTGCATCACGTTGTCGATACGGCGATCCAGAAACGACCAGGTCCTTTCATGGTCCGGCGAGTCGTCGCCCAGCCAGAACAACAGGGTCGAGGAATACACCCCCGACAGAGTCGCCCGCTTGGTGTACCAGTTCACATCATCCGACGTGTCGCCCAGCGTGTCCCAGATCAGATCGCAGGTCTGCCACAATGCTTTAGCCCCATCCGCTGCATGGGTTGGTAGGGAAAACAGCGTCATGCCACGGCGCACCAGTTCTTTGTCGGGTACGGCTTCAAGCCGGAATCGGACAGCAGCAGCCACCTTTTCGCGGAACTTCATCTCGGACATATCGGTGGTGGTCAGACGTTCGACCATCGCCGCATCCCCGCGCGCATGGAACGCCAGCGCCAGATCGACCGCCCCACGCGGGCAGATCGCGCGGGCCAGACCGTCATCCAGATCGCAGTCGCTGATGGCGGCGCGAAAGCTGGCCTCGGACCAGCCATCGAACGGCACATGCATCAGGATGGCGTCCAAAAGCTGTTGTTTTGTATCTTCGTAGGTAACGGTCATGGCGGTTCTCCGGTTCTGGGACCCAGTACTAGACAAGATAGGTGCGCTTTGCTATACGGCCACTTCCTGCAAATCCTTGCAACTCTATCTAGAAAGGTGGTGACAACCACATGCAGGTTAGTGTTCGCGACAATAACGTCGATCAGGCGCTTCGTGCCCTGAAGAAAAAGCTGCAGCGCGAAGGCGTTTTCCGTGAAATGAAGCTCAAGCAACATTTCGAGAAACCGTCCGAGAAAAAAGCGCGTGAGAAAGCTGAAGCGATTCGTCGTGCCCGTAAACTGGCACGCAAGAAAGCCCAGCGCGAAGGTCTGCTCTAAGCACCTGACGCTCTTCCAGCTTTGGATGACACTATTTGACGACCCCCGAGGCCCCGCCCGGGGGTTTGTCGTTTTCGACACCAGTTGCAATCCGCCGATCCGGCCCCGAGCCTCAGCAACAAGCCGCCAGTTCTGACTCGGCAGGATTTTGCCCGGCATTTTGCAGCGCAGCGAATCGTTCTCTGACAGCACGCGCCTGCCGGAATTCGCGCAAATCCACGCCCCCTCTGTCCGCCGTTCGAATGCCCCGTGTAATTGGCCCCGTCTACTCAGACGACCACTCATAACCGGAGGCAGAAATGTCGACTGCAAGTACAATCGAGCAGGAAATGCTGGCGCTGATCAACCAAGAGCGCACATCCCGCGGGCTGGAGCCCCTGAAACTGGAAACCAACCTGAACGCATCGGCCGAGGATCATAGTGAATGGATGCTGGACGCAGACAGATTCAGCCACACGGGCTCGAACGGGTCCAGCGCGACCGAGCGGATGCGGGATGCCGGCTTTGATTTCTCGGGCAGCTGGCGATCGGGCGAAAACATCGCGTGGCAATCTGAACGCGGCGCGCCAGGGATCAGCGATGATGTCGCGCAATTGCACCAAAACCTGATGAACAGCCCGGGCCACCGCGCCAACATCCTGAACCCCGATTTCGAATATATCGGCATCGGGATCGAGGAAGGCGACTATAACGGGTGGGATGCCGTGATGGTCACGCAGAACTTTGCCACCACCGACGGTGAGGTGGTTCTGGACACCGGCGTCGCCCCCGCAGCGCCCGAGGAAGAAGTGACTGACCCGCAAACCCCCATTGCAGAAGTCCCCGAACCCGACGCAACCGAGACGCCCGCCACAGATCTGGTTGAGGTCGAGGAACCGGTCGACCAAACGCCCGAAACCGAGGACACTCCCGAGGTCGTCGCGACTCCGGTTCAGGAAACCGAGACCCCGGAACCCGTTGCTCAAACCCCTGTTGAAACAGCGTTCGACGTCGATGCGTTCCTTGCGTCTATTCTTGAGTTCTTTAACAGCCCTCGCAGGCCCGCCGATGAGTTCGAATTGGCTGAAACCGAAACGGCCGATGCTGCGGCAGAGGATGATGCGTTCATGCTGTTTTGGGATCGTTGCGAAGAAACCCCGACTGAGTCGCCCCCCGAGTCGGTCGCTGCAGATACCCTGCAAAATGGGTTTTTGTGGCAAATACCGGTCGATGACGACTATGTGATGAGCTTTTTCTGACGTCTGAGACGGTGTTTGGGGCACTGCACCGGTGCCCCTCGGCCCTTTATTGGCCCGTCTGCGCGGGTTTTTGCACAAACATAACGATCTCGGTGGTGACAATTCGCCGAGTGGGTCGGGCCGCCCAGATTGCGACCTTATCCCGCCAAATTCTCGCCATTAAGGTCGCTCCAAAATAACGAATTCTTACGGAGGCAGAGTCATGTCCAACGCTAGCGCGCTAGAACGGCAGATGCTTGCACTGATCAATGAAGAACGCACAAGCCGGGGGCTACAGCCTCTGCAGCTTGAACAGAGGCTGAATGATTCAGCCGAAGACCACAGCGAATGGATGCTGCAAACAGACACGTTCAGCCACACGGGACAGGGTGGATCCAGCGCCACGGCACGCATGAGAGATGCGGGCTTTCAATTCTCTGGCGCGTGGCGTTCCGGTGAAAACATTGCGTGGCAATCTGAACGCGGACCCAATGGTGCCAGCGATGACGTCGTGCAATTGCATCAGTCTCTGATGAACAGCCCCGGCCACCGGGCCAATATCTTGAACCCCAATTTCAAATATATCGGAATCGGGATCGAAGAAGGCGACTTCAACGGATGGGACGCTGTGATCGTCACGCAAAACTTTGCGACGACTTCGGCACCGGTTCTGTTGGATACCGGCGCATCAGGCGGCGCACCCAATCCCGCACCGTCGCCATCACCGACGCCTGCGCCAGTGCCAGTTCCCGACGAAACGCCGGAACCGGATCTTACACCGGTTCGCCAGGAGGTTTGGGCTGGGACTCAGGGCACCGCACAAGACGATTGGCTGGTGCTAAGAGACGGCAGCGCCGGGGTTCTGGACGGACGCAACGGGGCCGATACTTTGGTCGGCAAAGGCGGCTCGGATACGCTGTTGGGGCGGTACGGGTTTGACACGCTGATTGGAAATAACGGCAACGACAAGATTTATGCCGGCCATGGGAACGACAAAGCATATGGCGGCAACAACAACGACCTGATCTATGGCGGCGTGGGGCAAGACCTGCTCTATGGCGGCAATGGCCAGGATCGTCTGTTTGGCGGGGACGGGGCCGATACTGCACATGGCGGTGCAGGCTGGGACCAGATCCAGGGCGGCAATGGCAATGACGACCTGTCTGGCGGCGACGGCAATGACAGGCTCAGTGGTCAGGCCGGCAATGACGACCTTGATGGTGGCAACGGAAACGATTGGTTGTTTGGCGGTCTGGGTGACAACGTCCTGACGGGTGGTTCCGGTGCCGACGATTTCGTTTTTGGTTATGGCGACCAGCGCGTGACCGATTTTGACGCTGACGAAGGCGATCAGGTCTTTTTGAAATTTGTCAAATCATCGATCCAAAACTACCAGGACCTGATGAACAACCACATCTCACAACGTGGCAGTGATGTCGTGATTGAGGATGACAACGGGTATCAGCTCGTGCTGGAAGACACGTCACTGTCCGAGTTGAGCAACGAAAACTTTCTGTTCTGACTTTCACGCATCAGACAGTCCCGGAATGAAAAACGCCCCCAATTCGGGGGCGTTTTTGTCAGTAGATTTTCGGGACGTGCAATTCGTCCGGCAGAACCCTGCGCTCGTATTCGGGGTTATATTTGCGGTCGGGCAGATCGACCTTTTCCTGCGGCACGTCTCCATAGGGGATTTTGGTCAGCAGGTGTTCGATACAGTTCAGGCGTTCGCGTTTCTTGTCATTACCTTCGACAATGTACCAAGGCGCTTCGGGGATGTTGGTGCGGAAGAGCATATCTTCTTTGGCTTTTGTATACGCCTCCCACCGGATGCGGGATTCCAGGTCCATCGGTGACAATTTCCACTGTTTCATAGGGTCATGGATACGCATGAGGAATCGCAACTGTTGCTCTTCGTCGGTGATCGAGAACCAGTATTTCAGCAAAATAATCCCCGACCGCACCAGCATCCGTTCAAATTCCGGAACGTCCTGAAAGAACTGTTCAACCTGATCTTCGCTGGCAAAGCCCATGACCCGCTCAACACCTGCGCGGTTGTACCACGAGCGGTCGAACAGGACGATTTCGCCCGCCGCAGGCAGATGCGGCACATAGCGTTGGAAGTACCACTGGCTCTGCTCACGCCGGCTGGGGGCAGGCAATGCCACCACGCGGGCGACCCGAGGGTTCAGGCGCTGGGTGATCCGTTTGATCACGCCCCCCTTGCCTGCACTGTCACGGCCTTCGAATAGGATACAGACCTTAGCTCCTGTATGCTGCACCCAGTCCTGTACCCTGATCAGTTCGGCCTGCAGGCGCAGCAGGTTTCTGAAATAGACCTTGCGGTCCAGCATATCGGGGTGCTGATCCTTGTAGATCTTGCGAACTTCCATCGACAACATCGGTTCGCTGAATTCGATCTCAAAATCTTCGTCCAGCGTATCTTCCAACTCGGCTTCCAGCCAGTCTTTGGGGACATCGTTATTTTCGTAAGCCAAAGTCACATCCTTATCGTCTATCGGGTCCGGACCGTACCCGGCGCGTGTAACCGCCAGATGTCATCAGATCAATTGATGAGGCCCTTGCAGACACTGCTGTGGCACGGGTTGCAGGCGGCGATCAGTCAGTTCCTTTGTGAACGCAGTTTTGGCGGGAAACAAGCGATAGAATTGCCGCATCACCAGCGCGTTGGCCCAAGATTGCCGCTTTTCGCCCTTGCCACGGGGCGTGTTCCCGCGGCAACAATAGCGCGTCCTTTCCCCTGAGAAGCCCATGGCGCATTTCCTGTCTCTTTTGCCCGCTATCTGGCCGTGGCTCATTCTGATCACCGCGCAGGTGTTTGCTGCGTCAGGTCGACAAGGACTGGGCCTGGTCCTGCTTGGCACCTTTGGCTGTGCTGCGCTGGCCATGGGTCTGGTAACCCCTTTGGCGGTGGCGCTTGTCGGTGTTGGCTTGTTTGGCGCGGCCGGTTTGCGGCGTTTATCCGGGGGTGCGGCTCTGGCGGGGCATCTGGCGCTGATCCTGTGGTGCCTGGCACTGGGGGCGCATCTGTTTCCGGGCTTTCACAACCTGTTGGTATTGGATCAGGTTCAGGCTAGCCCCGGCAGCGCCGATTTCACCATGTATCTGAACCTGGACAAACCTCTGGTTCTGTTTGCGGTGTTGTTGGCATGGCCGGGCATGGTCCGGACCTCAGACCCGTTCAGACCATGGTTGCTGACGACCGGACTAGTGCTGCTTCCCGCCCTGTTCCTGCTGGGTCTGACCGTCGGAGCGGTACGGTTCGACATCGGCCTGCCCGCATGGTGGCTGATCTTTGCCCTGTCGAACCTGTTTCTGACCTGCCTGACCGAAGAGGCCTTTTTTCGCAGCTATCTGCAATCGGTTTTGATCCCCAAAATCGGAACCGCCGCAGGGATCGCAGCGGCCAGTCTGTTGTTTGGTCTGGTCCATGCAGGCGGCGGTGCCGCGCTGGTGGTCCTAGCATCTGTTCTGGGGGTCGCCTGCGGGCTGGGGTATTACGCGACCGGGCGGTTATGGGTTCCGGTTGTGATGCATTTCGGCTTTAACGCACTGCATCTCGTCCTGTTCACCTATCCCGGCCCGGCTTGATCAAACCGGCAAGGCGGTGGTCTTGAACACCGTCCGCAATGCAAACGAGCTTTGCATCTGTGCCACCCCCGGCAGGCGGGACAGGTACTGACGATGGATGCGGGCGAAGTCCTCGGTGTTTTCGGCAACGACCTTTAGGATGTAATCCGCCGTACCCGCCATCAGGTGACACTCCAAAACGTCGGGAATACGCGCCACGGCCTTTTCGAACGCGTCCAGAACCTCCTCCGCCTGTCCTTGCAGCGTAATCTCGACAAAGACCGTCGTCGGCACGTTCATCTTGCGCGCGTCCAACAAGGCTACGTAGTTGCGGATATAGCCATCCGCCTCAAGCCGTTGCACGCGCCTGTGGCAGGCCGAGGGCGACAGGTTCACCTGTTCAGACAGCTCCGCATTCGACATGCGGCCATCGCGTTGCAGGGCCGCAAGAATCTTCTTATCCGTCGTATCCAGGCTCATTCGCGCAATTCCATTGCAAGTTTTAAAACTAATACCGGAAAATTTCCCAAACAACACCCCGATGACAGGCAGAGTTTCACAGAAATTGCACTTCAACATGCCTATATTTTGGGCAGTTTATAAACGGAGATCCCAAATGAAGATCGGCTGCCCCAAGGAAATCAAACCCCAGGAATTCCGCGTCGGCATGACCCCCAACGCCGCGCAAGAGGCCATTGCCCGCGGCCACGACGTCATCATTGAAACCAATGCCGGCATCGGCGCAGGCTTTGACAATGACGCCTATATCGCGGCCGGTGCGCAGGTCGTCGACACCGCCCAAGAGGTGTTCGCCGCCGCAGACATGATCGTCAAGGTCAAGGAGCCACAAGCAGCCGAACGCAAGATGCTACGCGAGGGGCAGCTGCTGTTCACCTATCTCCACCTTGCCCCCGACCCGGACCAGACACATGACCTGCTGGCCTCGGGCTGTACCGCAATCGCCTATGAGACTGTCACTGACGCGCATGGCGGCTTGCCCCTGCTGGCCCCGATGTCCGAGGTTGCAGGCCGTCTGGCCCCTCAGGTCGGATCGTGGACCCTGCAAAAGGCCAATGGTGGCCGCGGTGTTCTGATGGGTGGCGTTCCGGGCGTTGGGCCGGCCAAGGTGGTTGTGATCGGTGGTGGTGTCGTGGGGACGCACGCGGCGCAGATTGCGTCTGGCATGGGTGCGGATGTGACCGTGCTCGACCGCTCATTGCCGCGCCTGCGTTATCTGGACGACGTGTTCGGACGCCAGTTCAAGAACCAGTACTCAACCGCTGGCGCAACCGCCGAGCTGATCCAGGATGCCGATATGGTCATCGGCGCGGTGCTGATCCCCGGTGCCGCCGCACCCAAGCTGATCAGCCGCGATCAGCTGTCGACCATGAAGCCCGGTGCGGTTCTGGTGGACGTGGCCATCGACCAGGGCGGGTGTTTCGAGACGTCAAAGGCAACCACCCACGCGGACCCGATCTATGATGTAGACGGCATCATGCACTATTGCGTGGCCAACATGCCGGGCGCGGTCGCCCGCACCTCGACCATCGCGCTGGGGAACGCCACGATGCCCTTCATGCTGTCGCTGGCTGACAAAGGCTGGAAACAAGCCTGTCAGGACGATCCGCACCTGCTGGCCGGTCTGAATGTGCACGCAGGCCAACTGACCTATTACGCGGTCGGCAAGGCATTGGGAATCGACGTGGTTTCGCCCAACGTGGTGATCAAATCCTGAGGCGCTCCCGCCCCTGAAAGCGCCCTCTGCCGAGGGCGTTTACAGCGTTGGGCCGGGCACCGCGCCTATCGGCGCGGTGCGGTCGGACAAAACGCAACGGGTGTCATAAACGAAACAGCGCCGCGCGATCAGCGCGGCGCCGGGCCCAACCGAAGAAGGGCATTTCAATGCCCGTACGACGGGCGGGAGGACTTACGCCTCTTTGTGAATCTCGACCGAATGCGGATATGGAATCGACACGCCTTTTGCATCGAACGCCTCTTTCACCGCTTTTGTGACCTCGAACTTCACATCCCAGTAATCCGCCGCCGCACACCAAACCCGTGCCGTCAGATCGACCGAGCTGTCGCCCAGATTTGTCACCCGCACCCAGGGCTCGGGGTCGCTATGAATGCGCTCATCCGCCTTGGCCACGTCCAGAATGATCTTCATCGCCTCATCCGCGCTGTCGCCATAATCGATGCCAAACACCAGATCGACGCGCCGCGTGTCATGAGCCGAGTAATTGGTGATCACAGTGCCCCAGGCCTGACCGTTCGGAACGATGATCTGTACATTGTCCGGCGTCACCAGTTCAGTCGTGAACAGGTTCAAATCCTTCACCGTACCCGCCGTACCGCCAATATCCACATACTGGCCCAGCTTATAGGGGCGGAACACAACCAGCATGACACCGGCAGCCAAATCGCTGAGCGTCCCCTGCAGAGCCAAACCAATCGCCAGCGAGGCAGCACCCAGAATGGCAACGATACTGGTCGCCTCAATCCCGAAGATCCCCAGCACGGCCACCAGAACCATCGCCAGTATGGCCCATTTGACCAGGCTGGCCATGAAATTGCCCAGCGTCGGGTCAATCTGCGGGGTCGAGTTGATCCGGCGGCGTACCATACCGCCAATCGCTCCGGCCACGATCCATCCAAGGATCAATACAATAAGCGCTTTAACGGCGCTCATGATCAATGGGGCGAACGCACCCACCTGTGTTACGACCTCGTCCACGCGTCTCTCCTTTTCACAACAAGACGCCCGCGTCTTGCGCGCGGGATTGGCGGAAACCTTAGCAAAAAAGTCATCTTGGTCTAGGTTTCAGTTCCCTCAGTTTTCCCCGTTGTTCACCCACAAACACCCGCTGACCAGTAATGCACAGCAACGGGTCTTACATGGTGGCCCGTGCCCACCTACCTTTCACAAGACATCGCAAACAGGAGGTCCCCCATGCTGGACGCCAACACTCACCCGATCATGTCCCGCTGGCCCGCACAAACCCCGGACCGGATACAGCTCTATTCCTTCCCCACACCCAATGGGGTCAAAGTCTCAATCATGCTCGAAGAAACCGGCCTGCCCTATGAGGCGCACAAGGTCACCCTGTCGGATACGGATGTCAAAAGCGACGCTTTCCTGTCGCTGAACCCCAACAACAAGATCCCCGCGATCATCGACCCCAACGGCCCGGATGGGGAACCCATCGGCCTGTTCGAAAGCGGCGCAATCCTGCTGTATCTGGCCGAAAAGACCGGGCAATTCATCGGCAAAAGCGCGTCTGACAAACACCGTGTCACCCAATGGCTGATGTTCCAGATGGGCGGTCTTGGGCCAATGTTCGGGCAGTTGGGCTTTTTCCACAAATTCGCCGGCAGCGAGATCGAGGACCCCCGCCCCCGGGAACGCTATGTCAACGAAGCCAGGCGCCTGCTGAACGTCCTGAACCAACAGCTGGACGGGAAGGACTGGGTGGCCGGAGACTACTCGATCGCCGATATGGCCATCGCCCCCTGGCTGCGCGGTTTGGATTTCTACGGCGCGAAAGAGCTGGTGGGCTGGGATGACCACGCCAATGTGGTGGCCTATCTGGATCGGTTCCTGCAGCGACCGGCGGTACAAAAGGGCCTAACAATCCCCGCACGGGATTGATCACCTGAAAACCGGGCTTGCGCCGCCCTCTGCCCGCAAGCCCAAAAAATCAGTTTAGCCCGGCAAAGCCCCGGTCAACACATAGCGCAAAACCTCAACCACCTGCTGCGGCTCCTCGGCCACGGCCAATGCTGCGGCATCCACCTCTTTCAGCGCATGCTGATGATCTGCGCCATGCAGGACGATCAAAGACTTGCCCAGGGCCGCCGCATATCCCGCATCAAAGGCAGCATTCCACTGCTTGTATTTCTCACCAAACCGCACAACCACCACATCGGCGTCTGAAATCCCCTTGCGGGTGCGGATCGCATTCACCATCGCACCTTTATGGTCATGCCAGTACTTGTTCGGCTCTGCGCCCAGAATGGCCACACCGCAATCATCGCTGGCCGCGTGATCCGTGACCGGGCTGTTGAATTCCACATCCAGGCCCTGCGCGCCAACAATAATCTGCTCGCGCCAATCCGTATGAATCTCACCGGATAGATACACCTTCAACATCGCAATCTCCTCTTCCCATGAAAAAGGGGCGCACCCCGCCCCTTCTTCTCGTTCAAAATACGGCCGCCGGAGGCGGATGCAACCTTAGCCGCGCAGCGTACCGCCGGTGGCCTTGGCGACCTTCTCGACAATCTTGGCACTGACGGCCTCGATCTCGTCTTCCTTCAGGGTCTTGTCCGTCGGCTGCAGCCGCACCGTGATGGCAAGGGATTTCTTACCCTCTCCCACACTGCCGCCGATGAATTCATCGAACACCCGGACATTGTCGATCAGAGCCTTGTCTGCACCAGCCGCCGCATTCACCAGCGTCAGGGCCTCGACGCCGGCGTCGACGACAAAGGCAAAGTCACGCTCAACCGCCTGAAGATCGCGCAACTCCAGCGCCGCGCGGGTCGCGCCGGTTTTGCGCGGCAAAGGCACCTCATCCGGCCAGATGGTAAAGGCCATCGCCGGGCCCTTGATGTCCATCGCCTGCAGGATGCGTGGGTGCAGTTCGCCAAACACGCCCAGCACTTTCTTGGGGCCCAGACAAATCCTGCCATGACGCCCCGGATGCCACCAGGCATCGCCGTCACGCAAAATCTGCACCTTGGCAGGCGCTCCGATAGCGGCCAGCACGGCCTCGGCATCTGCCTTTACATCGAACACATCCACCGGGCGCGAGGCCCCATGCACATCCTTGGGCCCGTCACGGCCGACCAAAAGGCCGGTAATCTGGGTTTTCTGGTCGCCGGGCTCACCGTCATGAAAGACCGGGCCGACCTCGAACAGGGCCACGTCTGCATATCCGCGCGCCTGATTGCGGGCGGCAGCCTGCAACAGACCGGGCAGCAGATCGGGGCGCATATGGCTCATCTCGGACGAGATCGGGTTTTCCAGCTGAGTGGCAGCATCCCCGCCCCCGAACAACGCAGCCGAGCCCTGATCGATGAACGTATATGACACGCATTCATTATACCCAAGCGCCGCGCAGGTGCGCCGCGCCATCGACTGGCGGCGTTGCGTCGGGGTCATCACCGGTTTCGGAATACCATCCGCAATGCGCGGCAGAGGTTTCCCTTGCAGCTTGGTCAGGGACGCAATCCGCGCGACCTCCTCCACCAGATCGGCCTCGCCCATGATGTCGGGGCGCCAGCTGGGCACATGGGCCATCTCGCCCTCAAGGCGGAAACCCAGACGGGTCAGGGTCTGACGCTGTTCGCTCTCTGGTATCTCCATCCCGACCAGAGACTGCACCCGTGCCGCATCCAGCTTGAACGCCCGCGCGTGGTTCGGCGCTTTGCCCGCCTCGACAACCGAAGAAACTTCACCCCCGCAGATATCCAGGATCATCTGCGTCGCCTGTTCCAAACCTTCGCGGGTGAAATCCGGGTCCACGCCGCGTTCGAACCGATAACGCGCGTCCGAGTTGATTTTCAACGCACGGCCCGTCAGGGCGATCTGGACATGATCCCAGAACGCGCTTTCAAGGAAGACATTGACCGTCTCATCGGTACAGCCGGTTTCCTCGCCACCCATGATACCGGCGATGGATTCGGGGCCCTTGTCGTCCGAGATCACCATCATGCCGGGCTGCAGGGTGTATTCCTTTTCGTCCAGCGCCACCAGCGTTTCGCCACCCTTGGCGCGATGAATCCGCAGGTTGCCTTGCACCTTTTCAGCATCGAAGACGTGCAGTGGGCGGTTCTGGTCAAAGGTCATGTAATTGGTGATATCCACCAGCGCCGAAATTGGGCGCAAACCGATGGCCTTCAACTGATCCTGCAACCATTGCGGGCTGGGGCCGTTTTTCACACCCCGGATCAGACGCCCGGTGAAATGCGGCGCACCGTCCAGCGTATCGTCGTCAATTGTCACCTTGATCGGGCATTCAAAATCGCCCGGTACCGGCGCATGGTTGTGCTCTTTCAACGTGCCAACCCCGCGCGCCGCCAGATCGCGCGCAATCCCGGCCACGCCCAGCGCATCGGGGCGGTTCGGTGTGATCGCGATTTCAATCATCGGATCAACCTTCGAGGGCTCATTCTCGGCCAGCCAATCGACAAAGCGATCACCCACCGCGCCCGAGGGCAGCTCGATGATGCCATCATGCTCGTCCGACAGCTCCAGCTCACGTTCCGAGGCCATCATGCCAAAGCTCTCGACGCCACGGATTTTGCCGACGCTGATGGTGATGTCCAGACCGGGGATATACATGCCCGGCTTGCAGACCACGACGGTGATCCCTTCGCGCGCGTTCGGCGCACCGCAGATGATCTGCAGATCGCCCTCGTCGGTTTCCACGGTGCACACACGCAGCTTGTCGGCGTCGGGATGCTTTTCCGCGTGTTTCACATGGCCCAGCGTAAAGCCCGCCAGCCGATCCGCCGGGTTCACGATCTCTTCGACCTCAAGGCCAAGGTCGGTCAGCGCCTCAGCGATCTCATCAACCGAGGCATCGGTATCGAGGTGGTCTTTCAGCCAGGACAGAGTGAATTTCATTGCTCGGGGCCTTTTTTGGCAGATATCCGTTTGGCACAGGCAATGACAAAGAATGCGCCAAGGTGCAAGCGCTGCGCGTCACGGATAGGTGGGGGTGCGGCCCAAAAGCTCGTCCAATTGCCGCCCGATCCAGCCATGGGGGATGAAATGCCCGCCCGGATGGGTGTCCAGCGTGACTTGCCCGCGCGCGCAGTCGGTCCATTCCACCCGGCTGAGGGTCAGGATCGGCACCACGCTCCAATCACCGCGCGGGGTGGCGTCGTGGCAGTCATAGGCCGCGCGCCACAGGGCCACCGGATAGGTCGCATCACCATCGGTTCCAAAGGGGAAATCCATGACCGTGTCGCTCAGGCCATGCACGTGGCGCGCCTCGCGCGGGGCCTCGGGGCAGTCTTCAGTCTGTCGAATACTGCCCGCGACGGCCAGCAGGGCAGCGACGTCATTGCCCGACTGGCACACATAGCGCCACGCCATCGCGCCGCCGAAGGAATACCCCGAAACATAAATGCGGTCAGGGTCCACCGGATAGCGTTTCGTCACATCCATTAGCACCGCGTCGGCAAAGGGCACATCCCGCGTGTCCGCTGTCCAGAAATTCCAGGTCTTGTTGGCCCCATTCGGCGCCACCAGCAGCACACCGCGCAGCTTCGTGGCCCCTGCGATACGCTCATGGTTCACCACCACGGTGCCCTGCCGTGCCCAGCCGTGGAAATGCAGCAACACGGGCAGAGGCGTTTCGCCATCCCACCCCTCAGGCTCCAGCACATGGTACGAGCGGTCGCCCACAGGGCAGGCGGTATCGCCATGGCAACCGGCGGCGGCGGCTTGTGTGGCGGTCAGCAGAAACAGGCAGAGCAGTCGGTACATCATGCGCCCGACCCTAGCCACCTGACGCCGCCTGTCACGTCACAACCCTGTGGGAACCTGTAACAAGCCGCGCTGTCGCCAGACCGCGGGGTGGCGATCCAAGGTTTGTATTAGGCACTTTATGCCTGCCAAATCCGAGCGCTGTTCGAGCGTCGCACTGGTGGAGACAAATCGCCAGCCCGTCCGGGCGGTGTCGTCCATTGGGCTCGAACCAATGGCGCCGCAATGAACGACCGATAGCGCGGCGGCCTATCGGCCTTTGCTCCGCGCTTTCAGCGTCGATCTGCTAGTCGCCTAGAGTTATCCTAAGAACAAAATATATTGTACCCACCAAGCCCGCAAACAATAGGTACACAACCAACGTGTTAAACAGCTTTCCGAATTGTCGATTAGTTTGAAACTCGACTGGCTTCGACAGCACTTCTGGGCAGTTAACCGCCAGTATCCTTGTATCGTTCAAGTTAATGTCGATCATATCAACAATAAGAAGTTCTTTCGGAGCTATCGAAGGAATTTGGAGAACGAAGTTCCCGTTCTCCAAAACCTTCTTACTGTGATCTCGTGGCGGCCAAAGATTATAACTGGTCGGAGGCGTATTAAAAACGACCTCAACTTCACGAGCGGGTTTCCTACCTTGGTTTTGTACGTAGAACTTCTCCGTCCAAATTGATGCATTTCCAGCATCTTCACCTAAAGGGAAATGATGAAAGTTTGTACTGGTCGAGCCCCAAATGAGACTCACACGTTCCTGCAAAAATCTTAAGATCAGAGAAGTCAGAACTGAAATTGCTATCGCTGCAACGAATTCCCTTGCTGGCCCCAACAACTCCCAAGCACTGGAGAATAACTCACTCAACGCGACAAACCACCATGCAGGTTCGGCATATCCAGCGCCGCAAACCCATAGTGGCGCAGCCAGCGCAGGTCGCTGTCAAAGAACGCCCGCAGATCAGGAATCCCGTATTTCAGCATCGCCAGACGGTCGATGCCGATCCCGAAGGCGAAACCCTGATAGACGTCCGGATCAATCCCACCGGCGGCGATCACCTTGGGGTGGACCATGCCCGAGCCCAGGATCTCCATCCAGTCGTCGCCCTCGCCGATCTTCAGCTGGCCGTTATCCCAGGAACAGCGGATATCGACCTCGGCCGACGGCTCGGTAAAAGGGAAGTGCGAGGCGCGGAAGCGCAGTTCTACATCGTCGACCTCAAAGAACGCTTTCACGAACTCTTCCAGAACCCATTTCAGGTTCGCCATCGAGATATCTTTGTCGATGGCCAGCCCCTCGACCTGATGGAACATCGGCGTGTGGGTCTGGTCATAATCGGCACGGTACACGCCGCCCGGGCAGATGACGCGGATCGGCGCGCCCTGTTTCTCCATCGAGCGGATCTGAACCGGCGACGTATGGGTCCGCAGCACATGCGGCGGGCGGTCGTCGCCTTCGGCGCGGTGCATGTAGAACGTGTCCATCTCGGCCCGCGCAGGGTGGTGGCCGGGGATGTTCAGGGCGTCGAAGTTGTACCAGTCGTCTTCAATGCGCGGCCCTTCGGCCACCGAGAAGCCCAGTTCGGCAAAAATCGCGGTCAGTTCCTCGGTCGCCTGGCTGATCGGGTGGATCGAGCCCTGACGGCGCGCGCGGGTCGGCAGGGTGACGTCCAGCCATTCGGTGCGCAGACGCTCATCCAGTGCGGCATCGGCCAGCGCCGCCTTTTTCGCGGCCAGTGCCGAGTTGATCTCGTCCTTCAGGGCGTTCAGCGCGGGGCCTGCGACCTGACGTTCCTCGGGGGTCATTTTGCCCAGCTCGCGCATCTTCAGCGCGACCTCGCCTTTCTTGCCCACGGCAGCGACGCGGATCGCCTCAAGCGCGTTCTCATCGCCCGCTTCGGAAATCTGCCCCAGATATTTTGCTTTAAGATCGTCCATGACGCGTCCTGCCCGTGGCCCTTGAATGCTGTTGTGGTCCTGCTATCACAGCAGCCCGCGAAAGCAAGAGGGGGCCAGAGACGCGCCTAGGCCGAGCGCAACAAAGCCACGGTTCTGTCCTGACGCACCGGGCGTGCGGCACTGCCATAAACCTCGGGCGTTCGGCGCAGGTTTGGAAACAGCGCAAACAGCTCTTCGGCCGTGTCGGATGGCAAGCTGGCCAGCCCTTCCTGCGCGGGGAAAAAGCTTTCGGATACCAGCCCGGAGGTCGTCACCAACTGATGGCTGTCGAACAGCAAATGCACGTAAGAGACAGTGTCGCAAGGGGCCGGTCTGACAGTGGTTCCGTTGATCAGGGCTTTGGCGGGGACCAGTATTTCACTTTCCCCGAACATCAGTTCCGCGCGCCAGTCAGAGATAAGAATGCGGTGTTGCGGCGACACCAGAACATCTGTCATGGCCCCAAGTACCCCGGCCTGAAACAGCACCGGTGCAAAACGTCCCAACCCGCTTACGTCACTGCGCCCGATCCACCTTACGGGCTGTGCGCCGTGGTCCGACGTGTTCACCAAATCGCCCGGCAACAGCGTTTCGATCCGCCGGGCCCCATGCGGTGTGTCCACCAAAGTGCCAGCGGTAAAGCATGCCGCCCCGGAATCGCCGGGATCAACCGCCTCATAGACCAGAGTATCGGGATCGGGCTGGTTGAATTGCAGTGATGTCGTGGTCTGACCCGGCGCGACAAGAACGGGCAGATTGACCGAGGTCGCGCCCGCAGCCGCGCCGTTCTGTGCCTCGATATTCTGAGTACCGCCACCAATATCATAGAAATCAATGACTTCATTGGTCTCTGTGTTGGTCAGTGCATAGGCTTCGAAATTATTGACTCCGCCCCCATCAGGATCGGTCAGCAGGATGGGGAAGTCATCCGCTGAGATGACATAGACCAATTCGCCATTGTCCGGATCGACCGAGACCTGAACATTGGGGTCGTCCAGCGGAATTTCGATGCCGACCTGGCCATTGGCCTGATAGAACGAAACGGTAAAGTCCGCCGGGTCTTCGTCGGACCGCAGCGCAACCTCAAGAAATTCACTTTCACCTGAGGATGCCGCGTAGGCATTGGAATAGTGAAGTTCGCTGATGCGGGCCATTGGTCACTCTTGCAAACGGATTTCCGCCAGTATCCGACGGGCTGGCTTGATTTCAAAACCAAAAGTCAGAGTCTGGCAAATACCTGCTTAACAGTGCCGCCCGTTCAATAGCTGTATTCGGGATAAATCCGCGTCAGATCGCCGTTCCAGTCGCCTTTGTAGTGATCCAGCAACTCATCTGCAGGGACCTTGCCTGTCTCGATGCTTTCCTTCAGGGCGTTCAGGAAATGGGTCTCATCCGGCACCAGACCCCCTGCGCCGGGGAAGGCACGAGATTTCAGGCCCGCCTCAGAGATCGCAACAACCTCGCGCGCCAGATCGTGCATGTTGATACCGCCGACCTGCGCCTGAAGGCCCTGAACCGCGGCCTGAACGCGCAGTTCCTCGCGGGTTTCCGCATCCCAGCCTTTGACCAGATCCCACGCCGCATCCAGTGCACCCTGATCATAGGTCAGACCGACCCAGAAGGCCGGCAAGGCGCACAACCTGCGCCACGGGCCGCCATCGGCGCCGCGCATCTCCATGTATTTCTTGATGCGGGCCTCGGGGAAGGCGGTGGTCAGGTGGTCGGCCCAATCGCTCAGCGTTGGCGTCTCACCGGGCAGCGCGGGCAGTTTGCCCTGAAGGAAGTCGCGGAAAGACATGCCCAGCGCGTTGATATACTGACCGTCGCGGTAGACGAAATACATCGGCACATCGAGCGCGTATTGCACATAGCGCTCGAACCCAAAGCCCTCTTCGAACACGAAAGGCAGCATGCCCGTCCGCGCATCATCCAGATGCCGCCAGATATGGCTGCGCCAGCTTTTCTGGCCGTTGGGCCTGCCCTCAAAGAACGGCGAATTGGCAAACAGCGCCGTCGCCACCGGCTGAAGCGCCAGCGCCACGCGCAATTTCTGCACCATGTCGGCCTCGGACCCGAAGTCGATATTGACCTGAACCGTACAGGTGCGCCGCATCATGGCGCGGCCCATGGTGCCGACCTTTTCCATATAGTCGTTCATCAGCCGATACCGGCCCTTGGGCATCAAAGGCATCTCGTCATGGGTCCAGATCGGGGCCGCGCCCAGACCGATGAAACCCACGCCAATCTCATCGGCGATGTCTTTCACCTCACGCAGATGGGTGTTCACCTCATCGCAGGTCTCGTGGATGGTTTCCAAAGGCGCACCCGACAATTCCAGCGCACCGCCGGGTTCCAGGCTGACATTCGCGCCATCCTTCTCCAGACCGATCAGCTTGTCGGCCTCGCGCACCTCGGACCAGCCGTGGCGGTCGCGCAACCCCTCAAGAACCGCCACGATCGAGCGTTTACCCTCGAACGGCAGCGGTTTCAGCGTGTCTTTGCAATAGCCGAACTTCTCATGCTCGGTCCCGATGCGCCAATCGGCTTTGGGCTTGCAGCCCGATTCCAGATATTCGGCCAATTGCTCATGGCGTTCGATCGGCCCGCCGCCGGACTGAGGGATGGACATGAACCGCTCTCCGATCCTGATGTGTCTGTCTTTGGGCCAGTCGTGGGGGGAAATGCCGCCAGTGTCAATGCAGCCGCAAATGTGCGGGGCGCATCGGATGGCGTTCCCAGATCACCACGGGATGCAGTGCGCCACCGTTCAGTTCGGCCAGCATTTGTTCGGTTTTCAGTCCAGGCAGAGCGGAAAAGACGTCAAACAGCGCCTCGGCCCCCTCGGCATTCACAGGAATGTGAAGCACGGGCTGCCCTGGTTGTTCCAACACCCAATGCGCAGGCGAGGCGGTGGGGTCGAGCGCCAGCCGTTCGATCTCGCGCGCGGCCACCATGCCGCCATCAAGCGGGCCTAGATAGGTAATCTGCCCTTCGTCAATGGTGACAACGCCAGGGCCGCCCGCACCCGTGCGAAAGCGGGCGCGCTGTACGCCGATGACCGCAAGCGCCACGGCCACTACGACCAGCACCCAGCCCATCCAACCCAACAACCCGCCCGGACCGCCGATCCAGCTGAGGCCCACCAGCAGGACAAGGCCCGCTGCCAGCACCTCGCGCCAGCGCCACAGGGTTAGTTTGGCTTCGGGTCGGATGAAGCTCATGCCGGGTCCTTTGGGTTAGTGAACAAGATCAACGAGTAATGGCCCGCGGGTTTAAAACCAATACCGATATAGGCACGCGCGGCGGAATCAGAAGCCGCAAACAACACCGCGCGACTGACGCCTGCCGTCCGCGCCTCGACCAGATGCAGTGCGACGGCCAGCCGGGCGTAACCGCGCCCGCGCAGCTCGGGCGGCGTATAGACACCTCCGATCTGCACAATCTCGGGCAGGCGCGCGTTAAAGCCGGTCATGGCCACGGGCTGATCATCAACCAGCAAAATCCGGTGCGAGTCGCGCTGTGTGTACGCCTCAATATCCAGTTTCGCCTGTCTCTGCGCCCGGTCGGGGGCGAAATCCATCGCCTCGACCAGATAGTTTTTGCGCCACCTGACAGGAACCGAAGGGTCGACATCCCCCAAGGGCACAATCCGCGCGCCGATGGTATCCGGTAAAACAAGATCATCCAGCGAAAGGGTAAAGCCCGGCTCATCGCTGTTAAGCGTGGCGGGGCGGCCCTCCCACCCCGCGATCTGCATGATCCGGTGTGCCTGCTTTGCCTCAGCAGCCAGTCCAAACAGGTTGCGCCCCCGGATCAACCCAACCGCTTCGGCCAGTTCCTGATCCGAGCAATCGGGGCATTGTGGCAAGACCATGCCCTCATTGGTGATGGCAAAGACAGCGCGCGGGCCGTCGCCCAGCACCCAGACATGCACAGCCCGCCGATCCGCGCCACGCAAGCCATAGTCGCGCAGATTCGCCAGCGGAAACATCGAGGTCTGGATATGCTCAGATAGGAACCGATCAATAATCGGGACATCTGCCTGCTGGGCCGGTCGCCACGTCACGCCCAATCCCCCAACGCCTGCTGCCACATGGTCAGCGCCGCCACCGCTGCCGTATCCGCGCGCAGAATGCGCGGGCCAAGGCTGACCACATGGGCAAAGGGCAACCCGGTCAGGCGCTTGCGTTCGCGGTCGGAAAAGCCGCCCTCGGGTCCGATCAGAATCGCCCAGGGCTGGCCTTTTTCCTGCGCTGCCAGTCGCAGGGCCGAGCCGACCTCGGCCTCGTCACAGAACATCAGCTGGCGGCCCTCGGGCCATGCGTCGAGCACCCGGCCCAATCGCTGCAGATCGGCAACCTCGGGCACATAGGTGCCGCCGCATTGTTCCGCCGCCTCAACCGCATGGGCTTGCAGGCGGTCCTGACGGATGCGTTCGGAATTGGTGAACTCAGTCTGTACCGGCAGGATGCGCGCGGCACCCATCTCGGCGGCTTTTTCAACAATGAAATCCGTGCGCGCCTTTTTGATCGGCGCGAACAAAAGCCACAGATCAGGCGGCAATTGCAGAGGCTTGGTCTGTTCGACGCAGGTCAGTACCCCGCCGCGTTTTCCGGCCTGCACGACCTCGGCCAGCCACTCACCATCGGTGCCGTTGAACAGCGCCACAAGGCCCCCAACAGCCAGACGCATGACGCCGAACAGGTAATGCGCCTGCTCGCGCGTCAAATCAACGGATTGCCCCGGACCCAGAGGGTGCTCTACATACAGTCTGATCTTTGCACTCATGAGACGGTACATATGCAAGGCAACGCCCCAACACCAGACGGTCAGGTCGCAGATGCGGTCAGCGGCAACTGGGTCGACACATATGCGCCCGCATTCACCCGCCCCTATCTGCGCCTGTCGCGCGCGGACCGGCCCATTGGCACATGGCTGCTGCTGATTCCGTGCTGGTGGGGTCTGGCGCTGGCCATCCTCAGCACCGGCACCCCGCGCTGGGAGGACCTGTGGATCGCCATCGGCTGCGCCATCGGGGCCTTTCTGATGCGCGGGGCGGGCTGTACGTGGAACGACATCACCGACCGCGAGTTTGACGGGCAGGTCGAGCGCACCCGATCCCGCCCGATCCCGTCCGGGCAGGTCAGCGTGCGGCAGGCGGTGATCTGGATGGGGCTGCAATGCCTGCTGGCGCTGGGAATTCTGCTGACCTTCAATCAGGCGGCCATCGCGATGGGGGTTCTGTCGCTGCTGCCGGTCACGATCTACCCCTATGCCAAACGCTTTACGTGGTGGCCGCAGGTGTTCTTGGGCCTAGCCTTCAATTGGGGCATTCTGCTGACATGGGCGGCGCATACCGGCACGGTGGGCGGGCCAGCGATCACGCTCTATCTGGCCGGGATCGCGTGGACTTTGTTCTATGACACAATTTACGCCCATCAGGACGCCGAGGATGACGAGCTGATCGGCATCAAATCCACTGCCCGGCTGTTCGGCACGGATACAGCGCGCTGGCTGAAGTATTTCCTGGTGGCAACGGTGTTCCTGATGGGGCTTGCCATCATCGATGGCGCATTGTCTCAGGCGTCGATTCTGGCGCTGGCCGTGGCACTTGCCGGGCCCTGGGCCATGGGCTGGCATATGGCATGGCAATTGCGCGGGCTGGATACCGAGGACAACGCGAAACTGCTGCAGCTGTTCCGCGCCAACCGGGACACCGGCCTTATTCCGCTGATCTTCCTCTGCGTCGCGCTTCTGCTTTGATTGCACCCATGCGCGCGGCTCTGTAAGAGTTTGCGCAATCGCCTGAGGAGTCGTTAACCCGCACATGCGTTTGCCCTATTTCATTGCTGCTGCCTTTATCTTCTTTGTGTCGGCAGGCCTGTGCCTGCTGGCCGCCAGTTTCGCGGTGACCAAGGTCGAAGAAACGTCCGAATTCGCGGTGCGCCGCGCATTGGACCTGAAAGGGCATGACTGGGCCGAGGTGCATTCTGACGGGCTGCGCGTGGTGCTGACCGGTACAGCGACGGATGAAGCCACGCGCTTCAATGCCCTGACCGCCGCAGGTACCGAGGTCGACACCTCGCGCGTGATCGATGAGATGAGGGTGGCACCCACCACCCAACTGGCCGCGCCGCGCTTTTCGGCCGAAATTCTGCGCAATGACAGCGGGATTTCCGTAATCGGCCTGATTCCAGCCAGCGAGGACCGCGAGGACCTTGTCGAACAACTGCAGGATCTGGATGGCGGCACCCCGGTTTCAGACCTGATGGAAACCGCCGACTATCCCAAGCCCGAAGGGTGGGATGATGCGATTTCTTACGCAGTGGATGCGCTGGTCCGGCTGCCGCGCGCCAAGATCTCGGCCAGCCCGGGTCTGGTCAGGATCACCGCCATTGCCGACAGTCAGCAGGAAAAAGAACGGCTGGAGCAGGACCTGACCCGCGCCGCACCGCCCAGTCTGCGGTTGGGCCTGTCGATCTCGGCCCCGCGTCCGGTGATCACTCCCTTTACCCTGCGCTTTCTGATCAACGCCGAGGGCGGCCAGTTCGATGCCTGCTCGGCGCAGGATGAAACGGCGCGCGATGCGATTGTCGCCGCCGCGCAAGAGGCTGGTATGACTGGCCCCTATAGCTGCACCATCGGGCTGGGCGTGCCCTCACCCCGCTGGTCCGAAGCTGCGGTGCTCAGCATCAAAGCTCTGGCCGAGCTGGGGGGTGGATCGGTGACCATGTCGGACGCAGATATCACGCTTGCCGCAGCCCAGGGCACCGCCTCCGGCACGTTTGACCGCGTGGTGGGCGAGCTTGAAAATGCACTGCCCCCGGTTTTCGCCCTGCACGCCATCCTGCCAAAGCCCGAAACCGAAGCAGAGGCCGGCCCCCCCGAATTCACCGCCACCCGCAGCCCCGAAGGTCTGGTGCAGATGCGCGGGCGTCTGGGGGATGAGACCCAGCGCGACATGGTAGACAGCTATGCCCGCGCGGCATTCGGTTCGGAACAGGTTCACACCGCAACCCGCGTCGCGCCTGAGAACCTGCCAGTGGGCTGGCCGGTTCGGGTTCTGGCCGGGCTTGAGGCGCTGGCCCAACTGCATAACGGGGCGCTGACGGTTACGCCGGACGATCTGATCCTGACCGGCATCAGCCACGATCCTGCCACCCGCGCGCAAATCGCTGGTCTGCTGTCGGAAAAGCTGGGCGATGCGCAGGAATACTCTCTGTCGATCACGTATCAGAAACCGCCTGAACCCGAAGACGCCCTGCCCGATCCGGACGTGTGCGAGGAACGCATCGCCGACGTGCAGGCCAGCACCAAAATCGCGTTCGAACCGGGCTCGGCCACCGTCGCGTCAGATTCGCGTGATACGGTGAACCGGATTGCCGACATCTTGCGGGAATGCGGCCCCATCCGGCTTGAGATTCAGGGCCACACCGACAGTCAGGGCCGCGAAGAGATGAACCAGCAGCTGAGTCAGGCACGGGCGCAATCCATCCTGAATGAGCTGCGCGGGCGGCGTGTGCCCACTGCCAGCTATTCCGCTGTCGGCTATGGCGAAACGCAGCCAATTGCGGATAACGGCACCGAAGAAGGCCGCGAAGAAAACCGCCGTATCGAATTCCGCCTGATCCGGCCCGAACCGGTGGAAGACACCGAAACCGGGTTGGACGTGATTGAGGCCGAACAGACGGACAATACCGCCTCAGACGCGGATGCAGGGGACCAGTAAGTTGAACCGTATCGAATTCATCATCGCCACCGCCATCATCCTGTTCGCGGCTTTTTGCATGGGATGGTTCGCCAACTGGCTGGCCCATCGCCTGTCCCGCGTGCGCCAAAGCGACGTCGCCGATCTGGACCGCATGAGCCAAGAGTTGCACGAGGCCGAAGAAACCCGCGATCAGGCCATCACCTATCTGCAACAGCGTGAGGCCGAACTGACCAACCAACTGACCCAGACCGAAGCCGAACTGGACGCCGCCATGGACGGGCTACGCGCCGCACGCCAAGAGGCCGAAGAACTGCGCGGACGAATTAACAACGCGGACTAGCCCATCGGGTTCAATGCGTTTGCATAAGCTTCAAGCGTTTCCTTCGGGAATTTGTCCTTAATTTTGGTGACGCTTTCCACCATTCGGTCATCGCCGAACCCGCCCAGTAACATTAGGTATTTGTCTGCTACCCGGCGGGTGAACAGCGCATTGCTCTCGAATTTCTTGTTGCCAAATGTGAAAGCTTCATACCCAAGTTTTTCTTTGCTTATGTCTTTTTGAACAAGCGCATGGAATTGCTCAAAAGCACCCAAAAAAGCGGCGTAGTCAGCCACAGCTATTTTTGCCCCCAATGAATTCAACGCGCGTCGCGTGTATTGATCATAGGGTGAAAATTTCAACGGTTTTGCACAGAATAAGAACTTTGAAACCATCGAACATGGCTTTCCTGTCGTTCCCCTTTTTCGGCGAAACAGGTCCAAATCCCCGATGAAGCTCCCATCCAGAACGTGCGCTTGAGTTACGTATTTCTCGGCAAGCACGATTAACCCCTCTAATACCGGCTCGCGTTTGCACAGTTTGAATGTGCGCGACAACTGCCAGACCTTCAGGAATTTCGCGAATTCATCTTGGTCGATATCTGGGTTTTTTTCGATCTTTTCCTTCAGCGGTTTCTCTTCTTCGAACCAAGCGCGGCTCGCTTCGAAACATGACAGTTTCAGACGGTTCTTTGGATCATAGAATTTCAAAAGACCTACCCCAGTGCAGTTGCCATTGAAAAAGTACAAGGGGCTTTCGGAACCGTCCCTACCACCGCTTCAACGCATCCTCGTCCTCATCCTTGGCGGCCACCCAATCGGCGCCGGATGTGGTGATTTCTTTCTTCCAGAACGGCGCGCGGGATTTGAGATAGTCCATCAGATATTCTGCCGCCTCAAACGCATCCTTGCGGTGCGGCGCGGCAGTGGCCACCATCATGATCCGATCCCCCGGGGCCAAGCGCCCGTGTCGGTGGATCACCAGCACATCGCCCAGAGACCAACGTAATTGCGCCTCGGCCGCGATCTTGGTCAGGGCGCGTTCGGTCATGCCGGGATAGTGCTCGATCTCCATCACATCCAGATCGCCCGAGGCCAGGTCACGCACAACGCCAGTAAAGGTCACGATAGCACCGTTCGCGGCCTCATCGCCAGCGGCAAAGGCGTTGGCCTCGGCCCCCAAATCAAACGCGTCTTCCTGAACCACGATGCGCATCTTAGCCGCCTGTCATCGGCGGAAAGAACGCCACCTCGCGTACACCGCTCAGCGAGGCATCAAAATCCGAAAGCTCCTGATCCAGCGCAACCCGCAGCGCCGACAGATCGGCAAAGGCCGCGGCATAGCGATCCTCGCGCGCGCTGAGTTCGGCCACCAGATCGCTGACCGTCTCAGCCTGCGTTTCAACTTTTTCCTTCGGCAGGCCGATGCGTTCACGCACCCAGGCGAAATACAGCACGTCCATCGCTTAGCTCTCCTTCAGATGGGGCATGGCTTTACGTAGGTAATCATAGCCGGTGATCAATGTCAGCGTTGCGGCAATCCACAACAGCCACAGCCCGATACGGCCCGACCAGAACATCCCCTCAAGGTGCCAGCGCAGGTGGGACGGGTCGTCGACCTGCCCGGTCAGAACCTGATCTATGATCGTGGGATCCATACCGAAGGACCCCATGACAAAGTAGTGTTCGAATATCCCCTGCGAGAACAGCACCGCAATGGCGACCATCTGAGCCGTGGTTTTCCACTTGGCCAGTTTGGTGACCTTCAGCGTGCCTGCCGTATCGCCCAGATATTCCCGCAGGCCGGACACAAACACTTCGCGAAACAGGATCACGGTGGCGGGCAACACCAGCCATGGCGTCCAGTGTTCGGTCGAATACCCCACAAGGATCATCAGCGCGATCACCACCATCGCCTTGTCGGCAATCGGGTCCAGCATTGCGCCTATCTTGGTCTCCTGCTTCCAGGCGCGGGCCAGATAGCCGTCAAACCAATCCGTAATGGCCGCCGACAGGAACAGGATCAGCGCAAACCAATCCGCATAGGGGCGCGTGAAGTACAAAAACATCACGGCAAGGCCGGGGGCCGCCAACAGGCGCAGGACGGTCAGGATATTGGGCAGGTTCCACTTCATGGCCCGACCCTACATCGCCGGGTCGGGACAGAAAAGACGGCCCGACAAAAAACTGACCCGATCACAGGCGGTTGGAGCGCCCCGAGGGCAAAGGGTCGCAATCGCGAAGTTGCGATCAGATACCTCTTGGCGCGAGGCGGCTTTGCCGCCAGATTGGCCCCTGCCGCAGGAGCGACCGCACGCAATGACAGCCCATATTCAGACCGACCCCCGATCCAACCTGATCGGCAGCGCGTGGATGATCGCCGCGATGGCCCTGTTCGCGCTTGAGGACGCGCTGATCAAGGCCGCCTCGGCGGCGATCCCGATCTGGCAGGTGCTGGTGCTGTTTGGCGCGGGCGGCGCGGTGATCTATGCCGCCGTGGCGTTGATACGCGGCACGCGCCTGTTTCAGCCGGATGTGCTGTCACGCCCGATGAAAATACGCGTGGTGTTCGAAATCCTGGGGCGGCTTTTCTATGTGCTTGCGATTGCGTTGACGCCGCTATCCGCGGCCACGGTCATCCTGCAGGCCACGCCTCTGGTCGTCGTCGCCGGGGCTGCGGTGGTGTTTGGCGAAACCGTCGGCTGGCGAAGGTGGAGCGCGATTCTGATCGGTCTTGTGGGTGTCGTCATCATCATCCAACCGACCGGAGACAGTTTCTCGGCCCTGTCCATCCTTGCGGTGCTGGGCATGCTGGGCTTTGCCGGTCGCGATCTGGCAAGTCGTGCCGCGCCCGCCTCGTTGGGGACCGAGGTTCTGGGCTTCTACGGCTTTCTCTGCATCATCGCCGCCGGTCTGTTGTACCGGTTTTGGGAGGGAACGCCGATGCAGCCCCTGACCGCACATGTCAGCCTGCACATGAGCGGCGCAATTGTGATGGGCGTGATGGCCTATGCGTCGCTGATGAAGGCGATGCGCACGGGCGAGGTGTCGTCCGTGACCCCGTTCCGTTATTCGCGATTGCTGTTCGGGATCGGGCTGGGCGTGGTCATGTTTGATGAGCGGCTGGATCAAACCATGTGGATCGGCAGCGCGCTGATCGTTGCCTCGGGCCTTTATATCCTGTGGCGCGGGCGGCGGGCCTAGCCCTTATCGTGGAAGAAATCATAGACCTTCTGCGCCAACCCGGCTGAGATTCCGTCCACCGCCTTCAGATCCGCAAGATTGGCACGGCTGACCGCCTTGGCGCTGCCGAAATGGGTCAACAGGGCGCGTTTGCGCGCCGCGCCCACGCCGGGGATTTCATCCAGAGGCGTCGCCCCTACGGCCTTGGCCCGTTTCGCACGATGGGTGCCGATGGCAAAGCGGTGCGCCTCATCCCGCAAGCGTTGAATGAAATACAGCACCGGATCGTTGCGTTGCAGCGCAAAGGCGCGTTGACCGATACGGTGGAATTCCTCTTTGCCGTGATCGCGGTCCACGCCTTTGGCCACGCCGACCATCGGGATGTCTTCGACGCCGTGTTCCACCATGATCTCATGCACGGCACTGACCTGCCCTGCACCACCATCGATCAGCAACAGGTCAGGCCAGTGGCCCTTGTCGCGATCCGGGTCTTCCTTTTGCAGGCGGGTGAAACGGCGGGTCAGAACCTCTTTCATCATGCCGAAATCATCGCCGGGGGTCAGGTCATCGCCCCGGATGTTGAACTTGCGATAGGCGTTTTTCATGAACCCCTCGGGGCCGGCCACAATCATCCCGCCCACCGCGTTGGTGCCCTGGATATGGGAGTTATCATAGACCTCGATCCGGCTTGGCGGGCTGTCCAGATCAAACGCCTCGGCCACACCGCGCAGCAGCTTGGCTTGCGTGGCGCTTTCCGACATACGCCGCGCCAGTGACTCGCGCGCGTTGCGCAGGGCTCCGGCGACCAGTTCCTGTTTCTCGCCACGTTGGGGAACGAGGATTTCAACCTTGCGCCCGGCTTTTTCCGACAGCGCGTCCTGCATCAGATCAGCGTTTGCAACCCCGTCCGACAGGATCAACTGGCGCGGCGGTTCCTTGTTGTCGTAGAACTGACCGAGGAAGGCCTCCATCACCTCGGCAGCGGACACATCCGCCCCGACCCGAGGGTAAAAGTCCTTGTTCCCCCAGTTCTGGTTGGCGCGGATAAAGAACACCTGCACACAGGCCTGCCCGCTATCCATATAAAGGCCGATCACATCCGCCTCGGTTACGCCCCGCGGATTGATGCCTTGGGAGGTCTGCACTTGCGTCAGCGCCCGGATACGGTCACGCAGGCTGGCGGCGCGTTCGAACTCCATCGCCTCGGAGGCGGCCATCATCTGCTCGGCCAGCTCCTCCTGTACCTTGGTCGAGCGGCCTGACAGGAACCGTTCGGCATCCTTGACGCTTTCGCGGTAGTCGCTTTCCGAGATCAGCCCTACGCACGGCCCCGAACAACGTTTGATCTGATACAGAAGACAGGGCCGTGTGCGGCTGTCGAACATGGAATCTGAGCAGTTGCGCAGCAGGAACGCCTTTTGCAGCTGGTTCAGCGTGCGGTTCACTGCACCCGCGCTGGCGAAGGGACCGAAATAGGCACCCTTTTCCTTCTTGGCCCCGCGATGTTTCTTGATCTGCGGAAAGCCGTGATCCTTTGCCACAAGGATGTTCGGGAAACTCTTATCATCGCGCAGCAGCACGTTGTATTTCGGCTTCAGCTGCTTGATGAGGTTCTGTTCCAGCAGCAGCGCCTCGGTCTCGGTCCGCGTGGTCAGAAACATCATTGAGGCGGTCGAGGCGATCATCTTCTCGATCCGGCCGGAATGGCCAGGCCGTGTGTAATTCGACACCCGCGCCTTGAGGTTCCGCGCCTTGCCCACGTACAGAACCCGGCTGTCCGCATCCAGCATCCGGTACACGCCGGGCGAGTTATCCAGCGTTTTCACATAACGCTGAATGCAGGCATAGCCGGTGATCGGAATGTCCGGGGTCGAGTCGTTCTGGGCTGTCATAGGTCAGTGATATGATTCCCTGCCCGCGGCTGCAATCTTGTGCGTTTCAACGCAAGGGAAAACAAATCCACCATTTCTGTGGATAACTATGCAGATAAGTTTCAGGGATCGCGGATTTTCCCTTGAATACTTGGGCTTTCGTTGATCTGCACAAAAAATAGGCAATCACATAACTAATTGATTTCAATTGTAATATTTTTGTACACATGACAAGTGCATGAAAAACAAGACAATTTTGTAACGCGTTGGTAACGGAAATGAGAGCGGTGCAAAACTTGCACGCGAAATACCTATTCGACACCTAAAACGTCGGGTGTTTTCCAGCCCAGATGCTGCCCGCCATCCACGCATAAAAGCTGCCCGGTAATGGCATGCGCATCCAGAAAGTATCCCAGCGCCGCAGTTATATCCGACGGGTTCGATCCCCGTCCTAGCACAGTGTTTTTTCGCTGCGCCTGAAAGTGTTCTTCGCTTTGGTGATGCCCCTGCATGGTCGGGCCCGGTCCGATGGCATTAACGCGAATGGCAGGCGTCAGCGCTTGCGCCGCCGTTTGGGTCAGCGCCCACAAACCCATTTTGGCAATGGTGTAGGACATGAATTCAGGCGTCAGCTTGCGCACCCGCATATCCACCATGTTGACGATCAGACCGCTGGCAACAGGCTCACCAGCCGCGTCGGTATCCGGCTCCAGCCCCTGTCCCGCCATCGCCTGGGTCAGCACGAACGGTGCACGCAGATTGCTGTCCAGATGCCGGTCCCAGCTTTGTCGTGTGGCGGTGTGGACATTGTCATATTCAAAGATCGACGCATTGTTCACCAGACAGGTGATCGGCCCGCCCAGCGCCTCTGCCGCGCGGGGCAGCAACGCCTGCACCTGATCCTCGTCCAGAAGATCCGCCTGCAGCGCCACAGCATTGCGGCCCATTGCCTGAATTTCGGCCACGACCTCGGCGGCAGGCTGTTCCGAAGATGCGTAGTGCACCGCCACATCATATCCGCGCTGCGCCAGATACAGCGCCATGGCCCGGCCAAGGCGAATGCCGGCTCCGGTCACTAAGGCTCGGGTCATGTATGGGTCTCCGTCACGTCACACCAACAGGGTGACGATGTAGACCGCGTAGAGCAGGGTCAACACCACACCCCACGCCCGCGTGATATCTTTTTTGAAAAACACGAAGGGGATCAGCAAAAGCGATGCACCCAGCATGACCCACAGATCGAACTTCAGGAATTCCGGGTCGACAGGAATGGGGCCAACCAGTGTGGCGATGCCGACAATGGCCAACAGGTTGAACATGTTCGACCCGATCACATTGCCCAGCGCCACATCGGCCTGGCGCCGCAGCGCGGCCATCACCGTAGTGGCCAGTTCGGGCAGCGATGTTCCAACCGCCACCAGCGTCAGGCCAATCACCGTTTCACTGACCCCATAGGTGCGGGCAATGACGGTGGCGTATTCGACCAGCAGATGCGCCCCCATGGGCAACCCGATCAGGCCCAGCACCAGATAGATCGAGATCTTCCAGTAGGGCATGTTCGGATCGGCCTCTTCCAGGCCGTCCAGTTCTTCGTCATCCGCGCAGGCCTCACCACAGGCTTTGCGGTGGGCCTTGGCCTCGGCAAAGGCGTTCCACAAAACCAGTGCAAGCGCGGCCAAAAGGATAGCCCCGCTGAGCAGAGTGAACACACCAAAGAAGGCCAGCCCGATGAACAGGACCGAAGCCGCCAACATAAAGGCATAGTTCTTGCGGCTGTCACACTCACTGGTGTGCAAGGTGGCCAACAAAGCGGGCACCCCAAGCACCAAAAGGATATTCGCCGTGTTTGACCCAACCACATTGCCCAGCGCGATGCCGGGCGCGTTTTCCTTGATCGCGCTGATCGCAATCAGCAATTCGGGCGCCGAGGTTCCAAAGGCCACAATCGTCAGACTGACGATCAGTGCGGGCACGCCCATGCGCAGGCTCAGGTTGACTGCACCCCGCACCAGCGCATCGCCCGCCAGCAAAAGGATCAGTAATCCAAGGCCGGATAACAGCCACGCCGTCATGTGCGGCCTCCTTTTTCGCAGGCGCACGGGCCTTTGCCGATCCGAAAGCGCCCGCAGCGCGGACATCTGGACGATTGCAACCTCTTCTGCCCCGGAAAGCGCAGCTTGCCGAACATCGCCAAAACACCCATGGCGATCAGAAAGAGGGTGACAATCTTGATAATCACATCACAACCCGAAACGCGCATAGGCGGCGCGCTCCTCAAGCCCGGCGATGGCGTCCTGCGCCAGCGAGGCCCCAAAGCGCGACCAGAACGGTTTGCGCAGGCCATAGCGGCGGAACCTGACTTTGTCGCCAAACCGTTCCTGCATCTTGGGTTTCAGATGGGCTATTCCGTCGATCAGGCCCAGCGCCTGCGCGCGGCGTGCCAGCCAGACCTCTCCGGTAAAGAGGTCCTGCGTTTCGTCCAGCTTGCCGCCACGGCGGGTTTTCACATGGTCAATAAAATTCTCGTGAATGTCGGCCAGCAACCCTTCGAGTCGCGCGACATCCTCTTTCTTTTCCGGCGAGAACGGATCGAGCATGGATTTCGACTGCCCCGCCGTATGCACCCGCCGTTCGATCCCCTGCCGTTTCAGCAGGACATGCGCGCCAAAACCCGCCGAGATCACCCCGATAGACCCCAGAACCGAGCTGTCATCGGCGTAAATCTCATCCGCCGCCGCCGCCAGCCAATACCCGCCCGAGGCTGCTACATCCTCGACAAAGGCAATGACAGGTACGTTCAATTCCTCGGATAGCCGCCGGATACGCGCCCCGATCAAAGAACTTTGCACCGGCGATCCACCGGGCGAGTTCAGTTCCAGCGCAACAGCGGCAGGCTTACCCTTGCGAAACGCTTTTTCAAGCACGGGGGCTAGCGTGGTGTCGGACATCGACCCGCGCCCAGCCATTCCGATGGCACCGGACAGCCGCACAACGGCCACGCAGGGTTGTTTTTTCGTGAAGGGCAGGCGCAGTTTCATGGGTGCCGATGTAGAGTGCGCCCTACGGGTAAACAAGGGACGCGCTTCGTGATAGATGCGACGTGAACACATTTCCTAGGGTCAGTGGGCAAAAATGCAACGCCCGTCGCACCCTAGCTGCGAATGCGCCATCCAGTTTTGAATATCCATCCGATGATGCCCAGACACAGGCCGGTAAAGGCGACAATGGCCAGCAGGCTGAACCCGATCGGGACATCTGCCAGCCCGTAGAACGACCACCGAAAGCCCGAGATCAGATAGACCACCGGATTGAACAGGGTGATGGTCTGCCACACCGGCGGCAGCATCGAGATCGAATAGAATGTTCCGCCCAGAAAGATCAGAGGCGTCACCACGAGCTGCGGCACCAAAGACATCTGTTCGAAATTGCTGGCCCAGATACCGATGATGAACCCCAACAATGAAAAGCTGAGGCAAGTCAGGATCAGAAACGCCGCCATCGCAACGGGATGTTCGATGCGTAAATCCACAAAGAACGAAGCCGTGACAAGGATGACCATCCCCACGAACAACGCCTTGGTCGCCGCCGCCCCAACATAGCCAATCACGATCTCGATGAAGTTCACCGGGGCCGACAAAAGCTCATAGATCGTGCCAAGGAATTTGGGGAAATAAATCCCGAACGAGGCATTGGAAATGGCCAGTGTCACCACCGACAGCATAACCAGCCCCGGCACGATGAAAGCCCCGTAAGACACGCCCTCGACCTCTTGAATTCGGCTGCCGATGGCGGTGCCAAAAACCACGAAGTACAATGAGGTCGACAGGACCGGAGACAGAAAGCTCTGCGCCAGTGTGCGAAAGAACCGGGCCATTTCGAACCGGTAGATGGCGGCAATGGCGGACCAGTTCATGCGGGTTCTCCCGACACCAGATTGACGAAAATCTCTTCCAGGCTGGATTGACGGGTCTGCACGTCGCGCAACACCAGCCCCGCCTGCGCCACATCATTCAACAAGGTGGTGATGCCAGTGCGATCGGCATGGATGTCATAGGTATAGACCAGCGCATCCCCCGCACCGTTCAGCACCAGATTATGCGCCGCCAGACTGGCCGGAATGGCCGTGATGGGCGCGGTCAGCATGACCTCGATCTGCTTTGTGCCCATCTGCGCCATCAGCGCGTCCTTGTCCTTCACCAGCAGCAGCTGCCCCTTGTCGATGACACCCACCCGGTCGGCGATGGCCTCAGCCTCTTCGATATAGTGCGTGGTCAGGATAATGGTGACACCCGCCTGTTTCAGCTCGGCCACGATCTCCCACATGTCCTTGCGCAGTTCGACATCAACGCCGGCGGTCGGCTCGTCCAGAAACAGCACGCGCGGCTCATGCGCCAGCGCCTTGGCGATCAACACCCGGCGCTTCATGCCACCAGACAGTTCCTTGATCGCGTTCTTGCGTTTGTCCCACAGGGACAGTTTGCGCAGAATCTCTTCGATCTTTGCGTCGTCGCGACCCAGACCAAACAGACCGCGCGACAACCGCACTGTGTTCCAGACCTTCTCGAACGGCTCCAGCGCGATCTCCTGCGGCACCAACCCGATCATCCGGCGCGCCGCGCGAAACTCGGCCTGAATATCATGCCCACCCACTGTCACAGACCCGGAACTGGGCGTGGTGATCCCGCAAATGGTCGAGATCAGCGTCGTCTTGCCCGCCCCGTTGGGCCCCAAAAGCGCAAGGATTTCCCCCTGCTCAATATCCAGCGAGACGCCTTTCAGCGCCTCGAACCCATCGGCATAGGATTTGCGCAAATCCTTGATCGAAAGAATGGTGGTCATGCAATTTTCCTGTTCTGCGGGCGACCCTACCCCGACGATACAGCGCAGAACAGGCCAATTCCGCACAGGGTTCTGCGCTTTTTTGCTTGCCGGGACAGGGGTCTTGCAATTTGCCATCGATGCCGAAACCCTGCGGGCAATTCACCGGAAGGGGCGTCAAATGCTAAACGGGTTTCGGATTATCGAGGTCGAGGGCCTGGGCCCCGCCCCCTTTGCCGCCATGCTTCTGGCAGATATGGGCGCGGACGTGATCACCATCCACCGCAAGGGGCAGGCCGTGACACCGGGAATGCCGGAACGGTCGATTCTGGACCGGGGCAAGCGCTCGATCGATCTGGACCTGAAAGATCCCGCCGATCTGGAGATTGCCAAACACCTCATCGCGTCCGCCGACGCGCTGATCGAAGGCTTCCGCCCCGGTGTGATGGAAAAACTCGGCCTTGGACCCGCCGCCTGCCATGCGCTGAACCCAAGGCTGGTCTATGGGCGGATGACCGGCTGGGGTCAGGACAGCCCGTTGTCGGACACCGCCGGGCATGACCTGAACTACATCGCGCTGTCGGGGGCCCTCTGGTACGGCTCCCCTCCGGGCCACCCGCCGCAAACCCCGGCGACATTGGTCGGGGATATCGGCGGCGGCGCCCTGTATCTGGTCGCGGGCCTGCTGGCTGGCCTACTGAACGCACAGCGAACAGGTCAGGGCACCGTGGTTGACGCCGCCATCTATGACGGCTCGGCCCATATGATGAACCTGCTGCTCAGCCTTGGCCAAACCGGCAACCTGTCAGATACGCGCGGCCAAAGCCTGCTGGACGGCCCGCATTGGAGCCGAACCTACACCTGCGCCGACGGAGGTTTCGTCACAGTTCAATGTCTGGAACCCAAATTCTACGCACTGTTTCTGGACAAACTGGGGCTGTCAGACGACCCCGACTTCCAACACCAATACGACCGTTCAACATGGCCCAAACTCACCGAACGTCTGGCCCGGCTCTTTGCCAGCCAACCGCGCGACCACTGGGCCACCCTCTTTGAAGGCTCGGATGCCTGCGTCGCCCCCGTGCTCAGCCTGACCGAGGCCGCCGCCCACCCCATGAACACGGCCCGTCAAACCTGGCGAGACACGGACGGAACACTGCAAACCGCCGCCGCCCCGCGGTTCACAAATCATGACTGGCATCCCAAACCCAGCCCGAAACGTGGCGAGCACACCAAAGACATCCTCAAAGACCTCGGAATCCGGCGCTGATCCGCCCTTCATCTGTCCAAAAATATCCCGGGGGATGAATTGGCCGCAGGCCAAGAAGGGGGCTGGCCCCTTCCCTTGCTTACCGCCCGCGCACCGTATCGATCATCAACTGCACGTTCTCAGGATCCGCATCCGGCGTGATCCCGTGGCCAAGGTTGAAGATATGCGGCCCCTTTGAGAACGCCTCGACAATCCGCCGCGTCTCATCCACCAGCGCCTGCCCGCCCGTCACCATATGCGACGAAGCCAGATTGCCCTGAACACAACCATCCACCTGCACATGCTCTGCCGCCCAATCCGGCGAGACCGAGTTGTCCAGCGCCACGCAATCCACACCGGTGGCCTTGGCGAAACCGATATAGCCGTCGCCCGCCTCACGCGGGAAGCCGATCACCGGAATACCGGGATGGCGCGCCTTGATGGCCTGTGTGATCACCCGGCACGGCTCAACCGCGTATTTCTGGAACGCGTCGCCTTTCAGCGACCCGGCCCAGCTGTCGAATATCTTGACCACCTCGGCCCCGGCTTCGATCTGAGCGGAAAGGTATTCGATCGTCGCCAGCGTAATCCGCTCCAACAGCGCCTCGAACAGGGCTGTGTTTTCTTCGCGCAGCGCATGCGCGGGGCCCTGATCCGGCGTTCCGCGCCCGGCAATCATGTAGGTGGCCACCGTCCATGGCGCGCCCGCGAAACCGATCAGTGTTGTCTCGGACGGCAAGTCCCGCGACAGAATGCGTACCGTTTCATAAACGGGCGACAGGGTCTCATGAATATCTGAGACCGGTTTCAGCGCATCAAACTCCGCCTGCTGAGTGATGGTCGACAGGCGCGGCCCTTCGCCGGTCACGAACCACAAATCCGCGCCCAGCGCCTGCGGTACCAGCAGAATGTCAGCAAACAGAATCGCCGCGTCGAACCCGTAACGACGGATCGGTTGCAGGGTCACTTCGGCGGCCAACTCGGGATTATAGCACAAGGACAGGAAATCCCCGGCCTGCGCCCGGATCGCGCGATATTCGGGCAAATAGCGTCCCGCCTGCCGCATCATCCAGATCGGCGGCACATCCTGCACCTCACCCGCAAGCGCCCGCAGCAGTTTTTTTGTCTCGGCCATCTTTGCCCCCAATCATCCGGTTTGCCGCAACGGGTCCTCGTTCGGCGGCAATTTGTCAAGCCATGCCCCCATTGTCAGGGCAATGTGACGCGACTAAAGCTGTGCGTATGACACTGAACCTGCCCACACCCGCCTCACCTCTGAAAATCGGCACCCGTGGATCGCCTCTGGCGTTGGCACAAGCCTATGAAACCCGGCAACGGCTGGGTGCCGCGTTCGACCTGCCTGACGAGGCGTTCGAGATCGTGGTGATCAAAACCACCGGCGACAACCGCGCCATGATCGACGCGGACCGACCGTTGAAAGAGATCGGCAACAAGGGCCTGTTCACCAAAGAAATCGAAGAGGCGATGCTGCGCGGTGATATCGATATCGCCGTACACTCTACCAAAGACATGCCGGTTGATCAGCCCGAAGGTCTGGTGCTGGATACGTTCCTGCCACGCGAGGATGTGCGCGATGCGTTCATCTCTCCCAGCCTGAACTCGATCCACGACCTTCCGCACAGCGCAGTGGTCGGCACGTCTTCGCTGCGCCGTCGGGCGCAGTTGCTGAACCGGCGTCCCGACCTGAACGTGGTGGAATTTCGCGGCAATGTGCAGACCCGTCTGAGGAAACTGGCCGATGGCGTGGCCGACTGCACCTTTTTGGCCATGGCCGGTATCCGCCGGCTGAGCATGGACGAGGTCCCCGCCACCGCGATCGCACCCGAAGACATGCTGCCCGCCATCGCCCAAGGCACAATCGGCATCGAACGCCGCAGCGACGATTCCCGCGCAGCTTGTATGCTTGAAGCGATCCATGACATGGAAACCGGGCACCGTCTGACGGCTGAACGCGCCCTGCTGGCGGCATTGGACGGGTCCTGCGAAACCCCGATTGCCGGTCTGGCCGAACTGCAAGGCAACCAGCTGCGTCTGCGCGGCGAGGTTTTGCGCCCCGATGGGTCTGAATCCATCACCGAAGAGGTCACGGGTGCCGTGGCGGACGGGGCCGAGATGGGCCGCGCCATGGCTCAGACCCTGCTAAACCAAGCCGGTCCCGGCTTTTTTGACTGGAAAAGCTGAAAATTTTATTCAATGTGAACTACTTCACTGTGCCCCTCCGGTTAAGATGGCATAACGGTATCACACCACCTGAGATGTTGGTTCAGTCTCGAAAAAGTCGATAGTTTTAGTGTAGTTTCTTTGAGTAAGTGGTATTCGAGGGGGCGAGACCAGACCTTGATATCCAGGTGGTTCGGGCCGCTGTCCAAATCGGGCAGCGGCCCATTTTGTTTTCTCGAATCCATCGTTACGCGGCGCTGATTGCCTGCACCGCATGCGACACCGCAATCCGCGTTTGGTCCAGATCAGCCTCGGTCACCGCCAGAGACGGGTAAAGCTTGCCGGGGGATTTGAAGATCCCATGCGTGCGCAACGTATCGTTGTAGAGCGTATTGCACGCAGGATCGTCATGCTTGGCGCTGCGATAGTCGCGACAGGACGCATCGGTAAAGTAGATGTCGAACAGGGTTTCATCGCCGCAAATCCGGTGCGGGATGCCAGCCTTGGTCAGCGCCTGGACCTGCATTTGCTGCAAGGCGGCCCCGGTCGCGCGCAACTGATCATAGACACCGTCACGGCGCAGAACCTCCATGGTTTTCAGCCCCGCGACTGAGGCCACCGGATTGCCGGACAGAGTGCCCAATTGCATCAGCCAGCCCTCTTCGCCCACTTTGGCCTTGTCGAAATGCTGCATGATCTCGGCACTTGCGCCCAGCGCGGCCAAGGGGAACCCCCCGCCGATGATCTTGCCCAGCGTACAGATGTCGGGCGTGACCCCGTACCGCTCCTGCGCACCGCCATAGGCCAGACGGAACCCGGTGACGATCTCATCAAAGATCAGCAGGACATTGTGTTTGTCGCACAGGTCGCGCAGCCCTTGCAAATATCCGGGTAGGGGCGGGATGATCCGCTGCAACGGCTCGACCATGATCGCGGCGATGTCGTCATGCTCGTCCAGCAGGGCCGCCACGGCCTCGAGGTCGTTGAATGGTGCGATCAGCATCTGTTCGGCCACGCTTTCGGGAATACCGGCGCTGTCTGGCACCGCCTGAGGGAAATTGACGCGGCGGCTGGGCGCAAGGCTCATCTGTGCCTCGGCGCTCATGCCGTGATAGCCGCCTTCGAATTTCAGGATTTTGTTGCGGCCCGTATAGGCGCGCGCCAGACGGATTGCATACATATCCGCCTCACCGCCCGAGGCGACAAAGCGCACCTGCTCGCAGCAAGGTACCGCGTCGATGATCGCTCCGGCCAGTTCGATGCCTTTGGCGTTGTTGGCAAAGAAGGTCATGCCCCTGGGCAGTTGTTCCAGCACGGCCTCCATCACCTCGGGGTGGCCATGACCCAGCAACATCGGGCCCGAGCCGATCAGGTAGTCGATGTATTCGGTGCCGTCCTCATCCCAGACGTGACTACCCTCGCCACGAGCGATGATGATACCGGGATCGAAATTGCCAAACCCACCGGCGGGCAATACATCAGTCGCGCGGGCGATCCATTCGGATTGAGTGTTGATCTTGAGCATCTCACACGATCTCCAATATCGGGGAACCAAGGGTTTCGGGGTCGGGGGTGACACCAAGGCCCGGACCTTCGGGCGGGGCTATTCGGCCATTGTCGCGGTTTGGCGCATCCGGGCACAGGCGCGGTGACACATAAGATGACAGATCGCATGTGTTCATCAGTGATCCATGCGGGGTCGAGGCCGCGAAATGCAATGAAGCCGCCGTGACAACATCGGACCCCCATGTGCATTCAGCGCAGATCTCAGCCCCCAAGTGCACGGTCAGATCCCGCGCCCGGCGCATGGCCGACAGCCCGCCAAACTTGGACAGTTTCAGCGCCACCGCATCCATGCAGCCAAGTTCATGGGAACGCAGCAGCGAAGCCAGATCATGGGCGTTTTCATCGATCTTCATGGGCAACCCGGTCGCCTGCCGGACCGCCGCGCAATCATCCAGCGTTTTACAGGGCTGTTCCAGCATCACGTCCAGATGCGCCACAGCGCGGCCCGTGCGCGTGGCCTGAAGGCGTGACGCCCCGCAATTCCAGTCGCCATAGACCAGCGGCCCCGGCCCCACGGCCTCGCGCACTTTGATCAGACGCTCCGCATCTGCCTGCCAATCGGCTTCGACCCCCAGCTTGACCTGAAACTGGCGAATGCCGGTCTGATAGGCAGTCTGCGCAATCCGCGCCATGTCATCCGGGGCGATGCAGGTGATCGAATGATAGAGCGGCATGTCCTTGCGCGTACGTCCACCCAGCAGGGCATAAACCGGCTGGCCGGTGGCCTGCCCGAACAAGTCCCACAAGGCGATATCGACCGCCGATTTCGCGTAGCGATGGCCTTGCAGGAACCCGTCGAGCTTGCGCATCGGCGCGTCGGCTCCGAACGGTGAGATACCAAGGATCTCTGGCCCCATTTCCGCGACTGCAGCCGGAACACCGTTGGCATAGGCGGGCAGGTAATGGGGGATCGGGCAGACCTCACCCCAGCCTTTCAGACCGGTATCGGTTTCCAGACACAGGATGTGGGATTTGACGGTGGCACAGGTTTTACCCTCGGCCATGTGGTAGGTTTCGTGGCTGGTCAGGTCGACGGACCAGAGGGTTATCTTGGTGACTTTCATAAAGCCCGCCTTTCCTGTTTGAGCGGAGTGCCGTCAGAGGGGCCAGCCCCTCTCTTGGCCTGCGGCCAATTCACGCCCCGGGATATTTTTGGCCAGATGAAGATGCGGATCCTCTCCTCCTCATGCCGCGCCCATCTGCGGAAGACCGCTCAGCCCCTCTCCGCGCCACAATATGAACGTCAGGATCGACTGGCTGGACGTGGTCATCGCGTGACTTTGCCAACTGGCGTGCAAGCGTGTCTGATTCACGGTCAGATCGGCGTCGTTGCCCTGAACCCTGAAGCGCGCGCCTCCGGCAAGGACCAGATAGAGTTCCTCGGCTTCATGGCAGTGCCAGTCATATTGCAGGCCCGCACCCCAAAAAGCCACGTAGCCGCGCAATTGGGTCGAACGGAAATGACCGGTAGGGCCGAACAATTCGTAGTAGCCATAGCGGTTCAGGAAGTCCGCTCCGACTTCGTCCTCGGAATAGGTGAGCTTCCAATCCGCCAAATGCGCAGTTGCACAGATCGCCTGAGCCAGCGCTTTGGTGGGGCCGTCAGTCACCTCGGTGGTTTGGACCAAAGGCACGGCGGGGATCACGTTGGGGGGCACATCCGCAGGCTCCAGATCGGTTGGCCAATCTCCAAACCCGGCCAGATCAGGATGCATCTGGTGCAGGTTTTGCGCTGCGGTCAGAACATCGTCAAGCGTCATGGTTTGACGCTGATTTTCCAGGACGGGGGGATTGGGTGTAAGCAAGTCCATATGCGGCGGGTTTGTCATGCGGTCTCCATTAGGGCATCAGTACGGGGCAAGAGGCTCTGCGGGTCATAGGCAGGTTCGCCCAGCACCCGCGCAGCACGGGGGCTGCCGTGTATGATCACCTGCAGCCTGGTGCCGGGCGTCGCGGCTTCGGGTTTGACATAGGCGAAGGCCAGGATTTTGCCGACGGTGTGACCGTAAACCACCGAAGCTGTCGCGCCGACAACCTGGTCATTCAGCATTACTGCTTCGCCGCCATGACCATCGATCTCACCATCGGGTTCGATTTCCAGATAGGCGCAGATCCAGGGCAGATCGGTGTTCAGGGTCTTGTCCTTGCCCAGATAGTCCTTATCGCTGCGGGCAAAGCGCAGCACGTCGGCCTCGGCCAGAGTGACCTCATTGGTCAATTCACCTGCGCCTTTGAAACCCTTCTCCATTCGCATCACGTTCATGGCGAAGCTGCCATAGTCGGCGATGCCATAGGGTTCACCCGCCGCACAAAGCGCAGTGTAGACGTCACGGCAGGCGGCGCTAGGCATGTGCAGTTCCCAACCCAGCTCACCAGCGTAAGACATGCGGAAGGCCCAAACCTGATGGCCCGCGATGGTGATGTCCTGCGCAGACAGCCAGCGGAATCCGGCATTGGTCAGATCAGCATCGGTGCAGCGCGCCAGCACGTCACGCGCGCGGGGGCCGTTCAGCGACAAGGCTGACCAATCGGACGAAAGGGCGACGATGTCGACAGAATTTTCGTCGAAAATTCTTGCGCCGCGCAGATGGTCCAGCAGGCGCTGTTCGAAGAACGCGGCGCAGACCAGATAAAAGCGATCTTCGGCCATGCGGACAATCGTAGTCTCCAACTCGATCCGGCCCCGACGGTTCAACATATGGGTCAGCGTGATCGAGCCCACCTTTTGTGGCATTCGGTTCGCAGTCAGGTGATCCAGCAACGCATAGGCCCCCGGGCCAGAGACCTCGACCTTGGTAAAGGCTGTCACATCCATGATGCCGACGCGCTCACGCACCGCTTTAACCTCGGCTGCGACCATGTCGTCTGCTGGGGTACGGCGGAAGGAATAGTGATCGCGCTGTTCGACCCCATCCCGCGCGAACCAGCGGGGGCGTTCGAAGCCGTAGACTTCCTCATGCACCGCGCCTTTGGAGTTCAGCAGATCATAAAGCGGTGACGGCTTGATCGGACGCCCCTCCAATCGGTTGAAATGCGGGAAGGGAATTTCGTGGCGCAGGCAATAGTCTTCCTCGGCCTTGATCACCTGCCAGTCCTTGGTGGCATAGCTGCCAAACCGGCGCGGGTCGAATTCCCGCATCGAGATATCGGCGGCCCCATGCACCATCCATCGCGCCAGTTCGCGCGTAAGGCCCGGGCCCCAACCGATGCCGATCTGCGTCCCGCAGCAGCACCAGTAGTTTCGAACCCCCGGCGCGGGCCCGATCAGAGGGTTCCCGTCCGGCGGATGCGAGATCGCCCCATGCACGTCACGTTGGATGCCCAGCTCAGCAAAGATCGGCATCCGGTTCAGGCTTTCCTCAAGCCACGGCATCACCCGGTCGTAGTCGGCATCGAACAGCCAGTTTTCGTACTCCCAAGGACAATGATCATGCCAGACCGAGTTCGGGTTTTCCTTCTCGTATATCCCGATCAACCCGCGCTGCTGCTCCATCCGGATATAGCCCGAAACCTTGCGGTCATCGCGGATCACAGGCAGCTCTTTGTCCAGATTCTGGAACTCGGGCACCGGCTCAGTCACGAAATAATGGTGGGTCATCGAGGTCATCGGCAATTGCAGCCCCGACCATTCGCCCATCTGACGCGCATAGGTGCCGCCCGCGTTCACCACATGTTCACAGGTGATGGTGCCTTGCTCGGTTTCGACCACCCACTCACCACTCTCGGCCTGCGTGATGTTGGTGGCGCGGCAGTTGCGGAAGATGCGGACGCCCTTTTCGCGTGCACCCGCGGCCATCGCCATGGTCACATTGGTTGGATCGACATGCCCATCATCCGGCGTGTGCAGCGCGCCCAAGACCCCGTCGAGATTGTAGAACGGATGCAGCTCGGCCACCTTCTCAGGGCCGACCAGTTCAATGTTGAACCCCAGCGAACGGCCCACCGACAAAGTATGGCGCAGCCAGTCCATCTCATCCTCGGTATAGGCCAGACGGAACGAGCCGCAGCCATGCCATGTCACCGGTTGGCCGGTTTCAGCCTCCAACGCGCCGGAGTAGAGACCGATGTTGTAGTCCACGCATTTGCCCAGCCCAAAGCTTGAGGTCGAATGCGTGATCTGACCCGCCGCGTGCCATGTGCTGCCGCTGGTCAGCTCGGCCTTTTCCAGCAGGACGGTATCCTCGCCCCAGCCTTCATGCGCCAGATGATAGGCCAGACCGACCCCCATGACGCCGCCTCCTACGATGACCACGCGGGCGTGGGTGGGCAATTTCTTCTCGGACATGACATTTCCTCTTCCCGAGTCGCTTTTCTGCTCGACAGGCTAATTCCACATTTGTACCATCGTCAATCATGAATGACACAAATGTATCATCAACCGTTCTCGACCGCCTGAGCGCCGAATGGGACGCCCTGACGCCCGAAGCGCAAAAGGCCGCGCGATATGTGCTGGAAAACCCAGCGGACGTTGGGGTTTCGACCGTGCGCGAAATTGCCGAGGCCGCGAAGGTCAAACCCAACACTTTTGTCCGTATGGCCCGGCAGGTTGGCTTTGAAGGCTATGAGGATTTCCGCGCGCCCTTCCGCGATGCGATTCGCAAAGGCGTCGTGTCGTTTCCGGACCGCGCCCGCTGGTTGCAGGATATCGGCAAGTCCGGTGAGCTGGGCGGGCTTTATGCCGACATGATCGGCGCCACGATCCGCAATATCGAGGAAACCTTTGCCGCAATCGACGCATCCAGCCTGAAAGCCGCAGCCGAGGATATCTGGAATTGCCGCCAGATTTTTACGCTGGGTGTGGGCGTCAACAACGCAAACGCGCGGAATTTCACCTATCTGGCCTCAACGGGAATGAAGCAATTCCACGCCATCCCCCGGCCTGGCTCGACCCCGGTAGATGATCTGGCCTGGGCGGATGATCAGGACGTGCTGATTGCCATGACCTGCCACCCCTATCGGACCGAAGTGATTGAGGCCGTTAAACTGGCGCGCGAACAGGGGATGACTGTGATCGGTATCTCGGACAGCCCAGCCAGCCCCATTGTCCTTGGGGCGCATCATGGTTTTGTCATTGCCGCCGATACGCCGCAATTCTTTCCGTCCTCTGTTACGACCATCGCTTTGCTGGAAACGCTGCTGTCCTTTGTGATTGCGGTCTCCAGCGATGAGATCGTCGAGCGAGTGGAGCGGTTTCACCAACGCAGACACCAGCTTGGCATTTACGCGGAGGAGCCCGAATGAACGCCCCCCTGACCCATTCATTGGACGCGCGGTTCTACACTGATCCCGCGATTTTCGAACAGGAGATGCAGGGACTTCTGGCCCGAACCTGGCAATTTGCGGGCCATGTGGCGCAAGTGCGGGAAACCGGGGATTATTTTGCCTTCGAAATAGCAGGGCAGAACCTGTTCTGTATACGTGGTCGCGACGGGGAAATCCGAACCTTTTACAACGTCTGCCAGCACCGCGCGCATGAAATGGTGACCGGCGCGGGCAACACCCGCGTGGTCGTCTGCCCCTATCACGCCTGGACCTATGAACTGTCCGGGCAACTGCGCGCAGGCCCCAATATCAAATCCGTCCCCGGCTTTGACCGCAGAGCCATTTGCCTGACCTCGGTTCGGACCGAAGTGTTCAACGGCTTTATCTTCGTAAATCTCGACGATAACGCCGCGCCCATGGATGAATGGTATCCCGGCGTGCGCGAGGAAATCCGCGCGTTCGTTCCCCATATCGATGATCTGGAACCGCTGGAATGGGTCGAGATTCCCGAAAACTGCAACTGGAAAGTCAGTATCGAGAATTACTCGGAATGCTATCACTGCCCGACCAACCACCCGACCTTTGCCGAAGGTGTGGTCAAGCCCGAGACCTATGACATTCAACCCGATGCGGGCGGCGGCTATGTGCTGCGTCACACGACCGAATGTCAGAGCCTCGACAAGATGACCTATCCCATCGACCTGTCGGTGCCCCATGCGGGTGACTATCAGTCTTGGTTTCTTTGGCCCATGTTTTCATTCCAGTGCTACCCGGGCAATGTTCTGAACACCTATCACTGGCGCGCGGATGATGCCGACCACTGCACCGTCTGGCGTGGCTGGTACACCGAGGGCGGATCGGAAAGCGCCGTGATCCGGCAACTGGCGGTGCAAGACCGTGAAACCACGGTCGAAGAAGACATCCATCTGGTGGAATCCGTCCACCGTGGCCTGAAGTCCCGCGGATATCGCCCCGGACCGCTGGTACTGGACCCCGGATGCGGCGTGATGTCAGAGCATTCCATCGCCCGGCTGCAACAATGGATGCGCGAGGCGGTGGATCCTTGATGATGGTAAGCCGCCCATGATGATGCCAGAAGCCTGGCGTCCGGAACACAAGCTGTTCCCATATCAGGTGGGGTTTACCAGCCCACCTTTCGACTTTGACGCGGCACCCTCGGATTTTCTGCGCATGTGCCCCGAAACCGTTGGGTTACATGGCTGGATGTTACACGTGCCCTTTGTCGCGGACGCCCTCAGTTGGACGGTCGGCGGCGATCCATCTACCCACAGTTGGTGGGACGGAGGGTCATTTCACGCCAACCTCGCCAACTCGACCGGGCTTGCACCGCAACCCAGAAAGTATATCGAGATCGAAGATGCACCTGACCGGGTGAAACAGGTCCATCGCCGGATGAAACCCCACTATGATCACCTCTACAAACACCGCCTGACACACTGAAGAACCGGAGACCGAACATGGCCGATACTTTCGACGAAGACCTTTTTCTGAAGGGTCTGGAACAACGCAAAAACACCCTTGGTGCCGAGTATGTGGAAAAGAACCTGGCAGCGGCAGATGACTTCACCCGCCCGTTTCAAGAGGCCATGACGGCCTGGTGCTGGGGCTTTGGCTGGGGCGATGACGTCATCGACGCCAAGACGCGATCAATGATGAACCTGTCGATGATCGGTGCCTTGGGGAAAATGCACGAATGGGAACTTCATTGCAGAGGCGCGATCAACAATGGCGTCACCAAAGAAGAAATCCGCGCCATCATCCACGTGATCGGCATCTACTGCGGCGTCCCGCAGGCGCTGGAGTGCTTCCGGGCTGCGCGCAAAGTCCTTGAAACAGAGTGATACGCTGAGACCTCGCCTTTGGACGAGCGCGGCGTGTCTTAACGCGCACCCTATGCACGTGGGCGCTGCACAAACAGATCCATGAGCGAACACTCGTAAGCGTTGCATCTGACCCCCAAATTGGCGTCTTCCGGCATAGGCATCTAAAGCCTATATTGGCTCTACGCGCCAATACGGAAATTTACATTTGTGCGCTTACGGTCTAAACCGGTCACTCGTCCTTACTCATTGATGCTGTGGTCGCAGCCCGCTTAGCAGCTATTCGCTGCAATTGCGAAAACTCGAGGACGACGAATGGGAAAGGTGCGGACTTTGCCGCCGTTCGATTTTGGGCATTCGCTAACGCGAGCATAAGCTCGCTCTCGCGACATCCTTATCGCCACAATTCAGAGGCCGTCCCCGAACCGGTCGTTGATGTGCGCTTTCATTTACACCTCCTCAGAACCGCCAGGAAACCTGCGCGTTTGAGGCTAGGAATTCAACCGTACCGCCGGTGATGCCGGAACCGTTTGCGGTGAATGCTGCGTCAAGGAACTGTACTTCGAACGTGCGGCTAGCGCGATCAATAAACTTCAGGCTTTGGTGGATCGTCCAGTTTCCGCGATGACCACCGAGCCAAGCGAGTGTCTTACGCTCAAAGTCGGAAGGATCCACATCACTGCCGTCAAACGGAACTGAATACCATCCCAGCGTGCCTCTTCCCGGTTGCTCTTTTACTGCTCCGTCGCTCCAGCGGGTCACCAAAGTGTAGGATACGAGATGCTCGCCGCCGTAGGAAAAGTTGATAGAGTAGTCAGCCGCTTCCGGCGCGAAAGCCTGAACCGCGCTAAGCCGCGCCGAGGGAGCACTTTTTAATACGGCGGAGGACTGAACGCCATCGAGGGCGGTCTCCGCCAAGGCTGCCCCAACTTCCCTTCCCAAAGGATTGCGACATGAAATCTGTCTTGGTCGAGAAATCGAGACCGTCGACGGTGATAGCCACCGCCAGCATCGCACCATAAAGTTCCTGTCCAATGTAGCGCGTGCCGTAACGCTTTGCGAAGGCCTGTTGGTTTTCTTGCAACAGGGCGGCAGCGACTTCGTTAAGAGCCGTGGGTTTGTTGGGGTCAAAGGTACGCCTGCCGTAAATTGCGCTGGCGTGAACCATCACCGTCACGCTATCCCGGGTGAATTTGGTCGTATTGTCGAAAGAGTATTCGGTCCGCCCGGTTCCCCCAAGTGCTCGCGCCTCGGCGTGACCAGAGACGCCGATCATAATCTCTAGTTCGCGCCGATTGCGCACGAAATAGGCGTCCAGCTGTGCGCTCGTAGAGGTGTTCTCTCGATAGTATGGCTGAAAGGTGATCGCCGGAAGCTTAGATTTGGTAATGTTCGACGGATCAAAGTTCTGTCCAAAGGGACAAGATAGAGTTTGACGAATAGGTGTATTCGTCAGGTTCTCCATCGACGTATTTCCAAACGCCCCGAGTAGGGGCGTTTTCCTCGGCAAAGTTTTCCGGATTGGGTGGGGTTATGGCTTTAATCATTAAGTGCTCTCGTCACAATTCGCCAAACGTGGGCCTCTGTCTCAAATATCCGCAGATGGACAAAACGTTACAAAAACAATGGTGGTTTTCCCGACGGTTTGTGGCACCAGATTTTTCAACTTTTTGGGCGTCGCTCTTCTTGTTGAGGCCCCGCCTTGCATTCTCCAGCTTCTGAATAGTGGAATTTACACTTGCACAGGATTGCCGAGAGCCGAAATAGTCATTTCGGCCCACTTGCTCCCGTCCGGACATGTACCGGCATCTTGTCTCACACTGTCACCAACTTGGACTTCATACCGCCATCTGCGATCCGAACCACATTGGCTGCCAACCTTGTCAGTCCAGTACCAAACCTGCTTCCCGTTCTCCGTTTTCATCTCGAAGTTGCTTCCTGTTCGTATGGGCATCCAATTTCTCCGCTTATCAAATACATCTTAGCTTAGCATGTCTTTGGAAATTTGGGAGCGCCTCGGAAAGGGTGGTTACAAAGACATATTGTTGTGTCCTGTCAAAAACGGTCTTTTTTGCCACTGGCAGCGATACGCCCGCAAGTACTGAGAAATCTTGCGCCACAAAACCTTGGCAAAACTCGGTTTGATTTTGTCACGTTTTTGGCCGCAACCTGAAGAGCAGACATTGGCGCACGGTGCGGCATCGGTCATTTGGGGCTCTATGCAGACCTCTGTGCAGACGCAACACAAGCCCCTGCGCCGTTTTCCACGATACGTCCAACGGCCCTTTCCAGATCTTCGACAGACCTTGAGGACGCTGCAACGCGGCCCGTCAAACCGGCCATTCACTGCTCGTGCAAAGGAACCGTCATACGAATTCACAGATCGCGGGACAAAGTGTGATTTCGCTGCGGCTGCGCGAATAATGGCTTTGGTTGCCAAACCCTAAGCGGATTCGTTTGCGTCGTGGAATATCCAGACCATGCGGTCAACGAACCAAACCTTGGGCCCGATCGAAAGCACCAAACCGCAAATGATCGCCCACAGGTCGAGGACGATCAGACCCCATAAGAGGATCACCATTCCCACGGCAGACATCGCGGTCAGTATATTGGCCATGCGGACGTGATGTTCAGCAATAGGAACCACTTTGCGTTTGAGAAACAGTCTTTCGCCCATAACACCTTTGGCAGCCCAGCTGTCCATCTTCGCTGGCGGACCAAACAGCCTCGGGTTCGCCCACGTCCACAGGATCGCCAAGGCTAACGGTGCCAGTGCCCACCAGCCAAGCCAGACTCGCGACCAGATCGCAAGTGCAATGAACGGCAGACAGCTGAAGCGAGTATAGACGCTCCATGGGTTCGCGTGGCGGGCCCATGCCTCATCGTCCATCGCCATCAGGCGCTCGGCTGCCTTGAAGATGTCTGCCATGACATAATACTAGCGCGGAGGCTTCCTTGACACCATCCGAGTTCATACGCCGGTCATCGGTTTCCTCTGCAGCAACTGACGCGTCGGGCTTCAACCAGCCCTTAGTTGCGTGGCACATCGATGGCTGCTCGCGGGCAAAGCCACCGCCGCATGCAACTTGACGAACGTCATCTTTTTGTTCATTGCCGCGAGATTGACTTCAACCCAAGAAGCAACGCTGCACCAATCATGAAGCCACCACCGATCCGTTCGATCCAGACACGTGCGCTGCCTTTGAATCGTTTAACTATCCAACTTGATCCGATGCCATAGGCAGAAAGAAAGAGCCCGTCTATGACGATGTAAGTTGCGGACAGTATCAGGAACTGCGGCCCAAAGGCCGCTTCGCTCGCAATGAATTGCGGAAAGAGTGCCGCGAAGAATACTACGGCTTTCGGGTTAGCAGCGGAAGTTAGGAAGCCTTGGAGCCAAAGCGTTTGCAGCGAAGCTTTCTGTTGTTCGGCAAGGTCACCCGTGTCATCTGGTTTCGCTCGCTTTATCATGCGGATACCCAACCAGATCAGATATGCAACGCCCGCCCACTTAATGACAGTCAGGGCTGTCGCAGTGGCAGCGATTATCGCGGCTAATCCCAGACCCGCCGCGAGCATCTGCAAGGCGTTTGCTGAAAGGTCACCCGCGGCGGTCGATAGCGAGCGCTTAAAGCCGTGAACACCACTGTTGGTGAGCATCAACAACTGACTTGGTCCCGGTGTGCTCATCAACGCCAGAACCGTCAAAACATATAACGTCCAGGTCTCAATTGGCATTGGTTGGTCTCCTCCCGTATACCGCAGTCCACGTTGCACGAAAGCCAACATAGTTGGGAAGTGCTTTCACACCGCGCGTTTCCAGAAAAGGAATTTGTGCATAGTGCAGCATCGAGTAATTTGGGCTCGCTGCGGATCTCCCAGGCAACGCAGCATAAGCCCATGCCCCGCCTGCCACTACCTAGGCGGCCCATTACCCAGAGTTCGAACCAAATTGCGCTGGCCGAATTCGAGGTTTCCGGGCGAAACACGAGCCTCAAAGAGCTAAACTTGTGCCCCAAGGGGCATGCGCACCGCACTCCGTAGGGGCTTCCTGTTGAAATGCCCACGTTGCGGTAACGGATCGCCAGCTCGGGTTTCGTGTCCTTGCCACGGATGCCGGACATCATCCGGCTTCGTGTAGCAGGCGAGACAATATCTGCGGGCATTACGCCTCGGCGCGTGCCGCCTCCAGCATTTCAAGATGTTCGGCAGGCATTTCACTTGCGGCATAGACCCCCGGTTCTGCCAAGGGGAGTTGTGCCTGCATGACCTCGGAAACTTCACGGCCGTCCAGCACCATGGCGTCCGCAATACGCGGCTGCATGAGCTGCGCAACAGCTTTCACCACCGGCACAACCACCGCATTGCCCATCTGACGATAGGCCTGAGTGTCAGAAACGGGGATTTTCCAATCTGTTTTGCCGGGTTTCTCAAAGCCCATCAGCCGGGCGCATTCGCGTGGTGTCAGCCTGCGCGGGCGGTTGCCTTTCTGAGCGATCAGGATTTCCGAACCATCCTTGTAGTACCGGGCTGACAGGGTGCGGGCCACGTCATTTGGCCCGAACAGGGAAAATCCGAAGCCGTTTCCGGCGCTGCGGTGCTTTTCCTTGTACCCTTGGAGGTAGGTCCACATGTTTTCCGTCAGGGTGTATTTCGGATCGACTTTCTTATCGAGGATCGTCCCGAGGGTAGGGCCGTCGCCTTCGGGGATGGCGAGCTGGTCAAAATCAAACTCGATGCTGTGATCCTTGAAGCCGACAATGAAGATGCGCTCACGCTTCTGCGGCACCCACGGGGTCGAGCTGATAACTCGATAGGAGACCTTGTAGCCCAGCTCGTTCTCCAGAACATGCATGATTGTGGCGAAGGTCTTGCCGCCGTCATGACGCTCAAGGTTCTTCACATTCTCCAGCAGGAACGCGGGCGGGCGGTGGTGGTCGATGATCTTGGCCAGATCGTAGAACAGTGTCCCCTGGGTATCGCAGAGAAAGCCATGTGGACGGCCAAGTGCATTCTTTTTGCTCACACCGGCAATGGAAAACGGCTGACAAGGGAACCCTGCCAGCAACACATCATGCGCGGGAATTTTTGCAGGATCGTTGGCCCATGGGCGCACATCTTCCGCGAAAACATGATCGCTGTCAGCCGGTTCCGGAAAATTCGCCTTGTAGGTTTCCCGGCTGAAGCGGTCCCACTCGGCGGTAAAGACGCAGCGGCCACCGATTTCCTCGAACGGAATCCGGATTCCACCCACTCCCGCAAAGAGGTCAATGAACCGGAATCCTGTAGCACGGCCCTTTGTACAACGGGAATTTGCAATCTCGCGCAGCTTTTCCAGCTTCAGGGCGTCGATGCGTTTGCCCTCACCTTTGACATGCCGCCGCACCGTCCTGTCACTGATCCCTAGGAAGCTGGCCGCTTCCTCGATGCCCAGACCGGCGCGGTCCATCAACTCTCCAAATTCGGTGCGTGGATGCGCGTTCATGCTCAATACCCCTGTGTCATTTATTGACAATATGTCATAAAGAGTCCCAGATGATTTGACCACCCTGTTTCTGCAATTGTTCACATTTTGTTCTGACCTGCATTAACAACACGTCACTCTTAGAACAAGCCGGGGAAAGGGCGCGCTCACCCCAACAAAAAAGGCGCGCTCATAAAAATGAGACACGCCTAAGTTTTGGAAACGAGGGAGGTTTTCCGGGCGATCAACGCCCCAGCCGGTTGTTAAACCGGGTCATACTGTTTGCATCGCCTTCGAGTTCAAAACCCTTGTGAGTTTTGCGGACGCGGACGCCCGAGGAAGCCGCAGCTTGCCGAACCTTGCGCTCGATCTCGTTGTTGAAGTCCCGTGTCATGGCGTTCGCAAGAGAGCGGCCATTGGTGAAAGTTCTGCCTTTGTATTTCATCTTGATCATTGCTCAGCCTTTCGGAGGATAGGGGTCGTTGCCGTAGCTCCAGGCTTCGCGGAACTGCCCGTTCTCACCTTGGATACGCAGCTCGGCACCCTGATTGCGGGCAATATCACGCCCATAGTCGATAGCTTCATACTGAGTGTCGAAGCTCTTGGTCAGACGCTCGTTGCCTTCGCCGCGAACGCCCCATTTGTCGCCATTGCGAACGACATACTGGTTCTTGGACATTTCTGTCTCCATTTGACACGGCCCCACCATTGACGACCGATATTGTATCATATGATCTTACGTCTTGATTTGTCAAGTTAACTGACACATGATAATATCATTGCATCTTACGGCGCACTCCCTTATGAGCTGCGCCGCTTTGATTCAGGGAGAGAACCATGTCATTTGCAGTCCGTCTGAACGAACTTCGGGTAAAAAAGAAAAAATCCTTGCAGGAAGTTGCCGATGCTCTGGGGGTTTCCAAGACCCATATCTGGGAGCTTGAAAAAGGCAGAGCGGACAATCCATCTCTTGAGTTGCTGACCAAGATCGCGGACTACTTCAAGGTGTCCATCAAGCACCTTGTCGGCGAAGATTTTGAAAGCGACCAGAGCGACGAAATGGCTCGGATGTTCCGGCAGGTCGGGGACTTAGAGGAAAACGAGCGGGCGATCATTGATGACATGATCCAGTCCTTGCGGAACCGCCGAAAGGGGGCAGATGGTACAAATTGACCGCATGGAGATTGACGATGCCGGAAGCGACCCGAAGAGGCTTGCGAAGGCGATCCTGAACCAACTTCCCGACGATACCGTCAAAATACCTGTCAGAGAGATCGCAAAGGCCATCGACATCTTCGAAATCAGGGAGGCGCGGCTAAGTGGCTTGGAAGGAGCGCTCATTGTTCCACTCGACAAGTCGGAAGGAGCGATCCTCATTAATGAGGATCGTCACGAAACCCGGAAGCGCTACACCATTGCCCATGAAATAGGTCACTACGTTCACCCTTTTCACCGCGCCAATAGTCCGGATGGGTTCCGCTGCCGTGCGAGAGACCTTGCGGTCGAGAAAGCAAAACCGAACGACCAGCACTCTCGCATGGAACAGCAAGCCAACGAATTCGCGGCCGAGTTACTGATGCCCGCCAGATCGGTGGCGGAGTTCATACGAGCCAGCGGGGATGCTGATCTGGCAAACATTCTGGAATTGGCTCAGCGACACGAAGTCAGCAGGGAAGCGGCCGCAAGGCGCTACATTCCACGCATCGGCGATCCCGCTGCCGTGGTTTTCTCCAAAGCAGGCGTTATTCGATACGCACGGTGCAATGAGTTCTTTCCAGGATTGTCCGTGTCACGTGGGCAGCCGGTTCCACAACAAAGCGTTTCCGCTCTTTCAAAAGCCAACATAGGGGAAGTGACAGAGTGCATTGAGGTTGACGGCTTCACCTGGTTGAATGATGCGTCGGGGGTCTGTTTGTTCGAGCAAACCCTTGCACAGCAAAATGGATTCCGGATGACGTTGCTGACTGCCGAACTCGATGACGCCGATGAACAATGGGATGCCCCCGCATTCTACGGGCGGCGTTAAGCTCGCCGTACCGTCCGCTCACTGACCTTGAACAAGCGCGCGATCTCCGCGACGGCGCGCTGTTCATTATCCCGCATCCGGCGCACCTCGTCCTTCTGAACCGTTGTCAGGGCAGGGGGCCTTCCTCCGATCCGACCGCGTTTACGAGCTGATGCAAGTCCCTCTCTGGTGCGCTCGGAAATCCGCTCCCGCTCGAATTGGGCGATGGATGCGAAGACGTGGAACACAAGACGGCCGGCCGGCGTCGTCGTGTCGATGTCTTCAGCCAAGGATCGAAAGCCAGCACCGCGCTCGCGGATCAGCTCCACAATCTCCAGCAAGTCTTTCAGCGACCGTGCCAGGCGGTCGTACTTGGTGACAATAACAACATCACCATCGCGGAGCTGATCCAGCATCTTATCCAGCTCCGGTCGCTCGCGCTTCGATCCGCTGATCCGGTCCGCGAAAACCTTCTCGGCTCCGGCGGCAGACAAGGCATCCGTCTGTGAATCTAGGCTCTGTTCGTCAGTGCTGACGCGGGCATATCCAATGATCATGTCTCACTGTGACAAAAACCTGCCAAAACCGCAAAGGTTTTGCCGGGGGTTTTTGTCATGGCTAAAAGACTGATCTTACGTGGGGCGGGGTGGGGCGGCAAAAACGACCGTTTTGGGCTTTATAGGTTCTATCAAGGGATTTATGTCCGCCCCGCAGACCAACCGGGTATTGGATTTTCTGCCTTCGCTAACGCTGCATGATTGTGCAGCAGCGGCTTGTATTTTTTTCGCGGTGCAGCACACATCACCGAAGCAGTCGTTGACGTATGCAGTTTCCTCTCGATCTGAACAGCGCTTTCGCCGCAACACGATGTGACAATTGAAACGCGGGGCTTTCCCGACATTGGAATTGTCAAATTCGCTGATGCAGTACCACTTCGCAAGTGGGACAGGAACTCTACTGTTATGTATATTTTTTGGCCAAAGTTTTCATTCTAACTGCGTTCAACGGATTTCAGACCAAAATTACCCGTGATCTCTAGAAGAGTTTGGGCCGAGGACATCAAGTTGCAGGATATCGTGGCGCGAATAGTGGCCACTTGAGTCCATAAGTTGCCGTGCACTGACGACATCTTTGGCCGAAAGATCTGCTGCAACAATGCCTTCCTCGTCAAACAACGGCCCCGCGACCACATCTCCATTGGGTGCAATGATGCGCGATCCTCCGTTTTGCCAGGTTTCCTTGAAATTCATCATGGCGTCTTTGATCGGGAAGTCCTCCTCGCTGAGATGCGCCATGTCCGATGACCGCAAGAGACCACAGGCCGCGATCGACCAGGATTTCGCTTCAAGCGCAATAAAGCGGGTGATGTCTTTCACCAGGTTGTCATTGCCCGGCCACACGGCGACATGCACAAATTCACCTTGCTGATGCAATGCAGCCCGCGCGAGCGGCAACCAGTTTTCCCAGCAGTTCAGGGATCCGATTTTACCAATTTTTGTGTCATGTGTGCGCAATCCAAGGCCATCACCATCCGCCCAGACCAAACGCTCTTTCCAGGTTGGCTTCAGCTTACGATGTCGCCCAAGTAATGTGCCATCCTGCCCAATCGTAAGGATCGTCGCATAGGTGGATCCGCTTTCGCGTTCCGCGACACCGCCGATTATCATCACGTTATTGCGCTTTGCAAAATCCTTGATGTCAGCCACCAATGGCCCGTCCAGCGTGACCGCCTGATCCCAATACAATGCATAAACCGGCTCTTGCATGTCGGATGTATCCAGACTTGGCCAATTGGGGTAGCCAGGTATCAGGCTCTCGCCCCAGACGATCACTTCAGCGCCGTCTTGAACCGCCTTCAGGGCCATCGCCTTGATCTTCTCCCAAGTGGCCCATGCATCAAGGAAAACCGGTGCGACCTGCAACACTGCAAGGCGCAATGTACCAGCGGAAAAGGGTGTGGATGTATCGGTCATGGCTTTCTTTCTTATCGGGTTGTCAGAAGTTTCGAATGTGTTCGGGCCGTGTCAGGTCAGGTCAGCAACAATCTGCTGCACCGCGCTTCGCCAATCAGGACGTTTGATGCCGAAAGCCGTTTCAAGGGATGTGCAGTCCAGCCGCGAATTCAGCGGACGTGCGGCGGGTGTCGGATACTGGTCCGTCGTGATCGCGGAAATCTCAATCTGAGCATTGGCAGCAGAGGCGATTTCCTCTGCAAAGGTTTTCCAGGAGACATCCGGCGCACCAGACAAATGATAGATGTCTGTTTTCTCTGGGTTGGTTTTCAGCTGCCGTGCGATCTCAAGACAGGCTCTGGCAATGGCCTGCGCCGGTGTCGGGCCTCCAACCTGATCTGCAACCACCTCAAGGTGGTCTCGTTCACCAAACAGTTTGAGCATGGATTTAAGAAAATTCTTGCCATGCGCCGAAAAAACCCAGGATGTGCGCACCACTGCGTGGGTGCCGCCAGCCGCCATCACGGCTCGTTCCCCCAAGCGCTTTGACTCGCCATAGACCCCAAGTGGCCCCGTCGGATGCCCCGGCCAAAAGGGGTGATCTCCTGCTCCGTCAAACACGTAATCTGTCGAGAGATGCACAAACGGAATATCAAGCTCTGCACAGGTAAGGGCCATCGCCCCGGGGGCCACACCATTGATCAGCGCGACGTCTTTCTCATGCCATTCCGCCTGGTCCACCGAGGTATAGGCTGCCGCATTGATCACCGCATCGGGCGCGTGTTTGCGAATTGCTGCTGCGCAGGCTTCCGGGTCAGACAAATCCGCATCCTCGCGTCCCAGACACTGCACTTCGGGGTCCAGCGCAGCAAGTTCACGTGCGACCTGACCAGTTTTGCCAAAAACGAGAACTTTCATCTTCTTTCACCTTGCTGTTCATGGAGCCTTTGCATGATGGGGGCAGTTGCGCTCATCGGAGTTTCTCCTTCTGGGTTTTTCGGAACTGCTGGGGGCTTTCCCCGATGCGTTGTTCAAACAGACGGCTGAAGGCCGTGCGGCTCGAAAACCCGACCAAATGGGCGATGCGCTTGACCGGCGTGTCTGTGTCGCGCAACAACACAGCCGCTTTGCGCAATCTCAGATCCCGCAGCAGATCAATTGGGCCACTGCCGTAAGCTGCCGAAAATCGGTTTGCAAAGGTGGACCGGCTCATGCCGACCCGTTCTGCCAGACTGTCCACAGTATGCGGATCGCCGGGAGCATCCAGCATCGCACGAAGCGCATCCCAGACCTGCGGGTCACGCAGCGCGGCCATCCATCTGAGCCCGCTGTCATCTTCAGTCAGTCTGCGCCGCAGAATCTCGATCATGCATTGCGTCAAAAGCGCCTGTATCATTGCGCGGCTGCCAGTTGTTGGGGCGCTGATCTCATGCAGCAGCGCCCGCAAGGTCGCGTGCAATGGGTTGTTTTCGCAAATATTCTCAACCAGGGGGCTGCGGATCAGATCCACAACATTCTCTGCACCGCGCAGGCCGACGCGGACATGCGCACAAAGCGCGATCAGCTGGCCGTCTTCACCGTCAGCGTGAGATGATTTCAGCAGATGTTGAAGCTGCAGCTCTGCTGGTTTGCAATCCGGTATTGGGTCATTTCGCCCGCCTGAGCTGCGCAGCGTATGGGCCTGCAGCGCCGGCACCAAAATGAGCGTTCCTGGTTTGATAGGAATGTCTGGACAAGACTTTAGCGCCAGCACCCCCTCGCCGGAAAGTACATAATGAAGGACCGCTGCTGCATCCTGCCCAAGACCCAAATTGCAGGGGCCATTTAGCTGGCATACCGCAAAAGGTTCGGGCAGAATATTCAGGTGGTCGAAGACGTGTTCATAATTCATGAGACCAAAGTTATGGGTAGTCGATACGAAATGATACGCTTGTTTTTTAAAAGGCACACATTCGATACGTAAAGATACATCGATCTTTTTATGTCTATCTTACCGAAACCTTTAGGAAGGACAGACTGATGTGTAACTGCACTGATCATGACGACGACCCCCAAAAGCAAAACCTGTCACGCCGCGCAGCATTGCGGGGCGGATTGATGGCTTCTGCAGCGGGTGCAGCAGCCGTCGTTGGCGCTGGAAGCGCGGAAGCTCAAAGCGCTGAAGACCCTTACGCTGAGCCAGCAAGCCCTGCTCTGCCACCTTCGAACATGAAGCTGGACCTCAGCCGCACGGCCGTCGTCATCATCGACCCGCAGATCGACTTCCTGCACCCTGAGGGCGTGACATGGGGCGTGATCGGCCCAAGCGTCGAACAGCACAACACCGTCGACAACATCGAAGCGCTGTTCAAGGTTGCGAAAGAAGTTGACATCGTGACCGCGGTTTCACCGCATTACTACTATCCGACAGACCACGCCTGGAAATTCGAAGGCGCGCTCGAAAAACTGATGCATAAAATCGGTATGTTCGACCGCAAAGGCCCGCTGAACCTGGACGGGTTCGAAGGCTCTGGTGCTGACTGGATGCCGCAGTACAAAAAGTACATCGAAGACGGCAAGACCATCGTAACCTCGCCTCACAAGGTCTATGGCAACGACACCAACGACCTGAGCCTGCAGCTGCGCAAAGCTGGCGTAGATCAGGTGGTTCTGGGCGGCATGTCTGCGAACCTGTGTGTGGAATCCCACATGCGTGAATTGCTGGAAGACGGGTTTGAAGTGGCTGTTGTAAAAGACGCAACAGCGGCTGCGAAAGTCCCAGAAGGTGACGGCTACCTGTCCGCGCTGATCAACTTCCGCTACATGGCAAACGCAGTTTGGTCGACTGAAGAAGCTGTGGCTCAGATCAAAGGCGCAGCGTAACGTCGCACGAAACCAGACAGCGCAGCTTGGGCTGCGCTGTCATTTTTTTTTGCACATGCGATGCCCTCGCGAAAAGCAGGCAAAAGACTATGGCAGAGACCAATCAGAACGAAGAGAGAAGCCTGCGCACCGCGCTCCGCCGGGGATTCATGATGAAATGTCCACGCTGCGGTGAGGGGGCGGCGCTTCATAGCTATCTTAAGGTCAGAAAGACCTGCGAGAATTGCGGTTTGGATCTGTCGCGTGCACAGGCCGATGACGGCCCCGCCTATTTCACAATTCTGATCGTTGGACATTTGGCCGGGTTCGCCCTGCACATCATGTGGTCGGTGTGGCACCCTTCGCCTTTCGTCATGGCAATGACAATATCAATTGGGTCGATCACACTGTCACTTGCACTCCTGCCGCGCATAAAAGGTGCCCTGATTGGCTTCCAATGGGCGAAAAGCGTACACGGTTTCTGAAACGCACCTTCAGCCCCCACAGCATGTCTCATCCCATGCGAATAGCCGGTTTTTACGATGCGTTCCCGAGCAAAAAAGAGTGCTTAGCCAGCAAATCTAATAGCAAGCGCGTGTAGCCCAAAACAGTGACTTCCGATCCCGGCTTGTTCCGTGCCTTCTTCGCACCGCAGAAGCTGCCAAAACCCAACCGTTTCTGTCAATGGCGAAATCGACCGTTTTTGACACACAGCCTATCGCCCACCGGCCCCGGAAACCATCATCCCGATGGATCACATGCCGATCATGCTCTGACAATCAAATTGGACCAGTTGGATGGGGCTGCTCAGCCCAGACTTCCATTTCCTGAACGGAACCCTGTTTTTTCTCTATGAGAGTTTGGCAAGCTGCCATATCTGATTATTCAGATGTGATAAGGTTTGTGACAGGCTATCCCGGTGCAGCCTTCCTCCCAAACACACCCTTACAAATTGATCGCGATTTCCCGCTGTTCTGAAGGCGCTTTCCGGAGAAATTCCGATTTCCTGATTTGACATATTTGCCATGAGAGCGGCGCAATTGACGTTTTCGGGAAGACGCAGCCAGAGATTGAATGCATGCGGATTTGAGACGAAATCAGCTTCGGTGATGGTATTCGCGGCAATACCTTGCCGGATCGCGGTTTCTCGCCGAATAAAGCGTCTGATCTGATCAGCGGTCCCGTCCAGAACCCATCGCGTTGCGATGGCCATCGAAACAGGTGACGTCATCACGGCCAGCGCACGCACCCCGTTCTCCAGCGCAAAGCATGTGCGGGCGGTTGGCGCGATAGCATAGGCCAGTCGCAGACCCGCGCCAATGCACTTTGCCAAACCTCCTATGTACCAGGTCAGTTCCGGGGCGCTGGCCGCCATTGGAGGAGGAGCGTCGGGCAGGACAAATCCATAGGCGTCGTCTTCAATCAGGGGCAAGCCATGACGCTTCAGAACATCGGTGATTTCAAGCCGACGATCCTGGGGGACGATCATCGTGGTTGGATTGTGCAGTGTCGGGTTGAGATACAACGCCTTTGGCTTGTGTTCCTCGATCGCTGCTTCGAGCTTTTCCGGCAAGATACCTTTGTCGTCCATCGGCAGGCCAACAAGCTTCAACCTGAGCTGCGCGGCAATCTTCTTGAACCCGGCATAGGTGATGTCCTCGCAAAGAACGGTGTCACCTGGCCGCGCAAGAATGGTCAAAATCGCCGTCATGGTTGCATGGGCGCCGGGAGTCACGGCGACACGATCCAGATTAGGCACAAGCCCCCGCATCGACAGCCAGATGGATGCAGCCTCTTTGTCAATTTCTCCACCAATCGGACTCTGGTATCTCAAAAGGTGGATGAGATCATTGGAAACTGCGGTCAGACCAGACCGCATCCGCTCCAACAATTCTGGATCGGTCGGCTCTGGTGGCGCATTCATGGTTAGGTCGTTTGCAACAACACGACGCTCATCGCTGAGTTCGCTAAAGCTTTGCTGAGCCAGGACAAACGTCCCGCGCCCGACATGCGCTTCGATCAGACCGCGGCTGATCGCTTCGGAATACGCTCGGGACACGGTGGTGAAATCCACACCGATCAGATCCGCCAGCCTGCGCTGAGGCAGCAGGCGATCACCGGGCAAAAGCACACGGTCTTTCATGTCCTGTGCGATGCAGTCAGCAATCGCCAGATAGCGTGGTTTGCCGGAATGTGCGATTCGCTGCGCCCAGTTATCCATTATTCCCTCCGGGATTATCGTGAACCAGCCCAGTATTGTATGCATGTTCTGCGTACAATAACTCACCCCGACTCCGGGCCTATTTTTCCTCTACCAGACCATTTACGGTTATTTATTGGGCGCATTGTTCGCGATATGCATATGTATCAGGCATATTCATGCAATCAATACAATTGAATTGTTAGAGATATTGTATGTATCAATGGGCAGATCTCCGGCGCCACGTCTAGCAAGGCTAGAAGCCAACGCGATTGACAGGAGAACGCAATGCCCGAAGTCACCACACCAGCCCACAAAGACGGCGATTTTTTTGTAGACTACGAAGAAAAGGTCTTTGAAGACGTTCAGGCCGAAGAAGGCCAGAAGGCCCTCGTCACGTTCCACTCGGTTGCCTTTGAGGGCTCGATTGGTCTGGTCAACATCCTTCAGGCGATCCGCCTGCAACGCAAAGGATTTGAGACCTCGATCCTGCTGTATGGTCCGGGCGTATCGCTGGGTGTTCAGCGTGGTTTCCCGACCCTTGGGGACGAAGCCTTCCCCGGTGCCCAGAACTATGCCGCGAACATGAAGAAATTCATGAAAGAGGGCGGCAAGGTCTATGCCTGCCGTTTCGCGCTGCAGATGCTGATGGGCCATGGTGAGCCTTCGCTGCTGCCTGGCATTACCCCGATCGCGCCACAGGATGTGCTGGATCTCAAACTGCTGCACATGCGCGATGACGCGGTGATCGTCGACACCTGGACCCTCTGACGGGCCCCTCCCCTGAGGTGGCAACGGCGTCGCCTCAGGGGTTCCCTCCTTTCCGATTGTTCCACGGACGGCAGCGGCGTCGTCCATCGCGCCAAAGAGGATCGCCCCATGACAGACAAAATCGTCCGCGCCGCTGCTGTGCAGATTGCCCCGGATCTGACCAGCCGCGCAGGCACCATAGAGCGGGTTCTGAACGCCATTGCCGAGGCCGCTGAAAAAGGCGCGGAACTGATCGTTTTTCCCGAAACCTTTGTGCCCTACTACCCCTATTTCTCATTCGTGCTGCCGCCCATCCAGCAAGGCCCGGAACACCTGCGCCTTTATGAAGAGGCTGTCGTTGTGCCTTCGGTCGAGACACAAGCCGTGGCGGATGCGGCACGCAAACGCGGTGTCGTCGTGGTTCTTGGGGTGAACGAACGCGACAATGGCTCGCTTTTCAACACGCAGCTGATTTTCGATGCCGATGGGTCTCTGGCGCTGAAGCGCCGCAAGATCACGCCCACCTATCATGAACGCATGATCTGGGGTCAGGGCGACGGCGCAGGCCTGAAGGTTGTCGACACCAAAGTGGGGCGCGTCGGCGCGCTGGCCTGCTGGGAACACTATAACCCGCTGGCCCGCTATGCGCTGATGGCCCAGCATGAGGAAATTCACGTCGGCCATTTCCCCGGCAGTCTCGTTGGCCCGGTCTTTGGGGAACAGATCGAAGTCACCATGCGGCATCATGCGCTGGAGGCAGGCGCTTTTGTCGTCAACTCGACCGGGTGGCTCACCGAAGAACAGATTTGCTCTGTCACCGAAGATCCAAAGCTGCAGAAAGGTCTGCGCGATGGCTGCATGACCTGCATCATATCGCCCGAGGGACGCCACGTGGTGCCCCCTCTGACCGAAGGCGAAGGCATTCTGATCGCCGATCTGGATATGAAACTTGTCACCAAACGAAAACGTATGATGGACAGCGTCGGCCATTACGCCCGGCCAGAGCTGCTGCATCTGGTCCACGACGCACGCCCGGCTCAGCCGGTGCACCGTATCGAACAGGTGCAGGACCTGACCACAACCCCAGACGTGGAGGCCGAAGATGTCTGAAGCTGCGCTTATCAATGAATTGCAAACCCATGGCATGCGCCTCGTCGATCCGACCGTGGGCATGGAAAGCCGCAGGGGTGGCGCGGGCCCAACCGATCACAAGGCCGTCACGATTGGCGAAACGACTGTCATGATCCCGGTACACACCGCCCCGGCATTTGACAGCCCCTACATCGTACAGGCCCCCGATGCGAATGGCATGGCCGAAATCACCAAGGCAGGTGTGCCGCTGGGTCAGGTCAAATTTCCGACCCGCCCGAAATTTTATGACCTGATGACAGCCGACGGGATCGAATATCACAAGATCGCAACCCTGCACTCCAAGGATGTTCTGGCCACCACGGTTTTGCAGGAGTGCATCCGTTATGCGAGCCGCAAAAAGACCTGTCAGTTCTGCTCAATCGGACAGTCCCTCGCGGCGGGGCGCACCATCGCCCATAAAACGCCCGCTCAACTGGCCGAAGTTGCCAAGGCAGCCGTAGAGCTGGACGGGGTCAAGCACATGGTCATGACGACCGGCACGCCTGCCGGAAAGGACCGTGGCGCGCAGGTCATGGTCGAAAGCGCGCAGGCGGTCAAAGCGGCTGTCGATCTGCCGATTCAGGGCCAATGCGAACCCCCCGAAGATGACATCTGGCATCAACGCATGTTCGAAGCGGGAATTGATAACCTTGGTATGCATCTGGAGGCCGTAACCCCGGAGGTGCGGGCGCGTGTCATGCCAGGCAAGGCCCAGATTACCCTTGAGAAATACTTCGAGAGCTTCAAAGCAGCGGTCAAGGTTTTTGGCCGGGGACAGGTCTCGACCTATATCCTTGCGGGCCTTGGTGACACGCCCGAGGCCATCCTGCAAACCTCGCAGGAGCTGTGCAAAATCGGCGTCTACCCCTTTGTGGTGCCATTTGTACCGGTCTCGGGTACGCCGATGGAAAGCCATCCGTCGCCTGACGCTGACTTCATGGCCGGGATTCTCGCTCCGCTGTCGCGCATGATCCTGCGCGCCGGAATGAGCGCTGAGGCCGCCAAAGCAGGCTGTGCGAAGTGCGGTGCCTGCTCGGCATTGTCGGTTTATGAAAAGCTGAGGGTGTCATGAGTTTTCAGAGCGCCCGGGCTTTTCTCTCCCCCGATTACATCATCCGCGCGGCGACCCAACCCTGGGAGATTGAAGGCGTACGCGCATTGCGCCGTCAGGTCTTTGTCGGGGAACAGGGCATCTTTGAGGGCGACGACCGCGATGACATAGATGACATCGCGATGCCTTTGGCAGCGATCAGCACCTTTGCTTCAGAGGCCGATCAGGTGGTCGGAACCGTCCGCATTCACGAAGAAAGCCCACGCAATTGGCGCGGATCGCGGCTTGCCGTTGCGCAGAGCCACCGCCGGATTGGACGGCTCGGAACCGAACTGATCCACCTTGCAGTCAGTACCGCCCATGGCCGCGGCTGCGATAGGTTTCTTGCGCATGTGCAGATGCAGAATGTGACGCTGTTCAAGCGATTGCACTGGCGTCCTCTTCGCGAAGTCAAAATCCATAGCATGCCGCATGTGGAGATGCAGGCGGATCTGGCATTCTATCCGCCGATCCCGGATCCCTTCGCGGGATGGAAAACGCTGCCCCCAAGACGGAGGGCCTCGTGATGAACCGGCAGGCGCCAACACGCAGCATCGTACGCGATCTTCGAAAGCATCCCTCCATCTGCGGCAAACTGGATATTGCGGAAAGCACCGAAACACTGGGCCTGACGGCGCAAAGTGAAGGCAAGCCCGGCGATGATTGCGCCGTTTTGCCCACAGGCGACGGGTTCGATCTTTTCTCCTGCGAAGGGTTCATCAATGCCTTTGTCAAAGCCGATCCATGGTTTGCAGGCTGGTGCGGTGTGATGGTGAACATCTCGGACGTTCTTTCCATGGGCGGGCGCCCTCGTGCGATCACCAATGCGATCTGGGCCCCCAATGCCGAACAGGCACAACCTGTTCTTGCAGGCATGAAGGCTGCGTCCCAAGCCTACCAGGTTCCGATCGTTGGCGGACATACCAACCTGCACACCGACGCATTGCAGCTTTCGGTTTCGATCATCGGGCACGCCAAAGAACTGATTTCCAGCTTTGATGCGCGTCCCGGAGATGTGCTGGTCTGCGCGGTTGATCTGCGGGCAAATTACCGCGAACCGTTTGACAACTGGAATGCTGCGCTGACAACGCCACCGGCGCAATTGCGCGCGGCACTGGAGATATTGCCGGACCTCGCCGAAGCCGGTCTTGTCACCTCTGGGAAAGACATCAGTCAGGGCGGCATTGTTGGAACGGCCTTGATGCTGGCCGAAACTTCGGGCGTTGCGATCGATATACAGCTCGAAGCACTCCCCAAGCCTGTCGGCGTGGATATGGCGCGCTGGTTGCGCAGCTTTCCAAGTTTCGGGTTCCTGCTGTCTGTGCGCCCGCAAAACGCGGAAATCGTCTGTGACGCCTTCAGGGCGCAGGGCATCTCTGCAGCCCCCTGCGGGGACGTCTCGGAAGGCAGCGCGCTGCATCTGACCGGCAGGGACGGGACGGCGCAGTTCTGGGATCATGCCCACACACCCTACCTGAACCTGTCCGCCAAAGAGGCCAGCCATGCCTGAAGCCCGCTTCACTGTCCGCTGGCCGGATGGCCAGGTTGAACACTGCTATTCACCCTCCACTGTCGTGCGGGATTTCCTGACGGCAGAAACGACCTACCCGCTGGATGAGTTCGTGACCCGCTGCCGGATCGCTCTGGAAAAGGCCAGCACCCGCGTAGAAGCCAAATTTGGCTATCGCTGCACCAGCGCCGAGGCCCAGCTGACGGCAATTGAACGCAAGGCCCGCAGCTTTGCTTTACCGGCAGATGTGACCTGCCTCTCGATTTCTTAAGGATTGCACCATGACCCAACGTGAACATAAATCGGTTGTCGTCGTCGGCGGCGGGCAGGCTGGTTTGTCCGTCAGCTATTACCTCTGCCAGGAAGGGCTGGATCATATCGTTCTGGAGCGCCACGGAAAATTCCACTCATGGCGTGTGAACCGCTGGGACAGCTTCTGCCTTGTGACGCCAAACTGGCAATGCCGCCTGCCGGATTTCCCCTATCGAGGCACGGACCCGGACGGCTTCATGGTCAAAGAGGAAATCACTGATTACCTTGATGCCTTCGCCGAAAGCTTCAATCCACCAGTGGTTGAAAATTGTGAAGTCACAAAGATCAGCAAACGCCCGGGGGGCGGCTATCTGGTGAACAGCAACAAAGGGAATTACTCTGCCGATCAGGTCGTTATCGCGACAGGAGGATACGACAACCCAATCGTTCCGGCCTATGCGGACAAGCTCGACCCTTCGATCCAGCAAATGCATTCGGTCGACTATCGCAAACCCGAACAGATGCCCGAAGGAGGCACCTTGATCGTGGGCACCGGTCAATCCGGTGTGCAGTTGATGGAGGACATGCATCTGAAAGGACGCGACGTGCATCTCGCGGTGGGGCCCGCCCCGCGTGCACCGCGCAAGTACCGGGGGCGGGATTCGACCGATTGGCTCAATGATATGGGGCACTACGAAATCACGATCGACCAACACCCCAACCCGGAACACGCGGTCACAAAAACCAACCATTACATGACCGGCCGCGATGGCGGGCACGAAATAGATCTGCGCAAATTCGCCCGTGACGGCGTATCACTCTACGGCTCGGTCAGCGGGATGGAGGGGACATCCATCCAGTTCCTGCCCGACCTCGAAACCAATCTTGATGATGCCGACGAAAGTTATGTCGGCATCCGCGACGCGATTGATGCCTATATCGCCAAAAACAATATCGACGCCCCACAAGAACCCGCCTTTGAGAAGGTCTGGCAGCCAGAGCGGGAAATCACCGAAATCGACTGCACAAAAGAAGGCATCACATCCATCCTCTGGGCGATCGGGTTTCGTGCGGATTACAGCTGGATTGATGTCGATGTTTTTGATGCACATGGGCGCCCGACCTATGATCGCGGCGTGTGCAAGGAAGAAGGTTTTTATTTTATCGGCCTTGGTTGGCTGAATACCTGGGGGTCCGGGCGTTTCCTTGGTATCAACGAAGATTCCCGTCATCTGGTCGATCAGATCGCGGCTCATGCCAAATCCGCGCTTCAGGTCGCCTCATGACACGTCCCGCCGTCGTTCAGAGCGCGCCGCTCCGACGGTGCGACACGATTGCACTGGGTATGGCGCAGCTCGCTCCGCACGGCATATCAGAGGACCGGTGGCTCAAACATCTGGGTGACGTGCATTGGCAACTAATCGCTGATGCTGTCGGCCAGAACACAACCGTCTTTCGGGACACCAATGGCCGACAACTCTATGCAGCATTTTGTGCGACGGAATTCTGTCAGCTGCAACCCGATCTGGTCGAACTTGGCAAACTGTTGGAGATACATTCTGAGCTATGGGCCGTTGGTCGCAGCCGCATTCAGTCTACTCATCGGCTTGTCATGAACGATGAAGAGGTGGCACAGTTCAAACTCGTTTCAACCTTCGTGGCGCATATGCAGGCAGGCGTGAACGCGAGCGTGCGGCGCGCAGCGCCCTACCTGATTCCGGTACTAGAACCAGCACCCGATAATTTTGCGCAATGCGCGTCTGCACAGGCGAAGGCACAACAAAAACGCGCACGTCAGAATGCGTCGCAGTTCGTGCCGCTCACTCCACATGTCGGAACGGACTTCAATGCAGTCGGCTTGCTGTACTTCCCGAGCTTTACGCGGCTGTTTGAACATACTGAAGCAGTCGTTTCCGAGAATGTCAGCTGGAGCGCGATCAAAAACCGCAAGGTTTTGTATTTTAGGAACATTGAAAAAGGTGAAGTTGTTTCTGGCTCCGCATCGGTGAACGGGAATAAATGCTTCGAGCTTTGGACCGCGAATCATCATCCGGCACAGAACAGCCTTCTCGCCAGTTGTTCACTGAGCAGATTTTGAAGTGTGACGGTTCTGCCCTGTGCACTCCAGTATTTATCCGGGCATGCTCAGATTTCAGCCCCCTTTTTGACTGTCGGTAACGGTTCCTCCATCCGCGTTACGTCAGCTTTTTCACAGTTTCTTGGACCGCGTTCTTCCAATCCAGCCGTTTGATCCCGAAAACGAACAAAGCCGCCCTGAGGCGGCTTGTTCGAGACTCTGCAGCACTCTGCTGCAATCCATCTACCTCGGCTGCTGCAAAAACGCTGCAAGGCGCTTCAGGTGCCAGCAACGAAAAAAGCCCCAACCGCTTGCGGCTAGGGCGTTTTAGTTGGTTGCGGGGAGAGGATTTGAACCTCTGACCTTCAGGTTATGAGCCTGACGAGCTACCGGACTGCTCCACCCCGCGCCAGGTGTTCTTT
>NZ_JBQFQY010000005.1:0-338650 GCF_056537125.1 Ruegeria sp. CH10 | reverse complement strand
CCATGGTCCTGATCGAGGTCCAGACCGGCACCTATCTGGGTGAAGACGACATCGTCAGATACGAAGACATCTACGCAAGAGGACAAGGCGCCAAGGGATAAGAGCGGCAGCATTGGCAACGTACGGTCAGATTGCGCGCCGTTAAAGGGTTCCGACTAGCGTTCCGCTGTTTGACACAGAGAACGAGACCTGAACATGACGACCAACCCTTTCAAGACCCGCGCCTCTGGCCTGGCTGGCCCTGCACGCGACGCGACCCCTGTTGCGCCTTCGGACACGACCGATCTGCCCGATGCCGCCATCGGGCTTTACGTCGAAACCGGCGGGGCCGTGGTGATGACCACAGTGCGTGGGGCAACGCGCACCATTCAGGTGGCCGATTTTGCGATCCTGCCGGTTGGCGTCACCCGCGTGCACGCAACAGGCACGACGGCGTCCGGCATTCACGCACTTGTTCTGGCACAGGACTGATCCAAGACCCGCCGCGCCCTAAGCGGCGGGTTTTTTTAAGCTCGCTTAATCCGCACCGAACAGGTCTCGGGTAAAGACCTTGCTGCTGACATCGTCAATCTCATCCGACAAGCGGTTGGCAACGATCAGATCAGCCATTTTCTTGAACGCCTCCAGATCGCGGATTACGGGCGAGTTAAAGAAGTTATCCTCGTTCAGCGCAGGTTCGTAAACGATGACCTGAATGCCTTTGGCTTTGATCCTTTTCATGATGCCCTGAACCGAGCTCTGGCGGAAATTGTCGCTGCCTTCCTTCATCACCAGGCGGTAAATCCCGACGATCTTGGGCCCTTTCATCAGGATCTGATCGCTCAGGAAATCCTTGCGGGTTCTGTTGGCGTCCACAATGGCGCGGATCAGGTTCTGCGGCACGTGGTTGTAATTGGCCAAAAGCTGCTTGGTGTCCTTGGGCAGGCAATATCCGCCATATCCAAAAGACGGATTGTTGTAATGCGCACCGATCCGAGGGTCGAGACTGACGCCCTCGATTATCTGACGCGAGTCCATTCCACCTGCCAGCGAATAGCTGTCGAGCTCATTGAAAAAGGCCACGCGCATGGCGAGGTAGGTGTTGGCAAACAGCTTGATCGCTTCGGCTTCGTTGGCGTCTGTGAACAGGACCGGCACATCCTTTTCCACAGCCCCTTCTAACAGCAGATCAGCAAAGACCCGCGCCCGATCCGACCGCTCTCCCACGATGATCCGGCTGGGGTGGAGGTTGTCATACAGCGCCCGCCCCTCACGCAGGAACTCGGGGGAAAAGAGGATATTCTCTGTTCCGAACCGTTCACGCGCATCAGCAACAAAGCCGACCGGGATGGTCGATTTGATCACGATCACCGCATCCGGGGCCAGACGGGTCACCTGTTCAATCACCGTATCGACCGAGCTTGTATCGAAATAATTGCTGCGAGGATCGTAATTGGTCGGCGTGGCGACGATGACAAAATCAGCCCCGGCATAGGCAGTTTCGGGATCGGTTGTCGCTGTCAGGTTCAGCGCCCGTGTCGACAGGAAATCACTGATCTCGGTGTCCAGAATTGGGCTTTGGCGCTGGTTGATCAAAGCCACACGCTCCTCAGACACGTCCAGCGCCACTACGTCGTGGTTCTGCGCCAGAAGTACAGCGTTTGACAGGCCCACATACCCAATCCCGGCGATTGCAATTTTCATCTCCAAAGCCTTTACGCGTAGGGGGCCAACACCTTTTGCAGATGCGCAAGGCCGTTTGCAATCTGATAAGCTTATGCCTGCCCCCAGTGCAAGCCGGGTATTCTTGCCTTGCTAGTTCACGGCAGCGTTTACCGGCGTCGTGATCAGGGACGGCGTGATCTGGCTGATGGTTCTGCCCCATCTTGTGACAGGGTTTTCAGCGATGAAGATGATGTCGTTTGAGCGCAGCTGGAACCTGGCGGCCAATGTCAGGTGGGCGGCGTTGCGGGTATCCAGATGCCAGGCGGTGACGGCGCCAAACTCGCGGGGGTCTTCTGAGGCGCGCAGCACATAGACCTCGGAGGCGTCACCGGTTTCCTTGGCCACGCCACCACCGGTGTCGTACAGCGCGTCGGCCAATGTGGCGCGCTGGTTGAAGGGCAGCGCATAGCGGCCCTGGGTGCGCACCTCGCCGGTCAGATAAACGTAATCGCGGTCAACCGCGTCCAGTTCCAGCGATTGCACAAAGTTGTCGCGGCGCTCATCCAGATCGGCGCGGCGCAGATTGACCGCCACGTTCAGCTCTTGCAGGGCGGTCTGGTGGCCCTCCAGCACGGTCTCGCGCAGGGCGATCTGCTGGGCAAAATAGCGCTCGGCCCGGTCCAGATCGTAATCGGTGTCAACAAAGACCGAGTCGTCGGCAATCAGGTTGAGGTTCTGTAGATCGGTGCTGGCATAGAGGCTTTCCAGCGGGATCTGGTACATCTGGCCGTCGCGATAGATCCGCACCGAGGAATTGTCGATATCGCTGACCGAGACGGACCCGGCCGCCGACAGCGCCTCGTTCAGGGTCAGCTGGGTCAGGGTGATGGGCTGGATGCCCGGCTGGCCCACGGCCCCGCCGACCGAGACACGGCGCGCGTTGAACTCGGCAATCTCGAGGCTGAAGGTCGGGTCGATCTGGTTTTCCACCAGACGCTGGAACAGCAGCGCCTCGGCCTCATCCACGGTCATCCCGGCCAGCCGCACGCGGCCCACATCGGGGATGTTGATCGATCCGTCATCCTGCACCGTATAGCCGTTGCGGCTGTTTTGCGCAGCCAGCAGGCCCGACAGCTCTCCGGCGGTGCCTTGCGTCGATGGTGTCGACAGCACCAGCACGTCGCCGATGCCGATCGTATAGGGCCCGGGATTGACCTGCGGTGGCGGGTCCAGCTGCAGCCTGGCGCGCGATCCGTCCTGGGTCGAGGGCGCCTCGGGCAGCGGCCCGGTGCCGCGCAGGCTGGTGCTGCTGCCCGATCCAGCCGAGACCGCAAAGATCGAGGGCAGGGTCTTGGGCGCGTAAGGCGCGCGGTTGGCCACCAGCACGCTCTCGGGCGTCACCGGCACCACGCGCACTGCGCCGGCATCCGACACACCGGCGGTGACCGAGGGGCTGCGATAAATGGTCGAGCATCCCGCAATCAGGACACCCGCGGCCAAAACGTTCAGGAAAAGGGGAATACGGCGCATAAGCGGCCCTCCGCTGTTCAAAGTCTTAAATCTCATTCGGGCACCACCTTGATGAACATGTTACCCAGAAACGCGCCCGTCCATTGCGAGGACTGGACGATGCGGCCGGTGCCGGTCTGCACCCAGTAGATGTTGGTGAACTGCTGGGCCAGCCCATAACAGTCCTCTTGCCGCTTTTGCGTGGCCACCGGTGTGCCCTGCAGCACAACCGGCTCGGACCCCAGCGTGGTGATCCGGCAGCGATAGGCGCGCAGATCGATCTGGTCATCGCCATTGAGAAAGCTGTGGAACCGCTCGACCGGACCCGACCCGCCGCTTTGGATCAGCCGCGCGCTTTGGCGGATATCCGAGCCGGACAGACCGCCGCCAAAGCCCAGGGCCGAGGTCAGCAGCCCCTGTTCCAGCGTGATCGCGGCCCCGTCAGCGGTCAGCCAGGTCTGCACCCCGGCGCGCTGGGTCTCAAGCAGCATCACCCCGGCCAGATCGCGGCTGGGAAAGCCCACCTCAAGCCGGGGCGGTATCGGGCGGCGGGCGGCCAGCGCCTCGGCCCGCGGGTTGAGCCGGGGCGCGCCGGGATACAAGGCGCCTTTCAGCAGATCGACATCTTCCTGCGCTTCGCCGCAGGAGATCAGCATCAGGGCCAGGCAAAGGGGGCGCAGCCTTTTCATCGCCAGAACCTCCCCCAGCCGCGTGACAGCTCCTGCGCGCGCGCCTCGCGGGTGACGCCGTACAATCGGTTGCGCACATTCAGCCGCGCCCCGCCATCGCGCAGCACCGGCCGGATGGTCTGGGCGATCTTGTTGCGCGACGGGCGTCCGGTCAGCCATGAGACGGGAATCTCAAGCCGGATGCCCTTGTCAAACGAGCCTTCGCCGAACTCTTCCGAGCTGACATTGGTCAGGGTAAAGAAGGCCCCCACCTTGAACCCGTTGTTGAACTCGCGATCCAGGGTGAAGGTCGCGCCGTGATCGCCGGCCAGATAGCGGCCCACATCGACCTGCGCGTGATAATCCCCCGGCAGATCGTAATAGGCCGAGACATGGCCCGTGGCGACCGAGTAATCCATGAACCCGAACAGCACGTCGAAATCGCGTTGGGCGACATAATTGGCCTCAACCCCCAGCGCCAGGCGGCTGTTGGTGGGATACCACAGCAGCTCGGACGAGATCCCGCCAAACATGGTTTCCAGATAGCCCACCGTGGTGCGCGCATAAAGATCCTTGCCGGGCCGCCACAGATACTCGCCCGTCATATGTTCCACCCGCAGGTTGGATTCGCGGGCATAGATCGCCCAGTCCGACCGCACCCGCGGCAGGGTCGAATCCGAGACGCGGGTGCTGTCATCCAGTGTGCTCAGGATCGGCTGGCGCAGTTCGGTCGACAGGGTGAACCCCGGCGACAGCGTGTAATCCAGCCCCAGCGCCGCGCCCAGCTCATATCGCAGCGGGTCGTCGGGATCGAAAAACGAGAAGTTCAGATAGGGGCCGAACCGATAGGAAAAATGCGGGAACGCATCGCTCAGAATACCGCCCTGCACCAGCGGCAGCGTGTCCGAAACCTTAGCCCTTGCAAAGCTGCGCCAGGCGTTGTCGGGGTCATGCTCCAGCTCATAAAGGTCCTCGCGGTTGACCCGCACCGCGCTCAGCGGCACCCCGTCCGACATCAGCGCGATGTCAAAATGTTCCACCTGCGCGGGCTGTTCATTGGCCAGCACCCGCGCCGTGCGCCCCAGCGCTTGGGCCGCCTGATTATAGCGCGTGTTCTCAACCCCCACGCGCACCGTGTCGCCGGATTCGGACAGGTAGACCAGCCGCAACCCTTCCTGGCGCAGCGCCACCTGCATCCGCGCCCGGATATCGCCCGCGCTGCGCCCCGCAGCCGTCGCCACCACCTGGGACCGGGGCCGCAGGGCCGGCGGCGATGCCCCCTGCCCGCCCGGCGTAACCGCTTTGCGCGGGTCGATGAAATAGCTGTAGGTCAGCCCCAGCGAGGTGCCATAAAGAAACGACGCCGTCAGCTGCGAGCTGTTCCTGAACCGGTATTGCGCGCCCACATTGATCGGGGATTTGACCCGGAAACCGTCATTGACAGGCTCTTGCGTATAGAGATCGGGGGAATATTCGGCCAGAAACGTCCACTGGTCATTATACTGCCAGCTGACCCCGCCAAACAGCGCCGCATCGCCGCGGAACCAGTTGCCGAACTCAACCTCTCCGGCCTGCCCGTTCGAGTTTGATGGTGGTCGGGTTTCGAACCGGCGGCCAAAGATGTCCAGCGGGTTGGAAAACGCCCCGCGCCCGGCCATGCGACCCCAGCCAATGCCGCCGCTCAGCTTAAGACGGTCCTGAAAGGTCTTGGTGGCCACCACATATTCCGACGCGTAAATCCCCGTGCCACCAAAATCGCGCAACCCCACAACAATGGCGGGCGCGCGCCGGCTTTCCTCGTGCAGACGGAAATGCAGATCAAAACTGCGGTCATACCGGGTGACATCGGGACCGTCCAATTGTCGAATGACCGAGTATCTAAAACTGCCATGCACCCAGGGCAGCATCTGAAACGTCATCGTGCCCCGACCGGTATTGCGCAACGCCGCGCCGGTGAACACCAGCGTGCCATCCTCAAACATCTCAGCCGTCGGCGTTTCCAGCAGGCCCGGCGTCCCATAGGTCGACACGGATTGTGCGTGCGCCATTCCGGTCGCAACTGCGCAATAAAAAGTTAGCAGAGTCTTCCGCCCTGTCCCCACCAAAGAAACCTTCAAGGCTATTTTTCATTTTTATTACCCCTACTAAAATCCCAAAAGAACGACCGCAAAACTCAAAAAGCTTATACAACTCAAATGCGAAATGTGACCAATATACAATACTCCACCGCGAAAATGGGACGAGAACGCAAGAGGTTGTAAATATTCAACAAGTAGCACTTCCAACGAAAGTCCCCTTTTCTCCAATGTAAACTGTAGGTTGTTCCTTTTGTTCACTTCTTGTTAGTATTTTTGTTGTTCTCTGGGCGATGATCACGCCTTATGCGGATTAGGTTTAGGGGATTGGAAATGCTCAGAACGACTTTGCTGGTTTTTTCCCTGTCCGCGACGGGCGTCTATGCTCAGGACGCCACCGTTCAGGACGATGAAGACCCTGCCGTGGTGCCCGGCGATGCAGCCAGCGCAGCAGCCGAAGAAGGCGTGACAGGGTTTGTACCGCTGGTTGCCCCAGCTTTGGGTGTTGCTGCTGCAGCCGTTGGCGTGGCCGCGGCCGGCGGCGGGGGGTCGACCAACAGCACGACCAGCACCACAGGCACCAACTAAGCCGCCGATCAGACGGCAATGCGAACCAACAAACAGCGCGCAATATCGGCGCGCTTTTTGGTTCAGCCCGATATTGCCTCGCACGCAAGACGTCTCCAGAAATTCAATCGCGGTTGAAATCTTCGGATATTGCAGGACTGCTCGGCTAACACTTGATCGCTTGAACAGAGGGGCTTTGTCTCGAAACAACAGACAGCTGCACAGGACCTGTCCGTTTCCGCCGCAGAAACCCTACGCTTGTCGCAAGCGACACTTTGGACGTGATGCGCCTATACCGAAACGCCTTTCAATACCTGCTCGCGCGGCATCTCGGATTTGCGACCTGACATCAGAACATCGCCGCGTCGCAAAACAATAAACCGATCCGCCAGATCATAGGCGAAATCGAAATACTGCTCGACCAGCACAATCGCCATATCGCCCCGTTTCCGCAGGTGGCCAATCACCTCTCCGATCTGTTGGATGATATTGGGCTGAATACCCTCGGTCGGCTCGTCCAGCAGCAACAGGCTTGGTTTGGTAATCAGGGCGCGCGCAATGGCAAGTTGCTGTTGCTGACCACCAGACAGGTCCCCGCCCCGCCGGTTCTGCATCTGTTTGAGAACCGGGAATAATTCGAAGATTTCATCAGGTATGAAGTGTTCATTCGCGGGCAGGCAGGCAAAACCGGTTTCCAAATTCTCGCGCACCGTCAGCAGCGGAAAAATCTCGCGTCCCTGCGGGACATAGGCGACGCCTTTCCACGCCATCTTATGGGCGGGCAGCGCGGGCAGCGCCTCACCGTTCAGCTCCAGCTCTCCACCCGATCGCGGATGTGTGCCCGAGATCGCCTTGATCAGGCTGGTCTTGCCCACACCGTTGGTGCCCATCACGCAGGTGACTTCGCCCTGCGCGGCCTGCATCGAGATGCCATTGAGGATTTGCGAATGCCCGTAATGCAAGGTCAGATCGGTCAGTTTCAGCATCGCTTAGCGCCCCAGATAGACGTCGATGACGTCCTGATTTGATGTCACATGGTCCAGAGACCCCTCGGCCAGAACCGAGCCTTCGTGCAGCACCGTGACCTTGCAATTCAGGCGACGCACGAATTCCATGTCATGTTCCACAACCACCACAGCGCGGGTTTTGGCGGCCTGTACCAGCAGGTCGGTCGTGTGTTCGCGTTCCTGCGGGGTCATCCCTGCGGCGGGTTCGTCGACCAGCAGAAGGCGGGGTTCCTGCGCCAGCAGCATGCCGATCTCAAGCCATTGCTTTTGACCATGGCTGAGTTCACCGGACTTGCGGGTCAGTTCGTCCTTGAGACCAATTTCCGTGGCCAGTTCCTCGACCTTTTCAAGGTCGCCCGCCGAAGGCCGATAAAACAGCACGCCCACCCAGCCCCGTTTGTTCTTAAGCGCCATCAGCAGGTTTTCCTGCACGGACTGATCCTCGAACACGGTGGGTTTCTGGAATTTTCGCCCAATCCCGGCCTGCGCGATTTTCGCCTCGCTCATGCGCAGCAGGGAAACGGATTTCTCACCCCAGATCACGCGGCCCTCATCGGGTCGGGTCTTGCCGGTGACGATGTCCATGAAGGTCGTCTTACCCGCCCCGTTCGGCCCGATCACGGCGCGTAGCTCGGCGTTACCGATCTGGAAGGACAGGTTGTTGATGGCGCGGAACCCGTCGAAAGTGACCGAAACGCCGCTGACTTCTAGCAGGGTGCTCATTCCGTGGCCTCCTTTTCGCGCAAGGCGCTTTCATCGGGCCCCAGTGCCGCACCGTGGCGCTGAGGCGCGCGGCGGTTGGTCCAGAGGTCGAATAACCCTCCGATCCCTTTGGGGGCGAACAGCGTGACCAGCACGAAGGAGACACCCAGCAGCACCTGCCACCAGTCGACCCATTTGATCGTGTAGAACCCCAGCGGGATGTCCGGGGCCTGCCCGCCGGTGAACCATGTGCTGAGCAGGCTGACAAACGCCGCGCCGATGACCGCGCCATACAAGCGACCCCGCCCGCCGATGGCGACCCAGACGGCCAGATAGATCGAGGCGATGGGGGCCATCTCCTCGGGGTTGATGATACCTGCCTGCGGGTAGTACAGCGCGCCCGCAATGGCGGCAATACAGGCGGTCAAGGTGAAGACGGCCAGTTTGTAGACCTCGACCGAGTAGCCGAGGAACCGCACCCGTGCCTCGTTGTCGCGGATGCCGCGGATGACCGAGCCGAATTTGCCCGACACCACCCATGCCGCCAGCATATAGCCCAGCCCCAGGGCCAAAGCCGAGGCCCAGAGGAACCAGATCGACACCACGTCTTGTGATGCGGTGACACCCGGCAGGTTCTGCAAACCCGACAGGCCATTGTTGCCGCGTAAGCCGCTGTCGTTCTGGAACAGGTACAGCGCCAGCGCCAAGGTCATGGCTTGAGTCAGGATCGACAGGTAGACGCCCGTGACCCGGCTGCGGAATGCCAGCCAGCCAAAGATCAGCGCCAACAGGCCCGGCACCAACACGACCAGCGCCAGTTGCAGGAACAGGCTGTCCGAGAAGGCCCAGATCAGCGGAAACTCGGACGATCCGACAACGCCAAAGATTTGTGTGCCGATGGCGTCCACGACCTCGGACGGGGTTGGCGGTATATCGGCCTGCGACAGCGACTCGACCACGATCAGGCGGGTTCGTTCGTACATCAGCCACATGCCGATCATGTAGCCGCCCAGCCCGAAAAAGGCGAAATGGCCAAGGGACAGGATACCCGTGAACCCCCAGACCAAATCCATCGCCACGGCGATCAGGCACAGGCACAGGGTTTTGCCCAGTGTCTTGACGAAACTGGTTGAGATCACGCCGATCCCGAACCCTTCGGACAGGACGGTGACGCCCAAAGTGAACAGGGACAGGATGGCCAGAAAGACCAGCACGGATGGGTTCTTGGCGACAAAGCTGCGGTCCATGACTCAATCCCCCGCCGCGCGGCCTTTGAGGGCGATAATGCCCCTTGGCCGGAACTGGATGAAAATGATGATGAAGATGATCATGTAGGTTTGCGCCGCGAGGGTGTTCGACGGGTTCATCCACTCGATCCCCTTTTGCAAGAAGCCGATCATGCCTGCCCCCGCCAGCGCGCCCCAGATATTGCCGACGCCGCCGACAACCACGGTCATGAAGCTTTGCACGATATAGTCGCTGCCCAGATCAGACGTGACCTTGGCGAACAGGCCAATCGCAACCCCGGCGATCCCGGCGATGCCAGAACCAAGGCCAAAGGTCAGCATGTTCACCCGCCCCGGATTGATGCCCATCGACCCGGCCATGCGCGGGTTCTGCGTCACGGCGCGCATCTCAAGCCCCAGCCGGGTGCGCTTCATGATATACAGAAACAGTCCCAGAAAGATCATCGCCAGCACAAAGATCGCGATGCGGATGTAACTGATCGAGACCACATCGTTCAGCACCCACGCCCCGTCCAGCCAGCCGGGCGCGGTCAGCGGGCGCGCCTGCGTTCCGAAGATGTTCTTAGCCAATTGTTGCAGCGCGATTGAAATCCCGAATGTCGCCAGCAACGTCTCAAGCGGGCGGGCATACAGCCAACGGATCACCAGCCGCTCCATCGCGACGCCCATGGCGAAAGTGACCGCAAAAGCCATCGGGATGGCGACGATGATCGACAGCGTATGGTCGGGGACGAACTGCTGCACCACGTAACCGGTATAGGCGCCCATCATGATGAACTCACCATGGGCCATGTTGATCACGCCCATCACGCCGAAGGTGATCGCCAGACCGATGGCGGCGAGGAAATAGATCGACGCCAAGGAAATCGCGTCCAATGTCAGGTCGAGCGTCTGGTTCAGGCCGACCTTCAACTCAATCTGTTCCAGTGCCTGTTCGGCGGCGGCAGTCACTTCGGGTGAGGGTTCCGTGTAGGTATCAAAGAACACATGTTCAGCCAGCGCCGCGTCTATATCGGCCTCAGTCACCAAGGCAGGAACAACACCAGCCTCGGCCAAGGCTGCATAGGCTTGCGTGCGGGTTGCATCGGAATTCAGTTGCGCCACGGGGATATCGCCCACGCGGCCTCCATCAATGTTGGACGCCAACGCCGCTCGGATATCACCCGGCGAAACGCGCGCGGCTGCCAGATCGCTGGCAACCAGCAGATCATATGCCTCATCGCGCGACAGCGTTTCCGAGCCGGGTTGCAGCACAGCGGCGATATTCACATCCGGTGGCAGTTCGGTGGCTGCCTGTCGTTTTGTCACGACCAAAGGGTTCAACGCGCCACGGACGTCGACGCCCAGATCACCTGACATTTGTTCAATCGCGGCCACGCGCGCCGCAGTATCGGCGTCATATCCAATCGTCAGCAACCGTTCGAGTCGCTGTTTCTGAGCCTTCAGATCAGCGTCAGGTTCATCATCTATCGACGCACGCAAGGGCTCCAGCAAGGCCCCCTCGGGATCGCGCTGGATGGATTGCAAAGCGGCCAGTCGCCGAGCGCGGTCCGGATCGGTCAGTTGGAACTGAACCAGAGCCGTGCCGATCATCGCACGGATGCCGCTGTTGGGTTTCAACTGTTTCAGGTCGGATTTCTCAAACGTGCCGACAACCTCTCCGGTGTCGAAATCGGTCAGCTCGTAAGAGCGTCCTTCACCCTTTTCCCCGGCAAAGAACAGACCATCCGACTTGCGCATCCACATGTCTTTGGCGGCCCAAGTCTCCAACATCACCTGCGCTTGCGGCAACCCGCTGGAGGCAATCGCGTCAATCGCAGGCCCGATCGTCTTGCGCGAGCTTTTGGCGATGATCTCCTGATGCTCTTGCAGGATCGGTTGCAGACCGGCCTCTTGCGCGGTGGCAGTCAGGCAGGCGCACAGGATTGCGAGGCCCGCAAGGAAAAGTCGTAACATGTGGTGAAACCCGAGATGTCTTGGGGCAAGGCGGGCGTGATCACCCGCCTTGCGTGTCGGTTAGTAGTTCGACAGCGTCTGAACGCAGGTCTCGGTCTCGGTGTTGTACATACCGCAACCCAGCTCTTTCCAATCCGATACCAGCACCGCCGATTCTGGCAGGAAGTCGGTCCAGGCGTCGCCCGGTACAACGTCAGTCTCGCTGATGATGTCGAACTGGCCGTCTTCCTGAATCTCACCGATCAGAACCGGCTTGGCCAAATGATGGTTCGGCAACATGACGGCGGTTCCGCCGGTCAGGTTCGGGAATTCCTGCCCGTACATGGCGGCGCGCACGTCATCGACTTCGGTTGAACCGGCTGCGGTCGCAGCGTTTACCCACATGTTGAAGCCGATGTAATGCGCCTCCATCGGGTCGTTCGTCACGCGCTCGTCGCCCATCGTGGCTTTCCACGTTTCAACGAATTCCGCGTTGGCCTCGGTATCTGCCGACTGGAAGTAATTCCACGCGGCCAGATGGCCCACAAGGTTGGTGGTATCCAGACCCGACAGTTCTTCTTCGCCGACCGAGAAGGCCACAACCGGAATGTCATCCGCCGAGACACCGGCAGCGGCCAGTTCCTTGTAGAAGCCGATGTTGGCATCGCCGTTGATGGTCGAGATCACGCCGACCTTTTTACCATCCGCACCCAGCGCGACGACGTCCGCCACGATCTTGGACCAGTCGGAATGTCCGAAGGGCGTGTAGTTCACGAAGATGTCGTCATCCGCAATGCCCTTCTGCTTCAGATAGCTTTCCAGAATGTTGTTTGTGGTGCGGGGATAGACATAGTCGGTGCCCAGCAGCGCGAATTTCTCGACGCCCAGCTCATCCAGGAAATAGTCGGTCGCCGGAATTGCCTGCTGGTTCGGCGCGGCGCCGGTGTAAAACACGTTCTTGGACGATTCCTCACCCTCATACTGCACCGGATAGAACAGCAGGCCGTTCAGTTCCTCGATCACCGGCAGAACCGACTTGCGGCTGACGGACGTCCAGTTGCCAAAGATCACATCCACCTCATGCACCGTCAGCAGCTCTCGTGCTTTTTCGGCAAACAGCGGCCAGTCGGATGCGGGGTCGACCACAACCGCCTCAAGCTGTTTGCCCAGCAGGCCGCCCTTGGCGTTTTGCTGGTCGATCAGCATCAGCATGGTGTCTTTCAGCGTGGTTTCCGAGATCGCCATAGTGCCTGACAGCGAGTGCAGAACGCCGACCTTGATCGTGTCTTCCTCAGCCATTGCAGCAGTGGCCATAGCAGCAAAGACAACCGATCCGGCGAGCGTGGATTTGAGAGATGTCATGTAATCCTCCTGGGCGGGGCCGGGACAGAGGGCTTGCGCAAGGGCGCATTTCTCTTCTACCTGATCCCCGCAACTGTTGTTGCGTTCCGTGTGGCGGTTGTGTCCGAGGTCCAATTCGCGCAGCCGTCACACACCCTGGGGCGTTTTCCCCGTGGTGGGCATCCATACGCTTTCTGCATTGCGGCGAACTTGGCAAATCCGCAGCTTCGGATTTGAAGGCACCAACGCCAATTGCCTAATTTTTAACCTGCATGCTGGATGTGTGATTAAAAAATAATCTAGCAGGGCGGCAGAACGCACAAAAACGGCAGGTCGCAATAGAGTTTCGACATCCCAGCGGTGAAAAAAGCGCCAAACGTCAAAGACCTGAAGGCTGCCGCAATCACACATATGTCTTTCATAAAGCCTGCCGAACCGGCCCTGGCGCCGCGCGCCGAGGGCCAGATCACGCTCAGCACCAAGCCACTTGGCGCGCGCAGCGTGATCGACGGATTTCGCCAGTCAGGGTCTTTCAAATGCCTCTTTCCGCATGGCAACAACCCTGATCTGAACGCCGTGCTGCTGAACACCGCCGGAGGCGTGACCGGAGGCGACAGGTTCCTGTTCTCGGGCAAGGCAGCGTCGGAAACCTCACTGACGCTGACCACCCAGGCATGCGAACGCGCCTACAAAGCCCAGCCGGGGCAGACCGGCACCATCCGAAACACACTGACGGTCGAGGATCATGCCCGCGTGAACTGGCTGCCGCAGGAAACGATTCTGTTCAACGGCTGTGCTCTGGATCGGCGCCTGGTCATTGATCTTGCGCCCGAGGCATCGGCCCTGTTGGTCGAACCGATGGTCTTTGGCCGCCCCGCAATGGGCGAAGTTCTGACTGATATTCGCCTGAAAGACCGGGTTGAGATTCGGCGCGCGGGCACCCCGTCATTCCTCGACATGACGTCCTTCACCGGCGACCTGAATGCACACCTTGCCAAACCCACCATTGCCAATGGCGCAGGCGCGATGGCGCTGGTGGTGTTTGCCGCGCCCACAGCCGAAGCGTTTCTGAACCCGATCCGCGATCTGTTGCCCGAGACGGGCGGAGCCAGCCTGATACAGAATGATCTGCTGGTGATCCGCATTCTGGCCGATAACAGCTTTGCCCTGCGCCGCGCGCTGCTGCCGATCCTGCGGCGTCTAAACAACGACACTCTTCCCCGATGCTGGATGCTCTGACATGAACCTGACGCCCCGAGAAAAAGACAAACTGCTGGTTGCCATGGCCGCCGAGGTTGCCCGCAAGCGGCTGGCCCGTGGCGTCAAGCTGAACCACCCCGAGGCAATCGCCCTGATCACAGACGCCGTGGTCGAAGGCGCCCGCGATGGCCGATCCGTCGCCGACATGATGCAGGCCGGAGCCGAGGTGATCACCCGCGCAGAGTGCATGGAGGGCGTGCCCGAGATGATCCACGAGGTTCAGGTCGAAGCCACCTTCCCTGATGGCACCAAGCTGGTGACCGTCCACAACCCTATTCGCTAACAAAGGAACACTGATATGACCCGTATGCTCTTCCCTGCCCTGATCCTTGCTGGCCCGGCCGCAGCTCATAACGGCACGCATATTCACGCGCATGGCTCGGATTACGCCACCTTGGGCGTTGGCTTGGCCGTTGTCGCACTGGCCGCCGTTGCACTGATCACAAAGCTGAACAAATGATCCCCGGAGAGCTGTTCCCGGCCGAGGGCGAGATCACATTGAACGCCAGTGCCTCGGCCGTGACGCTGATGGTCGCCAATACCGGCGACCGCCCGGTTCAGGTCGGCTCGCACTATCATTTTGCAGAAACCAACCCAGCGCTGGAGTTCGACCGCGCCGCCGCGCATGGGTTGCGTCTGGACATCGCCCCCGGCACCGCCGTTCGGTTTGAGCCGGGACAAGAACGCGAGGTCTCGCTGATCCCTATCGGCGGTGCGCGCAAGGTCTATGGGTTCAATCAAAAGGTCATGGGGGCGCTCTGATGCCAGCACAAATCAAACGCTCAGACTATGCCGCCATGTTCGGCCCCACCACCGGCGACAAACTACGGTTGGCCGATACCGATCTGGTGATCGAGGTTGAACGCGACCTGACCACCTATGGCGAAGAGGTCAAGTTCGGCGGCGGCAAGGTGATTCGCGACGGGATGGGGCAATCTCAGGTCACGCGCGCGGGGGGGGCCGTGGATACGGTCATTACCAATGCGCTGATCGTGGATCATTCTGGTGTCTACAAGGCGGATGTGGGCTTGAAAGACGGGCGCATCGCCAAGATCGGTAAGGCCGGGAACCCCGACACACAGCCCGGTGTCGACATCATCATCGGACCGGGGACCGAGGCCATTGCGGGCGAAGGGCGCATCCTGACCGCAGGCGGATTTGACAGCCATATCCACTTTATCTGCCCGCAACAGATCGAAGACGCTCTGCATTCCGGCCTCACGACCATGCTGGGCGGCGGCACTGGCCCCGCGCATGGCACTCTGGCCACCACTTGCACGCCGGGTCCCTGGCATATCGGGCGGATGTTGCAGGCGGCGGATGCCTTCCCGATGAATCTGGCTTTTGCAGGTAAGGGCAACGCCTCGCTGCCCGCCGCCCTAGAGGAGCAGGTCAAGGCCGGGGCCTGCGCTCTCAAACTGCACGAAGATTGGGGCACCACCCCTGCCGCCATCGACTGCTGCCTCTCGGTCGCGGACGCGATGGACGTACAGGTGATGATCCACACCGACACGCTGAACGAATCCGGTTTCGTGGAAAATACCGTGGCCGCCATGAAAGGCCGCACAATCCACGCTTTCCACACCGAGGGCGCAGGTGGCGGCCATGCCCCCGACATCATCAAGATTTGTGGCGAGAACCACGTTCTCCCCTCCTCGACCAACCCGACGCGGCCCTTCACCGTGAACACGGTCGAAGAGCATCTGGACATGCTGATGGTCTGCCACCACCTCGACAAATCCATCCCCGAGGACGTGGCCTTTGCCGAAAGCCGTATCCGACGCGAGACCATCGCGGCAGAAGACATCCTGCACGACATTGGCGCGTTTTCGATCATCGCGTCCGACAGTCAGGCCATGGGCCGTGTCGGAGAGGTGCTGATCCGAACCTGGCAGACCGCGGACAAGATGAAGAAACAACGCGGTCGCCTGCCCGAGGAAACCGGCGAAAACGACAATATGCGCGTGCGCCGCTACATCGCGAAATACACGATCAACCCGGCGATTGCCCATGGTCTGAGCCATGAGATTGGCAGTATCGAAGAAGGCAAACGCGCCGATCTGGTGCTGTGGAACCCCGCCTTTTTCGGGGTCAAACCCGAGATGGTCTTGCTGGGCGGCACCATTGCCTGTGCACAGATGGGCGATCCAAATGCCTCAATCCCGACACCGCAACCGGTCTACAGCCGACCTATGTTTGGGGCCTATGGCCGTTCGGTCGAACATTCTGCAATCACTTTTGTCTCCGCAGCGGCGCAGGCCGAGGGGATTGGTGATACACTGGGTTTGGCGAAACAGACGCTCGCTGTGCAAAACACCCGCAGCATTGGCAAGCGCGATCTGCTGCTGAACGACGCGACGCCCCATGTCGAGGTCGACCCCGAAACCTACGAAGTGCGCGCCGATGGCGAATTGCTGACCTGCCAACCGGCTGAGGTTCTGCCCATGGCACAGCGCTATTTCATGTTCTGAGATTATAGGAGGCCCCCGATGACCACCGCGATCAAAACTGCCCGCATCTATCACGACCACGCGCATGCACCGGCGCATGCTCAGGTCTCGTTGGATTATGACGGGCGGTTCCTGCGCCGCAAAATGCTTGCCACCGATGACGGAGAGGCCTTTCTGGTCGATCTGGCGCAAACCAAGTCACTGGACCATGGCGGGGTTCTGGTGCTGGAGGATGGGCGCGCGGTTGAGATTGTCGCCGCCCCCGAGAACCTGCTGGAAGTGACCGGAGAGAACCTGCTGCGGCTGGCCTGGCATATCGGGAACCGACACACCCCCTGTCAGATCGAAGCGGACCGGCTGCTGATCCAGCACGATCACGTCATCCGCGACATGCTGGAGAAACTGGGGGCAGACGTGCGCGAAACCGTTGAACCCTTTACCCCCGAAGGCGGGGCTTATGGGCACGGACGGACACATGGCCACGCCCACTGACGCCCAGATTTTGACGCTGGCGCAATGGCTCTCACCCGCATATCCGGTGGGCGGGTTTGCCTATTCCCACGGGTTGGAATGGGCTATAGAATCCGGAGCCGTTACCAATGCTGATGCGGTTGGCGATTGGATCAGCGATGTGATCGAACACGGGGCCGGTCGGACGGATAGTATCCTGTTGGCGGCGGCCTATCGGGCGGATACGCAAGATACGCTCAGCCACGTCGATGCGACGGCACGCGCACTCAGCGCCTCATCCGAGCGTCTCTTGGAAACGCGCCTGTTGGGCGAGGCGTTCTGCGGCGTGACTGCGGCCGTATGGACGATTGATCTGAGCGCGCTGACCTATCCGGTTGCCGTCGGTTATGCGGCAAAAACGCAGTCCCTGCCCTTGCCTCTGACTGCGCAGATGTTTCTTCAGGCCTTCATGTCCAACCTCGTGGCCTGTGCGACGCGCCTGGTTCCGCTGGGCCAGACCCAAGCGCAACATCTGGTGCGTGATCTGACCCCTTTGTGCCAACGCATCGCCAAGACAGCCATCGAAGCCAATCTGGATGATCTTGGATCAACGGCTTTTGCATCCGACATCGCGTCGATGAAACACGAAACTCAATATTCAAGGATGTTCCGAACATGAGCAACATGAACGGCCCTTTGCGCGTGGGCATTGGCGGCCCTGTTGGCGCGGGCAAAACCACCCTGACGGCCGCATTGTCCGAAGCCCTGCGTGACAAGATCTCGGTCGGTGTGATCACCAACGACATTTACACACGCGAGGATGCCGAGGCGCTGATGCGGTTGCAGATCCTGCCGCAAGACCGGATCATCGGTGTTGAGACCGGTGGCTGCCCCCACACGGCCATTCGCGAAGATGCTTCGATCAACCTCGCCGCCGTGGCTGAGATGCAAGCCCGCCACCCGGATGTCGAGGTCGTGCTGATCGAAAGCGGCGGCGACAACCTGTCGGCCACGTTCAGCCCCGAACTGGCAGATGTGACGCTTTATGTCATCGATGTTGCAGCCGGTGAGGAGATTCCCCGCAAAGGCGGCCCGGCAATTACCAAGTCTGACATCCTGATCATCAACAAAACGGACCTCGCGCCCTATGTAGGCGCGTCTTTGGATATTATGTCACGTGATGCGACACGGATGCGCAAAGGTCGTCCTTTCGTGTTCTCGTCCCTGCGCAACAAAGAAGGCGTAACCGAAATACTCGCCCTACTCGCCCAGATCGGTGGACTGGGCATTGAGGCGAATACCGAAGCTGCCAGTGTTTGACACTGCCTAGGCGCTTAGGCTGATTTTACAGAACGAAGCGATCTGCGTTGCGCAAAAAATATAAGTTTTGCGCACCACATCATCGCGCCGTATCGGGAGAGCCAGATGTTTGCTGAGTGACGCACAGGTCAATTGAAGATGTCCGGTTCAAGTTCCTCCCAAAAGTCAAAGATTGCGTTTGCGTTCAGACCAGACCTCCAACCATGCGCACGGAAATGCTCACGGTCTAAATCGTTGTCCAACCCTGCCATGAACAACCTTTTATCCGCATCCCGCTGAGTTGGGTTTCGCCGCGAAACCATATCTTCGACGCACTGTAATTTGCGAGACCGCTCAGATCGTTCCGCAGCGCGTTCCGCATATGCCTTATCCTCAAGCGCCTTTTCAGCATCGCGCTGACGCGCGGCTTTGATGGCTTCGGGGCTGGGTTCGGGCGCAGTATCCTGTTCTACAGGCTGATAATCATCCCGTAACGCAGCGGACAAATAACCAACGGTCGATTTAATACCGCCCTGCCCGCTTACATAATCCAGTTTTTGCTGGACATACTCCTCGCCATGTTCGGCTATCCACTGGCGGGCCAACCGGTCTGACACCCCTTGATCGCGAAGCGTCTTGAACACTTTCAGGTTCCGAACCCCGTCGCTGTCGTCAATTTCGAACATAGCCTTTTGCGGGTTGCCCTTGATCCGGAACCTGATCTCGGTCACCGTGCGTCCCTTTTTCTGAAATTCTGGTTCGATCAGAATGTCCGAGCTTTTGTTCACCTCGGCCACTGCGGGTTTGATGATCTTGGCGTTGAGATGTTTGAAGCTGCTGTAATAGTCGCTGCCATCCACCCCCATGAGCTTACGAAAGACATCCAGCGCCCACCACCCGGTCGATCCGGTTCGGACAAACCGATAGCAGTTTTCATACAACGCCAAGCCATGACCCGAACTGAAGTTCTTTTGAATCTGCACGTTAATAAGCGCGTAAATCTTGGGGTCATAGAGCTTTTGCGCCAAAGCCGGAGAATAGGCATATTCGCACACGCCGTTCTTCAGCTTGGCAAAACTCAGCAATGAGGATACGCCCCATTCCTGGCGGCCCTGTTCGTCCAACATATCCCATTCTGCAACCGTCTCGGCCAAGGCCCGCAGACTGGCGCGCAGGGTATCAAAGTCGTTGGAGTTATATCCGACCATCATCGCCAGGGTTCGGGCATCAATTGTATGTGTCGCGGCGGACGTAAGCGCGTCATAGGCATTTAGAAGCAAAACGTTGGACAGTTTGCGCTGCAACAACGTCAGCTTACCGCTGATGTGAATCGCGGCGACGTTCTTCTTGACCGTCTCACGGCGCAACGCGCCTGTAAGCTGATCCATGTTCAGTTGTGGTTCCGGCATGATTCTGCCTGGCTGCTCGTTTTCATATTTGTTGCACGAAAAGTACCCGGGGTTCAATTACATTTGGGTACCCAAATACAGGGCGACAGGAATCCCGCATCCGGGTACCTTAGTGCTGGGTGAGTCGAGTTATCCACAGAATTGTGCCGGAGCGAGCTGCCTACTCATCTTTTCTCAAGGTCTGATACCGCTGCGAAAGACTGTTTTAGGGTCTATTGGAGATGAAACGGCCTCTTCCCGCGAATCGGGCCTCTTTGTCCTGAAACCCGGCACCAGTCATCCCGTATACAGGCACCTTTGATCCTGCAAACGGGTTCCCATCATACTGATTTCAGGCACCCAAGTTAAGCTTACCCATTGTAACGAATGACTTTTCTACCATCAAAGAATCTAAAAATCTTAAAAATAATAAACTCTTTGTTGCTGTGTTTTTGTCTTTTTTCTTTGGTTTCGCCGCGAAACTCAGTTGCCGAGCACAATATTGTGGAAAACTCTCAACCAGAGGATAGCTTTGAAAAAGAATGTTCGCTATGTTCACCGATATACGCCGGAAAGGCGAACATTATTCGAGGCACCGTCAGTGAGCAAAACAACCCAACCTCCACTCCCACCGTATTTGAACCTTGATCCAGAACAGGCAGCGGCTAAGTTGCCTGATCCTATCGGAACCTCTCGATTCGCAAAAGCGGCCACCTTCTGTGCGAAAGGTCGCGAAGATCTTGCCCGCCGCGGCTATGCCCCTGATGGTGAAAAGCGGCTGCGGCGGTTTTCGATCTGGGAAATCACAAAGTACCTGATTCCGGTTGCGCCTGCGCATCTACGTCGGGTTCTAAAAGCAAACCCTGATCTTCCTCAGGGCGAAGGGGAGGCGGGCTCAAAATGGTTCACGTTGGAAGAAGTCCTGACATTGCGTCAGCATTTTGCCACCGAAGGGGTCAGCACCAAAGAGTATCTGCCCTATCGGCCCGAAGGGGTCGAAGCAAAAGTGGTCGCGGTTGCGAATTTCAAAGGCGGCGTTGGTAAAACCTCCACGGCAGCTCATCTGGCCATGTCAGCGGCTTTGGATGGATATAAAGTCCTTGTTATTGATCTGGATAGTCAGGGATCAATGACTTCGATCTTGGGCGGAACAGTTGCGGACGAATGGCAAACTGTCTTCCCGCTGATCGCCAAGGACTATGCTCGCGCGGTTCAGGAAGAAAACCGTGTGCGGTCCGCGGCCGGACAACCGGAAATTCCGCTGGATGAAACGTTGCAGGAGGCGCTCAACACCCTGCCCCGCGACGTGATTCAAAAGACCCATTGGCCCAACATTGATCTGATCGGCGCCCAGCTGAACTTGTATTGGGCAGAGTTTCAGATCCCGGTTTGGCGCATGGGTCTGCGCAGCTGGCCGCTTTGGGACGGTCTGACCAATTTTCTGCAGGACGAAGGCGTTCTGAACGATTACGATATTGTATTCCTCGATACGCCTCCTGCACTTGGGTACCTAACGATCAATGCACTGGCGGCGGCTGATATTCTATTGGTCCCGCTGGGGGCCTCGTTTCTGGAATTTGATTCGACGGGGCGGTTCTTTGACATGCTCTACACGACTTTTGCCAGCATCGAGGATGGCGAAAACGCAGCGCAAAGGGCGGCTGGTTTGCCAGAGCTCAAGTTTGAATGGGATGTTGTCCGGGCGATCATCACCCGGTTCGACGCCAGCCAACAGACCGACATGGCCAATGTCATTCAGGCTTATTTCGGCGATTTCATGAACGCCTATCGGCAGGACTATACTGCTTTGGTCGGGCAGGCCGGTGAACAGGTCAATGGAATATATGAGGCTGATTACAGGGATTTCAATCGCGACACATATGTGCGCGGTCGGGAAACCTTTGATCGCACCTATGCAGAATTCAAGCAGGTTCTGATCGGCTGTTGGTGGCGCGACGCTCAGATGGGAGGAGAAGCAGATGGCTAAACGCAGAAGACTGACGGCCCCGGACACATCGGAGCTGGAGCAGCTTGAGGCAGGTTTCGCCGCGAAACCCTCGGCCAACCCGTTTGAGGCAAAATCTTCAGTGCCGCCGATTGCTCAGGTCGCGGCCGAGGCTGCCACTCTGAATGGTATGACGGCGGTCACGGACAGGATGAGCCTTGCACAGGATCAGGGCGACGCCGCCAAATGGCGTGACGCCCAGGATGCCGGATTGGTGGCTGAGCGTTTGCCACTGGATCAGATCAATGCGGATTACATACGTCGGGACCGGATGGTCGAAGACGAAGAGGCCATGGCCGAGCTGATTGAATCGCTACGGGTTCACGGACTGCGCACGCCGATCGAGGTTGCGCGCGACGGTGATACCTTTGGTCTGATTTCAGGGTTCAGGCGTCTGGACGCATTTCGGCGTCTTGCCGCAACAGACCCTCGGTTCCTTGATATTCCTGCCTTCATTCGTGAGGCCGGGACAGGGCAGGGCGCTTATGTCTCGATGGTCGAAGAGAATGAACTGCGTGCCAACCTCAGCCCCTACGAGCGGGGGCGCATTGCCGTTCTGGCGGCAGGGCAGGGGGTCTTTGCCTCGACCGAGGCGGCTGTCGATGTGTTGTTCGCGGCGGCGTCGAAAGCCAAGCGGTCAAAGGTGCGCAGTTTTGCGATGGTCCATGAGGCGCTGGGGGATCTGTTACAACATCCCGTGGCGTTGTCCGAGAAATCTGGTTTGAAGCTGGCGGCGGCCTTGCGTGATGGTGCGCAGGCGGCTCTGCGTAATGCGTTGGCCGGTGCAGGGGAGGTTGATCCGAAATCGGAATGGGCCTTGCTCGAATCCGCCATGAAGACGACACCATCAACTACAAAAGACAAAGCCCGAGGCGGTCGCCCCCAAGAGGTTCAGCGGTTGTCCCCCGTCACGCTTTCGGGCGGTGGTGAGATTCTGTCCGAAGTGTCCGCTGGCGAGATGCGTATTCGTATTCGGGGCAAATCCATCTCTGCCGAAAACGCGGAGGAGATTGTTCGAATGCTGGCGTTGAACATAGACGGGTTTCGTGGCGAAACTGATAGCGGATAAGCTAAGCTCATCAATCTGCCGACGATGGGTGGTGTGCATAATGGCCGCATTTTGCACACCAAACTACCATAAGGCCTTCTTTCCAAAGGCATCTTTTTGCGTAAGGAAAAGCCACGCACCGACACGGGCCCCAGCGCATGATGGATGGAAGCTGTTAAGAAAGGGCCGAGATCGCGTTGCTGATGCGGGTTACCCCGTCTTTCAGGTCTTCCATCGAATAGGCATAGGACAGGCGGAAATGTCCGGGCAGGCCAAACGCCCGACCGGGGACCAAAGCCACGCCTGCGTAGTCCAGAATGTACCGGCAGAACGCAGCATCTGTGGTCAGAATAGCCCCATCCGGCGTTTTCAGCCCTAGACATTCTTCGCAGGACGGAAATACGTAGAACGCACCTCCCGGCACAGCGCAGTTCAGTCGACCGGTGGCACTCAATGCATCTACAATGAAATCCCGGCGGTCTTTGAAAACGGCGCACCTTTCAGCCAACAGCTCCTGCGGTCCGGTCAAAGCAGCCAGCGCCGCAGCTTGCGAGATTGAAGACGCCCCAGAAGTCGTCAGGCCCTGAACGCCAACCATTGCCTTGATCAGATCCGTGGGGCCGATGCCCCAACCCAGTCTCCAACCAGTCATTGCGTAAGCTTTGGACACTCCGTTGACCGTAAGTGTGCGCTCGGCCAGTTCGGGCACAGCACTTAGAAAAGAGGTAAACGGATCATAGGAGATGTGTTCGTAGATCTCGTCGGCAAGAATCCAGACCTGAGGATGCCTGTGCAGGACGTCGGCCAGCGCCCGCAACTCGGCTGCTGAATACATGGCGCCCGACGGATTGCCGGGTGTATTCAAAAGCAACCATCGGGTTTTGGACGTGATTGCGCGCTCTAACTGGTCGGGCGTCAGTTTGAACCCAGAGGCCGCTGTACAGGGAACTGCCGTAAGTCTGGCCTGACAGATTGCAATTATGTCTGCGTAGGATGTCCAGTAGGGGGCGGGTACAATCACCTCGTCATCCGGATCCAGACTGGCCAGAAAGGCGTTTGCAAGAACCTGTTTCGCACCGGTCGAGACAATCACCTGCGCCGGGTCGACCTCGGCGCGTGCCGCAATTGCCGCGCGAAGGGCCGGCGTGCCCTGTGTCGGAGGGTAAGAAGTATCCCCGTTCAGCATGGCTTGATGTGCTGCCTGCACCACATGCGCAGGCGTTGGAAAATCCGGCTCGCCAGTGCCGAAACTCAGAACATCCTCACCGGCCGCTTTGCGGGAGCGGACCGCTTCGGAAATCTGAACAATTTGGGACAGTTTTGCAGTCTGAGTGCGTCGGGAGCGTGTGAACATGGCCAAGTCATTTCCAGCAAAGGGTACCTTAGATCGCCACCCTAACCAAAGAAACACGGTCCAAGTAGGTGTTGAGCCACGATAACTTGGAATACACCTATTCCTAAATGGCATGAGTGTTCCGGCTGTACGCAAGACGGTCCTTCAAGCGGTTTCGACCGAAGCGCGGCTACATATTCATTCAGAATTTCGATGAAAGAAGTCGGATAAAGCGGGCTTATCGGGCAAAGCATCGGTTGCTATTTCTTCTGCCGAACAAACCGGAGAATGCCCGATGACCTTGTCGTCACATGTTACGCTTACAACCTCCAAGGCCGATGGCTATGTTGCCCAGCTGTCCAAGCATTTTGGTCACAAGATCGTTGTCGAACAAGAGGGGGATGTTGCCGTATTCTATTTCTCGATGGGCACGGCCCAAGCGCAGGCTCAGGGTGATCTGCTGGTGCTGAATGCTCAGGCAGAAACCGTCGAAAACCTGCGGCAGGTTGAAGATATTGTTGGCGCGCACCTAGAGCGTTTTGCTTTCCGAGAGAATTTGCGCGTGACCTGGCCCGACAGCGCGGGCGTGGAATAAGGAGATGACCATGAAGATTTTGACGACAACTGCCGCCCTTTTCATGGCCACTGCCGTGTCGGCGCATGATGCCCCGACGCATGACCATATGCAGATCGTGCCGATCCCAGACTATGCTCAACCTTACGGGCCCGCATCCGGTGCCGCCGCGTTTGAGGCCGCCCAGGCCTTTCTGGCCAGCATTGACGAGGCCACCAAAGCGCAGTTCATGTTCGATCAGGACAGCTCCAATCGCGCGAATTGGTCCAACCTGCCTGCGGGCATTGTAGATCGTACCGGGATTTCTGTGGGCGAGTTGTCTGATGAACAGCGTGGCTTGCTGTTTGGCTTTCTCGCCTCGTCCCTGGGCGAAGAAGGCTATCGCAGCGTGGCCGAGGTGATGGCGGCCGAGGCGTTTCTGAGCACAGACAAACGTGCCAAACGTCTGCAATGGGCGCCCGAGAATTACTGGCTGTCCTTCTTTGGTACACCTTCGACTGACACCCCCTGGGGCTGGCAGTTCGGGGGGCATCACCTCGCGCTGAACATCTCGATCGAGGGCAACCGTGTGGAAACCATGTCACCCACCTTTGTCGGCACCGAGCCTGCGATTTTTACCATCAACGGCGTCGACTATGAGGCGGTACGCGACATGCACCTGTCGGGCTATGCGGTTTTCACCGCCCTGGACGCGGGCCAACAGGCGGCAGCGGATGCGGGCACGATCCCCGAGGATGTGCTGACCGGCCCGGGACAGGATGGCACCATTCCGCCCGTGATTGGATTGTCTGCTTCTGAGATGACCGACGACCAAAAGGCGCTGTTGCTGATGGCGATCAACGAATGGGTCTCGATCCAGCCGGATGAAAATGCCGAACCTCGTATGGCTGAACTGGCCGACGGACTGGATGATATCTCATTCGCATGGACCGGCACGGATGAGGTGAACACCCCCACTTATATGCGTATTCAGGGTCCGACACTGATCATCGAGATGCTCTCAACCGGCGGCAATGTGGGCGACAGCGCCCAAGGGGCCGGGCATTACCACACGATGTACCGCAACCCGACCAAAGAATACGGGCATTAAGCCCCTGAGCAGCGGGCCGCGTCCGGCCCGCGTTTCTCCCAAACCGGACGGGCTCTGCCCGGATGTACAAGGTAAGTGAAAATGAAACGTTCTTTCTGGCGCGGAACCGCTTCGGTTCTGGCCTGTCTTGTCGCGGCCCCGGCGGTCCTTGCAGACACGCAGCTTTTGACCAATGGCAAGATTTACACCGGCAATGCCGCTGCCCCCTGGGCCGAGGCGGTGGTGATCGAGGATGGCGTCTTTACCTTTGTCGGTGACGCCGCTGACGCGCGGGGCACGGCAGGGGATCAGGCGGCAACCGTTGATCTGGGTGGCCAAACCGTGATCCCCGGCCTGTATGAAAGCCATGTGCACCCGCAGGGCGGGGGTGAGGCGATGCTGTATCAATGCACATTGGACGGGGATGCCGATTTCGACGCCTTTCTGGACGCCGTACGTACCTGTGTCGACGCTCTGCCCGAAGGAGCGTGGCTGAAAGGCGCGGGCTGGGGTCCGCAACTGATGACCCCGACCGACATGACATTTGCCGAGATGCTGGCCGCCTTTGATGCCGCGACCGAAGGACATGGCGTCATCCTGAACGATTTCAGCCGCCACAACACCTATGCGAATTCGGTCGCGATGCAGGCCGCAGACGTCACGGCCACCAACACCCAAGAGTTTGGCGATCTGGTTCTGCGCGACGGCGACGGCAACCTGTCGGGCTTCTTCATCGAAGAGGCCGGACGCACCGTCAGCGATGTGATCCCGCGCCCCACGGCCGAGCAGGAAAAGGTCGCGCTGCAAACCGCGATCGAGGTGCTGACCGGCTATGGTTTTGTGGGCATGCTGGATTCCTACGTGTTCCCCAACAACTCAGCCGCGTATCTGGCGGTCGAGGAAGACAGCGGCGTGCCAATGCATGTGGGTCTTGGATTGGGCTGGAACCAGGGGGATGAACCGCTGGACGCCTATCGCCAAGCCTATCTGGAACAACGCGCGCTGACGGCGGATATCCCGCATCTGAACAGCTATTTTTCGAAACTGACGCTGGACGGCACCCCGCCGACCAAAACCGCCGCTTTTCTTGAGCACTACCACGGCTCTGACGAGTCCGGTGAGCTAAACTATTCCGCCGAAGAACTGGCCGAGATCGTCACATGGCTGGATGCTCAGGGCATGTCGGTGCAGATGCACACGGTGGGCGACCGCGCCGTCCGGGCCGCGCTGGACGCGATTGAGGCCGCGCGCCGGGCCAATGGCGACGGCGGCCCGCATCACCAACTGGCCCATGCCTGCCTGATCGATGACGCCGACATCCCGCGCTTTGCCGAACTGGACGTGGTGGCCAATTTCTCGCCGATGTTCTGGTACCCCAGCGCGCTGGCCGACGGCATGCTGGACCTGCTGGGCGCAGAGCGGATGAGCGATTACTGCCCCGCCGTGAAGCTGCGCGAAACCGGGTCTTTCCCAAATGCAGGATCCGATTGGCCGGTGGTGCCGGACCTGAACCCCTGGAATGGAATCGAGGCCTTTGTCACCCGCGCCAACCCCTTTGGCGAACGCCCCGGCGAAACGCTGGCGCATGCCGAAGCGGTCACGCTGGAACAGGCGCTGGAGCTTTACACCATCAACGGCGCGCGCGTTCTGGGAATCGACGACCGGGCCGGGTCCATCGAAGTGGGCAAATCTGCCGATCTGGTGGTCCTGAACCACGACATTTTCACCATCCCCGCCGAGCAGCTGAGCGAAACGCAAGCCGAACAGGTTTATTTCGCCGGAACTGCTCTGCTGGATCGTTAGACACGTAACGCGCGACATAGCAATAAGAGACCAAGCCATGTCTACCAAACCTCTTTCACGTACTGAAATCAGCCTACACTGGATCGTTGGGCTGGGCATGATCGCCCTGATTGCGGCGGGCCTTTACATGACCCGCGCCGAGGGTGCCCGGTGGCTCTATCCGTTGCACAAGTCCTTTGGCGTCATGATTTTCGGCTTCATCCTGTGGCGCGCGGTTCTGCGCCTGCGCAAAGGCTGGCCCGAGGATGTCAGCACTGGTGCGAATTGGGAACACGGGCTAGCGCGAGTGATGCACTGGGTGCTGATCCTTGGCACGATTGCCATGCCGATCTCGGGGATGTTGGATTCCTACATGGGCGGGCGCGGCCTGACGGTGTTCGGGTTCGACCTGATTGCGGCCAATATCGGCGACACGGGGCGGCCCGTGGCGATCAACAAGGCGCTGGGGGATGTGGCCGAAAACGTCCATATCCTGTCGGGTAAAATCCTGATCGCCGTCATCGCGCTGCATATCGTGGGTGCGGTGAAGCATCACGTCATCGACAAGGACAGCACCCTGCGTCGTATGGTGGGGCAGGTTTGAATCCTGGTGCCTCCACGACCGATCGCGGGGGCATTGCGGTTTTTGCGGGCAACGGTTGAAGGACTGTTATAGGGTCTGCTCATGTCCAATCCCGTATCCAGAAACGTTACGCTCAAACAGGTGCGCGCTTTTGTGCAGGTGGCCCGGCTGGGGTCGTTCAGCAAGGCTGCGGATGCGCTTGCTATCTCGCAGCCTGCCCTGACCCTCAGCATCAAACAGTTCGAGGAAAACGTTGAGGTCGACCTGCTGAAACGCACCACCCGTTCGGTGTCGCTGACGCGGCAGGGGCAAGAGTTTCTGGTCAAGGCCGAGGCTATTCTGAACGATCTGGATGCCGCCATTCTGTCGGCCCGGTCCAGCGCCAGAAAACAGCGCAACCGGGTGCGGATCGCCGCGTTGCCCTCGGTGGCGATCCGGATATTGCCACAGATGATCCGGGACTACGCGACCATCGCGCCTGATGTGATCATTCACATTCAGGACGACAACGGGCGCGGGGTCGAAACGCAGGTTCAGAACGGGTCTGCGGATTTCGGGATCGTCAATAGCTGGTCGGGTTCCGATGCGTTACAATATGCGCCGTTCATACGGGATCGGATGGGTCTCATCTGCCGGGCGGATCACCCGTTGGCGCGACGCAAAGATCAACTGACTTGGGCTGATCTAGGCGATCAGTCTTTCGTCGGGATGGCCTCTGACACCGGGATCAGCCGTGTGACGGATGGCATGGCTGGGCTGTCGGATTCTGTGACTGAACCTGATTTCAATGTGCTCACCATTGCGGCGCTGGTGGGCATTGTCGAACAGGGTGGGGCGGTGTCGGCTCTGCCCGCTTTGGCGTCACCGGATTACCTGAACCCGTCTTTGGTGTATCGAACGCTTGCCGAGCCTGATCTTTATCGTGATCTGTGCCTTGTCAGCGCGACGGCGCGCCCTTTGTCCGAGGCCGCGCAAGGGGTCCTGAGACATCTTCAGGCGCACTCTCACAAGATTTCAGCGCAGTTTCCGAACAATACTGTGCAGGCTAACTCTGATTTATAAAATAAAGTTATAAATCTCCAAAAACTTCAAATTTTACTTAGAACCGGCGACCGGCGAAACATTCCCTCAACGCAATTCAGACGTAGGAGGGTCAAAATGCTTGCTGCTATTTCCGACAGAATGCGCCCCGAGGCCGAGGTCATGGACCTTGCCCGGCTTGGGTCGCTGCATTCGTCGACGCTCAGCTTTATGCGCACATTGGTGCGCCGGATCATGAAAGAGGAATGGTCCATCGACCGCCAGCGTTTCGATCTGGACAGTGACGGGTACGGCACCGCGATCTATCGCATCGAAACGCCCAACGACGTATTCAGCTTTGTGCTGTTCTCGAACTACCTGTCCGACGAAGACCGCAATGACCGCGTGATCGCCACCAGCTGGGACCTGACCATGGCCCTGTGCGAGGGCGAGGTTGATGACATCTGGCTGGCGGACATGCGCCGCAACGTGCCCAAGCAAGAGGCTGGTCGCGTCGATGCCCGCGTCTTCAGCCTGTCGCGCGCCAACCGCAGCTCGCGCCTGTTCAGCTATGTGCTGGATGAACTGTGCGCTGGCCGTCAGCCCGATGCCGAGCGGATTGCCGATGTGGGCTATCTCTATCGCACCACCGCCGTCTATGGCAGCGGCAAGCTGGGCATGGCCGACTGGAACAAGGTGCGGGTCAAATTCGCCGACTTCAACCGCCCCTTCGCGCCCGAGATGTTCATCTGCTACATGCTGCGTCAGTTCAGCCTGGATCAGGTGGATCACATCGCCAAAGCCCGCGCGCCCGAAACCGCAGTTGCGCTGGATGATCAGCTGAAACGGTTCTTTGGCATCGGTAACTCGACCGGTCTGGGCATGGCGCCGTATCTGGTGAACCATGGTGAGTTGCTGAGCCAGTGGATCGAAATGCGCGAAACCGCGCTGGCGCAGGTTCTGCACAAGGCGACACCGACCGATTGGCGGATCAAGCTGTTCCACGATCTGATCGACCGGGCCGAGCAGCACTTTGCCGAAAGCCGCACCGGGGATGAGGAACAGATCGAACGCAATCGCATTCTGATCGCGGAACTGGCCGAAGTGCGCGACTGGCTCTCGGCCCAAGGCGATGCGCTGGAAACATGGTCGGTTCTGTCCGATCACGCCCGCGACGCCTGGAGCCTTGAGACACAGGAGCTGATCCACGCGCTGTGTCTGGAAATTCACCCGGAGCTGGTGAACGATCTGGAGGACAGCTTTGCCGTCATCCCCAACCCGGTGATTGACCCGGACATGACCACCGCCCAACTGCGCGCCCTGATCGAAGACCGCTATGACTGGGCGCTGGCCATCGACTTTTCCAAGCCCGAGCATTCGGATGCGTTCTGGTATCGTTCGGAAGAAAAGCTGGAACCGCGTCTGGGCTTTGCCGGTGCCGATCCCGGGGTGGAAAAGCAGATGCCGTTGCCCATCGGTCGCCGTGTCCGCGCGTGCTATGACGTGCTGCTGGAAGACCTTGAGGAACATCCCGACAGCGATGTCATCCACTTCTTGCTGCGTCGCCCCGCGCTGAAAAGCATCGTGCGCCGTATCCAGACCATGAGCAAACACAAATACGCCGAAATCTGCGCCAACCTTGCGGACCGGAACGTGCGTCCGATGGATCTACTGCGCTGCAAGCTGGCCTTCTTTGGTGTCAGCAAGTTCGACCCGCGCTCGAAACTGTGGGTGCGCAACACGATGTATCAGGGCGCGCCGCTGATCGATGACATCGGCCACACCTATGAAAGCTGGTTCCTGCCGCTGAAACCGCAGATCGAGGAGGCTGTAGCATGAAAGTATCCCGCAACGAAATGATCGCCGCCCTGTCCCGCGCCTATGAAGGCGCCGGGCACGAGATCGGAGATTACGAAGACGCAGCCCAGCTGGTCACATGGTCGCAAATGGCAGGTCTGGGCGGGTTCGACCGCGTGGCTCTGCCGCCGCTGGCCCCCAAAGGGGGTGCAACCCCGCGGCTAGTGTTCGAAAATGACGACATCGCCGTTCTGGATGCCGGAGGGGCGGATGTCTGCGAACATGGCTCGCTGGCCGCATACCTGATGCATTCGAAGGCCAACAAGACCGGCTTTGCGATCATCGAACTGGCCAACTGCCGCTATCCGGGGCTGATCCTGCGCAGCTTGTCACTGGTGGCGCAACAGGGCGTCTATATCTCGGCCTATTGGAAGGATCAGGCCGGGTCGCACGGGGCCAGCTTTGAAAGCGGCGCGATCTTCCCGCATTACTGGCGGGTCGACAATGCCGATGACAGCAAGGAGATTTCGACCATCACGATCATCTGCACCAACCAGCCGACACTGCTGGCGGATGCGGTGACACGTCAGGTCGAACACCCCGAGCTGCAGCGCCACGAAATCTCGGCCGCGCAATTCGCCGCCAACTACAATCACGCGCTGGAGCAGGGGATCGAGGTCGATCCCGATCACTGGGATGCCCTGAACGCAGCGGCTTGGCTCATCTTGGTGCCGACCGACGAGCATTCGCGCGCAGGCGCGGGTCCGGGCTGAGGCGATTTCGATTACACTCTGAACGGGCGCAATGCGCCCGTTTTCTATGTCAGGATATAATCCACGGGCTTATGCGCGGGCAGGGTCGGTTGCCCCAGCGTTTCAAGGATCGTGTTGTCACAGACCCGGCAAATCGCATCCAAAGGCAAGCCGTTGTCGTTTGAGGTGAACGGGTCCTCCAACTCGCGCGTCACCGCCTGCAACCCAAAGAACACATAAGCCACAACGGCCATGATCGCGGGGGCAAACAGCCCGCCCGAATGGGCCAGCGCAAAGGGCAGGAAGGCGCAATAGACATAGGTCGTGCGCCGCACCAGCAGGGAATAGACAAAGGGCACCGGGGTGGTCTTGATCCGCTCATTGCCCGCCTGCTGCGCGGCCAGATCGGACAGGCGGTTTGACAGGGACAGCCGCCCCATCGGGTCAACCTTTCCCTCGGCGTCCAGTGCGTTCAGGTTGCGCGCCGCCACATTCAGCCAATAGGCGGGCGGGTTCGTGGATTGCGATGCGGTGCCCTGACCCTCGGCATAGGTCGGATCGTCGTTTGTGGCGACCATGCGCAGACAGGCTTTGTGCGCGTGAAAGAATCGGGCGATCGGGTACAGGATACGCTGACGATCTTCATCCGATCCCAGATGGATCAGGCATTCCTGCGATGCGGCGCGCACGCTGGCAACGATTCCACCCCACAGCTTGCGCGCCTCCCACCAGCGGTCAAAGACAACGGTATTTCGAAAGGCCAGAAAAAGGGTCAGCGCGACGCCAAACACGCTCATGGAGGAGATCGACGGTCTGGGCAGGTGATCGGTCTGAAAAGACAAAAGGTCAATCACCGCCGCCCATAGGGCAAACAACAGGATTTTGACGTAGATTTTGCTGAGGATCGATCCGCGCAGCACAAAGAACAGCTGCATCGCCGAGGGTTGAGGCCGTACGATCATGAGGTGACACGCCTTGATTTGGGTGAAGAGGAAACAGCCGTAAACGGGCTTAGTGCGGCAGCTCACGCTTAGTAAGCAAAAATTAATTAATCAATACAAAAAATAAGAGGGATTGAATGAATTCTGACGTTCTCCGATGGCCGGCGATCAGGGTGATGTGATGAAAAGCCGTGCCCGACCTCTTGTTGAAGTGGATTTCCAGAACCCGTTTGCACTCAATCCGTCTTTACGCGATCCAGATCTTTGAGCCACTGAAATACACGCTGGGCCCGACCAGAAGCTGTGTTGTGCAGTGCGACGTAGAAATCCTGCGGCGCAGACACGGTATGGGGCAGCAGTTTCACGAGCTTGCCGGATTCAACGAGGCCCGACGTCAGACCTTCCCACCCCAGAACGGCCCCCATGTCATCTTGTGCGGCCTGAAGCGCGATTGTGTAGTTGTTGACGCGATGCGCGGAATTCAGAGGTGCATCACAACCCAGCCGGTTCATCCACTCTCGCCAGTCTGTCCACGCTGTGTTTGGGGCTTCCAAGTGTATCAGCGGCGTCTGCGCCAGGTCAGTCAGGTTTGTAATCTTGTTGTGGCGCTGGAATTCAGGACTGCCCAAAGCCATGATGCGGTCGCGAAACAACACGTGATAGGTGTCTGTCTCCTGACTGGCGTCGCCGTAATTGATGCTGAGATCGCATTTGGACGCGTCAAAGCCAAGGTCCGTAACCACCTGCGTTACAGAAACATGCCCGTTGTTTTTCCAAAACTGAGCAAGCCGCGGTGTCAGCCAGAGAGAGCTGACCGCAGTGCTTGACCGGATCGTAACGCCGGGCCGGTCATACCGGGACCGCAATTGACGCGATGCCTCGCTGATCCCTTCGAACCCTTTTTGAAGGGCGACCAAAAGAAAAGCGCCGCTTTCGGTCAATTCAACGCCGCGATGCAGCCGATGGAACAAGGCGCAGTTCAATTCGGTTTCCAGGGATTTGACCTGATGGCTGATCGCTGCAGGGGTGACGTTCAGTTCGTTTGCAGCCAGCTTGAAACTTGCATGCCGTGCGGCAGCCTCAAAGCTGATCAATGAGCTGGGCGAAGGCAGTTCATAAGGGCCAATGGGCAAGTGAGTTTGATCCGTAGGCTGAGGATTTCGAAAGACTTATACTGCAACAAGCAGTTTCTGGATTAGATGAAGTAATCCAAGATGAATTTTTTTGCAATTGCTCAAATCACTTGAGACAGCAATGCTCAACCGAAGACGTCGAACGTGTAAGCAAGTCCTAAAGACATTGCGCCCGTGATGCGGAACCCCGAAAGTCGTGTGATTGCTGTACTATTCGGGCAAGCTTGGAGGCGGGCGTTCTAACCTGTTGCACGGTTCAAGCGCGATGTCGGGGCAAAAAATGGAGACGATTCAATGAAATCGCACGCAAAAGTTGTCGTGGTTGGCGGAGGATGCGTTGGCGCATCCATCCTTTACGGTCTGACTGAAAACGGGTGTTCGGATGCCGTCATGCTGGAGCGCACGACGCTGACGTCCGGCTCTACATGGCATGCTGCCGGCCTGTTGGTGACTTTTGTACGCTCGCACAACGTGTCCAAGATGACGATGGAAACCATCCGCATCTATACCGAGGTTGAGGAAAAGATGGGTGCCTCGGTCGGTTTGCGTAAGGTGGGACAGCTGCGCGTGGCGAATACTGAAAAGCGCTGGGATGAGTTTCAGTCCTATATCTCGATTGCCGAGGCCGCGGGCGTTCCGTGCAAATTGGTGACGCCGGAAGAGATTGCCGAGATCCATCCGCTGCTGAACCAAAGCCCGGACATTCGGGGGGGCATCCTTCATACCGAAGATGGTTATGTGAACCCCGCGGATATCACCATGGCGCTGGCAAAGCTGGCGCGGGATGCGGGGGCCAAGGTTTATCAGAACACCGAAGCCCAGTCTTATGAAAAGCTGGACAATGGTCACTGGAAGGTCACGACCAATCAGGGTGAAATCACCTGTGAGCATCTGGTCTTTGCCACCGGTAACTATGCCCGCGAAAACGCCCGGCGCGTGGGTCTGGACCTGCCTTGTATTCCCATCGTGCACCAGTATTGGACAACCGAAACCGTGCCGCTTTTGAAAGAGCGCCGCGCGCAGGGCCTTACGGAATTCCCGATCCTGCGGGATGAGGACTATGGCGCGTATCTGCGCGAGGATGTGGGCGGTATCCAATTCGGCCCCTATGAGTTCACAAAGGACCTCAAGCTGTTTGCCGAAGACCGCGTGCCGCCGGAATTCGGGGCCGATCTGCTGCCCGAGGATTTCGATGCGGTGGAAACCCAGTGGGAACGCGCCATCGAACGCGTGCCGACGCTGGGCGAGGTTGGCATCAAGGCCAATACCCGTGGCCCGTTCCAGATGACCCCGGATGAGCTGCCTCTGGCCGGTCCCGCGCCGGGGCATGAAAACCTCTGGCTGGCCGAAGGGATGCCCGGCGGCATTCTGTGGGGCGGCACCGTGGGCAACCGTCTGGCCAAGTGGATCGTGGATGGCGATCCGGGCATGGATATGTCCGAGCTCGACCCACGCCGTTTCTCGGACTACGCGTCCAAACGCTGGACCATGGACAAGGTGCGCGAAACCTGGGGCACCCATATGGATGCCCATGTTCCGGGCGAAGATTTCCCCGAAGCGCGCCCGATGAAAACCATGGGGTCATATGATCTGCTGACAGCCCATGGCGCGGTCTGGACCAGCTTTAACGGATACGAATTCCCCCGCTGGTTCGCCAAATCGCCCAGCGAGGCGATCCCCGAACACTCCTTCCGCCGCACGGACCATATGGAACTGGTGCAAGAAGAAGTGCGCCGCACCCGCGAAGAAGCTGGCTTCATCGAAATGTCGCCGATGACCAAGTTCACCGTGCGGGGACCGGGGGCTGCGAAATGGCTGGATGGTCTGATGGCCAACAAACTGCCCAAGGTGGGCCGCATGACCCTGTCGCTGATGCTGAACGACAAGGGCGGCATGGATGCGGAATACACCATTGTGCGTTATGCTGAGGATGACTTCTATCTGATCTCGACCCCGAACTGGCGGGCTTATAACTGGGACCAGATGCGGCGTCTGCTGCCTACGGATGGCTCAGTCATCATGGAAGATATCTCGGAACAGCTGGGCGTGATTGCCCTGGCCGGCCCCAAGGCGCGCGAGATTTTGCAACCGCTGACCGACAACGACCTGTCGAACGAGGCTTTCCCTTGGCTCTCGGCGCAGATGGGGGAAGTGGGCTATGCCAAAGGTGTGCACTTGCTGCGCGTCTCGTACACCGGCGAGCTGGGTTGGGAATTGCACCATCCGGTCGGCTATAACCGCCACCTGGTCGATCTGCTGCTGAAAGCGGGGGTAAAGCCGTTTGGCCTCGAAGCGCTCGAATCCATGCGGCTTGAGAAATCCTATCGCGCCATCAATCGCGAGATTTGCAAGGATATGACCCCGTATGAGGCTGATCTGGGTCGCTTCGTCGCCATGACCGAAAAGATCGGCGGTCAGGTGGCCGAGCGGGAGTTCATCGGCAAGGCCGCGCTGCAGAAACAGCAGGACGAGGGAGGATACAACAGTCTGGTCACCCTGAAACTGCCATTCTGCGATACGTCGGTGATGTTTGACGAAGGTGTCTATGCCGATGGCAAACTGATCGGGCGTGTTACATCGGGCGGGTTCTCGTATTACTGCAACCACGACATCGCGATGGCGCTGGTGCCGCAGAACATGACCGCGCCGGGCACCAAGATGCAGGTTCTGGTGCATAACGAAATGCGCGACGCCGAGGTGATCGACGTCTGCGCCGTTGATCCAACCAGCGCCCGTGCGCGCGCCTGATCCGGAGGGTTTGATATGGCTGAAGGACGAGCTCGCTCAGGTCGCGGTGGGGGACGCGCGGCGCGGGTTCAGGCCCGCACCAACCCGCCGCCTGTTTATCTTTCGACGCTGAATCGCAAGATCGGCCCCATTGATCTGCTGGGGCCAGAGGGGGTCGAGAAAATCCACAACGCTGCGATGACGATCCTTGAGACGACCGGCATCGAATTCCGCGATCCCGTGGCGCTTGCCGATTGGAAAAAACACGGCGCGGATGTCCAGGGTGATCGGGTTCGGATCGGGCGCGATATGCTTATGGATCTGATCTCGGCCGTGCCGTCGGAATGGGGCTATGCCGCCCGCAACCCCGAGCGGTCCTTGCGGGTGGGCAACCGAAACTCGGTCTTTGCCAACGCTTATGGCGCGCCGTTCGTCTACGGCCTGGACGGGGTGCGGCGGCCTTCGATGCTGGAAGATGCGCATAACTTCTTCAAACTCAGCCAGATGAGCCAATCGATGATGGTTCCGGGTGTTCTGCCGGTGGAGCCACAGGATGTACCGGTGCCCCTACGCCATCTGGAACTGGTACATGCGGCGCTGACGCTGACAGACAAACCGATCAAAGGGTCGGTGCTGTCGGAACAGGCCGCGCGGGATTCCGTCGAAATGACGCGCATCGTCTTTGGTGAAGAGTTCGTGGACAACAACGTGGTGATGGCCGCGCTGCTGAACTGCAATACGCCGCTGGTCTGGGATGAGACCATGCTGGAAAGCCTGCGGGTCTATGCCGCCGCCAATCAGCCCTGCCTGTTGTCGCCCTTTGTTCTGGCAGGGGCCAGTGCGCCTGCCAGCCCGCAGGGTGGTGTGGCGCTGCTGATCGCGGAATCGCTGGCGGGGATGGCCTATAGCCAGATCATCCGGCGCGGTGCGCCGATGGTGCTGGGGGTTGCGATCATGGGCGTGTCGATGAAGACCGGCGCGCCGATGATGGGCTCGCCTGAACCCGGTCTGATGAACCTGCTGGTGGGTCAGATGGCGCGGTTCTACGATGTGCCGTGGCGCACCTGTACCATGTGGACGGGGTCGAAAACGCCTGACATGCAGGCCGCGTTCGACACGGCCAACACCATGTGGCCGGTGCTGCTGGGCGGTGCGAACTATATCGTGCATTCCGCCGGGTTCCTTGAGGGCGCGCTGGGGGTCAGCTATTCGAAATGGGTGCAGGACACCCTGCAGCTTGAGAACTTTCACAGGTTCTTCAGCGGCTTGCAGGAAGAAAACCTGGATGCCCTGTTGGGCGATATCGCGGCAATCGGACCCGGTGGTCATTTTCTGGGCACAGATCATACACGCGAAAACCCGATGCACATGAACCCGCTGCAAAACAATGACAGCTTTGAGCAGTGGGAGGCCGAAGGCTCAAAAACGGCCGAGACGGTTGGCAACGAAGAAGCGCAGCGGATGCTGGACAACTATGTCCAACCGCCCATGCCGGATGATCAGCGTGGCGCGCTGGACGAATTCGTGGCCAAAAAGCGCGTTGAATACCAGGGTAAGTAAAAGCTTTGCGGGTGCCCACGTGCCCGCGTTTGGAACACAAGGACAAGGTTTGACTGATGGCTGAAATCTCGACGAAAACGCTCTCACTCCAAGAGGTGAAAACACTGGCCAAATCTGTCCTTGTGTCCGCAGGGATGGATGAACACGGCAGTGATATCCTGTCGAACCTGGTCATGATGTCCGAACGCGACGGCCCCCGCAGCCACGGTCTGCGCATGTTGCCGGTCTACAAGCAGAGCTTTGACTCGAACTATGCCAACCCGAATGCGAACCCGACGGTCACGCGGATCGCGCCCGGCGTTCTGCGGGGTGATGGGGATAACGGGTATTATCAGATTGCCGCCGCCAAAGCCCTGCCCGAGCTGATCGAAATGGCCCGCGAGAATGGGATTGCCGCCTTTACCTGCGCCAATTGCCACCATCTGGCCGGGTTGCGTTTTGACACGGAACCATTGGCGCAAGCCGGGCTGGTTGCATTGGGGGTTGTGAACTCATTGTCGATGGTGGTGCCGCAAGGCGGGGTGCGGCCCGTGTTTGGCACCAACCCGATGTCGTTCGCTTGCCCGCGTGACGGGGCAGAGCCTGTGGTCTGGGATCAGGCCGCCTCGGTCGCGGCGCTGATGGATGTCCGCATGGCCGCAGCCGAGGGCCACGACTTGCCGCGCCCCAGCGGTCTGGACCCTTCGGGTCAGCCAACCACAGACCCCAACGCCATTCTGGAAACCCGCAGCCTGTTGCCCTTTGGTGAACACAAAGGTGCGGCCATCGCCTTTCTGATCGAGGTTCTTGGGGCGGCGCTGGCGGGTGGCACTTTGTCGGTGGACAATGCCCATCGCGAAGCCCATGGCGCGCTGAACATCAAGGGCGGTGCGACCCTGATCGCGATTGATCCCACCCGCTTTGGCAATGCAGCCTTCGGCGATTACGTCACCCGCATCTGTTCCGAGATCGAGGGCAACGGCACCGCCCGTGTACCCGGCGACGGGCGCTTGTCCAAACGCGCGCTGGCGCTGGATGAGGGTGTAAATGTCAGTGCTGAATTGCTGGCGCAGCTGCGGGAAATGGCCTGACCTGAATGAAAAAGATCGTTGTGATCGGGGGCGGTATCGTCGGCGCCTCCTGTGCGCTTGCGCTGCAATCCGAAGGTCACTCTGTGACAATGATCGAAGCAGGGCCAGTGGGCGAGGGTGCCAGCTGGGCCTCATGCGGCTGTATCGCAGTGGGTGAAATCGTGCCCTTATCGCAGCCCGGTATGCTGATGAAAGTGCCGGGCTGGTTGATCGACCCCGAGGGGCCGCTGGCGTTGCGGGCAAGTTCGGCTTTGCGCATGATGCCATGGTTTGCCCGGTTCACGGCCAACGCGCGCCCCACCAGAATGCGCGCCATTGCCGCCGATCTGGCCCGGTTGACCTTTGCCGCGACCGCAGATGTCAAAGCGCAGTTGCTTGACATGGGCCACCCCGATCTGTTGGTCGAACGGCCCGTCATGAAACTGTTCGACGATGAGGCAGACCGCGCCTCAATGCGCGCGGCCTTTGATCTTGCACGCGATCTGGGATGCACGATTGATGAGGTCTCGGGCGCTGAGGCCCATGAGATTGATCCGGCGATCGCCCCGGATTTCAAATATGCCGCCCTGCTACGGGATTGGAGCTTTGTGACCGACCCGAAACGGTTGGTTGAGGTATTGCATCAGACCTTCTGCGGCAGGGGCGGCACTGTTGTCACGGCCTCGGCTGTGGGGTTTGAACGAGATAACCGTCAGGTCAAAGGCGTACGGCTTGATACGGGCGAAACGATCAATGCTGAGGAGTTCGTCATCGCCGCAGGTACCCAGTCGCGCCATTTGGCGACGGATCTTGGCGTGCCTTTGCGTCTGGAAGGCGTCATGGGATATTCGACGGCCTTGCGAGACAGTGGAGTGCCCCTGCGCCATACCGTGTTTTATGCCAAGGGCGGGTTTGGAATTACACCTTATGATGGGGCGCTGGCTGTGGCCGGAACGGCCGAATTCGCCAGCCTGGATGCTGCACCCAACTGGAACCGGGCCGACATTCTGGTCAAACGCGCGGGGCGTGTTCTACCGGGATTGAAAACAAATCAAGCAGAGCGCCGGATGGGTCGTCGACCCTTCACCCCGGACACACGCCCGATTATTGGACGCAGTGGGCGTTTGGCGAATGCTACTTTTGCCACCGGGCATGGCCAGCTGGGACTGACTTTGGGCGCAACAACGGCGCGTCTGGTAGCGGATGAAATTGCCGGGCGATCACCCTTTACCGATATTCAGGCGTTCAGCCCCGATCGTTTCTCGCGATAGCGCGTGTGTCTTTTGAAGGGCATCTGAACCTTGCCGCTGCACGGCAGAGATTCGGTGGCAAGCACTGCGATAAGGCACCGATATGATGGCCCCCGGTCGGTTTTGCATGATCTGCCGCGCCCGTTTTTGGGTTTGGCTTTGTGCGTGGATAAAAAAGCGCTTAGAAATAGGCATTTAGATCGGTAAATGCGCCCGCATCTAATTGTCGGCATCGGTTGGTCGCATGTCGCATCTTTCAAATATTCTTCGCAAGATGGCAGGCGAGACAGTTCGAAAGGTGTGATTTTCGGGAAAATTCTGGAGAAACCCGATGATCACTGAAACTCGCACTCGTTCCCGCGCAGGCGGACGTTCTGCCCGCCGGGCAATCCGCACCGCGCCCAAGTTTGACATGCTGCCGGGCCTGACCCGCAACCTGCCGCTGTGCGAGGTTATGGATGGCAGCCAGGTTGAACGCATCGACAATGCCGCAATGGACATTCTGGAAAACGTCGGTGTCCAGTTCCGTGACCCGATCGCGCTGGAAGACTGGAAGAAGGCCGGTGCCAAAGTGGACGGAGAGCTGGTCTATCTGGACCGCAACATGGTGCGCGAGCTGATCTCGACCATCCCGGCGCAGTTCACCTATCACGCGCGCAACCCCAAGAATAACGTGAAACTGGGCGGCAAACACTCGGTCTTCGTGCCCATGACCGGCGCGCCCTTCTTGCGCGATCTGGACGATGTGCGCCGCAATCCGCTGCTGGAAGATCTGGCGATGTTCCACAAGCTCAGCCACATGATGCCTGCGATGCACAGCTCGGCCCACCATATTGTTGAGCCTTACGATCATCCGATCAGCCAGCGCCACCTGCGCATCACCTATTCGTCGATGAAATACTCGGACAAGATGTTCATGGGCATGACCACCTCGCCCAAGAACGCCGAAGACGTGATGGATATGTGCGCAATCCTGTTCGGCGATGAGTTCATCGACAACAACCCTGTGACCACCGGCAACTGTAACGGCAACAGCCCGCTGGTCTGGGATGAGACCATGCTGGGCGCCATGCGGGCTTTCTGCCGCCGCAATCAGCCGGTTCTGTGCTCGCCCTTCGTTCTGGGCGGTGCGAACACACCCGCGTCGGTGCCCGCTACTGTGGCGCAGCTGACGGCCGAGGCGCTGTCGGCGCTGGCCTATACGCAGGTGATCCGCAAAGGTGCGCCTGCGATCTGGGGTCACTACCTGTCGACCGTTTCGATGAAGTCTGGCGCACCTATGGCGGGTACGCCCGAGATCAGCCTGATGAACTTCATGATCGGACAGATGGCGCGGTATTATGACGTGCCGTGGCGCACCTCGAACACCTTGGGCGGGGCCAAAACGTTTGACGCGCAGGCGGGGTACGAATCCGCAACCACGCTTAGCGCGGTTCTGCATGCGGGGGCCAACTATATCTGGCACTCGGCCGGGTGGAACGAGGCGGGCATGCACTGCTCGGTCGCCAAGTTTGTGGTGGATGCGGAACAATGCGCGATGGCGTACCGCATGGCCGAAGGCCCCAAATGGCACGATTTCGATCAGGCTATTGCCGCGGTTCCCGATGTGGGCCCCGGAGGCCACTATCTGGGTCATCCGCACACACAGGACAATTTCCAGGAAGCCTTCTTTATGCCCGAGCTGTTCGACAACAACTCGATCGAGCAATGGCAGGCCGAAGGCGGGGTTGAGATTACCGAGCGCGCGCTGAAACATGCGCGTAAACTGCTGGGCGAATACCAAGAGCCCAAGCTGGATGAGGCCAAGAACGAAGAGCTGCTGGACTACATCGCCCGCCGCGAACGTGAAATCCCGGCAGCGGATGAGCTGAACCAGAGCTACTAAGCAGGTTTCCCTCCCCAAACTGGCCCGCCTTTCTAGGCGGGCCTCTTTTTTGGGGATATTCAGGGCAGGCTCAGCTGCGCCATACGGCCGCCATCGACTGTATAGACCTGACCCGTGATAAACCCGCTTTCCTCGGCGGCTAGAAAAGCTGCCAGCGCGGCGACTTCTTCGGGTTTGCCGGTGCGGGCGACCGGATGGATTTTCCCGATGTCCCGCCGAAACGCGTCAGGATCAGGCATGGTTTCGATAAAGTCGAGGTTCAGGTCCGTATCGATCCAGCCCGGTGCAATCGCATTACAGCGGATGCCCTCAGGCCCGTGGTCAATCGCCACGGCGCGGGTCAACCCGTGCAGACCGGCCTTGGATGCGCAATAGGCGGCGTGGCCCGGATTGCTGCCCAGCCCCTCGATCGAGCCGGTATTCACAATGCTGCCCTGTGTTTTGCGCAGGTGGGGCAGGGCGGCTTGGATCATCAGAAACGGCGCGGTCAGATTGACGGTCAGGTTCTTTTGCCAATCTGCCAGGCTCATATCCTCGACGCGGGCTTCCTGCATCATCCCGGCATTGTTGACCAGAACGTCCAGCTGTCCGGCGTGGTTGATCACGTCGGCAATGACCTGACCGGGTGAATGGGGGTCGGCGAAATCCGCAGCGATCCCTTCGAACCTGCCATCCGTACCGCGCTGCGCCGTAAAGACCCGCGCCCCTTCGTCAGACAGGCGCGCCGCGATGGCCTGCCCGATCCCTGATCGGCCCCCGGTGACCAGCGCAACCTTATCGTCAAACCGTCTCATGCGACTGGTTTCCCGCCGTTCACCTCGACCAGCGTGCCGCACATGTATCGTGCCGCGTCTGAGGCGAGGAACAGGACAACATCCGCGATGTCTTCCGGCTCGGCAATACGGCCCAGCGGGACGGTTTTACCAAGCTCGGACACGGCCTTGTCCGGGTCGAATCCGCGTTTGGCAAAGCCAGAGCGCAGCATGGGGGTGTTCACCTCATTTGGGCAGACTGCGTTGATGCGGATGCCCTGATGCGCGTGATCCATGCCCATACACTCGGTCAGCGACGCAATGGCCGCTTTGGTCATGCAATAGAGTGCGTGGTTCGGCCCCGGCGCTTTGCCGCCCCAGCATGAGGCCGTGTTGACGATGGCACCACCGCCGGCTTCCGCCATCAGCGGAATGGCCGCGCGGCAGATGCGAAAGGGGGCCTCGACATTCACGCCCATGGACAGGGTCCAATCAGCGTCCGAGGTCTCGGTCACTGGGCCACGGGTGATGACACCGGCGTTGTTGATGACGATGTCCAGACCACCCAGCGCCTGTTTCGCTGCTGCGGGCAGGGTGTCGCTGTATTGCGGGTCCAGCAGATCGCCGGGCAGATGCGCCTCGGCCTCGATCCTGTCGGTTGCACGGTCCGCGACCGCCACTTGTGCGCCTTGCGCGCGCAATTGGCGGACGATGGCCTGACCGATACCTCCGGCGGCCCCGGTGACCAGAGCTTTTTTGTCTTGAAACATCTCTATTCTTCCCAGATTGCTACGGCCTGCCCTAGCAGGTCCCGGTTCATTGTCACGCCAAGGCCCGGCGCATCAGGAGGCAGGACACCCCCGTTTTCGATCGGCGCGTCAAAGGCCCCGGTCTGGATCGTCACCATGTCACGCGGGTCCAGAACGCAGCGCAGCAGGCGTTCGGGCACCGTCGCACCCATATGGAAGATCGACGCGGCCGACAGCGTTGAACCCACCGTGTCCTGTACGCTGATCGTCAGACCGGCGGCGCGACAGATGTCGCGGTGACGACGGGCATGGGTCAAACCGCCGGCCTTGGAAATCTTGAGGCCAATACCATCGGCCACGTCCAACGCGACCAGTTTGGCAATATCGCCATCCTCTTGCGCCAACTCGTCCAATATGATCGGCACATCGCAGCGCTGGCGCAGCGACAGGGTCTCGCGCCACGTTGCACAGGGGGCTTCAAGGACGAAGTCCAGCCCGTTCGGCAGCGCCCGTAACATGCGCAGCGCGGTCTCGGGGATCAGACCGCCATTGGCGTCGACGATGAAGTATTCACCCGGTTGACGATCCGCCAGTGATGCCGCGATGCGTTCGGCGTCCAGCGCCGGGCCGCCCTCGGAATCCAAGGCACCCACTTTGACCGAATGGCCCATGTAACCCATCGCGCGATGTTCCGCGACGCGGGCGCGCATATCCTCGGGCGTGCCTGCGTAGATCGAACTGATCGCAGGCAGGCGGTTACCCGTCGCACCGCCCAACAGTTTGTAGACCGGCAGGCCGACCGATTTGCCGAACAGGTCCCAACAGGCCAGATCCAGCGCCGATTTCGCGTGGTTGTGCCCCAACAGGGCCTCATCCATGGCGTCATTGATCCGATCAACATCGCGGGGGTCGCGGCCGATCAGATAGGGGGCAATTTCTTCGACCCCGGCCCGGGCGCCCCGCGCATGGGCGGCGATATAGTTGGGACCAAACGGCGTGGATTCGCCCCAGCCTTCGGTCCCGTCATCCGCGGTGATGCAGACGATGACACTGTCGAACCCGGTATAGATACGCCCGCCTGACAGCTCGTACGAGCCGCCGGCATAGGGCAGGTGCAGTTCAAAAAGCTCTATCTTGCGGATTTTCATGAGGTCACCTGCGGCGGGATCAGCACCAGTTGCCCGGTGTGTTGTTTGCCAAGGAAGTCTTCCTGGGCCTTGCCGATTTCGTCCAGCGGATAGGTCTTGGCGACGACGGGGCGGATTTCACCGGCTTCGATGTATTTGATCAGGTTTTCGAACACGATGTCTTCCTGAAAGGTGCAGCCAAACAGCGTCAGGTCTTTCAGATAGAGCGTGCGCACATCGATCTGACAGATGGGCCCGGCAATGGCCCCGGCGGTGGCATATCGCCCGCCCCGGCGCAGCACGTCCAGCAGGCTGGGCCATTGTGGCCCAGCGACCAGATCGACCACCACGTCAATCGACCCTTCCCCCAGTTCCGCGACCAGATCGGCGTTGCGATCCAGCACCCTGTCGGCGCCCAAGGCGCGCACGGCCTCTGCCTTTGCAGGCGAGCACAGCGCGATCACATGCGCCCCGCGGCGTTTCGCCAGTTGGACCGCGGCCGAGCCAACACCGCCAGACGCACCGGTGATCAGAACGGTTTCCGACCCAACGCTGGCGCGGTGCAACATGCCTTCGGCGGTGGAATAGGCGCAGGGGATGGCGGCCAGTTCTACATCGTCCCAATCGCAATCGACGGCATGGGTTTCACGCGCGGGCGCTTTGGTGAATTGGGCAAATCCGCCATCGCATTCGCTGCCGATGGTCCAGCATTCATAGGGGCGATAGTCGACATAGGTGCGCAGCATGTTGCGCACGATCACGCGCTCTCCGATCCGGGTGGGATCGACACCATCGCCAACAGCCACGATATGGCCGCAGATATCCGCCCCCTGTATGCGCGGAAAGGTCAGAGGGGTGCCCGACCAGCTGGCATCATCGTCATCTACAGTGTCAAAACCCTCGGCCCCACCACTTTCGGTATCGCCTTCAATGGATTTGGAATACCAGCCGATCCGCGTGTTGATGTCGGTGTTGTTCACACCGGCGGCTGCGACCTGGATCAGGACTTCGCCCGCGCCCGGTTGCGGAAGGGGCACGTCCGTGCGGTATTCAAGTTTTTCGATGCCGCCGTGACCGGTCAGCTGAACTGCGTGCATGGTTTCGGGTATCATTCAGTTATCCTCAGAAAGACGCGACGGGCGCGCCAAAGGCGCTTTCGTCCGGGGTAACGCCAAGGCCAGGTCCGGTCGGGCGCTGAATATGGCCGCCAACAATCTTGATGCCGTTTTCGGGGTCGTAGTTGCCCTCAATATAAGGGGCAGCAAGCCAGGCCCCTTCCATCAGGGTCGGGCGCACGGTCGAGGCGATCTGCGTGCAGGCTGCCGCAATGATATCACCGCCCCAGCTGTCGTCGCAGGTATGGGGCAGGTTGCGCGCGTCGCAGATGTCGCGGAAGGTGCGCATGTTCTGCAAACCGCCAATGCGTGTCACCTTCATGCCAAACCCATCAACCAGCCCGGTCCCGGCGGCCGAGATCACGGTGTTCAGGTCCACGCTGTTTTCATCCATGTAGATCCCGTGGCTGACCTGCGGGCGGATCTTTTCAAGATCCTGAACGGTGTTGCAGGGCTGCTCCATGATGAACGGGATATCGGGGCATTCCCGGCTGGCGCGCAGCGCATCGCGCGTGGTCCAGCCTCGGTTGCCATCAACGGCCAGCCGCATGCCCGATCCACCGATAACCTCCCAGACTTTGCGGATGGTCTCGATATCGATCTCAACGGGGCGCCCGCCGACCTTGACCTGAAGACGCGGATAGCCTTCTTCCATCTTCTCTTTCGCCAGAGCGGCGATATGGTCGGGCGCACCCACGCCGGTGGCGTAGTATGATGGCACCCGATCCGTTTGTGCTCCGCCCAGCAGGTCGGCAACACTAACGCCCAGCTTTTTGCCGATCAGGTCATGGGCGGCGATGTCGATGGCCGCCTTGGCATAGTTGTGACCGTTCAGCAGGCTGTTCATCTTGTGATGCAGGGCTTTGGGCCAAAGGTCCGCGCCCACAAGCCCGCTGGCTATCTGCGTCAAGGCGGCCCGCGCACCCAGCGCATGCGCTTCGGCATAGGTGGGGCCGACGGGGCAGGTCTCACCCCAGCCGACGGTGCCACTGTCGTCCACCAGTTTCACCAGCGTTGTATCCAAGGCCCAAACCTCGGCATTGGCCATGGTGTAAGGGCCGTTCTTGACCGGCAGGTCATGGGCGTAGATGTGGATTTCTTTGATCTTCACGTCAGATCCTTTTTCTGGTTGTGGGCCGGATGCGCCGGCGTCAGTGAATTCCTGCTGAGGCCAAAACCGCACGGGCGCAGCGCAGCGTGGCGTCTGTTGCCTGTTTGGTTCCGATGATGCGCGCGCTTTCCGTCAGACCCTCGTGCAGGACAAACAATGCCTCTGACAGCTGCTCGACATCGCAATTCTGATCGACCCTCAGCAGCCGTTCGCGAAACATCTGACGCACATGGGCCTTGTGCGTTTCTGCGGCCTCACGAATAGGGTCGCTTTCGGGATAGGCCGCCAGCGCATTGCGAAACAGGCAGCCAGTGTTTGAGACGTCGGCCAGCCAGTCGGACAGGCGTATCAGGACATGTAGAACATGATCCGCGCCCTCGGCCTCATCCTGACCGATCCATTCGGAATAGGCCGCGTCCCGATGGTTCAGCGCGCCGATCACCATGGCTTCGCGGCTGGGAAAATACTTGTAGAGCGTCCGCAACGAGACATTCGCCCCTTCGCGCAGGGCTTCGACGCCCTGCGTGGCAAACCCCATTTCCGAGAATTGCCGGTCGAGGTTCTCTGCGATCTTGTGTTGTGTCTCGTTCATGCGCCGTTGGTAGAGCGATCACTCTACCTGGACTGTTCAGTTTGCGACAGGGTTGTCTGATCTGCGACAAAAGCCAAAACGGATGCGCCTGCGCGGGGTGTCCCGCGCAGGCGTAAAAGGTAAACCGCTATGATTGACGTCAGACCTCGACAGCGACTTTGCCGATGGGGTTCGAACAACAGGCAAGGATGTACCCATCCGCGATATCATCCTCGGAAATCCCGCCATTATGGACCATATGAACTTCGCCCGCCGTTTTCCTGACCTTGCAGGTGCCACACACCCCAAAGGTACAGCCTGACGGGATGTTCAGGCCAACCGACCGCGCTGCGGCCAGAATGGTTTCGGTTTCCGACACTTTGGCGATGACGTCAGAAGTTGCAAAATGGATTTCTGCAGTTGCCCCGTCATCTGGTACCAGATCGTCCAGTTCCGGCTGATCGGCCACCGTTTCCACAGGCGCGCCAAAGCTTTCCTGATGGTAGCTGCCCATGTCGAATCCCAAACCGGTCAGGGCATCGCGGACGGCCTGCATAAAGGGTTCGGGACCGCAGCAATACACCTCACGTTCCAGATAATCCGGAGCCATCAGGCCCAGCATCAATTGGTTGAATTGGCCTTGATATCCAGTCCAGGGGCGGTAGGGGTCGGCCTCTTCCACAACGAATTTCAGATCCAGACCGGGCGTTCGGCTGGCCATCTGTTCCAGACGTTGGCGAAAGATGATCTCGGACGGGCGTTTGGCGCAGTTGATGAAAACGATGTCCAGATCGCGCCCTTCATCCCACATGCACGTGGTCATCGACATCATCGGCGTGATGCCCGAGCCTGCCGAGATGAACAGAAACTTGCGGGCCGGGCTTTCCACATTGGTGAACAGGCCAGCCGGACCGATGGCCCTGATTCCCATGCCCGGCTTCAGGTTGTCCAGCATCCAGCGCGTTCCAATGCTGTCGGGCTGCGCTTTGGCAGTAACCGTGACAGAGCGCGGCCGCGATGGAGAGGACGAGATCGTATAAGTGCGATGCACGACGCCTCCGGGCTGGTCGGGGGCTGGTATTTCCAGCGTCAGAAACTGGCCGGGATGATAGGCGAAAAACGCGCCTGACGGGGCCCGAAACGTAAAGCTGGCCGTATTGGGCGTTTCAGGCACGACCGAGACGCATTCCAGCATCTCACTATCCTGCCAGACCGGGGCCACTGTATTGAGGTCTTTCATCCCCGTTACTCCGCAGCCATGACGTCAGGGGCCACATGATTCGCCAGCGTGTTGCAATACCATTCAACAAACTGCAGCACCCCGGATTCCTGTATGCCTGAATAGGGTCCCGGCACGTAGGCCGGGCTGTTGATACCTAGCTGGTTGTCCTCGACCACCTGCCGGTCTTCGTCATTGGTGGCCATCCAAACCTCGGTCAGACGCTTTAGGTCATAGTCTGTGCCCTCGACGGCCTCTTTGTTGACCAGCCATTTGGTGGTGACTTCGGTCTCGGTTGGGCTGATCGGAGTAATACGGAAGACAATCGAATGATCGGCCAGGAAATGGTTCCATGTGCTGGGGTAATGAAACTTCAGCAGCGTCCCGGCATCGGCAAAGGGCGCGCGGCCCAAAAACCGGCGCACGGCGGATTTGCCGTCCATCGTATAGCTTTCCGCCCCTTCCTTAAGAGGCATCCGCGCCAGACGGTACTGGCCGTCATCATGCAGATAGAACTGCGAAGGCATGCCGGCCGCTTTGCACCGGTCGAAGTGGTCTTGCATGAAGGCGGGGGTTTCGCCGCCTTCGATCCCGGTTACAGAGGGGTCATCCGGGAAAGTCCGGCAGAGCGAAGGATGGTTGCCGCCACAGTGATAGCATTCACGGTTGTTTTCCCAGACAAGTTTCCAGTTGCCCTTTTCGACGATGGTGCTTTCAAACGCGATCTTGGCGTTGTTCAGGTCGTGGGGCTCAAGATAGGGGCGTGCGATATTGGCAAAGGTGTCAAAGTCGGGGGCCTCATCCGCAAGACAGATGTAGATAAGACCGGCCAGTTCGCGGCAATGCACGGTTTTCAACCCATGTTGTTTGGGATCGAAATCGGGGCCCATGTCCCGCGCCCAAAGAAGCGAACCATCCAACTCATAAGTCCATTGGTGATATGGGCATACGAGTTTCGGCGCATTGCCCTTTGCCGCCTTGCAAATAACCGAGCCGCGATGGCGGCAGGTGTTGTGAAAAGCCCGGATCTGATCGTCTGCGCCGCGCACGATAATCACGCGGTAGGCGCCCACGGTATAGGTAACGTAATCGCCCTTTTTCACCAATTCACACGCGGGAATGGCAAACAGCCACTGGCGGTAATGTATGGCCTCAAGGTCGGTCCGAAAAACATCGGGGTCCGTGTAAAACGCCTGCTCCAGAGCATAGGCTGGGTTTCGACGTGCCAACAGGCTTTGAATGTTGCTCACTTCTGGCTCTCCTGCCGCGCCCCGCGGCATTGCTTGGGCAGATGACAAAGAAGACCAGCCCGGAGCCGCGCGAGGATCGCGTCCGGAACATGCGCCCCCACCGCCACCCGCGGTTTGACATATCTGCAAGGCTGGTTTCCGGACTTGGAAGGGGCTTTCACCCGGTTCGGCACCTTCCCGGGATCCTCGTCCCAGTGGTTCTTGCCGAGCCTGACCTTCGTTACCGTTGCGGGGGCAGTGGCGGAATTTCACCGACTTCCCAATTATCCACCGCCCGGGTCTCGGGCGGCAGCACCTCACACGCGCACCCTAGCCGGGGTCCTTCTGGCCGCTGGAAAAAATGCGACATTTTATGCTGAAAAACTGACACGATGATTTTTTGACGGCGCTGCACGGATATTGGGGCCGGGTTTCTCGGGCCTCAGGCCACCGAACCCCTGTGTCGCGCTTTGCCGCCGCTTGGGGCTATTGGGATTTCTCAACTTTATGTAAGATCCAATCCCTCACCCTTTGCGCATCATCCGAAAGGGGGGTCTTTTTGGACCAGACCAGATAAAATCCCTTACCCGTGGCCCATTGCCAATCGGCTTTTGCGGCAAGAAGCCCCTGTTTGACCAGCCTGTCCGTCAGGTGTTTCCATCCAAAGGCGAACCCTTCTCCGGCCATGGCGGCCTGAAGCACAAGAGCGTAATCATTCAGGCGAAGGCCTGTGTTCGGCACAGCGGTGCGGATTGAAAAATTCGCGAACCATTCGCTCCAGCTTGGGCGCTGCCGTATCGGTTCTTCCAGATGGATGAGCCGCTGGGTCAACAGGTTCGGAAGGCTGCGCAGATCGACCGCTGCTGCCATGACACGCGGCGATGCGACGGGATAGATCACCTCGGGCGCGATCAATGCACATTCGCAACCCGACCAGTCCCCATTGCCCAGCCGTATCGCAAGGCTTATGTTTTCGGCATCGATATCGGGTTCCCGGTCGCTGGATTGCAGGCGCAAATCAATGCCGGGATAGCGTTTCTGCAATTCCGCAAGGCGCGGCATAATCCAATAGTTATTAAACGCCGTAGATGCGCTGAGCGTCACATATCCCGTCTGGTTGAGTTGTTGAATGGATGTCACTGACAAAGACAGCTGCTCAAAGGCGCGCGTGACATCAGCCAAAAGCCGTTGTCCGGCGCTGGTCAGAACAACCTGACGATGGCTGCGGGTGAAAAGCGGCGTGCCCAACCCCTCTTCCAGGCGACGGATTGCGACGCTGACGGCGGGTTGCTGCACGTTCAGCTCCTCAGCGGCGCGCGTAAAGGATTGCAGGCGAGCGGCCGCCTCAAAGACGACAAGATGGCGGGGTGAGCCAAGGAGCTTCCAGAGTTCTTGCATAAATTGCTTTTATGCTAACCATTCAAATTTACAAGCGTCACAACCCGGCCCTCAATCGTTAAAGTCGCGCGAAAAAATGGAGTAGCTCACAATGGCTCGGCGCGCGCGTCAATCCCGTTCCCGCGGTTCAGAGGCCGGTTCAGTTCCGGCATCCCCCTATATCCAGCGACGCTTGGCGTTTTTTGATCCTTTGAATGAAGAGGATCTGCAGCGCCTTGAGGCACAGGTCGACTGGATTTTCGAAGAGGTCGGGATTGCGTTTCGCGACGACCCCGAGGCGCTGGAGCTGTGGCGCCGCGAAGGGGCAAGAATCGAAGGTGACCTTGTTCGCGCCGATGCGCAGTGGATTCGCAGCCTTTGCGCCAAGGCCCCCAAAAGCTTTACTCAGGTCGCCCGCAATCCTGAACGTTCGGTCGTCATTGGCGATGGCAATCAGGTGTTCGCGCCGGTTTATGGTGCGCCCTTCGTGCGTGATCTGGAAGGCGGCCGCCGCTATGGCGATATCGAGTCGTTCGAAAAGCTGGTCAAACTGACCTACATGCACCCGAACCTGCACCACGGTGGCTTTGTCACCTGCGAACCCTGCGACGTGCCGGTCAGCAAACGCCATCTGGACATGATGTTCGCCCACATGACGCTCAGCGACAAGCCGCATCTGGGTGCCATCACCGAGATGAGCCGCGCACAGGACAGCGTCGACATGGCCGAGATCGTCTTTGGCGCGGATTTCATGGAAGACAACTGCGTGATCATGGGCAACGTGAACACGAACTCTCCGCTGTTGGTGGACCGCGTGGTGACGGAATCGGCACGGGTTTATTCGTCGCGCGGTCAGGGTCTGATCGTGGTGCCGTTCATCCTGTCCGGCGCGATGGGCCCGGTCAGCACCGCCGCCAGCGTTGCACAGGCCATGGCCGAGGCGATGATGGTCTGCGCCTATGTCCAACTGCTGCGCCCCGGCGCGCCCTTTGTTCTGGGCAACTTCCTGTCGTCCATGTCGCTGAAATCCGGTGCGCCTACCTTTGGTATGCCCGAGCCGGTGATGTCGAACTACGCCATCGGCCAACTGGCGCGCCGCGCAGGTCTGCCCCTGCGCTGCGGCGGCTCGCTGACCGCCTCCAAGATCGAGGACGCGCAGGCCGCCTACGAATCCGCCGACTCGATGCATTCAACCATGCTGGCGGGTGCCAATTTCGTTCTGCACTCGGCGGGTTGGCTCGAAGGGGGCCTGTGCACCGGCTTTGAAAAGTTGATCATGGATGCCGACCGTCTGGGCTCATACCAGAAGGTCCTCAGTCAAGGTCTGGACACCAGCGATGACGCCTTTGCCCGCGACGCCTATGGCGAAGTGGACGCAGGCGGTCATTTCCTGGGCTGCGCCCACACCATGCGCAACTACCAGACGGCCTTCTACGAACCCAAGCTCAGCGACAGCGAGAATGTCGAAAGCTGGGAGGAAGGCGGCTCCAAAGACATGCGCCGCCGCGCCTATGAGCGCTGGAACCAGATGCTGAACGAATACCAGCCCCCCGCGATGGACGAGGCCAAGAAAGAAGAACTGGCCGCCTATGTTGCCAAACGCAAAGAAGAAATCCCGGACGCCTGGTACTAAACCCCGGATCTCTTCATCTGGCCAAAAATATCCTCGGGGGTGAATTGAGCCACAGGCTCAAGAGGGGGCAGACAGCCCCCTTCCCCCAACCCCACAAAAGACACAGGACCCTCTTATGCCCGAGATTCAAAAAGACGAAACCACATCCGGCAAACAACTGCCTTCCCACGCTAAGGTCGTCGTCATCGGCGGCGGAGTTGTGGGCTGTTCGATCCTCTTTCACCTGGCCAAGTTTGGCTGGAAAGACGTTGTCCTGTTGGAACGCGATGAACTGACCTCCGGCTCCAGCTGGCACGCGGCGGGTCAGATTCACACGATCAGCTCGGACCCCAACATCTCGCGCCTGCAAAGCTATACCATCGATCTGTACAAAGAGATCGAGGAAACCTCGGGCCATTCCGTCGGCATGCACATCACCGGTGGTTTCTATGCGGCGTCGACCAAGGAATGGTACGACTATCTGAAGCGCGAACGCTCGAAAGCCCGCTATATGGGTCTGCATCAGGAGTTCATCAGCCCGCAGGAACTGGCCGAGCGTCACCCGCTGATCGACCCCAAACACTATCACGCCGCGCTCTGGGATGAGCAGGACGGCGACGTGGACCCCTCGGGCGCAACCTATGCTTTTGCGAAATCCGCCCGTCATCATGGCGCGCAATATTTCACCCATTGCGGCGTGACGTCGATGAGCCAGCGCCCCGATGGCAGCTGGGACCTGACCACCCCCAAAGGCGTCATCAACGCCGAGCAGGTCGTGAACTGCGGCGGCCTGTGGGCGCGTGAAGTCGGCCATATGTCGGGCATCCACCTGCCGGTTCAGCCGATGGAGCACCACTATCTGATCACCGACGCGATCCCGATGATCAAGGACCGCATGGAAAGCATGGGCGAAGCCGGTCGTCTGCCCGCGGGCATCGACTATGAGGCCAACATCTATTTCCGTCAGGAACGCCACGGCATGCTTCTGGGCACCTATGAGCCGAAATCGACCCCGTGGAAGGTCGACGGCACGCCATGGGATTTCGGCCACGAGTTGCTGCAACCCGATCTGGACCGCATCGCCGATCGTCTGGAAATGTCGTTCGAGCGTATCCCCGCCATCGGCGAATCCGGCATCAAGGACACGATCAACGGCCCGTTCACCTTCGGCCCCGATGGCAACCCGATGATCGGTCCGGTTCCGGGCATGAAAAACTACTGGGTCGCCGTGGGCGTCATGGCAGGCTTCTGTCAGGGCGGCGGCGTTGGCCTGACCATGGCCGAATGGATGATCGACGGCGAGCCTTCGATCGACGTCTGGGCGATGGACGTGGCGCGATTTGGTGAGTTCGCAACGCCGGACTGGGGCACCATCAAGTCCTCGGAAAACTACGAACGTCGCTTCGTGATGACCTTCCCGAACGAAACGCTGCCCAAGGGGCGGATGCAGAAAACCACCGCGCTCTATGATCGGCTGATCGACAAGGGCGCAGTGATGGGTCAGGGCTTTGGTCTGGAAAACGCCCTGTGGTTTGCCGACAATGCCGAAGACGCGCATGAAACCCCGACTTTTGAGCGGAACCGTTCGCACGACTATGTGGCGCGCGAAGTCAAAGCCGTGCAAGAGGCCGTGGGTGGCATCGAGATCGCAAACTTTGCCAAGCACGAGTTCAAGGGCGCTGGTGCGCGTGAATATCTGAACCGCACTCTGGCGGGTTACGTGCCGAAACCCGGCCGTCTGGCGCTGACCCCGATGCTGACCGAAAAGGGCCGTCTCTACGGTGACCTGACCGTGGCGTGTCTGGGCGACGATCACTTCATGCTGTTCGGTTCGGGTGCGATGCAGGATGCGCACAGCCGCTGGTTCCAAAAGGACCTGCCTGCGGATGTGAGCTATGCCAATGTCTCGGATGACTGGCACGGGATCGCCCTGTCCGGCCCCAAATCGCGCGACCTGCTTGCCCGCATCACCCACGATGACGTCAGCGCCGATGCGCTGAAGTTCCGCGATCTGCGCAAGACCTTCGTGGGCGGCGTGCCGGTGATCCTGAACCGCATCTCGTTCTCGGGCGAGCTGGGCTTTGAGATCTACTGCAAGCCGATGTACCTGCTGCGTCTGGCCGAGGCGATCGAAGAGGCCGGGGCCGATCTGGGCTATCGCTGGTACGGTGCACGTGCACTGATGTCGCTGCGCCTTGAAAAAGGCTGGGGCGTCTGGACCACCGATTTCCGCCCCGACTTTAACGCGGTCGAATCCGGCATGGATGTCTTCATCAACTGGAAGAAGGACTTTGTCGGCAAGGAAGCCACCGAAAAGTTCAAGGCAGATGGCGTAGCCCGCAAGCTGGTCACCATGACCATCGACGTGGACGGCATCGATGTCTCGAACGACGAAGCGATCCTGAAAGACGGCGAAGCGGTCGGCTATGTCTCGTCCGGCGGTTACGGCCACCGTGTCGGCAAGTCGATGGCGATGGGCTACGTCGCATCCGACAGCGCGGTGCCGGGAACAAAGTTGCAGGTGGAAATCCTGGGCGAGTTCTACGACGCCGAGGTGCTGGGCGCGCCTGCGTATGACGCCAATGGCGCCAATATGCGGGCCTAAGAAAGGAAAGCCGAAATGGGTCGACCCGAGATCAGTTTTGCAGAGACCAGCGTCAGAGTGGCGGATCTGAACACGTTCATTTTCCTTCTGACGCCCGGATTTTCGGCACTTGAACTGGGCTCGGGTATCGATTCATTGGGGGCGGCGAATGCCGCCTCTGAGCAGGCTGTTTTTGAGTGGAGCATCGTCAGCGAAACCGGCGCGCCAGTGACATCCTCATCAGGGATGACGGTGGCCGTTGACGGCCCGTTACCCAAGACGCGCCGCGGCGATAGCATTGTAATTTGCGGTCCGATGACCGTGGATCGAACCATTTCCAATGGTTTGAAATCCTGGCTGCGTCAGGCCGGTCGATTTGGCGTACAGCTTTGTGGTCTGGGGGGTGGCGCAAGCATCCTGGCCAGCGCGGGTGTGACGGCCGGTCAGCGGCTCAGCACCCATTGGAAGCAGCAGCCGGTGATGATCGAACTGTTCCCAAGCGTCGAGGCCGTCTGCTCGGTCTACGAAGACGCCAGACCGATTGCCACCTGTGGCGGCGGGGTGACCACGCTGGATCTGTTTTCATCCATGATCACGCAGAAATGCGGGCAAACCGTCGCGTCTCAGGTGGCTGATGAGTTGTTGCACGCCTCGGTCCGTCTCAAGGATGGCAGGCAGACGCAGACCGATCTGTGCCGTTTGGGCACGCGCCACGAAAAGCTGGCCAGTGCAGTGACATACATCCACGACAATCTGGAATCGCCGCTGTCGCCAACATGGGTTGCGGAAACGGTCGGGCTGTCCACGCGGCAGCTTGAGCGATTGTTCCAGAAATATGTCGGAACCAGCCCCAAGAACTACATGACCCGTTTGCGGCTGGAACGGGCGCGCACCCTGTTGCAGCAAACCGATATGCGGGTGCTGGATGTTGCAATTGCCTGTGGTTTTGCCTCGGCGGACCATTTCTCAAAATGCTTCCGCAAGCATTTCGGGTTCTCACCGCATTCGTTGCAGCGGGCGGCCTGACAGGGTCGCTGACCTTACTCGCACAGGAAATCGACAAACCGCCGCGCCAGACTTTGACGGCGCGAGCTTCCGGACCAAACGGCTTGAATCGTTAGCTTGGGCAAGGACCAGTCCGGCAACAAATGCTGCAGGGCCCCCGAGGCCAGCTCATCCCCGATCAGGGTCACGGGCAGGTAGCCAAACCCCACACCGGCCAGCGTTCCCGCCTTGGCGGCCAGAACATTCTGAACGCTTAGCTGGCTGACATCCAAGGTGACGTTTTCGACTTTTTTTGCCCGGGTCAGTGTGAACACATCCCCAGCGGGTCCCATGGATACGAAGGGCATCGGCTCAAGATCTTGGGGCAAAATGACGGGCCCGTGACGCAGTAGGAAATCAGGGGTTGCCGTGAACACGTGTTGAACCGAGCCGATTTTCCTGCGGGTCAGGTTCGAATCCGGCAGGTCACCGACGCGGATGGCCAGATCAAAAGAGTCCGCAACCAGATCCTTGATGTGATCGGTGTATTCCAAGGTCAGGGCAACATTGGGATAACGGCGGACAAATTCCATCACCCGCGCCTCTAGTTTGGGGTCGGGGACAAAGGCGGGCAGAGCGATGCGCAGCGCGCCTGCGATATGGTCTGATCCGGCCTCGATCCGCTGGATGGCCAGTTCGATGCCTTCCAACCCCCGTTGGGCGGCTTCGAACAATTGGCGTCCGTTTTCTGACAGGGTCAGCTTGCGCGTGGTTCTGTGGATCAGCGTCTCGCCCATCTCATCCTCAAGCCGCGAGATATGGTGGCTGATGACTGAAGGTGTAACGCCCAACTGCTTGGCCGCTTTGACAAAAGCGCCGGTTTGTCCCACGGCGACAAAGGCGACAAGGCTTTGGGCATAACGATACATTCGCTCATTATGTCGAAGAATAACATCAGATAAAGTAAGAAAACCGGCTAAACCAAAGACAACACGGAACGCCATAATATGGTATGCTGAATCCAGCTTGTCTTACCGATGCGCCGCAACTAGAAATCTGAACTATGACCACTCCCAAGCTGTCCAAGATCGATCATCAGCCGGCCACCTTGCGGGATATGGTTCAAGAGCGGATGCGCGAAGCCATCGTGGAAGGTGTTTTCCAACCCGGTGAGCGTCTGGTTGAACGTCCGCTGTGCGAACAGCTTGGCGTCAGCCGAACCGTCATTCGGGAAACGATCCGCTATCTTGAGGCCGAAGGTCTGGTGGAAATCCTGCCCGGCCACGGGCCCATCGTTGCCTCGATGAGCTGGGATGACGCCCGGCAAATCTATGGTATTCGCCGTCTTTTGGAAACCGCCGCCGCCCGGCAATGTGCGCAGAATATCGATAGCGATATCTCTCGCAAACTGGGGGCTGCGCTGAAACGTCTGCAAAAGGAATCTGTGGGCAAAACGCGGGGGGCTTTGTTCCGTGCGACGTCGGATTTCTATCAAGAGATTTTTCAGGGCGCGGGTCATCACATTGCCTGGGAAATTGTTCAACGTCTGAACGGGCGGATTAGCAGGTTGCGCATGTTGACGCTTACATCTGATGACCGAACCCGCCCCGGTATCGCGTATATGGAAGAGATTTGCGAGGCTGTCATATCCGGCGATCCCGATGCGGCCCACAAGGCCGTTGAATGCCATCTGGACGAGGCGGCCTCGGTCGCCGAACGTGTTTTTGCCATGGAAGAAACTGAGAAATGACAGATCAGCCCAAAGGCTATTGGATCGCCAATGTTACCGTAACCGACCCTGATGCCTATTCCGAATATCAGGCCCTCGCACCGGAGGCATTCCAGGTCTATGGGGGTCGGTTTCTGGCACGTGGCGAGGCCAAAACCCTTGAAGGTCGCGCGTGGCAACGCCGGGTCATCATCGAGTTTGACAGTATCGAGCAGGCACGTGCGTGCTACAATTCGGCCCAGTATCGTGCCGCGCGCGAAAAACGCGCAGGGGCTTGTCAGGCCGATATCGCCCTGATTGAGGGCTTGTTGTGATGTGATCGGTCGTTGCCTGTCTTGGGCGACGTTACACTGTGAAATCCCTCACCTGAAAGACTAGACAGTTTTTGCGTTTCAGACTTCTGAGCGGTCGCGCGCGCTTACCTTCTTGCATGGCTTTCCCTTTGGTTTCACCGGGTGGCAATGACTCTGGAATTGACATTTGGCATGATGGTATACCATCTTACTGAAGCAAGAATCTTCCTGTGATGGAGCCACAGCAATGCCGGCCGAAATTCGAAAAACACTGTTGCATGTCGAAGAGACTTTGATCGAAGGTGGCAAAACCGCCGAGACGCCGCTGAAGATGATCGCGGCGATAGCCGTGATCAGGAACCCTTGGGCTGGTCAGGGTTTTGTCGAAGACTTGCGCCCTGCGATCCATGATTGCGCGCCGGGTCTGGGTGAGCTGCTGACCGGGATGATCCTGGATGCGGCGGGTGGCGGCGACAAAGTCGAAGGCTATGGCAAATCGGCTATCGTCGGCGTGAATGGCGAGGTCGAGCATGCCTCGGCCCTCATCCACACGCTGCGGTTCGGCAACCATTATCGTGAGGCGGTGGGCGCGAAATCCTATCTGGCCTTCACCAATACGCGCGGTCCCGCGAATGCGCCGCTGCAAATCCCGCTGATGGACAAGAACGATGGCGGCAGGCGCAGCCACTACCTGACCATTCAGCTTTCGGTCGCCGATGCGCCCGCGCCGGATGAGATCGTGATCGCCTTGGGCGCTTCGATCGGTGGACGTCCGCATCACCGCATCGGAGATCGCTATCAGGACCTCAAGGAACTGGGCCATGACGTCGACAACCCTGCAGCTGTCTAAGCCTTACGGGTGTGTGACCTACCGGCAGGCGGGGCAGGGCGCCCCGCTGGTTCTGATCCATGGCGTGGGCATGCAGTCTGCCGCCTGGCAGCCGCAGATCGAGGCGTTTTCAGCGCAATACCGCGTCATTGCGCTGGATATGCCGGGCCATGGGGGCAGCGACGCGTTGTCCGGTGAGCCTCAGCTGCCGGATTATGTGGCGTGGCTGCATGCGGTCGTTGCCGCGCTGGATTTGGGTCCGATCTATTTGGCGGGTCACTCGATGGGTGCGCTGATATCGGGTGGGTATGCTGTGTCCTATCCACAGATGGTTGCACGTGTTGCCCTGCTGAACGGCGTGTTTCGCCGCACGCAGGCCGCCCGCGATGCGGTCACAGCCCGCGCGCATCAGATCCGCAAGGGCAGCTTTGATCTGGAAACGCCGCTGAAACGGTGGTTCGGTGATACCCCGATGGAACAGGACGCCCGCGCCAAGGTCGCGGGCTGGCTGTCTTCGGTGAACCTCAAAGCTTACGCGGATGCGTATGGGGCCTTTGCGGCCGGGGATAAGGAATATGCGGATGGGTTTTCTGATATCCGCTGCCCGCTGCTGGCGTTGACCGGCGCGCTGGACCCGAACTCGACACCTGACATGGCGCAGGCCATGGCCGATGCCGCGCCATTGGGGCGCGCTGCCGTCATTGAAGGTGAGCGTCATATGGTCAATCTGACTGCGCCGGAACAGGTCAATGCGATACTGTTCGATTGGTTGCAGGCCCCGATAGAGGAAAAGGAAACGGCATGACAGGTTTTGACCCGCGCGCGTTGAGAAACGCGTTTGGCACGTTCATGACCGGCGTTACGGTCGTGACCACCCATGACGAGGACGGCAATCCGCTGGGCTTTACCGCGAACTCGTTCAGTTCGGTGTCGCTGGATCCGGCGCTGGTGTCGGTCTGTCTGGCCAACAGTTCCCGGAACTATGAGGCGTTTGCCAATGCCAAGGGCTTTGCCGTCAATATCCTGTCTGAATCGCAAAAGGATGTGTCCAACACCTTTGCCCGCCCGGTCGAAGATCGCTTTGCCGCCGTGGACTGGCACCCCGGTCCCGTAGGGTCGCCCGTGTTCGAGGGCGTCTCGGCCTGGTTTGACTGCGCGACCTTCAAAACGGTCGAGGCCGGGGATCATCTGATCCTGATCGGCAAGGTCGAAGCCTTTGACACCTCGACCGCGCCGGGGCTGGGTTATGCCCGTGGTGCCTATGTCACCCCGGCGGCTGAAGCCGAAGCGCTGAGCCAGAGCACGAACCTGATCGTATCCGCGCTGATCGAGCGTGAGGGCAAGGTGCTGCTGATCGGCAATGATCAGGGGCGATTGACCCTGCCCGAAACCAGAACCGGAAAGAACGGGGCCACCGCCGCCCTGACCCGTCTGATCGAGCAATGCGGCGTCAGTGCCGATCCGGGGTTCATCTATTCCGTCTACGAAGATGAAGCGCGCGAACAACAGCACATCTCTTTCCTGTGTCAGGCGGCCGAGGGCGAACCCACCCAAGGCACCTTTACCGAGCTGACCGAAACCACCCTGATGGACATCGCCGATGCCGCGATGTGCACCATGCTTGAACGGTTCGCTCAGGAAAGCCGCATGGGCAATTTCGGGGTTTATCTTGGCAATCAGGTCAGCGGCAAAGTCCGCCCGATCTCATCTGAAAAAGAGTAACGCAATGAAGTTTTCGCTTTTTGCACATATGGAGCGCATCGATCCGAAGGAAGATCAGAAACAGCTTTATGAGGAGTTCGTGCAGCTGTGTCAGATCGCGGATGAGGCCGGGTTCAGCTCGGTCTGGACGGGTGAGCATCACGGGATGAATTTCACCATCGCGCCGAACCCCTTCATCAATCTGGTGGACCTTGCCAACAAGACCAAAAATGTGCGCCTGGGCACCGGCACGGTGATCGCACCCTTCTGGCATCCGATCCGTCTGGCGGGTGAGGCGGCGATGACGGATCTGATCACCGATGGCCGGTTGGAGCTGGGTATCGCGCGCGGGGCCTATTCCTTTGAGTATGAGCGCATGATGCCGGGTATGGACGCGTGGGAGGCCGGGCTGCGCATGCGCGAGCTGGTTCCGGCTGTTCAGAAGCTCTGGGCCGGGGATTATGCGCATGACGGAGAGTTCTGGCAGTTCCCCAAAACCACCGCTGCGCCCGAGCCGGTTCAACAGGGCGGCCCGCCGATATGGGTCGCCGCACGGGACCCTAACAGCCATGAATTTGCCGTGTCGAAAGGCTGCAATGTGCAGGTGACACCGCTGTGGAACGGCGACCCCGAGATTGAATCGCTGATGGGCAAGTTCAACGACGCCTGCGCCAAGTTCCCCGATCAGCCGCGCCCCAGCATCATGTTGCTATTGCACACGTATGTCGCCAGCGATGCCGAGGATGCGAAACAGGCGGCGGTGGAATTGAACCGGTTTTACAACTATTTCGGTGCCTGGTTCATGAACAAGCGCGAGATCAACCAGGGCCTGATGGACCCGTTGACGGATGAAGACATCGCCGCGCATCCGTTCTATACGCCCGAAGCAATTCAGCGCGATCTGGCCATCGGCACCGCTGACGAACTGGTCGCGCGGCTCAAGAAATACGAGGCCATGGGATATGATGAGTATTCCTTCTGGATCGACAGCTCGATGCCGTTTGAGCGCAAGAAAGCCTCGCTTGAGCGGTTCATCTCGGACGTGATGCCCGCCTTTCAGTAAGGACAGTTTATGCAACAGTTTCAGCAGTATATCGACGGTGCCTTCTCGGACGGGGCCGCGCAGTTCGAAAGCAAGGACCCGGCAACAGGCCAGCCATGGGCGTTGATGCCCGAGGCCCGTGCCGAGGATGTGAACCGGGCGGTTGATGCTGCTGAGCGGGCATTTTTTGATCCCGAATGGGCCAACATGACAGCGACGCAGCGGGGCAAGCTTTTGCTGCGCCTGTCAGAGCTGATCGCTGAAAATGCACAGCAATTGGCCGAGCTTGAAACCCGCGACACCGGCAAGATCATTCGCGAGACATCAGCCCAGATCGCTTATGTCGCCGAATATTACCGGTACTACGCAGGGCTGGCTGACAAGATCGAAGGGGCGTTTCTGCCGATCGACAAGCCGGACATGCAGGTTTGGCTGCGGCGTGAACCTGTGGGCGTCGTGGCGGCGGTGGTGCCGTGGAACTCGCAACTGTTCCTGTCGGCGGTCAAGATCGGACCGGCTTTGGCGGCGGGTTGCACCGTTGTTCTGAAGGCCAGCGAGGAAGGCCCCGCGCCGATGCTGGAATTCGCCCGTATCTTTGATCAGGCGGGGTTCCCAAAGGGTGTTTTGAATATCATCACCGGGTTCGGGCCTGACTGCGGTTCGGTCCTGACCAGCCATCCGAAAGTGGCCCATGTGGCCTTTACCGGTGGCCCCGCGACCGCGCGCCATATCGTGCGCAATTCGGCAGACAATCTGGCCTCGACCTCGCTGGAGCTGGGCGGCAAATCCCCGTTCATCGTGTTTGAAGACGCAGACCTTGATAGTGCTGTGAATGCGCAAGTCTCGGGGATTTTCGCGGCCACCGGGCAAAGCTGTGTGGCCGGTTCGCGCCTTGTGATCCAGCGCTCGATCAAGGACGAATTTCTGGCCCGGCTGAAGGAAAAGGCCGAAAACGTGGTGATCGGATCACCGCAGGACATGGCGACCGAGGTTGGTCCGCTGTGCACCTTGCGGCAGCGCGACCATGCGTTGGACCTGATTGACCGATCCGTTGCGCAGGGCGCGCGGCTGGTCACAGGCGGGCAGGTGCCTGAGGGCGGGGGATATTTTTTCCCGCCGACCATTCTGGATTGCACCGACGCCCCCGACGCGCCCTGCGTGACAGATGAATTCTTTGGCCCGGTTCTATCGGTCCTCAGCTTTGACACCGAGGTCGAGGCGCTGGACATCGCCAATGACACGCAGTTCGGTCTGGCCTCGGGCCTCTTCACCCGCGATTTGACCCGCGCGCATCGGATGATGCGGGGCATTCGTGCGGGCATCGTTTGGGTCAACACCTACCGCGCCGTCAGCCCGATTGCGCCGTTTGGCGGCTTTGGCCTGTCCGGGCATGGGCGTGAGGGCGGCGTTGAGGCCGCGCTTGAATACACCAAGACCAAGGCGGTCTGGTTGCGCACCAGCGACGATCCGATCCCGGACCCCTTCGTGATGCGATAGGTTTGCGCGCCAGCGCTTCACTTCAGCATAAGCGATTGTAAGCCGGTCCTGTGGGGCCGGCTTTAATGCGCTGCCCGCAGTGTGTGAATGAAATTTATTTCACGCCAAAAGAAAAAAATCAAACTTTGTTGACGGACCTCTTGAGCGGTCATTATGACTTGCGTTATGCAATAAGAAGCATGACGTGAAATTTCTTGCGGATGTTCGTTTTGGAGGATGAAAACGACGCCAAAGCAAGAACGCACTCTGGGAGGAGTCCAATGAAATTCAATAAAACCAACAGTGTTATTGCATCTGCTGCCATTGCGGTGGCTGGTCTGACAGCTGCACCCGCCTCGGCCGAGGGGATCATGTGTGAACCGGGCGAGACTTATATCATGAATGTCATGGTCTCGGGTCATCCCTATTGGGTTCCGGTCTATCAGGGCTTTAAACAGGCTGCCGAGGCCTTTGGGTGCGAGACCGTGTTCTCAGGGACGCCGGATTATGACATCACCAAACAGATCGCCTCTTTCGAGCAGGATCTGGTGAAATCACCCGCCGGTGTTCTGTTGCACCCGATGCAGTCCGACCCGTTCATCGAGCCGATCAACCGTGCCATCGAAAACGGCACCGAGATCGTGACCTTTGCCGCTGACAGCCCCAATTCCAACCGCACCGGCTATATCACTTCGGACAACCATGCCGAGGCAAAGTTCGCAGCGGAAGAGATCGTCAAGCAGGTGGGTGACAGCGCTGAATATGCGGTTCTTGAGAACCCGGGTCAGTCGAACCATGACCTGCGCGTGACCTCGCTGATCGCGTATATGGAAGCGAACTATCCGAACATGAAACTGGTTGGCCGTCAGGCGACAAACCAGGACAGCAACGCCGCATATCGTGCGACGGCCTCGATCATTCAGGCCAATCCGAATGTGGCCGCGATCTGGATTCCCGAGGCGGGCTCGGCCGAGGGTGCGGTTGCTGCAAAGCTTGAGGCCGGATCAGACATTTTGATCATGCACGCGGACGTGACGCCCACCACGCTGGAGCATATCCGCGCGGGCAACATCCACATGTCGCTGAACCCGAACCAGGGCGTGCAGGGCTTCATGGGGTTCATGGCAGTGCATCTGGCCAATCGTTCGGACATCTTCGATCCGTTCAACGACTGGAAGACCAGCGGTTTCAACCCGGTTCAGATCCCGTTCATGGATAATGGCTTTGCCGTCATCACCAAGGACAATGCCGACAGCTTTGACCTGAACGTCTACATGGAAGGCCGCGATCCGGCCTGATCGGGACCCTCCCCAGCGAGCCGCCCGCGCAGTTCCTATGTCCGCGGGCGGTTCCAGCAACGAATAAGAAACACCCAAGAAGGTGCTGCCATGCAAGACGACGTGATCCTTCAGATATCGAACCTCAGCAAATCCTTTGGCCCGGTCAAAGCGCTGCGCGGAATCGATTTCGAACTGCGCAAGGGGGAAATCCACGCGATTGCAGGGGAAAACGGCGCAGGCAAGTCGACCTTGATGAACGTGATCGACGGGATTTTGCAACCGGACAGCGGCCAGATCATTTTGGATGGCAAGCCGGTCAAAATCTCGTCGCCCACAATGGCACAGCAACTGGGCATCGGCTTTGTGCATCAGGAAATCGCACTGTGCCCGGATGTGTCGGTGGCCGAGAACATTTTCATGGCCAAGACCAATGTCAGCCGGTCGTGGCTGATGGATTACCGCAAGCTGGAACGCGACGCGGTCGAGGTGTTCCGCCAGCTCAGCGACATTGACCCGTCGGTTCTGGTGAAGAGCCTTTCGATTTCGAACCAGCAGCTGGTTGAGATCGCCAAGGCCCTGACGCTGGATTGCCGCATTCTGATCCTGGATGAACCTACAGCCGCACTCACGGAAACCGAGGCTCAGACCCTGTTCGGGATCATGCGCAAACTGGCGGATCAGGGGATTTCGATCATCTATATCTCGCACCGGATGGTTGAGATATTCGACAATTGCGACCGGGTATCCGTGTTCCGCGATGGTCAGCACATCGTCACCAACAACGTGGCCGATATTCAGCCCAGCGATGTGGTCAACGCGATGGTCGGGCGGGTGATCGACAATCTGTATCCCGAAAAGCAGGACGCACCGTCGGATGAGGTCATCCTCGACGTGCGCAACCTGACCGAGACGACGCGCTTCCGCGATGTGAGTTTTTCGCTGAAAAAAGGTGAAATTCTGGGCATTGCGGGCCTGATCGGCGCTGGCCGCAGCGAGATCGTCAAAGGTATCTGCAAGCTTGAGGGCGACGTGACCGGTCAGGTCTGGCTGAACGGCGAAGAGCTGAAGCTGCGCAACTATCAGGACAGTATCGCCAGGGGGATGGTGTACTTGTCCGAGGACCGCAAAGGGGATGGCGTGTTCCTTGACCTGCCCATCGCCGCCAACATCTCGGCCCTGAAACTTGAACAGGTGGCCAACGGGATCGGTCTGATCCAGTCGGGCACAGAAGAGGCGCAGGCCGAGGCGTTGGGGCGCAAGCTGAACCTGAAATGCGGGTCGCTGAGTGATCCGGTGTCGTCCCTGTCAGGGGGCAATCAGCAAAAGGTGGCGCTGGCCAAGATGCTCTCGGTCAATCCGCGCCTGATCTTTCTGGATGAACCGACCCGCGGGGTCGATGTGGGCGCAAAGTCCGAGATTCACCGTATTCTGCGCGATCTGGCCACAGACGGCGTGGGGATCGTGGTGATCTCGTCCGAGCTGCCCGAACTGATTGGTGTCTGTGACCGGGTGCTGGTGGTGCGCGAAGGGCGCATCAGCGGGCAGGTCACGGGCGATGAGATGACAGAAGAAAACATCATGCACCTTGCCTCGGTCCTGGACACGCAGGCCACGGTCGCATGAGCGGAGAAACGAAAATGGACAACACCGTGAACCTGAACCAAGCAGGTGCGACCGACAGCACACCCCCTCTGAAGCGCTTGTTCCGGATGCGGGAAACCGGGCTGATCGTCATCATTCTGGCGCTGTTTGTCATCATGTCCTTTGCCTCGCCGTATTTCCTGACCTGGGCGAATATGCGGGCGATGTCGATGGCCTTTGCCGTCGATGGTTTGCTGGTGATTGGGATGACGATCCTGCTGATTTCCGGGGGCATTGACCTGTCAGTGGGCTCGGTGACCGCGCTGGCGATGGTGATTGCGGGGTGGCTTTTTCTGAGCGGGATTGATCCCTGGGTGGCATCGGCCATGGCGATTGCGCTGTGTACGGGGATCGGCGCTTTCATGGGGTTCTTTGTGACCCGCGTGGGCCTGCACCACTTCATCGTATCGCTGGCGATCATGGTGATTGCGCGCGGTGCCTGCCTGCTGTTCACCGGGGGACGACCTCTGGGCCTTTATACCCTGCCGCCCGAGTTCAAGTTCATCGGGCAGGGGTCCATCGGGCCGATCCCGATTGTGATCATCATTTTCCTGGTCTTTGTGATTGCCTTTGATTTCATGCTGCGCCGGACAACCATGTTCCGCAAAGTGTTCTACACCGGCAGCAACGAAAAGGCCGCCGCCTATTCCGGCATCCGCACCAAAAAGGTGATCTTTCTGACCACCACCCTGTGTTCAACCCTGTGTGGCGTGGCTGGCATCATCTACATGGCCCGGTTCGGCTCAGCCCAACCTACGTTTGGACTGGGGCTGGAGCTGACCATCATCGCCGCTGCCGTGATCGGCGGGGCCAGCCTGAATGGTGGCTCGGGCTCGATCCTTGGGGCAATTCTGGGCGTGATCCTGCTGTCGCTGGTGTCCAGTTCGCTGGCGCTGCTGGATGTGTCGGTCTACTGGCAGGACATCATTCGCGGCTCGATCCTGCTGGCGGCGGTGACCATCGACCATTACCTGAACAAAAGGCGCGGGTGATGGTCGAAAAGAAGAAAGACTTTGAACTGATCCGGCAGATTCACACCGTTCTGGTCCTGCATTACCTTGAGGGCAAGAAACAGGCCGACATTGCCCGCGATCTGAACCTGTCGAATTCCAAGGTCAACCGCCTGATCACGCAGGGCCGCAAGATGGGCATGGTCAAGATCGACGTGGAAAGCCCGTTCGATGCCCTGATGGATATTGAACGGAACCTGACCAAGCTGACCGGGCTGAGCGATGCGATTGTCACGCCCTCGGTCGCGGGCAGCGCCGAGACGACCTTGCAACAGGTCGGCCGTGCCGCCGCCAGCCATCTGGTGGAAACGCTGCGCGACGGGGACGTCATCGCGATCACCGGCGGTAAGGCGGTCAGTGCCACGGTTGAGGCGTTGGAGGCCGAGCGCGCCTTTGACGTCACCGTGGTGCCGCTGACCGGGGGCATTCAGGGCAAGTATTACACGGATGTGAACCATCTGGCGACGCGGATGGCGGATCGGTTGGGCGGGCAGACCATGCTGCTGCACGCGCCCCTCTTTGCCGAAAGCCGCGATCAGCGGGATATGCTGACACAGGTCTCATCCATCCGCGAGGTGATGGATCTGGCCCGTCGCGCCAATGTTGCGCTGGTGGGGATCGGATCGATCGAGCCTGAGGGTTCCAGCTATTACGACCTGCATCCGGTGCCCGAGGCCGACCGCAAGATGCTGATGGGCATGGGCGTGATCGGAGAGTTTCTGGCCCATCTGATCCACATCGACGGGTCGGTGTCGAACTATGCGCTGAATTCGCGGCTGGTGTCGGTGGCCCCGCCTGATCTGGCGCAATGCACCCGGGTGATCGGGGTCAGCGCGGGCGCGCAAAAAGTGCTGCCAATCAAGGCCGTGCTGAATGGCAAATTTCTCAATTCGCTGATCCTGGACGAAGAGACAGCGACCGCAGTCATACAGGAAATGGAAGGAACACGGGATGTCGCATGAGATGCTGACACGAGAAATCGGAGCATCCGGGATCGAGGCCTCGGTCATCGGTCTGGGTACATGGGCCATCGGCGGCTGGATGTGGGGCGGCACGGATGAGGCTAAGTCCATCGCCGCGATTCAGGCGTCGGTCGATGCGGGCGTAACGCTGATCGACACGGCCCCCGCCTATGGGCAGGGTGTGGCCGAGGATATTGTCGGCAAGGCGCTGAAAGGCCGCCGCGATCAGGTGGTTCTGGCCACCAAATGCGGGCTGGTCTGGCATACGCAGAAGGGCAACCACTTCTTCGACTATGACGGAAAGCCGGTACATCGCTACCTGGGCAAGGACGCGATTATCCATGAGGTCGAACAAAGCCTGACCCGTCTGGGCACCGACTATATCGACCACTACATCACCCACTGGCAGGACCCGACCACCCCCATCGCTGAGACGATGGAGGCGCTGGAGACCCTGAAACAGCAGGGCAAGATCCGATCCATCGGGGCCAGCAATACCTCGGTCGATGAGGTCAAAGCCTATGTCGCCGCCGGTCAGTTGGATGCGATTCAAGAAGAATACTCGATGGTCAAGCGTGACATCGAGGGCACGCTGCTGCCAGTCTGTCGTGAGAATGGCGTGTCGGTCCTCAGCTATTCCTCGCTGGCGCTGGGGCTGCTCAGCGGCAAGATCGGGCCGGATCGTGAATTCACGGGCGATGATCAGCGCAAGGACAACCCGCGCTTTTCCATGGCCAACCGGCAGAAGGTCGCGGACCTGATGGAGACCATCGCACCGATTGCCGAAGCGCATGGCGCGACGCTGGCCCAAACGGTCATCGCGTGGACAGTTCAGCAGCCCGGCATCACCTTTTCGCTGTGCGGGGCGCGCGATGCGGCGCAGGCGGTCGAGAATGCAAAGGCAGGGCTATTGCGCCTGTCCGAGACCGAGATCGCCGAGATCAATCGCCAGGCCGTTTCGCATCTGAGCGATCTGGACAGCTAAGCCTATCTGCCGCGTCAAGAACGGGATCGTCATGTCAGACCAAAGACAGAAAAACCTGACAAAACTGCGTGGCGATGCGGTGTTTGATGCGGTCGTGATCGGCGGTGGCGTCAACGGGATCGGTGTCTATCGCGAGCTGGCTTTGCAGGGGCTGCGGGTGCTGTTGGTCGAGCGCAATGATTTTGCCTCGGGCTGCAGTGCGGCCCCGTCCCGAATGATCCATGGCGGGTTGCGCTATCTGGAAAATGGTGAGTTTGATCTGGTGCGGGAATCCCTGCGCGAGCGTGACGCGCTTTTGCTGAACGCGCCGCATATGGTTCAGCCCCTGCCGACGGTGATCCCGATCACTTCTGTCTTTTCGGGTATGTTCAATGCAGCGGCCAGTTTCTTTGGCTGGCAAGGCAAACCCTCAAGCCGGGGGGCGGTGCCGATCAAACTGGGCCTTTCGCTATATGACTGGGTGACGCGCAAACGGCGTGTTCTGCCGAAACACCATTTCAACAGCGCTGCGCGCACGCGACAGGACTGGCCCGAGCTGACCCCCAAAGCCACGCGGTCGGCGGTTTATTACGACGCGCAGATCACCCATCCTGAACGGCTGTGTCTTGAGATGATCCGCGATGTCGAGGCCGCCGAGCCAGAGTGCATCGCGCTCAACTACGCGGAAATGACCAAGGTGGGCGACAGCTATGCCGTCACCGACCGACGCAGCGGTCAGGCGATGCGGATTGTACCCAAGGTGATCGTGAACGCCACGGGCGCCTGGCTGGACGACACGACGCGCGACCTGGGGGGTGCTGTCAATGAGCAGATGGTTTCGGGCACCAAAGGCTCGCACCTGATTATCGACAACCCGGCCCTGTTGCAGGCGCTTGGCGGGCATATGGTTTACTTTGAGAACACCGATGGGCGCGTCTGCATCGTGTTTCCCTATCAGGGCAAAGTTCTGGCCGGATCGACCGATATTCGCGTCGACAAGGCCGCGCGGGTGCGGTGTGAGCCGGAAGAGGCCGACTATATCCTCGGATCTCTGGGCCTTGTCTTTCCCGGCGTTGAGATTGCGCCGGATCAGGTGGTCTTTAGCTATAGCGGCATCCGACCCCTGCCGCGCAGCGATCAGGACTTCACCGGGCGGATTTCGCGCGGCCACGACACGCGTCGGTTGGACGGGGACGTGCCGCAATTCTGCATGGTGGGTGGCAAATGGACCACGTTCCGCGCCTTTGGTGAGCAGACGGCGGATGAGGTGCTGGCCGAGCTGGGGAAACAACGGAAAACCACGACCCTTGGGCTGGCTATCGGAGGAGGGGCGCAATTCCCCGACAACACAGCCACCCTTCGGAAAAGGCTGATGGATGAGTTCGGCATCTCAGCCGATCGTGTGCAGCATCTGATCGCGCATTACGGCACGCAGGCCAGAGATGTGGGGCGGTTCTGCCAGACAGCGCCGGACGCGCCGTTGGATGAGGGCTGCCCATATACCGAGGCCGAGATCGTTTGGCTGATGCGCACCGAATTTGTGGAAACGCTGTCGGACATTGTCCTGCGGCGCACCGCGCTGGCCATCACGGGCCAGATTTCAGCGGCTCTGCTGGACAGGTTGGGCGGCATGTTCGCCAAGGAACGCGGCCTCAGCCCGCAAGAGATCACCGATCAGACTCAAACCCTGATCCATGAATTGTCCGAGTTTTATGGCGTGTCCGCCGAGGCTCTGACCGCACGAAACAAGGAACGGAGAACAGAATGCGCGTAAGCACCAAGGCCCGGATGAACCGGATGTTTACCAATGGGGGCTGTCTGGACGTGGCGATTGACCACGGGGTCTGCAACGAGCCCAGCTTTATGGTCGGGCTTGAGGATATGGCAGGCGTGATGGACACGCTGATCGGGGCCAAGCCGGACGCGATCCAATGTGCCTATGGTCAGGCCGACCTGCTGCAATCGCGGCCCGAAAAGGACAAGCCCGCGCTGGTGATGCGGATCGACATGGGCAACCCCTATAACGATCAGCGCCACCGGGTCATGTGGTCGATGCTGCAAAACGCGGATGAGCCGATCATCGGCGCGCTGGAAATGGATGCAGCCGCCGTGGTGGTGAACCTCTTCATGCTGCCCGATGAGCCGGAACTGTTCCGCCAATGCGTCGAAAACATCAGCAAGGTGCGCGCGGCCTGTCACAAGTACGGGATGCCGTTGATGATTGAACCTCTGGTCATGCTGCCCAACGATGTGCGGGGTGGCTATCAGGTGGATGGCAATGCGGAAAAGATCGTGACGCTGGTGCGTCTGGCCTCGGAAATGGGGGCGGATATTATCAAGGCGGATCCTACTGAGAACCCCGAGGATTTCCACCGCGTGATCGAAGCTGCGCGCGTACCGGTTCTGGTGCGCGGCGGCGGCAAGGAAGACCTGAAGAACGTGCTGATGAAATCCGCCGCCCTGATGGCGCAGGGCGCGCAGGGGATGGTCTATGGCCGCAACATCTATCAGCATGACAACCCCAAGGCCGTGGTGGCGGCGCTGATGGCGATGATCCACAACGGGGCCAGCGGCGAAGAAGCGTGGGACATCTATAACCGTGGCTAAGAACGGGTATATTCTGGGACTGGATGCGGGGAACACGGTCATCAAGGCCGTGCTCTTCGATCTGAACGGGCAGCCGGTGGCGATGCAGGCGCTGGACGGGCAGTCCTCGACCCCGCAACCGGGGCATGTGGAACGTGACCTGAACGAGCTCTGGTCGAATGCACGGCAGGTGATCGCCGGATGTATCGAAGAGGCCGGGATCACGCCTGATCAGATCATCGGCGTCGGCTGTGCCGGGCATGGCAACGGGCTGTACCTGCTGGACAAGGCGGGTGCGCCCTTGGTGGGCATTCAATCGCTGGATACCCGCGCGGCTGAGATGGCCGGGGAATTGTCCGAGGCTGCAGGCGATGCGCTGCATGCGATCTGTCTGCAAAAGCCGTGGCCATCGCAAACTCCGGTTCTGCTGGCCTGGATCAAACGACACCGGCCCGAGATTTATGCCCAAACCGGCACGGTTATGCTGTGCAAGGATTTCATCACCTACAAACTGACCGGTGAGCGGGTCAGCGACATCTCGGACATGTCGGGCTGTGGCCTGACGCGCATGCCGGACGGTACCTATGATGACGGTCTGCTGGCCCTGTACGGTCTGGGCGATGCTGGGGACATGCTGCCCCGGCTGATCGACCCCGCAGATATCGCCGGAACAGTCACACCCGAGGCGGCAGAGGCCACGGGTCTGGCCGCAGGCACACCGGTGATCGGAGGCTATTTTGACGTGGTGTCCAGCGCCATGGGCTCGGGCGTTGTCCGTGCCGGAGAAGCCTCGATCATCGCAGGGACCTGGAGCATCAATCAGGTGTTCTCGGACGCGCCTGCCGTCAATGACGACCTGTTCATGGTGTCAGGCTTTGGGCCAAACCGGTTTGTGAACATCGAATCCAGCGCCACATCGGCGGCAAATCTGGAATGGTATGTGCGCGAATTCGTCGAACGCGGCGCGCACCACGATGACCCGTTCGGCTATTGCAACGCCAAGGTGGCCGAGGTCACCCCCGCATCGGATGATCCGTTCTTTCACCCGTTCCTTTATGGTTCGGGGCAGGGGGCCGCGTTCCGGGGCGGGTTCTATGGCCTTGCGGGCTGGCATGGCGAAGGCCACATGCTGCGCGCCCTGTTCGAAGGCGTACTGTTCGAACATCGCCGCCATGTCGAGGTTCTGCAGGCCGCAGACGTTCGTTTTGACCGCGCTGTCCTTTCGGGTGGCGGATCGCGCAGCCCGGTCTGGCCGCAGATGTTTGCCGATTGTCTCGGTGTTCCGATCTATGTGGCCGAGGCGCAGGAGACCGGCGCGTTGGGCGCGGCCATCGGGGTCTCGGTGGCGACGGGCACTTACGGGTCCTACGAAGAGGCGATTGGCCAGATGACCCGCCGCAAATCCGAGTTTCTGCCAGATGCGGCAATGCAGGCCCATTATGACACGCGATACGCGCAGTATCTGGCTTTGATTCAGGCCATGCGCGGGTTTTGGGATAGCGTTCCAAAGGCGGATTAAGTGTATATTCGCGCCAGCGCAGCAAGAAAGACAACAGACCAATGACAGACGCCCGCAAACTTGATGGGGAATACGACTATATCATCGTCGGCGCAGGCACCGCCGGGTGTGTTCTGGCCAACCGCCTGACCGAGGACCCCAAAACGCGGGTGCTGCTGCTGGAAGCGGGCGGGTCGGACAATTACCACTGGGTGCATATCCCGGTGGGATACCTCTATTGCATCGGCAACCCGCGCACCGACTGGATGATGAAAACCGCGCCCGAGCCGGGGCTGAACGGGCGGTCTCTGGTCTATCCGCGGGGCAAGGTTCTTGGCGGCTGCACCTCGGTCAACGGCATGATCTACATGCGCGGACAGGCGGCGGATTACGATCACTGGCGGCAATTGGGCAATACCGGCTGGGGCTGGGATGATGTCCTGCCTTATTTTCTGAAATCCGAAGATCACCACGCGGGCGACAGCGACATGCATCGCGGCGGTGGTGAGTGGAAGGTGTCCCGACAACGCGTGCAATGGGACATTCTGAAAGCTGTGCAGGACGGGGCCAAAGAGTTCGGCATTCAGCCCCGTGCGGATTTCAACGATGGCAGCAACGAAGGCACGGGTTTCTTCGAGGTCAACCAACGCAACGGCGTGCGCTGGAACACAGCCAAGGGTTTCCTGCGCCCCGCAATGAAACGCCCCAACCTGCGGGTGTTGACCCATGCTGAAACCCAATCGCTGTTGTTTGATGGCAAACGGGTGACGGGCGTGTGCTTTGTGCACAAAGGCACCCGGCATGAGGCGCGGGCCGGGGCCGAAGTTCTGCTGGCCGCAGGGGCCATCAACTCACCCAAGATACTGGAGCTGTCGGGGGTCGGGCGCCGCGACGTTCTGGCCGGGCATGGGATCAATGTTCACCATGAAAGCGCCGGCGTGGGCGAAAATCTGCAAGACCATCTGCAAATCCGCACCGTGTTCAAGGTTCAGAATGCCAAGACCTTGAATACGATGGCAAATTCCTTGATTGGAAAGGCGAAGATCGCGCTGCAATATGGGTTGACGCAATCCGGCCCGATGTCGATGGCGCCCAGCCAGTTTGGCATATTCACCAAATCCAATCCCGATCTGGCCACGCCGGACCTGGAATACCACGTGCAACCTTTGTCCACGGACAAGCTGGGCGATCCCCTGCACCCATTTCCGGCCATTACTGTCTCGGTCTGCAATCTGCGGCCCGAAAGTGTGGGGACATGCCATATTCAGGGGGCTGAGGTACAAACCCAGCCCGACATTCGCCTCAATTACCTGTCGACCGACAATGACCGGCAGGTCGCCGTAAAATCTGTACGTCAAGCCCGCCAGATCATGACGGCGAAAGCGCTGCGGCCCTATCAGCCCGAAGAGATCCTGCCGGGTCCGTCGATGGATACCGAAGAGGACCTTGTGAAAGGTGTCGGCGATATTGCCACCACGATCTTCCACCCCGTGGGCACCTGCAAAATGGGCTCGGATGCCAATGCGGTGGTGGACACCGATCTGAAAGTGTACGGTCTGACGGGGCTGCGTGTTGTGGATGCCTCGATCATGCCCAAAATCGTTTCGGGCAACACGGCATCCCCGGTGGTGATGATCGCTGAAAAAGCGGCGGATTTGATACGCACCGGGCGCTGATCCGGCGTTTTCCCCGCGTCTGCAGCTGAATTCCGCGCTATACCTATTGCGTGATTGAGTGCTAGAGCCTTTTGCGGCCCCGACCCAGCGCAGAAAGGATAGCCAGAGTTGAACGCCAGCGGACCCGATCCTGACACATTGCGCCTGATTGCCCGTATTCTGACCCTGCATTTCCAAGAGGGTCAGTTGCAGGCCGAGATTGCCAACAGCCTCAAACTGTCGACAGCCAAGGTGAACCGGCTGATCAAACAGGGGCGCGAGATGGGCATGGTCGAGTTTCGCATCCACAGCCCGTTCCAACGCCTGTTCGATCTGGAAAACCAGATCAAGAAACGCTGGCCTTTGTCTGAATGTCTGGTGGTCGATACGGTGACTGAAAACGCCGACACGACTTTGGATTTGGTCAGTAAAACAGCGGCGCAATACCTGCAGAACATCCTGAGGGATGAGGACGTACTGGCGATTTCGGGCGGCAAAACACTGAGCGCTTTGGCCGGCCACCTGCAATCCGGTGCGGCGACGTCGAATATCGTTGTGCCGATGACCGGCGGTGTGCAGGGACAATATTATACAGATGTGAATCATATCGCCACCCGGATCGCCGAAGGGTTGGGGGGAACCGCGATCCTCATCCACGCACCGCTGCATGCTGATACACAGCGAGAGCGCGACATGCTTTTGTCCGTGCGTGCGATCAGCGATGTGATGGACATGGCGCGGGCGGCGAATGTCTCACTTATGGGTCTTGGAGCGGTTGTCGGAGACGGCGCAACGTATTATCGCGCGCATCCCATTCCCGAGGACCGCCGTGCCCAGCTGTATCAGGATGGCGTGCGGGCCGAGTTGCTGGGGCATCTGGTGGATGGGCAGGGTGTGTTGTGTGACAACGCGCTGAATTCGCGGCTGGTGAGCCTTCCGTTAGAGACAGCCCGTCAAATCCCTGTTCGAATTGGTGTTGCGGCGGGACCTGCCAAGGTGGAACCGGTGCGCTCTGTCCTGAACGGGGGGCACCTGACAGCGTTGGTGATCGATGACGTGATGGCGCAGGCGGTGCTCCGGGGTTAAGACATGCCCTAAGGGCGATCAGGTTTCCGCAACGGCAGGGTTGCCCCGCTCCAATCCAATTGTCAGGCTGGTATGTACAGAACATCACTCGATCGTCGAGGGTAGAGTGCGGATGCACCGGTCAGCACCTGACCGATGCGCACCTGCGCCTGTTCAGCTGTTCTTGGAACGTGCCAAATCCCCCGACCCTCGCCCTGAACCGGAGGCCGATCCATGTCCGCACCCCATTTGTCACCTGTCGAGGCACACCTCCCCGATCTTGACGCGCTGTTGCTGGCGCAAAAGCAAGCCTTTCTTGCGGATCCGATGCCTGATCACGCAACGCGTATTCGGCGGTTGGACAAGCTGCATAACGCAGTTCTGGACAACCGGGACCGTATAATAGCGGCCTGTAACGCGGATTTTTCCAACCGCGCATCCGCCGAAACCGAACTGGCCGAGATCATGCCTGTGTTGGATGGTATTGCGTATTATCGCAAGCGTCTGCGCAAGCTGATGAAGCCGCAACGTCGTCATGCGCCTTTGACGGTTTTGCCTGCCAAGGTTGAGGTCCGCTATCAGCCTCTGGGTGTTGTGGGGATTGTGGTGCCGTGGAATTTTCCCTTTTTCCTTGGGCTTTCGCCACTGGTGGGCGTGCTGGCCGCGGGGAACCGGGCGATGATCAAGACCTCAGAATTTGCACCGCAGTCAGGTGAGGTGCTGAAAGACATCCTGAGCAGCATTTTTTCCGAGGAAGAGGTGGCTGTCGTCACCGGCGGGGTTGAGGTCGCGACCGAATTCACCAAACTGCCGTTTGACCATCTGGTGTTTACCGGCTCGACTCAGGTTGGCAAGATCGTGATGCGGGCCGCCGCCGAAAACCTGACCCCTGTGACGCTGGAATTGGGCGGCAAGTCCCCGGCGATCATCCATGACGACTTTCCGCTGGATGAGGCCGCCCGCAGGATCGGCTTTGGCAAGGGGTTCAACGCGGGTCAGATTTGCGTGTCGCCCGACTATGTTCTGTGCCCGCGCGACAAGGTGGATGCCTTTGCGTCCGAATTCGCGCAGGCGATGCAATCCGCCTATCCAGACCTCAGGGATAATGACGATTACACCGCCATTATCACAGACCGGCAGAAGACCCGGCTGGAAGGATACCTGAAAGACGCCGAAGAAAAAGGCGGGCAGATCATCACGATCAATCCAAAGGATGAGGCATTTGAAGGCACCCGGAAGATGCCGCTCTCACTGGTGTTGGGGGCGGATGCGTCGATGCTGGTGATGCAAGAGGAAATCTTTGGCCCGATCCTGCCCGTCATCCCCTATGACACGCTGGATCAGGCGATTGCCTTTGTGAATGACCGCCCGCGCCCCTTGGCGCTGTACTACTTTGACTGGGACAAAGCCCGCGCCGATGACATTCTGGCCCGCACCCATTCGGGCGGCGTTTGCGTGAACGACACCGTAACGCATGTGGGTGTGGATGACATTCCCTTTGGCGGCATCGGCCCGTCAGGCATGGGGCATTACCACGGAGAAGAAGGATTTCGCACCTTTTCCAAAGCCAAGGGCGTTCTGCGCAAGGGCAAGTTCAACGCCACGGCTCTGGTTGCGCCCCCGTGGGGCAATTTCATGTACAGACAACTGATGCGCCTGCAGGCCATCCGCTTTCGCCGTCGCAAGATCGACTAGGGGCAGCCAACGACCTGCGGGATCAGCATCATTCGGTTTCCGAAGACTGCGCCCACAGGTTGATGTCTTCTTCGGCGCTGATCTCATCGATTTTGGCAAGCTCGTCTTCGGTGAACTCAAGATTGTCGACGACGCCAGCGCAATCAATGATCTGCTCAGGCCGTGAGGCTCCGATCAAGGCGGTTGTCACGCGCCCGCCTCGCAAAACCCAAGCCAGGGCCATCTGAGCCAGGGTTTGCCCGCGCGCCGCAGCCATATCGTTGAGCGCCCGCACCGAGGCCAGAGAGCGTTCGTTTATCATCCCGTCCAGCAGGGATTTTCCCTGCGTGGCGCGGCTGCCATCGGGGATCTGGCCCAGATATTTGGACGTCAGAATCCCCTGCGCCAAGGGTGTAAAGGCAATCGACCCGACCCCAAGATCATCCAGCGTATCCAGCAGCCCGTCATGTTCGACCCAGCGGTTGAGCAGGTTGTAAGAGGGCTGATGGATCAGGCAGGGCGTGCCCAGTTCGTTCAGGATTTTCACCGCTTCGCGCGTGCGTTTGGAGTTATAGCTGGAAATGCCGACATACAGCGCACGGCCCGACCGTACGATATGATCCAGTGCGCCCATCGTCTCTTCCAGCGGGGTGTCGGGATCGAACCGGTGGGAATAGAAGATATCCACGTAATCCAAACCCATACGCGCCAGCGACTGATCACAGGATGCGATCAGGTATTTGCGCGATCCCCACTCGCCATAAGGTCCGGGCCACATGTCGTAACCCGCTTTGGATGAGATGATCAGCTCATCCCGATACCCGGCCAGATCGGTTCTTAGGATTTCTCCAAAGGCGGTTTCGGCGGAACCGGGAGGCGGGCCATAGTTATTGGCCAGATCGAAATGCGCGATACCGTGATCAAACGCGGTCCGGCACAGGGCGCGCTTGACCTCATGCGGGGTATCGCCGCCGAAATTGTGCCACAGCCCAAGGCTGACGGCGGGCAGTTTGAGGCCGGATTGCCCACAGCGCCGATAGACCATCCGGTCATAGCGGTCAGGGTCCGGGCGGTAGGGTATATTGGCGGGTTTGGGCGGTCGCTGCGGTTTTGTCATGGGCGTATCATCGCCGGAACGGAATAGTTGTCAAATCAACTAAATTAGAGGCCCCCGCCAACAGCGATTGGCAGGGGCGCATCTTAAGCTGAAACGCCTTGGATCAGGCGAAACCGCCGACCAGACCCAGCGTGTCAAAGTCGCGGCGCAGGGTGTTGGACGCCAGCGTCAGTGCTTCGCCGTGGCGTTCGATCAACTCGGCGCGGCGGGCCGCGTCGCGGGTTGTATTGATGGCACCCCAGATGGCGGCCAGCGTTTCGATATTGTCGCGCAGGCGTGCCAGCGTCTCTGCATCCGATGCGGCGGCTGAGATATTGGCCGCCGACACTTTGCCCACACCCGGCACGGTCTGCGGACCGCCGCTGGTGTAGCCCTCGGGGATGTCGCCCTTGCAGTTGATCACCTTGCGGTAGCGGATGGCCGACAGGATCTGATCAACGGCCTGCTTGGCCCCCTCCACGCGCGAGGTATGCTCGGTATCCGCGGCGGCATGGGGCAGCAGCTCCAGACGGCCGGGGAAGGCGTCGATCAGCGGGCGATAGGGGACCATCGGGCCGAACAGGCTGCCATCATCGGCCACGAACAGGTCGGCGTCGATGGCGGCATAGCGGACCTTGCCGCTGTCCATTGCCGCGTGCAGGGCGTCGGCATCCACGACCTCGCCCCGGTCATAGTTGACCAGAACCGCGCCATCGTTCAGCGCGTTCAGAACCGAGGCACCGACCAGGCCGGCATTGGCAAAAGTGCCATCCGTGCCCTTGGCCCCCAGACCGGTATGGGGCGACAGAACGTCGGCACCGGCTGCGGCCTCTTCGGGGGTGGTAGCGTAGATGAAGCCTTCGGATTCGATCCATTTGCGGTGATGTTCGCGGGCATAGATCGCAACGCTCATGCCAAAGGCTTGACCCAGCTTGGCGACCTCGCGGCCGATATTGCCATAGCCGATCACACCCATCCGTTTGCCTTCCAGCTTTTCGGTCGGGTAGTCGCGCAGGTGCTTGCCGGTGTCAAAGTCGCCTTTGACCACGCGGTCATGCATTTCCTGAACGTCCAGATCGGGCAGAACACGCAGCAAGGCTTTCATCGCTGTTTGTGCTGTTGCGCGGCTGTTGAAGCTGGGTGTGTTCATCAGCGGTGCAGCCCCGCCGGTGCCGTCTCCACCACCCCAGCAGGCGCAGGCCATGTTGCCGGTGCCCGCGCCGATCCGCACACCGCCCTCGGGGAAGGTGGCGTTTTCAGGGAAGAAGGTCGCTGCCGCGATCACCGCGTCATATTGGTTGCCGCAGCAGGCTTCGGTCAGTTCTTCATGCGTCGAAAGATCGGGCAGGTAAAAGAAATGCTGTCCCGCAGGCAGGTCTGAGCCATCCCAGCCGCCCAGAGTGAAGGTCGCGCCCTGCGATTCCACATAGGCTTTGACCTCGGACGGGTCGGGTTGACCATCCGCTCCGAACTTCAGACCCACCAGATCGGCGACCAGAATGCGGTAGGCGCGGTTCGGGTCGTCCTGACGAGCGTTGGCATCCGCCACGGTGCTGGGGTCGAACGTGGTGCCTTGGGCGGCCAGTTCTTCCTCAAGCACAACGATCTTGGCGCGGTGATAGGCGTATGAGATATTCTCAAGCAGCAGGTCAATGTCGCTGGTTTCGCGAATGCCGCCGATCCAGGCGCGATAGTCGCCCGGCGTGCCGGGGAAGGCGTTGACATAGCGCGCGGCGTCCAGGCCGGGTTCATAATCGCCATTGGGGTGGGTCAATCCCTCATACCCCAGCAGCTGTTTCGAGCGCGCGATGATACGCGCGTGCAGATCGGGGTCGGTGATCCCCGGATCATTCACCGCCAGCAGGGTCACCGCCGCGCCGCGCTTGTCGGCGTTGGCCACACCCGCCACCAGCAGATCCTGCCCGGCTAGCCAATCATCCAGGCGCTTACGGTTGGTGGCCGACCGCTGGTTCATCACCTCGACCGAGCCGATCAGGCGCTCGACGCGCAGCAGGCAATAGGTGGTTTCGGCAAAGGCCAGTGACGAGAAGGTGTTGATCACACCGCCGGTCATCTTGTTGGCACCGGCATCGTAGAACGGGCCGAGGCCCACGGTTTTCTCACCGGTCAGCGGTTTCTTGGCATCCGTCGGCACCACCAGTTTCAGCTGGCGTGCAATCGCCCAGGCCGGGTTTTTCTGGTTGTCTTCGATCAGCTGCATCGCCGCCGGGTTGAACGACGCCAGGAAATAGCCCGAAACACCGCCGATCGCCTTCTGGAACGGGGTAAAGATGCAGCATTTGGTCATGAACGCCTCAACGACCGGCTGGCTCCAGGGCATTGCGCCCAGCATCGAGGTCGCGTCGATCATCGCATGGCGGTTCGGCGGGTCGCGATCCAGCCAGTCCAGCAGCGACTTTACCTCTTCCTCGGTATAAGTGGTGGCGCCGGTGGTCTCGTGACCAACGCCCACGAACAGCGTCACGCCCATCGCCTCAAGCGCGTCCGCAGAGGGGATCGCGCCTTCAGCACCTGCGAAGATCACCTTGTCTGCGTTGCCATTGGCGGCGAATTGCTGCAGCTCAAGGATTTGCGTGCCCCAGCTTTGGCGGAAAAACCCACCGGCCTTGGCGTCATCGGATTCCGGTTTGGGCGTGTCGACGAACAGTTTCTGGCCGTCCAGATTGGGGTTCATCAGGTGCATGATCGCAACGGTAAAGCCGCTGTGACCGCCCCCCAGACCCACGGCCATCGGGTTCGCCTTGGGGAAGCCGAAATAGCGATGGATGTGGTGCATCATGTCCAGCAGGATCGCATCCGCCGGATAGCCGCGATGCATCGAGCGGCCGATCTCGGCCGTGGTGAACGGGCCCAGATCGTTGCCCTTGTCGTCCAGCTTGCGATAGGTCCGTTCCAGCCAGCGGTCGAACTCAAAACGGTTTTGGCGACCATCCACTTCGTCTTTGATGACATCCGTGATGGGGCCCACACCAAAGAAGGGATTTACTGTGCGCTGCGGGGCACCGTTTCGGGTTGCGTCAATTGATGCGTCGCGCTGAGATTCGAAGTCGCTCATGTCGGTTTCCTTGAGACCGCGTGTTTCCTTTAGTGTACGTTCTAAGAGGAAAAGAAACACTTGGCCCTTTGGATTTGCGACTTAACAGATTCAAACAGCGTCACCCTTTCGGAAAGCTCGCATGTCGTCGTGCCATCCCGCGCACGTGCAGGACTATGCGACATCGGGGCTGGAGATGAGACCCCGGTCAATTTCTAGGCGACGATTTGATGAGGGCGGTCTTTTGCCAGCTGCACCGCTTCGAGGCGGCGCAACTCGTCCAGCGCATGCTGTTGATCGCCGGTCCGGGCCAAAGCGCTTTTATAGGCCCTTAGAACCGAACGCGGACGCCAGGGCAGCGCGGCCTGGGCGACCCATTCGCGCAAGACCGGCGGCAGGCGGTCATAGTCGCGCATCGGATCCTCGCGCCGCCGCCGTCTGCGCAGTTTGGTCTGGCCTAGATTGCGTCTCATGCTTGCGCTCTTATCCCGGCAGTGGGGTGCCCGGTCGCCGCGAAACCGCCGACCGGGGTGGATGTTACAGGCATTCAGCCAGCGTGTTCGCCATATTGCGGATCAGCTGCGGGTAAAGCGCTGTACCGGGTTTAAGGTCAGAGCCCAGCGGATCAATTACGCCTGTTTTGGCATCGGTGCCTTCCAGAACGGTCGCGACAACACCGGGGTTAAACTGAGGCTCGGTCATTACGCAATCGATGCCTTCGTCCTGAATACGTCCCTGAATTTCAGAGATGCGGGCCGGGCTTGGGTCGGTTGCATCGCTGAGCGAGATCGCCCCTGAGGCGGGAAGGTCAAATGCCTCTTCGAAATACTGATAGGCATCGTGAAACACGATAAAGCTGCTGCCACGAACAGGTTCCAGAGTTGCAGAGACTTCTGCAGAGAGGGCATCCATTTCTTCGCGCGCGGCAGAGGCGTTCGCGAAATAGGTACCGGCATTGTCAGGGTCAGCGGCGGATAGCTGTGCTGCGATGACGTTCAGCCACACTTCGGCATTTGCAGGCGAGAGCCAGGCATGCGGATCGTGGTCGCCATGTGCGTGGTCGTGGTGGTCGTCATGCCCATCATGGTCGGCGTGATCTTCGTGATCGTGCTCGTCGTGATCCTTCGCCTCTGCGTGATCTTCGTGATCATGCGCGTCATCGTGGTCGTGTTCATCGTCGTGGCCGTGATCATCATGCGCATGTTCGTCATCATGATCGTGCTCATCCTTATGATCATGGCCATCGTCATCGGCGTGTTCGTCGCCGTGATCGTGCTTTTCATGATCATCGTGGTCCTCGTGATCGTGGGCCTCAAACAGCGCGTTTTCACGGAACTCCAGCAGGGTCGTCCCATCTGCGTCCAACAGGGGTGTGACCGTCGCCCCATCAGCAAGCGTATCAATCGCACCGCCCATCCAGGGGGTCAGGTCTTCGCCGATCCAGAACACCACATCGGCCTCTTGCAGGGCAGATGCCTCGGACGGGCGCAGGTTGTATTCATGAGGCGAGGCGCCTGCGGGAATGATCAGGTCAGGTGTGCCAACACCTTCCATGACACGGGCAACCAGCGAATGCACAGGCGCGATGTCAACGGCCACGTTCGGGGCCTCTGCCAGGGCCGTTCCGCCCAGTAATGCAGCCGTGATTGATAGGGGTAGGAGCTTTCTGGACATCAGGCCCTCATTGTGATTGTATAACGTTACTCGGGGCATACATGATATGGAATAACATGACAAGTGATACGCAACCTTCTGTGGTCGATGAAACGGTTCCGGTCGGGTTTCAGGAGCACGACCACGGCAATTGCGTCGCGTCAGGCCTGGCCGCGGCCGAAGCCCGGTGCAAAGCCGAGGGGCTGCGCCTGACCCCGGTCCGCCGCGAAGTGCTTGAGATGCTGTTGCAAGAACACCGCGCTTTGGGCGCTTATGCAATTCTGGATCGGTTGCGCGATGAGGGGTTCGGCTCGCAACCGCCCGTGGCCTATCGCGCGCTGGATTTTCTGGTGCAGAACGGGTTTGCCCACAAGATCGAGCGGCTGAATGCCTTTATCGCCTGTGCGCACCCTGGCACAGCGCATTCGCCGGCTTTCATGATTTGCAGAAAATGCGACGCGGTGGCCGAGGCGCAATCCACCCCGGCCAAAGGGGTTTTGGGGGCCGCTGCGCGCGCTGCGGGTTTCGAGATTGAGAGAACGGTTGTAGAAGCCGAGGGAATCTGCCCCGATTGCACCGAAAAGGCATAACAATGTCTCTGATCTCTGTCGAAAACCTGAGCGTGCGCTATGGCGCCAACACGGTTTTGCGCAATGTGGATATGACGATCGAACCCGGTGAGATCGTGACGATTGTGGGTCCGAACGGATCGGGTAAGACAAGCCTGTTGCGCTCGATCATCGGTGCGACCAAACCCTGTGCCGGGCGGGTCACCCTGCAGGCGGGGCTGAAGATTGGCTATGTCCCGCAGAAACTGCACATTGATCCGACCCTTCCGATTTCAGTTGAACGGTTCATGCGGCTGACCAGCCAGGTATCGCGGCAGCAATGTTTGGGTGCGTTGGAAAAGGCGGGTGTGCCGGATTTGCTCAAGCGCCAGATGTCGCAATTGTCGGGCGGGCAGTTTCAACGGGTCTTGCTGGCCCGGGCGCTGATCGACCAGCCGCATGTTCTGTTGCTGGATGAGGCCACGCAGGGTCTCGACCAGCCGGGTTCAGCCGCGTTCTATCGTCAGATCGAAGAGGTCCGGCACGAAACCGGGTGCGCCATTCTGATGATCAGCCACGAATTGCACGTGGTCATGAGTGCATCGGACCGCGTGGTCTGCCTGAACGGGCATGTCTGTTGTCAGGGCTCTCCGGCGGTTGTGGCCTCGGCCCCGGAATACCGGGCGCTGTTCGGAACCGGCACGGGTGGCGCGCTGGCGTTGTATCGTCATGATCACGACCACAATCATGACCACTGTGACCACTCTCAGGAAGCTGCAGAATAATGCTGGATGACTTTATGACCCGCGCAACGCTTGCGGGTGTTGGCGTTGCCTTTGCTGCGGCCCCTCTTGGATGTTTTGTCGTATGGCGGCGGATGGCCTATTTCGGCGATGCGACGGCCCATGCCGCGATCCTTGGTGTTGCCTTGTCACTGACCTTTCAACTGTCTGTCTTTACCGGCGCGCTGGCCGTTGCAATGGCGATGGCGCTGACCGTCACGGTCTTGTCTGGCCGGGGTTACGCGATGGATACGCTGTTGGGGGTGATGGCGCATTCGGCACTTGCATTTGGCTTGGTGGCGGTGTCGTTCCTGTCCGGGGTACGCATCGATCTGATGGCTTACCTGTTCGGTGATATTCTGGCGGTATCGCGCTCGGATCTGGTCGTGATCTGGGGTGGCGCGGCGCTGGTTGTGGCGCTGATCGCCTGGCGCTGGTCGCAGCTTTTGACAGCAACCCTGAACGAAGAGCTGGCCTATGCCAGCGGTTTTGATCCCAAGCGCGAGCAGATGATCCTGACGCTGTCTCTCGCCATCACTGTGGCGGTTGCGATCAAAGTGGTCGGGGTTCTGTTGATCGCTGCCATGCTGATCATCCCGGCAGCCGCAGCGCGCAGCCTTGCCCGTTCGCCTGAATCGATGGCTTTGATTGCTGCCGCAATCGGCGCGTTCTCAGCTGTGGCCGGGTTGCGCGGGGCGTATGTCCTGGATACGCCTGCCGGTCCGTCGATTGTCTGTGTCGCCGCTGTGGTCTTTGCCTGCTTCAGCGTGGTTGGATGGCAGACCCGTCAGAAGACCTGAGGGCCTACCCCCCCCCCCGGTCTTATTCCTGTCGTGCTTTCCATTCCTTGTGTCTTAGGACGGCATTTGCGCCGATCTCTCGGAAGGGTTGAGGCGGGAGCTTTTTCGGCTTGGCTTCGGTGCTGAAGTGTTTTGAGATGTCTGAGCTGTGACCGCAGGCAAGCTCGGCGGCGGCGATGCCGGTGAGGGTGCCGCGAGCCGTGCCCAATCCGTTCTGGACGCAGGCCGAAAACACGCCGGTGTCAACCTCCCGCGTGACCGAGACACCGTTGAGGCTCAGGCATAGGTGGCCAGCCCATTGGTATTGCATCTGCAGGCCCGCCAGCTGCGGAAAGCGCTGGTCGAATTTACGCTGCATCACCTTTGAGGCGCGCTCCAGGTCGCGGGCGGTCGCGGCCATGCCGGGGCGCAGCGCGGCGCAGGTGCGGGTGATGATGCGGTTGCCGCCCTGACCGGTATCGATCCGGCGCATGGTGGTGCCCATGGGATCAGACGGGGTGACGCCCCAGCGGGGCTGGCCGCCCAGCTTTTTCAGGGTATCCGCGTCCAGTTCCGGGGTCATCACGGCAAACAGGAACAACTGCATCAAGTGATTGCGCTCAATGCCAAAGCTTTCCAGATGGCCATTGACCGTCAGGATCACCTTGGGCGCGGTGACGCTGCCCTTACCCGTCTGCACCCGCCAATCCTGACCCGTGCGGGCAAAACTGGTGACGGGGCTGTTTTCAAAGATGCTTACCCCTTGCCCGGACAGCCCGCCAGCCAGCCCACGGATATAGCCCGCCGGCTGCAGGATCACCGTGCCCGAGGTATAAAGCCCCGAAGAGTAGTGGCGTGAGCCGGTCAGCTCATACATCTGCTGGGCGTCCAGCGCCTGACTGGTCTCTCCGAGAGAGGTAAGATGCTGCGCGTAGCTTTTGTTGTGCGCCTCAGCCGCGTCGCTGACCGCGCCGTTGACCTTGCCGCTTTGGTCGAAATAGTTCGGGTCGATCTGATATTCTTCGACCGCCGTGCGGGCAAAGCTGATGGCATGGCGGTTCAGGTCGATCATCTTGCGATCATCGCCGCCGCCGGAATAATCGTCCGAGGCCAGATCATGGGGCAGGTCGATCATGAAGCCCGAGTTACGCCCCGCCGCGCCCTCGGCAATGCGGGCGGCTTCGATCACCGCAACCTTGGCTTGCGGCTCCAGTTGCAGAATACGGCGCGCGGCTGTCAGACCTGCGAACCCGCCGCCCACGATGACGAAATCGGCACGCTGATCGCCATCCAGCACCTGGGCCGGGGGCTGATCGCCCAGAATGGCGTTCCAGGCTGCCGGTCCGCGTTGGACCGGCAGGGATTTTGCAGTGTATTGCGTCAACTCACAGCCTCATCGGCATCATCGGCCAGATCGATCCAGATGGTTTTCAGCTGGGTGTATTGATCATGGGCGTGGACGGAGTTGTCGCGACCGCCAAAGCCCGACTGTTTGTACCCGCCGAACGGGGTCGTGATATCACCCTCGCCAAAGCTATTGACCGTGACGGTCCCGGCCCGCAGGGCGCGAGCCCCACGAATGGCGCGTTTGGCATTGGCGGTGAAGATCGACGCGCACAGACCGTATTCGGTGTCATTTGCAACCGCGATCGCCTCGTCAAAGCCCGAGACTTCGATCGCCGACAGAACCGGGCCAAAGATCTCTTCGCGGGCCAGCACGGCATTGTTATCTGCAACCTCGACCACGGTGGCCTCGACAAAGCCGTCCTTGGCGGTGCCGCCGATCAGCACGTTTTCAGCCTGATCCAGATATCCGCAAACCTTGGTATAGTGCCCCTCGGACACCAGCGCGCCCATGCGGGTTTCCGGGTCCAGCGGGTCGCCGATGTTCCACTGCTTGGCGTGATGCGCGATACGCTCCAGCAGCTCGGCTTTGACGTTTTTGTGCACGATCAGACGGGACGAGGCTGAGCAGTTTTCGCCCATGTTCCAGAACGCCCCGTTGACCAGATGCTGGGCCACGCGGTCCAGGTTTTCTGCATCATCCATCACGATGGCGGGGTTCTTGCCACCCATTTCAAGCACCACTTCTTTGGCGTTGCTTTCCGCCGAATAGGTCAGGAAGCGCTTGCCGGTCACGGTCGAACCGGTGAAGGAGACCATGTCGACATCCATGTGACGACCGATGGGTTCGCCCACTTCGGCACCGCCGCCGGGCACGATGTTGAGAACACCGGCAGGCACACCGGCCTCCATCGCCAGTTCCGCCACGCGCAGCGCGGTCAGGGTGGTTTCCGCCGCCGGTTTGATCACCAGCGAACAGCCCGCCGCCAGTGCCGGGCCGATTTTCCACGCCAACATCAACAGAGGGAAGTTCCACGGCAGCACCAGACCCACCACGCCGATGGGTTCGCGCACGACCATGGCAATGTGATCGTCGGACGCGGGCGAGACCTGATCGTAAATCTTGTCGATCGCCTCGGCATGCCATTTCAGGCAATGGATCGTCTCGGGCACATCCACGGTTTCGCAATCGTAGATGGTCTTGCCACTGTCGATGCTTTCCATCACCGCCAATTCCCGCGCATTGCGGGTCATCAGTTTGCACAGCCGGATCAGCACGTCCTTGCGCTCGGACGGGTGCAGTTTCGACCAGCGGCCATCGTCAAAGGCATCGCGCGCCTTTTCGACCGCAAAATCCACATCTTCCGCGCCACATGCGGCGATCTCGGCCAGAGTCTCGCCGGTGGCCGGGTTGGTCGTGGTGAAGGTCTTGCCCGAGATTGCCGGGCGGAAGCTGCCGTCGATGAAAGCACCGGTGGGCAGGTCCAGACCTGCGGCGATGGATTTGTATTCGTCCTGTGTCAGCAAGCTCATGCTTTATCCCTCCGCCACAATGTCGGCGATTTTGCGTTTCAACACGCGCGTGACCTGTTCCAGCGCGCGCTTGTCATCCTTGTTCAGACCCTTCAGCGGCGGGCGCATGGTGCCCGCGTCGATGCCGTTCATGGTGACGCCATGCTTGATGGTCTGGATGAACTTGCCTCCTTGTTCCAGCACATGCATCAAGGGCAGCATGGCCGACATGATGCGGCGGCCTTTGTCAAAGTTCCCTTCGACCACGCAGGCATTGTACAGCGCCACATGTTCCGCAGGCAGGAAGTTCGATCCGCCACAGACCCAGAACGGCGCGCCCCAGGCAAAGAATTCCAGTGCCTGATCGTCCATGCCGCAGCCCAGCTGGATATGCGGATAGTCGCGCGCCAGCAGGTGCACCCGGTTGATGTCGCCCGAGCTTTCCTTGATGCCGCAGAAGTTGCGGCTGCGGCCCACACGGTCCAGGAATTCTTCACCCATCATGGTGCCGGTGCGGTGCGGATAGTTGTACAGCATCACTGGCAGATCGGCGGCCTTGTCGATGGCCAGCGCATTCAGCGCGTTTTCCCGGTCGGTGGGCACCGAATAGGCCGGGCTGGCCAGCAGGATCGAATCCGCGCCAATCTCACGCGCGCCTGCGGCCAGGGCAATGGAATCGGGCGTCATCATCGCGCCGGTTCCGACGACCAAAGGCAGGCGGCCTTTCATCTGCGTGTGGGTGAATTTGGCCACCTCAAGACGCTCGGCCACGGTCTGGGCATAGTTCTCGCCGGTGGACCCGCCCGAGATCAGGCCGTGCACACCGTTTTCGATGAGATATTCGATCACATCCGACAGCGCGTCCCAATTGACGCTGCCATCCTCGTGATAAGGGGTCACGACCGGCGTGTAGATCCCTTCAAATTTGAACAGGGGTGTCATTTACATCCTCATGCAGGGGTTTTCCGCGCCATCGATCCCAGCGGAACGTCCAACCCTTCGGGTGTGACGAACAGCTCGATCTGGTCGCGAGACAGATTCCAGTGATCGATGGCCAGCTGCGCGGCAGCTGCCTCATCGCCCGCCTCGATGGCGGCGATCATGGCGTCATGCTGATCGCTGGCCTGGGACAGGTTGTCGGCCATGGTCGCATCCTTTGGCCGATAGAAGGTCATGCCGATGCGGGCATGGTCGATCAGCAGCCGCTTGAACGACGGCAGCAGATAGATGTTATCGGCCATATCGCCGGTGATTTCGTGAAACAGATTGTTGGCCATCGCCCGATCCGCACCCGCGTTGGCTGCCTTGAACGCCTTTTGTGCAGCTTTCAAACGTGCGATCTGATCCGGCTTTGCATTCACCGCTGCCAGCCGCAAAATCGCCCCGTAAATCATCGGCGCCGCCAAAAAGAAATCGCGCAACGTCGTGTAGGACATTCCCGATACCCGCGCGCCGCGGTTCTCGCGCAGCTCAAGATACCCTTCGCCCGCCAGCTGACGAAACACTTCTCGCAACGGTGTCCGGGACAGATCAAACTCATCCGACAACGTCGCCTCATCCAAATCCGCGCCAGGATGCAGCGCCAATGTCATCACAGACACTTTGATGTGCTCATAAAGCAGACGCTTCCGGTCACGCGAGACATCCTTCATCGTTTGAAAATTCCTTGTGGTTGCATCTCCTGGAGTCGCGTTCTGCCATCGGTGGATGAGCGGTGTGTTTCGGCGCTTATTGCAAAAAATACAAATTGTGTACAGAAGAATTTTTCTCGTCAGCACGGTTCGGGAGCTTTCCGACCTCGGGTTGTTACCAATCCAGCCCGAAAACAGCACTATCTGCGGAATTTGCTGCCCGTCGGGGTGGCCAAACCGGGACGAGGGTGAAATGAACGCCGCAACCAAGAAACTTCGATTCGGTGCCCGCGTCCCCGCCGATTTGCCACGACGCCCGAGCCCGGTCGAAATACAAAACAAAGAGGACATCCATGGGCCTGACCTGCTTTGATGTAATGGTCCCGACGGAAACTCAGCAGACTATTCTGCCGGACGAAAGCATCGCGACTGCCTTCAACATCATTCGCGGCAGCCGGGCACGGTTTTTGCCGGTTGTGGACAAGGACGGAACCTATGTCGGTGTGTTTACGGCACCCACATTGCTAAAACTCATCCTGCCGAAGGCGGCCACAATTGGCCTGAACGACGAAGCCTCGCGCGTTGCAATCGACTCGCTGAGTTTCATGAGCCTGACGCACAGCGATTTCGAGACCCAGCTGGAACGGCTGAAAACCGAAAAAGTGCGCGACAACATGTCGAGGCCGTCAAACATTCCGATCGCCGCGCCCGACACGCCGGTGATGGAAGGTATCTTCCTGATCTATAAATTCAAAAGGCACGTGATCCTTGTTGAGCCCGACACAAACAAATTCGTCGGGACCGTCAGCGCAAACTCGCTCTTGGATCGCGCACTCAGCTAACTCCCCACGAACCGGACAAGTACATTGGCAGCTCATTCGACGTCACACGGAGAGGCAACGCTCTCTGTTCCTCACCTGTTGGGTGTTGAACCCATTTGGGTCGCAACCGGCATTTTGATCTTGGTCTATGCGGTGTTGATCACGGAAAAGATCAACCGTGCCATACTGGCCATGATGGGGGCGTCGCTGATGGTCCTGTTTGGCATCATAAATCAGGAACAGGCCATCGCAGGGGTGGATTCCAACACGCTGGCTTTGCTGATCGGCATGATGGTGATTGTGGGTATCACCAGTAAATGTGGCCTGTTCCAATATGTGGCGATCAAGGCGGCCAAGACGGTCAAAGCCAACCCGACGGGCATTCTGATCATGCTGACGCTGATCACGGCGGTGTTTTCGGCCCTGTTGGATAACGTAACAACCGTATTGCTGATCGCACCGATCACCCTGCTGATCACCGAAGCGCTTGAGACGCGGGTTTATCCGTTCTTTATTGCCGAGATTCTGGCCTCGAACGTGGGCGGCACGGCCACACTGATCGGCGATCCGCCCAATATCATCATCGGATCGGCTGCGGGTTTGAGCTTTAACGATTTCGTCGTGAACCTCGCGCCCATTTCGGCCATCTGTCTGGTTGTGCTGACGGGCATTATCTATCTGATGAACCGCAAGGAATTGTCCAGCATTCCAGCATCGGCGAGCCAGCGGATCATGGGGTTCAACGAAAAAGAGGCCGTCACGGACGTGCTGCTTATGATCAAGTCCCTGTCCGTTCTGGCGCTGGTCCTGTTGGGCTTTACGCTGGGCCACAGCCACGGGATTCAGCCCGGAACATCGGCGCTGGCCGGTGCGGCGCTGCTGATGCTGTTGGCTTACGGGCATCAAAGCGGCGAGGAACAATCCGAATCCGTTCACCATATCTTCGGTGAGGTCGAATGGATCACGATCTTCTTCTTTGGCGGTTTGTTTGTCATCGTGGCGGGCGTCGAACATGTCGGCCTGCTGGCCTTCTTTGGCGAGAAGGTGTTGGAGTTGACTCAGGGTGACATGATGTGGACGGCGTTCTTCATCTTTTGGGCGTCGGGCATTCTGTCGGCGATCCTGGACAACATCCCGTTTGTGGCGACGATGATCCCGCTGATCGAATCCACTGCGGATACCTTTGGCGGCGAAGACGCGATTGAGCCGTTGTGGTGGTCGCTGGCTCTGGGCGCATGTCTGGGCGGCAACGGGACGCTGCTGGGCGCAAGCGCCAACCTGACCGTTGCGGCCTTTGCCGAGAAAGCCAAGCAACCCATCGGCTTCATCGCCTTCGCCAAGGTCGCCTTTCCGATCATGATCCTGACGTTGATGATTGCGAACGTCTATATTTGGCTGCGATATTTCTGAATGCAGCCGATCTGGTGATGAAAAGGGGAAGCGTCGGTTTCGCGTTTCCCCTTTTTTGTTTCAGAAATCCCAGTCTTCGTCTTCGGTCGCCACGGCTTTGCCGATGACATAGGACGACCCCGATCCCGAGAAGAAGTCGTGGTTTTCGCTGTCGGGGCTGAGCGCAGCCAGAATGGCCGGGTTGACCTCGGAAACCTCGGGCGGGAACAGGGCCTCGAACCCTAGGTTTTGCAGCGCTTTGTTGGCATTGTAGTGCAGGAAGACCTTCACGTCCTCGGTCAGGCCGATTTCGTCATAGAGCTCTTCGGTATACTGGTTTTCGATACCATAAAGCTCGAACATCAGGCCAAAGGCATAGTCTTTCAGCTCCTGTTGTTCAGCCTCGGACAGTTTCTCGTAGCCGCGCTGGAACTTGTAGCCAATGTAGTACCCATGCACGGCCTCATCGCGAATGATCAGGCGGATCAGGTCGGCGGTGTTGGTCAGCTTGGCGCGGCTGGACCAGTACATCGGCAGATAAAAGCCGGAATAGAAAAGGAAACTTTCCAAAAACACCGACGCGATCTTGCGTTTCAGCGGGTCGTTGCCTGGCGCATAGGTGTTCAGGATGGCCTCGGCCTTGGCCTGCAGATGCGGGTTTTCCTCGGACCAACGGAACGCCTCATCAATCTCTTTGGTCGAACACAGTGTCGAAAAGATCGAGGAATAGCTGCGTGCATGCACCGCCTCCATAAAGGCGATGTTGGTCAGAACGGCTTCTTCATGCGGGGTCACAGCGTCCGGCATCAGGGCAGGGGCCCCGACTGTGTTCTGGATCGTGTCCAGCAGTGTCAGGCCGGTGAAAACGCGGATGGTCAGCTGCTTTTCATGGTCGGTCAGCGTGGCCCAGCTTTGGATGTCGTTGGACAGCGGCACTTTTTCGGGCAGCCAGAAATTGACGGTCAGACGGTTCCAGACCTCAAGGTCTTTGTCGTCGTCCAAACGGTTCCAGTTGATCGCGCGGGGGATCTTGGTTTGAATCATGTCTTTCATTTTCGTTCCCCTTACAAACTGCAGGACACGCAGCCCTGCACCTCGGTCCCTTCGAGGGCCTCTTGGCGCAGACGCACGTAATAGATGGTTTTGATGCCCTTCTTCCACGCGTAGATCTGCGTGCGGTTGATGTCGCGGGTCGTGGCCTCGGCCGGGAAGAACAGGGTTAGCGACAGGCCCTGATCCACATGTTCGGTGGCCGCCGCGTATGTGTCGATCAGGGCCTCGGGGCCGATCTCATAGGCATCGCGGTAGTATTCGAGGTTGTCGTTGTCCATGAAGGCTGCCGGGTAATAAACGCGGCCTATCTTGCCTTCTTTGCGGATTTCGATCTTGGAGACGATCGGGTGGATCGAAGAGGTCGAGTTGTTGATATAGCTGATCGACCCTGTTGGCGGCACCGCCTGAAGGTTGCGGTTATAGAGGCCGTGCCTCATCACATCGGCCTTCAGCGCCGCCCAGTCATCACGCGTGGGCAGAGTCATGCCATCAAACAGCGCTTTTACGCGGTCGTTTTCGGGCAGCCAATCGCGGGTGGTGTATTTGTCGAAGAATGTGCCCGATGCATAGTCGGAGTCCTCAAACCCCTTGAATGACGTTTTGCGTTCCTTGGCCAGATCGCAAGAGGTGCGGATCGCGTGATAGGCCACGCTGGCGAAATAGACCGAGGTGAACTCAACCCCTTCGGGTGAGCCATAGTGGATATGTTCGCGCGCCAGAAACCCGTGCAGGTTCATCTGCCCCAGACCAATCGCGTGGCTTTCATCATTGCCACGACGCACGGAGGGGACCGAGTCAATCGCCGACATCTCAGACACTGCCGTCAGTGCGCGGATCGCAGCGCCAACAGTGCGGCCCAGATCGCCGCCATCCATCGTCTTGGCGATGTTCAGCGACCCGAGGTTGCACGAGATGTCCGTGCCCAGATGCGCATAGCTGAGGTCATCATTGAATTCCGACGCCTCATTCACCTGCAGGATTTCCGAGCACAGGTTCGACATGTTGATCCGGCCCGCGATTGGGTTCATCCGGTTCACCGTGTCCTCGAACATCACATAGGGATAGCCGGATTCGAACTGAATCTCGGCAATGGTCTGAAAGAACTCGCGCGCGTTGACCTTGGATTTGCGGATGCGTTTGTCATCCACCATCTCGTGATATTTCTCGGTGACCGAGATTTCCGAGAAGGGCACGCCATAGACCTTTTCCACGTCATGCGGTGAGAACAGGTACATATCGGCGTTCTTTTTCGCCAGTTCAAAGGTGATGTCGGGGATGACCACGCCAAGGCTGAGGGTCTTGATACGGATTTTCTCATCCGCGTTTTCGCGCTTGGTGTCGAGGAACCGCATGATATCGGGGTGGTGCGCGTTCATATACACGGCCCCAGCCCCTTGCCGCGCGCCCAGTTGGTTGGCGTAGGAAAAGCTATCCTCCAACAGTTTCATCACAGGGATCACGCCCGAGGACTGGTTTTCGATCCCCTTGATCGGTGCGCCATGCTCGCGGATATTGGTCAGCAGCAGCGCCACACCGCCGCCGCGCTTGGACAGTTGCAGGGCCGAGTTGATGCCGCGCCCGATGCTTTCCATGTTGTCTTCCAACCGCAGCAGAAAGCACGAGATCAGCTCACCACGTGACGCCTTGCCCGCGTTCAGGAAGGTTGGCGTGGCGGGTTGGAACCGGCCATCCAGAATTTCCTCCATGAAGGACAGGGCCAGCGCCTCATCCCCGCGCGCCAGTGCCAGTGCGGTCATCACAACGCGGTCTTCGTACCGCTCAAGATACCGTTGCCCGTCGCGGGTTTTCAGAGTGTACGAGGTGTAATACTTGAACGCGCCCAGAAAGGTCGGAAACCGGAATTTCTTGGCATAGGCCGAATCCCAGATCTGACGCATGAAGTTCTTGGAATACTGGTCCAGAACGGCCGCTTCGTAATAGCCTTCGGACACCAGATAGCCCAGCTTTTCATCCAGCGAGTGGAAGAACACGGTGTTCTGGTTCACATGCTGCAGGAAATACTGCCGCGCGGCCATGCGGTCTGCGTCGAACCTGATCTTCCCCTCACCATCGTAAAGGTTCAGCATCGCGTTCAGCGCGTGATAGTCCTGCTCATTTACGCTGCTGTCGAGCATTGGTGTCTCCCTAGTTTTTCAAGCCCGGCGCGGACGCGGGCGATGTCGGTGTCAGTGCCGGCCAGCTCGAAGGAATAGAGCAGCGGAACGTTGCATTTCTGGGCGATGATGCGACCGGACATGGCGTAGGTCGCACCAAAGTTGCGATTTCCAGCGCCGATCACCCCGATGATCCCGGCGCGGCGGGCCGGGTCGTTCAGAAACCGGATCACCTGTTTCGGAACCGCCCCGCGCCCCTCGCCATCGGCATAGGTCGGGCAGATCAGAACATAGGGGCCTTTGGGGTCAGGCAGCGGGTCCATCCCGGTCGGAATGCGGAAAGAGGTCAGCCCCAGCCGCGTCACAAAGCGGTGGGTGTTTCCGGATTTCGATGAGAAATAGACCAGCGCCGGGATCGGCGCGGTCATGGATCAGGCCAGTTGGGCGATCATGTCGGGGCGAAAGCCCGACCAATGCGCGCTGCCTGCGACCACAACGGGGGCCTGACGATAGCCCAGCTCGGTCACATGGGTCATGGCGCTGTCGTCCTGAGTCAGATCGACCACATCATAGGCGACGCCCTTTGCATCCAGCGCGCGGGTGGTTGCGGTGCATTGTACGCAGGCGGGTTTGGAATATACGGTAACGCTCATGTCGTCCTCTGTCCTTTAATCAAAGTCGAGGACGCTGCGGGGAAAATGCCCCAGAACACGCCCCCGAACCCTCCGTTCGTGGTTATCATTTGCGCCCGGCAGGTCTCCTGGCTTGCGGATCGTGGTTCGGACTGGCCTTCCCAAAAGCACGCTTTCAGTGGCGTGTTCAGCCGAACGATCCGCTTACAGTTGCGGGGGCAGCGCCGGTTTTTCACCGGTTTCCCTCTTAGCTTTCGACAGGAATCGAAAGAACCGAAGCAACACTATATAGAGTTTGGTTGCCACTTCTTGTCAATATATAGGGTGAAGGTCCGATAAATTTCTTTTTCGCACAAAACGTGCCCCGGCCACAAAATGGTGAAGTCCTAGTGTGATCTCTTGTCGAATCAACCCCGTTTGTGTTTTGTCGCCGTGATGGTTCCCTGACCGCGATCTGCGGGACGGGATAAAAGGGAATACGGTGCGGCGCTTTTCATGCCAAATCCGTAACTGCCCCCGCAACTGTAGGCGGTAAGCGACCCGAGATCGTCCACTGGGCCAAAGCCTGGGAAGGATCGGGACAGCGTTGACCCGCAAGTCAGGAGACCTGCCATCCGATTTTAACGTAGCTGGGCGGGGTGTCCCAGAGGGAGTAGACAGTGTTTCAAACGGTCCATGCCGTAAAAAGACGTGTCCTTGCTTGCCCCCCGTCCGACCGGAGGAGGCGAGGCCCATGTCAGTACAAAAATCCCCTGTCCCACAAGACGGGACACATGGGGTAAACGCCTTCCCCGCAGATCTACCGGGCTGCTTCGTCGCTTGCGGTGCGCAGCAATGATCAGGCGTGCCATGACCAAATGGGGCAGGTGCCTGACGGAATACAGCGTGACAGTTCTGGTGGCAGGCGCTTTGGCGCTGTCGGCGCTGTTGTGGCTATCGATCTATGCGGTGATCTGATGACAACTGTTCTGCAACTGCGCGACCTGACGCTTGGATATAGTGATCTGACGCTGTTTCGCCGCCTCTCAATGGATATTGAGGCCGGAACCACCCTTGCTGTGCTGGGGGCCAACGGCTCTGGCAAAAGCACGTTTGTCAAAATGATGCTGGGCCTGATGGACCCTCTTTCAGGCAGTCTGCACTGGCCACAGGGACGCCCGCGCGAAATCGGCTATCTGGCGCAGATGACCGAATTCGACCGGCGGTTTCCCATACGCGTGCGGGATCTGGCCGCAATGGGTGCGTGGCGCGGGTTTGGATTTCGGTCCGGACTGGACAATGCGGCGCGGGATCGGATGACCGCCGCCTTGGATGAGGCCGGTGTTCTCGATATCGCCGACCGTCCCCTGCATATGCTGTCGGGTGGCCAATTGCAGCGGGCGCTTTTTGCGCGGGTCATTATGCAGGATGCCCCTTTGATCCTGCTGGACGAACCCTTTGCCGCCGTTGACCAATCCACCGAGGAGCATCTGCTGAAGATCATCCGCCGTTGGCGCGACGAAGGCCGTGCGGTGGTTCTGGTCGTGCACGATTTGTCCTCGGTTCTGGATCATTGCAGCCATGCCCTGTTGCTGGGCGGGCAAGAGGCAACGCACGGGTCGGTCAATGAGGTGCTGACCCCCCACCGGCTGGTGACTCAGGGCTATATGTCGGAAAGCCAGGCCTCATGGATGTTCCGCAACAACTCCCCCGCATCGGAGAGCGCATATGTTTGATCTTTTCGCCGAAATGTGGAGCTTTGCGTTCATGCGTCGCGCTTTTGTGGCGACAACGGTTCTGTCGGCCTCGGTCGCGCCGGTGGGGGCGTTCCTTGTTCTGCGCCGCTTGTCGCTGGCGGGTGAGGCGATGGCCCATGCGATTACGCCCGGCATCGTTATCGGCTTTGTCACGGCGGGCCTGTCGGTCATGTCGCTATTGGTCGGTGGGCTGATTGCGGGCGTAGGCGTTGCCATTCTGACCGCGTTTCTGGCGCGCAGAACCATCCTGCGCAGCGATGCCAGCCTTGCATCTCTCTATCTGATCGCGTTGGCGGTGGGGATCTTTATCTTGTCGGCGGCCGGGTCTGCGGTGCCGCTGAAAAGCTTTCTCTTCGGCTCGATCCTTGGGATTGACGATGCCTCGATGTTGCTGGTGGGCGGGGTTGCGACTGTAACGCTGGTGGCGTTTGCCTTTCTTCTGCGCCCGCTGATCGTGAGCACATGCGACCCGGTCTATTTCGAAACCCAAACACGCTGGCCGTGGCTGGTGGATCAAGGTTTCATGCTGCTGCTGGTTTTGAACCTGCTGGCCGCGTTCAAGACGCTGGGTACGTTGATGGCTGTCGGTCTGATGATCCTGCCTGCAACGGCGGCGCGCTATTGGGCCAGCACAATCACGGCGCAGCTGGTTTTGGGCTTTGTCTTTGCCCTGTCCAGCTGCTGGATCGGGCTTAGCCTGTCCTACCTGTTTCCAAACACGCCCTCGGGCCCGGCCATTGTGCTGGTGGCGGGTGTGTTCTTTCTGATCTCGGCCATTTTCGGCCCCCTTGGGTTTGGCGGGCGGCTGCGCAAATCGTCCGTTTCAAAGAGCGTCCCCCTTGCGCAAATTCAACAGGAAGAGAGAGCAAAATGACTCTTATTAAATCCCTCTACGCCGGTATTGCCTCGGCGTCCTTTGCTCTGGCCGCATTTCCGGCTGCAGCTGCTGACGAAGACATCCAGATCGTCGCCAGCTTTTCAATTCTGGGCGATATGGTCGAAGAGGTCGTAGGCGATCTGGCCACGGTAACAACCATCGTTGGCCCCGATGCCGACGCGCATGTCTATCAGCCGTCGGTCGCCGACGCCAAGGCTGTGGCCCAGGCGGACATCATCTTTGTCAACGGTCTGGGATTTGAAACCTGGTCCGACACGCTGATCTCGGAATCCGGGACCGAGGCCACCGTGCATGTCGCCACCGATGGCATCACCCCGGTGAAGGTGGACGGCGCAATCGACCCCCATGCCTGGAACGCGCTGACCAATGGTGTGATCTATGTGACCAACGTGGCGGATGCGATGAAAGCGGCCATGCCCGAACATGCAGACGAGATCGCCGCCAATGCGGATGCCTATATTGCACAGCTTGAAGCTCTGGACGCCGAAACCAAAACCAAACTGGCTGACCTGCCGGCTGATCGCCGCACTGTTGTCACCGCGCATGACGCGTTCGGCTATCTGGCGGATGCCTACGGCCTGACCTTCCTGGCGCCCGTTGGTATCGACACCGAGGCCGAGCCCTCGGCCCAGGAACTGGCGGTACTGATTGATCAGCTTAAGGGCGAAGGCGTCGCCGCGTTGTTCGTTGAAAACATCACCAGCCCTGCGCTGGTTCAGCAGATCTCGGACGAAACGGGTATCGAGATCGGGGGGCGTTTGTTCTCGGATGCGCTGTCCGAGCGTGGTGGCCCGGCGACCAGCTATCTGGCGATGTTCCAGCACAATCTGGGCACGCTGCTGGACGCGCTGAGCACACCTGCGAGCTAAGTTCTGAACAAAATCGGGGCGGCCAACCATGCCGCCCCGTTGTTTCCCCTGTGGGGTCTTGGATGCTTATTGCGGCACTGGGTGCTGCGCAGAGATCGCGCAATAGGTCTGCCCCTCAATCGCATTGCATGTTCCATCGGTCATAAGCTCGGCCGTAAACCCGTCATTCAGCGCATCGCCATGGATCGTCACTCGGTAAAGCCAACGCATATCTTCCTCGGCGTGACCATGTTCGAACCCTGTCAGGGTCAGTGCGGTTCGGCCACAGCGCATGGCAGTGATTTGGATATCGGTGTCCTGCAAGATCGCACTGATCGTTTCAGCAGCGGCGTGGCAGTCCTGTGCCGTGTCCGTTTCCATAAGGGCAAAATGGGTCTGGCCACTGGCGCTGAGGGTCAGAATGATAAGGGCGGTTTTCAGCATGCTCAGCTCTCACGTCAAATCAATGGTTGCGGGTCCATGTGTTGCGGGCAGGATGCGATGCGGATGGGTGAACACCGCGCATTCGGATCGCCTGGCATTCGAAACAAGGGTGATCCCAGCCTGATCCGACAGCTCGACCGCCAGCGCGGTCGGTGAAGATACGGCAATCAGGATCGGACATCCCAGCGCGGCGGTTTTTTGCACCAGCTCAAGCGATACACGTGAGGTCAGAACCACCGCCCCTGTGGCCGGATCAATACCGTGACGGATCAAAGCCCCCAGCAGTTTGTCCAGCGCATTGTGACGCCCCACATCTTCGCGGACCATGATGATGCCCTGACCGGGCGTCAAAAACCCGGCCGCATGGGCCGACCGCGTGAGGTCGTGTAGATGTTGATGGGCGCGCAGCCCTTCGGGGGCGCCTGCCGCGTCGTCCGCGCGGATGCGCACGGAGTGCGCCGAGACGGTGGCAACTGCGCGGGTCGCCTGTTCCAGACTGTCAATACCGCACAACCCGCATCCAACCGGCCCCATCATCGCGCGCCGCCGGGCCGCAACCGTTTCTGCGGCGTGTGGCTTGAGCCAGAACCGCGCCTCAAGCCCGGATTTATGCGCGACCTGCTCATACTCTTCGATGTCACCGGGGCCGGTGACAAAGCCCTCGGTCATAGCAAAGCCGAGGGCAAAATCCTCAATATCGGCGGGCGAGGCCATCATCACGGCTGCGGTAGAGCCATTAAAAACCAGCGCCACCGGAACCTCCTGCACCAAATCCCGCATTTGTGACGCGCCCTGCGGATGCTGGCTGCAGCCCAGCTGTAATGAGGTGGGGTAGTGAACGTCCGATCCTTGGCGAAAAGGTGCAGTCATGGTCCAGAGACCCTGGCAAGCAAGTTATGGCCATGTTCAGTCAGCGAAAAGAACACGCGCTGCGAGCGGTCCTGTCTGTCATCCAGGCTGACCATTTGGTGTTCCTCGCTCAGCGCAACACATTCCCGCAGGACAAGCGCATGGGCGATCCCCAGCTTGGTGGCCAGGCTGCGGCTGTCATGCGACAGACCCAGATGGGCCGAGGCAAGAACGCCCGCCGCCAATGGGCTGAGACGATCCAAGCCGCGATCCAGCAGGGCCGAGACGGTTTCCATCAGCGCCTCGTCCATCCTCAGGCTCCTTGTATTTCAAAGCGCACCATCACGGATTTCGATGCGGGGGTGAAGCTTTTGTCGCCAAAGGTCTTATAGGGGACCAAGACGTTCAGCTCGGGGTAATAGCCTGCGACACAGCCACGTGGGATGTCATAAGGCACCAGCCGAAAATCGTGGGCGATCCGTTCAATCCCGTCATCGTGGTAACCGATCACGTTCACCCGATCCCCGGCAGCGGCCCCCAGCAAGGCGACATCCTTGGGGTGCATGAAGACAACCTGACGTTCGCCATAGACACCGCGATACCGGTCATCCATGCCATAGACGGTGGTGTTGTACTGATCATGCGACCGGAAGGTTTGCAGCACGAAAACCTGATCTTCATCCTGCGCCCGTTGCCATTCGGTCTGATCCGGCAGATCCGCGTCCGAGAAATTGGCCCGCGCAGTCGGCGTTTTCCAGTCTCGCGCGGCGGCGCTGTTATAAAGGTGGAAGCCGCGCGGTTTGCGCACGGCCTCGTTATAGTTGTCAAAGGCGGGCAGGACCCGCGCGATCAGGTCGCGGATTTTGTCATTGTCATCCGCCAGCGTATCCCAATCGACCACATCGCTGCCAACGGTCGCCTTGGCGATGCCCGCAACGATCCGCACCTCGGACTTCAGCTCTTGCGAGGCGGGCAGGTTGATCCCGCCCGAACCATGCACCATCGACATCGAATCCTCGACCGTTACGATCTGGCGCACGCCTTCGGAATTGCGGTCAATCTCGGTCCGGCCCAGACAGGGCAGGATAAAGGACAGTTTGCCCGGCAGCAGATGGCCGTGGTTCAGCTTGGTCGCCACATTCACCGTCAGGTCCAGATTGCCAAGCGCCTGCGCGATCAACTGGCTGTCCGGGGTGGCGCGGGCAAAGTTGCCGCCCAGCCCGATAAACGCCTTGGCCTGTCCATTCAGCATCGCGCCAATCGCGTGCAGCACGTTATGCCCCGGATCGCGCGGCATGGGCACGCCCAGCTCCCGCTCCATCCCGTCCAGCAGGGGGGCGGGGGCCTTTTCGTTGATGCCGACGGTGCGGTCGCCCTGTACGTTTGAATGACCGCGCACCGGACACAGCCCGGCACCGGGGCGTCCGATATTGCCGCGCATGAGCATGACGTTGACGATTTCACGGATCATCTGGACGGAATGCTTGTGCTGCGTGATACCCATCGCCCAGGTGGTGATCACTTTGTCTGCGGACATGTAAATCTCGGCAGCTTCTTCGATCTTGGCGCGGGTCAGGCCGGATTGTTCCTCGATCTGATCCCATGGGGTGCGTTCGACCAAAGCACGATAGGCGTCAAACCCATGCGCATGCTTGGCGATGAATGCTTGATCCAGAACCGGGGCGCGCGCCTCGGCCACAGCCGCGTCTTCGGCGGCCAGGATCACCTTGGCCATGCCTCGGAAGATGGCCATGTCGCCGCCCAGACGCGGGCGGAAGTAATCGGTCGACGTCGCCTCGGACCCGCCCCGGATCATCTCAAGCTTGTTCTGCGGGTCGGCAAACCGATGCAGGCCCTTTTCCTTGAGCGTGTTGAACACCACGACCCGTGCGCCGCGCTGGGTGGCCTTGCGCAGATCGGCCAGCATGCGGGGGTGGTTGGTGCCGGGGTTCTGGCCCACAACAAAAATTGCGTCGGCCTTTTCAAAATCTTCCAGCAGCACGGTGCCCTTGCCGATGCCGATCGATTCCGTCAGGGCAACGCCGCTGGCCTCGTGGCACATGTTCGAGCAATCGGGGAAATTGTTGGTGCCATAAAGGCGCACGAAGGTCTGATACAGAAAGGCGGCCTCGTTGCTGGCCCGGCCCGAGGTATAGAACTCGGCCCGGTTGGGATCGTCCAGCGCGTTCAGGGCCGCGCCGATCTGGGTAAAGGCGGTGTCCCAGTCAACCTGCACGTATTTGTCTGTCTCGGGATTGTAGCGCACGGGATGTGTCAGGCGGCCCTGATGTTCCAGATCATAATCGGTCCAGCCCTGCAACTGGGTCACTGTGTGTTTGGCAAAAAACTCGGGCGTGACACGGGCCTTCGTCGCCTCCCACGCGACGGCTTTGACACCGTTTTCGCAGAATTCGAACGATGAGCCATGTTCAGGGTCGCCCCAGGCGCAGCCGGGGCAATCGAAACCGTCGGGCTGGTTGGCTTTCAACATCGTTTTGGCACCCGAGAGCGGCTTGCCGCTGCCCATCAACTGGCGACCCACGCTTTTCAGGGCGCCCCAGCCACCCGCCGCGTTCGAGCTTTTGCCGACGTGTTTCTTCTTTGCCATTCCCGGTTCCGCCTGCGGTTGCGCCGGGGTGGGAACACGCGTGCGACATGCTCCGAAGATCCGGCTAAAGTATTGAGTTCAGGTGAGTATTCGCAGGCTTCCGGAACCATCGTTCCGGTGGCTGTTTCAAAGTCTAGATGCGACGGAACCGCGCATCTGTCAATTGTGGATGGTGGATTTTAATAAGGAGAACATGCGTAATTTTTGAATTTACGATAAGCCAACTTGATCAATCAGAGCCAGACCGGAAGACATAAACCAACGCGACCACGAACAGCAGAGCCATCGCATACCATGTCAGCGCATAAGACAGATGAGAGTTGCTGAAGGTGATGACGGTCAGCCCCCCACGCGGCCACGCGCCCCGATCGCCTTGATGGTCTGCATCCAGAAAATACGGAAGGCTTTCGCCGGTCAGACCCCGCTCATCGGACATGACCTGCGTATCGCGCGACACCCAGCGGTCGATTGCGGGATCGTTGCGTTCCAGCAGCGTGCCATCCTTGACGGTTGGGCGCAAAAGCCCGGTGATCGGAGTCTGCGGCAAGGTCCAGTGTTCCGGCGTTGCCACATCCGCATGCACATAGCCGCGATTGACCCACAAGACCCCCAGATCCGTCTGCAGCGGTGACATGACCCACAGACCGGGGCCAATCTCGGTCACTGCTTTGACCAGCACGGGCGGGGTGTCCAGAAACTGACCCTGAACCTGCACGCGCTGGTAGGCGTGACGGTCCGGGTCGAACTGCGCGGGCAGGGCGGTCGCCTCGCCATAAGCCCGCGCATCCACGGCGGCGATCAGGTCCTGTTTCCAGGCCAAACGCCGCATCTGCCAGTTGCCCAGCAGTACAAAGACCACGACCAACACCGCCGACAGCCCAATGAGCAGAGCTTTGACCCAAAAGGGCCGCCGCGCGGTGGTCGGATCGGTCATGGCAGGTTGCGGACCCGTTCGATCTGTTCGTGGGCGGGCATCAGGTTTTCATCCAGGTTGAACATGACCCAGATCGACCCGGCCATGATGATGACCAGCAGCAAAACCGTCAGCCCTGCCGACATGGCCTGCCAGCCATTTTCCACCTTGATCGAGACGTGCAGGAAGTAGTGGATATGCACCATCATCTGCGCCGCACCCAGTGTGAAGATGACCGCAATGGCCCAACCGGTGCTGTCCATCACGTCGCCCATCACCACCCAGAACGGGATCAGGGTCAGGACAACAGACAGCAAAAAGCCGATCATGTAGGATTTGAAGGTGCCGTGGCTGCCTTTTGCGTGATCGCTCATAGCAGGACCCCCGTGAGGTAAACCAAGGAAAAGACGCCGATCCAGATCAGGTCGAGGAAGTGCCAGAACAGCGACAGGCACATCACCCGGCGCTTGTTCTCATGGGTCAGGCCGTGCTGGCCCAGCTGCATCAGCAGAACGATCAGCCAGATGCTGCCGCCCAGAACGTGCAGCCCGTGCGTGCCCACCAGAACAAAGAATGAGGACAGGAATGCACTCGCCCCCGGACCTGCGCCGATATGGATCAGGTGGTTGAACTCTTTGACCTCAAGAAACAGGAACGCCGCCCCGAACAGGCCGGTGACAATCAGCCACAGAACCGTTCCGCGCAGGTCGTGCATATCCATCCGTAGCACCGCGAACCCGTAGGTGATCGACGAGAACAGCAGCATGAAGGTGGCCACCAGGATCATGTCGATCTCGAACAGGTCGACCGGCGCGGGGCCAGCCGCATAGTTCTGGCCCAGCACCGCATAGGTCGCAAAGAGGATGCCAAAGATCAGGCAGTCGCTCATAAGGTAGATCCAGAACCCAAGCATGGTTCCGGTTTCGTGGTGATGTTCGCCGTGATCACCCCCGTGATGGGGGTCTTCGATCACGAAGAACTCTTTTGGCGTTTCGCTTGTGGTGTCGCTCATTATTCCGCAGCCCCTGCCAGCTGTTGTGTCCGCTGGTGTTCGATATCGCGCACTTCATCCGCAGGGACGTAGTAGTCACGGTCATAGTTGAAGGTATGCGCGATGCCATAGATCAGCGTCGCGGCAAAGCTGGCGGCGGCCAGCCACCACACGTGCCAGACCAGCGCAAAGCCCATTACGGTCAGCAGCCCGGCCATGACAATCCCCGTCGCCGTATAACGCGGCATGTGGATCGGCACGAACCCGTCGGTGGGCCGCGTGAACCCCTCGCGCTTCATCTGGGTAAAGGCGTCCAGCTCGTGTACTCGGGGTGAGAACGCAAAGTTGTAGTAGGGTGGGGGTGAAGAGGTCGACCATTCCAGTGTCCGGCCGTCCCATGGGTCACCCGTGACATCGCGCAATGCGTCGCGGCGCAGGATCGAGACAACGATCTGCACGATGAACGCTCCGATCCCGGCGGCGATGAACAATGCACCCACCAGGGCGATGACGAAATAGACCGAATAGAACGTATCCTCGAACTGGCTGATACGGCGGGTGACGCCCATCAGGCCCAGCACGTAAAGCGGCATGAAGGCCAGGTAGAAGCCGATCAGCCAGCACCAGAAGCTGACCTTGCCCCAGAACGGCTCAAGCTTGAAGCCGAACGCCTTGGGCCACCAATAGATGATGCCCGCAAAGATGCCGAACACCACGCCACCGATGATCACGTTGTGGAAATGCGCGATCAGGAAAAGCGAGTTATGCAGAACATAATCCGCAGGCGGCACCGCCAGCAGAACGCCAGTCATACCGCCGATCACGAAGGTCAGCATAAAGCCCATGACCCACAGCATCGGGGTCTCGAACCGGATGCGGCCCTTATACATGGTGAACAGCCAGTTGAAGATCTTGGCCCCTGTCGGGATCGAGATGATCATCGTCGTGATGCCAAAGAAGGCGTTCACATTCGCGCCTGCGCCCATGGTGAAGAAATGGTGCAGCCAGACCAGATAGCTGAGGATCATGATCACGCAGGTGGCGTAGACCATCGAGGTATAGCCAAACAGGCGCTTACCGGTGAATGTCGGCACGATTTCGGAAAAGATACCAAAGATCGGCAGGATCAGAATGTAGACCTCGGGGTGGCCCCAGATCCAGATGAGGTTCACATACATCATCGGGCTTCCGCCCATATCATTTGTGAAGAAATGGGTGCCGAGATAGCGATCCGCCGTCAGCAGGGCCAGCGTCGCCGCCAGCACCGGAAAGGTCGCCACGATCAGGATGTTGGTACACAGGGTGGTCCAGACAAAGACCGGCATCTTCATGTAATCCATGCCCGGCGCGCGCATCTTGACGATGGTCACAACCAGGTTGATGCCCGAAAGCGTCGTACCGATCCCGGCGATGTTCAGGGCCCACAGGTAATAATCCATGCCAACGCTCGGGCTGTAATCCAACCCCGAGAACGGCGCATAGGCCAGCCAGCCCGCGGTCGAGAATTCACCCACGAACAGCGAGAGCATGATCAGCACCGCGCCCGACACCGTCAGCCAGAAGCTGAGGTTATTGAGGAACGGGAACGCCACGTCGCGCGCACCGATCTGCAACGGCATGACGTAGTTCATGAAGCCGGTCACAAAGGGCATCGCAACAAAGAAGATCATGATCACGCCATGGGCGGTAAAGATCTGGTCGTAATGGTGGGCGTTCAGATAGCCTTCGCCACCACTTGCCGCCATTGCCTGATGCAGCCGCATCAGCAGTGCATCGGCAAAGCCGCGCAGCAGCATGATCAGACCCAGCACCATGTACATGATCCCGATCTTTTTGTGATCAATACTGGTGAACCACTCTTTCCACAGATAGCCCCACAGCCGGAAATAGGTCAGCGCTCCGACGACGGCGATGCCGCCCAGGGCGACGGCTATGAATGTGTAGAAGATGACCGGTTCGTAGAAGGGGAACACATTCCAGGACAGCTTGCCCCAGAATGGATCGACGGAGGACAGTGTTGCATGTCCGTCAGCGGCTCCGTGAGATAGCGACATCGCGATATCTTTCCGTTTCTTGTTCTTTGTTTCAGTTTGCGGACGCTGGCGGAACCAACGTCATCGCAGTGATGATTTCGTCCTGGCGGATGCGCATTTCAGGGCGGATCATGGCCATCAGCGCACCCGGATCATCGGCCGAGCAGATGCCCCGGAACAATTCGCGGTTGAACAGCCCCTCGATCCCGCCGCCACCCAGTGCGTCGACCATCATCATGTCGTTCAGACATAGCGAGTCGTCATCGATGCACAGGTTTACAACCTTGTCCCACAACCCGTCTTCGACCGAATCGTAATAGGTCACGGGATGCGCCACGCTGGGCTGGTTGAGCTTGGCGATTGTGTCGCGATCTAACGCAGTGCCCTGCGCCCGAACCTGCGCGACCCAGGCGTCGAAATCTGCCTGATCCTTACCATGGAACTTAAAGCGCATTTGCGAGAATCCCTCGCCACTGTAATTGGCCGAGAACCCGTTATAGACGCCTGCTTCGTTGATCACGGCGTTCAGCTCGGACTGCATGCCCGACATCGCATAAATCTGTCCGGCCAATGCAGGCACGAAGAACGAGTTCATAACAGTGGTCGATGTAATTTCGAATTTGATCGGACGGTCGACGACTGCGGCCACTTCGTTAACGGTGGCGATGCCCTGTTCGGGGTAGATGAACAGCCATTTCCAATCCATTGCCGAGACCTGAATCACCATCGGCTCGACCGCAGGGTCAATCGGCTGCTCGGCTGACACGCGCGACAGCGGTTGAAACGGATCGAGGCGGTGCGTTGCAACATAGGTCAGACCGGCCAGACAGATGATGATCGCCAGCGGAACAGACCAGACGATGATCTCAAGGCTGGTTGAATGGTCCCAATCGGGCTCATAGGCTGCGTCTTTGTTCGAGGCCCGGTATTTCCAAGCAAAAAACACGGTCAGGGCCATCACCGGCACGATGATGATCAGCATCAGGACAGTCGAGTACAGAATCAGATCGGCCTGCTGGACGGCCACATCGCCAGACGGATTCATAACGACCAGATCGCACCCCGACAGTGCGATGAGCGACAGCAGGGCCGTCGCGAAAATTGCGCGCTTCATATTTTTGCGTCTCTTGGTTCTGTTTGTCACTGAAGAGTTGCTAAGCTGGCGAGACATTAAATACGCCTCTGCTTGCGGGGGCCTTGTGCAAGTTTTTCAGCCGTGCTGCAATGCGACAAAAGATGACCCGCGAAAATACCTTTGGCGTGACGCTTCGGAACATTGGGGTCAATGCAGGAGAATATGATGACAAGCGTCAGTGATGCACCACGCTATTCCGCGACGATCGATGAAGTGATCACAACGGTCGTAATGGCCCGAGTAACTGATTTCTTTGGATTTTTTGTCTATGCCATCGCCTCGGCGCTGGTGTTTCCACAGCTCTTTTTCCCGATGCTGGACCCGGTCAGCGGCACGCTGGCATCCTTTGCGATTTTTGCGCTGGCGTTTCTGGCCAGACCCGTGGCCAGCCTTGCGGGGCGTACGCTGCAGTACAGAATCGGTCGGGTCGGCAAGGTCACCCTGGCCCTTGTGTTGCTGGGAACCGCCACAGTCGCCATCGGGTTGCTGCCAGGCTATGAAAAAATAGGGTGGTTTGCCCCGGTTTTGCTGGCTTTTTTGCGCATTCTACAGGGGCTAGGGCTGGGCGGTGCCTGGGATGGGCTGACGCTGCAGTTGCAAAATGCCGCGCCTGAGAATCGCAAGGGCATTTACGCGATGGTGCCGCAATTGGGCGGACCTATTGGCTTTGTCGTCGCAGCGTCGATCTTTTACGTGCTGCATGGGTTTCTGACCCCGGAGGAATTCATCAATTGGGGCTGGCGCTTTGCGTTCTTTGCGGTGATGGCGGTGAATGTCGTCTCGCTTTATGCGCGGGTGCGTTTGTTGAACGCCGATCTTGGGGTTGAGCCCGAGGTTCTGGAATCAGCGCCGCTGCCGGAACTGGTCCGCAATGAAGGGAAAACCATCTTTCTGTCGGCCTGCCTGCCTCTGGCCAGCTATGCGTTGTTCCATATGGTAACGGTGTTCCCTTTGGCCTTCGCGATGATCTATGAGCGGTTTGAGATCACACAGGTCCTGACGGTGCAGTTGATCGGTGGCGCGCTGGCGATTGTGTCGGTCATCTATTCGGGCGTGTTGGCCGACCGCTATGACCGGCGCACGGTGATCCGGATCAGCACGGTGCTGATCGTGGTGCTCAGCCTGATGATCGGAACTCTGGCTCACTACCCCTACGTGTACATCCTGTCCGGCTTTGTGATCCTGGGGCTGGCCTATGGTCAGGCCGGTGCGATTGTGCCGCGTCGGTTCCCCAAGAAATACCGCTATTCAGGCTCGGCCATGGCCACCAACCTGTCCTGGATCATCGGCGCCGCCTTTGCGCCGCTGGTCGGGATTGGTCTGACCGCATTGTTCGGCCTTTGGGCCGCGGGCCTTTACCTGCTTTCCGGGGCAGTCGTGACCTTTGTTGCGCTGTCCTTGCTGGAAAAACGCGGTCAGGAGACGCACGCTCAATAAGGCGCATTGGCCGACAGAAGACCCGCAAGCCGGGTGCATGGGTCATTCCGGGCACTCGGCATTTGCGTAATCCGGTTCCAGGCGGCATAAACCTGCCATGGAGTTCTTGGAATTTGGACACAACGGGTTGCTCGTTGCGATGTCGTTCGTCGTGGCGCTGGTCGCTGGGTTCACCGGTCTCAGCCTGACGAAAGACCTGTCATCGAAATCCGTGTCGCAGAGAAAGGTCGCGGTCGCGCTGGCCTCGATGGCGTTGGGCGGTGGCATCTGGTCGATGCACTTCGTGGCCATGTTGGGGCTGCAACTGCCGATCCTGTTCTATTATGACGCCGCGATTACGCTGGCCTCGGCTCTGATTGCCATTCTGATGGTCGCGGTCGCCCTTGGGTTGCTGCATTTTGCTGAACGGACGCCGACGATCATCCTGGCCGCAGGCGCAATCGTCGGCGCGGGTATTTTGGTGATGCACTATGTGGGCATGGCCGGGTTGCAGCTGTGCCGCGCGGTTTACTCGCCGCTTGGGGTCGCGTTGTCGTCGGTCAGCGCCATTGTGCTGTGTGTTCTGGCCTTTCGCGTCGCCTATCAGACGCGCAATACGCGCAACATCCTGATCGGGACGCTGTGTTTCGGCTTTGCGGTGGTGGCGGTTCATTTTCTGGCGATGGCCGGGACGAATTTTGTCGCGGTCGAGCGGGTCAGCGAATTCGGGCCCCCCATCAGCAATGAGATGATGGCAATCGGGGTGATCCTGTCCAGCTTTGTGATTTTCGGCGCGTTCCTGTGGGTCAGCGCGACGTTCCTGACTCCCCCCGAGACGCAGGCCATACCAGACCCGGTTCAGCCCGAAGACACCCCCGTGACGGTTCCCTGTGAGCGGGACGGCGCGCGGATTTTCCTGCGGGCCGAAGACATCGCCTTTGTCCGCGCCGACGGGCATTACACGCAGGTCTATACCGACACGGGCGAGCGTTGTTTCTGTGTCTGGACCATCACGGAAAGCGGCAAGCGGCTTGTTCCCGCTGGTTTCATGCAGGTGCATCGCAGCTATCTGATCAACCCGTCCAAGGTCACGCGGTTCGAGCGGACCAAGGACAAGGGCAAATGCACCTTTGAGGCCGACAGCCTGCCTCCGGTTCCGGTTAGCCGGTCCAAGATGAAAGATGTGCAGTCAAAACTGGCCCCGCATGTCGGCGCATTTGGTGCAGCCTAGGGCGCATTTCGTGCAAAATCCCTGCATTTGAACAGTTTCAGCGTGATGTTGCAGCTGTGATTGTGCTGCGCTCCTCCCAGCCAGAACATTTGCTCAAGGGAGGAAGCACATGATTCCAGCGACGTTTGAATATCATCGTCCAAAGGATATGCCGGGCGTTCTTGCCATCCTCGAAGAACACGGAGACGACGCGCGCGTCATGGCGGGCGGGCATAGCCTGATCCCCATGATGAAGCTGCGCATGGCGGACGTGCCGCATCTGATCGATCTGCAGGATGTCGACGGATTGTCGGGTATCACCGTCGGCGACACCATCACCATCGGTGCCATGACCACTCAGGCCGAGATCATCGACCACGCGGATCTGGCGGCTGCGGCCCCGATCATGCGTGAGGCTGCGTTGCAGATCGCTGATCCTCAGGTGCGGTATATGGGTACGGTCGGCGGCAATGTCGCCAACGGCGATCCCGGCAATGACATGCCGGGCCTGATGCAGTGTCTGGATGCGCAGTTCACGCTTGTCGGCTCGGACGGTGAGCGCACGGTGGCTGCGCGCGAGTTTTACGAGGCGGCCTATATGACGGATCGTGAGGATGATGAGGTTTTGACCAAAGTCTCATTCGCACCTCCGCAGGGCGGCTATGCTTATGAAAAGCAAAAGCGCAAGATCGGTGACTATGCCACCGCTGCCGCCGCTGTTCAGTTGGTCGCGCAGGGCGGTACGTGTGCGCAAGCCTCCATCGCCATGACCAACCTCAGCGATACGCCGGTTTTCTCGGATGAGGCCGGGGCTGCGCTGATCGGGACGTCAGTTGACGCAGCAGCGATCAAAGCCGCTGTCAGTGCCATGCTGGGCGACATTGATCCGATGGAGGACAACCGTGGTCCGGTTGCATTCAAACGTCATGTGGCGGGCGTCATTCTGACTCGCGCCATCGAACGCGCCTGGTCGCGCGCCTGAGGGAATGAGAACATGTCTGACAAGAAACATTACAAGCTGACCGTGAACGGTCAGGCCGTAGACGTATTGGCCGAACCGCGCGAACTGTTGATCTATACGCTGCGCGAACAGCTCAACATCACCGGACCGCATATCGGCTGCGACACCTCGCATTGTGGGGCCTGTACCGTTACCATCGATGGCAAATCGGTCAAATCCTGTACCATGTTCGTGGCGCAGGCCGATGGCAAGGACATCACCACGATCGAAGGTCTGGGCAGCCCCGATGGCCTGCACCCGCTGCAAGAGGCGTTCCGCGAACACCATGGCCTGCAATGTGGCTATTGCACACCGGGGATGATCACGCGCGCCGCCAAGCTGTTGGAGGAAAACCCGAACCCGTCTGAGGAAGAAATCCGCTTTGGCATGTCCGGTAATATCTGTCGCTGCACCGGCTATCAGAACATCGTCAAATCCATCCAGGCCGCCGCAGCCGAGATGAATGCAGCCAAGGAGGCGGCCCAATGAATGATATGACACCAGATCGTGAGGACCGCGTCGCCAACCTCAAAGGAATGGGCTGTTCGCGTAAACGCGTCGAGGATGCCCGGTTCACGCAGGGCCAGGGTAATTATGTCGATGATGTAAAGCTGGACGGGATGCTGTTTGGCGATTTCGTCCGGTCGCCCTATGCGCATGCCCGCATCACTTCGATCAACACCGAAGCAGCGCTTGAGGTGCCCGGTGTTCTGGCTGTGCTCACGGCGGCCGATCTTGAGCCGCTGGGCCTGCATTGGATGCCGACATTGGCCGGGGACAAACAGATGGTTCTGGCCGACGGCAAGGTCCTGTTTCAGGGGCAGGAGGTCGCCTTTGTCGTGGCCACCGACCGCTATACCGCCGCAGACGGGATCGAAGCCGTTGAGGTCGAGTATGAAGAGCTACCCGTCATCACCGACCCGTTCGAGTCGCTGAAATCGGACGTGGTTCTGCGCGAGGATCTTGATCCGAAAGCCGATGGTGCGCATGGACCCCGCAAGCACCACAACCATATCTTCACCTGGGACGTGGGCGACAAAGAGGCCACTGAGCAGGCGATTGATGCCTCAGACGTGGTGGCCGAGGAGAAGGTTTATTACCACCGCACCCATCCCTGTCCGTTGGAAACCTGCGGCTGCGTGGCGTCGATGGATAAGGTCAACGGCAAGTTGACGCTGTGGGGTACGTTCCAGGCACCGCATGCGATCCGAACCGTGGTCAGCCTGATCTCGGGGATTGAAGAGCACAATATCCGCGTGATCTCGCCCGATATCGGCGGCGGGTTCGGCAATAAGGTGGGCGCTTATCCGGGCTATGTCTGCTCGGTCGTGGCCTCGATTGTCACGGGTAAGCCGGTCAAGTGGATCGAAGACCGGATGGACAACCTGATGACCACCGCCTTTGCCCGCGACTATCACATGCACGGCAAGATCTCGGCCACCAAAGAGGGCAAGATCACCGGGCTGTGGTGCCACACCACCGCAGATCACGGCGGGTTCGATGCCTGCGCTGACCCGACCAAATTCCCGGCGGGGTTCATGAATATCTGCACGGGCTCATACGACATTCCGGTCGCGTTCCTGAGTGTTGACGGGGTCTATACCAACAAGGCACCGGGTGGGGTCAGCTATCGCTGTTCCTTCCGCGTGACCGAGGCGGTGTATTTCATCGAACGCATGATCGAAGTTCTGGCGATCAAGCTGAATATGGACGCGGCTGAACTGCGCCGGATCAACTTTATCCGCAAGGACCAGTTCCCCTATCAGTCGGCGCTTGGCTGGGAATATGACAGCGGCGACTATCACACAGCCTGGGAAAAGGCATTGAAGACGGTCGACTATGACGGTCTGCGCGCCGAGCAGGCCCAGCGGGTTGAGGATTTCAAAGCGGGCAAAACCCGCAAGCTGATGGGCGTTGGCCTCAGCTTCTTTACTGAAATCGTCGGCGCAGGGCCGGTCAAAAACTGCGACATTCTAGGTCTGGGCATGTTCGACAGCTGCGAAATTCGCATCCACCCCACAGGCAGCGCCATTGCGCGGCTTGGGACGATCAGCCAAGGGCAGGGTCACGCGACCACATTTGCGCAGATTCTCGCCTCTGAGATCGGATTGCCCGCGGATTCGATCACCATCGAGGAAGGCGACACCGACACCGCGCCATATGGTCTGGGCACCTATGGGTCGCGCTCGACCCCGGTGGCAGGGGCTGCAACCGCGATGGCGGGGCGCAAAATCCGCGCCAAGGCGCAGATGATCGCGGCCTATCTGCTCGAAGTGCATGATGACGACGTGGAATTCGATGTGGACCGCTTTGTCGTCAAAGGCGCGCCGGAAAAGTTCAAGACGATGAAAGAGATCGCTTTTGCCGCCTACAATCAGGCCATTCCGGGGATCGAACCGGGGCTTGAGGCCGTAAGTTACTATGATCCGCCCAACATGACCTATCCGTTTGGGGCCTATGTCTGCGTGATGGATATTGATGTTGATACAGGTGTCACTGACATTCGCCGGTTCTATGCGCTGGATGATTGCGGCACGCGGATCAACCCGATGATCATCGAAGGTCAGGTGCATGGCGGACTGACCGAGGCGCTGGCCGTCGCTCTGGGGCAAGAGATTGCCTATGATGAAATGGGCAACGTGAAGACCGGTACGCTAATGGACTTCTTCCTGCCAACCGCGTGGGAGGTTCCGAACTATGAGACGGACCACACCGTGACGCCCAGCCCGCACCACCCCATTGGGGCCAAGGGTGTTGGCGAAAGCCCGCATGTGGGCGGCGTTCCGTGCTTCTCGAACGCGGTGAATGATGCGTTCCGGGCGTTCGGTCTGACCCATACGCATATGCCGCATGATCATTGGCGCATCTGGAAGACCGCCAATGAGCTGGGCCTTCACGGCTAAGATCGGACCTGCCGCCCCGGGGTTTCCTCGGGGCGGGTATTCTGAGGCTGAATATGACGTGGACTCATCTACAATCCGAGATGGCCAAGGCTGGCTATGTTGCGTCCGACGATCTGTCGGTTGCCATCCATCTGGCCTTGTCCCTTGAACGCCCCCTGTTGCTGGAAGGGGCGGCTGGAGTTGGCAAAACCGAAGTGGCCCGCGTTCTGGCCGACATCCGCAAGACCGAGCTGGTGCGCCTGCAATGTTATGAGGGGCTGGATGCGGCGCAATCGATTTATGAATGGAATTACCAGCGCCAGCTTTTGACCATTCGGGCCGCGGCTGAGGGCGGCGAGACCGGCAAAGTGGTCGAAGACCGTATATTCTCGCGCGAATTCCTGCTGGAGCGCCCGCTTTTGGCAGCGATCACCAAAGAGGTGCCCCCGGTTCTGCTGGTTGATGAGGTTGACCGCGCCGACGAGGAATTCGAAGCTTATCTGCTGGAAATCCTGTCGGATTTTCAGATCACCGTGCCCGAGCTGGGCTCGATCAAAGCCACCACACGCCCGATTGTCATTCTGACCTGCAACGGAACCCGTGATTTAAGCGACGCTTTGCGGCGGCGGTGCCTTTATACCTATGTCGACTACCCTGATGCAGCGGCCGAGCTTGCCATTCTGAATGCCCGCCATCCGGGCCTGAACGACAGGCTGGCGCGGCAAATCATCGGGTTTGTGCAGACCCTGCGCAAGGAAGAGCTTGAGAAAGTGCCGGGTATCGCCGAGACGATGGATTTTGCCGCCGCGCTTGGCGGGCTTGGGGTTGCCGATCTGACCGATGATCCGACGGCGTTGCAGCGCGCCTTGGTGACTTTGCTGAAAACCCAAAGCGATCAGGCCAATATCACCACTGAGGTCGCGCAACGTATTGCGGGCAAGGCCGCATGACCCGCGTGACCCGCTTTGCCGCCCGCGACCCCGGGCCAGCCGCGCGGATGACGGGCTTTATCGCCCATCTGCGCGCCAACGGTCTGCGTCTGGGTGTGGCCGAGACCTCTCTGGCCCTGCAAGCTCTGTCCGTCTCGGATGCGTTTTCGCCCGAGGAATGCCGCAACGCGCTGCGCCCGGTTTGCACAGGCTGTCAGGATGAGGCGGCCCAGTTCGACGCGCTGTTCGATGCGTTCTGGCTGGATGCCGGTCGCGTCAAGACCCGCGTGATGCCGACGCAAAGCCCAAGCAGTGACAGCGTGCATTCGTCCCGCGACGCACAGGGTGAGGCGTCCGGCGGGGCGGGGCAGGAAACGACCCCGGATGCCGGTGACGGCGATGCGGAAAGCGATGGTGAGGGCAAGCTGATCGCGACCGAGACGCGCAACCTGTCCCGTCGCGACCTGCGTGATCTGGTGCGCCCGGACGAGATTGCACAGGCCGAGCAGGTCGCCCGCGATCTGGGGGCTGCTCTACGCGATCGCCGCTCACGCCGACGGATTGCCGCGCGCAAAGGGGATCGGCTGCATTTCCGTCGCACGATCCGGCGCAGCCTGTCCACCGGGGGCGAACCCGTGCATCTGTTGCGCAAAAAACGCCCGGACCGCACCCGTAAAATCGTTGCGCTGTGTGATGTGTCCGGGTCCATGACCGTTTATGCGCAGGTGTTTCTGGCTTTTGTCGCCGGTCTGATGCGGGCCGATCCCAAGGCCGACGCCTATCTGTTTCACACCCGTCTGGTACGCATATCCGAGACGCTGCGCGACAAGGATGCCATGCGCGCAATCGGGCGGATGTCTCTGATGGCTGACGGGTTCGGCGGGGGCTCAAAAATCGGCACATGTCTGGATCGCTTTGCGCGAACCTATGCGCGGCGTTTCGTGGACGGGCGCAGCGTGGTGCTGATCCTGTCGGATGGTTATGACACCGGCGCGCCTGCGCATATGAGCGCGGCCCTAGCGCAGCTGCGCAAACGCGGCTGCAAGATCATCTGGCTGAACCCGCTCAAGGGTTGGCGCGATTATGAGCCGGTGACCGCAGGCATGGCAGCGGCGCTGCCCTATCTCGACCTGTTTCAACCCGCCAATACTCTGGCCGATCTTGCCGCGCTGGAACCGGAGCTGACCCGCCTATGACCCCGGCTGAAATCATCGACCCCGATCTGTCGCAAACCGCCCAAAAGCTGCACGCGCAAGAGCAGCCCTTTGCTTTTGCCACCATCGTGCGCACGGTCGGGGCGACGGCGGCCAAACCCGGTGCCAAGGCGCTGATTGCGGCGGATGGAACGATCCTTGAGGGATGGCTGGGCGGTGGATGCGCCCGCGGTGCGGTCAAGCGTGCGGCGGTCGAGGCACTGGCCACCGGCGCGCCGCAGCTGATCTCGGTCGCGCCCGAAGAGTTTCTGGCCGAACAGGGCGTCAAGCCGGGAACGGAACAGCACGGTGTCAGCTATGCCCGCAACAATTGCCCGTCCAAGGGGACGGTCGATATTTTCATAGAACCCTGTCTTCCCATGCCGGAACTGGCGATCCTTGGCGGATCTCCTGTGGCCCATGCGCTGGCGCAACTAGCGCCTCAGTTTCATTGGTCGGTCACCCAAAGCGCCGATGGCGCCGATCTGGCCGAGACCAACCGCAGACGGTTTGTTGTTGTGGCCACGCAGGGGCAGGGCGATCTGGCGGCCCTGAAAGCCGCTATTGCCGCGCAGGCCGATCACGCCTGCTTTGTCGGCAGTTCCCGCAAGTTTGCCGCCCTGTCGGACAAGCTGGCTGATGCCGGTGCAGACCCTGATCAAATCGCCCGCATCAAGGCCCCTGCGGGTCTGGATATTCACGCTGTGACCCCCGAGGAGATCGCGCTGTCCATTCTGGCCGAATTGGTCCGCGTGCGCCGAGGGCCCGAAAAGAACCGGAGGACCCCGCATGTGGATTCTTGAATGCTACACCCGCTTGCGCCGCAAGCTTGCCCTAACCCCTGAGCAGGCCGAGCGCCTCGCCCAGATCAAATTTCCCTGTTGTTAGAAGGAATAGCCGATGGAACTGGCAGACGAAATAACCATCAACGCCCCGAAAGAGGTTGTCTATGCCGCGCTCAATGACCCCGAGGTCCTGAAACAGTGCATACCGGGTTGTGAGGAGTTGATCAAACACTCGGATACTGATCTTGAGGCGAAAGTGGTCCTGAAGGTTGGCCCGGTCAAGGCCAAGTTCTCGGGCAATGTGGTGCTGAATACCGAAGGCGCGCCGGATGCGTTTTCTCTGACCGGTCAGGGAAATGGCGGAACGGCTGGCCATGCCAAGGGCGGTGCTGATGTCACGCTGACCGGCGATGGTAACAGCACGATCCTGAAGTACGAGGCGACGGCTGAGATTGGCGGCAAGCTGGCCCAACTGGGCAGCCGGCTGATCCAGGGGACGGCCAAAAAGCTGGCGGCCAAGTTTTTCAAATCCTTTGCCGACGTAATGGAAAACCAGACGGTCGGTTGAACGCTTTACCACTCACTCACCGAATGGGCTGTGGTGATCACCTATCCACCACAGCCCGACGCAATTGTGACTTGTGACATGTGATTTCCACGTATAACAGGGCGCATCCCGGTCGCAGCCTACCCGGGTAACAAAACAAGGGTTCAAAATATGAAAACGATCGTAATCTGCTCGGGTGGGCTGGATTCGGTGTCGCTGGCGCATATGGTGGCGCGCGACCATGAACTGGTTGGCCTGATCTCTTTCGACTATGGCCAACGCCACCGCAAAGAGCTGGACTATGCCGCGCTGTGCGCGCAGCGCCTTGGCGTGCCGCATGACATCATCGATCTGCGCTCGGTCGGGGCGGTCCTGACCGGCTCGGCCCTGACGGACGATGTGGACGTGCCCGACGGGCACTATGCCGAGGACAGCATGAAGGTCACCGTGGTGCCTAACCGCAATGCCATCATGCTGACCGTCGCGTTCGGGGCGGCCGCCGCACGTGGCGCGGATGCAGTTGGAACGGCCGTGCATGGCGGAGATCACTTTATCTATCCCGATTGCCGTCCTGCCTTTACCGAAAGCTTTGAACTGATGCAGAAGCACGCGCTGGAAGGGTATGCCGACGTGTCCCTGTTCACGCCGTTTGTCCATCGCAGCAAGGCGGATATCGTGACCGAAGGTGCGCGGGTCGATACGCCCTTTGCCGAAACATGGTCCTGCTACAAGGGCGGCGCACATCACTGCGGGCGCTGCGGCACCTGTGTCGAACGGCGCGAGGCCTTTCATCTGGCCGGAGTCACTGACCCGACCGTTTATGACGACCCGGATTTCTGGGCGGCGGCAACGGCACAAAAGGAAAGCGCCTGATGTACCGGATCACCAAGGAATTCCACTTTTCCGCCTCGCACCAGCTGACCCACCTGCCCGAGGATCACCAATGCGCACGGATGCATGGGCACAATTACATCGTCGAGGTCGAGCTGGCGGCTGCAGATCTGAACGCGGACGGGTTCGTGCGCGATTATGGCGAACTGAAACCGCTCAAGACCTATATCGATGAGACGTTCGATCATCGCCACCTGAACGATGTGATGAACATCCTGACCACTGCCGAGAATATGGCGCGGCATTTCTACGACTGGTGCGCCGCACGCTGGCCGGAAACGGCTGCCGTTCGGGTCAGCGAAACGCCGAAAACCTGGGCCGAGTACCGCCCATGACCCGCCTGCGCATTGCCGAGATTTTCGGCCCCACGATACAGGGCGAAGGCGCGCTGATCGGGGAGCCGACTGTGTTCGTACGCACCGGCGGATGTGACTATCGCTGCAGTTGGTGCGACAGCCTGCACGCGGTTGATACCGCCTTTCGGCATAACTGGGCGGCCATGTCGACCGATGATGTCTGGGGCCGGGTGCGCGCGCTGTCTGGCGACCGGCCTTTGACCGTCTCGCTGTCGGGTGGCAACCCGGCCATTCAGGACTTTGGACCTCTCATCACGTTGGGGCGCGAACAGGGCTATCGCTTTGCCTGCGAAACTCAGGGCTCGATTGCGAAGCCGTGGTTTGGTGCGCTGGATACGCTGGTGCTCAGCCCCAAGCCGCCCTCCAGCGGTGAAACCGTGGATTGGGGCGCCTTTGAGACCTGTCTTGAAGCAGCGGGGAACGGCCCCAAAACAGTTATGAAAATCGTGATTTTTGATGAGGTTGACTACGATTGGGCCCGGTCTGTTTCGGATCGCTACGCCTCTCTGCCGCTGTTCCTGCAGCCCGGCAATGCCGAGGTCGACCCGGCCCTGCCCGTCGATCCGCAAAGCTTGTCGGATCGGCTGTTGTGGCTGGTGGAAAAAGTCACCGCAGATGGTTGGTTCACCCCCCGGGTGCTGCCGCAACTGCACGTCCTGCTATGGGGCAATAAACGCGGGGTCTGAGGCCCCAACAAGGAGCATCACATGGAAACGATCTATAGCGACCTGACCCAATTGGGCGGCACGACTGAACTGCCCGCCTCGCCGGAAGCGGCTGAATTGGAACGTGTGCAGAACCCGCAGGCCGATATCGACTATTGCGTGCGGTTCACTGCGCCCGAGTTTACTTCGCTCTGCCCGATGACGGGGCAGCCGGACTTTGCGCATCTGGTCATCGATTATGTGCCGGGCGATTGGCTGGTGGAATCGAAATCCTTGAAACTGTTTTTGGGATCGTTCCGCAATCACGGCGCCTTTCACGAGGATTGCACTGTCTCTATCGCCCGTCGGCTGGTTGAGTTTCTGGAACCGCGCTGGCTGCGGATCGGGGGCTACTGGTACCCGCGCGGGGGCATCCCGATTGATGTTTTCTGGCAGACCGGCGCAATGCCGGAACATGTCTGGATTCCCGATCAGGGTGTTCCACCCTATCGCGGGCGGGGATAGTTGCGATTAGGCACTCATTGGGCTGCCCTGGGCGCCGTCCTGGTATATATGTTTGGTATTGGACGTTTATCTGGTGCTAAGTTTTAGCACGTAGAGTTGAAATTTCTTAAGGCCTTAGAAGGTCTCAAACATGTTGCGCGGTGACCGGGAGGATCGGGATGGTTGAAAGACTGCTGAACGGCAATTTTGAGATTCTGGTCGCCGACCCGGACATCGTTACGAATGGCGCACCCGAAGGAGCCAATGACCCCGCCAACTGGACGGTCACGGACGAAACCGACGGTGTTGGCCGGGTGGAATCCGTCAATATCGGCGGCAGCAACACGGCTTATTTCAATGGTGGTGGCAATACGAATGGCGGCAGTATCGAACAGACCGTCGATGGCATTCCGCTGGGGAAAACCGCCACCTTTTCAATCGACTATGACGAAGTTGGGTCCGGTGGCAATGCCAGCGCCCTGATCGAAATTCTCGACAGTTCCGGCAATGTTGTCTTTTCGCAAACGGCGACAACGCCGGGTGAGACGGTCAGTACCTCGTTCACGACCGAGGACACCAGCTATACCATCCGGATTACCGACACATCCAACCCGGGTACGTTCAGCCGGGATTTCTATGTCGATGATGCGTCGTTCTTTGTCCCTTGCGTTGTGCGTGGCACGCGCATTCAGGCCGAAGACGGATACGTGAGGGTCGAAGATCTGCGGGTCGGAGATCGTGTTTGGACCAAAGACCGTGGCCTGCAGCCCATCCGCTGGATTGGGTCGCGCAAAGTCTCGGCGGATGAATTGGCCCAACATCCCAAGCTCAGGCCGGTCAGGATTGTGTCGGGTGCGTTGGGAACGGGCCTGCCGGAACGCGACCTTTGGGTTTCGCGTCAGCACCGCATGTTGCTGCAATCCAAGGTTGCCGAACGCATGTTCGGACGGGCCGAGGTTATGGTGGCCGCGATCCGGATGACCGACCTGCCGGGTGTTTTCGAAGATGAATCGGTGGACTTGATCGAGTATTTTCATCTGCTTTTCGACCAGCATGAAATCATCAGTGCCGAAGGGACCATGACCGAAAGCCTGTTCACGGGGCCAGAAGCGCTCAGGGCCATTGATCCCGAGGCCCGGGATGAAATACTGACGCTTTTCCCCGAGGTTGCGGAATTGGACTATAAGCCCGAGCCGGTGCGGTTCATTCCCCATGGAAAAGGCCAAAAGCAGCTTATCTCCAGGCATATCAAAAACGGAAAACCCGTCTTTCAATAGGCCTGTGTCACCCCGACCATCTTGTCAGCGGGTGAGGTCCGGGTAGTGTGGCCGCGGCATCGAAATGAATGAGGCACGGGCCACAGGGAAAGAACAGGGCATGGATTGGGACACGTTTTCCTATTGGGGACAGCACATCGCAAGGTGGGCTGCGGATTACCACAAGGGGTTGCCGGACCAACCCGTTCGGGCACAGACTGCACCCGGTGAGATTGCACAGCAGCTTGAGGTGACGCCTCCCGAAACGCCCGAGCCGATGGAGGCAATCCTTGCGGATTTCGAACGGATTGTAATGCCCGGGATCACCCATTGGCAGCATCCGCGATTCTTTGCGTATTTCCCGGCCAATGCCGCGCCGCCCTCTATGCTGGCCGAGATGCTGGTGACCACGATCGCGGCCCAGTGCATGCTGTGGCAGACCTCTCCGGCAGCGACCGAGGTCGAGGGTGTGATGATCGACTGGTTGCGACAGGCATTGGGTTTGCCGGACGGCATGACAGGCGTGATACAGGACAGCGCGTCGTCAGCCACATTGTCCGCCGTGCTGACCATGCGAGAGCGTGCAACCGGGTTCACCGGCAACCGCGAGGGGCTGAATGGCAAAGGATCACTGCGCATCTATTGCTCGGACCAGGTGCATTCATCCATCGACCGGGCGTGTTGGGTTGCAGGGATCGGTCAGGAAAATCTGGTTAAACTGCCGGTAAAGGGGTCACGCTATGCGCTGGACCCCAAGGCGCTTGAGGCCGCCATTCAGGCAGACTTGGTTGCCGGACATATCCCCGCAGGGATCATCGCAATCACCGGAGGGACCGGTGTCGGCGCATGTGATGACCTGATGTCTGTGGCGGATATTGCCGCAAAACACGACCTTTACACCCATCTGGATGCGGCCTGGGCCGGGTCGGCCATGATCTGCCCCGAATTCCGCGACGCCCTGTGGCAAGGTGCGGATCGCTATGACAGTATCGTTTTCAATCCGCATAAGTGGATGGGGGCTCAGTTCGATTGTGCGGTTCAGTTCCTGCGGGATGCCACACCGCAACTGAACACCCTGAAGATCGAGCCTGAGTATCTAAAGACAACCGGTGCCGAGGTGACCAATTATTCCGAGTGGACCATCCCACTTGGCCGGCGGTTCCGGGCGCTGAAGATATGGTTCTTGCTGCGCTCTTACGGGTTGGAGGGGTTGCGCGCTCGCATTCGCAACCATGTGGCCTGGGCGCATGAACTGTCGGAACAGATCGCCCGGATGGATGGGTTTGAGATCATCACCGGCCCGGTGCTCAGCCTGTTTTCTTTTCGTTGCCCCGGTGATGATGACATGCAGCAAAGGCTGGTGGACGCGTTGAATAACGACGGCAGGATTTACCTGACACAAGGTCTTTTCAACGGTCGTAAAATCATCAGATTTCAGGTCGGGCAATTCGATACGACACGTAATGACGTGCTGGCCGCAGCTGACGTAATTCAGGATGTATGGCGTGCGCTCGGCTGATCCTGTATTGCGAGCTTACCGGGAAAACCGTGTCGAAATCGACGCATAAACTATGAAGAAGAGTATCATGAAATCATGGATCGGAGCCCTGGGGCTGGCAGTGGGAATGTCACAGCCTTTGTTTGCGCAAGAGGGCACGGCCCCTCCGTGGTCGGTCAACTGCAGCAATCGCGGCAACGGGTCCGAGCTGATCTGTGAAATGACCCAGAGCATCGTTCTGACCGACAGCAACCAACGGCTGACCTCGATTGCCTTTTTGAAAGCGGCAGGCAGAGACGAGATGGAGACCGTGGTGACTCTGCCTTTTGGCCTGCTTTTTTCCGAAGGGTTGACTGCCAGAGTAGACGGGACCGAGGTCGCGCAGCTTGAATTTCTGACCTGCGAGGCGCAGGGCTGTTTTGCACGTTCACCCGTGTCGCCGGACTGGGTGGCGGCCATGCGGGCCGGAAATCAGATGACCATCGACAGTATCAACCGGCGCGGTGAGCCGATCAGCTTTCAATTTGATTTGACCGGGTTCAGCCAGATTTCTGCTCTGATGCCATAAGGCTTACATCTGGTGCCACGGTGTCCGGGGCAGGGGCATTCTGGTGGCGATGCTGGCCTGAAGCTGCTGCGCCGTCGTCTTGAGCGCGTCAATGACCATTTCGCGGCGATTGTCGATCAGGGCGCTGGCGAAATGCGGAATGGTCAGCGCCGCGATGACGGCTTTGCCCGGCATATGGCGCACCGGGGCCGAGATTTCGTTGATCGCGTTGCTTTCCGGACTGCTCAGTGAGATAAAACCCTGCTCAAGGCAGGTTCCGGCCTGATCTGCGAATTCCTGATGGTTTTGCGCGTCCTGCCCTGGTGCAATACGTTCCAGCAAGGCCAGACGTTCGGAATTTGTGTCCAACTCGGACAAGAAACAGGCCCCGGCGGATGTCGTAAAGATGGGGTTTGCGTATCCGACTTGTACAGTGACGCCATAGTTTTGCGAGGATGAGACACTGCTGATCACCACAAGGTCGCCAGCGCCGCTTGGAACCCAGAGGTGATTGGACAGGGCGGTCTCTTCGGCCAGCCGCTCCATATAAGGTTCAGCCAGTTCTGCCAGCTTGCTGTTATCGGTGCGCTCTCCGCCCAGCAGTGCCAGTTTGCCGGTCAGTTTGAACAGATCGTCTTCCTGACGTTCGATATAGCCCCTCTCTTCCAGCACGATCATCATACGGAAGATTTCGTTCTTTGAGCGCCCAATGCCCTGGGCCAGTTGCGAAAGGGTTGGGGCCGTGTCCGCGAGCGACAGAAACTCAAGGATATCCAGCCCCTTTTCCAAGGCAGGGGCCGAGTATTTCTGGAGTTTTGTCTTTTGCTCGGACATGCAGCTACCTTTTCGAATAGCTTTCTCAGAAAAAGCAGCAGGGGCGCAAGCCCCTGCATACTCGGCTGACTATCCCGACAGGGAGGAGAAAGATCGTCAGCCTTGGACCGTTATTTCAGGCCATTCTTTTTCAGAACGTCATCCGCGTTGTCGGCGGTGATCGCTTCGGTGCCCATGACAACCGATTTCGGCACCTCTTCGCCTTTCAGATGCTTGAGCGCCTGACGCAGACCTTCTGCACCCGGGGTCGGGTACAGGAATGTCGCCGAAAGCTCGCCATTGGCAACCCAGGTCACGCCTTCACCGGGCAGGGCGTCGACGCCGATAAAGATGATGTCATCGGCGCGGCCCGCGTCCTTGGCGGCGAGATAGGCGCCATAGGCCATGGGATCGTTGTGGCCATAGACCATGGTGATGTCTTCATAGTTGCGCAGAGCGGTCGACATGATGTCATAGGCCTGATCCTGCTTCCAGTCGCCCGACTGCTGATCCAGCAGGAAGGTCACGCCGTCTTCGCCGTCAAAGGCTTCGTGGAACCCATTGGCGCGGTCATGCGCAGCCTGCGTGCCCAGACCACCCCAGATTTCAACGATGGTACCACTGGCAGCGCCTGCGCCACCCAGTTGATCCAGGGCGAACTTGCCTGCCTCGCGGCCGATCAGTTCGTTGTCGCCGCCAACCCACTGAACGAATTTGTCCGTGTCCACGTTGCGGTCCAGAACAAAGACGGGGATGCCCGCGTCGGTGGCCTGTTCCACCACACCGGTCAGACCGGCGGATTCTTTGGGCGAGATCAGGATCGCGTCCACTTCCTGACGGATAAAGTTCTCAACATCCGCAACCTGCTTTTCAGTGCGGTCATTGGCGTCGGCGATGATCAGCTCGACATTGTCGTGCAGATCGGCCTCGGCCCGCAGGTCTTTGTTGAACTGGACGCGCCAGGGCTCAACTGTGGTCACCTGCGAGAAACCGATCACATAGTCGTCAGCCGCCAGTACCATGGATGCCGAAAACGAGGTTGCGAGCGCGGTGGCAGCCATCAGGCTCTTGCCAAATGTTCTTCTTTTCATAGTTTACTCCTTAGTCATGATGCGGGTTTCTCCAAATTCCCGCGTTCTGATTGCTCTGACCTTGGTCCGCCAAGATTTGAGGTCAGAGCCTCCTCCCTCTGCCCAGGCGCTCTTTCGCCATGACAAAGATCTCTTCAAATCGCCCTTCCTGAAGCAGGACGGCGACCACGATGATGATGCCCTTCAGCACCAGCTGCGTGTTGCTGTCGATGTTGTTGAGTTGCAGGATGTTGCTGAGGAAACCAAAGATCAGCACGCCCACAAACGTTCCCATGATCGCGCCACGGCCACCCATCAGACTGGTCCCGCCGATGACCACGGCTGCGATCGCGTCCAGTTCCAGACCCAGACCCGCGTCGGGTTTCCCCTGACGGAACTGCGCCACATACAGCACTCCGGCCAGCGCCGAGAGGCCCCCGGCCAGCGCATAGGTGATGATCTTGTTGCGGCCCACATTGATGCCGGCCAAACGCGCGGCCTCTTCATTGCCGCCGATGGCCATCAGATAGCTGCCAAAGGTGGTGAAGCGGGTGATCAGGAAAAACACCAGCAGCACGCCCAGAAAGAACAGGCCCGGTACGGGGACAACACCCCACAGGAGTTCACGCAGCACTTCGAAATTCTCGGTCGCATTCGACCCTGTGTACACCGGGTAGACGGCTGTATCCTGCCCGGCGATAACGCGGGCCAGACCCAGCGCGCCCACCATCATCGCCAGTGTCACGATAAAGGGTTGCAGGCGGCCATAAACGATCAGCGCACCGTTCACCGTTCCCATCACGGCCCCGATGCAGGGCACGACGATCAGCACAGCCAGCACCCCGAACTTGGGCATCACCTGACCGGCCAGCCAGACCATAACGCCGATTGCAATGGCGGCGGCAACCAGACGGCTCAGCATCCGCGAGGGCGCGCTGGCCGTAGGGTTTTCCGAACTGCGGTTCAGGTTGCTTTGGACGAAATAGATCAGCGCGGCGATGCAGACAAACAGCACGATGCCGGTTGCCGGAACCCCGAAATAGCTGGCGGCTGTCCACCCCTCTTGCGTCAGCAACATGGCGCAGATCACCGTTCCCAGCGCCATGACCGATCCGACCGACAGGTCGATCCCGGCGATGAAAATCACCATGGTCATGCCCACGGCGACAATCCCGGTGACCGAGACCTGACGCAGGATGTCTGTCAGGTTGCCCAGTGACAGAAAGATGTTGTTGCCTTTAGAGGACAGGGGCGAGGTCAGCGCACCAAACAGGATCAGGGCGAACAGACCCCAATAGAGTTTTGTTTTGCTCAGCAGGTGCATGAACATCGAACTGCCCGCGTGCTGTTGTTTCACTGTTTGGCTGTTGGGTTCCATAACGGTCATGTCTTTTCTCTTTTGTGGGCCAGTTCGCTTGGGTTGGGCAGTCAGCGAAACTGCATTGCCAGGGCTTTTATTGAATCCACGGACATTTCTTCGCGCGACAGCTCTCCGGCCATCTGGCCTTCGCACAGCACGATCATCCGGTCACAAACCGCCATGAATTCCGAAAGTTCCGAGCTGGCAAAGAGGACTGAGATCCCCTGATCCGCCAGCCGTCCGACCAGATCGTAAATCTCGTCCTTGGCACCGATATCGATGCCGCGCGTGGGTTCGTCCAGCAGCAGGACACGCGGCTGTGTGGCCAGCCATTTGCCCAGAACCACCTTTTGCTGATTGCCGCCGCTCAGCTTGCCGACCGGATGGTCGGGGCCGGTTGCCGCAACCTTGAGCGTCTCAATTGCGCGCAGCGCCTGTTTGTTCTGTTCGGCCTCGGAAAAGCGCCCGAACCGCGATTGCAGGGGCATCAGCGGCAAGGCCACATTGGATGAGATCGACCGGTCCAGGATCAACCCGTTGCCTTTGCGATCCTCGGTGATCAGGGCAAGCCCGTTGCGCACCCCATCCTGCGGTTTCGCCGGACGCAGTTTTTGACCTTCGAGGGTGATGTCGCCCCGATAGCTGTTTCCGCGTGCTCCAAACAGCGTCTCAAGCAGTTCCGTGCGACCGGCCCCCAGAAGCCCGCCGATGCCCAGAACCTCGCCGCGGTTCAGGTTGAATGAGACATCATCCAGAACTTTGCGGTGGCCATCCCACGCGGTCAGGTTCTCGACCTGCAAAACGACCTCATCGGTGGCTGGTTTCTGCCGCTCGACGGGAACGATTTCGACGGTGCGGCCCACCATCATGCGGATCAACTCGGCCGATGTGGTTTCCGAGGCAAGGCGCGTGCCGATCAGGTCGCCGTCGCGCAGAACGCTGACGCGGTCCGAGATTTCGAACACCTCGTCCATGCGGTGCGAGATGTAGATTACCGCCACTCCCTGAAGAGCCAGGTCGCGCACGACCTCCATCAGAATATCCGCTTCGGCTTGGGACAGGGCCGAGGTCGGTTCATCCATGATCAGCAGACGCGCATTCATCAGCAGCGCTCGGGCGATTTCAACCAGTTGCTGTTCGCCAACGCGCAGGTCCTTGACGGGCGTGTCGATGTCCAGCGTGAACCCGAACCGCGACAATGCCTTGCTGGCTTTTTCGCGCAGGGCCTTGCGGTCGATGAAAGTCCCGAATTTCCGGGGCTCATGCCCCAGCAGCACGTTTTCGGCCACGGTCATTTCCGGGATCAGGCTGAGTTCCTGATGCATGATGACAATGCCATGCTTTTCAGCATCATGCGGGGCGTCAAACTCGACAGTTTCCCCATCGATCTGAAAGGTGCCAAAGGTCGGCTTCTGCACGCCGCTGATGATTTTGACCAACGTGCTTTTCCCGGCGCCGTTCTCACCCATCAACGTGTGTATTTCACCGCCCTGAAACGCCAGGTTCACGTCGCGCAGAACAGACACGCCCGAGAATGACATTCCGATCCCGTTCAGGGACAATTCAATCTGGCTTTCGGTTCCCTGCCTTGCACGCAAAGCAGATTGTTGTGTCGTCATCACGGCGCCTCCCTACGCGGTGCAAACGAACCCATCTTGGGTGTTTCATATATGAAATCACGTACACCAATGAAGCGTCAAGCTCTTTTTGCGACTTATTTTCAGCTGTGAATACGTGGCGGTGACATGTCCTGACTTGAGGTGGTTAACTTATTTATAAATAATAAATTTCTTCCAATACGTAGGAAGCCGAAAACAGAAAAACCGCGGCGTTTCATCGAAACGCCGCGGCTTGATCTTGATTCTGTTTTCGCTCGTTTTATCCGCGCAGGACCTTGCCAGCCGGATCAAACGGAGGCTCATGCAGGATCGTGGCCTTGTGCGGTCGACCCAGCACCATCACCTCAACCTCATCGCCGGGCTGGGCGTTCTTGACATAGCCCAGGGCCAGCGACATGCCGACGGTATAGCCATAGGTGCCCGAGGTTACACGACCGATGCCTTCGCCGTCTTTAAAGATCGGCTCACCACCGGTGGCGTCAGCGTTCGAGGCGGTGACGTCGGCCTCATCCAAATGCAGCAGAACCAGCTGTTCTCGGGCGGGGGTGTCCAGCACCTTCTGCGCGGCTTCCTTGTTCAGGAAGTCCTTTTCGAATTTGCACAAACGGTCCAGCCCAACTTCGTGCGGCCAGTATTCGGGGCTGTATTCGCGGCTCCACGAGCCATAACCCTTTTCTACCCGCATCGACATCAACGCGCGGCTGCCGACAGGGCCTGCGTCGTAGGCTTTGCCGGCCTCAAGCAGGGCGTCATACAGACGGGCCTGATCCTCGGTCTTGCAGTGCAATTCCCAACCCAGATCGCCGGTGAAAGACACGCGCAGGGCCAGAACCTCAACCCCCGCCAGTTCGATCTTGGCCGACCGCATGAACGGGAAGTCCTCGGTCGCCAGCGAGGTGTTGGTCAGGCGTTGCAGGATCTCGCGCGATTTAGGACCGGCGACGTTGAAGCCGCACATTGCTTCGGTGTGGCTTTCGAACGTGGTGCCTTCGGGCAGCGGAACCTGCTTGAAGAAGCGCTTGTGATACCGCTCGGCCATACCGGACCCGATGATCCAGAACTCATCCTCGGCCACGCGGGTAACGGTGAAGTCGCCCGCAATACCGCCGCGTTTCGAGATCAGCGGCGTCAGGCAGGACCGGCCCACCGCCTTGGGCATGTTGTTGGCAAAGACCGCGTTCAGCCAATCCGCAGCGCCGGGGCCTTTGCAGATGTATTTGGCAAAGTTTGAGATATCGATGATGCCCGCGCGCTCGCGCAGCATCTTGCATTCCTCGCCCACGGGACCCCACCAGTTCTGGCGGGTAAAGCCGTTGGTGTCTACGGTGCCCGGTTCATCCGCGAACCACAGCGGGTGTTCCCAGCCGACGTTCAGACCGAACACCGCGCCCATGGCTTTTTGGGTCTCATAGATCGGGCGCACTCGGGCCGGGCGGCCTGCGCTGCGTTCCTCGTTCGGGAAGTGGATCGCAAAGCGGTGGGCGTATTGGTCCTGCACCTTGGCTTTGGTGAACTCTTTCGTGGCCCAGGTGTCAAAGCGCGCCATGTCCCAAGCGAACATGTCGTATTCGGTTTCCCCTTCGATGATCCACTGTGCCGCCATCAGGCCCATGCCGCCCGATTGCGAGAAGCCGGGGATGATGCCGTTGCAGCAGAAATAGCCATCCACCTCGGGCACCGGGCCCATCAGAACGTTGGAATCGGGCGACCAGATCATCGGGCCGTTGATGACGCGCTTGATCCCGGCCTCGCCCACGGCGGGCAGACGTTCGATGGCGTTCATCATGTTCTCTTCGATCCGCTCCAGATCGTCGGGGAACAGGTCATGGGCGAAGTCCAGCGGCGTGCCTTCTTCGGCCCAGAACTTCATGTCTTTCTCATAAGCGCCGACCAGCAGGCCGTTGCCTTCCTGACGCAGGTAGTATTCGCCATCCCGGTCCGAGACCGAGGGCAGGCGGGTGCCGTGACCTTCGACGCCAGACATGGCCTCGGTGACGAAATACTGGTGTTCGGTCGGCTGCAGCGGCAGCTCGATCCCGGCCAGTTTCGCGACCTCACGACCCCACAGACCCGCGGCATTCACCACCCAAGGCGTTTTGATGTCGCCCTTGGGAGTCTTGACGATCCAGGTGCCATCTTCCTGCTGCTCGGTCGCGGTGACGGGGGTAAAGCGGTGGATCTCGGCCCCGCGCTGACGCGCACCCACGGCATAGGCGTTGGTCACGCCCGACGGGTCCACGTTGCCGCCATCGGGTTCGAACATCACGCAGCGGATGCCGTCGTAATTGACCAGCGGGTTCAGCTTTTGCGCTTCTTCAATGCTGATCTCATAGAAGTTCATGCCGTACAGCTTGGCCTTGGCGGCCTGCAGCTTGAGCTGATGCTCGCGCTCTTCGGTCTGGGCCAGATACAACGAGCCGGGCTGGAAAACGCCACAGCTTTGGCCGGTTTCTTCCTCCAACGAGTTATACAGATTCATCGTATAGTGCTGGATGCGGCTGATATTGGTGCTGTCATGCAGCCCGTGGATGTTCGCCGCTGCGTGCCAAGTTGAGCCAGAGGTCAACTCGTCCCTTTCCAATAGTACGACATCCGACCATCCCAGCTTGGTGAGGTGATACAGGATTGAGCATCCGATGACACCGCCGCCGATGACCACGGCCCTGGCTTCTGTTCGCATTTTGCTATCTCGCGCGTTGTGTTTCGATGGGTTTCTTTCACGAACCGGGGGCTGACGGCAATGTCCACAAAATTCAAGAAGAGGTGAGAGGAATTAAACTGAACTCCTTTGCGCGGTCCCCAACAAGAAAAACCCCGAGCCAAGGCCCGGGGTTCCCGAATTTGTGATTGCTTTGCGCCCCTTGTATGACGCGCACCGGGTGTCGGCGCGCGGAATCAAGGCAAAAAACCTAGAACTCCAGACGATGCGCGCGGCCGCGTTCAAACAGCATTCGGTTCAACTCATCAGCCTGGGGCGAGCCGTATTCCAGAGCGAAGACAAACGCATGAGTCAAATAGAAGCACGCCGCTTCATGATCTTGACGAAGCTCTGCAAGATTCGCCGCCTGATGGTACAACCGTATCAGGTCAGGCACGTTGTAATCCGCATGCGCCTGCAGCAGTTGTGTGTCGAGTTCGTCGAGATCCACAGTCAGCCTTTCAGCGAAATCGCGATGTTCTTGGTCCTGACGTAGTTGTAAAGCGCCTCAAGCCCTTTTTCACGTCCAAAACCTGATTTCCCGACGCCCCCAAACGGGGTCGAAATACCACCGGCGAACCATTCGTTGACGAAAACCTGACCCGCCCGCAGCTTGTGCGCCACACGATGGGCCCGCGCGAGGTCACGGGTAAAGATGCCTGCGACCAGACCGAACTCGGTCCCGTTGGCCATGGCGATCGCCTGTTCCTCGGTGTCGAAGGGGGTAAAGCAGGTCACCGGGCCGAAGATTTCCTCTTGCGCGACGCGGCTTTGGGGATCGACATCCGCCAGGATGGTGGGGGACATGAAATACCCGCCGCGTTCCAGACGCGCACCGCCAGCAGCGACGCGCGCACCGTCCTGACGCGCAGTCGAGGTGATCTCTTCCACGCGCTGCAACTGCAGAGCCGAGATGACAGGCGTATGTTCAGGATTGTCCAACCCGTGCCCGACGCTGAGGCCATTGGCCAGCTGGGCCGCACGCTCGACCGCTTGGTCATAGATCGAACGATGCACCAACACCCGTGCCATGGCCGAACACACCTGACCGGCATTGTAGAAAATACCGCTTTGCAGGCTGGTCATAAGCGTATCGAGATCCGCATCGTCAAAGGCCACGGCTGCGGACTTGCCACCCAGTTCCATCAGTGACGGGATCACGTTGTCGGCGGCTGACCGCAGGATGTTCTGCCCGGTCGGAACCGAACCGGTGAATACGATCTGATCCACCTGGGAACTGGCAACCAGTTTCGCGCCCAGATCCGAGCCAATGCCATTCAGGATCGACACGGCACCGGCGGGCACCTCGGCCCGTTCCAGCGCAACACCCAGCATCGCCAGGCCAATCGGGTCCAGTTCCGGCGATTTGATAATGGTCGAATTTCCCGCCGCCATCGACGGCGCCAGCGAACGGCCCGCAATGGAAACAGGGAAGTTCCACGGCACGATCTGCGCCGAGACCCCATAAGGTTCGAAAACGGTATAGTCAGCATAGTCTGGTCCCAACGGGATCGACTTGCCCTCGATCTTGTCGGCAACACCGCCATAGTACTCAAAATACTGCGCGGCCTCGATGAATTCATCCCGGGCGGCCTCAAGCGTCTTGCCGCTTTCACGGCACAGCAGTACGGCCCCTTCATCCGCGATGTTGCGGATTTCCTGCGCGATGCGCATCATCAACCGACCGCGTTCGGCCGGTTTCATGTCGGCCAGATCGCGCTGTTCAAACGACGTGCGCGCAGCCTCTAGCGCGCGGGCCAGAGATGCCTCACCCGCTTGTGCGCAATCGGCGACATGTTCTTGATTGCCGGGGTCCTCGACGGCGATGGCAGCGCCCTTGTCACCATCGACCCACGATCCGGCCAGAAAGTTTCTGGCCAGACCGTCCTTTAGAAAGTCGCTCATTATGCAGCGCGACCTTTTTCGATCTGCGTTGCAACCCAATGGTGGAAGCAATGGGTCGGACCGTCCATCGCAGGCGAGAAACGGCCGCCGTCGAACAGAACGCCGTGACGACCTTTCTGCATGCCTTCGACCACGAACACGTCCTCTTCGAAAACGGTCTTCCACAGCTGAGCGTTCTTGGCCCGCAGAGGTTCATGCTCGGGCGCGTCTTCGGGTTTTTTGGCGTAGTACAACTCAATATGCTCGATGGTTTTTTCCTGGTTCACAGGTTCGAGGATAAAGGCAAAACCGTGGTCGCGCTGAACTCCCAGCAGGACGTTCGGGTACACGACAATGTATTCCGCGCCTTCGTTCCACTTGTCGCTCAGGCCGTCGAAATCGTCCAGCTTTTCGCCGTCCTGACCTTCGAACTGGCGATATACCAGCGTGCCCTGGCCCGAGTATTTGCCCAGCTCGTTGATGTTGTAGTGGTCTTCCAGACGGGAATAGCTGTTCAGGCCGGGGTGAACCCAAGGCAGGTGATAGCTTTCGCAGTAGTTTTCGACCGCCAGTTTCCAGTTCGAGTCCAGTTCCAGACGAACCGAGGCACCGGCGCCGCCGTGATACATCGGCTGTTCGAACTCTTTCCAGCGCTCCATCAGGTCGCTGTGCACCTCTTCGAACTCGGGCGCGTTGCCGTCGACATTGACGAACACAACGTCGCGCCAGACATAAGAGCGGATGCGGATCAGACCCAGTTCCGAGAAATCGAGATCTTCGTGGGTGTTTTGGCCGGGGCCGCCTACGTGAGGTGCGGTGCGCAGTTCGCCGTTCAGGCCGTAGCACCAGCTGTGATAGGGGCAGCGGATCGCGCCACGGATTTTCTGCGGCTTGTCGACCAGAATCATGCCGCGGTGACGGCAGGTGTTCTGGAATACGCCGATTTCACCATTGCGGTCGCGGACCATCAGAATCGGCATGCCCAGGAAATCAACCGGCTTTGCATCGCCAGCTTCGGGGATATCCTTGCCAAAGCCAATACCGGACCAGTTCGCGAACAGTACGGATTCCCGTTCTTCGGCAAAGACTTTGGGGTCGATATAGTGCTCGTTCGGCAGCCCCTTTGCTGTGTTTACCGGGGTCAGAACGGACGAAAGCGATGCGTGCTTGTTCATCGGTCACTCCTGAGTATGAGATTGGCGTTGGTTTTGACCTCCATTGGCAGCGCAACCGGCAAAGCTTCAATAGGAAAAAACCTAACCGGCAGATGAGGCCAGCTAAACCGACCCTGCGTTGACCTCATCCAGAAGCCATTTCTTGAATGCCAGCGCGCCGTCAGACAGGTGCGTATCGTCCCGGCCGACCAGATAAAAGTTTCTGGGTGCGGGTGCGCTGAACTGCTCCAACGTTGCCAGTTTTCCGGAACTTAGCATTGGTTGCAGCAGGCGTTTCCACCCCAGCGCAAGACCTGCACCCTTGCGTGCCACCTGCAGTGCCAATGCGTAGCTGTTGACCCTGGATTGCGTCGGTATATTGCCAGTAAACCCAAGTTCTTTGAACCATTCTGCCCAGGTTGTCCAAGTGTTGTCTGCCGTCTCAAGGTGAATCAGACGGTGCTGCAACAGGTCGCTGAGATCGGCATCCTTTAACTCTGCAGCCAGTTCGGGGCTGCATACAGGGGTCAGGGTATCCCGGTAGAGCCTCGTGTGGGACAAGGTTGAAATCGGATCCTTTCCGTAACGAATGAACAGGTCCAGATTGGGGTTGTTTGAGAAGGCCGAGTCTTGCGCCACCTGGTTCACTTTTACGTGCGGATGGTCCTGCCAGAACCGGATCACGGACGGGGAAAGCCACAGGGCCGCAACGGCAGTGGTCGAACCGACTGTTACCTGATTATCGGAATCATTGCTGCGGATGCGTTCCAACACCTTGGACACTTTTAGAAAAGAGTCTCCCAGAACTTCGTACAGCGCGGCCCCGTCATCGGTCAGTTCGACGCCCCGGTGCTGACGCAGGAACAAAGGCGCGTTCAACTCGGTTTCCAGTGCCTTTATCTGATGGCTTACGGCGCCCGGCGTGACGGACAATTCGCCCGCCGCTTCTTTAAAGCTGAGACGTCGGGCAGCCGCCTCAAACGCAGAGAGGGTGGCAAGGGGCGGTAGGTTATAATGGCGGCGAGACATGGAGACTACGTAGCTGCGGGTTTGATTGAGGTGACCTCAACTGAAAACGAAAAAAATTGCAATTGAAATTTGCATCTTTCTCTGCGCGTATGTCGCGCCTGTACTTGGCCTTTCCAATTGGGCAGGCCCCATGTTGCGCCTTAAGAATACCCAGTGCCGAACGCGCCTGTGTTGCTGATCGCAACAATGGGCAATGACATAAGGGACCTCTGATGACTACACAAACTGCACGCTTGATCCGCAAAACCCGGTTGAGCCCAGATACTTCGGATTTCTGTTTCGAGATTCTCAGCGGCCGCTTTACCAGTCTGGAACCCGGTGCGCATGTGGATATTCACCTAAGCGATGATCTGGTGCGGCAGTATTCCTTGTGGAGCTGGAGCCAGGACGGTCGACTGATCAATGTCGCCGTCAAGCACGAAGAGGATGGTCGCGGCGGGTCCATCGCCATGCACGCGCTTGAGGAAGGGGTCGAGCTGCCCATCGGCGGGCCGCGCAATCACTTCCCTCTGGAAAGCCATGACCGGCACGTCACCCTGATCGCGGGCGGTATTGGTGCCACCCCGTTGGTGGCCATGGCGCGCGAGTTGCTGAACCGGGGGCAGGATTTCCGGGTTTATTATCTGGTGCGGTCCAAGGACTATGCGGCGATGGACAAACAGTTCCGCGCCCTGGGGCTGGATGAGTGGTATCACCTGCATTGTGACGACACAGACGGGCAGTTCGATCTGGCCGCGGTCATGCAGTCCATGCCGATGGGTGCCGATGTCTATACCTGCGGCCCCGAGCCGATGCTGAACGCTGTTCTTGAGGCGGGTACCTCATTGCGTGGTGGTGCGATCCACTTTGAACGCTTTGCGGCGGCGTCGGATATCGATCACGCGCCCAACGAAAGCTTTGAGGTTGAGGTGCAGTCCTCGGGGGCCGTGTATACGGTCACGAAAGACGAAACGCTTCTGGACGTTCTGCGCAGCAATGGCGTTCATGTGGATTTCGGCTGTTCCGAGGGGTTGTGCGGATCCTGCATGGTGGATGTTGTCGAGGGCGAAGTCGACCATCGCGACGGCATCCTGACACCGGAAGAACAGGCATCGAACAGCTACATGTGCGCCTGCGTTTCGCGTTCCAAATCCAAGCGTCTGGTATTGGCGCTTTAGGGTCGCGGATATTGCAAGTTTAAACGCGGCAGCGAGGACCAAGGCCCCCGCTGCCGTTTTTTCGTTTGATCCGAAGTCCTTACGCCGCTTCGATCTGGCGCGCTTTTTCGACAAGCACTTCGGCCTGACGGATCGAGGCATAGTCGATCAGACGCCCGTCCAGCGATACGGCGCCTTTGCCTGCGGCTTCGGCCTCGGACATGGCGACCAGAATGCGCTGTGCCTTGGTGACTTCGGCGTCAGACGGCGACATCACCTCATTGGCCAGCGCGATCTGGCTGGGGTGGATGGCCCATTTGCCTTCGCACCCCAGAACAGCGGCCCGTTTTGCGGCGGCGCGATAGCCGTCGGGGTCCTGGAAATCACCGAACGGTCCGTCAATCGGGCGCAGACCGTTGGCGCGCGCGGCGACGACCATGCGGGCCAGAGCATAGTGCCACATATCGCCCCAATGGGTCATACGGCCACCATCTGCATCTGCATCGGTCAGAACCGAATAGTCCGGGTTCACGCCACCGATGATCGTGGTGCGGGCGCGGGTCGAGGCCGCATAGTCGGCCACACCAAAATGCAGGCTTTCATTGCGCTTTGAGGCTGCTGCGATCTCGCTGACATTCTGCATGCCCAGGGCGGTTTCGATGATATGTTCGAACCCGATGCGCTTCTTGTAGCCCTTGGCGTCTTCGATCTGGGTGACCAGCATGTCGACCGCGTAAACATCTGCCGCCGTGCCAACCTTGGGGATCATGATCAGGTCAAGCCGCGTGCCGGCCTGTTCCACCACATCCACCACGTCGCGGTACATGTAATGCGTGTCCAGACCGTTGATGCGCACCGACATGGTTTTGTTGCCCCAGTCGATGTCGTTCAGCGCCTCTATGATGTTCTTGCGCGCTTGTTCCTTCTCATCCGGCGCAACGGCGTCTTCGAGATCCAGAAAGATGACGTCAACGTCAGATTTTGCCGCTTTTTCGAACATGCCGGGCTGGCTGCCCGGAACGGCCAGTTCGCTGCGGTTCAGCCGGGCAGGGGCCTGTTCAATGGGGTGAAAGCTCATGAGGTTGGTCCTTGGTTGTAAAGCTTCGTTCAGATCACGCGGTCACGGGGTTCCTGGCCGCTGAAAAAGTCGTGCAGGTTGTCGAGCACGCGAAAGCCCATTGCCTCGCGGGCCTCGCGCGTTGCGCTGCCCATGTGGGGCAGCATCACGAGGTTGTCGCAGTCCAAAAGCGCCGGGGCGATGTGGGGCTCGCCGTCGAACACATCCAGCGCCGCGCCGCCGATCATGTCGAACATCAGCGATTGCGTCAGGGCGTGTTCGTCGATCAGTTCGCCCCGTGCGGTGTTGATCAGGAACGCGTCAGGTTTCATCAGATCCAGCCTGTGCGCGTTGATCAGGTGTCGGTTCGCGGCCCCTCCGGGGCAATGCAGCGAGACGAAATCGCAGCGCGGCAGCAGCGCGTCGATGCTGTCGACCTGGGTTGCGTTGCATTGGGCCAGAACGTCCGGGGCCACCGGGCTGCGGCTGTAGACAAGGACAGTCATGCCAAAACCGTGATGGGCGCGTCGCGCCATTTCCTGACCGATGCGGCCAAAGCCGATAATACCCAGCGTCTTGCCGCTGACCTTGGTGCCGGTCAGATGGGTGGGCCGCCAGCCGGTCCAGTTCCCGGCGCGCAATTCACGCTCGCCCTCGCGGGTGCGGCGGGCGACCATCAGCAGCAGCGTCATGGCAATGTCGGCTGTGCATTCGGACAGCACGTCGGGCGTGTTGGTCACGGTCATGCCCAGCCCACGCGCTGAGGGTTCGCAGATATGGCTGTAGCCAACGCCATAATTGGCAAGGATTTTCGTCTGCGCACCGGGCACGTCCAGCGCCTCGGCGCTGAGCGTGTCGGTGACGGTTGGCAGCACCGCATCATAGGTTTTCAGCGCTTGCCGGATTTCAGCCGGGGACAAGGGTTTGTCCCCGGTGTTGAGCACGGTGTCATAGCTCTCGGCCAGTTGCGCCTCGACGGCGGCAGGCCAGCGGCGGGTCACAAGAACCGAGGGTTTGACCATCACGCAGCCTCCATCACCCGAGCGATTGTTTCACCGATCACGGCGGGGTTTTCCGCCACGGTCACACCGGCGGCGGACAGAATTTCCACCTTTTCGCTGGCGCTTTCGCCAAAGGCCGAGATGATCGCACCGGCGTGCCCCATGGTCCGGCCCTTGGGCGCGGTCAGACCTGCAACATAGGCGATCACCGGTTTGGTGATGTGGTTGCGGATGTAGTCTGCCGCCTCTGCCTCTTGCGGGCCGCCGATTTCACCGATCATGGCGATGACATGGGTGTCTTCGTCTTCTTCGAACCGCTGCAGGATGTCCTTGAAGGACGAGCCGTTGATCGGATCGCCGCCAATGCCGACGCTGGTCGAAACACCGATCCCGCGCTCTTTCAGCTGCGCTGCGGCCTCATAGCCCAGCGTGCCCGAGCGGCCGATGATCCCGACGTGACCGGGCAGGTAGATATGCCCCGGCATGATCCCCAGCAGTGCCTTGCCCGGCGAGATGGTGCCCGCGCAGTTCGGCCCGGTCAGCACCATGCGCTTGTCCTTGGGATAGCGGTACATGTAGCGTTTCACGCGGATCATGTCCTGGGCCGGGATGCCGTCGGTGATACAGACGCAATAGCGGATACCGGCATCGGCGGCCTCCATGATCGAGTCGGCGGCAAAGGGCGGCGGCACGAAGACAAGGCTGGCATCTGTGCCGGTGGCCTCAACCGCCTGCTTGACCGTGTCGAAGACGGGCACACCTTCGACGGTCTCACCGCCCTTGCCGGGCACGACGCCGCCGACGACATTGGTGCCATAGTTCAGCATGTCCTTGGTGTGGAACCGTGCCATACGGCCGGTGATACCCTGAACGATAACGCGTGAGTCGCGATCCAGAAGAATGCTCATTACACAGCCCTCATCTTGGTGCCCTGAGACAGGTCGTTTTTCCATGCGCCCACGGCGCGTTCGGCGGCTTCCATCAATGTGGTGGCGCGGATGATGGGCAGGCCGGATTTGGCCAGGATTTTCTGGCCTTCTTCCACATTCGTGCCCGCCAGCCGGACGACGACGGGGATGTCGATGTCCAGTTCCTTCAGCGCCTGAACAACACCTTCAGCCACCCAGTCACAGCGGTTGATACCGGCGAAGATATTCACCAGGATCGCCTGCACATTCTGGTCCGACAGAACCAGACGGAACGCTTTGGTCACACGCTCGGGCGAGGCCCCGCCACCGATGTCGAGGAAGTTTGCAGGCTCACCCCCGGCCAGCTTGATCGTGTCCATCGTGGCCATCGCCAGACCGGCGCCGTTCACGATGCAGCCGATATTGCCGTCCAGGCCGACATAAGACAGACCGCGATCCGCCGCGCGGCTTTCGCGCGGGTCTTCCTGACTTTTGTCGCGCAGTTCAGCGATTTGCGGGTGACGGAACAGGGCGTTGTCGTCAAAACTCATCTTGGCGTCCAGCGCCAGAACCCGGTCATCGGCGGTGATGACCAGCGGGTTGATCTCGACCATGGTGGCGTCCAGATCGCTGAAGGCGGCGTAGCAGCCTTGCAGCGTGCGCACCATCTGCTGCACCAGCTTCGGCTCCAGCCCCAGTTTGAACGCAATCTCGCGCGCCTGGAATTCCTGCAGGCCCACCGCAGGTTCGACAATGGAACGCACGATGCTGTCGGGGCGTTCGGCCGAGATTTCTTCGATCTCCATCCCACCTTCGGACGAGGCCACGATCATCACCCGCTGGCTGGAGCGGTCCAGAACGAGGCCCAAGTAAATCTCACGATCAATCGGCACCGCGCCTTCTACATAGACGCGGTAGATGCCCTTGCCTTCGGGGCCGGTTTGATGGGTCACCAGCTTGCGGCCGAACAGGTCGTCACAGGCCTGATAGATCTCGTGCTCGGTGTCGCACAGTTTGACGCCACCGGCCTTGCCGCGCCCACCGGCATGGACCTGCGCTTTGACGATCCACTTGTCGCCACCCATTTCACGCGCGCGGTAAGCTGCCTGTTCGGGGCTGTAGGCCAACGCACCCGGCGGGACGTCGACGCCAAAGTTCGAAAGAAGCTCTTTCGCTTGATATTCATGGATATCCATCTGCAATCCTCCCGTTCATGCAGTGTGATTATGCGGCGATCGAGGTGCCGTAACGGCTTTCCAAAAGGGTCTCGATTGCGTCCTGATCAACATCGGCGCCCAGCTCGCGCAGGGCGTCGGCAAAAAGATGTATGATCCGGCTGACAGCATCCCGGTTCAGCTGGTTGAGGATGCCGATGCGGACCTGCACCGGCGCGCTGAGCGTGGGCCAGATGCCAAAGCCTTGGGCGCGGCAGTTCTGCACCAGCTCCATCTCGCGGCCCGCCAGTTCCGGCGGCAGGTTCAGTACCACAAGGCTGGGCATGTCCGACGTCACCTCGCACCCCATGGCGATCACCGCATCGCGCAGAACCTTTTCATGGGTGCGGTAGGCCAATGACCGTTTTGCCAGACCTTCTTGCAGTGTCAGGCGCAGGGATTCGTGGAACGCGGCAACTGCATAGCCCGAATGCGTCCGGTGATAGGTGCCTTTTTCGACATCCTGACCATCAACGATGCCCCAGTGACGGGCCTCAAAGATGGGGTTGTGCACATAGGTATAGGCACCAGACGTCTTCAGACTTTCAATATAATCTTCAGTAAAGCTGACCGGCGCGTAGGTCAGCGGCAGGCAGCACAGGCCCTTTTGCGGGCAAGAGGCCCACCCAGCGATACCCGGATAGTCGTCGATTGAGAAATCTTCGGCACCCAGCGATGACACGGCGTCGATCAGACCCATGGCACCGTGGCGTTCGCACGCGTCCGAGAACCCGCGCAGATCATTCACGCGACCAGACCCGGTTTCCCAATGCGCCATGAAAGCCCATTTGGGCTGATGCTCGGCCAGGGCAGCTTCAACCAATTCACCCGTCACCGGCTGACCGTGCGGAACCTCAATTACGGTGACGCTGGCGGCCTGCGGGTCAAGGGGATTGGCGGCGTGTTCCTCGGGTGTTGCGGCCTTGATCCGCAAAGTGAGGGCATCAATGCCCGAGAAGGTGCCATTGGTGAACGCAACAACCCTGTCACCGGGCATCACTGCGGAAAACATGGTGTCCAGCGCGCTCCAGCCCGTTCCGGCGACCGCAAAGGTATAGGCGTTCTGAGTGCCCCAGACGGCGCGCAGCATGTGCTTGCATTCTACCATGCCGCGCAGAACGTCGCCCTGCATGTGATCCGCCACCCCTGCGCTGGCAAAGGCATGCAGGACGCGGGCATCGGTGTTTCCGGGCCCGGGGCCGGCGGCCATGGTCTCGGGGATTTCGAGCGGAGGGAAGATCTGAAAGGTCATGGCTAGATATCCTCGGCAGTTGGGGGCAGCGGGGCCCGGTGTGTTATGTTGCCGAACAGAAAACCCGCAGTTGCCAGTGGACGCAACGTAACTTACTACTGCTTTAGGATGGCTATTTGGGTGGGGAAATACCTACCCATACCGGTAAAAATACCAGTGTATACCAAATTAACGCCTACCCAAATAGGTGGTTTTTGACAAATTCGGGAAGAAAAGATGGGTGATAACGCTAACGCTCCGATCGATGTCATGCTGGCGGATGGCAACCCGTTGGTTTTGTCGGCGATGTCCGAAATCTTTGAGCGGGATTCGCGATTCTCGCTGGTGGCGACGTCGGCCACGGCCGAAGGCTTTTTGGGAACGGTCATGCGCGTGCCCGTGAAAGTCGGCGTGGTGGATTGGAACCTGCCGGTATTGGGCGCGGCCAAACTGATCGAAGTGCTGCGCGAACAGGCCAACGCGCCGCGCTTTGTGGTTTACGGTGAGGCGACAGGTGAAATCCCGCGCCTGGCCATGCAGGCCGGGGCAGCCGGTTTTGCCGCCCGATCCGGTGAGGTTGAGGGCTTGCTGGAAACCTGCGCTGACGTGGCCGCAGGCAAGATGGTGTTTCCGTTTATCGATGTGCGCAAAATGCAGCAGGACCCGATCCAGAGCTTGTCCCGCAAGGAACGCACCATACTCGAAGCTTTGGCGCAGGGCATGTCCAACCGGGACATGTCGAAAGAGCTTCAGATCTCAACCAACACGGTCAAGTTCCACCTGTCCAACATCTATGAAAAACTGGCTGTAAAGAACCGGGCGCAGGCTATTGCCTTTTATTACTCGTCTCAACTGTCCCGCGGGTAGGGCGGATGGCGTTGGCGGGCCATCTGATGTCGGCAATGTGAAAGATTGCATCCCCCGTGGCGGTGACGTTAGGTGTGAGCGACCCGCTCTGCCTGCCCAGACTATCGATAGGACCGCGCCATGATTCAGAACAACCCCGCCTTGATCGAGGCCATCCGTGACCGGTTCGCCCATGTCGACAGCTGCCCGTTTCAGGGCGAGCGTATTTTCTTTGAAAATGCGGGCGGGGCGTTGACGTTGAAATCGGTTGTTGAGACATCGGCTTTTTATGCGGCAATCCCGGACAATCCGGGTCGGATCAATCCCGCGGGGCAGGGGACCCAGCAGGTGATTAACAAAGCCAAAAGCGATCTGGGCGTTTTCATGAACGCCTCATCGGGTCAGTTTTTTGCCGGGGAAAGCGGGACCGAGTTGCTGTTTCGCCTGATCCGCACCGCATGTCTGGCGGCACCAAAAGGGACCAAATTTATCGGGTCCTCCATCGAACATCCCGCCACGCGCAGCGCCGCGCGCCGCTGGGCCGGGATCGCGGGTTTGGATTATGTGAATGTGGCCCATGACAATGAAACAGGCCTGGTTACCGCAGACGATTATGCAGCGTTGATGACGCCGGACGTGGCGGTTGCAACGATCCTGCATGCCTCGCCCGTGACCGGAATGGGGATGGACGTGGCGGCGATTTCAGCGGCGATCCGTGCGGTTGCGCCCGAGTGCATGATCATTGTCGACGGCATCCAGCACGCGGCGCATGGCCAGATGGACCTCGACGCCTATGGCGTGGACGGCTATGCCATCTCACCCTACAAAGTGTTCTCGCGTCACGGATACGGTATCGCCTGGATTTCGGACAGGCTCAGTTCTCTGCCGCACGACATGCTGATCGACGCGCCCGCAACGGGTTGGGAGTTTGGGACCCGCGATGCAGGCTCTTACGCGACCATCTCGGATGTGGTGGCCTATTTCGACTGGCTGGGCATGCAAGTGTCTGACGAGGAAAACCCGCGCAAACGGATCGAAGCTGCGGGCCGCGCCATTCACGCCTATGAGACTCATTTGACCGATATCGCCATTAACGGCACAGGTAACCTGCCGGGGTTGCGCGACATGGATCATGTGACCCTTCTGGCCGGCGCCGATAACCCGGCGCGCGAAGGTCTGGTGTCCATCGTAGTGGACGGATACCCTTCAGAAGATGTGGTCGAATTGCTGAACCAGCAGGGCATTCGTACACACACGCGCAAGGCCGATCATTACTCAGGCAATGTCCTGACTCCGCTTGGCTTGTCGGATTGTATCCGCATATCCTTTTGCCATTACAACACCGAACAGGAAATCGCGCGGATGCTGAGCGCGATCAAGGTTCTCGGGGATGTTATGTGATTAGATTAACAGATTGCTGATCTAATGCTTCTGATCTGACGTTCCCTCCGGGTGTCGGAGTAAGTCAACACCGGGGCTGAGTTATAGAGACTCGCCTTCGATTGAAGTCAACATCTTAAGATTTTTGCGCTTTTTGAATGTTTCGACGGTTCAAGTGCTTTAAGGCGACGTTAAACAAAAAAGCTGATGAGCTTAAAAAGATGAGCAATAGGATTGACCTCTATAACTCAATTTACGATAAATAATGAGTTATAGACTGGATCCTTATACCTCACGATGTGGAACTGGCAGAGCCCTGATTGGCCGACATTTCGTTACGATGCCTCAAGACTCGAACCATACGAGCAACAATTCCTATTGTCCTCAGGGGAAGTTCTTGGAGCGGTTCATCATGTGAACACATCGGATCGGGATCAATTGCGTATCGACCTGCTAAGCGAAGAAGCAGTTAAAACCAGCGCGATCGAAGGTGAGATGCTGGATCGTCTCAGCGTGCAGTCTTCCTTGCGTCGGCATCTTGGACTGGCTCCCGACAGTTATCCATCCAAACCGCGCGAACAGGGCGTTTCTGAGATGATGGTGGATGTCTATTCCACCTATACGGAACCACTGTCACACGACACCCTGTTTCGGTGGCATGACATGCTTCTGTCCCATGACAGGCATCTGGAAACGATTGGAGCATACCGGAGCCATGGGGATGCGATGCAAATCGTCTCGGGCAGGTTAGACCGCCCGACGGTGCATTTCGAAGCGCCACCGTCGCATCAGGTTCCGGCTGAAATGGACCAGTTCGTGGCCTGGTTCAATCGGACTGCACCGGATGGTACCGAGCCTTTGCGCGCACTGATCCGGGCGGGATTGAGCCATCTGTATTTCGAGAGCATTCACCCCTTCGAAGACGGCAATGGACGGTTGGGCAGGGCGCTGGCGGAAAAATCACTGGCGCAAAACATTGGTCAGCCAAGCCTGATTGCTCTTGCGTTCACAATCGAGCGAGAGCGGAAGACTTACTACGACCAGCTTGAACGTCATCAAAAGACGCTGGACGTCACGCCTTGGCTTATCTGGTTTGCCGAGACCGTTCTTACAGCACAGCAGGTGACTCTGGAACGGGTTGGCTTCTTTATAGCCAAGACGCATTTCTATGACCGGCATCGCGATCAGTTCAACGCCCGCCAAACCAAGGTCATCGCCCGGTTGTTCAAGGCTGGGCCAGATGGATTCAAAGGCGGATTGAGCGCCGAGAACTATATCTCGATCACGGGAACGTCCCGCGCCACGGCAACGCGGGATCTGCAAGACCTTGTAGAGAAGGGGGCTCTGATCCGAACGGGTGAACTCCGATACACACGCTATTGGCTAAAGTTGGACCGGGCAGCGTAGGCGGCTAACGGCCATCCGGCACAAGTGTGAAATGCCTCGTCGCACAAAAAAACGGATTTATAGAAGTCGATTTAGGCAACGCTGCAAGTACCAGACAATCAGCTGCTCCAAAGCCGCATTGCGCGACAAACACATAGAGCTACCGCCGCTTTGCGCGGTGCAGACTTGGACAGCGGCCCAAAACTGACCATGCCGGTGCTGTCCAACGCTTCGCTGCAGTAAGCGTTAGTCCGAACCTTCACGCCACCACAAATTCTTACCGCCTGAATTCACAAGACGTGAAACACAGTGGCGATTGGTCGAGCGGATGCGAGAGTCTGTCTACTGTGATTGCCACATTCTCATACCAGCGTACGTTACAGACTATACATCTGAACCAAATACCGCTATCGCCGGGTCTTTCCCGGCATCTGGTGACCCATGCAAGACTTTTCTGCCCTCCCGAAAACCCTATCCGCAGCGCTGTCCAAAAAGGGCTATAGCGGTTTGACGCCCGTGCAAAAGGCTGTCTCAGATGAAGCACTGGCAGGAAAAGACCTGCTCGTCTCAGCGCAGACCGGTTCCGGAAAAACCGTGGGCTTCGGGCTGGCGATGGCGAAAGAGCTTCTCGATGAGCTTGGTCGATTTGATCGGCCTGCGACGCCATTGGCCATGGTTATCGCCCCCACGCGCGAGCTGGCTTTGCAGGTTCGAAGAGAGTTCGACTGGCTGTTTGCCGAGGCCGGGATCGTCACTGCGTCGGCCGTGGGCGGTATGGATGCGCGCACCGAGCGCAGGACGCTTGAGCGTGGGGCACATGTCGTGATCGGCACGCCCGGTCGGTTGCGCGACCATATCGCACGGGGTGTGATCGACCTGAGCGATATGCGGACCGTCGTTCTCGACGAAGCGGACGAAATGCTGGATCTGGGTTTCGCCGAAGACCTGCAATACATCCTTGATCAAACCCCTGAAAGTCGGCGCACCCTGATGTTCTCGGCCACAGTGCCACCGGGCATCTCCAAGCTGGCCCAGACTTACCAGAAAGAGGACGCGCAGCGGATCAAGGTCGGCAGCGCCGAGGCGCAGCATTCGGACATCACCTATCGCGCGCTCAACGTGGCCCCGTCGGACATCGAAAAAGCGATCATCAATCTGCTGTGCTATCACGACGCACAGACCGCAATCGTGTTCGCGAACACCCGATCCATGGTTGCGCGTCTGACTGCAAAATTCTCAAACCGGGGATTTTCTGTCGTCTCACTGTCGGGGGAGCTCAGCCAGACAGAACGTTCCAATGCCATGCAAGCCCTGCGTGACCGGCGCGCGAAGGTCTGTGTTGCAACGGATGTGGCCGCCCGTGGCATCGATCTGCCGGGGTTGGAGTTGGTGATCCACGCAGATCTCCCTTCAAATGCGGAAAGTCTGCTGCATCGCTCTGGACGGACAGGCCGCGCGGGACGCAAGGGAACGTCCATCCTGATTGTGCCAGGCCGGCAACGCTCAAAGGCGCAACGATTGCTAAAGACGGCCAAGCTTGAGGCCGAATGGGGCACGCCGCCCTCGGCAGAGGAAGTGCTGGCACGCGAAGAGGACCGCATCATTTCCAATCCCGCTTTGGATGAGCCGCCAAGCCCCGAGGAAACGGCTTTTGCAGAACGGCTGCTTAGCGGCAGAACACCCGAGCAGATCGCCGCAGCCTATTTGCGCCTCTACAGAGAGCGGAACTCAGCACCTGAGATATTGGGTGCCGTGCCGGAAGCCGGCAAACACAAACCTGACCGGCGCGCAGAGTTTGGGCCAAGCACGTGGTTCTCACTTTCCCTGGGCCGCAAACAGCGCGCCGAGCCGCGTTGGTTGTTGCCAATGCTTTGCCGCAACGCGGGTCTGTCCAAAGACGCAATCGGCGCAATCCGGGTTCAATACCAAGAGACCTTTGTCGAGATTGCCAATGACGCCGTGCCTGCAATGAAACGGGAATTGGGCGATGACCTCACCATTGAACAAGGTGCGGCGCTGACCGAGCTGGCGGGCACGCCGAATTTCGACGCCTCTCCCAAAGGGCCGCCAGCAGCATCCTATTCACCGGACGACACTGCCAAAAGCCGGGGGCCGCGTTCAGGCAAACCGTCAAAGGTTGCGCGTGACCCCCAACGTTCTGACCAGGATGCCCGTATTGGTTCCGAGCGTCCGAAGGGGAAAGGAAAATCCGCTGCAGGCACTTCGAACAAGCAAGCAAGCGAAGCCAAGCCGAAACGGGCCAAAGCTGAGCCAGCGCCGCGGTCAAGCGAGCGTGGAAAGGCAAAACCACAATCCGCCTCGAAGGACAAGAAGCGGCAAAAACGAGATGCGAACGCTTCCGATACATCCAAATCTTTGAGAGCACAAAAGGCGCCTCGCAAGACCAACACCAAAGACACAAACGCACCGCGTTCAAAAAGTAAAAACGGTAAGGGCGGTGAGGCAAGACCCTTCCGCAAGCCATCGAAGAGAAGCTGAGTGTTCAGATACCTATCGTTGGGTCGATGGGAAAAGACATGCGTGCTTTTTGAGAGAATTGCGGTTTGGCACGACTTGCGGCCAAAAGGAGGCCTTGGAAACCGGGTTAGGATGCTGCAGGCGGATTCCACTCTCCGAACATTCGTCGGGAGTTCTCAGCCCTATGGATGTTGGAAATCCCTACAATACAACACCCGCAATAGAGCCAACCCGAAAAAGCGGATCCGCATGCCTCATGTGCCGAATTGTACAGGCTTTGACATTTGAAAATAGATCACCCAAGGGGTTGATCCAAGACCTCGAACAACCCGTCGTGCAGTTTGCAAAGTGCGGAGTCCTAAAACCACAGTATCAGTTTATGAGCGGTAGTCGCTCAAATCCTCGGGAGCATGCAGCAATGTCCCGTCATATTTTTTGAGGTCATCGTTCATCTGAAGCCACGGCAGTTTGCTTTGATAGTTCACATGGAATGTCGGTTTGAAATCCGCAGGGTTTTCAAGGGATGCTGCGTATAGGTGCATCCCTCCTGCATAGTGATCAGCCTCAAAACCAATCGGCGATCCGCAATCTTTGCAAAAATGCCTGAACACGCCATTAGAGCTTTCGATGGTCTTTGGAGCATGTCCAATCCATTTAAAGTTCCTGATTGGTACACCCAGCCAGGCGACGACCGGCGCGGCGCAGTTTCTGCGGCAGTCGTCGCAATGGCAGTAGCAGGCCCAGGTCACTTCGCCATAAAACTCCCATTGCGTTTTTTTGCATAAGCAAAACCCTCGCGTTGTCATCTGTACCTCCAACTATTGCATATGGGTGGTAAGAACCCTTTCACGTTGCTGGTTTTCCGTGCGGGCATGGTTTGATAGGTTTCTTTTCCCGAGGCGACGCGGTTTCAGCTGTCCTGTGCAATGAACGCTGCGAAAGCCTCTGCATAGTCAGGATGCCAACGGCTGAGGGGCGGGCGATTTTCGATCATGTCGCCCACGGCCCAAGCGATACGTTTTTCGTCCAGCGCGCGAGGCACATCGTTGTCAGGGCATAGAATGTAGAAATCGCCGCGGTTCACGCTTTCAACGAAGAAATCGACCGTTTGCTCGGCTGTCCATGCGGCGGGGGGCTTCTCGGCTGCTCCGATCATTGCCGTGTGCACAAAGCCGGGCACTAATAGATGTGCAGAAACCTGGGCGCCTTCGGTGTTTCGCAGCTCGTGCGCCAGTGCCTCGGTGAAGACTTTCAGACCCGCCTTGGACACATTGTATGCCGGGTTTCCGGGCGGTGTCGTGATCCCTTGTTTGGACCCGGTGTTGATGATTGCGCCGGGGCGACCCCGCTCGATCATGCCCGGAGCGAACACCTGCGTGCCGTGGATTGCGCCCCAAAGATTGACGCCAAGTATAGTCTCCCAGACGTCGGGTGCGGTCAGGCATGACGTCCGACCACCGATTCCAGCATTGTTCATCAGGATATCCGCGCCTCCGAACCGTTCCGTCACCTCCTTTTCAAGAGCTTTAAGCTGCACACGGTCGGAGACGTCAGTGGAGGACGTCATGACGTCTGCCGCACCCGCGACGCGCAGCGCCTCATCGGCTTCGGCCAGCTTGTCGGCATTGCGGTCGACTGCGACAACTTTCATGCCCATTCCGGCGAACCTAGTCGCGGCGGCAAGGCCAATGCCCGAAGCGCCACCGGTGACAACGGCAACGGATAAAGATTGAAACGCGGGGTGTGTCATGTTGATCATCCTTTTCGGGAAAACAAGAGAGCGAATTTAGGCTAGGCGGCTGGCCGGACCAATCCCGGCCAGCCCTTTGGATCAGGCGGCTTTCCTGGCCGCCACGTTCAGTTTCAGCATGTCTGCCATATCGAAGTTTGTGAAGAGCGCTTGAGTACTGGTCGCCGCCAGATCGTTCATGGGTTTGACAAGATCCCCCATACCCACCGTGTCCACTTCGGTACGGAACGGGCGCGTCCCAGGAGCGGCGTCAACGACAGAAACAACAGCCTCCGCCACCAGTGATGGGTCTTGCTGTGGATTGGCGGCAAGGAACTCATTCATTTGCTGGCGTGCCGCAACCGGCGCGTCTGCCATTTCGCCATAGCCCTCATTGCGGTCGGTCGAGGTTGGCAGGATCAGGTTGCCATGGAATTCCGTCGGGAAACCGCCGGGTTCAACGATTGCGACATCAACACCAAACTGGCTCAGCTCTGCGCGATAGTTCTCGCTGACGGCCTCCAACGCCCATTTGGTTGCGTTATACGGTCCATAGAATGGAAGGGTGATGCGGCCCAGAACGCTGGTGACGTTCAGGATAAGGCCCTCTCCCCGTTCGCGCATTTGCGGAAGAACCGCGCGTGTCAGCCGCTGGGGACCAAAGACGTTGATGTCGAAAACCCGCTGAAAATCTGCCGCTGAGAAGTTCTCTTGCAGACCATGTACGCCAACGCCTGCGTTATTGATCAGGACATCGATACCGCCCAGACGGTCGCTTGCCGCCGCCACTCCGGCCTCGACCGATGCGTCATCCGTTACATCGAGGTCGACGATTTCCGCGCCCAGGTCGCGCAACAGATCCGCCGCCTCGGCGTTGCGGCCTTTTGGATCGCGGACAGTGCCCGCCACTTGGTGACCGGCCTTGAGCAGCTCGGCGACGAGCAGCTTGCCAAAGCCGCTGCTTGCACCTGTAATCAGGATATTCATCTTCTCATCTCCATTCCTGCCCGATTTGGGCCGTTGATGAGACACAAATACGTCTTGCCAATATTTCGGAACAGTGGGATTAATCGGAACCTATGGTTCAAGATATTAGAACGCTGGGTCTGCCCACCCTTATAAGTTTCCAAACGGTCGCCAGGACCGGGGGAATAAGCGCGGCCGCAGATCAGTTGGGGATCGCCAAATCCGGTGTCAGCCGGCATGTCGCGCAGCTTGAAGAGCAGTTGGGTGTAAAGCTGCTGGAACGCGGGGCGCGTTCGGTCAAGTTGACGCCAATTGGCGAGCGTCTTGAACATCGGATTGCTTCGGTTCTGGCTGAAATCGACCTGATCGAAGATATCGCACGCGAGGAAAGCGTTGGCTTATCAGGGCAGGTCAACCTTGCGGCAACACATGAGTTCGGCGGTCTTGTCGCGTCCAAACTGTTTCCAATCGCACGTCAGCAACATCCGGATCTAACTCTGGTCATGCGGCCCGATTATGGCTTTGCCGACATGCAGGACCCCGGCACCGACATCGCGTTTCGAATTGGTACGGTCCATGATGATCGTCTCATCGCGCGTGAGATGGGGTCGTTCAGACGTATACTTGTTGCGGCACCGCAACAATGCGCCGAGTACAAGCTGAAGCATCCCAGAGATCTTGCCAACGCGCCCTGCCTGACGTTCCGGGGGGATCGCCCGGGTGCCGTCTGGAAGTTTGAATCTGCGGCAGAAGAAGCCGCAGTCTCGGTAACGGGTCCCGTGGCGGTGATGAGCTTCCACATTCTGCTTGATCTGGCGCTGAACGGTCTGGGGTTTGCGCTGGTGCCCGAATTCATGCTCGGTGATCTCGTCACCTCCGGCAAGCTTGTGCGATGCTTGCCCGGCTTTCGTGTACGACCCCATCCGGTGTTTCTAACGTATCGACCGGGTGCGCGCCGGGTGGCGCGCATTGATGCCGCGATCAAGCTGTCCGAGGAAATCATTCCCGGTCTCCTGTCCAGAAAGGACATCCTGGAATAGCTCTGAAGTTCGGACCGCAGGGCCCCGCTGGCGCATACTTTTGTCTTTGTAAGGACGTCTGATTTGGACCTGTGGGAACAGCGGAGAACCAGTTGCCCCACTTCGTCAACGGTTCCAATGCCATTGTGCTGGCTCTTGCCGCACCACTATTGTCAGGCTGTGAAACTCATTTTTTAGGAAATACCGCTTTTGCATTTGCTTCGACTGATTGCCCCAGCCGGTGTTTCTTGCCACTGATCATGGTTACAGGTTCGTTAAGGTGTCACTTGTCAATTGGTCGTGGATGATCCCGGCGGATGCAGTGACCTCACGAAGATAGAGAAAGCCCTTCAAGCGCGGTATATTGGTCAGTGTTCTCAATGCGCTGACATCGCTTCATCGAACCTGCCGACCAACTTAGCACTACCCGAAAGCACTGTCAGAACGCGGGCTTTGGGGACAGGAAAGACGACGTAAAGTAATCCCGCAACACCCGGGTTGCGCCGGACAGACGTGCCTGCTTGCGAAACGCCATTCCCACATCCATGGTTGGGATTGCGACGCTGGTTTGGACGGTCTCGATCCGTCTGCCCTCAAGCGACCAGGGACGGTAAACCATGTCGGACAGGATCGTCACGCCATGGCCGTTGGCAACCATGGACCGGGCAGCTTCGACCGATGATGTACGCAGTTTCACGTCAGGGGTGCAGTCATTGGCATTCCAGTATTTCATGCTGGTATGCGCCGCTTCGTCGACGGTCAGCATGATGTAGGGCTCGCGTGCGATATCCTGCAACGCCACCCGATCCTGATTGCCCAACGGGTGACCTGCAGGGACCCATAGCCTGCGTTGGGACTTGAGCAGCGTCACCGTCTCGACCATCTCGTTTTGAATATTCGAGGTCAGCGCCACGGCCATATCGATCTGACCGGATTGCAACTGCTGCTCGATGCTTTGCCGGTTCAGCTCGACGATCTGGATGTCCAGCCCCGGGTAAAGCTGGTTCAGGCGTCCCAAATGATAGGGCAGAAAATACCCGATCACCGTGTATGTCGCAGCCATTCTGACCACGCCAGAGATGTTCGAATCCCTTTGGTCCAGAACACGGGCCGCGTCCAGCCTTTCCAGAATGTCCCGCGCAGATTGCAGGAATTGCTGCCCGGCCTCTGTCATCTCCATTCCCTGTGCGCGACGGGTGAACAGAGTTGTGCCAAGAATAGCCTCAAGCTCGCGTATCGCGCTGGTGACGGCGGATTGCGAGATCGACAAAAGCTGCGCCGCCCGGCTGACCTGCCCGGTTTCTGCGGTGGCTACGAAATACTTCAAATGCTTGAAATTCATCGTCGGACAACCCGCCATTCATCATCAGTTTTTTTAATAATGCTTGAGCAAAAAAAAGAAATACCAATTTCACGAGAAATATCAATGATGGCCCTGCGGTCTGAAACGGAGGGCTGGACGCATGCGGATGATCGTCGATCTGAACTGCGATATGGGCGAAGGGTTTGGCCATTGGGTGCTGAGCGATGCGCCCGAGGACAAGATCATGGAGGTCATCAGCTCGGCCAATATCGCGGCGGGGTTTCACGCGGGCGATCCGAACTCTATCGACCGGATGGCCAAACTGGCGCAGACGTATGGCGTAGGTCTGGGGGCGCATCCCGGATATCTGGACCTCAGGGGGTTTGGGCGCCGTTACATCAATATGAACCCGGCCGAGCTGATCAATGATGTGGTGTATCAGGTCGGGGCGATCCGCGAATTTGGGCGTCGTCATGGCGCGCCTCTGCAACACGTAAAGCTGCATGGTGCCTTGTATATGGAGGCGGCGGTGAACGAAGACCTGTCCCAGGCGCTGGTTGATACAATGCAGGCGATCTGCCCCGATGCGCTGTTGTTCTGCATGGGGATATCCAAAACCTACGCCGCCGCGAAACGCGCCGGACAGCCCGTGATCCGTGAATTTTTTGCCGACCGGGATTACGACAACAGCGGCTCGATTGTCTTTGCCCGTCAGGTCGGCCGCCCCGATCCCGTGCAGGTTGCCGAGAAATGCGTCAAGGCGTGCAAGACCGGTACCGTGACAACGGTCGAGGGCGATGAGCTTGAGATCGCATTTGAATCGATCTGCTTTCATTCCGACACGCCCGGCGCGCTTGAGATGGGCCGCGCCATTCGCAAGGGTCTGACGGATAACGGAATTCAGATCGCGACCGCCGGTGAAATCGCGGCGACGCTGTAATCGACACGCATAGGAGATAACGGATGGCAGAGATACAATCGCCCGTGCCCGGAACGTTTTATACCCAGGCAACACCCGACGCGCCGCTTTACAAGGCCAAAGGCGATGCTGTGGCCATCGGGGATGTGGTCGGGCTGGTCGAGGTGATGAAGACCTTTATAGAAATCAAATCAGACGTCGCCGGAACCTTTGCTGGCTATTCGGTGGAAAACGAAGCCGCCGTAACAGCCGGTCAGACGCTGGCTCAGGTGGACGGCTGACTCATGCCCATCAAGCGCTTGTTCATTGCCAATCGGGGCGAGATCGCTGTTCGGATCATCCGCGCGGCGCAAGGGATGGGTATTCACACGATACAGGCCTATTCCGAGGCTGACGCCGATATGCTGGCGGTGCGGATGGCGGATGAGGCGGTCTGTGTCGGACCACCGCAAGCCGCGCAGTCCTATCTGAATACCAAGGCAATGGTGCAAGCGGCGCGCAGCTGCAGTGCCGACGCCGTTCATCCCGGATACGGGTTTCTTGCCGAGAATGCCGATTTCGTCCGCGCGGTTGAGGCCGCCGGGATGCGCTTTGTTGGGCCCTCTGCTGACACGATTGACCGGATGGGCGACAAGGTCTCGGCCCGTCAGGCGGCGCAAGCGGCGGGGGTTCCCGTGGTGCTGGGCTCAAAAGGACGTGTCGACACCCCCGAGGACGCTTTGGCCGTAGCGGAACAGGTCGGCTATCCCGTGATGATCAAAGCCTCAGCCGGGGGCGGGGGCAAGGGTATCCGTGTTGCCCAGAGTGCCGATGAGCTGGCGCAGATGGCCCCGCAGGCGCAGGCCGAGGCACAGGCGGCCTTTGGTGATGGGGGCTTGTATCTGGAGCGCGCTATCCAATCGCCCCGACATATCGAGGTTCAGATTCTGGGCGATGGCACCGACGCGGTGCATTGTTTTGAACGCGAATGCTCGATGCAGCGCCGTCGCCAGAAAGTGTGGGAAGAGGCCGGAGCGGTCTGTCTGGATGACGCAACCCGTGACCGTCTGTGCGCATCCGCCGTCGCGCTGGCGAAATCCGTCAACTATGTTGGCGCGGGAACGCTGGAATACCTCTATGACAGCGCAACGAACGAATTCTTTTTCATCGAAATGAATACCCGCATTCAGGTTGAACACCCGGTGACCGAGATGATCACCGGTCTGGATCTGGTGCAGGAAATGATCCGGGTTTCGGGGGATCAGGCGCTGTCGGTCACACAAGACCAGATCACCCGAAGCGGTCACGCGATCGAAGTGCGCATCAATGCCGAAGACCCGGCGCTGCAATTTCTGCCCTTTCCCGGTCGGGTCGGTCAGATGCAGCTGCCCACAGGGGATGGCATCCGGTTCGATCACTTTCTTTACGAAGGCTATCAGATACCACCGTTTTACGACTCGCTACTGGGCAAGTTGATCGTCCATGCCCCAACGCGCGCAGGAGCCATCGCAAAGCTGAGCGCAGCGTTGGAGGAACTGCGCCTTGAGGGGCTGAAAACCACCATCCCGCTGCACCGGGCGCTTGCCGCGGATGCCAATGTGCTGGCCGATGACATTCACACCCAATGGCTGGAACCGTGGCTGGACGCGGGCAACCTGACCGTACCGGCATAACCAAGGAGACGCGCCGTGAAGACACGATATACCTACGGTGGCGACGAACACATCTATGTCGAGATGGATGATGAGATGTCGCTGGACGCTTTCTTCAAATCCCTGTCGATGAGCAACACCGTCCGCGATGCAGATATTGAAGGGGTGACTGAAATCTGCCCGGCAAACGCGTCGTTTCAGGTCAAGTTCGACCCCGACGTGATCCACCCGGATCAGATGATGGAGCGGATCAGGAACCTTGAACACAAGGCCGAAGATGCTGACAAGCGTCTGAAAACGCGGATCATCGAAATTCCGGTCTACTATCAGGACCCGTGGACGCATGAGACCCTGATGCGCTTTCGCGAGCGTCATCAGGACCCCGATGGCACCGATCTGGACTATGCGGCGCGCATCAACGGCTATGACAGCGCCGAGGCGTTTATCGAGGCGCACCATTCGCAGCCCTGGTTCGTGTCGATGGTGGGGTTCGTGGCCGGGCTACCGTTTCTGTATCAGTTGGTCGAACGCGACAAGCAGTTGCAAGTGCCCAAATACCTGCGCCCCCGGACCGATACGCCCAAGCAGACTGTGGGCTATGGCGGGTGTTTCTCGTGTATCTATTCGGTGCGCGGGGCAGGGGGCTATCAGATGTTCGGGATCACCCCGATGACCATTTTCGATCCCACCCAGCAGGTCAGCTATCTGCGCGATTTCACGGTGTTTTTCAAACCCGGCGACATCGTGAAATGGAAACCTATCGACCGCGCCGAATACGACCGGATTCTGGCCGAGGTCGAGGCGGGCACCTATGCGCCACGGATCGCTCAGGTCGATTTCGATCTGGATGCGTTCAACGCCGACATGACCGGCACCAATGCCAAGCTGATGGAGGCTCTCAATGACGCTTAAGATACTTGCGCCCGGCTTGTCGACATCTATTCAGGATCTGGGGCGTCCCGGTTACTTTCATCTGGGCATTCCCATTGGCGGTGCTATGGACCGGTTCGCGTTACGTTGCGCCAATATGCTGGTCGGAAATCCCGAGGGCGCGGCAGGGCTTGAGGTTGTCTTCATGGGCCCCGAGATCGAATTCATGCAAGACGCTCTGGTCGCGGTGACAGGGGCCGAATTGCCGCCCAAGGTCGATGGCGAACCACAGCCGACATGGACGGGTTTTGCCGTCAAAAAAGGCCAGACGCTCAGCTTTGATTTTCTCAAATCCGGCGCGCGGGCCTATATCGCGATCAGCGGCGGGATTGATACGCCGCCCGCGCTTGGCAGCCGCTCGACCTATCCGATCGGGGCGTTGGGAGGGATCGACGGGCGCGCCATTCAGGCCGGTGACATGATCCCGGTCGGAGAGGTCGACGTGATCGAGCCGGGATTCAGCATTCCCGAAAACCTGCGCCGCGGGCCGGGTACGCCCGCCGAATTGCGGGTTCTGCCGGGTCTCTACTGGCATCGTCTGACCGAGGCGGCGCAACAAGGGTTCTTTGCCGATGACTGGTCCGTTGCCCCCGAGGCAGACCGGATGGGTTATCGCTTTAAGGGCGGTCAACCGCTTGAGTTTGTCGACCGCGAACAGCCTTTTGGGGCAGGGGCCGACCCGTCGAATATCGTGGACGGGTGTTATTCCTATGGTTCGATTCAGGTGCCGGGCGGGTTAGAGCCGATTGTGCTGCATCGCGATGCGGTTTCGGGCGGCGGATACTTTACGCTGGGCGCGATCATATCGGCGGATATGGACCTGATCGGACAGTTGCAACCGCATACACCCGTAAAATTCCGGCGGGTTGATATGAAACAGGCCCTGACCGCTCGCCGCGCCCGCAAAGACATGCTGCGCGCAGTTCGGGCGCATCTGGGTTAGTCCCGCAATGGTGTGATCACCCGCCACTCAGCGCGAAATAGCTGAGCGACTTTCCTAGGTCCTCTTTCGCGAAATTGCGGCCAATGAATACAATTTCATTGGCCCGTCGGTTTGCAGAGGGGGGCAGAATCTCGGGGGCCTGAACCGAATTGCGCACGCCCTGAAGCAGCAGAAAGCCCGCTGAGGTGTCAAACACGCCCTTCACCCGGACAATGTCATCGCCGCGGGCATGCAGCAGCGCAGATAGCCAGACGGAAAACGCGGCCCAATCGACAGAGGGGTCGATCTTGAGGCGCGTGGGCGCGATCGCGGGCAATCGTGACAGTTCGGCCAGCGCGGGAATGTCGATGGGGGCCGCGTTGGCTTCAAGCTCGGGGTTAATCTCTTCGCCCAGAACAGCAGCGGAGATGGCAGCGCCGGGGTTCAGCCGTTTCAAAGTCGCATGGACCGCGCTGAACGCACCGGGCGCTTGCACGTCCGCTTTGGTTAGGATGATCCGGTCCGCAGCTTCGATCTGAGCCCGCCCCAGATGCTCGGTCCCCAATTGCTGAATGATGTTGACCGCATCTGCCAGCACGATGATTTCGTCCAGCAGGATGTGATGCACCAGCATCGGGTCGCTCTGAATGGCCGTCGCGATGGCGGCGGGATCGGCCAGCCCGCTGGTCTCAAGCACGATGTGTTCAAGGCGCGCCTTGGTGGATCCGGTGTGGCTGCGGTCATTGCAAATCTGACGCAGAGCGCCAAGCAGATCGGCCTTACCGACGCAACAGGCACACCCCCCGGCCAGAAGGGCAATTCCCGAGGCATGCTGTTGCAGCAGCGTGTCGTCTACCGGGGTTTCGGCCGCCTCGTTGACCAAGATATGTGCCCTGCCAAACCGCCCTAAGTACAGTTGATGACGCAGCCATGTCGTTTTACCCGACCCCAGATAGCCGCCCAGAATGGTCAGCCGCATTCTGGTGTCGGTGGATACATCGGGCCCGGCCATTCACGCCGCCGCGCGCAGGAAGCGGGGGTCCAGCGGATCAAGCGCGGTTCCGGTCTGGGCTTCCGCCTCGGACCAGACCGCCTCAAGATCGGGCACGATCACCGTGCGTCCGGTGAAGGACCGCAACTGTATGCCGGGTGTCAGCCCATCATCATGGACCGCAAGCCCATAGCTTTGCAGAATCTTGTTCAGAATGCGGGCACGGCGAAATTTCAGCTGTAACCTGTCACCGGCGGCATCAGCGCCAGCGTCTGTCCAATGGCCCGGTTTGGTGGGGAAGCCACAGGCACTGCACATCGCGTATTCTCCTTGGGGAAAATGCCAGAGGGATAGCCCCTCTGGCAGGTAAGATCAGATGACCTCGGGGCGCTTGTCGCTGTCGAAGGGAAAGCGCGCGCGGAAATCGTCGGCGATGGTGTTGAAATCCACCCATTCGATACCGGAATGACCGTTGATGTAGTCGATCAGCCGTTCCAGCATCAGCAACACCTGCGGACGACCTGCGACATCGGGGTGGATGGTGATCGGGAAGACGCCGTACTCCATCTCGCGATAAACCCAGTCGAACTGATCTTTCCAAAGCTGTTCGATATCGCGGGGGCTGACAAAGCCGTGACTATTGGGCGCGTTCTTGATGAACATCATCGGCGGCAGGTCATCCACGTACCAGTTGGCCCCGATATCCACGAGGTCAATCTCTTTGCCGTGTTTCAGCGGATGCATCCATTCACCCGCGGTTTTGGAATAGTCGATCACGTTCCATTCGTCGCCGACGCGGGCATAGAAAGGCTGGAAATCGCGATAGCTTTGGCTGTGGTCATACGAGAACCCGTATTTGCCCAGCAATGCGGCGGTGACGTTCGACATTTCCCACCAGGGCGCGACATAGCCCTTGGGGGCTTCGCCGGTCAGACCCTTGATCAACTCGATGGATTTGACCAGCACATCCTCTTCCTGCGTGGGGGTCATCGCCACCGGGTTTTCGTGCATATAGCCATGCGCGCCGATCTCATGGCCGGCCTCGACAATCATGTCCATTTCCTTGGGAAAAGTCTCCAAGGAATGCCCTGGAATGAAAAAAGATGTGCGCATCTCATATTTCTTGAACAGGCGCAAAAGGCGGGGGATACCGACCTCGGTCGCGAAAATGCCGCGCTGAATATCGTTGGGAGAATCTCCACCGCCATACGAGCCGATCTGGCCCGCGACGGAGTCGATATCCGTCCCGAAGGCGCATAGAATTTTCTTGGTCATGATTTTTCTCCTCTGTGCATTCTAAGTTTCCGAATTAGTCATTTGAATCAGCTGCGTATGATGTCTTCGGTCGCCAGCGCAGCCGCCAGTACGGCATGGTCGCGGCCATTTGGGGCCGATAGCAAAAAGCCGGTCGGCATGCCGTTGCTGTCCGTTCCGTTGGGGATCGAGACGCCGGGCCAATCCAAAAAATTTCCCAGCGACGTGTTGCGCAGCGTCAGTCCGTTATGTTCGAAAAACATGTCTTGATCCGCCTCAAGCGGAGCGATCTCCATCGCTGTGGTGACCGTGGTGGGGCAAAGCACGATGCTGTCGCCGATCAGGGCCGCAGTTTCCGCCATCAGCCGCGTACGGGCCTGTTGCAGAATGACCAGATCCACCGCGCTCATCGGGGCGGCTTGCAGAACCCGCCGGACGACGCGTGCATCCATCTGCCCGGCCTCCGGGCCATTCACCCGATCTTGATGAACAGCCAGCGCTTCGGCCCCGGCCAGAAAACCGTGCCGTGCCATAAGGTCCAGAATCTCTTGCAGCTGCGGCATTGAAATGCGGGACACACGGGCGCCCGCGCCTTCCAGACGCGCGATGGTGGCGTCGAAAGTGGTCAGAACCTCGGGGGTTGCGCCCTCAAAAACCACCTGTTCCGGGATGACGAAGCGCAGGCTGGAAATCTCGGCCGGTTTGATTTCCGGCTGGGACAGGCCACGCAGAACCGCGTCGATCAGCACGCAATCGGCAACGCTGTTGGCAAGTGGACCGATTGTGTCGAGCGATTGCGCCAGCGGAAACACGCCCTCCATCGGATAGCGCCCCATCGAGGGTTTGTACCCAACAATCCCGTTGAACGAGGCCGGGATACGCACCGACCCGCCGGTATCCGATCCCATTGACATCGGCACGATCCCGGCGGCCACCACCGCGCCGGAACCCGAGGATGATCCGCCGGGGCTGCGCGGCGTATCCGACGCGGCGTGGATATTGCGTGGAGTGCCATAATGGGGGTTCAGACCGATGCCGGAATAGGCAAACTCGGTCATGTTGACCGTCCCGACCGTGGTCAGCCCCGCCCGCGCAGCCTGTGCCACAATCGGCGCATCGGCAGTGGCCGGAGGGTTGGATTTCAAGACAACGGACCCGGCTGTGGTCACACGCCCCCTCAGGTCGAACAGGTCTTTCCAAGCGGTTGGCACCCCGTCGACAGGGCTTGAGGGGATGCCCGCGCGCCATCTCAGGTGCGAGGCTTCGGCCTCGGCCATTGCACGGTCCTTTAGCAGGTCGATGAACAGGGCAGGGTCGTTGTGATCCTCGATCCGGTCAAAAACGCCCTCCAACAGGGCAGCCGGGTTCGTGCGTCCGGCGCTTAGATCGGCTGCCATTTGGGTGATGGTCAGATTGGTCATCTCATCCAGCCCCCATCACGCGATCATCGTCGCGCCGCTGGATTTCCAGGCGACATAGGCCGATGCGCCGACCGACAGGCGGCCACGGTATTTGTCGACATGCCCTTCGGTATTGATGGTCTCGCCGTTTTCCAGCCGGACCAGCATCTGCATGATGTGGCCAATGACCTGCAGCCGCTCGATCCGACAGGGGATCAGGTTTGCGCCGAACGTGCTGTGCAGCGCGCTGTGATCGGTTTCAGCGGGGATCAGTTCAACCGCTTCGGCGGGCAGAACGATGCTCATCTCTTCGCCCTGTGAATGCGCCACGTCGATCCGGTTCGTTCCCGAAATCGCGCCAAAGGGTGTGTCCAGCGTGATGGTCTGGCCCTCGGTGGCTTTGACCGTGCCGGGAATGATGGTGTTCGATCCGATAAACCGCGCGACGAACTCGCTGGTGGGACGGGTATAAAGCTCATGCGGGGGGCTGATCTGTTCGACCCTGCCTGCGTTCATCACGATGATCCGATCAGACAGCGCCAGCGCCTCGGATTGGGCGTGGGTGACGAAGACAAAGGTAATGCCAAGTTCCCGCTGCAGCAGCTTCAACTCATTCTGAATGCTTTTGCGCAGATTGGCGTCCAATGCTCCAAGGGGTTCATCCAGCAGCAGAATATCAGGCTCGACCACCAGCGAGCGGGCCAGCGCGATGCGCTGACGCTGACCGCCGGACAGGCGGCTGGTCGCCATCTCCGCGATGTCGAGCAGGCCCAACTTGTCCAGAATACCATCGACCTTGCGGTCGGCCTCATCCCGGGGAAAGCCCTTGACCTCAAGGCCGAACCGGACGTTCTGGCGCACGTTCATATGCGGAAACAGCGCATAGTTCTGAAAAATCATCGAGGTTGGGCGCTTTTCCGGCGGCTGGTCATTGATCCGCTGCCCCCGGATCAGCAGGTCGCCCGAGGTCACGCTTTCAAACCCCGAAATCATGCGCAGCGTTGTCGACTTTCCGCAGCCGGATGGGCCGAGAAAGGCGATGAATTCACCCTTTTCGACGTCCAGATTAAAGTCGATGACGGCAGGCGTGCCGTTGTCATAGACTTTGCCAACGTTTTTGAGTTGCAGATCGTAAGCCAAGGACGTTGCACCCTTTTTATGTGAAGTCTGGTAAATCGGGGATGTGGTTCAGCCAGGTCACCCCGGCTGAACCCTGTTTTGGATCAGGCCGACAGGAACTCGTCCCATTTCTGGATCAGCAGGTCGTACTCGTCCGGCCACTGGTGCCAGTAGGCGACGTTGGCGGCGCGGGTCTCCAGCGAGCCGCCATCGCGCAGGTCACCTTCCTTGATGCCGCGCTCGGTCTCGCCGACCCAGGGTTTGCCCTCGTACCAGAAGGCGTATTTGTCGGGATCCATCACCTCTTTGACGTTGGTGGTGGGCGAGTAATACCCTTGTTCGGACACAGCGATCGCGGGCGGGCCAGACAGCCAGTAATCGGCATAGGCCGTCACCGCCTCAAGGTTTGGCGATGTCTTCAATGGCGAGACGCCGATGGACCAGCCGCGATAGCCCTCTTTCATCGTGGCATAGGAACACTCCACGCCCTGCGCCTTGACCGCCATGACGGCCGGCTGCCACGCATCCGCGATGATCATCTCGCCCGAGGCCAGCAGGTTTACCAGCTCACCGAAATCTCCCCAAAGGGCGCGGAACTGGCCGTCTTTCTTCTTGGCGATCAGGAATTTCGAGGCTTCCTCGATAGCGCCCGCATCCGGGTTGCCGGGGTTTTCAACCTCAAGCAGACCCAGCGCGTTCATCGCCAGAATGGCCTGACCAAAGGCAATCAGCGGGTCCACGTTCAGGCCGGTCTTGCCCTTGAACTTGGGGTCGAACAACGCGGCCCAGGTTGACGCCTCTTCGGCATCCACCAGATCGGGGCGGTACCCGATGGAGTCGTAGTTATAGACCGTCGGCACCATGTTCAGGCGCGTCTGGCTGTCGTCTTCCCAGATCTGTCCGACGATCTGGCGATTGCGGTCCCAGCGATCCGAGGCGGTGGTGAATGTGTCGCGAATACCCGACCAGTTCTGCAGGTCGGTTGCGGCGACCGGGGCAAGCTTGTCGGTGGCCACCATCGCGGCCAGACGTTCGCCGATGATTTCCCAACAGTCATAGGCATCGGTGCCCGACAGGATCTCGGTCTGGGTGTTGGGGAAGATGTCGGCCTTGCCATTGACCGACCCCACGCCCGATTGCTGTTGGAAATCGTTCAGGATGCGTTCCTGAACCGTCACCGACAGGCCAACGGTGCGCAGTTCCTGATTTCCCAGATTTGCCGCAAAGGCCTGTTGCGCACCCATGAACGGCATACCACCTGCGGCCAGTGCCGCGCCGCCTGCGGTTGTCTGAAGGAATTTCCGTCGTGAATATGTACTCATTTCAGTTTACTCCGTGTTGCGGTCGTGTGTCTTTTTCTTTGGTTTGGGGCCACGGGCCCCGCTGCATTCAGTACCGTCCGACCAACAGGCCACCATCTACAGCAATCACTTGTCCGGTGAGGTAACGCGCCCCGTTTGAGGCAAGGAAAACAACGACATCGGCGATGTCGTCGGGTTCGCCAATCCGTCCCATTGGAATGTTGTCCCCCGCGGTTTCTGCCCCCGCAGGGCCCAGCGAATGTTCTTCGGAAAGAAGTTGCGCGGTGCGGATATATCCCGGGGCCACTCCGTTCACGCGGATGCCGTCGCGGGCCAGTTCCACGGCCAGACCGCGCACCAGCCCAACCACCCCGGCCTTGGCCGAGGAATAATGGACATGTTCGTCCCAGCCATAGGCCACACCCATGATCGAAGACAGGCAAACAATGTTCCCTGAACCGCGCGATTTCATGCCCGCAAGGGCCGGGCGGATCACCCGAAACATGCCCTTGAGGTCAATATCAAACGTGTGATCCCACTTTTCATCCGTCAGCGCGTCCAGCGGTACCCGATGGGCAATACCCGCATTGGCGACAATGATGTCGATACCCCCTTGGCGTGCCTCGATATCGGCGACGAGCGCATCCGCGCGGGCGGTGTCGCGCACGTCGAGATGATGGAACTCGGCGGTGCCGCCGGCGCCCTTGATTTCGTCCGCGACGGACTGGCCCTCGGCCTCAAGCACATCGGTGACGATCACGGTGTCACCCTGCGCCGCAAAGGCCAGCGCGCAGGCGCGGCCGATGCCGATGCCACCTCCGGTGATGAACACGGTTCTGCTCATAGCATTACGTCTCCTGAATTGGGGCAAAGGGTCTGGCCGACATAGATGCGCGCCGCGTCTGAACACAGGAAGGCGACCGTATCGGCCACGTCCTGCGGCTCACCGAAATAGCCCAGCGGAAGCTCGGCTGCCTTTGCCGCCTGCCAATCCGGCGACAATGCGCGCACCAGTGGTGTGTTGATCGGGCCGGGGGCGACGGCGTTTACGCGTATCCCGTTGGCTGACACCTCACGCGCCAGCGCCTTGGTCATGCCCAGAATGCCGGCTTTGGCCGCCGAGTAATGCACCAGCTCAACGCCGCCAATCTGACCCAACTGGGACGCCACATTAACCACGCAGCCTTTCGCGGCGCTTAACATTTCATGAATAACAGCCTTGGTGCACAGGAATGTCCCACGCAGATGCACGGCAATCATGCGATCAAAATCATCTACCGAAAGGTCAGTGAACGCAGACTGGTGGACATGCCCGGCATTGTTCACCAGATGGGTCGGCGCACCGAACACCTGTTTGCAATGCGCGATCATCTTCGCCACGTCGGCGGGATCAGATACATCGCCGTGATGGGCGGCTGCCGCAGGGCCGATCCGGGCTGCCGTCGCTTCGGCTGCATCGGCGTTATAGTCGTTCACCAGCACCTTATAGCCATCAGCCGCCAGCTTTTCGGCGATGGCCAGCCCGATACCGGACCCGGCACCTGTCACAATCGCGATGCTCATGAGATCTCCTCCTGCATCGCGATCTTCTTGGCGCGGCGCACGCTGAGGCCCATCAGAATGCCGTAAACGGCCAGCAGCGAGAACGAGAACAGCGTTGTCATGACACCGAAGGCAAAAATATTTGGGTGAATCTCAACCGAGAATGTTCCGTAGATCGCCAGTGGCAGCGTCTGATCCCGGCCCGAGGCAAACAGGGTGCGCGGGAATTCATCAAAGCTGAGCGTGAAGGCGAACAGCATAGCTGACAGTACGCCGGGGAAGATCAGCGGAAAGGTCACTTTGCGGAAGGTACGCGCCGGTGAAACACCCAGAGACCACGCGGCTTCCTCAACCGATCCGTCAAAGCGGTTCAGGATCGCCAGCATCACCAGAAAGGCAAAAGGGAAGGTATAGACGACATGCGCCACGAAGGCCGTCGACCACCAGTGCCGCTCGACACCCACAACGTTATTGGCCAGCAGCGACGTGCCCAGCCCGGTCAGAACTCCGGGTACCATCATGCCCAGAACGATCAGGTAAAAGACGATGCCTGCCCCTTTGAAGCGGCGGCGAAAGGCCTGCGCAGCCATAACTCCCAGAACCGTGGCCGTGACCATCGTCATAAAGGCCAGGGTCAGCGACCGCAGCAGCGCCTCACCCACCGGCAGTGGCGCGATGCGCGACGGCGGGGTCAGGCCGAACAGGTGCTGATACCAGTAGGTCGACCATTCGATGATGGGAAATTGCGGCCCGCCTTCGGGGCCTTGCTGGAACGACAGGATACCCAGCACGATGAACGGGCCATAAAGAAACAGGATGAACGCGGCGACGTAGACGGCGAGGATGGGCTTGAGGATTTTGGTCTCCATGATCACAGCTCGCTTTTCAGGTCGACGATGCGCAGGAAACCGGCCACGACGATGCCAAGAAGAATGGTCAGGATGACGCCCACGACCGAGGCCATCGCCCATTTGAGCGAGCCCACCTGCGTGACGATGATGTTGCCCAGCAGGTTCACCTTGCGCCCCGACAGCGCGCCCGAGGTTGCGAACTCACCCAGAACCATGACGCTGACGAAAATCGCGCCCACGACGACGCCCGGCAGGCTGAGGGGGAAGATGATCTTCCAGAAGATGCGCCCAAAGCCTGCGCCCAGATCGCGTGCAGCCTCGATAATATTGCGGTCGATGCGGCCCAGCATGAAGGCAATCGGGCCAACCATGAACACCACGTAAATCTGTGTCATGCCTATGATCACCGACAGTTCCGAGAACAACAAAACCTCGATCGGGCTGTCGATCAGCCCCAGCTTTTGCAGGATGATGTTGATCGCGCCTTCCTTGCCCAGCATCGGCCGCCATGCCAGCACGCGGATCAGGAATGAGGTCCAGAACGGGATAACGCACAGCACCAGCAACACGGTCGAGACAGTCTTGCTTTTGACCAACAACCCAACGAACAGCGCTGCCGGATAGCCGATGATGAAGGTCAGTGCCAGAACGATCAGCCACAGCCGTACCGTCGTCCAGAGCGCGCCCACATACGCCTCGGAGCTGAAGAAGTTCTTCCAGCTGTCCAGCGTTAGCGTCGAGTTTATGGAAAAGGTGGTCTGCGTCCAAAAGGACACGTAGACGATCATCATGATCGGAGCGACGAGGAACAGGATCATCCAGAACACACCCGGCGCCAGCAGCCAGCTGGTGTACCCGTTGCGTTCGGTCGACGGGGCGCTGGTGCTCATGCCGTGGCCTCCTTGCCGAAGACGATGGCGTGTTCGGGGTTCCACGACAGGACGTAATCCTGACCGACCTCGTATGTGTCCGGCTCACCAAAGCTGAGGTGGTGATCCACCTCGACCTGTTTGCGGTCGGCGGTTTCAAAGAAGGAAATCACCGACGACCCCAGATATTCGCTGGCCAGATACCGCGCGGGCAGGGCCGGGCCGGGCAGGGTGTCGCCCTGCCTGAAGGCTTTGGTGCGATCATAGCGGATGGCATAGACATCCTTGGCATTATGCTGCGCGTGCTGTACCGGCACCGCTCCGAACGGGCCGCGGAACGTGTTGTCCGCCAGGGTGCCGTCAAACAGGTTGAACCGGTTCAGAAACAGGGCCACATCCGAACTGGCCGGGGTGTCGTGAATCTGCTCGGGTGTACCCGTTTGGATGATGTTCCCCTGATCCAGCACCGCGACCGTGTCGCCCATCGCCAGCGCTTCGGTCTCGCTGCCGGTTACATGCAGAAAGGTCACGTCCAGCCGTTCTCGGATTTGCCGAAGCTCGGTCTGCATGCGGCCCCGGAGATTGGCGTCCAAAGCCCCGAGCGGTTCGTCCAGCAACACCAGTTTGGGCTGCATGACCAGGGTTCGGGCCAACGCCACACGTTGTTTCTGGCCGCCGGAAATCTGGTCTGGCACACGATCTTCCAGCCCCTTTAATCCGACCAGGTCAATCATGTCCGTGACGCGGGTCTCGACGTCTGAACCCGCCACGTCCTGCGTGCCGTTACGCAGCCCGAAGGCGATGTTTTCAAACACGGTCAGATGCGGAAACAGCGCGAAGTTCTGAAACACGAACCCAATTCCGCGCTTGTGGGCGGGCAGATCGGTGATGTCCTGACCCAGAAAGTGAATGCGGCCCGTATCGGGCTTCTCAAACCCCGCCATCACACGCAGCAAGGTCGTCTTGCCTGACCCCGACGGCCCCAGCAATGAGATGTATTCATTCTGTGTCGCCTCGAACGAAATGTCGTTGAGCGCGATCAAGTCGCCAAAGTGCCGCGAGACATTTTCCAGTCTGAAGATGGACTCTGTATGACCCATTCAATTCCCCATTTGGTATTCAGGGCGCAGACAGCGTCATGTCTTTCCAAATGGCTGCCGGACCCCCCGAGCAGCACTGAAGAGCGCACCCTTTTAAAACGCACTTCGTATGAAAGTTTGCATTAAATTATGCGTCAACAATCATTTTTAGAGAAAAAATAGCGAAAATATGGGGCATTTTGCAAGAAAACCTTCATATCACCTAAATTAAAAATGAATAACGGATACGCAAGCCAATTAAAGCGGAGAGAGATATCCCGGAATCGCCTCGGCTTCTGGGACAAGCGCAACAATCTTCAGCCGGGCCACATTCTTGTCTGCCAACAGGCGTAAATGCTCTTTCAGATACTCTGCGGCGGCATTGATCTGGCGAGAACCGATAAGATCAAACAGGACGCGGTATTGGTCGACAGCAACGTGATCGGCTGGCAGGCCCAGCCGGTTCAGCGCCTCGTTCACCGAAGACAGCAACAGCCGGTTGTTCAGTACCATCTCGACCAGGGCGGTGTTTGGTGCCCTTTCAAGACAGTGTTTCTGGAACGCCGCCTCATAGGCATCGGATTCGCGCGTCAGCCCCTGGCGGATCTGATCGCGCACTTTGTTGATTTCGACAGGATCGATAAAGTCAGCCGCCAGGATCAGTGCGGCGGGTTCGACAATCGCGCTGAGTTGGTATTTCTCGCGCAACACATGCGCCGTCAGCGGGCCGGCTAGCCAATGTGAGGACGCGCCCTTGCGAATAAGGCCACGTTCGTTCAGGCGGCTGAGCACGTCGCGCGCGACCGTGCGGCTGACGCCAAGGTAATCGGCCAGCTCGGTTTCAATCAGCCGAAATTCTCCAAAGACCTGACATGCGGCAACATCGGCCTCGACCTGGTCATAGACCCGCATCCAAGTGCCGCGGATGGCCAATGCCGACCTGGAGCGGTCGGGGATATCAAGCTGGAATTCGTTGATTGGCCGCCGGATCGGTTCCATATCAGCGTCGCCCACCAGATACCCGCGTCCACGGAACCGGTGGATCATTCCTTCTTCATGTAGTTTGCGAAGCGCCGCCTGAACCGGCGCGCGGCTGGTCAGCATGACGCGCGCAATCGGACCTTCGATCAGAACAAGACCACGGGGCAGACGTCCGGATTCGATGTTGCGTTTCAGAATCTGGCTGATGACCTCATACAACGGCTCTTGCCCGCGTACGCCCGTTGTCCGGCTCATGGTTTGCCCTCCCGGACGGCTGAGATAAAGCGGTTCCATGCCCGGGCGGCATAGTTGTATTCGTCCATGACCGTATTCCAAAGGGCGATGCGGCTGACCCGTTGATGGTACGCGCCACCCGTGCGACGCCGCCCCTTTTTGACGACGACCTGACCGTTTGTACCGACAAGATCAGAGCGGGCAACCTGACCATCATACCAATAGTCCCACTCATCCTCTGTCAGGAATTGCCGCGTGTTGTTGGGCACCGTCATGTAATAACCCTGCCGCGCCATGACGGCCCCGGCCTTACCCGTTAGCCACCAGTTCAGATACTCGTAGGCCATGCCAAGTTTGGTTCCGGTTAGATGTCGCGCAAGCGAGGCGCCCCCGTGCCACGCGCGATACCCCTCGCGGGGGACGCTTTCGACGAAATACTCTTCCATCGGACCAAGGTTGCCGTATGAGGGCGACCACATACTCTGCGCGGCCACTTTGCCCGCGTGCAACAACGCCTCGGCATCCTGAGCGGATTTCCAGCTGTCGCAAAAAAAGCCCTGTTGCCTGAGCGTCTCCAGAAGCGCCATCAGGTTATCGATTTCATTCACCGACATGTTGCAGATATCGACAAAGTTGAGATCGCCGCTGGCCTCGGCGGCCAAAGCCACATCAAAAAAACCGATCGCGGGCTCATCCACGATCGCAATCCGTCCTTTGGCCCGTTTATCCAGCAACCACGCCCAGCTGGATCCTTCGGGGCCTTCGTCGCCAAAAACGCGGCGATCAAACCCGAACGAGTCGACATTATGTGCCGTTGGCAACATCGAAATGTACTGCATGGGCTGTTGCCCGATCACGCCGTCTGGCTGGACATACAGCTTGCGGACCGGAGCGTCGCCATAGCCCTGCCGCATGTATTTGCTGACACCCCCAAGCTTGGACAAGTCGCCTATGTTGTCCCATTCGGCGATCCGCTGCGTATCAATCGGCTGCAGCGCGCCCCAATACCAAACGATGTCCAGATTGTGAAAACACTGTTCGTAGATATCGTAGTGTTCCGGATGCGTCGCCGCGCGGCGCTGACAGGTCAGAAAATCCAGAGACTCATATTCAATGTCGAACTGCAGATCTTCCATCGCCATCTTGCGAACGCTTTCCAGCAGCGTGACGTCCGTTCCGATCACCCGCAAAGTACGGCGCTTGACCCGCGGAGGCGCGGCCAGTTTGTGCTCGACAGAGAGGTCGATGGGCATTGATACTCCTGATCGCTAACCGTCTCAGACATGAGATGACGTCAAACTAGCTGCCATGCCCACAGCCGTAAATGTTGAGTTTCCAGTGTTATCGGCATCGAGGGCGCCCGGATATGTCAATGTGGCCGACTCTGATTGAAAGAACGAGGCAGAAATACCTCAACAGCATCAATGAAAACAGGAAACGCTGAAGCGGGTTATGACGCCGCTTCAGCGTTTGTTCTATTCGAATGACCAGCGGGTGCCGCTATGCGTTTGACAACCGTGCGTCCACATAGTCCCAGTTGACTATGCCATCGAAAACGGCGGCGATGTAGTCTTTGCGCCGGTTGCGGTAATCCACATAATAGGCATGTTCCCAGACATCGATACCCAACAGGGGGAACATGTCGTGGACAAAGGGGTTCTCGCCGTTGGGCGTCGAAAGAACCGTCAGTTTTCCGGACGTGTCGACAGCCAACCAGCCCCAGCCAGACCCGAATTGCTTGCTGGACACAGTGATGAATTGCTCGCGGAAGGCCTCAAAGCTGCCGAAGTCGCCTTCGATCTTTTTCTGAAGGGTTCCGGGAACGCCGGTGCCGCCGGGGATCAGCATTTTCCAGAACTCTGAATGGTTCCAATGCTGACCCGCATTGTTGAGAACGGTCTGGTACTTGCCCCGATCGGCTGCTGCGGCCTTGATGATGCTGTCCAGGGATTGCCCCTCAAGGGCTGTTCCGGGGATCAGTTTGTTCAGATTGCGGGCATAGCCAGCGGCATGTTTGCTGTGATGCAGCTCCATCGTCTCGGCGCCGATGACGGGTTCAAGGGCATAGTAGCTGTAATCAAGGGAGGGCAGCGTATAGGTTTCGGCGGCAATCGCCTTTTTCGCAAAAGCCGGGGCTGCTGCAACCAACAGGCCCGAGCCGGCAGACGCCAGAAATCCACGACGTGAGAGAGTCATTTTTTGGTCCTTTCCATTGCCTGTCGATGGATCCGACAGATGTCTTTAAAACACCTGCGTCATGGATTTATTCGAAGGCGAGGATGTACAAATCGCCGCAGCGGTTATCCTGAAGTGGATCGGATGTTTGCGCCGCGTCTCAATGCGGCTCGACCACGCCCCGACAGGTATTGACCAGGAATTCGATGGTCGTTTGAACGTGTGGATAAGGCGCAATGTCGCTATGGGTCAAAATCCACAGGTCCAGGCACTGGGTCAGAAACCCCGGCAATGCTTCGACAAGGTCCGCGTCGGATTCCGCCATGAATTTCGGCAGCGCAGCAAAACCCAGCCCGCTTTTGACGGCCGAGAGTTGCGCGTTCACGTTATCGGTTCTGGCCGCAACATTGCATTTATCCGTAATTTTGCGGAATTCGACATCCTGCACCGTTTGGCTCAGCGCGCCGGTGGCCACAATAACATTGTGACCCAGAAAATCCTCAAGGGTTTGGATCGGCCCAAGGTCGCACAGATATTCCCGGGACGCGTAAATCCCAAACTTTACGACGCCCAGCTTTTCGCTGTTGACGCGGTACGCTTCTGGTTCACCCATACGAAGGGCAATGTCAGCTTCGCGATTGTGCAGGTTTGCCTTTTTGTTGGACAACAGCAGGTCAATCTTGATGTGGGGGTTCAATGCGTGAAACTCGATCAGTTTCGGCGCAAGAACCGACGATCCGAACCCCTCTGGTGCAGCCACTGAAACCCGGCTGCCCTTGAAACCAAGATGGCCGCGGGCCACCTCGCCCATATGGCAAAGCTCGGTTTCGATCCCCAGCGCGATTTTCAGAATGTCTTCGCCAATGGGTGTCAGCGAAACGCCCGTGGACCCGCGCTCAAACAACGGCAGGGACAAGGACTTTTCCAGCTCGCGCAGCTTGCGGCCCACCGTGGCCGGGCTTTCCGACAATTGACCCGAGGCGGTGGCAATGCTGCCCGCGCGTGCCACACACACAAGAAACCGCAGCAGGTCCCAATCCTGAACCGGGACTTTTTCCAAAGCGTCTGTCGCCGAAATGTTGTCACTCATGGTGTTGTGCCTTTGCTCTTTCCCTATGATTTCACATTTCGACAGGAAAAAACCCGAGTTCAACTTTACTTGTGACTTCGTGAATTGGAAATTTTTTTCGTTCAATATGAGTGACTTGGCAAATAGTTTGGGGTCATGCCCCACTTGATGGTCTACCCTTCATTTTTGAACAGTTGAGACGGGTTCTTCCAGGCGCAGGTAACCCGGCGTGAGCGCAGAAGCGTTCGCTTTCTAGCTTGGAGTGTAACATGAACCCCGAAGACATGATGAACCCGATTATCGAAGGCGACGATAACGACAACCAACTGGTGGGTACCCCTGAAGACGATATTATCAACGGTCTTGGCGGCGACGATCAGATTGAGGGTCTTGGCGGCAATGACGTTCTGACCGGCGGTCTGGGCGATGACACGCTGGACGGTGGTGAAGGGATCGACACCGCGGCCTTCAACGACATCGACGTGCCCGTCAACGTTGATCTGCCCGCAGGCGAAGCAACGCGCGAGACCGGCTTTTCGGTTTCGGTAGAAGGCGCGCCTTTCGTGAACTTTGCTGATCCCGAGGACAGCCTGGTTGACGAAGCCCTGGCAGGGAACCTGTACTACAACATTCACACTGCCGACTTCCCGGGTGGTGAAATCCGCGGCCAGCTGCTGGTTGAAGAAAACGACCTGGATGAGTTCGGCAACGGTACGCTGGTGCTGACAGCCGTATTGGACGCAGCACAAGAGCCCGGCCCGCTGTCGGACTCGCTGGCAACCGGAACCGCATCCGTGACCGTGACGGTCGAAAACGGCATTGCGACCTATTCGTCGGAATTGTCGGTGACCGGCCTGGCCGTATCCGACCTGCTGACCCCGATCCCGGGTGCGGTTTCTGCCATCCACCTGCACAACGCACCCGCCGGCATCAACGGCCCGGTTGTGCGCGACTCGCTGGTGGATGCAGGTGCCGAACTGGCCAGTGCCGAGGAAGTGGCCGAGAACCCCTCGGGCGTTCTTGAGGTCGAGGCCGTGACTGATGCGGTTGTGGAAACCGACACGCTGATCAGCATCGAAAACATCGTTGGTTCGGATGACGCTGACATTCTGACCGGTGATGAGAATGACAACGTTCTGACCGGTGGTCTGGGCGATGACGTTCTGGATGGTGGCGAAGGCAGCGACACGGCCGCCTTTAACGATGTCGATGTACCTGTCGACGTTGATCTGGGTGCAGGAATTGCCACCCGCGAAACCGGCTTTTCGGTTTCGGTCCAAGACGCATCTTTTGCGAACTTTGGCGATCCCGAGGACAGCCTGGTTGACGAAGCCCTGGCCGGAGAGCTGTACTACAACATCCACACCGCCGATTTCCCCGCCGGAGAAATCCGTGGTCAGTTGTTTGTTACGCAGAACAATCTGGATTTCGAAGGAAACGGCACACTTGTTCTGACCGCCCGGTTGGACGCCGCTCAGGAACCTGACCCGGTGTCTGATTCAGACGCAACCGGACTGGCAACTGTGACCGTCACAGTCGAAGACGGCATTGCGACCTATTCGTCCCAACTGTCGGTGACCGGTCTGGCCGTATCCGACCTGCTGACCCCGATCCCGGGTGCGGTATCCGCCATCCACCTGCACAATGCGCCTGCCGGTGAAAACGGCCCCGTCGTGCGCGACACGCTGGTCGATGCCGGAGCAATCCTGGCAAGCGCCGAAGACGTGGCCGAGAACCCCTCGGGCGTTCTGGACGTCGAAGCCGTGACTCTGGCCGTTGTCGAAACCGACACATTGATCAGCATCGAGAATGTCGACGGCTCCAATGATGGTGACGTGATCATCGGTGACGGTGGCCCGAATGTCCTGAACGGTCTGGACGGCGACGACGTGCTAAGCGGCCTTGGCGGCAACGATGTTCTGAACGGCGGTGCGGGGGATGACACCCTGATCGGCGGCGGCGGCACCGATGTCATCGACGGTGGTGAAGGGTCGGACACCAACGACTTCTCCAACATCAACCTGGGTGCTGCAGATCCGACGATTGCGGGTGTTCGCGTCACGCTGGATGCATTTGGCAACGGTACGGCCGAGTATAACGGCGGTGGCGGAAACGGCCCGCTGATCCTGGAAAGCTTCACCGGCATCGAGAACATCACCGGCACGTCCAACGATGACAACATCGTAGCAACCGGTGCTGCGCCGAACACCATCGATGGTGGTGCGGGTGACGACTTTATCGCCGGTGGCGGCGGTCTGGATGTCCTGAGCGGTGGCGAAGGGATCGACACCAACAGCTTCCAGGGGATCAACGCCGAGGTGGTCGCGGATCTGGCAACAGGCAGCGCCTCATATGCTCCGAACGCGAATGTCACGATCTTCGAGAATTTCGAAGGGTTCGAAAACCTCGACGGCTCGGCGCTTGACGATCAGCTGTTTGGCGACAACAACGCCAACACTCTGACCGGCAACGACGGCAACGACCTGCTGGTTGGCCGGGGTGGCAATGACATCCTGGAAGGCGGCGAAGGCAATGACGTCCTGCGTGGCGGTGGCGGCAACGACATCACCGACGGTGGTGAAGGGATCGACACGGCGGATTTCAGCGACATCGGCTCGTCTGTAACTGCAGACCTGTCTGCCGGTACGGCTGATTATGCCGCGCCGAACGGCAATGGCGTGCAGGATCAGCTGATCAGCATCGAAAACCTGACAGGGTCCGTCAATGACGACATCCTGACCGGCGACGAGGGTGACAACCTGCTGGCCGGTGCCGCGGGCGACGACGTGATCCGCGGCGGCGCAGGCAACGACGTGATCCGCGGCGATGCTGTGGGTGACGGCGAGGCCATCACCGTATCGGTCACCAACACGCTGGGCGAAGGCGGAACCTTCCTGACGCCTGTCTGGTTCGGTTTCCATGATGGCGCCAACTTTGACCTGTTCACCGCAGGCGAAGAAGCCAGCCTGGGTCTGGAACGTCTGGCCGAGGATGGCAGCGTCGAAGGGATCGCAGCCGAGTTCAACCAGCAGGTTGGCGACAATGGTGTGGATGCGACCATTCTGGGCGGCATCGGTGCGCCGGGTGTGATCGATCCCGGTGAAACGGCCAGCTTTACGCTGAACGTAAACACCGATCAGGTCGGTCAGGGCTTCTTTACCTGGGCCACCATGATCATCCCGTCGAACGATGCGTTCCTGGCAGTTCCGGACGATGCGTTGGCAGATCCGATCTTTGATGAAGAGGGCAATTTCCTTGGTCCGATCATCATCGAACGGTTTGGCGACGATGTTCTGGACGCGGGCACCGAGGTCAATAACGAAGAAGGTGCCGCCTTCCTCAACCAGACCGCGCGCGATCAGGGAACGGCCGAGAACGGTGTCGTGGGTCTGCACCCGGGCTTCAACGGCTCGGAAGGCAACCCGGACGGTACGCCTGTCAACATTCTGGGCGGCGAAACCGCGGCCGGTACGATTATTGACCCGATCGAAGGCGACTTTACCCGCAACGGTGGCGATGAACAGCTTCTGCGCATTGTGATCGACATTGCCGAAGGTGGCGATGACGAACTGTTCGGCGGTGCGGGTGAAGACATCGTTGATGGTGGCCGTGGTGACGACTTCCTCGATGGTGGTGCCGACAACGACACCCTGATCGGTGGGTCGGGCCGCGACACGTTCGCCTTCCGTCGCGGTACCGGTTTCGACGTTGTGGCTGACTTCTCGGTCAGTGTCGAAAACGGCGACTTCCTGGATGTGTCCGATTTCGGCATCACGCAGCTGTCCGATCTGCAGATCGAGGCAGATGGTGAGAACACCGTCATCGATCTGGGCAATGGTGATCAGATCACCCTCGAAGGGGTTGCCCCCGACGAGCTGGTGGCCGAGAACTTTGTCTTCGCGCCGGAACAGCCCGAAGTGGTCGTCGAAGCGACCAATGAGGACGATGATCTGCAAGGTGGTGTCGGCGACGACAACATCGATGCAGGCAACGGCGATGACATTGTCCTTGGCGGTGCCGGGAACGACGTTCTGGACGGCGGCAACGGTGACGACACCCTGGAAGGCGAGGCTGGAAACGACCAGCTTGTCGGCAGCAATGGCGATGACGACCTGATTGGCGGCACCGGCAATGATGCGCTGAACGGCGGCAACGACGATGACCTTCTGGTTGGCGGCGAAGGCGACGACGTTCTCGATGGCGGCAACGGTGACGACATCATCGAAGGTGGCCTGGGCGCTGACATGATTGATGGTGGTCGTGGCGACGATGTCATCGAAGGTGGTGCCGGTAACGACATCATCGAAGGTGGTCGCGGTGATGATATCCTTGATGGCGGTGCAGGCGACGACATTGTCTGCGCGGGTCTCGGGGACGACATCATCAACGGCGGTGAAGGGAACGACCGGTTGGAAGGCAACCGCGGCTCTGACACCTTCGTGTTCGAAGCCAATGCCGGTGACGATGTCATTGGCGACTTCGAAGCCTTTGCCAACGGTGATGTGCTCGACCTGACGTCCGCTGCGTTCGAGTTCGAAACCTTCGGTGACGTGGCCGCCATGGCGACGCAGGACGGCAATGACGTTGTCATCGACCTGGGTGACGACGGCAGTGTCACACTGCTGGGCGTCCAGCTGGCCGATCTGAACGAAGATAACGTTCTGGTCTAACCCAATCACGGCGGCGGCCTGACGGTCGCCGCCGTTTCCTTCCTTTGTTTTCAGCAAGAAAGAGGGCCACCATGTCCCATAGTCCCCTCAAACGTACCGAGCTTGAGCAGGCGTTCCGTGCCGCTCGCCCGGGTTTAGTTACCACCGGTGTCATCAGCATGGTGATCAACCTGACGATGCTGACCGGCCCGCTTTTCATGATCCTGGTCTATGACCGGGCCTTGCCCAGCCAGAGCTACCAGACCCTCTTTGGTCTGAGCGTGCTGATGCTGGGATTGTATTCCGTATTCGGCCTGCTGTCCCTTGTGCGGTCACGCATTCTGGTGCGGATCGGCAACCGGCTGGGCAATCGGCTGGAAAAACGCGTCTTCGACGCACAGATCGAACGATCGGTCAAAGAGGGCGGGGCCAAAGGCCGCGACGCCATCGGCGACCTGAATTCAGTGCGCGAGTTCATGGGTGGATCAACGCCTGCGGTGATGTTCGATGCGCCGTGGACTCCGATCTATCTGGGGTTTGCCTATCTGCTGCATCCATGGCTGGGATATGTGGGTCTGGCCGGTGTGGTGTTTCTGATCGCTGTTGCCATGATCAACAACATGTTGACCCATCGCGGCGTTGCCCGGGCCAACCAGTTCCAAATCCGCAGCAAACGCATTCTGAATGACGTGTCGCGCAACCACGAGGTGGCGCATGCGATGCGGATGCGGGACGATCTGTACAGCCACTGGAACGGGCTGAACGGTCAGGCACAGGTCAAACAAAGCCAGATCAGCGATATGGCGGCAACCCTGTCATCGATCTCGCGGACGGTTCGGCTGGTGCTGCAATCCGCGGTTCTGGGACTGGGCGCGTATCTGGCCATTTCGGGCGATCTGAGCGCCGGTTCGATCATCGCCGCATCGGTTCTGGTCGGGCGCGCGCTTGCCCCCGCCGAGCAGGCGATTGGCAGCTGGCGTCAATATGTTCTGGCCAGTGCCGCGCGCAAGCGTCTCAACACACTGCTGGAAGACTTCCCGCCGGTCAGCCCGTCCGTTCAGCTGCCGCAACCGCGCGGTGTGCTGGCCTTGAAGAACGTGTTTGCAATGACCCCGGATGGTGCCGCCACGGTTCTGAGAAACGTGTCGCTGTCGCTGGACGCGGGCGAAGTTCTTGCGGTCATCGGCCCCAGCGGATCGGGCAAATCCACCCTGGCGCGCGTCATCGTCGGCACGTTGGAACCCAACCGGGGCAGCGTGCGTCTGGACGGCGCTGACATGAGCTATTGGAATGCCCTGCAACTGCGGGATTCGGTGGGATACATGCCACAGACGGTCGAGCTGTTCGATGGCACCGTCCGCGAAAACATCGCCCGGTTCCAATCGGATGCAAGCGATGCCGACGTGGTTGCCGCGGCCAGGGCCGCCAATGCCCATGACCTTATTCTGAAACTGCCCAAGGCCTACGATACGCCCTTGGGCGAAAACGGCAGCGCCCTTTCGGGTGGTGAGCGTCAGCGCATCGGGCTGGCCCGGGTTCTGTATAAAAACCCGTCCCTGATCGTGCTGGATGAGCCGAACTCAAATCTGGATGCCGCGGGCACTGCCGCCCTTAACATGACCATCGAACGGCTGAAAAACGAAGGCCGGACCGTTGTCATGATCGCGCATCGCATGGGGTCGTTGAACCACGCAGACAAGGTGCTGGTCATGGATAGCGGCATGGTCTCGGCCTATGGCCCGCGCGATGAAATCCTGCGGACCTACACCGAAAACCGCACCAAGAAAGCAAGCGACAGCGCCGCAGATGCAGCGCCAAAACGTGAGGGTAAGACCAATGCGTAACACTAAAACATCCCCCGCAGACCGGATTGGAAACTGGGTTTGGTTCGGCGCCGCCACCATGGGCCTGATGCTGGGCGGGCTGGGCTATTGGTCCATGGCAACCCGCATTGACGGTGCCATTGTCGCCCCCGGCATGGTCGCCTTGGAAACGGATCGTCAGACCGTTCAGCATCTCGAAGGCGGCATCATCTATGAAATCCACGTGTCAGAAGATGATGCGGTGAAACAGGGTCAGGTCCTAGTCAGCCTGGACACAACCCGGGAACAGGCCGAACTGAACGCGCTGAGCAGCCAGATCGCGTCTCTGTCCATCCGCAAGGCCCGGCTGCAGGCCGAACTGAGCGAGGGTGATTTCCCGGCGCTTGCATCGGAATTCGATCAGACAGACGAAGCCCGCGAGATTTTCGAAAGTGAGGCCCAGCTGTTCGAAAGCCGCGCCCTGGCCAAGGCCGCCAATGTCGCGCAGCTTGAGACGCAAAAAGATGCTCTGTTGGCTCAGGTCGCGGGACTGCGCAGCCAGATCAAGTCGCAAGAAGCCAACCAGAGGCTGACCCAGGAAGAGCTTGAGACGGTTTCGGTTCTAAATGACAAGGGTCTCGCAAACGTAACCCGTCTGTTGCAGGTGCGCCGCGCCGCCCTTGATATCGAAGCCAGCCTGTCCACCAACACAGCCCAGATTGACAGTGTTCAGGCCCAGATCGCCGAGGTTGAAAGCGCCCTGGTCAGCAGCGCGGCCACATCGCGCGAAGAAATCTCGACCGAACTGTCCGATGTCTCGCAACGTCTGCGCGAAGCGCTGGAGCGTCAGACCACGGCGCAGGACCGGATTGCGCGCAGCGAAATTCTGGCCCCTCTGGACGGGCGTGTGCTGAACCTCGGGTTCCACACAAAAGGGGGCGTCATAGCACCCGGTCAGGCGATCATGGATATCGTACCCGTCGCTGAACAGCCCATCCTGATGGCGAATATTCCGGTCACCGAGGTTGACAGGATCGCGCCGGGTCAGGATGCGCGTGTGCGTCTGACCGCGTTCAACTACAACCAGACGCCGGAATTGAATGGCTCGGTCAAATGGGTGTCCGCTGATACCCTGTCGGACCCGGTAACAGGCGCGGTCTATTACAGCGCCGAGGTCGAAGTGTCCGAGGCGGAATTCTCACGCATCAACGGTCAGGAACTGGTTCCGGGCATGCCGGTCGAAGTGCTGGTCTCAACCGGTGAAAGACTGGTGATCTCGTACCTGTCGCGCCCCATCCGCGATGCCATGTCCAAGACATTTCGGGACGAATAGCACAGCCCCCGATCAGCGGGCGGATCCTATCGAGCAGGCAGGCAAAATGCGCATTTCACTAGAAGCAATCGAGTCGTTTGCGATCCTGTGCAGGGTAAAGTCGTATTCCAAAACGGCCAAAGTGATGGGCTGTTCCCAACCGGCGATCAGCAACAGGGTCCGCTCCTTGGAATCTCTGGTTGGCTGCAAACTTGTGGAAAGCGGCAGCTTTGGCTTCCGCCTGACACCTGGCGGCCGTGAGTTGCTGAATCACAGCGAGGAAATCCTGCGCAGCATCCATCACATCCGCAGTATCTCGGACAAGGACAGCCCAGAGCAGGTTCGCATATCTTTAATCTCGACGGTCGAGTCCTTCCTGAACCCGTACAATATCTTCAACACAGGACCTGAGACCGATCTGCCCGCGCTGTTTGTGGACATGAAAAGCTTTGAAGACATCGAAGCGCAGGCTCGCAACCTCAGCGGCAACCGCATCTTGTATACGATCACTCAGGACAAGAGCGGCCCGCTCATTGAAAAAAGCTGGCCGTTCACAATGCGCTGGATCGCAAGCAAGGACTTTATACTCAATAAGCCGATGAAACAGCTGACACTGCCAATCGTTGAGCTTTCGGATCAGCACAGGCTGGCGAATGCTTTTTACGCGAAGCTCGAATTTCTTGGGTTCGAATGCAAACCTGTATTCCGCGCCGATGGCATCAATTCCTACCTGAATGCGATCGCTTCGGGTGTGGGGCTTGGCTGTATCGGGGATCTGTTTGTCATTCATAAGATGACGTCCAAGAACCTTGTTTTTCTGGATGAATATTTGGGGAATTTGGGAACATATTTTCTGAACCGCATTAACCCGATTGATCTGTCTGACCAGGCCGCAAGAGCTGCGGGAATTTTCGACAAGGCCATAGACAATCAGGTTTTGAACCTGCGCAATCTCGCGCAATAGAACCGGAAATGAACACAGTCCAAGAATGCGCCTTCTTGTGGTGAAGCCATCCAACCGTCAGACCACTGCCGAAATTCGAGGCGAAAGGCGGGGCCGAGCGCCTGGATTCCAGACAAACCTCGCAACCTGCCTCAGGTTGAACAAACGGACATATTCCTGTCATGTTGAGACCTTAGGCAGCGACCAACCACGGTTGATACGGGGTAAGACATGCGAGATTTCGGGACCACACAATCCCCGGCCGGGGCGTCGGACAGCGCGCGATCATTTCAAAATCATCGCCCGATGCGTCGCGAAATGGCCCAGCTGTTTCAGGGGGCCTCACCTGCGGCGACGGCCAGCCTGATCTGCGATTGGGCGTTGCATTTGATGTCCGCACCGGACAAGCAGGCGTCGCTGGCCCGCAAGGCACAGCAGAACTGGATGGATTGGCTGACCTATGTCGCCAAAGGCTGTCCGGCAGACGAAGAACCGATTGCGCCCGCCAGAAATGACCGCCGTTTTCTGGATGAAGCCTGGGCCAAACCGCCCTTTGCTGCGCTGGCGCAAGCCTTTCTGCTGGCCGAGGATTTCGCCGATCACGCCACATCCGATGTTCCGGGGCTGAGCCCGGCGAATGATGCCGCGATGACCTTCATGGCGCGGCAGATGATGGATGTTTTTGCGCCGTCAAATTTCCTGCCGACCAACCCCCAGGCGCTGGATCGCACCGCCCAGACCCATGGGGCCAACCTTGTTGCCGGGGCGTCGGCCTTTCTGAAAGACTGGCAGGCGCAGGTTCAGGGGACCAAACCCAAACCCGCCCAGCAGGTCGGGCGGGATATTGCAATCACGAAGGGCAAGGTGGTTTATCAGAACCACCTGATGGAACTGATCCAATATGAGCCGACCACCAAAACGGTGCAGGCTGAGCCTCTGCTGATCGTGCCCGCCTGGATCATGAAATATTACATCATGGACCTGAGCCCCGAGAATTCGATGGTGCGCTATCTGGTCGATCAGGGCTTTACCGTCTTCATGATCTCGTGGCGCAATCCCGGGGCTAAGGATGCCGATCTGGGCATGGCGGATTACCTCGGGCAGGGGCCTCTGGCGGCGGTGTCTTTCATCAAAGAGGCAACAGGCGCGGCGCAGGTCCATGCAGCCGGGTATTGTCTGGGCGGAACGCTACTGTCCATCGCGGCGGCGAAGCTGGCCAGAGAAGGTGACGACAGCCTGCGCAGTATGACGCTGATCGCGGCGCAGACCGATTTCACCGATGCGGGTGAGTTGATGCTGTTCATCAACGAAAGCCAGGTCTCGATGCTGGAAGACGTGATGGAGGCGCAGGGGTATCTGGATGCCAGCCAGATGGCCAGCGCGTTTCAGATGATCCGGTCCTACGATCTGATCTGGTCGCGGATGATCCATGCCTATCTCATGGGCGAAGAGGCGGCACCGATGACCGATCTGATGGCATGGAACGCTGACAGCACGCGGCTTCCCGCGCGGATGCATTCGGAATATTTGCGGGGGATGTTCCTGAACAATGATCTGGCGACGGGGCGGTTTGAGGTCGACGGGCATGCCGTCTCGCTGCGCGACATTCGCATCCCGATCTTTGGTCTGGGGACCGAAACGGATCATATCGCGCCGTGGAAATCGGTGTTCAAGATCCACAACCTCAGCCATGCGGATGTCACCTTTGCCCTGACGAATGGCGGGCACAATGCGGGCGTGATCTCAGAGCCGGGGCACAAGCGGCGTCATTTCCGCCTGCACACAACCCGCGATCAGGACCGGACGCTGACCCCCGATGACTGGCTTGAGACGGCCGAACCGCACGAGGGCAGCTGGTGGCCCGCATGGGCGCAGTGGCTGTCCGATCAGTCAAGCGGGCGGCAAGGCCCGCCCCGGATCAAAACGGCGCTGAGTGACGCGCCCGGCACATATGTGCGGATGGAGTAGAAACATGCTGGCGGAAACCGGGTTTCTGAAAGGGAAAAAGGGGCTTGTGGTTGGGGTGGCCAATGAACACTCCATCGCCGCGGGCTGTGCGCTGGCCTGCCGGGCTGCGGGCGCGGACATTGCGATGACCTATCAGTCGGAAAAAGCGCTGCGCTTTGTTCAGCCGGTCATCGATGCGGTTGAGGCCGGGATTGTCATGCCGCTGGACGTGACCGATACCAGCCAGACCAAGGCTGTGTTCGACGCAATCCAAAAGCAATGGGGGCGGCTGGATTTTCTGGTCCATTCGATTGCCTATTGCCCGCGTGAAGACCTGCACGGGCGGGTCGTCGACTGCTCGCGCGAGGGGTTTGGCGTGGCCATGGATATCTCGGTCCATTCCCTGATCCGGCTGGCCAAACAGGCGGAACCTCTGATGACCGACGGTGGCACGATCCTGACGGTGTCGTATCATGGCGCGGAAAAGGTGGTGGACCACTATAACGTCATGGGGCCCGTGAAAGCCGCGCTTGAGGCCACGGCACGCTATCTCGCGGTTGAGCTTGGGCCGCGCAACATCCGGGTCAATGCCATGTCACCCGGCCCGCTGGAAACGCGGGCGGCGTCTGGGATCGACCATTTCGATGAGCTGATCGAGGACGCAAAACGCAATGCGCCGCTGCACCGGTTGACCACGATCGAAGAGGTCGGCGCGATGGCGGCCTGCCTTGTGTCGGATTTCGCCCGGTCCGTCAGCGGCAATACCGCCTATATCGACGGGGGGCACCATGTTGTCTGATCGTGACACCGATATCGGTTTCATCGAGAACCGGCCCTTTGACGAGATCAAGCTGGGTGACAGTGCTGAACTGTGGCGCACCCTGACCGCGCAGGATATCGACGCCTTTGCCGTGGTCTCGGGCGATGTGAACCCTGCGCATGTCGATGAGGAATTCGCGCAGGATGATATTTTTCACAAGGTCATCGCGCATGGCATGTGGGGCGGCGCGCTGATCTCGAACGTGCTGGGCACGCAACTGCCCGGCCCGGGCACGATCTATCTGGATCAGACGCTGAAGTTCCTGAAACCCGTGGGCATTGGCGATACCGTCACCGTGCGCGTGACCGTGACCGAGAAACAGGCCGACAAAAAGCGCGTTGTTCTCGAATGCCTGTGCACAAACGGCGATGGTAAGCCCGTTATCACCGGGCAGGCGGTTGTGATCGCCCCCGACAGGAAAATCCGCAGGCCAAGGGTGGCCATGCCGGACCTGGTCCTGCACCGCCGGGGGGCCGTCTATGACCGTTTGCTCAGCGCCGCCCAACGCGCGCCCGCGCTGCCCACCGCCATAATCCATCCTTGTGACGAAAGCGCGCTTGAGGGCGCGTTATCCGCCCGCGATCTGGGCCTGCTGGACCCTGTTCTGGTCGGCCCAAGCGCGCGGATACATGAGGCCGCAGACGCTGCCGGGCTTGATATTGCGGGGCTGGAGGTTATCGACACGCCGCACAGCCATGCCTCGGCCGAGGCGGCAGTTCATCTGGTGCGGGACGGGCGCGTCAGCGCGCTGATGAAAGGGGCGCTGCACACGGATGAGGTCATGTCCGCCGTTGTGTCCAAGGCCAACGGGCTGCGCAGCGAACGCCGGATGAGCCATATCTACGTGATGGATGTTCCGACCTATGCCAAGCCCCTGCTGATTACGGATGCGGCCATCAACATCGCGCCTGACTTGCAGACAAAGGCGGATATGATCCAGAACGCCATCGATCTGGCCCGCGCCATTGGCATCGAAACGCCCAAAGTGGCCATCCTGTCAGCGGTTGAGACCATCACGCCCCGGCTGCAATCCACGGTCGAGGCGGGCGCGCTGTGCAAAATGGCGGATCGCGGCCAGATCACCGGCGGCATTCTGGACGGTCCGCTGGCCTTCGACAACGCGGTCTCGATGCACGCGGTTAGCACCAAAGGCATCACGTCCGACGTCGCCGGTCAGGCCGACATACTGATCGCGCCCGATCTTGAGGCCGGCAACATGATCGCCAAACAGCTTATGTATCTGGCCGGCGCCGAGGCCGCGGGCGTCGTTCTGGGGGCGCAGGTCCCGATCATGCTGACCAGCCGGGCCGATGACAAACGCACACGCATTGCCTCGGCGGCTATTGCCTCTTTGTACACTCAGACGACGCGCTGAGCATAAGGGGGTGTTATAGCCGCATTTATTGCGCAGAGCGTATTGCGGGCGCTCTCAGACACGCGCGCGGCAGGGTTACACCGCCAATCCTTCGCGCCTGAGAAAGGCAAATGACCGCTCGACCCCGCCCGGCACATGAACTTCTATGATCAGCCTCGGCTTGCTTTCCAGTTCTGCCAGTGCTCTGAAAACCGACACCCAGCGGATGGTCCCGTCGCCCAGGGCCCAGTGCCGGTCCGCATATCCGTCGGCATCCTGCAGATGAACATGCTGCAACGCGTTTCCGGCCGCCTTGATGTAATAATCCACCGGCGGGGCCCCGCATGCGCCGTGAGCGTAATGCGCGTGGCCGGTGTCGACCGAAACCTGCAGGGCGTCCGATTGCAGGCTTGCCGCCAGTTCGACGCGGAAATGGGGGTCGATGTCGCTGATGTTTTCCAGAACCAGCGTCGTGCCGATGTCTTCGGCCCGTTTCACGATTGGGGTCATCGTGGATTGGAATCGCTCAAAGATGCTCTCTTTGGCGTTGGGATAATGCATGATGTTGCGATGGTCCCATTCCAGATAGGGGCTGTGCACGACCATATGGCTGCTACCAAGCGCCTCGCAAATTTCCAGCGCTTTGAACATGCGGTCATGGATCACGTTGCGGATCATCGGGTCCCATGTCGCCAACGGCAAATCCCAGAACGGGCCGTGAATACCGTGACGCCCGCGATACCCGTCCAAGGCACGCTTTGCGCGCTCGACCAGAGGCGCAAAATCACCGTCCAGAACCAGCGGGTTGTGAAAATCCTGCAGCTCCAGATCACGGTCATGATCGAACATCTCGTCGCGAAGGGCGGTGAGCCCGTCCAGCGTTAACGCTGCTCCGACGGTGGGAAGGTCTGACATATCTGTCTCCTGAGAAAATGGCGTTATTTGATGCCCGCGCGCATGAAACTTTGAACAAACTGGCGCTGGAACAGAAGGAAGGCGATCAGCAGCGGCCCCGAGGTCATCAGGGTGGCGGCATTGATGACACTCCATTCTACTCCGGAATCGATGGACGCGAAGACCTGCAATCCCACCGTCACGGGCCGCGTTTCCACCGAATTGGTGATGATCAGCGGCCAGAGAAAATTGTTCCAGTGGTGGCTGACCGAGACCAGCCCATAGGCCAGATAGGTCGGCAGCGCCAAGGGCACATAGACCTTCAGCATGATCCCAAGGCTGGACATGCCCTCGATCTGCGCCGCCTCTTCCAGTTCCTTTGGCACCGACAGAAAGGTCTGGCGCAAAAGGAATATCCCAAAGCCCGAGGCGATATAGGGCAGGGCAATCGCCGCAATCGTGTCAACCAGCCCAAGATAGCGGATGGTCTTGTAGTTCTCGACAATCAGAATGTCGGGCATCACCAGAAGCTGTACCAGCACCAGCGCAAACAGGATTTCGCGCCCCGGAAAGCGGTAGCGGGCAAAGGCATAGGCCGCGAGGGTGCACAGGATGAACTGACCGATCAGAATGGCCGTGACCAGAATGAAGGTGTTGAGGAAGTAGCGCGCAAAGGGCGCGGCCTCCCACGCTTTGGCGAAGTTCTCCAGCGTGATTGGGGCGAACAGGTCAAACCGCGCCTCAAAGGCGGCGGGATGAAACGCTGTCCAGACCGCATAGGCCAGGGGCAGAACCCAGATCAGGGCCAGCACCCAGGCCCCGGTGATGTTGAGGGCGCGCGTCATTTGTAATGCACCTTGCGGTCGAGGAAGAAGAACTGGCCCAGTGCCAGCAGGGCCAGAAGGGCCAGCAACACCACCGTCAAAGCCGCCGCGTAGGATGTATCCCAAAAGCGGAAGGCAGTTTCGTAGATGTAGTAAAGCAGCAGCGATGAGGCGTTGTCAGGCCCTCCCCCGGTCAGCACAAAGATATGGTCGATCATGCGGAACGCATTCACCACCGCGTTGACGCCGATAAACAGCGTGGTGGGCATCAGCAGGGGAAAGGTCACGCGCCGGAAGATGGTCCAGGGGCCTGCGCCTTCGATCCGGGCGGCCTCGATCAGGCTGGGCGGGATGGTTTGCAGGGCGGCAAGGTAGAAGATCATGAAAAACCCCGCCTCTTTCCAGATCGTCACCACCATGACCCCGATCAGCGCCGTTTGGGGGTTGCCCAGCACGTTGGACTGGCCAAAGCCGAACAGGCCGGTGATCTGGTCAAAAAGGCCAAAGCCGGGTGTGTAGAAGAACAGCCAGATATTGGCGACGGCAATCATCGGCAGCACGGTCGGGGTGAAATAGGCCATACGCACAAATCCGCGCCCCGGCAGCCGTTCACTGACCCAAAGAGCCATCCCAAGCGCGATGACGATCGAGGTGGGGATTGTGCCGATGGCGAACCAGATATTGTTGCTGAGCACTTTCCAGAAAATCGGGTCGGCGATCAGCTCCTGATAGTTCTCCAACCCGGCCCAGCGGCTGGGGCGGCGGCCCCGCGGCGTGGTCCAGAAACTCTGCCACAGGGTGGTGATGGCCGGGATATGGGTGAACGCCAGCAAAAACACAAAAGCAGGCGTCAGCAGCAGCCAGGCATGTATCCAGTGTCGTTGCATCGGGCGGTCCTTTAGGGGGGGTGCGAGGCGGGGCGGCCCGCCTCGCGATTGGGGTTAACGATAGTCCTTCAGGACATCGTCAGCTTTGGCCTGTGCCTCGGCCAGCGCCTCGGCTGCCGATTTCTCACCGGTGATGGCGGCGTGCAGCGCATCGTTGAAAATGCGGGTCACGCGCTGGTTTTCGTAGGTGGACAGCTCAGCCGTTGCGAACTCCAGCTGATCCCGCGCGACCAGGGCGGGCGGGAAATCCGCGACATAAGCCTTCATCACATCGGAGTCCCATGTGGCAGGTGACGGGGCCACATAGCCGGTTGCAATCGACCACTTGGCCGCCTGCTCGGGCTGCGAAATCCACTTGATGAAGTCGAACGCAGCTTTGGTTTCTTCGTCCGAGCCGCCTTTGAACAGGTAGAAATTGCCGCCACCGGTCGGTGCGCCGCGGCTTTCCTTGGCGGGCAGCATTGCAACGCCGAACTCGAACGGGGCATTGTTGCGCACGTTGGTCAGGTTGCCGGTCGAGGTCCACATCATTGCGGTCTGGCCTTCGAAAAAGGCTTTCGGCGTCGCGCCCCATTCGATGATACCGGGCGCCATCACGCCGTCATTGGACAGCGACACCAGATACTCCAGCGCCTCGACCACCTTGGGATCGTCAAAGTTGGTCTTGGTGCCACCATCGGAAACCAGTGTTGCACCGTTCGAGGTCGTCAGACCCTGAAACAGCCAGTAGGGGAAGCCCGACGACGGGATACGCACACCCCATTGGGTGACGTTTCCGCTGTCATCTTTTTTAGTGAGTTTGGCGGCCCAGTCTTTCATCTCGTCCCATGTTTCGGGCGCGCGCTCCAGACCGGCCTCAGCCAGCGCTTCTTTGTTGTAATAGAGCACAGGCGTCGAGCGCTGGAACGGGATTCCATAGGTGTTACCGTCGATCATGGAGTTTTCCATGAACGCCGGGTAGAACGACTTGAGCCATGCTTTGTCTTCGTCCGTGGTGGCGAAATCATCAAACGCATGGATCAGATCTTCGTCGTAGAGTGTGTACATATCGACCGACAGGATCACCGACAGCTGCGGCGCGTTGCCGCCGCGCGCGGCTGTCAGGGCCTTGGCGACGGTGTCCTGATACGACCCGGCATAGATTGCGTCGATATTCACGTCCGGGTTGGCAGCGACATATTGGGCGGTCAGTTCTTCGATGGTGTTGGCAGCGGCCCCGCCAACGGCGACCGGAAAGTAAAACTCCAGGTCCACAGCCAAAGCCGGAGATGCGGCAAGGGCCAATGCGGCCACGGCCGCTTTGAGTTTCGAGATCATGTCAGTTCTCCATGAGGGTAAAGACCGGTCAGGCCGGCAGGCAGCACCCGAAGCAGTTCGGGGGCATTCGGGAGCAGGGGGATCATGCCGCCCCCCGCGCAAAGCTGGACGCACGCGCGGCGTCATCGATGCGCTGTTGCGATCGGGTGTCAAAAAGGTGCACGTCATCGACCTCAAAACCGAAAGACAGGTGTTCTCCGGGCGCAAAGCTGCGGTTGCCCGGCAACTTGGCCAGAAGGCTGTTCCCTTGAGTAGTGAGTTCGACAAGGGTATCCGCGCCCAGAAACTCGGCGTTCTTGACCGTGGCTGTCAGCGGGCCGTCCACTGCGACCCGCATTTGTTCGGGGCGGATGCCAACCTGCAAGCTTTCTGAACCTTCACCATTTGCGAACACCTCGGCGGGCAGCAGATTCATCGGTGGCGTGCCGATGAACCGCGCGGCAAACGGTGTGGCAGGGGCCGAGTAAAGCTCCTGCGGCGTAGCCACCTGTTCAATTTGCCCCGCATTCATCAGCACGACCTGATCAGCCATGGTGATGGCTTCGATCTGATCATGGGTGACGTAGACCATGGTAAAGCCAAGGCTGCGTTGCAGTTGCCGGATTTCACGCCGCATCTCGTCGCGCAGACGGGCGTCGAGATTGGACAGGGGTTCATCCATCAGACAGACAGGCCGCCGCGAGATGACCGCCCGCCCCAGCGCGACACGCTGTTGTTGCCCGCCTGACAGGGCCGCCGGTTTGCGATCAAGATACGGCGTCAGTTCCAACAGCCCGGCCACCTCGGTCAGGCGCTGGTCGCGTTCCGCCTTGTTCAGCCTCTCAACCCGCAGGCCGAAGATTATGTTTTCCGCCACCGACAAATGCGGAAACAGCGCATAGTTCTGGAACACCATCGACAATTGCCGCTGCGCAGGCGGCAGGGTGGTCACGTCATCTGATCCGATACGAACCGTACCCCCGCTGACCGTTTCCAGCCCTGCAATAACCCGCAACGTGGTTGATTTCCCGCAGCCCGACGGGCCGAGGATCGCCGTGAACTTGCCCGCCGGGATCTCAAGATCAATGCCCCGAAGCGAGATCGTCTCGCCCCAGGCTTTGCGCACGGCGGACAGGTGGATGGGCTTGCCGTTCAGGGCGCTCATTTGTCCACCTCGTCGCAAATCACCAGGTTCACTCCGGCACCTGCAAGCATCGTGCAGATCGCCTCGGGTGGGCGGGTATTGCACACCACATGGTCGACACCCGTGACGTGTCCGCTGCAGGCATGGGCCGTGCGAGAGAATTTCGTCGCGTCCAGAACCAGAATGCGCGTCTGTGCATTGCGCGAGATCGCCTCGCGGGCAAAAACGTCCTCTTCGGACAAATCCAGCAACGCGCCATCGGCACTGACGGCCGCGACACCAAAAAGACCGATGTCAACGCGATAGCTGTCAAAGAAATCAACCGCCGCAGGCCCCACGATATCGGCCTCGGACCGGCGCAGGCGGCCGCCGGGGATAGTGACCTGAGTGCCATCGAACTGATGCGCTGTCAGCGCCACATGCAGGTTGTTCGAAAACAGCTGCAGCCCCTGATGCCGATCGAGATTCGCCACAACCAACTCGGGCGTGGTGCCAATCGAGACGGCCACGGTCGCCCCGTCGGGAATCAATTTGGCGGCGGCCTGACCGACCGCGCGTTTGGCAGTCAGGTTCAGGATGCGGCGCAGTTCGTAATGCTGCGCACTCACCGTTGCCAGCTCGACCCCGCCATGCACGCGCCGCAGCAGCCCTTTCTGGCACATCGCGTTGACGTCTTTGCGAATGGTCTGCGTTGCGACGCCGAACTGGATTGCAAGCTCTTCGACCTTGGCCTGCCCCCTGTCGCGGACGATCTCGGCGATCTGCGCCTGACGTTCGGTGCTGCCGGTAGGCGCGGTTTGTTTTATGGATGGCGTTTCTTGGTTCATGTGAACCACGTAACGCATTCATACGAACCATTTGTGACAATGCGCGGAAGAATCCGGGCGAAGGGTCACAGGATAAGTATGCCGGGGTAGCAGGCACCTGACGGGTCATGCGCGCAGTTTGCACGGCAGGTCAGCTGGCTCTGACTGGACAATCACACCGCAAATGTGATGCTTTTGTCTGAAGAAACTGCGCTTGGACCTTGGAAAAAGTTTGCGCCACAATTTAGGAAGCGGGCTTGGGACGCGTTAAAATCTCTGACATTGCCAGCGCAGCAGGCGTTTCAAACGCGACTGTTTCCTATGCTTTGAACGGTGGCGGGCGTGTGTCGGCAAAGACGCGGGACCGCATTCTGAAGATTTCCCGCGAGTTGGGGTTCATCAGGGACGACAAGGCGGCGCAGCTGCGCACGGGCCGATCCTCTCTGATCGGTGTCGTGCTGAACACCGTTGTGAACCCGTTCTTCAGCGAGCTTGTCGCAGCCTTGGAAACGGCAGCCTACGAGGCAGGCTATCTGACCCTGTTGGCGACCGCGCAGAATGATCCTGTCCGGCAGCAAAAATTGATTGCCTCGATGATTGCACAAGGGGTGGCTGGGGTTGTTATCAGCCCGGTGCATGTTCCCAACGCCGAATCCATATCGGAAACACTGCGCCGCAACATCCCGACAGTTGTGTGTGTGCGCGACCTGCCCGGATCAGGTGCTGCCTTTGTCGGCGCTGATGAGGTAATGTCGGGTTATCTGGCAGCGAGCCATCTGATCGAAAACGGCCACCGCTCTTTCTGGTTTGTCGGAGGTTATGAACAGACAACGACCTGGCAAGGTAGAAAGCAGGGCGTGCTGAAGGCGCTTGCCGAAGCCGGTCTGCCCGCCAGCGCCTGTGTGTTGCACCCTGGCTCTCAACTGCCGGACTTTGCCCGCGACAGGCTCTTGGCCGCCCAATCCGAAAACCGGCTTCCGACGGCCGTTCTATGTTTCAATGACGACCAAGCCAGCGGCGTTTATCGAGCCGCCAAGGACATGGGAATTCTGATCGGCCGGGATTTGTCGGTTATGGGGTTCGACAACATCCAGCAAAATGATGCGATGATACCGGGACTGTCGTCAGTGGACATTCATCCAACCCAGATTGGACGAATATCGGCAGAGACGATTGTAAAACTTCTGCGCAATGACAACGCGCCCGTAGACCCTGTTATCCTCAGGCCCGAGCTTGTGATACGCGACTCTGTCGCCCGCCTGACTTGACTGGGCCGATGCGCCTGTGCCACCTATTGTAACCAAATGGTTACAAACTATGGTGCAGAGGAAGGCAGATGTCGCGTCAGACTTTCGACTATGTGATCGTCGGGGGTGGGTCCTCTGGCTGCGTGCTGGCCGCCCGCCTGAGCGAAGACCCGGACGTCAAAGTTGCGCTGGTCGAGGCCGGCGGGCGGGATCGCAGCCCGCTGTTTCACATGCCTGCGGGCTTTGCCAAGATGACCAAGGGGATTGCGTCCTGGGGCTGGTCCACGGTGCCGCAAAAGGGTCTGAACGGTCGGTCACTGTGGTACACGCAGGCACGTGTGATCGGTGGCGGGTCTTCGATCAATGCGCAGATCTACACGCGCGGTAACCGCAGGGATTATGACAATTGGTCCGAGGTTCACGGCTGCGACGGCTGGAGCTATCGCGAGGTTCTACCCTATTTCAAACGGGCCGAGGGGAATGAGCGGTTTGAAGATGACTATCACGGCGGTGATGGCCCGCTGGGTGTCTCGATGCCACGCGGCGCGCTGCCGATTTGCAGCGCCTTCATCCGGGCTGCGCAGCAATGGGGTCTGCCGTACAACCCGGATTTCAACGGCAAGCAGCAGGCCGGCTGCGGGTTTTACCAGCTGACGCAGAAAGACGCGCGCAGGTCCTCGACCGCGCAAGCCTATCTGAAGCCGGTCGAATCCCGGCCCAACCTGACAGTGATGACGGGGGCTCAGGTCCGGCGGATCGTTTTGGACAAAAGCCGCGCGACCGGGGTTGAGGTGATGACCGGATCGGATCGCACCACCCTGCGGGCCGAGCGCGAGGTGTTGCTGACCTCTGGCGCGATTGGCTCGCCCCGGCTGCTGATGCTGTCCGGCGTCGGGCCAGCAGACCATCTGCGTTCGGTCGGGATCGACGTGCAACATGACCTGCCCGGCGTCGGGTCGAACCTGCAGGATCACGTTGATCTCTGCACGATTTCGCAATGCACGGGACGTCATACCTATGATGGAACGGATCGGATCGACCGGACCATTCTGGCCGGATTGCAATATTACCTGACCAAGACCGGCCCAGTGACGGCGTCGCTGTTTGAAACGGGCGGGTTCTGGTACGCGGACGAGAATGCGGACGCACCCGATATGCAGTTTCATCTGGGGCAGGGGTCCGGGATCGAGAAAGGCATCGTCAAGATCGATGGGTGCGGCGTAACGCTAAACAGCACATTTGCCCGACCAAGGTCCCGCGGCACCGTGCGGCTGGCCTCGGACCAGTTGGATACGGCCCCGCTTATCGATCCTAATTTCTGGGGCGATCCCTATGATCGGGAAATGTCTCTGCGCGGGCTGGAGATGGCGCGCGAGATCATGCAGCAACCCGCCCTGAAAGACTATGTCCAGCACGAGGTTCTGCCCGGCCCTAATGCATCAGAAGCTGAGGTGCTGGATTATGCCATGGGCATTGCCAAGACCGACCACCACCCGGTCGGAACCTGTAAGATGGGGCATGATGACATGGCGGTGGTGGACACCGAACTGAAAATCAAGGGGCTAGAGGGTATCCGGGTTTGCGATGCCTCCATCATGCCCGCGATCAATTCGTCCAACACAAACGCGCCGACCATCATGATCGGTGAAAAAGCGTCAGACATGGTGCGGGGCCTTGATCCTTTGCCCGCGGTCATTTTCGCGGACGAACGCAACGATGGCCGCCGCGACCTGGCCTGAGGCTTTTTCTGACCAATAATGAAGACGGAAAAAATTCCTCCTTGACTAAGTAACTATCTAGTGCGTTAATCGTTTCATCAAACAGAAGGGAGGCTGCTTTGACCACATTGGGTTTACACCATATCGGGTTCACCGTGCCGGATATGGAAGAGGCGGTTGCCTTCTTCACCGACGTTTTCGGGGCGGTCACGATCATGGAATGCGGCGCGGTCGATGTGGATGACGATTTCATGCTGACTCGGCTGGGAGTTCCGGCGGGTTGCAAGATCTCGGACCAGCGGGTTTTGCAGGTCGGACGCGGCGGATCGCTGGAGGTGTTCGAGTATTCGGGCGTCTCCGATCCGACACCCATCAAGCACAATGGTGAGGTTGGCGCGATGCATATGGCGTTCGAGGTCGAAGATGCTTTTGCCACCGCCGAACGGCTGAAGGCCAAGGGCGTGGACGTGCTGGAAGGGCCAACCCTGATCGAAGGTGGGCCGATGGACCAGCTGGTCTGGATGTATCTGCGTGCCCCCTGGGGACAATATCTTGAAATCGTAAGCGCAAACGGGCCGTTGGGATATGAGGCAGAGGCGTCTGAGATGCTTTGGACTCCGTCGCAGGGCAAATGACCGGCGCAAAAAATTGACAAAAGATTAAACGTTTCATCAAGACGCGGAAAGCGTCGCACAGCGGAGGAGAAACCATGAAACCATTAGGACTGACCGCATTTGTGTCAGCCGTCGCCATCACTGCGGCGACGGTGGGCTACGCAAAGGATTTTGACGGCGTTGAGCTTAAGATGCTGGCTATCGGTGACACATCCGTCACCCGTCTTGCCCCGATCGTGGATGAGTTCGAGGAACTGACCGGCGCGAAGGTGCAGATCGACATGTTCCCCTATCCCGGTCTGATCGACAAGATCGTGATCGAGGCCAGCGCCAACGACCCGTCTTATCAGTTGATGTGGGTCGACAGCCCCTGGGTTGGCGTTCTGGGCGAATCCGGCGCGTTGGAGGATCTGACCGATCTGGTCAAACGCGACGCTGAGGAAATCCATCTCGATGACATCGTTCCTATCCAGCTACAGGAAAACACCTGGCAGGGGCGCTTGTTGGCCTTCCCGGCCTCGGGCATGATCTGGCATCAAAATTACCGCAAGGACTTGTATGAGAACGCCGAAGAACAGGCGGCATTCAAAGAGAAATACGGCTATGATCTGGCCCCGGCGCAGACCTGGGATCAGTATATCGACATTGCCGAGTTCTTTACCCGGCCCGCTGGCGCAACACTGGCCGGCGAAACGCTTGAGAAAGACTTCTACGGCAACGCGCAAGCCTATAGCCGGGTGGCCGGTGCGATCACCCATGACTTCTTCCCGATCATGCGCAGCTTTGGCGGCAGCTATTGGGACCCGGAAACCGGCCTCTGCGCGATGGACAGTGAGGCTGCGCTGGCCGCAGCGGATGTGATGAAACGCCTCGTGGCGTTCAACCCGCCGGATTATCTGGGCCTGATGTGGGACATTCGCACCGGTTACATGGAACGGGCCGAGGTCGCCCAGTCCAGCTATTGGTCGGTGCGCACCGTGCGTCTGACCAACCCTGATGAGGCCGTTCTGCCGACCGTGGGTGAAGCAGGCTATGCCGCCAGCCCGACCGGCGATGGCAGCCCGCAGCCGACCATGACCGGCGCGCTGAGCTTTGGCATCAACTCCAAGGCCGCCGATCAGGAAAAAGAGGCCGCGTGGGAGTTCATCAAATGGGGCACATCCCGTGACATGATGCGCCGCTTTGCCGAAGAAGGATCAGGCGTCAGCCAGTTTCACAAGTCGATCCTGTCCGACCCCGACCTGCAAGAGAAATACCCCTACTACAAGGTGCTTCTTGAAACGCAGGACAACGCACGCCGTCGTATCTTCCACCCGTTCTATGCCGATGTCGAAGAAATCTTTGGCGTTGAGCTGAACAAGTACATGGCGGGTGAAACCGAGACAGCGGAAGAAGCGCTGACCAATGCCTGCACCAAGATCAACACGCGGCTCAAGGTCTTCCCCGAGGATCTGCGCCTACGCTGGATCAACGACGCACCGGCCGACATTTTCAACTAAGGCCGGCCTCCCCGCTGCCCCGGCCCGCGTACCGGGGCAGCACCAAGATACAAACTCTTTCACCAAGGCTCTGCTTCATGGCGTATATCCGTAAGCGCAACAGACGGATTTTCCTGATCTTTCTGCTGCCTGCCATCCTGATCCTGTTTCTGACGACGATCTACCCGATGCTCTATGCAGGGTATCTGAGCTTCCGGTCTTACGATCTGGCCAAACCTTTCGTGCCGCGCGTGTTCGTGGGGTGGAGCAACTATCAGAACGTTCTGACGACCGGCGACTTCCTGCATGCGCTGAAGATCACCTTTCAGCTGATGGCCATTACGCTCAGCATTCAGCTCTTCATCGGTGTGGGTCTTGCGTTGCTGGTCACCCAGCGGCTCCCCGGAATGGGGGTCGCGCGGACGCTGCTGCTGATCCCGATGATGATCTCACCGGTGATCGTGGGGCTTGTCTGGCTGTTTCTGTACTTCCCCGAGCTGGGCTATCTGAACTATTTCCTCAGCTTTCTTGGCCTTGGCCCGGTCTCTTGGATCACCTCGCCGGACTGGGCGCTGTGGGCAATTGCCATTGCTGATATCTGGCAGTGGACGCCGTTCATCATGATGGGCACCGCCGCCGCGCTGACCAGCCTGTCGCCCGAACCCTATGAGGCCGCGCGCATTGACGGGAACACCCGCTGGCAGGTCTTCCGCTATGTGACGCTGCCGCAGCTGAAGCCGGTTCTGGTCAGCCTGTTGTTCCTGCGTGCCATCGATGCGTTCAAGATCTACGACATCATCTTTGTGCTGACCAAAGGCGGCCCCGGCGATTCAACCGAAGTGCTGTCACTGTACATCTACCGCCAGTCTTTCACCTTTTGGCAGATGGGGGTCGGGGCGGCTGCATCTTTTGTGTCGCTGATCATCATTGTCGTGCTGATCACCTTCTTCTTCAAATCCCTCAACCGCGATCCGATGCAGAGCTGACAGTGACGATATGAACAAACCTAGCACCCAACAAGCGATCCTGGTCTATACCCTTCTGGGGATTGCCCTGATCGTCTTTATGACGCCGATCTATCTGATCGCCTCATCTTCGGTCAAACCAAGCCCGATCATGTTCCAGAAACCCCCGGCGATGATCTTTGAGCCGACGCTGGATCACTATCGCGACCTGTTCGCCATGCGGCCCTTTGGCAAGTTCATCGCAAACAGTCTGATTGTGGCGCTTGGGTCGACCGCGTTTTCAGTGTTTTTCGGCAGCATCGCCGCCTATGCGATCAGCCGGATCAAGCACAAGCGGATGAACGATGTCGCGTTCTGGATTTTGTCAATGCGCATGTTCCCCCCTATCGCCGTGGTCGTGCCCTATTACATCATCTTCAAGACCGTGGGCCTGCTGGACACACCCATTGCGCTGATCATTGTCTATTCCACGGCGAATATCCCCCTGACCGTCTGGCTGATGAAAGGCTTCTTTGACGAAGTGCCAACCGCGCTGGAAGAAGCCGCTGCGGTGGACGGGCATGGGCTGATCTCGATCTTCTGGAAGGTTACGCTGCCACTGGCGGCACCCGGCCTCGCGGTGTCGGCGGTGTTCTGTTTCATCTTCTCATGGAACGAGTTCCTGTTCGCCCTGATGCTTACCGGCTCGAACGCGCAAACGGCGCCGGTGGCGGTCATGTCTTTCTGGTCGTCGGACGCGGTGCAATGGGGCCGCATCATGGCCGGTTCGTTTGTCATACTCATTCCCGGTGTCGTCTTTGTCCTGACCTGCCAGCGGTGGCTGGTGCGCGGGCTGACGATGGGTTCGGTCAAGTAAAGGAAGTGCAATGTCGGCAATCACGCTGAGAAATGTCATCAAACGATACGGCCAGGTCGAGGTCGTCCATGGCATTGATCTGGACGTAGAAGAGGGCGAATTCGTCGTTCTGCTGGGGCCATCGGGCTGCGGCAAGACCACGACGCTGCGCATGGTTGCGGGGCTCGAAGATGTCTCGGATGGCGACCTGTCGATCGGCGGCGCGCGCGTGAATGAGGTCGCGCCCAAGGATCGCGGCGTGGCGATGGTGTTCCAGAACTATGCGCTCTATCCCCATATGACCGTGCGGCAGAATATGGAGTTCGCGCTCAAACCGCTGAGCCTGTCCACGGACGAGGTCGCCCGCCGCGTCGATGAGGTTGCCGCCACGCTTGGGTTGGCCGAGCTGCTGGCGCGTCGCCCCGCACAACTGTCCGGAGGACAACGCCAGCGCGTCGCGATGGGCCGCGCCATGGTGCGCACGCCGGATGTGTTCCTGTTTGACGAGCCGCTGTCCAACCTGGACGCCAAGCTGCGCACACAGGTTCGGCTGGAAATCGCCAAGCTGCACAACCGCCTTGGCACAACCGTCCTGTATGTCACCCATGACCAAGTCGAGGCGATGACCCTTGCCGACAAGATCGTCATAATGCGCGACGGCCATATCGAGCAGGTGGGCACGCCGGAACAGGTCTATAGCCAGCCCAACAACACGTTCGTTGCCACGTTCATCGGCTCACCCCCGATGAACATGATCCCGGCCCGTGTGCGACAGGGGCGGCTTGAGGCGGATGGCCTGCACCTTTCTGTGCCAGACCGGTTCAAGGGTGTTCTGGCCGAAGATCAGGACGTGACCATCGGAATTCGCCCCAACGGCCTGTCTCTGGCAAAGGACGTTGACCCCAACACCGCCCCTGCCCGTGTCGAAGTGACCGAGTATCTGGGCAACGAGGCCCTTCTGGACCTGCGCGCCGGGCCGCACGAACTGATCGCCGAGGTTCCGGCGTTGGGCAGGCCCGCTCCGGGCGCTGAGGTCACGGTGCACTTCGACCCCGATGCCCTCCACCTGTTTGACACCGCAAGCGGCGACAGCCTGTCGCTCTGACGAAAGGACACCCTAATGCCTCAGGAAATCGTCTTTCCCGCCAAAAACACCTTTGTGCTGTCCGACTATCAGGACACCCCGCTTGCCGCAGACGAAATCAGGGGGCCGACGGTGGCGACCCTGATCAGCCAGGGCACAGAACTGGCCTGGGCCAATGGGGACGATTTTCCCATCCGGCCCGGATACGCCGCTGTTTTTCGTGTCGATGAAATCGGCGCGGATGTGCAGGGTGTTGCGGTCGGGGATTTGCGTTTTTGCATGGGTCATCACCGCTCAACCCAGCAGTATCAGGCCCGTCATACCTTGCCCGTGCCACACGGCATGACACCGGAAACCGCGTTGCTGGCCCGGCTTATGGGTGTGTCCATGACAACGCTGATGACCACAAAGGCCCGTCCGGGGGATAATGTCGTGATCTGCGGGGCCGGGCCGGTCGGCATTCTGGCGGCTCAGAACTTCAAAATTGGCGGTTACAAGGTTTCGGTGGTTGAACCAGACCCGCTGCGCCGCGCGCAGGTTGAACAGTCAGGCATCAATAGCACCTTCGCCAAAATGCCCTTGGACGATCCTGCTTTTGCCCGCAAAGTGGCACTGGCGGTCGATTGTTCGGGTCACGAGGCCGCCGTATTGGACGCCTGTCGCATCGTCAGGCAAGGCGGAGAAGTTGTTCTGGTTGGCGTGCCCTGGCAGCAACGCACCGACATCCCGGCACATAACATCCTGCGCGAGGTTTTCTTTAGCTATGTCAACCTGCGCAGCGGCTGGGAATGGGAACTGCCGATCCACAGCCGCGGGTTCGTCTGGGAAGAGTTGCTTGAGGGGTATAACAACGCGCCTCACAGTATCTTCTCGGGGTTTGAAAAAGCGTTGGGGTGGCTGGCTGAGAAAGGGCAGGATTTCAGCGCTCTGTCCGTCAGCATCCCTGTTCAGGATATCGAACGTGTCTATTCCGATATTTCGCAACGGGTGATCGAAGAACCATTCATCATTTTGGATTGGGACGCCAAGTGACCTGATGACGGAACCAGGGCGCGTTAACTCTGCGCCTGTGCGTCTGTCAGGCAGCATTGCCGCGCCCTTGAGATCAGGTTCTTGATCGGGGGAAGCTCGGCAATGCTGGATCGGACGGCATATCCGCTGATGACCTGTCCCGGCCCCTGTGCGAACGGCAGCTGGACAAGGCCGTTGCGGCCAAGCGCATCCGCAAGCGCATCAACGGCAAAGACGACATGATCGCTGGCGCGCGCAACCGCCATCATCGCAGTCAGCGACATGATCCGCAGCGAGAACTGGCGCGAAGGGATCGCCAGATCCTTGGCCCATTTTTGCGCGTTCCCTTCCAATTGATCGTCGCTGGAGAATCCAATCCATGGGTAGTTGACCAATTGTTCGGCGCGGGGTTCAGAGGATGACAGCAAGGGATGCCCCTGCCGCACGAAAATCTGCAATTCCATGTTCAGCAGTGGTTCGCAAAGAACGCCGGGGCGCTCAAACTCTTTCGACAAAACACCAAAATAGATGTCGAAATGCCCGTCGATCATTCGCGGCACAAGGTAATCGCCGGACCCGGTTGCAATATCCAGCCGGATTTGCGGGTGATCCGCGCAAAACCCCGGCAGGATTTCGGGCAGCAGTTTCACGTTCCAGACCGGCCCCGATCCAATGCGCAACTCAACATTGGCAAGCGATGCCGTGTCCCGAATTTCGGCATTTGCAAAATCGATTTCCCGAACCAGCCAACGAGTACGCTTGCGCAGGGCTTCGGCTGTGGGCATGGGGCGCAGGCCCTGGGGGGAGCGTTCGAACAATTGCACCCCGAACTCGGCTTCAAGCTGAGCGATGCTTTTTGACACGGCCGATTGCGTTATGCCGACAGCTTCGGCCGCGGCTGTCGTGCTCGCCGTGTCATAGACCGCCGCAAAGATACGCAGTTTACGAGGCAAGAGGTCAGGGGTAGTCGCCATTTTCATGCCCTTCTGAGAATTATGAATTTGATTCTAGTCATCGGTCGGGGGAAAAGACAAGAAAGGAACAAAAGAACGTGTCGGGGGACAGGCGCTGTGAATTCCGTTGAATTCAGGAAGATCAAAAAACGCTATGGCGCGGTCGAGGTGATTACCGACCTGTCGCTTACCATCGGCGATGGTGAGTTCATCGTTCTGTTGGGCCCGTCCGGGTGCGGAAAATCCACGCTGTTGCGGATGCTCGCGGGGCTTGAGGACATCTCGGGCGGGGACATTGCGATCAACGGCGCGGTCGTCAACGATGTTCCGGCGCGGGATCGGGACGTTGCGATGGTGTTTCAGAACTATGCGCTCTACCCGCATATGAATGTTGCTGAAAACATGGGGTTCGCGTTGAAAATGCGCGGCGTTGATCCGGCTGAAATTGAACGCCGGGTGGCCGAGGCGGCGAATATCCTGGGTCTGCAGGACTATCTGAACCGCAAACCCCGTGCCTTGTCCGGCGGTCAGAGGCAGCGGGTTGCGATGGGGCGTGCCATCGTGCGCGACCCCAAGGTATTTCTGTTCGATGAACCGCTGTCGAACCTCGATGCCAAGCTGCGCGCCCGGATGCGGGTCGAGATTGAACAGCTGCACCGGCGGTTGGGCGCGACTTCGATTTTCGTGACCCATGATCAGGTCGAGGCGATGACGATGGCCGACCGGATCGTGCTGATGAATGACGGGGTGATCCAGCAGGTCGGCAAGCCGACCGAGCTGTATGATCGCCCCAAAAACCTGTTTGTGGCCGAGTTCATTGGCGCGCCTCAGATGAACCTCGTGCAGGGAACGGTCGAGCAGTCAGACGGCGCGGTGCTGAGGCTGGAGGATGGGGCGCGTGTGCCTCTTGGTCCTCTGGATACGCTACCGCAGGAGCCAGTGATCTGCGGGTTCCGCCCCGAACATCTTGACATCACGCCCGGCGGCGACGGGTCCGAAACCGTTGTGGCGACCGAGTCGCTGGGCCACCAGACCATCATTCATTGTGACGGCGCGTTGGGGCGGGTGGCCGCCCTTGTTGACCGCGCGCAAGACGCGGCACTGACACTTGATACGCCCGTCACTATCCGGCCCCAACCGGGCCAATTCCATCTGTTCAGCGCAACAACAGGGCAACGCCTGAACGGATAACAGCGGAGGAGACGACAATGCTGAAGACGCTGAGAAACACGGCGGCAGCGGCCATACTGACAGGGGCACCCATGGGGGCCTGGGCCGAGGCCGACATTCAAATGATCATCAACCAGTCCCCCTGGTATCCGGGCTTTGAAGCCACGGTCGAGGCTTATGAGGCCGCAACCGGCAACACCGTCAATATCGAGGCGGTGCCATTCCCGGTTCTGCTGGAAAAATCCCGCAACTCAGTACGCGCGGATGAGGGGATTTACGACCTGCTCACCATCAACGCGCTTGGCATCATCGAGATGTATGAGGGCGGCTTTCTTGAGGCCGTGTCCGATATCGACCCCGATTACAAACTGCGCGACGACATCTCGGATTTCGGCGGCTCGGTCTATTGGGACGACGCCAAAAAAACGATCGGCAGCGGCAAGCTGATGGCCTTGCCGATGGCGGGGGTGATCCAGTTGCTCTATTATCGCGCCGATCTTTACGAGGAAGCCGGGCTGGAGGTTCCGACCACATGGGAAGAGCTGATGGCCAACGCCAAAGCGCTGCACAACCCGCCGGAACGCGTGGGCTTTACCGTGCGCGGGTCGCGCCAGAATGTGGGCTGGAACGCGATGCCCTATATCTACAGCCATGGCGGCACGATCTTTGCGGATGAGGCAGGCGGCGATTACTCGGTCACCTTCAACAGCCCCGAGGCGCTCGCCGCGCTGGAAACCTTTCTGAGCTTTGCCAATGATGTTGGCCCAGACGATCCGGGCGCAACCGGTCAGGCCGAGATGATCCAGTTCATGGCCACCGGACGCTCGGCCCATACGATTATGGTCAACGCGGCCTGGGCAGGGTTGGAGGACCCGGCCAAATCCATCGTTGCGGGCAAGGTCGGTGTGGCCGAAATCCCCTCGGTTGACGGCGGGCAGAACTACAGCTCGACCGGGCATTTCATCGGTGGCATTCCCAAGAACATCCCCGATGACAAAAAGCAGGCCGCACTTGCGTTCATGAAATGGCTGAACACGCCCGACGGCCAGCGGGCGATGATCGAAAACGGCTCGGTTCCGGTGTCCATCGGCCTTGGCGCGTCGGATTTTGACGACCCCGAGAAGTACCGTTTTCTGGACGCCACCGCGCAGAATGCCAAGAACGCGCTATTCTATGCTGCGGTGCCTGAACGGAACGAGATCAACTCGATCATCGATCTGCATCTGAACCTAGCCGTGATCGGCGACATGACGGCGGCCGAGGCGTTGAACAAGGCAGCGGCCGAGATACACGCGGTGATGGAGCGTGAAGGCTACAGCACCGGCAAACTGTCCGATCTGCAATAACCCAAGCGGCCCCGGCGCAATCCGGGGCCAAACCCCTGAAGGACGGACCAAATGATCGGTGACAGAACATGGCGATTGCTGTCTCTTGGCCCATTGGCGACGTTGCTGGTGCTGTTCACGATGCTGCCGATCCTGCAGATCGTCTGGATGGTGTTCCATCAGCTGGAATGGGTTGACGGTCAGGCCGTGACGCATTTTGTCGGGCTGGACAATATCCGCAAATTTCAGGCCGATCTGTTCTATTGGCCGGGCCTGTGGAACACGATCTATTTCGCGTTCTTTGCGGTTCTGATCCAGTTCATCATCGGGTTCACTCTGGCGCTGGCCGTGGCCGGGATGAGAGGCTGGGTACGCGTCGCCGCCATCTTTGTGATGCTGTTGCCGGTGGTCACGCCCCCTATCGTCATAGGGGCGGTCTGGAATCTGCTCTACAACGCAGATTTTGGCGCGATCAACCTGCTGCTCAGCACGCTGGGGCTGCCGAAACAGAACTGGCTGGCCAGCCAATCGGCCGCGCTGTGGGCTGTGATCATCGTCGACATCTGGCACTGGACCCCGTTCGTGTTCCTGCTGATGCTGACGGGCCGCGAGGGGCTGCCGGAAGAGGTCTATGAGGCGGCCGAGCTGGACGCCCAAAGCCGCTGGCAAATCCTGCGCTATATCACACTGCCCTTGATGATGCCGGTCATCATCTCGACCCTGATCCTGCGCATGATCCTGTCCTTCAAGGTCTTTGACGAGATTTACCTGCTGACCTCGGGCGGGCCGGGCACCTCGACCGAAGTGGTCAGCCTGTCGATCCAGCGCGCCTATTTCACGCAAGACGATATCGGGCTGGGGTCGGTGATGTCGCTGTTCACTCTGGCCGTTGTGGCAACGCTGGCGCTGGTGACGCTGTGGCTGCAACGCCGTTTCGTGCAACGGACCGAAGGGTAAGCCATGTCACATCCCAACCGTTCCTCCGGCCTGCCCGCGCTCGCCCTGGTCGTGATCTACGGCCTTCTGGTGCTGGTGCCCTTTGTCTGGATCGTCACGATCGCGTTCAAAACCCAAATCTCGATCCTGTTGGGACAGGTCCTGTTCACCCCGGTCTGGACCAATTTCGAGGAACTGCTGTTCGGCAAATCCTCGCAATACCTGTCCAGCCTCAAGAACTCGATCATCGTGTCGGTGATCTCTACCGCGCTGGTGCTGGCGATCTCGACCATGGCCGTGTTCACCCTGTTCCGGCTAAAGGTCGGGCGCTGGGTGCGGTTTGCCCTGTTCACATGGGCGATGATTTTCCACATCCTGCCGCCGATCACCTTTATCGGCATCTGGTTCGTTCAGCTTTTGTCGGTCGGTTTGCTGGACACGCTGACCGGGCTGATCCTTGCGGAAACCGTGCTGCACCTGCCGCTGGCCTTGTGGTTGATGTTCAGCTTCATCCACGAAGTCCCCGAAGAGTTGCTGGAATCCGGCCGTCTGGACGGGTGCCGCGATGCGGACCTGTTCCGGCAGATCGTTCTGCCCTTGCTGCGGCCTGCGATGATTGCGGCGGGGGTGCTGGTGTTCATCTTCATCTGGAACGATTTCATCGTGGCGGTGAACCTGACCTCCAGCGCGACCCAGACGATCCCGGTCACGATCTCAAGCTATGCGCAGGAATACGACATCCGCTTTGGCGAGATGGCGGCGGGATCCGTCCTGTCGGTGATCCCGGCGCTGATCTTTGTTCTGATCGGTCAGAAATACATCATCCGCGGCCTGCTGTCCGGCAGCCTCAAGTAACCCAGAGGTCTTTATGAAAGTTCTATTCGTCCTGTTCGACAGTCTGAACCGCAATGCCTTGGGCGCTTATGGCGGTACCCGCATGGCGACGCCCAATTTCGATCGTTTTGCGGCCCGGTCCGTCCGGTTTGACAATCACTATGTCGGCTCGATGCCCTGCATGCCCGCCCGCCGAGACCTGCATACGGGGCGGCTGAACTTCATGCATCGCAGCTGGGGACCGTTAGAGCCTTTTGACAATTCGATGATCCGCGAGCTGAAATCCTCGGGCATCTGGACCCACATGATCACCGATCACGCGCATTACTGGATGGAGGGGGGTGCGACATATCACACCCAGTATTCCAGTTTCGATTTTATCCGAGGTCAGGAAAAAGACCGCTGGAAAGCGATGGTGCAGCCGCCCTTGGACCGCTGGCGCGAGATGTATCACCCGCAACAGATGCAGGGGATGGACGAAAAGCACGTCCCCTATATGATCAGCCGCGACCATCAGCCGACCGAGGCCGATATGCCGCTGGCCAAGTGTATGGAATCAGCATTCGAATTTCTGGACACCAATGCGGACAAGGATGGCTGGTTCTGCCATCTGGAATGCTTTGACCCGCACGAACCCTTCTGGTCGCCCGAGCGGTTCCAGGGCCGGCGCGACAGCGGTTATGAGGGCCCGATCCTCGACTGGCCGCGCTATGACAAGGTCAGCGAAAGCGCCGAAGAAATCGAAGAGCTGCGCAACAACTACGCCGGGCTTGTCGAGATGTGTGACGAATATTTCGGCCGCCTGCTGGATCACATGGACACGCACGACATGTGGAAAGATACGGTCGTGATCCTGACCACCGATCATGGCTTTTTGCTGGGTGAACATGAATGGTGGGCCAAGAACATCACGCCCTATTACAACGAAATCGCCCATATCCCGCTAATGATCTACCACCCCGATCACGCAGATCAGGGCGGCACCTCTCGTCAGGCCCTGACGCAGACCATGGACTTGATGCCAACGATCTTGTCGATGTTTGACTGCGCCATCCCCGAAAATGTCGAAGGGCAGGACCTGACACCGCTCTTGGCGCGGGACGGGCAGGGGCACGAGGCCGTGGCCTACGGCATCTTTGGCGGCTCGGTGAACATCACCGACGGGCGCTATACCTATTTCCGTTACCCCGAGGATATCGCGGATCAGGAAATCTATGAATACACCTTGATGCCGACCCATCTGGAGGAAGCGTTCTCGGTCGAGAACCTGCGCCAGATGAACCTGTCGGACCCGATGGAATATGCGCAGGGCCTGCGCGTGATGAAAATTCCCGCTCGTAAGGATGAAGAAGGTGGCATTGATGTGCCTTGCATGGGAACCCCGCGCGAAACAGAGACGGTGCTTTACGACGTGCAAACCGACCCCGGGCAATACACTCCGATAGATGCGCCCGAGGTCGTTGAACGATTGGAAGCACAGTTGAAAAAGATCATGCAGCGAAACCGCGCACCAACAGAAGCGTTCAAACGCATTGGGCTATAGGATTGGGAGCTTTTGATTTCCATTGGGCTAAGGAGCGTGTTGCAGTTTACAAAGCCAGATACATCAGGTTGCGCATATGCGCGAACATAGGCCCATAGTCTTGTTTCCAAAATCACAGCCTGAGCTATAGTCGCCCATTGGTTGATAATTTTGATCATGCATACATATAAATGTTGAAATTACTCAGGTTCCTTGCTTTTCTTTAGGCATATTTCTTTTTTGGGTAGTTTTATGAAAGATGATGCCAACGGCTCTAAGTCTGCCAATTCTGGTTCTTCTTCAAAAATCGAGCTAACGCGTCGCCGCTTCCTCCAATCCAGCGCTGCCGTGCCGTTGAGTGCCAAAGTCGCCGCAGCAAGCACGTCTTATGATGGCGATGAGGTGGACCTTGACTTTCAGTTCCTGAGCGGTCGCAAACAGGTTCAGGTAACGGTGCTGTTTACATCCCCTAGAGGAGAAACGTATCCACCGACCGCGACCGAAGTTCCTATTCAGTGGACGATTGATGCCCGTCGTTTTGGGCCGCGTGCCTATTTCACATTCCGGGACAGATCAGCAAAATCTAAGCCAAACGCGGTTTCAAAAATCTACGAACTTCGCATTCGTGATGTCCAATATGGTGCGGTGCCTGCCGGGGATGTTGTCTTCGTTTTCGAGCAACGTCAAATGCAGGACAGCAAAACAAAACGCTTTGGTGTTGTTGTTGAATCCAACGTCTTTCAACGCGGGGGTCGCCTTCCATTCTTCCTTGAAGATTACGACAACCCAATGAAGGTCCCCAATGGGGAGGCGTTCACTGTTCGCCTAGAGTCACAGATCGGAGATAGGCGCCCCTATCCCGGGCTTTTTCGTGACGTGGCGCGTGGCAAGTCTGAACTGCGTCAGGTCGTGAACGCGAACGTGTTGCCGGACACATTTGACGGCATGTTCAACGGTCTTGTCCAGTACAACCCCACATCATCAAAAGGACGGAATTTAGACGTCGTGCTGACACGGGATATGCTTTGGGATATCCGCACCAAAGGGGCCTCACCTGCAGATCAGGTTTACATCGCATCTATTCTGTTGCCTTTGCGGAGAATTCAGTTCGGCTGGATGACAGACAAAACGGCTATGACGGGCGAGGTTTCCGACGATGATGAGGCGGACGGGTACCAGCTTTTTGCCCGCGCCACCAGGAAAGACCTTGCCGCGTTTAACCTGAACGGAGGCAATGGTCCAAGAGTATACCTTACGCAGGTCAGCGCTTCAGAACGGGATGGGTCGAGCGCTCCGGGCGTCTTTGTTTTAAGACGAGACGATACCCAAACGGATGGCGCGTCACGTGCCGAGGCCACTTTGCCAGGGATGTTCACGCTGACAATCGGCGATTCCAACGACGCTGATCACCGAACGGGTCCATTTCGAAACCTGGCCGCGCGGCTTCTGTTAAGGGCGGACCGTGCAGCGCCCGGAGCACTTTCCGTATTTTCGCTTAGTTTCGATGGTGACTTTGCGTCGACCAAGGCCCAGCGGATCATCAGCCCGATCGGGCCATTGATTTTGCGTGGTCCGACATTGTCGCCCGAGGTCGATCTTAACAGAACTTCGAACCAGGAAACCTCCCGCAGGCCGAGCGTCTTCTTAGACCCTTTCGCACCACGTTGGGATCAAGGCGTATCGCTGATCTGGTCACGTGCTCAAACATTCGAGCGCGATCTCGAATGGGCCGAAATAAATGTCTTGTTGCTGGAACATGCGGCTGGCTTGGCTGATGCGGAATACTCTCGGCTGACGTTTGAGCCGACAGATCTGCGCATTCTCTGGGCCCCTAATGAGCGTTCGGACGCAGCAGCAAGCGTCAAAAGCTTGCTGCGTGTCGGACCGCGCGATCAAGTCCCTGGCACCCGTATTGATCTGAGCCAGGCGACATTGCGGGCCTCGCGAACCCATGACCTGCTTTCGCTGGGATTTAGGTTTTCCGGTCTTTCTTTGGCATATGGTCCCGCTGGGCCTCCTGAGTTGGTAAAGGATAACGTTGCATGTCTGCGGCCGGTTGGGAATGGGGTGGGCGACGACGATCCCAGACCCCTGATTGTCGTGGATTTTCCGGGCCAGCACCTGTTTGAAGAAGCGCTGTTTCTGCCAAAAGCCGAGCCGCTGCCAGATGTCGGGCTCACTCAGTCGCGCGGATCGGTTGATAAGCAATTCGGGCAGCTCTCGGCTTCGTCAGAGGATGCCCCTCGCGTCCTGGAAGAGACCGAGACACATTTGATTCTTGATCTGAACGACCTCGTGCAAGTCGACGAAGCGTTGCGCCGTCTTCCAAAAGGGGAGCCACGCAGGAAGTTCCGAGAGACCCTGCAGGAGTTGAAAAACAACGCTGAAGACGGAACGTTCCCAAAATTCGTCGACGCGTTTGAAACAGCATTCAGCAACATGGCGAAAAAGCTCAAGCTGCCGGATAGCCAACGCATTTACATCGGAAATGTGGGGCTTGATGCTGACACGCGTGCATTGGCGAACAATGTCCAGCGCAAGCTGCGAGAGCAAGACGCCAAGATGTTCTTTGATGCGTTCGTTGGCCGCTTGGGTGAAACGCGGGCAGCCGTCATTGCGGCCGCACAGCAAGTGAAAGACAAAACCTCCGAAGATATCGCGGTGGCGGCACCAAAGGAATCGGTCGCCAATACGCTGGCGTTGGAAGGGCGTTTGGAACAGGCCGTCCCGGTTCTTCAACTTCTGCGAAGCTATTACCGCGACCTCATGATTTCTCAGGTTTTGTCAGGGGACGGAGCAGAGAGCGCATCGGGAGCCTTCGATACGTCGGCGGCAGAGCTTGAGCTTTTTTCGGCAATCATAGTTGGGCTGCCCTCAGACCTGCCGCCCGGGGTCTCTCAGGCGGACGCTGAACAACGGTTTTCCGATGTTAAGAATGCTTTTGTCACCGAAATCCTCGCACAGGACGAACAGGCTCAGATTGCCCGACAAACGGAGGCAGGGCTTGTCGAAGGCCGGTTGGCCAACCCGTCGCGCCTGGCGTTTCGCGTGTTGTGTCGCGACTGGACAGAAGTGCAACGGGCCAGCGCAATTACCCATCTTGATGAGCCCGACGAAGCGGAAGCCCGCTTGCCGCGATCTACGCTGAAGTTCTCGCTTCAGGCGCTGACGAACTTTGCGGATTTCGAACTTGCGGTGACCAAAAGGGCCGAACGTATCTACACCGCGGATGAGGGGGGCCGGACAGATCGGCTGAGCCGCCGCACGCTGAACGTCAGCCCTGGTGCGATGCTGGATCACCTGGGGTTTCATCAGGGCCCTTTTGTCAACTCATCTACGCGCTTGGCAGATATTCAGAAAGCCCTTCAAACGCCGCCCGGAGCGTTCGAGACCGCAATTGAGATTCCTGCCAGGCTGATCCTTTCACCGCATCAGGACGCAGTGGTCCTGGGACGGGGTACAGGTGTTGTCCCCAAGGGTGTCTATGCCGATGATGAAAGCGAACCAACACCGGGGCGCGCGGTCTGGAGCGCCGACTTTATGATCGAGGCCGAAGATCCCGGTATTCGGGCTGTCGCCTCGCCCGACTTGCGATCAGATTTTCTCTGGGGCGGTACGTATGGGACAACACCTGTTCCAGATGTAAAGCCCGATCATGTGCCGGCCACCGCACCGCCACGAGGCCCGTTGTCACCTTGGTTGTCCGGTCGCGGCGATGCCGCTATCGGAGCGCGCGAACCGATCCTGATCGGTCCGGGGCGCCATGAGTTCGGCCGATCCCTAGGTTCGCCCGAAAACCCGTCGAATGAGTGGTCCTTTGTCGTCCAACCCAAACAGAAAAAAGGACTACGCGAAACGGTTGCCGCGATTTGCAACGCCCTGACTGTGACCGACGGCGGGCAAAAACCCGCAGAGTCTTCGCGATTCCGGGGGCCAACAGATGCGTTTATCCGTCACGAACTGGTTTTGTTGTCTTCGGGTTGGGGTTTGCCTGTCATCGGTCGCCGCTTGCCCACGGGTGGTTTGACGCAGGGCGCGTCGCAGGTTGAACCAGAACAGAGACACCGTCTTGTTGATGTGTCGAAAGGCAGCGCTCTTTATCAGCCGCGCCCACTGGAGGTCACAGAGCTGTCTCTCAGCAGTTTGGGGGGGTCGCTGCGTCACGACAGCAGTTTCGAACCTCCGGCGGCCGCACTAAGTGCGTTTTCGAAAAAGGGTCTGTTCGACGCGCTTTCCATTGAACGCTGGCAGCAATGGACCGTGCTGGGTCGGGACGTGTTTTGCGAGGTTACTTTCAAAGGGTTCCTTTTCCCCTTGGGGCATCGCGCGGCCTTGGTCCAGGTGACCGAGCGTGAGTTCCTGCGCGACAATGCGTCTGGCAGTATCCGCGCCTATTTGCGGCAACGGATGTTCATTCGGCTGGGTAAACCGGAAAAACGCTTCCCTGCCATTGGACAGCCGTTTGAGGGTCGTCTTTTCCCGGTCGAACGCCTCCGCATTCTGACCACACAGACGCCTGACATCATGGATCCGGCATCAAACGCCGATACAGGCACGCCACGGCAAGGACCTATCGTGCCGGTTGGCGTAGATGCGTTTGGGCGGCTCAATTTACGCAAAAAAAGCGCTTTGGCGTTCTGGCCCCGGACCGCCCCCCTCCAGGAGGCGAACGTACGCTTTGAGATGGAAGTCGATGGCGCCAAATCCGACCTGCCACTTATCTTCGTAGACAATGTTGCGGCCAATGATCCGGAAAGTCTGGAAGAGGTTGTCGTAACCTACAACGCCCTTGTTTCGCCTGATAACGCCAAAGGGCAGGCTGCGGTTGACCCTCTCAGGCATCTGCGCACGCTTTTGTTCCGAGGGGAGAAACGCCGCTATGCGCCCGAAAAGAAAGCGGGATCTGCAAGTCTTGAGACAGATCACTGGACCCTGGCAGCCAGCGGCAGACGCGGAGGTGGGGCCGAAGGCGCCCCGGTGTCCATTCCTGATGTTCAGCAGATTCGGGCGTTCACACCGTCCCTCAACCGTTTTGTAAGCGATCCGATCCTGCAGGGCGCTGATCAGCCCCCGTTTTATCCACAAGTCGATATAGCCCGCGTGCGTCTGCGCCAGGCTGAAAGGCTTGTCGGCCGCAGCTACCCACCGGTTCGTGCTCGTTTCGATTTTTCCTACTTACAGCAAGGTTTCCCCGAGGTTCCCGACGGTGAAGTCGTTCCTGGCAATGCAGGTGAGGTGTTTCTTGCAATCGCCTCACAGGATCAACAAGAGCAGTCAATGGGCAAGAAAGGGGACCAATCGGGTGGTGTCTTTCGCCCGTCCGGTCAGATGGTGGCGTTGTCACGGGCAAAAGGCGTTCTGAGCAACACGACGCGCGTGGCCGTTCCCTTGGGCGCCGCTGCAATCGCACCAATTTCGGAGGAACCTGAAACAACCCGACCGGTCATTGGGGCCTATCCCCAAATGGCTCCGTTGTTCGATCACGATGCAACGCCGCCCGCGGCGCGGCCCTACACCGATCAGGAACTCAAGGATGCGCCGGACGATGAGCGCGACGCATTGAGCAAAGCCAACGAAGCCCTGCAAAGAGCGCGTGAGATTTACGGCAAGCTCTTTGACTCCAAGGCCAAAATCCTTGGTCTTGTCAGTCTCAAGGACCTCATGAAAGTTCTGGAAAACCTGGAAAACCCAAATACGGGTGCGCCAGAGCTTGATGAGCAAATCCGCTATGGTGCGGGGCAGTTGAAAGGGGCGATCAACAACGCACAAGGTCAAGTCAACGACATCGTGGATGAGGTCGATGACGCGGTCGACGAATTGACTGGCGAAGTTCGGCAACAGGCTTCGGATGCGGCGGATTTGGTCAGGTTGCAGGTTGTCAAACCGTTGTCGGACGCGGTCAAGGATATCCGCAAGGGTTGGGATGAAATCGAGGCGCAACTGGCAGAAGAACAGCGTATTGTGGCCCCGGCGCAGATCAGTGCGATAACATTCCGGGAAATCTTTCCCGAACTTGACGGTGGTCTGACGGCGCTGGACATAGCTTTGTCCGACAGTGCAAACCAGACCGATCAAATTGCTTTCGCCCTTTCTTTGGGCGCAGTTTATGAGGCCGGTCGTCGCTTTATCGATGCGTTGCAGCGGTCGCTGTCCAACCCTGTTGCCCGGATCGAAGAAGCATTCCGTTCCCGTTTTGATGCGCTGCGAGATATCTTCAAGGGGATAGTCGATGGGTTTGATCGCATCGTCGAGGACTATGTCGGGACGTTGTTCCAACAAGAAGTCAGACCCCTTGCCAACCAGCTTGCAACTCGGATTGTTGCCGGCAGTGGATCGGACAATTTTGCCTTCCCGATCATTCGCATTCCGGACATCGATGAGCTGCAAGCCATTGGTCTGCCACCCGATGCGGCGGACAAGCTGGTTTCGGACCTGCGTGCCATTCTTTTGCTGGAACGCGAAGAGGCGCGGTGGTTACTTGAGAATTTCTTTGTTTTCAGCCTTGATCCCGAGGTGATCAAGGACCTCGACTCTGATGATCCTCTGGGTGATCTGGTGCGAACCTTTCTTTCGGATAACAGTTTTCCAAATGTCCTGTCCTCGGCCTCAGGTCGCGGTGTGTTTTCACGTGTTTTGGGAAGCGACACCCATGGCGAGCAACTGGCCGAGTGGATGGAAAACAAGGAAGATCAGGTCAAAGAGGTTCTGGACGCTGTCATTTCTGCCGTCGAAACGCGGATCGAGCAACTGCGCGCGGAAATCGACGCTGCCGCAGATGAGGAGCGAGAACGCCTTGAACAACGCTTAGTCGAACTTGAGGCGTTGGCTGCTGAATACCGTATCCTGCTGAATGAGCTGGTCGATCAGGCGATCGATGATTTGATCGACTGGGTTTTGCGGGAATTCGCTGAAGAGATTTCTGTTCTGGCGGATATCATCGTCAAGGTCGAATCACTGAAGGCCGCCATTCAAAAGGGTGCGCCGCGACCTGTCATTGATAGGTCTTTGGATCTGGTCGCGGTTTTCACTGGACCGCTTCAACTGACATCCGAAGGCATCTGCGAAGAGGCTGAAAGGTTTGTCAAACCTTTGCGGCAGGTTCTCACATACCTCAACCCCGAGGAATTGCTGCTTTCGGATTCCAACATCCTTGGCGCTCCGGTCGTGCTTGAACAGGTGACAGTGCCGGAAGTAGCAGCAGCCTTCAAACTCACGCTGACACGGCCCCAAGAGGATACACCGGTTCCGCAGGTGGCCCGGCCGGGAACGCGCCTGTTCAAAGCGCAGCGCGACATCGGGAAAGCCTTGGAACAAGGAGCTTCTGGTCTGGCGGGCGCGGTGGCTGACCTGGAAGATGCAAAAGACAAGGCCCCTGGTGTTGAGGACCAGATCAATGCCGTGATCGGTGAGCTGGAAGATCTTGTTGAACCCGCGTTGACGGACGTCAACATCGTGCACACAGCCCTTGTTGAAAGCTACCGGGATCTTGTGGCGGCCGAGCGGGGCGCGGTGATCCTGCGTGGTCGCCTGAATGCTGTGGCCAAGATCGATATCTGCGGTCCCAACGTCGGCGCGCAGCTGGATGCGGCCGCGCGGTTGCCCCGTGACCTTGAAGCTTTTGCTGCAAATTATCAGACCCTTGCCGCAACACTGAACAGGTCTGGCGTGGCAATTGGAACGGCGTTGAAATCCTTGTTGGATGGAGATGCAAAATATGTCGCCCTCACCGCGTTTCTGGTCAAGGAACTGGATGAAGCGACCGGTGTTTTCGCACTGATCGAACAAGAGGCTGCGGACGCAGCACAATCGGCGAAAGCCTATGCAAAACGGCTCCAGCGCCTTGAATACAAGCTCACGATTTACGTTTCCCGCGTTTTGCAGGATTTCGTTCGACCGATCCAGGCACAGGCGAAACATGCGCGTTCCCTTGTGAATGACGTGCGCGCCTTGGGCGAAGACGACGTGGTCAAAGACCTTGTCATAGTTGAAGGTCTGGCCGAGAACCTGGAAACCATTGAGACGGCGCTCGGGTATCTTGACGAGTTGAACGCCCAGCTTGCTGGCCTTGCTGCCATGCCTGACTATGATGAGGACCAGCCTGCAGACGCGCAGCCGCCCATGCTGGGTCCGAAGCTTTCGGAATTGCAGTCAGTCCTGACCAAGGGTCCCGGTCCATTGGATTTTCTGACCGTCTCGGTGTCGCCAAACCCAGAAGGCAGGACGCTGGCCGAGTTCAGGGCATTTCAGGCGGCGATTGAGCAAGAGCTTGAAGAAATCGTGCAAAATCTGCGTGTCAGACTTCAAAGGGCCGAAGCGCAGGTTTTGGCAGAATTCGATGCCGTTGCGGTCGACCTGTTGAACAAGCGTGTGACGTTTGGGCGCGAAAAATACACGCTCGCGGCATTTTATGAAAACGCAGTCAAACAGCGTGCAGTTCTACTGTCTCAGACCCCGGATGTACTGCGGTCCACGCTGCAAGACGCAATTGTTGCCAATCCTGGCGCGCATCACAAAGCGCTTTCTTCGCCTCCGGCCGCCGCGGTTTTTAAACCGGGAACCAGTTCTGAGTCACTGACACCTGAAAACGACGCTTTGGCCGGGGATGCCGCGTGGCTTAGCTTTGTTTCAGCTGGCAAACCGCTTAGCGATCCTGATCAACGTCAATTCCTAGAAGCGTTCTTGCGGCAGTGGGTTGCGGTGAATGAGGCAACGCCTGTGGTCATCGGCCAATCAGTGGTGCGCGTTCTTTCCGACATCCTGCGTGGCGATATTATGCGCCTGATTGATCTCAACGCCATTCGCACCCAGATCGAAGATTACCTGTTGTCGCTTGTGCCGTCGGAAATCCAGATGCGGTACGGCTACGGTGTAGAATTGGGAGACCCCGTTCGTAAGGCAACAGCCGGTATTTTTGCGCCCCAAAAAGGGACTCGGCTGGACGTTAACACGGGCATCGTCATCCGGCTTAATCAGTTTGAGCCCGAGATCGCGTTCTCTTCGGTCGGAACCCTTGGCGCATTCGACGTTAAGCTGGTGGGTGACGCTTTCGATGCGCTTACGCTGCGGTTCAAAGGGGCCCGGTTTGAAACCAAAGGTGGTTCCAGGCCTCGGTTCGACATCACTTACGATGACTATGTGATTGGCCCCCAACTGGCGTTCGTTCAAAAACTGCAGTCCATCCTGTCTCCGTCCGAAGGTTCAGGGGCTTTCATCATACCGCGTTTTGGCCTGCCGGGCATTGAAGCAGGCTACAGTATGAACCTTGGCGTTTTCTCGATTGGGGCTGCGTCGTTTTTCAATATCGCTTTGCGCACGTCGGCAATCCTGCCTTTCGGAGACGGGGACGCACGGTTCAGAGCGGCCCTGTCCAGCAGATCAAACCCGTTCACCATTTCCTACTTGCCATTTGGTGGGTCAGGGTTCTTTGCCATCGAGGCAAATGCTGAAGGTATAGTCGGTTTTGAGGCATCGTTTGAGTTCGGCGGGGCGGCCGCGTTCGGGTTTGGTCCATTAACCGGGCAGGGTCGGCTGATGTCCGGTATCTACGTGCGGCAGATGACTCTGGCGCGGGGCCGCAAGCTGACCGAGATATCGGGAACGTTTTATGTCGGCGGGTCCGCCAGAATCTGGATCTTTGGCTTTGGTGCCTCGCTTTACGTCCGTCTGGGCATGATCAACGGAGACATGTCCGGCGAGGCCGTGTTCACCTATTCCTTCTCAATCGGGATAAAGGACTTCGACTTTTCGGTGCAGGTCTGGAAGCAGGAAGCCAAAGGGTTCAACGGTCAAACCACATCTCTCGACCCGATGGAACAGACGCGCTTTGCCCAGGCTGGTGGGGGGCGCGTGTCGGCGCGCTCCAGCCCGTTGGTTGAGACCGATATACGGGCCCACCCCAATACAGATTACGCCGGCTACCGGGATACGTATTTCCGCAAACCCCTACGCAGTGAGGATTTTTTCTGATGGCCCTTGAGTTCGGAGTCAGCGAGGCGAGTGTCAGCGGCGCAGAGTATGTCGATGCGGATCTTTTTGTTCTGGCGGCGGGCACCTGGCCCGAGACGGGCGCTGCCAGACTTACATTGCAGGTCGAACCCGCACCAATCCCCAAAGGCACGCTTCGCGACAGCGCAGCAGATTTGTTTACACTTGAGAGCTGGCCCAGCGGAATTGCCGCAAAGCTGGCGGAAGGCGTGCGGTTGACCTTCGTCCGGCTGAGGGATCATGATCCGCAACTTTCGCCTCAGCCTGTTGCCGAAGACGAAGTGAGCTTTGAAGCCCGAGCCCTTGGGTTGCCGCAACAGAACGCGGCCACCCAAAGCGATGCGGCCGTTCTATGGAGCACGTTGCTGTCGAATGCCGGGGCCTTGCCCGATCATCGTTATCGCGCCCCAGGCAGTACCGACGCAGCAACAGAGCGCGGCAAGGAAGGAACGTGGTGCGACCTTGCCAAGGCGCTGATGAATTCTCAGGCCAACCAAGGTGTCACGGCCGGATCGTCCATGAAGGATGGAACCGGCACAGTGTCAGACCTGCCCCTGGACCAGCTTGGGCAGGATGGGCAAATCCCGCCACGCTCTGCCGAAGATAGAGCTGGCATTGCCGCAATTGTCTCTGTTCCTCACGGGGATCTGGCTCTTGCGCTGGATCAACAGCGTACGCAAGAGTTGTGCTTGTCTTTGCAAGACGTCTGCGAGCAGTCCAAACGACACTGGACGGCAGAGTCGACGCGGCGGGACGGGCTGCAACGCGACAAAAAATTCGAGAAAATCCGCGCGCTTCTGGATGCACCGAAGGCACCGACCCCTAAGCAGGTCAAAAAAGCCCTGGGGGCCGAACTGGACATTTCTGCCTTGTGGGGGCCGCCCGGAAAAGATCAGGACGCGGTCATGTCTGAGCTGCGAAAAGTGCTTAAGCAGCAAGAGAGATCAAGGCTGTCCGAGCGCTTGTCGGCCGGGCGAAAAGCGGCGGCTCAGGCGTATTGTGACGAACAAAAGCGGCTTGAAGACGGGCTTTGTGACGCAAAGGACGCCCAACCGGAAACGCAGCTGTGCGGAGAGAGCGTTCTGGATGACACCGCGCGGGAAGAGGCCATGCAGCGTGCTTGCGCAGCGCATCACTATGCAAGCTGGCCCCAGTACCCGGACACGGAAACCGATAGCAACAAAACTGTGGGCGTTCCCCACAAAACAGAACCACCGCAAAACGAAAAGGCAATTGTTCAGCGCTATGCCAGTCTCAAGTCTGATCCGGTTCTGTCTCGTCTCTTCGGTTTGAGCGTCGATCTCGAGCTTTCGCCGGCAGATTTTGCGAAGCTTTCCGACGGGTTTTATCTGGTCACCGCACAGATCGGCGACTTGTCCGAAGCAGAACGTGAAACTCCGCTCACTGGTCGCGGCGCAACCTGGACTTTGCTGGAGATCGCCGATCATGGGAAGGACGTGAAGTTTTGGCCCGCAACGGAGCGCGCAGCCTTTGTGGGGCGGGGCGGGGCAGGGGCCAACGGTGTACCGCGACAATCCCATGGTCTCATGGCGCTGTCTCAGGGCGCGTGCGGCGCGGGGGCGGATCTTCCCCGTTTCGACCTCACCAGCCTTGAGCTTCGAACGGCGACCGAAGCGGAAATGCAACGCCGACTGGCACGGCAGGCAAATGTGGATTCTGGCGACCCGCGCCTTCCCGATAGTGCCGATGGCAACAATCCGCTTCCCACTGACCCGTTGCCAGAAGCCGATGATCTGAGCATGGGGGCGAAATATCTGACGGGCGGTCTGACACTTGTAACGCGCTCTTCGGGTACGGACATGGCCATACGTTTGGCCCGCCGTGATGGACGCTTGATGTCACGGGCCAATCATCCGGACGTTGTCCTCGATGCCGATGATCTGACCACGGGGGTTCGGCCAATCGTCGGTGTTCCCACAGATAGCGGGAATACCACGCGATGGTCCTTGTTGACGGAACGCGACATCGACTATGCAACGTCAGGCGCACAGCGCACAGCTGTCCGACGTTTGATCAGGGCTGTGTTCCGACCACCCGCCATGGCAAACCTGCGTAACACGTTAGAAGCCGGCTACCTGACCACGCCCTCTCGTCTGCTGCCTACCGCGGGGGCTGATCAAGAAGCGGTTGTCGACGAAGCCTTCACAACGTGGGACGGCTCACCCATGGGTGTTGATATTACGTCTCTGGACCAAGCAGCGCGTGACGTGCAAGCATTCGGTCGCACTCTCAAACTTCCAAGCAAAAGCCTCGACGCTCTGCGTTTTGGCATTCCTTACCGTTTTGCCCTGGCGGCTGTATACTCCGGGGGTGTTTCACGCTCGGTCGAAAGCCTCCCCTCACGGCCCGAGCCCGATGAGGCACCCGCCTTTTATCCTGCACCCGTGACGCCGTCCAAGCCGGATGCAGCGACCATTTGGCCGTTCTTTCGTTTCCTGCGACATGAAAAGATTGCGGCTCCGCAATTTGCTTTGCCATTGGGTCATGCCCTGCGCAGCGGCGAGGAAAAGCTGAACAGAGGTGGGCAGCCCTTTCCCTTTATCGCAGCAGGCCCCATGGGGTTTGATACGGGTCCGCGGATGATTTTGCGTTCGCTCGGACCTACCGGTGGCAGTGACCGACCGGACTACGATGCGCGCATGCAAGCGCGAGGCACTCCCGAGATATGTCATCGCGTCGTTATGGCGCCAAGCCTTCCTTTCGACTGCGCCGAGTGGCACGGAGCCTTCGATGACGTCATCACCGATAATCCCCAAGGTGATTTCCGCTGGATGACCGGCGCGCGTGCTTTGGTTGGAGAAAGGGGAACCCTGGCGGCTCAGCGTGACCCCAACGACCGTGAGAACCTTATTGTCGCACGCACCAATCTGCAGCGTGGGATTGGCAATCAAAGCATATTGGATACCCGAACCTATACAGACGTTCCGAATGCTGAACTTGCCTCTGACACGGTCAAGCTTGGCGATGCGATCCTAAAGCGACCAAATGAGTTGAACGGGAATCCGCTGGCAAGAAATGAACGGCCTTTGAACCGATACTACTCTGACCCGCTGGCCCGCCGACTGGCCTTTGGTATCCGGATGAAGGGCGAAGATTGCTATGTCGACGGGGGCCCCTTGATCTATCAAGTCGCGGACGTGACCGACGGTAATGGGCCCAGAGCGCCTGTCTACTCGCAGGTCCCCGTGGTGGTCACCACAGTGATCTCTGGCGGGTCGTCGCGACCGACGCCAACGCATCTGCGGGATCTTGTCCTTGTGGGCCCTGATTCCAAACTGAATTGGTTCAATTCGGACGCATCCGGGGATGGATTTATCGGTATCAACCGCCACTTCCCTGTACTTGAATTACGGCTTGGTCTACGGGCGGGCGAAGCCGTCGAGATCGACGTCTGGGCACTTCCGGACGAGGACCTGCTTGCGCGGGAACATGCGCTTATTCAGTCCTTGGGCATTCGCCTTGGGGCTGCGGGACGTAAGATAGACAAAAATGCACCTGAAGATGAAGCTGTGTTCCTAGGGGCAAAGGAAACCATGCCTGCCGCTTTTGTCGAGGCTCTTTTTGAAGCCGAGGACGCAGTGGGGCAAGAGGGCGTCAAGCCAACAGATGCGGTGCGTTTCATAGGACCCGGTGGGGTCGAGACACCGTCCAACCGCACGCTAAAGGCTCTGGGGCGCGCCGTGACCGCTTTTCTTGAGCGATCACCCTTGCCCGAGATTTCCGGCAAAACAACACTCGAAGCGGTGCATGCCACAAATCGTATGCCGGAACAGCCCGCAGCATTGCGTGCTGCGCAACCGCCTGTACCGCAATCCTCAGTGTTTACGCCCGTGCCAAAACCTAAGGACGGGGAAGAGCCGAGCCCACGCCCGGTGCGGGCCGCGCGACCTGCAACCCTGAACGGCTCAGTTCATGAACCGCTTGCTGTCTGTGCGCCAGATTCCGCGCATTTCGTGCTGGATGGCACGGTTCCGTTCAACACCAGTGGCAACGACATTGTTGAGGTCGTTGCGGATGTGACCCTACCGGGCAGTTCGGTTTTCGACGATGCCAACCGTCAGAGATCATTGGCACATCGGCGTAAAGGAACCTGGCCCCCCCTGAGGGGGCTTGATGGGAGCGAACTGAAAGACAGCTCAGGTCAGATTCGATATCGCAGCGCCGAGGACCTGTTCGGATTCGATGTCTGCCGCGACGGAAGCGTCCGGTTTGCCCAGGCGAAGGTCACACTGTTGCGGGTAGAAGGGTTGCCTCGGACACTGCCGGGCGGGTTGCTGGATTTACGTGCATTGTTCCTTGGCGACCTGCCAAATGGCGCGCGTGAGGCGCATAGACATGTTTTCCCTGACGGCAAGGCACGCCGCATGACAGTTCGGGTCAACGCTTTGTCCCGCACGTTGGAAGACATGCGCACCGCGCCCCGGGTTGCCCGAACGAATGATCCTTGGACCAAGGGCGAGGGTCGTATCTACGATGTGGACGCTCAGATTCCTGGCCAGATTGTACCTGCGCGTCACCAGAGTAACCTGTCGGACAAGACCGATATCATTCTTCCAGCAACAATCCGTCCGGCGAAACCCGACGCAAGGGCGCCTACGCCGCTGTTGGAGACCGAGATCAGCCCGGATGCGACAGAAACCAAGCCGTGGATCTACCACAAACGGCGGTCGTCGCTGCGTATTCCTCTGGGTCGGGAATGGTTCTCCAGCGGCGAGGGCGAGGCCGTTGGGATCGTGTTGTGGCCACCGGTATATGATGGCGTTGAAAAGCGTTTTGACAATTCGGTTCCCTTGCCGGGTCTCCATCCTGGGGATCTCGACCGCCGCGTCGATCTCGATGATCTCGGCGACGAATGCTATTTCTTCAATGATGACGACCTTGGGCCGGGTGGCAAGTTTGTATCTCGCCGGGGCAGCGATCCAGTGCGAGGAGGGATAGAGCGAGAAGCCGTTCTTCCGCCCTCTGCAATCGCAGACCTGATGCGCGACAGGTCAGACATACGGCGGGCTTATATGGTGGAAAACGTGCTCATGCCGCTTGACGATGAAGGGTCCGAGCCGAGCCAGTCTGAACAACCCAAAACACCGCCCATGCGCGTTTCGCTGGCGGTTTATGAACCACGCTTCGATGTGGAGCGCGAAGAGTGGTTTATCGATGTTACGCTGGATGCTCCAATGGCGCCGGATGGTTTTGTTCGCTTGGGTATTGTGCGGTATCAGCCAAATACTGTGCCGAATCTGCGGTGTTCGCGACCGGTTGTTCAATGGGCGCAGCCCCTGAGCGCGCGCTCTGTTTATGCGCGAAAAAACAGTTCCGGACGCATAACGGTCGAAATGACAGGACCGGCACCAAAGGAGCGCAAACCAGTTTCTGCACTTTCCAGTGCCGAACCGCTGCGCGGCATAGACCTTGCTGCATTGACATGCCAGCCGGCTATGCGGCTGACGTTGTTTCGCGAGATGACCAGAGGAGGGGAAACCCAACGGGTCTTGCTTAAACGACGCGGAGTGGTCGAATTGAGTTCCTTAGAGACGACCGAAGATACTACTGACGAAACTGTGGCCACGAAAGAGGCGGCATTGAATGCTGACAACGTGCTTGTGACGCCCGAACGGCTTGCCGATCCCATGGCCCTTTGGCGGCACACCTTGGACCTGAGTGAATACACCGTCGATTTGGCCGAAGGCGATGAATTAACGCCCGAAGGAGGTTTGCGATTGCTGATAGAAGAAATCGAGCATTTTCGCCCTGCAAGCTACGCCGAAGAACCCTTGGCCAGCGCTGCTAACGCCGAGTGGCAAAACCAATTGCAAGAGGCCGGCCCGCGGTTCAGCGCAGTTCTGGACCTAAGGATGTTAGAATGAGTTTTGGGTTCAACAACCGACTAGTCGGACACATGAAAAGCGTCGTGATTGCCCTACAAGCTTTGGAAGGACTTAACATGTTAACACATTAAGCGTTTTGTGCTTAGCTTCTGGCAGACTTGCAGAATACTTACTTTTAACCGGCGATACGCCAAAATTATGAGGGTTTACCATGTTGTTTTTCAGTCGAATGGCATTTTTTCTGTCGTTTTTCTTCGCTGCGGCGGCTCATGCGCAGAGTTGCAATCAGTCCTTTGACATTGACCCCAACAAAGTTGTCCCTTCGGTTCCTGATGCATTCGATACCGGGGTCTTTGGGGGTATGCAGTGCGGCGCATTAGAACAGTACCGAGAAGATATCTATGTCCAAAATTTGCTGGGTATTTCCGATTCAGCTTTCGCCGACCTGGCACAATGGCAGGCTGTCCGACAGAGCTATTTGGCCAAACTCGGAGATGCTGAACAGCGCCTGGCGGATGCAAACAGCAGTGCCGAGATTCAGGCCGCGGTGACCATTGCTCTTCACTACACTGGGTATGGTTTGACACTGGCCGGTTGCAATCCAAGTGCGGTGGCCGGCATCCCTGCAATCGCATGCGTTGGTGGCTTTGTGCTGACACAAGTTGGGACTGTCTGGAGTTTTTCAACCATGTCCGGTGACAAACAACACGCCCAAGCTGCCTTGAACGATATCAGGGAAATGCTGGAGGCGCATGACACGCTTGGCCCTGCGGAACTGAATCAAGCCATATCGCAGCACCAGGCTGAGTTTGACAGCGCTTGCCATGTGGTGCAGACCTACTGTTTGAATTAGGCGCAGTATGCGGGATCAATGGGCTTCCTAATATCGGCGTGATGCACCTTTCCAAGAACCCTGTGGTGCAAATCTTTGATCTCAGACGACCAAGCAGATGTGGTTGGGCAACAACCCAACCCATGTCTGCTTACCTTCATGTTCCCGTTAGGGCAGAGTTACTTTGCTGAATTGCGTACGGGTGACACCATTAGCTGTCTGACTACCTTAATGGTGAGACTGCGGTTCCAACAAAAACAGCCACTTAAAGTTCTGAATTTTGAGACTCCAGAATCCAGGGATTTTCCAAAAAACAACTAAAAGCAGTCCTTCATTTAACGCGCAGAGAGCGACTGCAATGAACCCAATCTGTGATTTCGGGTTTTGTGCTGCGTGCGCACGCAGCGCGGAAAACGCTGCAACTGCGTCAATCTCGATACTGCTTTGCGGCGGGAACACCGGTCATTCGTGCAACCCGCAGCGCACGCCACACACTCAACGATACGGTTGCGGACTTTGCTGTCGTTTGTCATTTTCATTCAAACGCTGCTCTCGTTTCCTAAGCGGAACTTCGGCAAGTCTACTGGGCCTAAGAAAACGTCCAACATATGGGTCAGAAAATGCTTCAGTTACAGGTCTCCCTGTGCCTCCCGTAACCGATCACGCCCGATACTTAGCAAGCTCATTCCAAAACAGTTCAACCGCAGTGGACGTATTTTGGGATTTACGCGCTGCGCAAATGTTCCATGTAAGGTCCTGTTTCATCGACACGGGTTTTGCGGACTTTGCACGGATCAGCTCTGCGAATGTGTCCGGCATCCCTCCAACGATAAATTCAGGCTCTGCCAACAATCCGGTCAGGAGGTTGTAGTCGTCGCATTCGATATGCGGCTGTGCATTCACCTTTTCGACCGCCTCGGCACCGCCACCAAGTGCTTTTGTCAAAGCGGCTTTCCAATGCTTGTGGAGATGGGGTGACGCAAAGGGAAAATCGAAAATACCCGCCATGGTTTGTGGCCCACGTTGGTGAATCTCATGATCTTGATGAGCGACGAATTGGATGGGTTGCTTCTCCATCACCATGATCTCGACATCTTCTGCTTCAGGTGTGTAGGTCAGATCACCGAGGAACACGTCAAACTCCCCTGCCTGCAACAGATCGAGTGGACGCGCATAGGCGCTCACCAGAATTCTGAAGCGCAGGTTAGGCATCGTTCGCCGCACCGCACGCAAGACAGGCAGGATCAGTGTCCGAGTGGTGAGCGGCCCGCAACCGATAAGCAAAGTTCCCGGCCCGGTTTCACGCAATCCAGCAACACGGGTCGCATAGCGGTCCAGGTCTTCACGGAGCGCCCGGGCGATTGGCAAGAACTCCTGCCCCGCGCGTGTCAACGTGCTGCTGTTTCGGCTGCGATGGAACAAAACAAGTCCCGTGTGTTCTTCAGCCTGCCCGACATAGCGGGACAAAGACGCATTGGACACGCCCATTGCACGGGCGGCAGTCTGGAAGCTGCCGATTTCGGCCAATGCAAGAAATGCGGTCAGAGCGTTTTCGTTCATCATGTGGGCGATCTCATTTCAATTTTTGTGTTTTAGTTTTCACAATATGAAATGATGGTAAAGCTCTGTTGCGGCACGAAAGTCTCAGTCGCTATCCCTGATGGACCCTTCGATTTCGTCTTACGTCCACAGAGGTACCTATGTTCATTCTTCGATCTATTGCGGCTTCCGCCACGCTGGCGACGGCAACAGTCTGTGCCATGCCGGTTCTGGCCGAAACCGACCAACCCAATATCCTTGTCATCATGGCCGACGACGTCGGCTGGGCCAGCCTTGGCAGCTATCATCAGGGCGTGAAAAGCATCCAAACCCCCAATCTTGATCAGTTGGCCGCCGACGGTATGCGTCTAACGGATTACTATGCGCAACCGAGCTGCACTGCCGGTCGATCGGCCTTCATCACTGGACAATTGCCGGTCCGTACCGGAATGCACACGGTTGGCCTGCCGGGAGATCCTGAAAAAGGTCTGAGCGAGGATGATCCGACCCTGGCCAATATGCTGAAGTCGCTGGGCTACACGACCGGTCAATTCGGCAAGAACCATCTGGGGGATATGAATAAATTCCTCCCGACGGTAAAAGGCTTTGATGAATATTGGGGCTGGCTCTATCATCTGAACGCGATGGAATACACATCCGACCCGGATTGGCCAAAAGATCAGAAATTCAATGACACATTTGGCCCTCGCAACATCATTCATGCTTATGCCACGGACACGGTCGATGAAACCGTAGATCCGCGCTGGGGTCTGGTTGGCAAGCAACGCATCATCGACGATGGCCCGGCCCCGCCTGAACGGCAGAAGACATTGGATAACGAGGTAACGGCCCATACGCTGGACTTCATCAACCGCGCGGTCGACAGCGATACGCCGTTCTTTGTCTGGATGGCCCCGGCGCGCGCGCATGTCTGGACCCATCTAAGCCCCGAATACGAGGCCATGCTGGGCGACGGGCGCGGCTTGCAGGATGTCGTGATGAAAGAGCTGGACGACAACGTGGGCAAAGTCATGGCCCGGCTGGACGAGTTGGGCGTCTCGGACAATACGATTGTCGTCTTTACGTCTGACAACGGTCCCGAAACCATGACCTGGCCCGATGGTGGAACAACCCCGTTCCATGGCGAGAAAGGCACAACCTGGGAAGGTGGCTTCCGCGTCCCTGCCATCATTCGCTGGCCCGGAAAAGTCCCGGCCGGAACCGTCAGCAACGGTATTTTTGCCGGTCTTGACTGGATGCCCACCCTTGTTGCCGCCGCCGGAGGGCCTGACGATCTGACCGGATCATTGCTGGAAGGATACGAGGGCTATCAGGTGCATCTGGATGGGTACAACCAACTGTCATTCCTGACCGGTGAGGGCGAGAGCAGCCGCGACGAGATCATCTACTACGAAGGACCGGACCTGCAAGCTGTACGCCATGGTGACTGGAAAGCACATTTCACGATCCAGTCCCAGGGGTGGGCTGGCCCCAAAGAGGAATTGAACGCCCCCCTCCTGTTCAACCTGCGCCGCGATCCCTATGAAAAAGCGGCCGAGGAATCTGGGATGTATACACGGTGGATGGGCAACAAGATGTGGGCATTTGGCCCAGCGGCCAAAATCGTTCAAAACCACCTTTCTACGTTCAAGGACTATCCTCCACGGGGTTCGAACGTCACCAACCAAGGTCATGTTGAAGAACAAATTTCGACCGAAGGCGGGATGTCCCAGTAGAAATCAATTCTCGGGAGGCATCAACCGTTGCCTCCCGATCCTTGCAAGACCTTGCGGGAAACACCTGCTGACGAATGCCCACTTTGCGGGACAAACCGGCCTTTTGCTCACGCCGCTATTGCTGAAGCAGCATTTGCTCGCCGCTGCAGAATGCTTGTTGTTGCGGTGCGGCGCAAGTCATCGAAGCAGACAGTCCATGGCGTAGATCCGGCTGAAACCGAAACCAAGCTTTCGCCGCAGTCCAATCCGACAACTCAGACGCGGACAAACCTGGTGTTCCGCACTGGAATATGGATGTCTACTTAGGCGTGCTAAGCTGATCCCTTCCCTGTCAACAACGCGATTGCACTTAAATTGCACTAAAGACGTCATCCGCTTGTCCTGGGTCGATACGGCCAAAGTCGCCTGCATCGTTGCCCCATTCTCGGTCGGAGGAACCGGTGAACTCATCATCCAAACAGAGGTGTCACAGTACGTCTGCCCCGAGCTGTAGATCCTTTCCACTTACACCAAAGCCATCCATCACCATTTTCGATGCCAGCAGAGCGCCCGGTAGAACGGAAAAGAAAACAAGACCGTTGGGCTGGGTCGCGCTGCCCGACGATCTCAAGCAACAGATGGATGCCGTCGTCGATCATTGCAATCACCGGTGTTGTCACGAGAATCTGCAAACTCTATCCCGGCAGATATCTGCTTCCATCGCGACCAAATTATTATTAAACAACGAGAAAGGATCAAACGGAAGACCATTGAGACCAAGTGCTTGCTTCACCACAAATCCGCCGCATAATCAGTCGAGCCAGATGAGCCAGATCCTCTCTTGGTTCAGGCCGAAATCTGCCCAAAATCCATGACGACGGGTGGCCATTGGAAATAGAACTTGGAAGGAAAGACCATGAGCAAGATACGCCGGTCAGTTGTCCGACGGGATGTCATGCCTGGAAATACCGGATCGCCTCTGGTTAATCCTCTTTCACCATCGGCAATGTACACCTACGAAAGCGCCAGCCAGTTAGAGGCTGTTTTCAACCATGAAGCAGAGGGTTTTACTTACTCTCGCGACGGGCATCCCAATGCTGCCAGTTTGGCGGACAAACTAAACTGGATGGAACATGCGACCACCGGCATTATGACGGCATCCGGAATGACAGCACTTTCCGCCGCGATGTTTGCACTGTTGGAAAAGGGCGACTGCGTCGCAGCCGCATCGCAGCTCTATGGCCGCTCATTGCTAATGATTGATCGCGATCTACCTCGCCTGGGGTTTGAGACGCGAAAGTTTGATGCATCTGATCCTGCCACGTTTGAAACAGCTATTGTTCCCGGCACACGTATCGTTTTGGTCGAGATTATTTCGAACCCCATGCTGAGGGTGACACATTTCCAAGCGCTCGTTGCGGCGGCCCGCAAAGTGGGCGCGCTCGTTTTGGTAGACAATACGTTTACCACGCCACGCTTGTTCAACCCATTGAAACATGGCGCTGATCTGGTCATGCAGTCAGTGACAAAGATGCTATCGGGGCATTCAGATCTGAACCTTGGATATCTCGGTGCACGAGACCCCGACCTCATAGACCAGATAGAAGAAACGGTAAAAACACTGGGGTTCAACGCGAGCCCCTATAATTGCTGGATGGCCGAACGCGGTCTAAACACGTTTGATTTGCGCTTTGAACGAGCGCAAGAAAACGCGCTTAGGCTCGCGCGTTATTTCGAAGGTCACCCCATGATTAGCAAAGTCCACTATCCGGGTCTGCCAAGTCATCCAGACTTTGATCTGGCGAAAGAGCTACTGCCGGGAGCGGGCTCGATCCTATCCTTTGTACTGAACGGAGCACGGACCGAAGCTGACCGCTTCTTGGAATCCCTCAAAAGCATCCCATATGGTCCCACGCTGGGCGACGTGGCCACAATGGTAATCATGCCCTCTGTTTCTTCACACCGGAAGCTATCGCGAGAAGCACGACTGACGCTTGGTATCGAAGACAACCTGATCCGAGTTTCTGTTGGCATTGAAGCGTATGACATTATTGAGGGTGATTTCGCAGATGCTCTGCAACACGCCAGTTCTTCCTTAAGCGAAAGCAGATGAAGGAAGTTAAGCTCAGGTCTGTTACTTCTTTGATTGTATTTAATTCTTTGGTTCTTCGCAGACCAAATTCCGTTTCATCTGGCCTTCGTTGACTCTCAGATCAGTCAGCATCCGTTTCGCCCATGACAGAGCGCCGGATGATAGCAGAAACACCTCAGGAACCACGAGCCATTCGCCAACCCAGACACCGCCAGAACGCTCATGCTGGTGCATGGTCAGTTCTCCGATCTGCTCTGACCGCTGGCGCCCCAGCCTTGCGACGGCTTCGGCAAATTCACTGGCCCGCTGGTTGCGCTTGTGATGCATCGAGGATGAAGCGCCCTTGCCGTTTTCATGGCATTCGCAGACCTCACCGATATCGCTGGACGACAGCAGATTGATGTTGTGGGCTATTTTACAGATCGTCGCACAAAGCGCGCCGAGCGACGAGACAATATCGCCCACGCCATCACGCGCGTTTTGCCAATGAGGGTCTACCGCGCCAAGGCCAAGTTCCTTGGCCATTTGCGCCTTTATCCCTGCCCCGGTTCCAGCCTCATATTTTGACAAATCTCCCAACGGTCCGCCGACCTGAACCAGTATCCCGCGCCTTTCCGCTTCGATAATCGCCTCGCGACGGCGCAGGAGTTCTGCGCGCCAGACCTCAAACTTGGTCCGCAGCAGCATAGGAACGGCATGTTGCCCGTTGGTGCGCCCGATCATCTGCGTGGTGGGGTGCACCTCGATCAGGTCCGTCAGGGAGGATACGAGCTGATCGAGGTCGCTGAGCACTGTCGTCAGACCGAGCTTCATTTGCATCGCCAAGCCCGTGTCCATGATGTCTTGCGTCGTGCTGTTGAAATGGACATATGGCGCGAGATCTTTGCCAACATGTTCGCGCAATTGACCGACCAGACCGACGATGGGCCGTCCAACAAGCGCCATGTCCTCGCGCAATCGATCCTGGTCCAGATGCCCGATAGAAAATCCGTCCAACGCAACGACAGCTTCGCGCGGCACAAGACCTGCATCGCTTTGCGCGTGCATAAGTGCCTGTTCGACCTTGATCCATGCAGAGATTGTTGAGGCTTCAGACCAGATACGGCGCATTTCTGTGCTCGAAAAGCTACCCTGCATGAGTTGCCAATCAAGCATCACCCAGCCCTCCCTGAATCAATTTGCGCTCTTTCATGATGCCGCGGATACGGAAGGCAATGGCTCCAGCCCCAAGGATCAGGAAAGCAAGCGCGATTGGGCGTTCTACAAAGATCAGGGCACCGCCGTCCGACATCAACAGCGATTGGCGAAAAGTCTCTTCCGCGCCCTTGGCCAGGACAAACGAGATCACGAAGGCTGCGATGTTGAAATCATATTTGCGCATCAACCACCCGACGAACCCGGCACAGGTCATGACCGTGACATCAAACATCGACCCGCGCGCCGAATACGCCGCCACAAAGGCGGTCATGAAGATCAGTGGGTATAGAACATTTGTCGGGATTTTCAGGATCAGACGGGCAACCTGTGTGGCCCCGAAGTAACCGATCAGGCCATAGGCCAGAATACCAAGCATACCGCAGGCAAATAGCTTGTAGACAAGTTCCTTGTCGGTCAGGAACAGCGTCGGCCCCACCTGAATGCCGTGGATCAGGAACACGCCCAAAAGGATCGCACCGATTGTCGAGCCGGGAATGCCCAGTGTCAGCAGCGGCGCCATGGATGGGCCGGACACAGCATTGTTCGCGGCTTCCGGCGCGGCGACGCCTTCCAGCGCACCTTGGCCCCACTCTTCGGGATTCTTCGCGCGGCGTTTTCCTTCCCCATAAGAGATGAAGGCCGCAATTGCAGAACCCAGACCTGGCAGGACACCGATGCCTGCCCCAATAAACCCACCGCGGAGGGCGTGGGGTAAACAGGGCTTATATTCCTCCCATGTCAGATCGTTGCCGTCGGCAATGCTTTTGTTTTCTTTGGTCTCGCCGGTCGCCTTGCGACGTTCTTCGAGTTGAGCAAAAACCTCACCCAGAACAAACACACCGATCATCAGCGGCACCAGACCGATCCCGTTGGATAAGTCGAATGAGCCGAATGTGTAGCGTTCTTCGCTGGAAATCGGATCGAGACCAACCATTGCCACCAAAATACCCAGGAGGGCGGAGGCCAAGCCTTTGACGATAGACTTCCCGATCACCGACCCGATCACCACAAAGGCGGCGAAGTAAATCGCGAACGTCTCTGGCGGTCCGAGTTTCAGCGCTATCGCTGCAATGAAACCAACGCCGACAACCAACAGAATGTCTCCCATCAAGTCACCGATGACGGATGAAATCGTGGCGACCTTCATTGCTTTGCCCGCCTTGCCTGCGCGAGCCAGCGGATAACCATCAATATGGGTTGCCGCACTTGCGGCCGTGCCCGGCGTATTGAACAGGATGGCCGCGATAGAACCGCCGTAGCGTCCCGATTTACCGATCACATAGAGAAAGGCGAGCGCGAACAGAGGCGACATGTAGAAGGTGATCGGCAACAGCATCGCGATTGCAGCTGATGCCGTCAGACCGGGCGTGGCCCCCACAATCATGCCAACAGCAGCGGCAAGAACAATTGCGAACAGCAGCATCGGGTCGGTGATGACCGAAAGAAGGGCGGGAAAGATTTCCATGAGATACTACCCCTGTATCCAGCTAAGTAGGTCGAAAACTTCGCCATAAGGCGGAAAGACACCAAGCAGCACGAAAAAGATGAGATGAAAGACCAGCGGGCAGACGACCACGGATACCGCAAGACCGATCCAGCTGCGCACGCCGAACATATAAAGCACGATGGGGGCCACGATGGCCGTGGGCAGCAAGTAACCGAACCAGCGGAAGGATTGCTGGTAGATCAGTGCAATGATGAACAGCGCGACAATCTGAGCAGTTGCTCCGTTATCCGTATTCGCCGTGACAACATCTCCAGTCTGGCGGGGCGCGCCCACGAGTAGAAACCCAGACAACACAAAAAGCGCAACCGAGGCAGAAAACGGGACAATCCCGGCCCAGGTGTCTCCGGGTGAAGCCGCAGGTACCTGCCATGCGCCCCAGATTGCGAACATCGAAATGGTGGCCAGCACCAAGCCCTCAGCATAGGCACGCATGTCTTCCTCCCTGAGTTTTTCGTGCACAGAAAAAAGCCGGGGGCGTTAAGCCGCCCGGCCTTGGTGTTTTTCTAGTTTGAGAGGCTTTCGACCAAGGGTGCTGCATCGTTCTTCATTGAACTCAACGTGGCCTTGGCATCCGCGCCGTTCTGATAGACCGGCCCTGTTCCGCGCGAGGCCAGAAATTCAGCAAACTCCGGCTTCGCCGCGATCTGCTCCAATGCGGATTCCATCGCTGCAACCACTTCCGGCGGTGTGCCCTTCGGGGCAAACACGATCACCGGTGAAGACACGGCCGCAAATGGAATACCGAGTTCACCGAAGGACGGAACATCAGACATGATACCGTCGCGTTCTTGACTGTTCACGGCCAACGCACGCAGTTGGTCTTCGAACCCGGCCAACTGTTGTACGCCCAGGAACCCGAAATCGGCCTGCTCTCCGATCAAAGCGGCACGGGTCGGCCCGCCGCCTTTGAAAGGAACATCCTGCGCTTCAATACCGTTATTGGCTAGAAATCCCATTCCGCCGACGTGGTGAAAACCACCGCGACCAGAATGCGCCCAGCGAAGCGAGCCGGGATTGGCTTTGGCAGCGTCGATCACGTCCTGAACAGATTGGAACGGACTGTCTTTGGGAACCATCAGCGAGGTTTGCAATTCACCAACCTGAGCGACAAAGTCAAAGCTCTCCAGAGCGTCAATGTCGGTATCGCGCGTCATGGTAGACAGCAGGAACGAACCCCCAGAGGTCATCAACATGGTATAGCCATCCGGTCGGGCGCCGACGACCGAATTGGCGCCATTCAAGCCACCCGATCCGGGTTTGTTGACGACCACAACCGGTACCTCCAGAATGCCTTCAGCTGCGGCTGAAATGGCGCGGGCATAAGCGTCTGTGCCACCGCCGGCTTTATAGGGTACAATCAGGTTGATCGGGCGTTTGGGCCAATCGGCCGCGAAACTGGCGGTTGCAGTTGCCACAACGGCAAAACCTGCCAAAGCAGCGGAGATAAGCGTTCTGCGTTTCATGAAGTCCTCCCTATTTTCTTTCCTGATTTCATCTAGCAGACGCGCTGGATTGCGAAAAATGCAAAGATGTTTAGTTTACTTGCACTGAATGCAAGTGACGGTGACGAACATGAATATCAAAGCCCTACGCGCGTTTAGAGCGACGTTGTCGGAAGGATCCCTCGCAGCGGCAGCGAACATATTGCACCTGTCCCAACCGGCAGTGAGCCGATTGATCTCGGGCCTCGAAGGCGAGTTGCGACTTGATCTCTTTGATCGAAGTGGTCGCAACCTTACACCAACAGCTGAGGGGCTTGCCTTTTATCGCGAAGCGGGGCGTATTCTCGACAATCTCGACGAAATCCCGGGCATCGCTGCCGAGATCCGGGCAGGCCGTACACAAAGCCTTCGTATCGTCGCGATGCCACGCATCGCCCGAGCGCTCGCCTCTCCTGCGGTTGGTCAATTTGTAAGAGCCAACCCTGACACCAATGTCAGCCTGGACGTTCGCGCTCGTCGCGAGGCTGGAAAATGGTTGGCCGGCCGCGAGTATGATATCGGTATTGGGGCACTGCCAGTCGAACATCCGGAGATCCGAACCGAGCTGTTACTGCGCGTAAGAGCACAGGCCGTTGTTCCTGTCGATCATCCACTCGCCGATCTGAAGGAGATTTCCATCGACAAACTGGCAGACGTTCCAATTGTCCGACTGATGCACGGATTGCTTCTGCGCGATCAACTGGATGACATGTTTCGATCAGCAGGGCTACTCCCAAAGCAGACTTGCGAAGTTGCATCTTCTTCGTTGGCCTGCGCGCTCGTCGCCGATGGTGGAGGCGTTACCATCGCAGATGAACTTGTCGCTGCTAACGTGGACAAAGACCGCATTCGAACCGTTCCGATCACGCCAGAACGCTGGATGTCCTTTGGACTTCTGTTCCCGGTTAAGGCAGAACCAAGCGAAGCTTGCGTGCAGTTCATCGGGGTGTTGAAGGCGCATGTGGCAAACTTGGCGGAGGCAAGCGCCACAATCGAGGTCGTGAATTAGCGACCAGCTCGGTCCTGCATGACATCTCGCTGGAAGTTCGACTTGCCGAAAGCCTTTTCATTCATAAAGCTGACATTCGCGCATCGCGCAGCATTGGCCAAAGTGGGATCGGCACCGACCAACGCCGCATGAGGGATAGACATCCTCTTCGGGATGGCGAACGGCAGGACCGTTCGCCGGGGTAGCTCAGATATCGATGCGCTCAGCGATGCTCAGGGCATCTTCGAGTTCAACACCAAGGTAGCGCACTGTACTATCGACCTTTGTGTGACCAAGCAGCAGTTGGACTGCGCGGAGGTTGCCGGTTTTTCGATAAATCTCCGCTGCCTTGGTCCGGCGAAGTGAATGCGTTCCGTAACCACTTGGCTCCAATCCTATTGCCATGACCCAATTGCGAACAAGCCGACCATATTGTCGCGTTGAGATATGTGGGCGGTCATGGAAGCGGCTGGGAAACATGAACCGACACCCAAACATCTCTGGGGATTTGACCCATGCCAGGACGGTTTCACGCGTGTTTTCCGTCAGTTCGAACTGCACAGGTCGCTTGGTCTTGCTCTGGATCACGGAAACGCGTTCCCGAACGCGGTCGTCCTTTACAAGGTCTGACACGGCCAATTTCACGAGATCACAACCACGCAGCTTGCTGTCGATGGCGACGTTAAACAAAGCCAGGTCGCGGAGATAACCCGCCAGCTCAAGCCGCGCCCGGATCGCCCAGACCTGCTTTGGCAGCAAAGGCCGCTTTTGACCGATGATCCGTCCCTTGTTCCAGGCTCTGCGTTTTGGGGTGGTTGCGGGAAGTTGGACTCTTGGCATAATTTGCCCTCCGATCCACCCTCCAAGCCCAGTCATCAGCACCGCGCCGACGGGACGAAGCTACACTCTCAATGAATGACCGGTATCAGAGACGCGCGATGTCGGTCGTTGCCGCATGAGAATTGGGCAGCTCAGAGCCCAAGTAAACCGATGCTGCACGGCGTGCTAGTGTCAGCTTCGCGTTTTGGACAGTGCTTGACACCTATGATGGAAGTCCCGTGATCTAAAGGAGGTCGCGGCAGAGTAAGCTTTGGAACTGCGGTTGTGCAAAGATCATAAACGCGTATAGAAGCAACGACGCACGAGATTCCGGGCGGCTTGGAAACTTGGGATCATCCGCCTCGTTGTAGGCTCGCATTCTTCGACCAACCCTACGCTGCATAAGCTAGGTGTTCTCAGGATTACCTTCTAGCGCTGGTGTGATCGGTATCAGACTAGCGGGCCAGAGATCCTAAAGGATCGACTTCCTAAGTCGTCGCGGGCTCCCGCAATGATGTGCCGAACCAGAGTTCGCTCGATCTCATTCACATGCGTTCTTGATCGATTTTTTGTCTGACACTACCGTTTGGTTCTGCGAGCCGGACTCCTATTCGCCCGCAAATAAAAAACAGAAGGATAACACTTTGCCAGTTACGATAGACACGTCCATCGATTTCACTAACCCAGATCTCAAAGACTTTTTAATCGATGAAGATCGCGAACAATATGCGCTTTTCGATCACACCGTCGACGCAGGTCAGATCATCGCGTCGCCCCCTGAAGACTATCTCCACGATCCGTCGCTAGACGTCAGAGAAAGCGAGGTTCCGGATACCAAAACCTACGACTTCCTCGTCGAGGAAGTTTACCGGGTCAAACAATCAAATGGGATAATCGGCCGGGTCCCTGCGACTGTCCACTCAAAGGCAAAGCTGGAAATCTATTGTGACTTTCTTTTGTTCTTGAAATCGACGCTGAGCGACGTTGGTAAAGCTCACGCACGGGAACTTCTGCGAAACTACAACATCAATGATCATGGCCGAAACATTTACAACTATCTCGAAGCTGAGATGGATCCCGCTCGGCTCACAGATGATGACTTTGATGTTGTTCCTGGCGTTCGCATCAAAAAAATCTGGCAAGACAAAGAAGACGAATGGCGCGCGAGCCAACGAAACCCAAGCAGATCACCGGATCCATGGCAGCGCCTCACCGGCTACGTGATCGACTTCAACGATGCGCAACGAAGACGGGTCCTCGCGCAGTACGACAACGACATCGAAACGGATATGAACACCCGGGTCGATGTAATCGGAGGCGTAAACGACAACGGAGACGAAATCGATAGACCTGTCCTCGGGACAATCATCACCGAGAACAACGTGACCCTTACGGATCCTCCAGAAGCTGAGTCACGCAAAATCGTTGAAGCCGACTCAAGCACTAACTCCGCAGCCGAGCTTGAGCTTCCCGCTGGGTTCACCGATAGTGAGGCGATTAGCTTCATCAACACTCTCATGGAAGATTCTACGCGCGATGCCTGTCCTCCGCGCGACATGCAAAAGAAAACAATTCGAATAATGACGGTTCTTCAATACCCGGAGTTCAAGGTTGTCTGGAAACGCGCTACAATCAAGATCGGCTGTGCTCGGATTTCGTTCAAGTACCCAACCATTCAAACCCGCACGTGTAAGCGCGTTCTCTACGCGCACTACTCAATTCCTAAGCGACTTGGCGTGACACTCTTCAAAATCGCAGAAACCTGCGCCATTCGATCCGCCCTCGCGAGCGCTGTTATCGGCATCGTACTCGCAAATCCTGGCGCAGCAGCAACAAGCTTCTCGTCGCTCTTCAAGGCCTGCGTCAAACGCGAACTGGAGCGATGTATCAACCCCGGAATGTATATGATGAAAGAACGAACAGGCTGGTCATAGGTGATCTGTTACCAATGCCTCAAAACTTGCTGGAGGCCTCAATCGAGAATACTAGGGTCACCAGCAGCTTTCGTAGCCAAGCGGACCTTGGGGCCGCCGCAGCGAATTGGCGCTTTGTCCCGCATCTTGTGATTTCGCCCAAGGCGAGACGAATGGCAGGCTTCATTTAAAGCGCCGCAAAAAGGACCCTTTTTGCGGCGCTTTCAGCGCTACCGCTAAGCCATTGATTCCAATTGCTCTGGACTGCCGCAAAATCCTCGTGCAAAAGGTTTCTATGAAGATTGGCTATGCACGAGTGTCTACAGAAGAACAGAACCTTGACTTGCAGATCGAGGCGCTGACCGAAGCCGGGTGCGACCGTATCATCACTGACAAAGCGCAAAGCGGCGCGACAGCGGCAGAAACTCGCACGGGTTTTTCAGAGGCAATGGAACAATTGGGCGAGGGCGATCTTCTGGTGGTCTGGAAGCTAGACAGGGTAGGGCGGTCCATCGCTGACCTGATCCACCTTCTGAAACTCTTCGGGGATCTTGGTATCGAATTCCGCAGCCTGATGGACGGGATCGACACGACGACCGCAGGTGGACGGCTTGTGTTTCATATCATGGGCGCCTTGGCTGAGTTTGAGCGTGATCTGATCCAAGAGCGGACCAAGGCAGGTCTTCGAGCCGCGAAGAAGCGCGGCAAACGGTTGGGCCGACCACCCGCCCTGACTGCCGCACAAATCTTTCACGCGAAGACCGCTATCGAAGCGAAACGCGAGACCGTTTCCGGGATGGCAGAGCTCCTTGGCGTGAACCGCAGCACTTTGCAAAGGGCACTGTCCCGTGAATTGACGGGAGGCCAGGGCAACTAGTGAAAGTCAGATTGCGAAGGGCTACAGGAGCGTTCAGCGAGAACATGTTAGCGGCTCCGTTCTTATTCCAGTGGGGTCGCTCATGAATTTCGTCGAGGAACAATGCGTGGAAGATCTCGCAGACTTACTCTACAATTTCTTGCCCGGGAGCGGAAACTCCCGGACAGCATTCCCATTGGCGGCCGCACAAGTCCAATGCGAAGACCACTGGATCGGTGGGAGCAAGCGCCCGGCGATTGTCCAAATGTTGTCCTCAATCCTCAGTCAACGGCGTCACAAGTTTAGCCCATTGATGCTTGCGATCGTACGACAATCGATGACTTGGCGCAGAGGCAAAGGCGAGCCTCTAACCCGGGCGGAGATAGATGGATTGAACGTCCTGCTCTTGCGTTTGTCGTTAAAAGTGCCAGAGCTGAACGATCCCGCGTTTCTTGAAACACTGCCTGGAGACCAGTCCGAGCCGGAGACGAAGGCGGCGCCGAAGGTCACTAGACTTTCGGACGAATTGGCGCAGGCGCTATCGGCTCGCTTGATTGGCCTATTTGAACACCCGCCTCAGCGGCGTGGTTATGAATATGAGCGCTTTCTCAATGAGCTTTTTGACGCTTATGGTCTGACGCCACGGGCACCTTTCAGGCTGACAGGCGAACAGATAGACGGAAGCTTCAAGCTGCATGGGGAGACTTACCTCGTCGAAGCCAAATGGCAAGCAGGCCTGACGGCACAATCCGATCTGCTAACCTTCTCGGGAAAGGTCTCGGGCAAGGCTACGTGGACGCGCGGGCTCTTCATCAGTAATTCGGGTTTTTCCGAGGATGGCCTGAAGGCATTCGGGACGGGTCGGCGCACAAACATTATCTGTGCCGATGGGCTCGATCTGCATCAGGTCGTTCATAACCGTCTCTCATTGATCGACGTGCTTGACGAAAAGCTACGCCGCGCCGCAGAAACCAATCTGGCATTCGTTCCAGTTCGAGATCTGCTGGGATGAGGTGTGAACGATTTTCTGTTGCTCGTGACACCAATGTCCATATAACGGTTGGCAAAAATTGAGGCCAAATCGATATGATCCGTTACTTTGATTTGAGCGATGATCAGTTCGAAAAAATAGTTGTCGCAATTGGTCAAAGACTCTTTGGAGCCGGTTTGATGGGGTTTGCTGCTGGAAAAGACGGCGGAAGAGACGCAAAATTCAAAGGCACCGCAGAACAATACCCGTCAAAAGCGTCGCCCTGGACAGGATGCACTGTCATCCAAGCCAAGCACACCCACGGACTAAATGCTTCTTTTAGCGATCCAACAGTGTGTAATGCGGAGAAGCTGACAGGGCTGATCTGTGAAGAAATCCCAAAAATCAAAGACCTCTATGAGAGCGGCGAGGCGCAAAACTACTTATTGATCTCTAACCGCAAGCTGTCAGGGATTGCCGAAGCGAAACTTACAAAGCTGATCTCAGATCAGACCGGCATGGCCATAGAGAATATCGCGCTTGCAGGAACGCAGCAGCTTGATGATTGGTTGGAGTTGTTTCCAGATGCGCAGGCCTCACTTTCTATCAACCCCTTGCAGTCGCCGCTAATCGTTAGACCCGACGATCTGGCAGACACCATCGAAGGTTTTCGGGAGGCCGTCGCAGTTGCGTCACCCGACGAAGATCGCAGCACGCCGACACCGCGCACACCACTGGTGGAAAAAAATCGCCTTAACAATATGACGCCGGATTTTGAGGCCACTCTTCGTAGGCTCTATTTTGAGCTGATGTTCGACATCCGGAAGTTTTTGTCTGACCCGATCAACGAATCCTTTAAGGCGTCGTATCAAGAAGCCGTTGAAGAGTTCAGTTTGAAGATCATCGCCAAACGGGCCGAATACGAAACCTTCGATGATGTCTTTAACTATCTGCTGGATCTTTTGATCGACCGATCCGGCATTCTAAGGTCGAACAAGCGGCTTACCCGCGCTATGCTCTACTACATGTATTGGAACTGTGACATCGGGAGGGATAAAGATGATCAGACCGTCTAAACATGCCCATCCTGACCTCACGGTGATGAGCGTCGCGTTCGTCATTTTAGAGCGACTGAAGAAGAAGCGAACTGAAACCTATGCTGATTTGGTCAACCTGGTTGAAAAACGAACTAAGAGCGCCAAAACGCTGTTTCTACCGGCGTTGAACCTTCTGTTTATGCTAGGGCTGATCCGCTATCTGCCGAAGGCCGACCGGTTCGAATACCTGGAGCAGTCATGAGGCTGCGCAGACTCTATAGCAACCTTGATCACTACTTCACGCCGATCCAGTTCAATGACGGTTTGAACGTGGTGTTGGCTGAAATACGCCTGCCCGAAAACAAGTCAAAAAGTTCCCACAACCTGGGTAAATCAACACTCGCACGCGTGATTGACTTTTGTTTGTTGGGCAGCGCGAACAAGGACCACTTCTTCAAGAAGAGAGGAGACCTCTTTGGCGAGTTTGTTTTCTTTCTGGAGATTGAACTACTGGATGGATCGTACCTGACCATCCGGCGCGCAGCCGCAAACACGTCGAAGGTGAGCTTTTCCTTGTCACCTGCGACACAGCCAGACTTAACCAGCTTAACCGAAGACGCTTGGTCACACTTTGAATTGCCGTTCGCCAAAGCAAAGTCTTTACTGGATGGCTATCTGGACTTGAGGGACATTGATCCGTGGAAGTTCAGAAACGCAATCGGATATTTTCTACGCACCCAAGCGGACTACGACGATGTCTTCAAGCTCCAGCGCCATGCCGGGGGAGACAAAGACTGGAAGCCAGTTCTTGCAAGGATTCTTGGTCTGGATGCGGCCATATTCACCAATCGATATGAGTTGAAGGCGGACATCGATATGAAGGCGGCACTGCTGGCAAGTGCCGAGCGGGACGCTAAGGGTAGTGAGGATGACCCGGAAAAGATCGACGCTCTAATTCAGCTGCGCGAGGTGGACGTAGCGCGAATGCAAGGTGAACTGGATGGCTTTGATTTTGAAGGTTTCGATGCTGACAAAACAACGGCCGTCGTCGATCAGATTGACGCTCAAATCGCAGATTTGAACCAACGCCGCTACACTTTATCTCATACTGTGGCAGAGTTGGAACGCGGCTTGGTAGCTGACAAGATTGCTTTTGACCCCCAAAAGGCAAAAGTGCTCTTTGAAGAAGCAGGTGTAAATTTTCCTGAGCAGGTGAAGACAGATTTCGAGCAGCTGATCGCGTTCAACAAAGCCATCACAGAAGAGCGTAGTGAATACATTCGCGAAGAGCTCAGTTCATCGAAAACCGAAATCGACCGGATCAATGCAGAGCTGAGAATTCTGAATACACAACGCCGCAAGAACCTTGAATATCTGCGTAGCGAAGACGTGTTCGAAAAATATCGCACGCTTTCAGCCGAAGTGGCCAAAACCGCTGCGGAAGTTGAGCTGCTAAAACGCCAGCACAACACATTGTCAGACATCCAAGACAAACGGCGCGAACTTCGGGAGGCGAAAGCAACCTACGCAGAACTGCAGGGGGTCGCCGAGCAAGCTCTGCGGCAGGCTAGCCAAGAAAGGACAAGCCTCTTGTCCAAAGTACGAGAGTACTTCAGTGGCCAGTTAAAGGAAGTTCTGGGTCGAGACGCTATCCTTTCAGTCTCACTCAATGGCGAAGGTAACTTGGAATTCCGCACCGATTTTGTGGATGGCAATGAGATGTCCACCAGCGAAGCGGACGGAACCTCATACAAAAAACTGCTATGTGTTGCTTTTGATCTAGCGATTGTCAGAGCGCACTTGGAAGGTGCGTTTCCGCGGTTTGTTTTTCATGATGGAATTTTTGAGTTGTTAGATCCTCGTCCGAAACTGAACCTTCTCGCCTCCGTGCGGGCGTACTCTGATCTTGGCATCCAGTCGATCATCACCGTCATGGATTTTGATTTTCCACCCGTTGAAGCAGATAGCGATCAAGGATTAGACGAGGAGGACATCGTTCTACGCTTACACGACGATGGTGAGCAAGGTCGACTGTTTCATTTTGAGCGTTGGTAAGAACAGCCTGATTGGCTGCTTTCGCTTTCCGCAGCCCTGCACCAATTCCGGTACACAATATCACTCGATGCTTTAATGCTTTAGCCAAGACCAGAGACATACGCTAGTGAAGCGGTAGAGGTGAATGAAATCGAGCTCTTGCAGCGAACGGCAGGTTTGACGAGCCGCACTGCAGCATCTCCAATGTCGGTCGAAGTTCAGGAATGGGCCGCAATTGGCAGATAACAGCCTACACAAAAGATCGAACAGTTGCGAGTTACAGCGACTGATCTACGGTCCTGGATCTCACCCGTTGATAAAAGAAAAATTGACATGGGGTGCTAACTTATGTCGAGCGTCCACCGGTTCTCTGGTCCAACTATGACGGTTGGACCAGGCACGTGTGACGTTCAACAGGTTCGTCAAGTGTCAGAATAATAATCTAACGAGGAATGCACTCCGCACAATGTTGGTCCAGGCCAATCTCCAAAAACACGAAAACCCACGCTTACGCGTGGGCCTCGGAAAGAGGGCAATACAAGCTCGCGCCTCGACTCTCATATGGAACCATAGTAGTCAAATATCAAGAGCCGGGTGGTTGTCTGAACTTCGTAGCCGGTAGACGGATCTGCAGCTCAAAGACAATTTCATTGCAATGGTACTATCCGGCTAGGTGCGCCATCTGATGTTGGGCGCTCACCCTGTCCTGGTCGCACTGTGACGGTTGGGTCACGGTCGTGTGGCGTTCAACAAGGTTGCATCAGCGATGTTTGGGAATTTAGATGAAGGCGCGCTCTGCTGACCTATCCATGTGAACCCATGGAACGCACACTATACGGAGACAGTTCGGTACAGCAGGCGACTGCACAGTGCTGCGTATAAGGTATGGCTCTTAAGATTTCCACAACAAATGTTAGCAGCTGCCAATGTAAAACAACAAGTGGCGACGAGAGGTAGCCAAATTGCTGTTGTCCCGTGAAGGAGTTGCAACGCGCTGTCGTGGATCTAAAACTCGATACCAATTTCATTGCAAAAGGACTGTTCGGCTTGGTGCGCCATCTGATGTTGAGCGTTCACCCTATCCTGGTCGCACTATGACGGTTGGGTCAGGTTTGTGTGACGTTCAACACTAAGTTATTGAAATACTGTAAGCGGTGCGCGGATCACACGTCAGTAGCGTAATTCCAGGGCATCAGGCTGCTGATGTTGGACTGTCTATGCCCATTTACGATTGCAGTGTAAGCGTCCGGTGAAGGGGCTGCTAACCTCCTTCTCAACAGCATAGAGTTTGCCTATCAACATACTGGCGCTGAATCTCCATGTCGGTGCGATGACGCAGAGCACCTTCGATCATCGCTGCAATTCAGATGATGAGTAGCGTTCAGCTTGAACTGGAAATCAGACCGGCTGAAAAATGCCCGATTGAGGCTTTTGGCGTGAGGGACTAGTCTGAGCGGCGTTCTCAAAAATACGAAATTTACGTCAGATCTTCCGCCATAGATGCCATCCTACTTCTCCAATCTGGAGTATACAGAAGATGTCTCGCGAGTTTTTACATATCTACAAATTCCGCTGAAATGCAACGAGAATTGATCGGATGCTTTGTTGTCGAATTCATTAGATGCTTTTGTTATTAAACACTAATTTGTCGATGCCCGTCACTATTTTGTTGATTCGATCACTTGGCCGCGCATAACGTGACCAGAACTCATTGAGCTATGACTTACATGATTATCGGCGAACAACAACGACAACGGCATGAATTGCTGAAGTATCATCTCAGCCCTGCTACGGGTCAGACAGTGTCGCAAGGGCGCGACCGTTCAGAGCAGGTTGAAGCTGAAACTTGTGAAGCAATCGGCTGTTCTCACCCTTCTGAAATCTGGCCTGAGTGTTATCCGGGCGAAAATGAGGAGACGCGGATGTAGAGGCGCACATTCATCAAACGGTGACGTGAAATGAAAGAGACCCCTAGGGTGTTCGATACCCTCGGGGCCTCGGAAAATCGTCGTGGAACACGATCTCTTCCTTTTTTCATCCCACCTCGCCCACCAGAAATCAAGTGAAAACGCGGCCGATCCGTTGGCCGCGACCGAAAAAGCTGTGTTTGCAGCAAACATGGGATGAAAAGATCAATGAGGGATTTTCAATCTACCTGCGCGGATCTCGCGGGGCATGCAGACAGGTTCGTGTCTGACACCGCAGAACGCATGTCGAAAGCTGACCATCAGTGGCTATTGCCAAACAGGACATAGACATGAACCAGCAAGAATTCTCAAATTGTGAACTAGAACGGGCAACGAAAATCTCCGGTGAGCTCTGGAGGTATGTACGCGGAGAAACTTTAACCAGATCGGCCTGCCGTGACCTTTGCCGCGAACTGGGCTGTTCGCGCTCAACGTTGTTTCGACATTTAGCAACGCTGAAGAAAAAGCAAGTGGCGACAGCGCTCATTCCCAAGAAGAGGGGCAGAAAACCACTCAGCCGATTTCTTAATGATGCTCATGAAGAGGTGATTGAATTTTGCATAGAACGCTTCTTCCTCTCGCGCGAACGTCTGAGCTTCGATGAACTTACCCGCCGAGTGTTTGTCGAGTTCCAAAAGCGGGGGCTTTCCCCGGTGTCCCGTAAAGCACTGATTGCGCGTTTGAAAACCATCGAACCGCGTAAGGTGGTCAAGAAGCGAGAAGGGGCAAGCGCTGCACGAGAACAGTTTGAGATGATACACGCCCACTACACTGCTGGACGTCCTCTTGCCGTTATGCAGATTGACCACACAATAATTGATGCGGTGGCCGTTGCCCCTGAAACTGGAAAGGTTCTTGGCCGACCCACGCTGACATACTGCATTGACGTCTACAGCCGCGTTATTTGCGGTTTTTTGATCGGATTTGAGCGCCCCGGTGCGAAAATGCTGATGCGAGCACTCTCGCAGGCAGTCCGCCCCAAATCAGAGTTATTGGAAGCCTTAAGAGTTCACACTACTTGGCCCGTTTTTGGCATACCAGAAGCTGTCCACTCGGATAATGGCTCTGATTTTACATCGAACGCCTTCACCACCGGGTTGGCCAATTTTGGTATCAATCACTTTAGACGTCCGTTGCGCCGCCCCAATTGGGGTGGGCATGTCGAGCGCTACATCCGCACTAACAACTCTCTGATTCATAGTCTCCCTGGAACGACACGCTCAAACGTAGTGGAGCGCGGGTCTCCGGATCCTACAACACAGGCGTGTCTTTCGCTCGATGATCTAAGGCGCCTTGTGGCGAGCTTTATTTGCGATGTTTACCACAAAACTGATCACAGTAGTTTGCGCGAACCGCCACTTCGTAAGTGGCAGCGATATTGGGACCAGCTTGGAGAGCAACCCCGGCTCCCCAAAGACATGGAGGCTTTTGATCGTCACTTTTTACCGTTCGAAACGCGAAAGATCCGCGAATATGGGTTGAGGTTCCAACACCTTTACTATCGCTCTCCTGCACTGCAAAAGATGCGCGATTGCGGAGTTAAATCAGTACGGTTCAAGTACGATCCAAGTGATGTGCGTCAGCTCTATGTCGAGGGTAACCACGGAGCTTTCGAAACCGTTCCATCCGAGCGTCGATTTCATCGCCGGATCTCCTTTGCAGAACACGCCTTGTTGAGAGATCGCGCGGATACCAACACAAACCGCTGGTCTGACGCGGACTTACTTCGGCACTACCAGCTTCGCGACGACATCATCGGCAAAGCGAAGAGGCGCAAGCGTGACCACAATAAAACTGACGAAGGTACTCGGGTGTCGTCAAGCGGTACGCTTAGGCCAGATGCCCTGAACTTCATGGGTTCGAGAGGAACACGGCCATGACTTATGAGCATTTGTCGCCCAGATCGCAGGTGATCGCGGGGCAGGGGGTCGCCGAAAGAGTGGAGTACTTAGTCGAACTCCCGTACCTTCCCGTTAAACCATTGGATCAGGTCGAATCCTGGCTCCGAAACGCAATTTCGACCCATGTTGATCGCCCGCTTAAACCGATAACTTTTCTGCTCGCCCCAAACGGCATGGGGACGAGTTGGATGATAGACCGCGTGGCGGATGCATTTCCTGCCTACCTTCAGAAGGACCAGCGAATTTCCTGTCATCCCGCTGTTGTCGCGCATTTCCCGTCCAATGGGAATATGCGTGAAATCGGGGCTGAGGTTTGCCAATTCGTTGGGGCTCCCAATCATCACATCGGCGGAACGGGCCAAAATGCCACTGGGTGGTTAAGTCTGTTGAACCATATCGGGACTCGGATGCTTCTAATAAAAGACATGCAGTCACTGAGCAACCTTCCCAAGTCGCGCCAAGGTCCTGTTCTGAACATGATCAGAAATGCGACTTCTCGCTATGGACTGCAGATGACACTCGTTGGGCCACCTGAATTGCACCCCTTGATAATGAATGACCCGCAATTGGCTGACCGGGCGCAACTGATCGAAGTCCAGCCGTTCAAGGCATCAGACGCTTCTCTTACGGTGTTTCTGGAGTCGTTCCAACGGTGGTGTCCGCTGCGCCGAACCTCTGATCTCTGCGACGATCAAAGCTTGCGCAAAGCCCTGGTTCGAAGAACAGGTGGAACCACGCGCAACATGCTCGATGTGCTGACACGATTGGGAGCTTACGCGATCTACAGCGCTGAGGAACGTATCACTTACAGAGTGTGGCGCGACTACTTTTCAAGGGCTGAATATGCTTGAGAAGTCGCTGCCAATCACCGTCGCACCATTCGAAGGAGAATGCCTCACTTCGTTCTTGATGCGCACTGCCGCAGTATACGGAATCAGTGCGGATCGACTGATCCAACACTGCTTGCCCGGGCTGGGACAAAAACCATCGATGTCGGCTGATGTCCTGACGGTTGATCCCGACGTCGATGTCCTGGCGGCGTTCGCAGAGTCACTGCGTGTTTCCCTGGATAACCTGCAGGCAATGACACTGCCTACGCACTATTTGTCCAATAACCTACGCAACATCGCATTTACTGGCGCGGCGCGGGACCCCGATACACTTGATGTAACCCCAAACCAGAAATTGCGTTTTGGTTGGTGTCCGCTCTGCCTGATGGAGGATCGGGCAGGGGGCGGGGATCATTTTTTGCGCCTTGATTGGCCGCTTGCATTTGTCACAATGTGTCCGACCCACAAACGGCCACTGATTGAACGTTGCCAAAACTGCTATCATTTCGTGAGAAGCCCGGACTACGCCCTGTATCGCGATCAGTTGGCGCTGGTCTGTCCGCGCTGCTTTACGCCGCTTGACGCCCGGTTTGGATATGATTTCGTTGCCGACCAGCATGCCCATGACTGGAATGGCGATGCAACGCTCCAAACGGTTTGGGATCAGATCATCACCTATGAGCAGTTCCTAAAGAAGGTGATGAGGCAAAGGTCAGGGCGATCGAAGAGACAGCGCATTGTCTGCGAGTTTCACGGACTATTTGATCTTCTGCTCATCGCCGAAAAGCAAAATGATCTGCGTCCGGTTGATGTGCTAGACAGCGCGTATTTTCCATCACCGGCCAAGCTTGGCTTCGCAACCCGTCAATTGACGCATCCATTTCACATCTGTCATCTGGTGGAGCGTAGAAAGGCACTGGCAATCGTGATTTTCATGCTTGAAGATGAAGTCGAACCATACGGGTTCGACTCAGGAGCATCGCCTATGCATCGATTCCGAGAGTTGATGTACCGCGATACCTATAGTCGGTTTGAACAACACATCCTCAACGTCGCCAGACTCGCGCTTCCAATCTGAAGGGGCAGGGTTTGGAACTTCTCTGTTGATCGAGTCCCAAAATTAGAGTCTCATTTTTAAGGGAACTTAACATTAGCTTTGCGGTTTCAATAAAAAACATATAAGCTAAGTTATGGTAAATAATGGCAGTCCTTTTGGGGTTGGCTGGTATGCTGGCTCGGTGAACCACTAGTTGGACTAAATGAGTTGAGTCCACCCTACATGCAGCCTGTTGGCAATCTTGATTAACGTCTTCAAGCCAGGGTGACACTCCCGACGCCTAGTTCCACCGAGGTGGATTTGCTCTAAATCTGCCAGATGGACAAAGCTCTCCAGAGAAAGGTCTTTCTCCATTCTCGAACGTAAACAGGCGGAGGCCCGCATTTGTAAAATTGCGACGCGCTAATCTGTCTGGGCTCGATACCGTGGAGAGGGCGTGGTTTGACGCCCCCTCCTATCTTATTCCGGTGTGTCGATCGGTTGCCATTGCATCCCGAACAGAGGCCGGATCGCCTCAACTTTGTTCTCCGAGCCCGCAGCTCGTTCGAGGATACCCAACAGGCTCTTACTAGGCGGCGTCCCGTCCAGTGCCCGGAAGGCGACAGATTGCAACCGCGGATCAAGCTCTGCCTTGGCCTTCAACGCGAACTCTTTCCGGGCCAACTCCCTGTGTTCAGACACGAAGGCGTCAATCTCGCCAGCCTGCACATCGACCGCCCTCATGACCTCGTCATGGTAGGATTGAACCTGCGCAGCAGCCTCGGGTGCCAGTAACGGCAGAACATCGTCCAGCGCGCCTTTTGCAACCCAAGCCAACAGGTTCTTTTCATGCGCCAGCCCAGCCAGTGCCTTATGCCGCAGGACATAGGCATCCGCTTTGATCTTCAGCCTGTGGCCGTCCTCAAACGCGATGACGTAACCTTCGACACCCTCCAATGCCCGAGCATCCGTCCAGAACCGATGAACGTCCTCGACGCTGTCGAACTGTGCGACGATCGGAACACCGTGCCGGGTGGCCACGGCCTCCAACTCTGCGTGCGGCATGTAGGCCCCAGACCGCATGTGCCGGATCGCAAGCAAAGTCAGCTGCGGAACGTTATAGGCCAGCACCACCCGGTTCTCGGGCGAGGTGAACTCGAAGACGGGCGTGAACCCTGCCGCGATCATGTCGGTGCAAAGTGCTTTGACCTCGGGTCCTGCAACAGCCCAAGCTGCCCGGGACTGGGCAGAAATGCCCATCCGGGTCATAAACACCATCTCACCCCCGACAATCGCGGGGTGAATCATCGATCCGTCCAGTTTATCCAAAACCGCATGAGACGCATCCCACGGCTCTTCCTGCACCGGGCGCTTTTCACCCAGGTTGAAGAACTTGTGGAACGGCCGCGCGATCAGCCTGCCGTCGGGGTCAAATTTCAACCCCCGGCATTCCCGCGCCAACGCGCTGTCGAACGTGTTGTCCAGCGTGTAGAGGTAGTTGATCACCGAGTATCCATCGTGGTCGAAATGAAAGATCCCGGTGTCGGGCACAATATGCGGGAGGACGTCTTCCAGCGTTTCGATGATATGGTCCATTTTTAGGCTCCAGAAAAAGAAAAAGCCGCCTCGGGACGAGACGGCCTGGTTCGGACAATAAGGGTGGGGTTAGGTCACTCGGATCTTAGTCCACCTGTCGAAGAGAAGCCGCCAAAAAGCACTGCGTCGCGATCATCCGCGCACAGCTGCTTTGGTAGATATGACACTACAATAGTCATCTTGGTTTCTCCTGATCCGGCGTTTAGCCTGCGCAGTGCGGCTGGGTCAAGGATTACTGTAGCTAGTGGTCGCGATTGATTTGCCGCTCAACATGTCTCCGAACCCACGGAAATCCCAAGAAAGTTGACCAGCGTATGGGGTGTCACTCCGCACTTAACAAGCGGCGATTACCTGTCTTCAAGGTTTGCCAGCCCCCGCTGTGACGCGTCCCGCCGACACCTGCCATTCGCTGCGATCAGAAAGCCAAAGGCTGGCTGAAATCACACGTTGGCGTGCTAAGGCAGTCTTCGGCTTCGATTTTTCCAATGTCCGCTTGTCAACCGTCAGACATCGCAGTAACTGCCGTTCATGCTCTGCACAAAACAGAGCGATGGAGATTTTATGTCTACGATTGCGGCCCGCCGCTAAGGTCCACCTGTTTGGACCATCTGAACCAAAAGACTTCCGAGCGATTGGCCGGAAGCCTTTTAGGCTGGCATAAACTCAAGAGACAAACCGTTGAATATCTCAAAGCACGAGCAACGCGTTTTGCACGTTCTTGCGCAGGGTGGAGCCATCCACTTTGAACGCATGGCGAACGGCAAAGTGCGCAAAGTCTCCTGTTTCACACGCGACGGCCACGTGTTGGCTGATTGCCCGTTGAAGCTTTTTGAGCGTCTGAAGAAACGACGCTTTATCAAATCCGAAAACGGACGACCCTACCGCGCAACGCGGCTCGGCATTCGCTCTGTGAACTCTCAATACGACAACCGTTAAGGACCTACAGACAATGACAAACCCAATCATTAAAGCCACTGCCGCCAAGGATATTGCAGCGCTTCAGGTTGTGTTGGATGGGACAAAGCTTTTCCCCAGCGAAATGCTTCCGGACATGCTTGCCCCTTCGTTGGCGGGTGAAACCGACGCTCTTTGGCTGACGTGTCATAGCGATGGTGAGGCCGTGGGACTTTGCTACACTGTTCCCGAAGATCTGGCCGACGGCACCTGGAACATGCGTGCTCTTGCCGTTCGTACAGATTTGCAAGGCAAGCGGCTTGGCGCTGCTCTGCTACGAGCGGCCGAGCGGCACCTTAGAGACCAGGGGCAACGTATCTTGATTGTGGATACATCTGGCACGGATGATTTCAGACTAACCCGCCAATTCTATGTACAGAATGGGTATGAAGAAGAAGCACGCATCCGTGATTTCTGGGCTGACGGCGACGACAAGGTGACTTTCCGCAAAGCCCTTTGAAACTCACGCCCCTCGCCATCTATATGGCGGGGGGAACACGAAACCGCAGTTCACGCACGCTGAAGCATGCGGTGCCTTGCGCTCTCTCCGGACATCGGATGCAACACGGCATCTCATCCTGGGAAAACGTGACTTCGTTGGGTCGTCGTTGCGGAAGGGCATGTTGCATCAACTATTATGGACGTGCGATCGGTCACTGTCGCTTTGAGGTCGACTGGACAGCAGAATCAAAAGCAGGAATGACAGGTTGAGTACAACGTTAAACGGTGCCCCCACCAAAACAGAACCTGCGCTGTCTGTGTAAAACCAAACCCACCCGGCAATCTTTGCCACTTTGGCTGCTGCGACAGAGGAAAAAGGCACCACATAGGTCCCCAAAGCCCATTGCATCGCGCCTAAACCGGCGGTCAACCCACCGACGATCGCCAGCAACAAAGGCGAGGGAACCGATATGTCAGGCGCAACTGCGTGGATCGGCCAATACGCAACGGTCAGAAATATATGCGCCACGACATGCAGGGCCGGTAATGCAGTCAGTGCAAACAGAACTCCGGTAACGACCAGAACGGCGCCGGACAGGCGCATGGCAGATTGTTGTCGGGTCATGACATCCTCCTTTAAAGATGTCCTTCATGCGGCGGGCACACGGTCGAAATCAATTACCTCAGAGGTAAGTGATTTCTGTTCGCCGCGTTGTTAAACTCGGTTCATGACGACGTATCCTGGTTTGTTGAAAGAATGGCGGAAACGCCGACGAATGAGCCAGCTTGATCTGGCAAACGAAGCCGGTGTGAGTGCGCGCCATATCTCGTTTCTTGAAACCGGCCGGTCCCGTCCCAGCCCGGATATGATCCTGCATCTGTCAGAGGTCATGGATATTCCTGTGGATACCAGAAACCAGATGATGCGTGCGGAGGGTTTTGCCGCCCGCTTTGCCACAACCCCGCTCGACGACGATGCGATGGCGCCAATCCGCAAGGCTGTGGACTGGACTCTGACGCAACATGAACCCTACCCGGGGATGGTGTTGGATCGGGTCTGGAAGGTCGTCAGGCTGAATAGACCCGCCGAGCTGCTTTTTGCGCCTCTTGGGATCGAGATTGGGCAAAGCCTGCTGTCGCTGGTTACAAATCCGATTATGGCCGAGCTTGTGGAAAACTGGCCCCAAGTTGCACATCATACGATGCTGCGGCTGCGCGCGGAAAGCGCGAATGCCGGAGGGTTGGCTGAGTTGGACGCCGCCGCACAAGCGCTTGCGCCTTACGCGAAAAACCACAATGACCGGGCCGTCGGGCCAACGGTTCCTGCCGTCTATCGCTTTGGACAACAGCGGGTTTCGATGTTTGGCACCATCGCGCAATTCAGCACGGCCACGGATGTGACGCTTGACGACCTGAAGATCGAGCTGTTCTTTCCGTCCGACGAACCAAGCGCGGCTTTCCTCAGGTCGATTGCCCCTCTGGGAACCTCCGACCGAAGTTAGTCAAACCACTTGGGCACCGCTGTACCTTTTTTGACAAGAGGAACGGGTGGCACCACAGCAGTTACTCGACACTGCAACCTGTGCCGCCTATCCCGTCATCTGCACCGGGGTCAATGGAGGGGCAGTCCAGGTCGCTGTTGTCTATGGCCTCTTCGATAACGACAGGCGCCTCGACGACAGGTTCCTCCAGATTTTCAGTTCCTGTACAGGCTGTCAGGATGAACAGGAAAAGACAGTATCTGGCAGTTTTCATTCGGTGTTGTCCCTCTGACGATAGAAATAGGCCCCGGCCCGGAACCTGTGGTCTGCATCGGTCTTGTTTTTCGCTTTCATATCAGCAGCTTTATCCGCGAGCGATTCAAAAACCGCCATCTGCGCGCGTTTATGTGCGTCTTCCAGCGTCTGCACTTGTTCCTTGGTCAAGCCACCAAAATGAACGGCGCGTTCAAAATAGCGGGGCGTTGCGCCCATAACGTTTTCGGTCGCAGCAGACATATGATCCCCCAGATTTCGCGTCAGATAGGCCAGCTGATCCTCGGACCCGGCAAGCGGCTGATACGATGTCTGGCGCAAGCGCAGCATGTCATTGTCCAGAGCTTCAACCGTCCCTGCATTGAGCAACGTATCCAGCATCGTCCTTGGGTGAACATCCTTTCGAATGTCACGTGCGAGGGCCTCAAACGAAGGGTCCGCACCGCTTTTGGGAATATCGCAGGCCTGATAGTTCGGATCGGTGCGCCATCTCTGAATCAATGTAGCCAAATGGTTAGAGCGCGCTTGCACCGGTGGCTCGGATTTCAGGCGCGCAATGTCGCGCCTTTGCAGACCGGTCAGTACCGAAATGCGGCTGTCTGTCGCTTTCCCTTCGGACTGCTTGATCGCAGCGGCAACGTAATGCGTCTTTAATCGCTCCATCAGCTCAGGAAACAGGACACCACGTGCAACCATGAGGCGGGCGAAAGGGGCGAAGAGCGTATCCAGTAAATCGGCCATATGTGCTATATGCACATTTTTCTTGACGCCAGCAAGTCGCCATGAAATGTGTAAATTACACATTTTAAGGAGAGTCGCCGATGAAACCCCTCGAATCCAAAGCATCAAAATCTGCGGGTATCGCCTTTGGTGCCGCCTTGATGGGCTTGGGTCTTTCTGGCTGCACAGGGATTTCCGCCACCGGAAATCTGGAAGAGCCCGTTGTAGAAGCCCCTGTAGTAATTGAGGAATCGGTAGCGGTGTCAGAACCCCTACCGGCATCGCAGCCCGTCAGGTCAACGCCGCGTCAAGGTGTGCTGACGGCAGGCGACATAGATGACTCTTTGAACCTGGCCGCGTTTGTCCCCCTGCAGTCAAAAGCGTCCAAAGCGCTGGGGCTGCCGCGCGCGGATTTGTCCACACCCGTTCTGGCAACGTTTGTAGGAGAAGATAACGAGCCCGCCCCCGGCGTTCGTTTCACGCTGAGGAAACCTGGCGCGGCCCAGCCTTTTTATGATGGGCTTTCCGGTGTGGACGGGGCCATAACCGTATTCCCCGCAGCGTTGGACGCCGGACGGATGCGCGAAGTTGAAATACGGGCGTTCACGGATGGATCGGAGGCTCCGACAACACATGTCTTGAAAAGCAATGGAACGCGCCAAACGGTAAAGCTGCCCGGAACCCAAAAGTGGCGGCCCGAATTTCTGGATTTGACTTTTGTAATCGATACCACTGGTAGCATGGGTGATGAAATGGAGTGGCTGCTCAAGGATCTGAGCTCCATTCTGCGGCAGGCCAAAAACAGCGCAAAGGGTATCGATGTCCGGCTTGGCCTCGTGGTCTATAAATCGAAGGGGGATCGCTATGTGGTCAAGAGCTATGGCTTTACCAGAAACCAAAAGCAGTTCCGAAACTGGCTCAGCGGTGAGCTGCCTACAAGCGGCGGAAGCGGCTATCCCGAAGCGGTTGCAGACGCTTTGGAAACCGCTGTCGCCCTAAACTGGCGCCGCGGGCGCGGTGAGCGCCTCTTGTTCCAGATCGGCGATGAACCACCCCATTCCAGCCAGACCCGAACCTATTTGAACGCAGCGCGGGACGCGGCGCAGAAAGGCGTCCAGATTTTCAGCGTCGAAGCCAGCAGCCAGGGACCACATCTTGAATACCTTATGCGGCAGGGCGCGCTGGTGTCCAACGGGCGATACATATTCCTGACCGATGACAGTGGCGTCGGATATGCGCATAACGAGCCGGCAACGACATGTTACCGCGTGACGCCTCTCAACGATCTGATGGTCCGTGTGATTCAAAGCGAACTCAAAGGCTATCGCGTTGAGGCATCAAGTCAGGATGTTATCCGCCAGGTCGGAACCTACAGGAACGGCGTCTGCCTGAACTAGACGGGCGAAAGCCGCTGTTCGGCCACATACGTCGCGCCGAACCGGTGGGCCTGCGCGATTTATCCAGATTGGAGGCGAAATCTTCGGCAATGATGAAACCTGGACTGCCTTTCACGTCATCGAACATCCGGGCAACGTATTCGCCCAGAATGCCTATGATCCCCCAAATCCTCGGATCATGGGCACAACTATACAATTTGGTAATGTGCTGGCGGGCCGCAGTGAGAATCCAATAGAGTGACGAAAACCAATCTGTGGGCCAGGACGATGCGCGTACTCATTGTGGAAGATGATACTGAGACGGCAGAATACATCAGTTCCAGCCTGAACGCGTTGGGGCACACATATGAGGTTGCATCCGACGGCAAACAGGCGTTCTTGCAAGCGCTCGACAGCGACTTCGACGTCATGATCGTGGACCGTATGATTCCCAAACTGGACGGTCTGGTTCTGGTCAAATCCATTCGCAGCGCGGATGTCAAAACGCCGATAATATTTCTCAGCGCCATGAACGGGCTGCACGACAGGATTGATGGTCTTGAGGCCGGGGCAGACGACTATTTGGTCAAACCTTTCGCATTCTCGGAACTGTCGGCGCGGCTGATGGCCCTCACTCGGCGACCCCCGATGCAATCCGAGCCAACAATGCTGAAGGTTGCCGATCTTGAGGTGAACCTGATCGCGCATACGGTCACGCGCGCGGGGCAGAACATTCCGATACAACCGCGTGAATATCGGCTATTGGTGCACCTTATGCGCAACGAGGGTCGGGTTGTGACACGCACGATGTTGCTTGAGGCCGTCTGGGACTTCCACTTTGATCCCAAGACCAACGTGGTCGAGACCCACATCAGCCGCCTGCGCCAGAAGATCGACAAACCCTTTGTCAAAGACCTGATCCACACGGTTCGCGGCTTTGGCTATAGCCTACACGCCTGATATGAAAATACCGTGGTCCGGTCTGCGCAGCACGTCTACAAAACTGTCCCTGCAGTTTGCGCTGCTGTATTCGGTGTTGGTGGCCTTGATGTTTTTCGGGGCTTACCGCCTGTCGATCTATGAGATCAGGGATCGCACTTTTGATCAGATGCGCGCCGATGCAGAGACCCTAAAGGGTGTCTATGCCGCTCACGGGGCGGACCGCTTGACCGAGCACGTCAAGGCGCTGCAAACGGTGAACTTTGAGAATTCACGGATATTCCTGCTGCTTGACGGGAACGCTCGACCTGTTTCAGGAAATATATTGGAGATGGACCTGGCTGCGGTAACAGGTGGGGACGTGCAGTTCATCCCGGTTGATGACATCGAAATCGTCGGTGTGCACGAAGACGAAGTCAACGGTTATTGGCTCAGCCAAACTCACATTGGCCCGTTCGAGTTCATTCAGGGCACCGGCGACCATGTGGGTACTGAGGTGGTCGAGGCGTTGGGGCTAGCACTGGCCATCGGGTCCGTGCTGGCGATTGCCGCCGGTTTGCTGGCCGGTGTGTGGGTCGGCAAAATTACCGAAAAGCGCATTGTCGATATCTCGAACACATTGGACCGCGTTTCAACAGGTAACCTGCAAGCACGCATTCCAATCTCGGGCGGTGCCAGCGACGATCTCAGCCGAGTTTCAGAAAGCGTCAATGCAACACTTGGCCAGCTGGAAACCTTGCTGGAAACGCAACAGCAGATCTCCAATGACATCGCCCATGATCTGCGCACGCCATTGCAGCGGTTGCGTCAGCGGCTGGAGCGGTTGCAGGGCCAGTCACAACCCGACCCGTCCGAGGCCGCGGCCGCTCTGGCCGAGGTCGAAGACATCATTGCCACGTTCAACGCCTTGCTTAGGATCGCACAGGTCCAAGCCGGGGATCAGCGGGCCAGGTTTGAAAAGGTCGATCTTGATACAGTTGCCGAGACGATTTTCGAAGCCTTTGAGCCTGCGGCCGAGATCCAGAACCAGACACTGCGCCTGACGCGATCACCGTCGGCTGCACTGGTGCTTGGGGACCGGGCCTTGTTGCTGCAACTGGCGTCAAACCTGATTGAAAACGCCCTGCACCATTGCCCGGCGGGCACAACGATCGACATCACCGCCAACGTGCGTGATGGGCAGGCGTGGCTCACTGTCTCGGATGATGGCCCTGGTATTCTCGTCGAGGATCACGAACGCGTTTTCCGACGCTTTTTCCGCGGCGATAAAAGCCGCAGCAGCGCGGGTCACGGTCTGGGTCTGGCAACGGTAAAGGCCATCGCAACCCTGCACGACGCCGATATTTCGCTCAGTGACAATGCACCGGGCCTGACAATCGACGTGGTATTTCGCAGGGTCAAAGCGGGTTAGCGCGCCCTCCAGCGTCACGTTAACATCACCGCTGTCGCCTTCAGCACCATTCGAACCCGTAACATAGAAGGACAGCGCGATGCTGCCTGCCGTGCCGCCACCACCGCCAACAGATTGAGCCCAGATGCCTACAGAATTGTCGCCAGAGATATTGATGTCGGCATCGGTAGACCGCACCAATTGGGTTTCTCAAAGGATAGCGCCCGTCCTTTTGCTTGCGACATCAGCGATGATCGCCGCCATTAGCTTGGCGATGGCAGCGATCGCCACTACTCAATGGCAGGCCTTTCTTGGGTTCGCTGTCGCATCTCTTGCTCTGGCATTGATTTCACCCCTCAGCCTGACGCTCTTGGGTCAAGCCGTGGCTGCATCTCACCGCGTTTTTGCCGTGACCAGGGCAAGTGCCATTGCCTATTCCGCCTATTTGATCGGGCCAGTTGCGATCGGACTGGCATCTGACACACTCAGTCTGACGTTTGCATTCTTGCTGGTTTCAGCCACGCTATTGTTGATCCCGTTTGTTTTTGTCCCGATCGTCGCGATTAAACTAAGACATCGGTCAAAATATTGAGCCTGAAATTTGTACAGAGAACCCAAATAGGATTGGTGAAATACTACGTTCTTTGAAAAGTGTTTCGCGGACGCATGAAACAGAGAGATGGGTCACGTTTCGATTCCCTACTATACCAAGTCTGACCTAATCGTAGATCATCAGCGATGTCGTCCATAGGACGGAACACAATCGGCTTGATCCCGTGTCAAGCGTAGCTCAGAGCGCAGTCATGGAAAGCCCCGCCCCATCTGATCTGAAAAACCAGAGCCCAAGAATTTGCGGCGCGACCTTAAGCCTCGCTCAGCGTTTTCTCATCGACACGCCATTGTGGAACAGATGCACTTTACCGGGATCGGCATTCAATTTGATTGTTGCACCCCGCAGGTTTCGCTCAACGCCCGGGAATTTGGCGATTGTGTTTTCAGACCCTGGCCGGTCGGCAAAATATACCAGCGTCACTTCACCCAGGGCTTCGACATAGTCGACAGTGCCATCCAAAAACCCCGAGGTTTCGTCGGCGACAAAGTCTTCGGGACGCACGCCGATATTGACCTGCAAACCCAAATGTTCCGGCTTGGTCGGTATGGTTGAAATGGCCGTCCCACCTGCATCAAGTGTAACTTCGGTCCGCGCGCCGGTCTTGGATATTTCGCCGGGAAGCAGGTTCATTGAGGGCGAACCGATAAACTGGGCCACGAACTCGTTATCCGGCGTCTCATAAAGTTCCAGGGGCGTGCCAACCTGCGCGATGCCCTTGTTGGCCAGAACGACGATCCGGCTGGCCAATGTCATTGCCTCGACCTGATCATGCGTCACGTAGATCATCGTGCTGTCGGGCATTGCCTCTTTAAGGCGCGCAATTTCGATGCGGGTTGCGACGCGCAGCGCGGCATCGAGGTTCGAGAGAGGTTCGTCAAACAGATAGACCTTGGGATCGCGCACGATGGCGCGCCCGATGGCCACGCGCTGGCGCTGACCGCCGGACAGGGCCTTGGGCAGGCGATCCAAAAGCGGATCCAGTTGAAGAGTTTGCGCGGCCCGTTCGACTGCTGTGTCGATCTCGGCGGCGGGCATCTTGGCGATCTTGAGGGCAAAGGCCATGTTCTCGCGCACGGTCAAATGCGGATAGAGTGCATAGGACTGAAACACCATCGCGATCCCCCGCTGGGCGGGTGGCACATCGTTCATGACCTGACCTTCGATCTCTAACGTGCCGCCGGTGATCTTTTCCAGCCCGGCAATCATGCGCAGCAAGGTGGACTTCCCACAGCCCGACGGGCCGACAAACACGATCAGTTCACCCTTTTCGATGTCCAGATCGATATGTTTGAGCACATCGACCGGGCCATAGGATTTCGCCACATCCGTGAGTTTGAGTTCCGACATGGTTTACCCCTTGTCCATAGCCATCAGACAGAATTGCGCCGGCTGCAGCACAGCGCTGCCCGCGCCATCGACACCGCCAAGATCCTGCCCAATGACCCGCCAGTTGCCTTTGGGCAGACCGACCTGTTGCGCCTCTGTCCCGAGGTTGAAGGCGCAAAATACCGTCTCAGAAGCACCCTCGCGCTGGAATGTCAGAACGGGACCGATCTGGGCCATCTCCGATTGCGACCCCGAGGTCAGTGCAGGATGCGCGTGACGCAGCGCAATCGCGCGGCGATAGTGGTTCAACACCGATTGGTCATCCGCTGCCAACCGATCCACAGCCTTGTCCATTTGGGCCGTGCTGACAGGCAGCCAAGGTTCATGGGTGCTAAAGCCGGAATGCTCATCCTGCGTCGCCCAGACCATCGGTGTGCGGCACCCGTCGCGGCCCTTGAATTCTGGCCAGAACTCAATCCCGTAAGGGTCCTGAAGCTTTTCGAAGGGCACATCTGCCTCGTGCAGGCCCAGCTCTTCTCCCTGATACAGGCAGGCAGACCCCCGCAGGCACATCATCAGAACCGCATATTGGCGCACCGCTGCATGATCCAGCGCCCAACGCGAGGCGTGGCGTTGCACATCATGGTTCGAGAACGCCCAGCACGGCCAGGCATCGCCCGCCTTTTCTTCGAGCTGGTCAAAAACCTGCTTGGCGTAGGGGGCTGTCAAAACGCGTTTTTCAAGAAATTCAAAAGCATAACACATGTGCATCCGTGTATCGCCCGAGGTGTATTCGCCCATGATCTCAAGCCCGCGCTGCGCATCGCCAACCTCACCCAGACAGGCCCGGCCTTCATATTCATCCGTCAATGCCCTCAGGCGTTCGAGAAAGGCGATATTCTCGGGCTGGCTTTTGGAAAAAAGGTGGTCCTGGTGGTTATAGGGGTTCACCGCAGGCGCGATGGATGCGTTGCGCTCTTCGATCGGAAGGGCCGGGTTGTCCCGCAGTTGTGCGTCGTGGAAATAGAAATTGATGGTGTCCAGACGAAAACCATCCACCCCCATGTCCAGCCAATACCGGGCCACATCCAGAAGGGCGTCCTGCACTGCGGGGCTGTGAAAGTTCAGGTCCGGCTGCGAGGTCAGGAAATTGTGCAGGTAGTATTGCAGGCGCCGGGGCTCCCACTGCCATGCAGAACCGCCGAAGATAGACAGCCAGTTATTGGGCGGCGTGCCGTCCGGTTTCGGATCGGCCCAGACGAACCAGTCAGATTTCGAATTGTCCCTGTCAGAGCGGCTTTCAGCAAACCACGGGTGCTGGTCAGAGGTGTGAGACAGCACGAGGTCGATCATCACTTTCAGCCCCTTGGCGTGGGCCTGGTCCAGCAAAGTGCGGAAGTCTTCCAACGTCCCGAACATCGGATCGACATCGCGGTAGTCGCTGACATCATATCCAAAATCCTTCATCGGAGATTTGAAGAAGGGCGAAATCCAGATCGCATCAACCCCCAGATCAGCAATGTAACCCAGGCGTTGGGTGATCCCTTTGAGGTCACCGATCCCGTCGCCATTGCTGTCCTGAAAGCTGCGCGGATAAATCTGATAGATCACCCCACCGCGCCACCACTCGGATGTTGCCTGATTTGAGTTCGAAACTTCTACGGTGTTCTGCACGTTCATCAGACGCCTCTATTTTACAGACCCGGCCAGCAGGCCGCGGACCAGGTATTTTTGCATTGCGAAGAAAACGATCAGGGGAACGATGATCGACACAAAGGCCGCGGTCGCCAGGATTTCCCAATTGCCGCCCCGTGTTCCCAGCAGTTCCACAATCCGGTTGGTCATGACAGTGGTTTGGCCTGATGCGTCGATCAGGAAAACCTTGGCCACCAGAAGATCATTCCAGGTCCAGAGGAACTGAAGAATTGCAAATGACGCCAGCGCCGGGAAGCTGAGCGGCAGGATCAGCTTGGTAAAGATCTGGAACTCGGTCGCTCCGTCGACCCGCGCGTTTTCGATCAGATCGCGCGGCAGCCCGGCCATGTAGCTGCGCAGCAGGTAAATTGCCAAAGGCAACCCAAAGCCGGTATGCGCCAGCCAAACCCCCAGATACCCTTTTCCGATCCCGATATTGAGGTGGAGTTTCAGCAGGGGAATAAGGGCAAGTTGCAACGGCACAACCAACAGACCCACAATTGCGGCAATCAGCAACGCCCGGCCCGGAAACTCCATCCAGGCCAGCGCATAGGCTGCAAAGGCCGCCACGAGAATGGGAATGATCGTTGCCGGAATTGTCACGGTCAGAGTGTTGAAAAACGCCCGCCCCATACTGTCGGTGCTGTCCTCGGCCAGAAGAACCTTGTGGTAATTGTCCAGCGTGAACTCGGGCGGAAGTTCGGCGCTGACAAAGACACGGGGGCCACGGCTGCCGGTGAATTCCTCTGTGTTTTCTGCCCGGTAATTGCCATCGGCATCGACAGTGATCGTCCCGCCACGGCGTAGCTCTGCGGTCTGACCGGGCTCAAACGCGTCCACGGCCCGCGAACTGACACCCCATTTTGAGATCACGGCCTTTTGCTCTGCGTCGAACAGGTTGCCCTCGATTACGTAAAGCCCGTTTTCCAGAACCTGCGTATCCGGGGCTGACGTGCGCAGGGTCAAGTTTTGTTCGGACGGGAAAAGAGACTTCCACCAGCCACTGGTCGCGATCTGGTCCGCCGTGCGAAAGGATGAAATCAACAACCCGAATGTGGGTATCACCCACAGCACCACAAGGAAAATGACCGATGCCTGAACGATCCATCTGAGGGCGGGTTTGGTTCCTGCAATATCGCTCATGCTCTATTCCATTTCCCTGCGTGCGTTGCGGACGTTCCAGACCAGGATGGGCGTTACCAGCAACATGATCACCATCGCCGATGCCGACCCCACGCCCCAGTCATTGGCGCGAAACATCTTGTCGTACATGTAATTGGCCAGAACCTGCGTCTCCCACTGGCCATTGGTCATCGCAAAGACAATGTCGAAGACTTTCAGGACCAGGATAGTGATCGTTGTCCAGACAACCAGAATTGTGTTCCAGATTTGCGGCACCTTGATCTTAAAGAAGATCTGGAAGGGGCTTGCCCCATCCAAAATCGCGGCTTCGACGGTTTCTTCGGGGATACCGCGCAAGGCTGCGGACAGGATGACCATGGCGAAACCTGTCTGAATCCAGATCAGGATGGCCATCAGAAAGAAATTGTTCCAGAACGGGATGGTCAGCCAGGTCTGAGGCTCGACCCCGCCAAAAAACAGATAAAGCGCGTTCAGAATACCGATCTGGTCCTGCTCGGCCGGGCGCGCGTCATAGATCAGTTTCCAGATCACCGAGGCCCCGACAAAGGAAATCGCCATCGGCATAAAGATCAGCGCCTTGGCGATGTTGCCCCAGCGGATGCGGTCGGTCAGTTGAGCAGCCAGCAAACCGAAAGCCGTAGACATCGCCGGGACAACGATCAGCCAGAACGCGTTGTTGCGCATCGCTTCCCAGAATTTCGGCTCTGATACCATCTGGACATAGTTATCGAGGCCCACCCACGTGTACCCACCACCGGCCACGCGTTCGGTCACGGACAGGCGCAGCGTCTCAACAACGGGATAGGCCAGATACAGGCCAATCGCGACCAACGCCGGAAGCAGAAAAAGCCATGGGCGAATGAGATTGGCACGGTTGATATTGCGCCCTGCATTTGGTCCGCGTGCGGGGAACAGGACCTTGTCCAAAAGCTGGTTGGACAGAAAGAAATAGCCCACACAGCCCGACACGCCTATGGCGATGGTCAGCAGGCCCTGAATTGCCGGATGCATATCGCTCTCCGTTGAGAAAGAAGGAGGGGGCGGCCTTAACGCAGGGCCGCCCGATCATGCGGTTGCTTAGTCCAATGCGTCCCACGAGGACTGGATCTCGTCGGCGACATCCTGAGCGGACTTGCCGCCCGTATAATCGACCATTCCGGTCCAGAACGTACCGGCCCCGACACCGCCCGGCATCAGATCCGAGCCGTCAAACCGGAAAGTGGTCGCGCCCAGCAGAATATCGTTCATTTTCTTGAGTGTCGGGTCTGAGAACACCGAAGTATCCACACCTTTATGCGGGGTCAGAAAGCCGGTCAGGGCCATCCAGGTTTCATGCGCTTCGGGGGTCTGCAGATAGGCGATCAGATCATGCGCCGCCGGGCTGTCATTGGTGATCGCCCACAACGTACCGGCCCCCAGAACCGGGCTGCCGAGGTCTTTGCTTTCATAGGCTGGGAAGTAAAAGAAATCAACATCCTCACCCACAACAGTGCCTTCCGGAAAAAACGCCGGGATAAACGATGCCTGTCGGTGCATGTAGCACTGTGGAGGCGCGCTGAACATGCCTTTGGGGCTGTCGCGGAAATCGGTGGTCGCCACCGTGCCCGCACCGCCCGCAACATAGTCGTCATTGCGCGCAAACGCGCCGAATTCCTCGATCGCTGCGACCACTTTCGGGTCATTGAATTTCATTTCGTTGGACACCCAGGCATCGTAATCCTCGGGTGACTGCGTGCGCAGCATCATGTCTTCGACCCAATCGGTTGCGGGCCAACCGGTTGCGCCACCAGAACCCAGACCGATGCACCACGGCGTCTCTCCATCCGCAACGATCTGATCGGTCAGCGCCTTGAGTTCCTCCATTGTGGTCGGAACATCATAGCCAGCATCCTCGAAGTTCTCGGGGACGTACCAAACCAGCGATTTCACATCGACCTTGTAGAAAAATCCATACAGATGGTCCTGCCCGTCAGGGCCGGGATAGGTTCCCAAATCGACCCACGACTGCCCGGCCGCGTAATTGTCGCGAACCCAGTCCGCGGTGGCGTCACCCAACGGCGTCAGAAAACCCGATTGGGCCATATCTGCTGCCAAGCCGGGCTGAGGGAATACAGACACGTTCGGCGCCGACCCTGCCTCGGCATCAATTCTGATTTGCTGTTCGAAACTGTCCGAGCCGACATAAGCGTATTCATGCCCTGTGGCCGCAGCAAAGCCATCCAGCACGGCCTCAACGTTTTCTTGGTCTGGTCCCAGCCAGGGCCCAAAGACGGTGACTTTGTCAGCTTGTGCCGTTCCCGCCATCACAGCAAACGTCGCCGCACCGGTCAAAAGCGCGTGTTTCATGAAATCTCCTCCCAGTCATTTTTGCGCGTTGTGAGTCTTTTTCAAAGCGCTTTGGATTTGGCAATTTATCTGCTGTCCACAAGATTCTGTCAACAATTCGTTTATTGACTCCTGTAAAACTGAGAATTTTCCGCGAAAACCTCGAAACATGTTGACGAAAACGGAAATTCGAAACAAAAGAAATAGGCACTTTTTTGAAGGCGCTTTGAACATTATGAACCTGAAACAGCTCTCTGAGATTCTGGGTCTTTCTCAAACCACGGTCAGCCGGGCGCTGAACGGCTATCCCGAGGTCAATGAAAAGACCCGACTGCGCGTTCAGGCCGCCGCGACTAAGCATGGCTATCGACCAAACAGTCGGGCAAAGGGGCTGGCAACCGGCAAATCCATGGTCATCGGGCATGTCATTCCCAGCTCGTCCCAGCACGAGATGGTCAACCCAATCTTTGGCGATTTCGTTGCGGGTGCCGCGCGATCCTACGCCGAGAATGGTTATGACATGATGTTCAAAACCGCCGATGACACGTCGATCGAAGGGGCCTATCGCAGCCTGTTTCAGCGCGGGGCCGTGGATGGCGTTGTTTTGCAGGGCCCCAAAGTCAACGAGAAACGAATTGAGCTGCTGACCCGCATGGGTGTTCCGTTCATCGTGCACGGGCGGTCAACCGGGGTGGATGTGGAATATGACTGGATCGATGTGAACAATACGGGCTCGTTCCTGCGCGCGACGCAGTTCCTGATCGACCTTGGCCATCGCCGCATTGCCCTGATCAACGGGCTTGAAGACATGGATTTTGCACATCGCCGCCGCGCCGGATACCTGCAGGCGCTGGAACAGGCCGGTCTGCCCCCTGATCCGCACCTGATGCGCAGCGCCGAGATGACCGAGGTTTACGGCCATCACGAGACCCGCGATTTGCTGCAGCTGGACGACCCGCCAACGGCAATTCTGGCATCGTCGATGATTTCGGCGATTGGTGTGCGGCGGGCCCTGGATGAGGCGGGCTTGCAGATCGGTCGGGATGTTTCGGTGATCGCGCATGACGATGACCTGTCCTATCTGAAAAACGGGCAGGACGTCCCTATTTTCACGGCCACGCGGTCATCTGTCCGACACGCCGGAGAGCTGGCGGCCGAAATGCTGATTGCACGGATCAAATCGCCTGACGGCCCGGTCAAAACCACGCTGCTGGAATCCGAACTGGTGGTCGGACGATCAACAGGCCCTGCCCCGAAAAGGAGCTGACGATGAGACACACGCGCCGCGATTTTCCCGACGATTTCCTGTTCGGCGTTGCCACATCCGCCTATCAGATCGAAGGGCACGCGCAGGGCGGGGCCGGCTCGACGCATTGGGATACTTTTGCGGCCACGCCCGGCAATGTCGTGCGCGCAGAAAACGGGGATCTTGCCTGCGACCACCTGAACCGGTTCGAAGAGGACTTCGATCTTGTGCGCGACGCAGGGTTTGATTGCTATCGCTTCTCGACAAGCTGGGCGCGCGTGTTGCCCGAAGGGCGCGGGCCGGTCAATCAAGCCGGGCTGGATTATTATGACCGTCTGGCCGACGCGCTATTGGAACGCGGCATCCGCCCTTGCGCCACCCTGTATCATTGGGAGCTGCCCTCACCTCTGGCCGACCTGGGGGGATGGCGCAACCGCGATATCGCCGGTTGGTTCGCCGATTTCACCGAGGTTATCATGGGCCGCATCGGGGATCGAATGCACAGCGTTGCCCCCATCAACGAGCCATGGTGTGTCAGCTGGCTGAGCCATTTCGACGGGCACCACGCCCCCGGCCTGCGCGACATTCGGGCTACCGCGCGCGCAATGCACCACGTTCTGTTGGCCCATGGCCGGGCTATTGAGACGATGCGCGGATTGGGATTGTCCAATCTTGGGGGTGTATTCAATCTGGAATGGGCCGAACCCGCCGATAACAGTGACGAGGCGCAGCAAGCCGCCGCCCTGTATGACGGAATCTACAACCGGTTCTTTTTGGGCGGCGTGTTCAACAAAGCCTATCCGCAGAACGTCCTTGACGGGCTGGAATCCCATCTGCCAACCGGTTGGCAAGATGATTTCGACACGATTGGCGCGCCGGTCGACTGGTGCGGCCTGAACTACTACACCCGTAAATTAATCGCGCCTTCAGACTCTGTCTGGCCGGGTTTTGTCGAAGTTCCGGGCCCATTGCCAAAGACCCAAATGGGATGGGAAATCGACCCGGACGCTCTGACCCGTTTCCTGACCCGGGCGGCGCGTGAATACACAGGCAGCTTGCCCCTCTACGTCACCGAAAACGGCATGGCCAGCCCCGAGCGCCAACAGGACGAAGACCGCATCCTCTATCTTGATCAACACCTGTTCGCCGTTCAGGCCGCGCTTGATCAAGGGGTCCCGGTCAAGGGCTATTTTGTCTGGTCTTTGCTGGACAATTACGAATGGGCCTTGGGGTACGAAAAACGCTTTGGCCTGGTTGATGTGGATTTCGGCTCCATGAAGCGAACTCCGAAAGCGTCATATTTCGCCATGCAGAAAATGCTGACGGGTACTGTTGCGGAAGGTTAGCATGGATGGAAGGCACGGCGTTTCATCCTGAATCCGGTCGCCACCCTGCCCGCCTGCGCAACCATTTCAAGTCAACCGTGACACCTCTGTTTGGTTACAACATCCCGCCGTGAGGATCATCTTCAACATATCCGCGCAACGTGTCGATATCTTCGATCTCTGCATGATTTCGGTTGATTCTGACGCCGACTGTTTTGAGCCGGGAAAACGCCCGGCTCAGGCTCTCTGGTTTCATCCCCAGACGACCGGCAATGAGCATCTTGTCATAAGGAAGCGACACATCGCAGCTGCCCTCGGCGCAGTCGCACAGGTTCAAAAGGAATTCGGCCACCCGCTGCGCGCCCGTTTGTGCCTTGAGCTGCTCAAGCTGAGCCACCAGAGAATGCAGATGCGTGAACGTGGACGCCAGAATCGAAATTCCGATTTCGGGGTCTTCTTTCATCAGCGAGATCAGGATCGGGCTGGGGATATGCATCACTTCGCAGGCCGACACAGCTTCGGCTGAGACAGGGTATGGCACGTTCCGAAGCGCGACGGCCTCGCCAAAGCTGTCGCCGCGTTTGAAAACGCTCACGACCGCCTCAGAACCAGTCGGGCTCATGCGGAAAAGCTTAACCCATCCCGCCAGCACAACATGAACTGCCTGCGCAGTTTCCTCCTGTAGGAAAATCGTCTCTCCGCGATCATACTGCCGCCATATTGCGTGACTCAGCAGCGTCTCGACATGCTGATCCGGCAAACTGCGCAGCAGAAGCGACTGACGTGCGATCGCCTTTTGTGCTTCATGCGGCACAACAACGCCCTCCCTGACTTTTCTGTAGCGGGAAAACCATGACCCATCCGCGCTGTCTTTAAGCTATGTCAAAACTGCAGCGACCGCATCAGGTTTTTGATAACACTCCAACTTGACATTAGTCATGTTGTGGCGACCGGGCCTGACCTATCCTCGGTCCAAAGCCAGTATTCCGGGGAGCACATAAAATGGACTACGAGCGATTTTTTGTTCAGCGCCTTGATGACCTTCGAGACGAAGGGAACTATCGTGTTTTCATAGATTTGCAACGCCGGTGCGGGTCTTTCCCCAATGCCCGGCAAACGGATGGCACGGTGCAGCGCGACGTGCGGATCTGGTGTTCCAACGACTATCTTGGCATGGGTCAACACCCATCTGTCATCGGGGCGATGCATGACGCATTGGACCGCTGTGGCGCGGGTGCCGGAGGGACGCGAAACATATCAGGCACCACTCACGACCACGTGCTGCTTGAGGCCGAACTGGCTGATCTGCACGGAAAAGAAGCCGCGCTTCTTTTTACCTCCGGATATGTTTCGAATTGGGCGGCGCTTGGCACACTCGCCGCGAAAATTCCTGATCTGATTGTTTTCTCGGACGCGTTGAACCATGCCTCGATGATCGAAGGCATCCGCCATTCGCGGGCACAGAAGGTGATCTGGAAGCACAATGACCTGGCCGATCTTGAGGCGAAACTGGCCGCTGCAGACCCCGATGCACCAAAGATGGTGGCGTTTGAATCGGTTTATTCCATGGACGGTGACATCGCCCCGATCAAAGAGATCTGCGATCTGGCCGACAAATACGGTGCGATGACATATCTGGACGAGGTTCACGCCGTTGGCCTTTACGGCCCACGCGGCGGCGGTATCGCCGAGCGCGAAGGCCTGATGGACCGCCTGACCGTGATCGAGGGTACCTTGGGCAAGGCGTTTGGCGTGGTGGGCGGCTATATCGCGGCCTCAGCCGCGCTGTGCGATTTCGTGCGCAGCTTTGCCAGCGGGTTCATCTTTACCACCGCCCTGCCCCCGTCAATTGCGGCCGGCGCTGCGGCCTCGATCCGGCACCTGAAACAGTCGAATGTGGAACGCGACCTGCAAAAGGCCCGCGTCGCGCAGGTCCGGGCGCGGTTGGATGCGGAAGGCATCCCGCATTTGCCCAACCCCAGCCACATCATTCCGGTGATGGTGGGTGATCCGGTGAAGTGCAAGTTTATCTCGGACACGCTGCTGGAGGAATTCGGCATCTATATCCAGCCGATCAATTACCCCACTGTGCCAAAAGGGACCGAGCGCCTGCGGATCACACCGTCTCCGGTACATACGGATGACGATATCGACCATCTGGTCGGTGCCCTGTCGGCGTTGTGGCAACGCTGCCAGATCGCACGGATGCCGATGGCCGCCCAATAACCAAAAGCGCCCCCTCGCCTGGAAAGTCGCCGCCCTGAACGGGGCGGCGATTTTCTTTGGTCAGATCAGGTAGAGTGCGAATATGATCAGGACAAATCCTGTCAGTACCCCTGTGAATCCCCGCAGCCAGGCCGGGCTTTTAGCCAGGTCAAGATATGTGGCAAGGATGACACGCGACTTGATCAGGGCGAGGATCAGGATACCAGCGGCCAGCAGCGCCGGAGCCAGAGACGACAAGGTCAATAGCGCTGATACGACGCTGAGCGCCATAAGTGTGAGCCATGCGCGTATGAGGGCGTTCGGGAGCCTCCGGCGGCCGTATTTGGGACAAGAAGAAGGCGCGGGCATTGCTCTTATCCCAGCAAGTAGATCACGGGGAAGAGCATGATCCAGACCAGATCGACCATGTGCCAGAACTGTGCACCTGCCTCGATGTTGCGGGGATGGTCGCGCCACGCGACCAGCAGCAGGATCATCACACCAGCCAGCACATGCGCGGCGTGAAAGCCGGTCAGCAAGTAGTAGAACAGGAAAAACGGGTGGGTTTCAAAGGTGATGCCCTGGGTGGCTTTGTCTGCGTATTCCGCGCCTTTGACAATCAGGAACACAACGCCCAACGCAGCCGCCGCGATCAGCGCCAGACGGGCGGCGACGCGGCGGGCGGCTTGCCGCCAGTGCAGGGCCTGTGCGGCGAGGTAGCCGGACGTGATCAGGACGGCGGTGTTGAGCGCCGCGCCGGTGCGGAAGAGATGCGATTGCGCTTCGGCAAAGCCCGCAGGATCGGTCAGGCGGACGCCCATGAAGGCGATCAGGCCCGCGCCGAAGACCAGCAGTTCCGAGATGATCAGCACCCACATCAGCAACTCGCCCGGAAGCTCGTCGATGAGGGAGCTGTCGGTCATGCGCCGACCAGTTGGCGGTAGATCTGCGGCAGGGCCATGGTCAGGCGGTGCGGGTCGGGGATGACGGCGAACCCGCCTTGGCCAAACATGCGCGGGAACCAGCTTTTGCCGGTTTTGTCGATGGTGACGCCAAAGACCGATTGTCCGGCGCGGCGCGCCTCGCGGACGGCCATGCAGGTGTCTTCAATGCCGTGGCGGCCTTCGTAATGGTCCAGATCGTTGGGTTTGCCGTCAGTGATGACCAGCAGCAGGCGGCGTTTTCGGGATTGCTCTGCCAGATCGGCCGAGCAATGGCGGATGGCGGCGCCAAGGCGTGTGTAGTGGCCGGGGCGCAGCGAAGCGATGCGTTGTTCGACAGTTGACCCCATCGGCTCATCGAACCGTTTGCAGCGCTGCACATAGACGCGCTGGCGTTTCAGCGAGCTGAAGGCGTGGATGGCAAAATCGTCTCCGCAGGCGTTCAGGCCCCAGGCGAGCGCGGCCAAAGCCTCGCGTTCGATGTCGATCACGGCGCGGCCTGTGACAGCGCTCTCGGTTGAGCGGCTGACGTCCAGCAGGATCGAGACCGCCAGATCGCGGGCCTCGGGGCGGGATTGCATCCAGATGCGTTCATTGCCTTCGCCGCTGGCGTGGCGGTCGGTTTCGGCGCGCACGGCGGCTTCGATATCCAGCTGATCGCCGTCCAGATGGCCTCGGGTCATCACGCGGCCCGGGCGCAGCGCCTCGAACTGACGTTTCACGGCGCGGATGCGGCGGGCGGTGGCGGGGTCTTTGCCAAACTCGGCGGCGTCTTCGCGGATGTCGGCATCGGACAGCAGGACGTTCACATGGTCCGGCAGGTACTGACCGGTGCGCACGTCCCATTCGGGATAGAGAATGCGTCCAGACAGACGCTCGCGGTTCACATCCTCGGGTGCGAGGTCGAGATGCAGTTTCAGCTTGGTGGGCGGGGCTTTGGATATCTGGCCCAACCCGATCTCTTCCTGATCGTCGGCGGCTTTCTTGGCGTTGTCGGGATCGTCGTCGTCGATGCGGCGGTTGATGTTCAGAAACTCGGCCCAGCTGAGAATGGCTTCGAACTTATGCAGGATGAAACTGTCGCTGCGGTTGGCCTGATCGGATTTGCGGCGGCGGGCGCGGTGGGTTTTCTCGCCCGACTCTTCGGGTTCACCTTCGGTGTAGGGGTTTTCGACTTCGTTATGTTCGGAAAAGCCGACGGCGCGCAGCTCGGGCCACAGGGGCACCGGGCGCATCGGTTGATAGCCGCGCGGGGCGGTCAGGTCGCCGTCCAGCGTCAGAAGCTGTTCAGCTTTCTCAGACAGCGGCGCGGGGTCGTCCAGCATATGACGGATAAGTTCTTCCACCGCAGCCTCAACCGGTGGCAAACCGGGAATGCCGCGTTGGTGCAGCACGCCCTTGCACAACTCGGTATAAAGCGGGCGCAAGCCGGGGGCGTCGTCGAGCGTCACCACAACCATGTCCTGCGCCGCCATCAACGCGCGCAGATCGGTGCGCAGCGGGTCGTCTTCGTCAATGCGGGTTCCCGCATGGGCGGCAGCAGCGGCCAGCCAGACATAAAGCGCACCATTGGCCTCGCGCGCCGGAAAGACTGCCAACCGATCCGGCAGACGCAGAACTTCGCCATCGAAGGACGCGCGCGGCATCAACTCGGCCTCGGTCGCCAGTTTGCGGCGCCAGCTTAGGCGGTGGCGTGAAACCTCGGGTGAGACCGGGCGCAATTCAACGCCCGGGCTACCCCCAAGTCCTCGGAAGAGGACGGCCAGCCGCCCCGCGACCTCAGAGAGGTCGACAGCGGCTCCATCATGCACCTTGGGTGCATCGAGGCGGCTGGCAAGGGTATGCCACAGTTTCCCGATCGTTTCTTCGGGTTCCCATGGCTCAAAATCGATCCTGACCATCGGCCGGCCTCACCCAAAGACAGCCGTGACAAGATCGAGGAGCCCGCGTTTGATGTCCTCATCATCCGTCAGAGGTTCAACCATAGCGGCAAGGATGGCGCGGTCGGTCGACATGCCCTGTGCGATCAGCGTCGCGGCATAGACAACCAAACGGGTGGAAACGCCTTCCTCAAGGTCCTGACCCTTGAGCCCGCGCAGCTTGTTCGCCAGCCGGATCAACGGCTTGCAACGCTCCAGCGGCAGACCGCTTTCCTGCGCGACCACCTGCGCCTCCAACTCAGGCGAGGGGAAGTCGAATTCCAGCGAGATAAAGCGCTGCCGGGTCGAGGGTTTCAGGGTTTTCAGGATATTCTGGTAACCGGGGTTGTATGAGGCGACCAGCATGAAGCCGGGCGCGGCCTCAAGCTCCTCACCCGTACGGTCGATTGGCAGGATGCGCCGGTCGTCGGTCAGCGGGTGCAGCACAACGGTGACGTCCTTGCGCGCCTCGACCACCTCATCAAGGTAGCAGATCGCACCTTCGCGCACCGCGCGGGTCAGGGGGCCGTCGACCCAGACGGTTTCGCCGCCTTTCAACAGGTAGCGGCCAATCAGGTCGGCAGCGGCCAAGTCATCGTGACAGGCCACGGTATAAAGCGGGCGGCCAAGCTTGGCGGCCATATGCGCCACAAAGCGGGTTTTGCCGCAACCTGTCGGGCCTTTCAGCAGGACCGGCAGGTCGTTGGTGTAGGCGGCGCAGAAGACGTCGCATTCATCGCCCTGGGCGAGGTAGAAGGGGGCGTTTGCCGCCCCCTCATTCAGTTTCATGGAGCCGTCCATGTTCATCACTCCGCAGGGGTTTCGGCTGCGCCGGGTTCAATGACCTCTTTCCGGGGCACCCAGACCGAGTAGATGAACAGCAGCGCGCCAAGGACCACGACAATGCCAGAGCCGAGACGCATCCAGTAGAAGACTGCAATCTGGTCCTGCACGTCCATGAAGTAGTCGCCAACCACACGTTGCATGTGCGTTTGCACGGTGCCACCGAAGGTCAGGACGAAGGTCATGAAGACCATGCCGCTGGTCATCAGCCAGAACGAGCCCATGTTCAGAACCTGATTATAAGGATCGCGGTTCTTAAGGATCGGCATTGCATAGCTGAAGATCGCCAGATTGAGACAGACATAGGCACCGTAGAAGGCCAGGTGGCCGTGGGCTGCGGTAATCTGCGTGCCGTGGGTATAGTAGTTCACCCCGTGCAGCGTATGCAGGAAGCCCCAGACACCGGCACCGAAGAAGGCCAGAGTGGCACAACCCAGCGACCACAGCAGCGCGGCCTTGTTGGGGTGGTCCCGGCGGCCCTTCCAGACCATGACGAAGGCAAAGGCCATCATCGCGAAGAACGGGATCACTTCGAGGCTTGAGAAGATCGACCCGATCCACTGCCAGTAGCCCGGTGTACCGATCCAGTAATAGTGGTGCCCGGTCCCAAGGATGCCCGAGAACAGCGCGGCGGCGACAATGACATAGAGCCATTTTTCGACGATCTCACGGTCGACACCCGTCAGCTTCAGCATCAGGTAGGCGAGGATCGAGGCCATGATCAGCTCCCAAACGCCCTCAACCCAGAGGTGGACAACATACCACCAGTATTGCTTGTCCAGGGACAGGTTGCCGGGGTTGTAGAAGGCAAACAGGAACAGCAGCGCCAGACCCCACAGACCCAACAGAAGGATGTTGGTGATGGCGGTCTTCTTGCCCTTCAGAACGGTCATCGACACGTTGTAAAGGAAGATCAGCGCGGCCACGACGATGCCCGCCTTGACCCATTTGGGTTGCTCAAGGAACTCGCGCCCTTCTTTGCCCAGCAGCCAGTTGCCTTCGAACAGGTTGAAGACATAGGTCACAACCACGCCCAAGGTGCCGACAACAAGGATGATCAGCTGAAGATAGGCCAGTTTGGGTGAGTGGATCTCACGCTCGGCCTCTTCCGGGATCAGGAAGTAGGCCGCCCCGAAGAAGCCCAGGATCAGCCAGACGATCAGAGAGTTGGTGTGCAGCATCCGCACGATGTTGAACGGCAAAAGCCCGCTCAGGAAGTTCGGGAAGACATAGATCAGACCGGCCAGCAGGCCGCCCAACACCTGTATCGCGAACAGGCCCATGGCTACGGCAAAGTAGGCGTAGGCGATTTTTTGGGATTCGTATTTCATTGTCCTTGTCCCTTTCTCAGCCTGCCTCGTTCGGCGGCCAGTCCTGAGCGTCGATATTGTCCGTCCAGATCAAAAAGTTGGTCAGATCGCGGATCTCTTCGTCGCTGAGGTCGAAATTGGGCATCTGCCGACGACCGGGAATGCCGGTCGGCTGTGCTTCCATCCAGCCCTTGAGGGCTTCAAAGGCTGATTCCGGGTCGTCCAGAACGCCCCAACGGGTCATCACATTCGCGACTTCGGGGGCATAGTAGGCCCCCTCGCCCAGAATGGTGTGACAGTTGATACAGGCGTGTTTTTCCCAGACGTGTTTGCCCCTCACCACACTTTCATCAAGCTTTGCCGAGTTCTCGGAATTGACGATATACAGGTGCGAATGGGCTGACAGAGCCAGAAAGATGAGGATGAAGAACAGTGACCCGCCATAAAATATGTTGCGAGCCATGCTCTTTGTCATGACTTCTCGCATCGCGCTCTCCTTTGCGCAGATTAGCTAGTGTGACGACAATGGCGGTTGGGTCGCACGGGTGCCTTAACGAAAGTCAAGACTGTGGGCGGGAATGGATAAATCCACAAAATATATGAATATTCAGGCCGCACGCGGACCGGTCAGGGCCGACCACATGGCGATCAGATAGAGCGTGAAGGCCCCGATCCACAGCCCGTCCACCACCAGCATCGCAGTCAGATAGCCGGTGTTCAGATCGGACCCTACCCACCTGAGAATCGCCGCCAGCGCCATCAACCCATAGGCCACCGCCATCGGTGTCGGCGCGATCAGCGCCCGCCCGCTGTGACCCAGCGCGGCGCGGCTCATGACGGCCAGGGTCATGCCACCGACGCAGCCGATTCCCAGCACATGCAGCGCCGCGACTTCGCTTCCGACGCCCAGCAGGGACAGACCCCATAAGATGAGGCCGAGCGCAAGCATTCCAAGCCCGATATGCAGCGCAATCAGGATCGGCTGCCGCAGCGCCCAGACCGATCGCCAGCGCGCCATGCGCAGGACCTGCACGACGCCTAGCCCCAGCGCAAAGGCCCCCGTGACCGGGCCAAGTCCGAACGTCAGTGCGCTCAGCGGCAGCAGCAGCGCGACGATCATCCCTGCCTTGTCGAGGGCGGCGACCGAAACTGGCCATGCCGCCTCGGGCGCGCCGTCGCGCTTCATCGCGTTGCGGGTAAAGGCCGGGGTAATCCGCCCGCCCAGAATTGCGATCATTGAACACAGGGTCAGCAACCCGGCCCGCAGACCAAGGTTCAGAGTATCCCGGGTGATGCCGATCCATTCCAGATGGGTCAGAAGATTGGCGACCCAGATCAGGCTGAGGAGCAGCAGGAACACCATGTTCTGCGGCTTGGGCCGCCGGATCAGCTGAGTCGCGATTTTCGCTGCCAGAATCGGCACAAAGGCCAAATCAAGCACCGCCACCAGAACCGGCGGCAACAGGCCGGAAAACCACATCGCCAACCGCCCCAGCAACCACAGACCTGCGGCCAGCGCGATGAACTGTGCCCGTGCCTCTTTCGCGCCGGTCCAGTTCGGCACGGCGGTCAGGAAGAACCCGCCCAACGCGGCGGTGGCATAGCCAAAGATCATCTCATGCGCGTGCCACATCGGGGGGGTCATGGCGTAGGTCGGATCGGTGTAAGGCACCGCCCCGGTCTGCGTCATCAGCCACAGGCCCCAGACGCCGCCGACAAACAGGCCATAAAGCCCGGCAGATAGGAAAAATACCCTAAATCCCTCGCCCAAAACCCGCACGATTATTGCCGACATAGCTGCTCTCCTCGGCTCTACTGGCTTTGACCTACAGCCTAGCGGGGATTGCCCCGTACCGACTTAACCAAGGTCAAGCGGTTCTAAACATGTCTCAAAAACCCTTGTTTTATCGGGTGGTTTTTTCGCTTTGCGGTGCAGTTTGCGTCACTGCCGTTGACTTTCGTCAAGGATGACATCCGCGTGATGTCCCACCCTAGGACCTGCCTCACCAGCAAATGGAGAGTGATCATGTCACTTGGAATTAGCTACAACAGAACTGGCCGCGCCTTTGGGGTCGGTTTGGCGATGTTGCTGGGCAGCGTTGCTGCGCCAGTCTTTGCCGACGAGCCGACACTGAGCAAGGAAGCCTTTGAATCATCGAAACAACTTTACTTTGAGCGTTGCGCCGGTTGTCACGGCGTGCTGCGCAAAGGGGCAACGGGCAAAAGCCTTGAGCCGGTTGTAGAAACAAAAAACGATGATGGCACCGTCACCGTATCCGGCACCCTGAAATTGGGTCAGGACCGGCTTGAAAAGATCATCGCATGGGGGACCGAAGGCGGGATGAACAACTTCTCGGACGTTATGACCGAGGACGAAATCCGCGATATGGCGACCTACATCCAGATGGAGCCGCCTAAGCCGCCGGAAATGTCGCTTGAACAGATGATGGCGACTCGCAAGGTCTATGTCGAACCCGAAGATTACCCGTCCGAGCCGCTGCATGGCCGCAACTGGGAAAACTTCTTTGTGGTCATCGAGCGTGACGTGGGCAAAGTGGCCGTGATCGACGGCGACACCAAGGAAGTGCTGGCACATATCCCGACCGGGTATGCCGTGCACGTTCTCAAGGCGTCCGAGCACCACAAACTGGAAGAACCGGAAAACCCGGGCCGCTTCTGGTACACCATGGGCCGCGACGGCAAGATGACCAAGATCGACCTGTGGCAAAACCCGGAAAACATGCTCGTAGCCGAGGTGACCATTGGTTATGACGCCCGCGACGTGGCCGTATCCGGCGACGGTAAATACGTCATCGGTGGGGCCTATTGGCCACCGCATTTCGCCATCGTTGATGCCGAAACCATGGAGCCGAAAAAGGTTGTTTCGACCCGCGGTGTGAACGTGGACGGGGACTATGTGGAAGAGGCCCGCGTGGCCGCTATCTACACCACCCCGAACGAGCCCACATGGATCGTTGCCGTCAAGGAACTCGGCCAGCTCTGGCAGGTGGATTACACCGACCTGGACAATCTGCGTATCGACAAGATCGACAGCGCCAAGTTCCTGCATGACGGGTTCTTTGATCCAACTGGTCGCTTCTTCCAGATCGCCGCAAACGCGTCGAACAAAATGGTTGTCGTAGACACCAAAACGCACAAGCTGGAAGCCATGATCGACACCGCGCCGTTGCCGCACCCCGGCCCGGGCGCCAACTGGGATGACCCGAATTGCGGTCCTGTTGCCGGTACGACCCACTTGGGTGAAGGTACAGTCACCGTTTGGGGCAACGACCCTGAAGGTCACCCTGATCAGGCTTGGAAAACCTGCTACGAGGTCGAAACCGACGGCCCCGGCCTGTTCATCCGGACACACCCGGAATCGGACTATATCTGGGCCGACCAGACCAAGCACCCCGAGCCTGAGATTCAGCAATCGGTACAGGTCATCGACAAGGCAACCGGTGAGATCGTGAAAACGATCCAGATCACCGAAGAGGAAGGCAACGTCGCCGTCCACTTCGAGTTCAACCAGGACGGCTCCGAGGTCTGGGTTTCCAAGTGGAACCGCTCGACCTCGAAAGAGGCCAACGGTGAGATCGTGATCTTCGACGCCAAGACGCTGGAAGAGATCGGCCGCGTGAAGGGTCTGTTCGCGCCGACCGGCAAGTTCAACGTCTACAACCGGTCGAACCACGTCACCTGACGGGTTTGAAACCAACACCGGAAAGGGCGGGCCCCTCGCCCGCCCTTTCCACGTTTGAGACATCAGCCAAATCCACAGGCCTGACACCCAGGGCCAGAAAAGACAGCCATAACGGAGCCCGGATATGACCTCCGAACCGGAAAAGAAAAAACCAATCTGGCGCCGGTATTTCCTGTGGGGAATGCCCGTGGCCGGCATCGCCGCGGCCTTTGCCGGCGGCATCATCTTCTGGGGCGGGTTCAACACCGCCATGGAAGCGACCAACACCAAGGAATTCTGCGTCTCGTGCCACGAGATGCGCGATTTCGTCTATGAGGAATACACCGGCACGATCCATGACGTGAACCGGTCCGGCGTGGGCGCGGTCTGTTCCGACTGTCACGTGCCCAAAGACTGGACGCATAAAATGATCCGCAAGATCAAGGCGTCCAAAGAACTGTATGGCAAGATGGTCGGCACCATCAACACGCGCGAAAAATTCGAAGCCAAGCGCGTGCATCTGGCGATGAACGAATGGGAACGGATGAAATCCAGCGACTCGCGTGAGTGTCGTAACTGCCACGATTTCGAATCGATGATGCCCGAGTTCCAGAAACCCCGCGCGCGTCAGCAGCACCTGAACGCGATGACCGTGGGCCAGACCTGTATCGACTGCCACAAGGGGATTGCCCACTCGGACGCCCGCGACCGGGCGGATGAGGACTATCTGGAAGAGCTTGAGGCACCAAACCCCGCATTTATTCGCGAAATCCCCGAAGAATACATGGCCAGCCTGGCGCGGATCGAGGCCAAGGAAGCCGCCGAAGCCGAGGCTGAAAAAGCGGCTCGTGTCGCTCAGCAAGAGGCCGTGCAAGCGCAAATTGCGGCGGCTGTTGATGCGGCTGTGGCCGAAGAACGGGCCAAAGCGTCTGGCGAAGAAGCTGCAGCTCCGTCAGGTGGCGGCGGCGATGTCGGTACGAATATCGACTGGAATTCGGTCGCCAGCGCAGACATGAAGCTGTTTTACCCCGGTCAGGCCTCGTTCGAATGGGTGCAGAATGGCCGGTCCCATGGCGGCGCGCGTCCGCTGACCAAGGGCGGGGACAAATGCACCACCTGTCACGCTGCTGAGTTGGACGCGATTGGCAACAAGATCGTGGCAGGCGGTGAGCTTGAGCCCACCCCGATCCCCGGCAAACGCGGTGTGATCGACGCGACCGTGCAAGCGGCCCATGATGACGAAAACCTCTATATCCGTTTGCAATGGCCAGATGCGGGCCACAATCCCGCGCCGTTTGTCGATGGCGGCAAGATGGACCCGGACAACCAGATCAAGGTGGCGATGATGATCACCGGCACGGGTATCGAAATGGGCGATCAGGTGGGATGCTGGGCCTCGTGCCACGCCGACAACACATACATGCCCTTTGATCCGGGTGCAGATGCGATTGCGGCCAATGGCGACTTCTCCAGTCGCATGACCGCGCAGGATACGGTGACCAAATACCTCAGCGAAAGCCGCACCGAGGTCGACACCAAAGGCCGTCGTGGCAAGCCTCTGGGCGGTTGGGACAAGCTGCACGCTGCCGAACAGATTGAACAGTATCTGGCCGATGGCACCTATCTGGACCTGATGCGCGTCTATGCCGATGGCAGCGCCACCAACGGCTACCTGCTGGAACAGCGCGTGGTTAATGACGGTGAGATCGCTGCCTCGGCCAGCCTCGACGGCGGTCTGTGGACGGTGGTCTTTACCCGCCCGCTGAATTCGGACGCGCCGGGGGATGTGCCGCTTGAGGCCGGCAAAACCTATACCGTCGGCTTTGCCATCCACGATGACTTTGCCGCCGCGCGGTTCCATCACGTGACGCTGGATACCAGCCTGGCGCTGGACGACGACAGCGCCTTTATCAACGTGGTCAAACACTAATGGGTGGGGGCCGGGTTATCCGGCCCCCACTCCACATTCCGGAAAGGAGACTTGGATCATGAACCCTCGGTACCTTCTTCCTGCGATGCTGCTTTTGTCGTCCGCCGCACTGGCGGAAGAAGACAAGATCGCCGCCACCTGCGCCGAAGCCGAAGAGCGCTATGTCGAACTGTTCGACCAACCCTCATCCGCGGTCGAGGATGCCGAGGTGGTTTTGATGTACAAATACACTTTTTGCCCGGTCGAACTGACCGTTAAACCGGGCACAACAGTGCGCTGGGTGAACGTGGACAAACGCACCAGCCACTCGGTCCTGTTGAAAGATGGCAGCGAACCCGAAAGCGACCGGCTTTTCCCCGAGGAATCGGTTGAACTGACATTCCTCACACCCGGGCCGCAGGAGTATTTGTGCGGGCCGCATTGGGAGACACAGAACATGATCGGAATGATCACCGTCGAACCCTGAGCCGAGGCAGAAATACAGGCATGAGAGTGAGGAGCGCGGGCGCAAAACCCGCGCTCCTTAACTTTAGTCAAGGCGGTTTGTTTCAGGTTGCGCCAGTCTTGACCCATGACACGCCCGGCATACCCAGCAACGTCACCCGATCGCGCAGGATTGCGGGGCTCAAAGCACATTCTGACCAAGCGAGTTCACACATGACCGGCAAGGTATTTCTGATTGGCGCAGGCCCTGGTGACCCTGAACTGATGACCCTGCGCGCGCTGCGGATGCTGCAAAGGGCGGATGTGGTGGTCTATGACCGGCTGGTCTCGGACGACATTCTGGCACTGCACGCCGCAGGCGCGCGGATGATCCCGGTCGGCAAGGCCCCGAAATGCCACACGGTGCCGCAGGATCGCATCAACGACATCCTCGTCGAAGAGGCCCGCGCCGGGCATATCGTTGCACGCCTCAAAGGTGGCGATCCGATGATCTTTGGCCGTGGCTCGGAAGAGGCCGCCTATCTGATGGCCCGGGGCATCCCGGTCGAATACGCGCCGGGGATTACGGCGGCACAGGGGGCGTCGTGCTCTACCGGCGTACCACTGACCCATCGCGGGCTGGCAACCTCGGTGCAATATGTCACCGGACACCGGCAGGCCGACAAGGTGCTGGATCTGGATTGGAAACGTCTGGCAGACCCGGAATCGACGCTGGTCGTCTATATGGGCGTGGCCAATATCGGCCAGATCGCGATGGGGCTGATGACCGAAAACCTGCCCGGCTCGACCCCGGTTCTGGCCGTTGGCAAAGCCACCACGCCGGAGGAACGCCGCATGGTGTCCCGGCTGGATCGGTTGGCCGCAGATGTGCGGGCGGCCGAATTGGAAGCACCCACCCTGTTCATCATCGGCAAAGTTGTGTCGCTTTATGCGGAGCAGCCTGTCGCTCAGATATTGGAACAGGCTCATGGCTAGGCTGGGCTCCGGAAAACCACGGCGGCACCCACCTGCGCGGGCGCGGACTGGCGGTGTCACCGGGCGATCCGGTTGGACTGCGCGTGCCGTTCTGACAACCGCCGTGCTTGTGGCCACAACCGCCTTTGCCGCCGACACCCTGGACCCCAGCGCCCTCAAACGGCTGGTGCATCAGGATTGCGGCTCGTGCCACGGGCTGTCGCTTAAAGGCGGGCTTGGTCCTGATCTGCGCTCTGAAACCCTTGAACATTACGACCCGGACGTACTGACCCGTGTGATCCTCGACGGCATTCCCGACACGGCAATGCCCCCGTGGCGGCCCCTGATCAGCGAAGAAGAGGCCGAATGGATCGCCCGTTACCTGCTGGAACAGGAGGCACAATGAAACAGCTTATCCTTACCCTCGCAGCCACCCTGCTGATGACCACGGCGCAGGCCGAGCCGACCGCAACCGGTGATCTGGGCCTTGTGATCGAACGGGCCAAGGGCTCGGTCCTGCTGGTGGATCAATCCGACCGCGCGTCTCTGGCGCGGATCGAAGGGCTGGGCGATCTGTCCCATGCCTCGTTGGTCTATTCGCCTGACGAACGCTTTGCCTATGTCTTCGGGCGTGACGGCGGGCTGACCAAGGTCGATATTGTCACCCGCCGGATCGAGAACCGCGTGGTACAGGCGGGAAACGCCATCGGCGGCGCGATTTCGGATGACGGTAAGCTGGTCGCCGTGTCGAACTATGAACCCGGCGGCGTACGCGTTTTTGATGCAGAGACTCTGGACATGATCGCCGACATCCCCACCGACAGCAAAACCATCGGTCTGGTCGATGCGCCGGGCCGCCGGTTTGTCTTTACCATGTGGGATACGGGCGAGACCTGGATTGCCGATTTCGCCACGGGTGCGCCCGAGATCACCAAAATCCCCGACATGGGCAAACACCCCTATGACGCGCTGATCACCGCCAATGGCCGCACCTACATCACGGGCCTGTTTGGCGAAGATGGCCTGACCGCGCTGGACCTGTGGGCCGAGACGCCCGAACCGATCCGCGTGCTGCCCAACTATGGGCGCGGGCAAGAGGAGATGCCGGTCTACAAGATGCCTCATCTGGAAGGCTGGGCGCTGACGGGGCCTGAATTCGTGCTGCCCGCCGTCGGCCACCACGAGGTTCTGTGGATCGACGCCGACACCCTGACCGAGACCGGGCGCACGCAGACCCACGGCCAGCCGGTCTTTGCCATGGCACGGCCCGACGGGCGGCAGGTCTGGGTGAATTTCGCCCACCCGCTGAATGACACGATTCAGGTGATCGACAGCGTCAGCAAACAGATCATCCACGAATTCAAACCTGGCCCAGCCGTGCTGCATATGGAGTTCACGCCGCGCGGGCATGAAGTCTGGATCAGCGTGCGTGATGCCAACAAGGTCATGGTCTACGACACGCAAAGCTTCGAGAAACTGCGCGAGATCGAGGCCGATAGCCCATCCGGCATCTTCTTTACCGCCCGCGCGCACAGAACGGGGCTGTAACCGATGCACCATATCACCGACCCCCTTGACCGCCGCCTGCTGGACGAATTCCAGCGCGATTTCCCCGTCACCGCGCGTCCGTTTCAGGTTCTGGCCGACGCGCTTGGTCTGGACGAGGCAGAAGTACTCGACCGGCTGGCGCGGATGCGTAAGACAGGGCGCATCACCCGGGTTGGAGCCACGATTGCCCCCGGCGCAGTATCGGCCAGTACGCTTGCCGCTGTCGCCGCGCCTGACGCACGACTGGAAGAGGTCGCCGCCATCATCGATGCCGAACCCGGCGTGAACCACAATTACCAGCGCGAGGACGACTGGAATCTTTGGTTCGTGGCCACCGGCCCGGACCGGGCGCATGTGAACGACACACTGGCTCGGATCAGCCGCCGCACCGGCCTGCGTGTGCTGGACCTGCGGCTTGTCCGCCCGTTCAACGTTGATCTGGGGTTCCGGATGTCGGGCGCCGCCAGCAAGGTGCCCGCACCCCGTCGGGTGGACAGATCCGCCATGCAGGACGGGGATCGTGCCCTGTTGCAGGCGCTCAGCTCTGGCCTGCCGCTGGTCGCAGAGCCGTACGATGCGCTCGCCTGCGCACTTAACCGTCGCACGGCAGAGGTCATGGCCCGGATTGAAGCGCTGTATCAGGCTGGCATCGTCTCGCGCCTGGGCGTCATCGTGCGCCACCGTGCGCTTGGCTGGTCCGCCAATGCCATGGTGGTCTGGGACATGCCCGCCGATCAGGTCGGAACCGCCGGTCCCGCACTGGCCGCGCATCCCGGCGTGACGCTGTGTTATGAGCGCAACCCGGTCGCAGGCGTCTGGCCCTATCGCCTATATTCCATGATCCACGCGCGCTCGCGCCCCGAGGCAATGGAGGTCCTGGCCGGGGCCGCCGCCCTGCCCGAAATGGCAGGAGCCCGGCACAAGGTGCTTTTCTCGACCCGTTGCTTCAAACAAACCGGCGCGCTGATCCAACCGAAAGAGGTGGCGGCATGATACTGGACGACACTGATCGCGCGATCCTGAACCGGATGCAGGATGACCTGCCGTTGACACCGTATCCCTACGCCGCGATTGCCGGGGAATTGGGAATCGCGGAATCCGACCTTCTGGGCCGTCTGGACCGGATGAAAGAAGAGCGCGTCATCACCCGGTTCGGTCCGTTCTTTGACGCCGCCGCCATGGGCGGGGCTTTTTGCCTGTGTGCCATGGCCGTACCAGAAGCGGATTTCGAAACCGTCCTGACCAAAGTCAATGCACATCCCGAGGTTGCCCATAATTATGAGCGTACGCACCGGTTGAATATGTGGTTCGTTCTTGCCACTGAAACACCCGAAGGGATCGCATCCGCAGCCGAGGCTATCGAACGGGAAACCGGGATCGCGGTCCTGCAATTTCCCAAGCTTCAGGAATTCTTCATTGGCTTCCGGGTGGCAGCATGATTGACGCCAAAGACAGAGAGATCATCGAGGCGCTGCAAGGCGGGCTGCCGCTGGTGCCCGCGCCCTACCGCCACGTGGCCGAGAGGCTGGGTCTGGACGAAGACGCACTGCTGTACCGCCTGGCCGATATGAAATCGCGCGGCGTGATCCGGCGCATCGCGGCGGCACCGAACCACTATAAGCTTGGGATGACCTCTAACGGGATGACCGTCTGGGATGTGGCCGATGACCGAGTGACCGAGATGGGCACGCAGATCGGTCTGCTGCCCTTTGTGACCCATTGTTATGAACGCCCCCGCGCCCTGCCCGACTGGCCCTATAACCTGTTCGCCATGGTCCATGGCGCCGATCCCAGAGAGGTTGAAGAGAAACGCGCCGAGATCGCCGCCATTCTGGGCGATGCCTGTCGGGCGCAGGACATCCTTTATTCCACGCGCATCCTGAAAAAGACCGGGCTGCGCCTGAAACAGAAAGGCTGAGATATGTTCCGCCTGACCGAATATATGCACCAACTGATTGAACCGAGTCCGGTGCGTAAACGTCGCCCCGGACCAGTCAAACCGGTGGTGATCTGGAATCTGACGCGGCGCTGCAATCTGAAATGCCGTCATTGCTACACCGTCTCGGCGGATGTGGCCTTCCCCGGTGAGCTCAGCCATGAGCAAGCCATGGTCACCCTTGAGGATCTGGGCCAGTTTCGCGTCCCGGCCCTGATCCTTTCGGGTGGGGAGCCGCTGGATCGGTTCGATTTCTTCGACATTGCCACACGCGCCCGCGATCTGGTGCCGATGCTGGCGTTGTCCACGAATGGCACGCGGATTCATGACGAGACCGCCGACATGATCGCAGATGTGGGGTTCAACTATGTGGGCATCTCGCTGGACGGAATCGGCGCCACGAATGATTGGTTCCGGGGCGTCGAGGGGGCCTTTGCCGACGCTTTGCGCGGCGTGCGTGAATGCAAGAAACGCGGCATCAAGGTGGGTCTGCGGTTCTGCCTGACCGAGGGCACCCAGCATCACCTGCCCGATCTGTTGAAGCTGTGCGATGATGAGGGCGTGGACAAGTTCTATCTGTCCCATCTGGTTTATGCCGGGCGCGGCGACAAGAACCGGGGCGAGGATGCCGAGCATCTGCGCACGCGAAAGGGCTTGGACCTGTTGCTGGACCGCGCATACGAGGCTGTCTCGGGCGGGCGTCCGCTGGATATCGTGACCGGCAATAATGATGCTGATGCGGGCTATTTCCTGAATTGGGCCCGGGCGCATTTCGACGCGGAAAAGGCGGCGCATGTGCGACAGCATCTGGCGGCCTGGGGTGGAAACTCCAGCGGGTTGGGTGTGGCCAACATCGACAATCTGGGCCGCGTGCATCCCGACACCTATTGGTCGGATTACACGGTCGGAAATGTGAAGACCAAACCGTTTTCCGAGCTGTGGACCAGCGATGATCCGATGCTGGCGATGCTGCGTACACGTCCGCGCCCCCTGAAAGGGCGCTGCGGGGCGTGCCAATTGCAGGACGTCTGTGGCGGCAATACGCGTATCCGGGCGTTGCAACTGACTGGCGATCCATGGGCCGAAGATCCGGCCTGTTATCTGTCAAATCAAGAAATCGGCGTCGAAGACGCAGGCGAGCGCCTGCAGGTCACGCCGTTCCGGGGGAAACGTCATGATCCGGCGCATCAGTTCTTTTGAAACCGTTGGTCCTGCTGACCCGTCCGATGTGCGGGTGGGGGCTGCAGGAGCCTCCGGCGGCCGTATTTGGAACAAGAAGAAGCAGGGGGTTGGTCTGTTTACGGCCAGCCTTGCATTTGTGGTTGCTGGTGCGATGGCGCAGGCGGATGCGCCGTCGGATTATGCCGAATTCTGTGCCTCCTGCCATGGTGAGAACCGGTTGGGCGGGGTCGGGCCGGCGTTGATCCCCGAGACACTGAAACGAATGCGGGGGCCGCGTGTGGCTGCGGTCATCGCCGAGGGGCGGGCGGCGACGCAGATGCCCGCGTTTTCGCATGAGTTGGATGCGTTGCAGATCGAGGAACTGGCGGGTTGGCTGAAATCTCCGCTGGAGACCGATCCCGAATGGGGTGAGGACCAGATTGCGGCCAGCCGCGTGCTGGACGAAGACTACGTTTCTGTGGATGCCCCTGTCTGGGACAGCGATCCGATGAACATTACGCTGGTGGTTGAAACCGGTGACCACCATGTCAGCGTGCTGGATGGGGATACGTTCGAGGTTCTGGACCGGTTCGAGACGCCCTTTGCCGTGCATGGCGGGCCGAAGTTCAGTCCCGATGGGCGCTATGTGTTCATCATGTCCCGCGATGGCTGGGTACAGAAATACGACATCTGGGCACTGAAACAGGTGGGCCGGGTGCGCGCGGGCCTCAACAGCCGCAACATCGCCATGTCAGGCGACGGCAAATGGGTGGCCGTGGCGAATTACCTGCCGAACTCTCTGACTTTGCTGTCGACCGAAGATCTCTCGGTTGCAAAGGTCATCGGGGTGAAAAGCAAGACCGGCGTACCCAGCCGGGTCTCGGCCGTGTATCAGGCCCCGCCGCGTGAGAGCTTTGTGCTGGCGTTGAAAGACGTGCCCGAGATTTGGGAGGTCTTTTACGGGGCCAACCCGCCGCAATTCGGGCTGGGCCATGATTTCCGCATCGAGGGTCAGTTCAAGAACCCCGATCCTTTCCCGGTGCGCAAGATCACCACGCCCGACTATCTGGACGATTTCTTTTTCGACCAGAGCTATGAATACGTCATGGGCGCCTCGCGCGATGGCAAGGGCGGACAGGTGATCGATCTGGTGATCGGGCATAAGGTGGCTGATCTGGACCTGCCGGGGATGCCTCATTTGGGCTCGGGGATCACGTGGAAACATGGCGACACCACGGTGATGGCGACGCCGCATCTGACCGATGGCACCGTTTCGGTGATCGACATGGGCACATGGGAAACCGTCAAGCGGATCAAGACCGAAGGGCCGGGTTTCTTCATGCGCAGCCATGAGAACTCTCCTTATGTCTGGGCCGATGTGTTCTTTGGCCCCAACAAGGACGCCATGCATGTGATTGACAAGCAAAGCCTTGAGATCGTGAAAACCCTGCGCCCCGCGCCGGGCAAGACTGTGGCCCATGTGGAGTTCACCAAGGATGGCCGCCACGCACTGGTGTCCATCTGGGAAGACGACGGCGCCGTGATCGTCTATGACGCGCAGACGCTGGAAGAGGTCCGCCGCCTGCCGATGCGCAAACCGTCTGGGAAATACAATGTCTGGAACAAAATCACCTTCTCGGAAGGCACCAGCCACTGAAGGGCGGTGGCCGGTCTGGAAACTGGCCATCCTGCTCTATCCGGCCACGGCGCTGACCGTGGCCATCAACCTGTTTCTGGCCGGTTTGATTGCCAACAGCGCGGGGTTTGGCGTGATTGCACCAGTGTCGGCCCTGCTCTGGTCGATCCCTTTGGGCCTGCCTGCAGCCTGGCTGGCCGGGCGCTGGGTACGTAGCCTGATGGATGAGGCGGACGGGTAAGGCTAAATCTTTGGCGGCCTAACCGAAGTCAAGTATCGCTGCGCGGGAATCCAATACGACTCAGGAAAGATTTCCGAGTTGGATTCTCCATGTCTGTCCTCAACCCTCTGCACAAGTCAGCTGTTCGCGCGTCCCGCGCAGCTTGTGCCATGGCAGGCATCCTCTTTCTGCTTTTGCAGCTGCTTGGCCCGGCGCTGGCGAGTCCCGGGCAAAGCATGTGGGTGGAGATCTGCTCGGAGGCAGGGGCGGTTTGGGTCCAGGTGGACCTTGAGCAAGACACTGACGACCCGACTGCACCCTGCCCGAAATGCGCTGATTGCGCCTTGTGCGCAGTTACCTCGGTGGACCCTGTGGCCGAAACGCCAGTGCTGATCCGCAGCGAATTTACCCGAATGGCCCGTGCGGAGTGTTCCGGGCAGGTCGTCATACACGACACGTCGCGTCGGTGGCCCGAAACCCGGGGGCCCCCGCGCGCAATCCAAGACACAACCGAACGCGCCCTGCGCGCGTCCATGGCGTTAACCCAAGTTACCGGAGGTGCGCCGTGGTCGTAAGTCGCGCAATCCATTTCCTGCTGGCCTTTGCCCTGTCCTGCCTTATGGCGATCAGCGCCCATGCCGACAGCCTCGCCAGCTTTCTGCCCGAGATTGAGCCTGCCGATCTTGTGCCCGGTGCCGATGCCTTTGGCCCGGTGCGCGAGGACGTCATGGTTGCCCCCATTCTGAAGGGGGGCGAGACGGTGGCCTGGGCGTTCCTCACATCCGATTTCGTGGGCACCACCGGATATTCCGGCAAGCCGATCCATGTGGTCGCCGCCATTGATAAAGATGCGGTGCTGACCGGGGTGCAACTGGTCAAACACTCGGAACCCATCGTTCTGATCGGCATTCCCAATGCACGCATGGTGGAACTGACCGAAGGCTATGCCGGGCTGGACCTGAAGATTGAGGCCGAAACCGGCGGTGAGGGGCATGACCTTGATATTATCTCGGGCGCGACCGTCACGATCATGGTGATCGATGACAGCCTTGTGCGTGGCGGCATCAAGGTGGCGCGCGCACTGGGGCTGGGTGGGCTGGCGCCTGCGCAGGCCGATGGGCCCAAGCGCGAGGTGGATCTGGCCCAGGACGCGGTCTATGACTGGACCACGCTGTCGGGCGACGGCTCGGTCCGGCGGCTGACGCTGGATATCGGACAGGTCAACGCCGCGTTCGAGGCGACGGGTGATCAGCGCGCGATCAAGCGCCCGGAACCCGGCGAGCCTGATGACACCTATATCGACATGCATATGGCGCTGGTTTCGGTGCCGTCGATCGGCAAGTCGCTGCTGGGCGAGGCCGAATATCAGAACATGCTCGACTGGCTGGACGAAGGCGAACAGGCCATTCTGGTGCTGGGGCGCGGGGCCTACAGCTTCAAGGGCTCGGGCTATGTCCGGGGCGGGATTTTCGACCGGATTCAGCTGATACAAGGCGACAATTCGGTGCGGTTCTTCGACAAGCAGCAGCGCCGTCTGGGCGAGGTTGCAGCACCGGATGCGCCGAGCTTTACCGAACTGGACATCTTCAAAATCCCCGCCGAGGCCGAGTTCGATCCGGCCGAACCCTTCCGCCTGCAACTGCTGGCGCAACGGGCTGTGGGCGCGGTTGAGAAAACATTCCTGACCTTTGATCTGGGGTACAAATTACCGGAACATTACCTGCTGCCCGTTGCGACCCCTGTGGTGGTCGATGATGCCACCGGCGAGGCTGCGGCCAAGGCCGCGCTGTGGCAGCGCATCTGGAAAGACCGCACTGTCGAGATCGGGGTGCTGGGTGTGATGCTGCTGGTGCTGACCGCGACCTTCTTCTTCCAGTTCCACGCCACGATGAACGCGCGGGTCTTTTACTGGTTCCGCATCGGATACCTGACCATGACCCTGTTCTTCATCGGCTGGTACGCCAATGCGCAGCTGAGCGTGGTCAACCTGATGGCGTTGGCAGGCAGCTTGCGCACGGGCTTTTCGTGGGATGCCTTCCTGCTGGATCCGCTGGTCTTTATCCAGTGGTTCGCCGTGGCTGCCGCGCTGCTGTTCTGGGGGCGCGGGGCCTATTGCGGCTGGCTCTGCCCATTTGGCGCGCTGCAGGAACTGACCAACAAGATCGCGCGCGCGCTGAAAGTGCCGCAATGGACCCTGCCCTGGGGTCTGAACGAACGCCTCTGGCCTGCGAAATACATGATCTTCCTGGTGCTGTTCGGGATCAGCTTTGTCTCGATCCCGCTGGCTGAAACCTATGCCGAGGTCGAGCCGTTCAAGACCGCGATCATCCTGAAATTCATGCGCGACTGGCCGTTTGTGGTCTTTGCGCTGGCCCTGCTGGGGATCGGGCTGTTCGTGGAACGGTTCTATTGCCGCTACCTTTGCCCGCTGGGCGGGGCGCTGGCAATCCCCGCCCGTATCCGCATGTTCGACTGGCTGCGCCGCTACAAGGATTGCGGCACCCCCTGTCAGACCTGCGCCAATGAATGCCCCGTTCAGGCGATCCACCCCACCGGTGAGATCAATCCGAACGAGTGCGTCACCTGCCTGCATTGTCAGGTGCTCTACCAGTCCGAGGACAAATGTCCCGTCGTTATCCGCCAGCTGAAACGGCGGGCCAAGACAGGGTCGGTCCAGATGAAGACCCCACTCGGACAACCACCGGCGAACCATCCAAACGCCAAACCGCAAACCGCTTCCTAAAAAGGAGGGAAGATTATGTCGGACACTGAAAACAAACTGAACATCACGCGCCGCGGAATGCTGGGGGCCACCGCCACCGGTGCCGTTCTGGCCGGGACCGGGCTCGGCTCGACCCTGATGACTGCGCGCGAAGCCAGCGCTGCCGCAAATGCGCATCTGGAGCCCGGCGAGTTGGACGAATATTACGGCTTCTGGTCCTCGGGCCAGACCGGTGAGCTGCGCATCCTGGGCGTACCCTCGATGCGAGAGCTGATGCGCGTCCCCGTGTTCAACCGCTGCTCGGCCACCGGCTGGGGTCAGACCAATGAATCGCTGAAGGTTCTGACCGAAGGCCTGCTGCCCGAAACCAAGGATTTCCTGGCCGCAAACGGCAAGGTCACCTATGACAATGGCGACCTGCACCACCCGCATATGTCGTTCACCGATGGCACCTATGACGGCCGCTATCTGTTCATGAACGACAAGGCCAATACCCGCGTCGCCCGCGTGCGCTGTGACGTGATGAAATGCGACAAGATCATCGAAATCCCGAACGCGCATGACATCCACGGGTTGCGCCCGCAGAAATACCCGCGCACCGGCTATGTCTTTGCCAATGGTGAGCACGAGGCCCCGCTGGTCAATGACGGCCAGATTCTGGACGATCCGTCCAAATACGTGAACATCTTCACCGCCATCGACGGTGACACAATGGAGATCGCGTGGCAGGTGATGGTGTCGGGCAACCTCGACAACACCGACTGCGACTATCAGGGCAAATATGCGTTCTCGACCTCGTATAACTCGGAAATGGGGATGAACCTGGCCGAGATGACCGAGAATGAGCTGGACCATGTGGTCGTGTTCAACCTCAAAGGCATCGAAGATGCCATTGCCGCGGGCAATTATCAGGAGCTGAACGGCGTCAAGGTCGTGGATGGCCGCAAAGAGGCAGGTGGTAACCTGACCCGTTACATCCCGATCCCGAACTCGCCGCATGGTGTGAATGCCGCACCCGACAAGAAACACATCATGATCAACGGCAAGCTGTCGCCGACCGTGTCTGTGATTGATGTCGAAAAAGTCGACGCGCTGTTTGCCGACAACGCTGATCCACGTTCCGCTATCGTGGCCGAACCGCAACTGGGTCTTGGCCCGCTTCACACCGCGTTCGACGGCAAGGGCAACGCCTACACCACCCTGTTCCTGGACAGCCAGGTGGTGAAATGGGACATCGCCAAAGCCATCGAAGCCTATGGTGGTGCCGACGTTGATCCGATCCTTGACAAGGTGGACGTGCAGTATCAGCCGGGCCACAACTCAACCTCGATGGGTGAAACCGCCGAGGCTGACGGCAAGTGGCTGATTTCGATGAACAAGTTCTCGAAAGACCGCTTCCTGAATGTGGGTCCGCTGAAGCCTGAGAATGAGCAGTTGATCGACATCTCGGGCGACAAGATGAAGGTGGTTCATGACGGCCCGACCTTTGCGGAACCGCATGACTCGATCCTTGTGCACCGGTCCAAGGTGAACCCGGTCAATGTCTGGGACCGCAACGATCCGATGTGGGAAGATGCGCGCAAACAGGCCGAGGCGGATGGCGTCGATCTGGATTATGGGGCCGAAGAACCCATCCGGGATGGCAACAAGGTTCGGGTCTATATGACCTCGGTCGCGCCTGTGTTCAGCATGGAGAAGTTCACCGTCAAGCAGGGCGATGAAGTCACTGTCTACGTCACCAATCTGGATGACGTGGATGATGTGACCCACGGCTTCTGCCTGTCGAACTTCGGCATCGCGATGGAGGTTGCACCGCAGGCCACTGCCTCGGTCACGTTCATCGCTGACCGTCCGGGCGTGCACTGGTTCTATTGCCAGTGGTTCTGCCACGCGCTGCACATGGAAATGCGCGGCCGGATGTTTGTTGAGCCGCGGAGCGCATAATCATGCGTTGGTCCCTGCTCATTCCGCTCCTGCTCGGATCGCCCCTTTGGGCGGAAGACTGGGATGTGCCCAACCGGGCGGGGGCCATCAACGAGATACTGGCGCAGGCGGCGGATGGGGACACCCTCCGCCTGAGCCCCGGTGTTTATACCGAACACCTCGTGCTGGACCGGCCCGTCACAATCGACGGGCAGGGTTTGGCCACCATTGACGGACAAGGTGAGGGCAGCGTCATTACCGTGACTGGGCCCGGCGTGATCGTGCGCGGGCTGACGGTGATCGGCTCTGGCGACAGCCATGACGGGATCGACAGCGGTATCCAGCTGACCAAGACGGCCACCGCGCCGTTGATCGAGGACAATGTGCTGCTGGGTAATCTTTACGGCATCGACATCCACGGGGCCAAGGACAGTATCGTCCGGGGCAACCGGATCGAAGGACGGCAAGACCAGCGCATGAACGAGCGCGGAAATGGCGTCTATGTCTGGAACGCGCCGGGTGCGATGGTTGAAGGCAATGACATCCGCTATGGGCGCGACGGGATCTTTGTGAACTCGTCCAAGAAGAACACCTTCACCGGCAACCTGTTCCGCGATCTGCGCTTTGCGGTGCATTATATGTATGCCGACAATTCTGTGGTCAGCAACAATGTCTCGATCGGCAACGATCTGGGCTATGCGGTGATGTTCACCTCGAATGTCAAAGTCACCGATAATGTCTCGATTGATGACCGCGAGCATGGCGTGATGCTGAACTATGCTAACAAGAGCGTCATCACCGGCAATGTGGTGAAAGGTGCGAAAGAGAAGTGCACCTTCCTTTATAATTCGAACAAGAACGAATTCACTGACAACTGGTTTGAAGGCTGCGGCATCGGCATCCACTTTACCGCAGGCAGTGAACGCAACCGGATCGTCGGCAATGCCTTTGTCGGCAACCGGACGCAGGTGAAATATGTCTCGACCAAATGGGTCGAGTGGTCAGAAGACGGGCGCGGAAACTATTGGTCCGATTTCGCCGCCTATGATGTGGATGGCAACGGCGTGGCCGATGCCCCTTATCGCCCCAATGATTCAATGGACCATGTGCTGTGGACCCAACCCGCAGCCAAATTGCTGCTCGGCTCGCCTGCCGTGCAGCTGGTGCGCTGGTCGCAATCGGCCTTCCCGGCGCTGTTGCCGGGCGGTGTGATGGACAGCAACCCCTTGATGCAAGCCCCTGAACCCCCAGCTATGAAAAAGGTGCCTCATGACGGATAAGGCCCTGACGATAAACCAAGTCTGCAAGGACCGTGGCAAGACCCGCGTTCTTGACGATATCACCCTGTCCCTTGCCCCCGGCCAGCGCGTTGCGCTGCTGGGCCACAACGGTGCGGGCAAGTCGACGCTGATCAAATCCATCCTTGGCCTCACGCCGATCCAAGGCGGTGCCATTCGGGTCGGGGACGCCACCCCCGGCAGTGCACAGGCGCGGCGCGAGACGGCCTATCTGCCCGAGGCCGTGTCGTTTCACCCGGCCCTGACCGGTCGCGAACAACTGACCCTGTTCGCGCAGCTTTCGGACGCGAAGGCGGATGTGCCCGGTCTGCTGGAGCGGGTCGGCCTGAGCGACGCGCTGGACCGCCGGATCGGGGCCTATTCCAAAGGGATGCGGCAACGTCTGGGTCTGGCGCAGGTGCTGTTGGGGCAGCCGAAGGTCGCGCTGCTGGATGAGCCGACATCTGGTCTGGACCCGATCTCGCGGCAGGATTTGTATGCCATCATTGACGAATTGGCCGCGCAAGGCACCGCCGTTCTGATCGCGTCCCACGCGCTGACCGAAGTTGAGGCCCGCACCGACCGCATCGCCATCATGCGCAAGGGTCGGATGGTGGCCGATGACACGTTGACCAACCTGTCGGCGCTGGCCGGTCTGCCGATCCGCCTGAAGGTGCGCGCCAGTGCCAACCCTGACGCCTTGGCCGCCGAACTGGGCGGCAACCGGATCAACGGCGCCTCAGTGGAACTGCTCTGTACCCCCGAAGACAAGATGGAGGCCCTGCGCCGGATCGCCGGGTTGGGCGACGCGGTGGCGGATGTGGAAATGACCCCACCCAAGCTGGAAGACCTTTACCGCCATTACGCACAGGAGGAGAGGCTATGACCCGCTTCCTCGCCATCACCCGCACAGAAATGCTGATCCTGCGCCGCAACCGCTGGCTGCTGGTCGCCACACTGATCATGGTGCTGTTTGCGCTGGCGCTGACCTTTGCGGGCAGCGCCCCAACCGGGACTTTGGGGGTCGATATGCTGACCGTCTCGGTCGCGTCGATGACCACTCTGTCGGTCTATCTTGCGCCCTTGCTGGCGCTGATGATTTCTTTTGATGCCATCGCAGGCGACGTGGACCGGGGCAGCCTGTCGCTGTTGCTGTCCTACCCTGCGGGGCGCGGAGAAATCCTGCTGGGCAAGTTCACCGCCCACCTCGCCGCTTTGGCCTTCGCCATGACCGTCGGCTTTGGCAGCGCAGGTGCTGTGGCGGCCTTCTTTGGCGGCGCGGGGCCCGAAAGCCTGATGGCTCTGGCGCGCCTGATCCTCACATCCATCCTGCTGGGCGCTGTCTTTCTGGCGCTGGGATACCTGCTGTCCGCTTTGGCAAAGGGGGCCACGGCGGCGGCGGGCCTGTCGGCCGGGCTGTGGCTGGTTTTTGTCGTCCTCTATGATCTGGGCCTGTTGGGGGCCGTCGTCATGGACAAGGGTGGCACCTTCACCCAATCCGTCTTTCCATGGGTGATGGTCGCCAACCCGGCCGACGCATTCCGTCTGTGGAACATCGCCGCAACCGAGGGCGTCGCCATGGCCTCGGGCATGACCGGGGCCGCACAGGCCCTGCCCGTTTGGGCCGCGCCTGCCTCACTTCTGATCTGGCCGGTGCTGGCCTTCACGCTCGCCCGCGCCGCATTCCGGAGGGTTGAACCATGAAGCGCCTGTGCCTGATTGCCCTGATCGCCCTGACCGCGTGCAAGGAAGAGGTGGCCGAGGCCCCCGACCCGGTGGACCTGACGCCCGACGCGCTGAGCTTTTTCTGCCAGATGAACATCGCCGAACATGGCGGACCCAAGGGGCAGATCCACCTTGAAGGCTACCCTGCCCCGCTGTTCTTTGCGCAGGTGCGCGACATGGTGGCCTATCTCAAAAGCCCCGAGCGGGACGCCAAAATCACCGCCGTTTATGTCAGTGACATGAGTGTCGCGCCCAGCTGGCGGCAGCCGGGTATCGCGAACTGGATTGCAGCCGACGGCGCGACCTTTGTGGTCGGAGCCAATGTGGCGGGTGGCATGGGCGCGCGCGAAGTGGTGCCCTTTGGGGATCCGATGGCCGCCGAAGCGTTCATCAATGACTATGGCGGAACGGCGCTGCCCCTGTCCGACATTCCCGACACCGAGGTCCTTGGTCCCGTCGATCTGGACCTGCAGTTGGAGACACCCGCATGACCCGTTACTCTCGCCGCCGTTTCCTGAGCATTTCGGCTGCTTGCATGTCCTTTCCGGCGGCGGTGTCCGCAGCCGGATCTTCCGCCCGGTGGACAGGAACCGCGTTGGGTGCACCTGCCAGTATGCAGTTAAATGGGCTGAGCGATGCAGAAGCCGCCCCCATTTTCGACGCGGTCACCGCCGAGGTGTCGCGCCTGGAAAACATATTCAGCCTGTACCGCCCTGACTCTGAGCTGTGCCGCCTGAACCGAACGGGCCACTTGTCGGCCCCCTCAGCCGAGCTTTTGCAACTCCTGAGTCTGTGCAGCGCCCTGCATGCGGCATCGGGGGGCGCTTTCGATCCCACCATTCAGCCGCTTTGGATGGCTTTGGCCAATCCTGCGGATGCCTCTGCCCGGGACATGGCGTTGGATGTCATCGGATGGGACAACGTTTCCGTGGGCACAGATGAAATCCGTTTGCCGGTTCCGGGCGTGTCTGCCCTGACGTTGAACGGGGTGGCCCAGGGTGAGGTGACGGATCGCATTTCCCGGTTGCTCAGGTCTTTTGGTCTTCGGAATGTGCTGGTCGATATGGGAGAAATCCGGGCCGACGGCCGGCGCGGCGATGGTCGTGCCTGGCAGGTTGGGCTCGCATCGGCGGATGGGACGATAGAAAACCGGATCAGTCTGACGGATCGCGCTTTGGCGACCTCATCCCCGGCGGCGATGACTTTGTCGGGTGGACAGGGGCACATCCTGAACCCGATCGGGCAGCGCGTGTTTCACAGCACCGTGTCAGTGTCCGCCCCCAGCGCCGCCGTGGCTGATGGGCTTTCGACGGCTTTATGCGCCATCCCCCAACACAGAATCGCCGAGACTATGTCCCGTTTCCCTGCTGCCCGGATCGAGTTGCTTATATGACCCACAGGGAAGACGTCAAAGTTTTCGAAGTGACCAATACTTAAGCGCTCTACACATGACTTAGGTCAATTTTTGACCATCGATTGTTCGATAGGGTGCTTGGAAAGACAAGACTCAAGATCAACAGCGGACCGCAAGCCAATGAATAAGCTAGCAAGCCGACGCGCTTTTCTGCGGGGACGAGCCCTGCGGGAAAACCCGGACGCGATCAGACCCCCCGGCGCCGCGCTGGCCGCGTTCCACGAGCTATGCACCCAATGCAATGACTGCGCTGCTGCCTGCCCCGAAAACATCATCACGTTCGACGCGCAGGGATGGCCGGTCGTTGACCTGACCGCCTCTGCTTGCACGTTTTGTGCCAAATGCGCCGATGCCTGCCCGAACGGGGCGCTGCAGCCCGAACGGGTGGCCGATTGGCCCTGGCGCGCCAGTGTCATGGCAAGCTGTCTGTCCCTGAACGGGGTCAGCTGCCGGCTGTGCCAGGATAACTGCGACAACAACGCCATCCGTTTCAAACCCCAATTGGGCGGCCGGTCAGAGCCCGTTCTCGACCAGTTGAATTGCAGCGGTTGCGGCGCTTGTGCCAGCGCCTGTCCGGCCAGCGCCGTCAGTTTTACGCGTATCGACCCCCAGCCCACGGAGAACCCGCAATGAACATCTGTGGATGCCTTGTCCATGTGACGCCCGACACCACCCAGGCCGCACAGGCCGCCATGGGGGGCGTCGACGGCGTCGAAATCCACGCGGCCGCCGAAGATGGCCGCATCGTCATTGTGGTCGAGGACACGCCGGAAAAACTGGCCTCTGAGACGATCATGGATCTGCACCAGATCCCGGGCGTGATCTCTCTGTCCCTGACCTATCACCATTTCGAAGACCTCGCGGAGACCCGTCCGCATCTTAACGCTTCCCGCCAGACCTAACGCCGGAGACCCATGTTATGACCATCTCTGAATCCCGCCGGACATTCCTGAAATCAACCGCTGCCGCTGCGACGGCCTCGGCTGCGGGTATCCCGCTTGTCACCGGGCAAGCTGCCGCGCAGATCGGCAACCCCGACATCCGCTGGGACAAGGCGGCCTGCCGCTTCTGTGGCACCGGCTGCTCGGTCCTGATCGGCACCAAGGAAGGCCGCGTCGTGGCCACCCAGGGCGACCCGGACGCGCCGGTGAACCGCGGCCTGAACTGCATCAAGGGCTATTTCCTGTCCAAGATCATGTATGGCAAAGACCGTCTGACCACGCCCATGCTGCGCAAGACCAACGGCGAATATGACAAGAACGGCGAATTCGAACCGGTCAGCTGGGACGAAGCCTTTGACGTCATGGCCGCCAAGTGGAAGGAAGCTTTGGCCAAGAAAGGCCCCACCAGCATCGGTATGTTCGGTTCGGGCCAGTGGACCGTCTGGGAAGGCTATGCCGCCGCCAAGATGATGAAAGCAGGCTTCCGGTCGAACAACATCGATCCCAACGCGCGGCACTGTATGGCGTCCGCCGTGGTGGGCTTTATCCGCACCTTCGGCATTGATGAACCGATGGGCTGCTATGACGATCTGGAGCACGCGGATACCTTCGTGCTCTGGGGCTCGAACATGGCCGAGATGCACCCGATCCTGTGGTCGCGCCTGACCGATACGCGCCTGACCAAACCGGGCTGCGAAGTGCATGTGCTGTCGACTTATGAGCACCGCTCGTTCGAGTTGGCCGATAACGGCATGGTCTTTGCCCCGCAAACCGATCTGGCGATCCTGAACTATATCGCCAACTACATCATCCAGAACGGTGCCGTGAACGAAGAGTTCGTCAAGAACCACGTCAACATCACCAAAACCGCCACTGACATCGGCTATGGCCTGCGCGACAATCACCCGCTGCAGGAAGCCGCCGAAAACCCCAATGTCGGCAAGATGGAACCGATCAGCTTTGAGGAATATGCCGAGGCGGTTTCGAAATACACACTGGAATATACGGCGGAATTGTCCGGCGTTCCGGCTGACAAGCTGGAGCGTTTGGCCCAGCAATATGCCGACCCGAACCGCAAGGTCATGAGCCTGTGGACCATGGGCTTTAACCAGCACACACGCGGGTCGTGGGTGAACTCGCTGATGTATAACGTGCACTTGCTGGTGGGTAAGATTTCGGAACCCGGCAACTCGCCCTTCTCGCTGACCGGCCAGCCCTCGGCCTGTGGGACAGCGCGTGAGGTCGGCACCTTTGCCCACCGTCTGCCCGCCGACATGGTGGTGATGAACGACAAGCACCGCGAGATTTGCGAGAAAGCCTGGAACGTGCCTGCAGGCACCATCCCCGCGAAACCCGGATTCCACGCCGTGTTGCAGCACCGCAAGCTGAAAGACGGCGACCTGAATGCTTATTGGGTGCAGTGCACCAACAACATGCAGGCCGCGCCAAATATCAACGAAGAAGGCTATCCCGGCTACCGCAACCCGGAAAACTTCATTGCCGTTTCGGACCCCTATCCGACCGTCACCGCGCTGTCGGCTGACCTGATCCTGCCCACCGCCATGTGGGTCGAAAAAGAAGGCGCCTATGGCAACGCCGAGCGCCGCACCCAGTTCTGGCGTCAGCAGGTCAAGGCACCGGGCGAGGCCAAGTCGGATGTCTGGCAGGTCATGGAATTCTCGAAACGCTTCACCGTCGAAGAGGTCTGGGGCGAGGAATTGCTGGCCACCATGCCGGAACACCGCGGCAAGACCATGTATGACGTGTTGTTTGCCAACGGTGTGGTCGACAAATACCCGCTGTCGGAAACCGCCGAGGGGTTCGACAACGACGAGTCCGAGCATTTTGGCTATTACGTCCAGAAAGGTCTGTTCGAAGAATATGCCGAATTCGGTCGTGGCCACGCGCACGATTTGGCCCCGTTCGAGGTCTACCACCAGGCCCGTGGCCTGCGCTGGCCGGTCGTGGACGGCAAGGAAACGCTATATCGCTTCCGCGAAGGCTATGACCCATACGTGCCCGAAGGCGCGGGCGTGAAGTTCTATGGCAAGAAGGACGGCAAGGCGAACATCATCTTTGCGCCGTATGAACCGGCTGCCGAGGAACCGGATGATGAGTTCAACCTGTGGCTCTGCACCGGTCGTGTGCTGGAACACTGGCACTCGGGTTCTATGACGCGCCGGGTCCCGGAACTGCACCGCGCGTATCCCACAGCCGTGGTCTACATGCACCCCGAAGACGCGCGCGAGCGTGGTCTGCGCCGCGGTCAGGAGATCGTCCTGTCCACCCGTCGGGGCGAGGTCAACAGCCGGGTCGAAACCCGGGGCCGCAACAAGGTGCCACGCGGTCTGGTCTTCATGCCCTGGTTCGACGAAGGCCAGCTGACCAACAAGCTGACGCTGGATGCGACCTGTCCGCTGTCGAAAGAGACCGACTTCAAGAAATGCGCCTGCAAGGTCGAGCGCGCGTAACAGGCAAGCAAGGCAAAGGTTGTCCCCATGTCTTCCGCAGGCAAACCCCTTTCGCCGCAACGCCGCCGGTTCCTACAGGACTCGGCGCGTGCTGCGGGCGGCTGCGTCGCAGCCGGGTCCTTGTTGGCCTGGCTGGCGAGGGACGCACGGGCGCTGCCTGCCGAAGCCTTGCGGCCCCCCGGAGCCCTGCCTGAAAAAGACTTCCTGTCCGCCTGCATCCGCTGTGGTCTGTGCGCACGGGACTGTCCCTATGACACACTGAAACTGGCCGAACTGGGTGTCGATGCGGTTGCCACCGGCACCCCCTATTTCACCGCGCGGGATGTGCCGTGCGAGATGTGCGACGACATCCCTTGTGTTGCCGCCTGCCCCACCGGGGCACTGGACCCGGGTTTGGACAATATCGACGATGCCGAGATGGGCGTCGCGGTGCTGGTCGATCAGGAAAACTGCCTGAACTTCCTCGGCCTGCGCTGCGATGTCTGCTACCGCGTCTGCCCCGTGATTGACGAGGCGATCACGCTGGAAACAGAACACAACGCCCGATCCGGCCACCATGCGGTGTTCATCCCGACCGTTCACGCCGACCGCTGTACCGGCTGCGGCATGTGCGAAAAAAGCTGTGTTCTGCCCGAAGCAGCCATCAAGGTTCTGCCTGCGCGGCTGGCGCGTGGCTCCAGCGCCGATCACTACCGCCGGGGCTGGGAAGAAAAAGAGGCCAAGGGCGCTCCGGTCGTCGAAGGCATTATCGACCTGCCCGACCGTCTGCCGGGGCCCGGCACCGACAATCTGGTTGCGCCAGGAGGGTTTGAGCCCACATTCAAACTGCCGGGGGTGACACAATGACCGCCCGCGCACATCTTCCCGTCGGACAAGAAGCGATCGAAGCAAAAGGCTGGATCGGGGCGCATAAATACCTGTTGCTCCGTCGCACCAGCCAAGTGTTCTTTCTGGTCCTGTTCCTGCTGGGTTCGTGGTTCGGCATCTGGATCGTTCAAGGCACGCTGGCCGGGTCTCTGACGCTGGGTGTGCTGCCCCTGACCGACCCGTTCGTGTTCCTGCAAAGCCTGATCGCCGGGCACTGGCCTGAACTGGCCGCCGCCATCGGCGCGGCCATCGTACTGGTCGCCTATGCGCTGATCGGCGGGCGTGTTTACTGTTCGTGGGTGTGCCCGATCAACCCGGTCACTGACGCAGCGCATTGGCTACACCGCAAGCTGGGTCTGCAAAAAGGCTGGCAGCCCAAACGTGCCACACGCCTTTGGATCATGGTTACGGTCCTGATCGTCTCGGGCCTGACCGGCGCGATCGCATGGGAATTGGTCAATCCGATCACCATGCTGCATCGCGGTCTGATCTTTGGCATGGGCTTCGTCTGGGCCATGGTCGGTGCGATCTTTCTGTTCGACCTGCTGGTGTCACGTCACGGTTGGTGCGGCCATGTCTGCCCGGTGGGCGCGTTTTATGGGTTGGTGGGCAGCAAAGCGATGCTGCGCGTCAGCGCGCCCAACCGCACTGCCTGCGACGATTGCATGGATTGCTTTGCAGTCTGCCCCGAAAACCACGTGATCTCACCCGCGCTCAGGGGCAAGGGGGACAGCACCCCGCTGATCCTGTCGCCCGACTGTACCAATTGCGGCCGCTGCATCGATGTCTGCGCCGTCGACGTTTTCACCTTTACTCACCGGTTCGACGACCAAGTCGCCGCACCTTCCGATCCCGCGCCCGCGCCACAGCCGCGCGCAGCCAGACCTATCTAAGGGAGTGCCCAGATGAACAAGCCAATCCTGACAGGCGTCGCCGCCCTGATCCCCGTCATACTTCTGAGCGGGTTCGCCCTTGCCCAATCAGCCCAGGTGGAAACCCTGCGCGGGGCCGAGGTGGACGAGCTCATCCCGCTGGACGATGTCCATAAAACCGTCGAGGGACGCATGGTGCGCAACTACCGCCAACAGCCGCCATTGATCCCGCATTCGGTCGAACAATATCAGATCGATCTGCGCACCAATCAATGCCTGTCCTGTCATGACTGGACCAAAGCGGGTGAACGCAATGCACCGACCCTGTCGATGACCCACTATCTGGACCGCGAAGGCCGCGAACTGGATCAAATCGCAGGCACCCGGTATTTCTGCAATCAGTGCCATGTTCCTCAGGCCGATGCGCCGGCCCTGATCGAGAACCTGTTCGAATCCTCTGGCAACTAATCCATCGCAAGTCTGAAAGGAGCACCGACATGGCCGACTCCCCCGAAAAACGCGGCTGGATTGGTCGCATCTGGAACGCCTTCTGGACCCCGGCGGTCCTGTTCAGTTCCGGGTTCCTGATATTGGCCGGGTTTCTGGCAGGCATCCTGTTCTGGGGTGGGTTCCACTGGACGCTGGAGCTGACCAATACCGAAGAATTCTGCGTGTCCTGCCATACGATGGAAACCAACCTGGGCGAGTATCGCGAGACGATCCACTACAACAATCACTCGGGCGTGCGCGCAATCTGTTCGGACTGCCACGTCCCGGATGAGTGGAACCACAAGATCAAGGCCAAGATCATGGCCGTGAAGGACGTTTATCACGAACTGGCAGGCACCATCAGCACCCCCGAGAAATACGAAGACCATCGCCTAACCATGGCCTCGGCCGTATGGAAAAAGATGAAGGCATCCGACAGCCGGGAATGCCGCAACTGTCACAACTTTGACTACATGGACTTTACGCTTCAGGAAAACCGCGCCGCATCGGAACACCAGCGTGCGATCGATACCGGCATGACCTGCATCGACTGTCACCAGGGTATCGCCCACAGCCTGCCGCCCGGATATCAGGAGGAATACCAAAAGATATCTGACGCGTTAGAGGGCGAAGTTCTGCAGAAAACCGCAGCTGCCTCTGGCGATGATATCCGTACATTCCTGAACAACAGCTCTGATTAAGATTGGGTAGGAAAGATGCTGGAAATACTTGGAACAATCGGCGGCAATATCCTCAGTCTGCCGGGCATTCTCGGACTGGCCCTGGGCATGATGACCCGGAAAATCTGGCTGGGGGCTGTAATGGGGGGTCTGGTCGGCGTATTTGAAACTCTGGTCTTCGCAGGTTGGAGCTTTGCCAATGTCGAAGTGACTGAGCTGATCATCGCAGTGATCGTCGGGCTCTGCGCAGGCAGCCTGGGCAGCGCCATCCGGATCAAAGGCACAGCTGAGGCGATCTGACCCGTCCTTAATCCAGCGGATGCCGGAAGGCCGTGTCGGCTTTCCGACATCCGCCATTGGTTTTGCCGTTGTTTTCTTTGACGTTTAAGGCCAGCCAGAGGTTGCTGTGTCCAGGCCGCCAGCTTTGCCTGCCAGGACCGATGCGGCTGAAGCGAAATATCTGAATGCCGGCATGGGGCTGATCCGTCGTTTGATGAAACAGTGATCCTGCACAACGATCTCTTGTCGATCGCTCGGCAAAGACAAATACGTACGCATCTCGAATTCACTCATGGTTCACCCCTTCGCCACGCCCGGTTTAAAGAACGCACCCTATACCGCTTTCAATATGCCCTTAATTCTTAGATGCCCACAGACTAGCGGCGACTTTTCTCGAGGGAGCGATCCGCGCCAATACAGTTCCTCCAAGCGCGCTGCGCCCTCTGAAGCTCGGACTTCCAACCTTATTCGCTGTCTTGGAAGGTTTAGCATTTCGAATAGAGCAGCGACGCCTCGGTGCGCCGACCACCACGATTGTTTTGGCAACACTCGATCCGTCTTGGCTGGTTGAGATTGAAATCATCGCCATGTTCTAAGACTTCACAAATGCGAACGTTCGCGCGGGCTTTGCCTAGGTAACGTCACGCGCCAGACGCAGGCCCAGCATTTGCCAGCGTTGATGGGGATAGAAGAACGTGCGATAGGTCGGGCGCATTTGTTCACGGGGGGTCGCGCAAGAGCCGCCGCGCAGAACACGTTGATTGACCATGAATTTCCCGTTGTATTCGCCAAGCGCACCTTCGGGCGGGCGGAAACCCGGATAAGGCGCGAAATCTGATGCCGTCCATTCCCAGACATCGCCCCAGACGCCGGACCCCGGCAAGGGTCGCAGTATTCCGGTCGCATCGGCATCGCCCATCAGATTCCCCGCGATCGGCACATCGCGAAACGCCAGCTCATGTTCCGCCTCAGTTGGCAGGCGCGCGCCGGCCCAGCGGGCAAAAGCGTCTGCCTCGTAATAGCTGACATGTACAACCGGCGCGTCCAAAGCGACAGGTTGCGGGCCGCGCAGGGTAAATGTCCACCACTCCCCGTCCTGCTGCCACCAGTACAGGGGATGGGTCCAGCCCTCTCGCATAGCGACCGCGTGACCCTCCATCAACCAGTGTCGCGTGTCGTCATACCCGCCGTCTTCCATGAACGCGATCCAGTCGCGGTTGGTCACGGGGCGGTCGGCAATCTCATAGGGACGCAGGTACAGTTTGTGCCTCGGCCCCTCGCAATCATAGGCAAAGCCGCGACCGTCGTGGCCGATTTCGACCAACCCGCCCGGATGTCGTGAAAAACTCAGGGCCACTTCTTCGGTCACCGGCAGCGGTTCGGGGTCTTTGTAGGTCGGCAGCAGCGGGTTATAGCTGAGACCGTGCAGCAAATCCGTGACCAGAAGCTCTTGATGCTGCATCTCGTGGTGACAGCCAAGCTCAACCAGAGCTGCAATGTCATCTGCATCGTCCCGCGTCTGCGCCATGAGACTGGCCAGACTGTCTTCGACATGAGCGCGATAGGCCCGCACCGCATCGCCTCCGGGGCGTGAGACCAGACCGCGTTTGTTGCGCGCGTGGCGCGGACCGGCCTGCGTGTAATACGAGTTGAACAGGAAGGCGAACCGCTCATCAGGCGAAGCATAGCCCGGCACCCGCGGCTTGAGGATGAATTCCTCGAAGAACCATGTCGTGTGCGCAAGATGCCATTTCGCGGGCGAGGCATCCTCCATACTCTGCAGCATCGTGTCTTCGGGGCTGAGCGGTGCAACCAGCGCATCGGTGCGGGCCCGCGTCCGTGTGAACAGGTTCAGGGCTTTGGACGGGGACAGAGGGGCGAGTTCTGCGCTCATGTGGGGCACTCCGGGTCGCTGCTTGATTCGCTCATAGACGCATAGCTTTGTAACAGCGTCCATGACACGTGGTGCGCGTGTCGGGTCAAAGCTGCGTGATATTGGGCAAAGTCACGGCCTGCACGGGTTATGTTCCCTTTGGACTTATTAGGGTGTAACCAGAAATCTTAAACTGTTCCAATGGTATACCGGCTATGTGTCTTTGCTCTCAAACTTGGATTTTTTGCGATGGAACAGGTGCGCCATGACCCGCACACATGGCACGGATCAGGTTCCCAACCACTGGGTGCGGGCGATGATGGACCTGCCCCATCTGTCAGATCATGCAAATGACGCGTTAGAGGCGGCGGGGCTGTCGCGCGATGCTTTGCGGGATGCCGGTGCGCTTATCCCGCGCAGGTCCGAAACTGAGTTACTGAACCACTTGTCTGACCGCATGAAGACACCGTTTGCGGGGGCCGAGATCGGTGTCGCGCTGAACCCGCGAAACAGCGCGTTGTTGACGTATATCCTGTTCAACTCGACCACACTTTTGGATGCGTTGCACCATATACGGCGCTTTACACCGATCACCCGCCCTCGCGCGCGGATCGCGCTTGTGGACGGTAAGGACCACGTGGATTTCGTCGTTGACGGCGTAGGGTCCGAGCTTCGCCTTGATACTCATCTGATTGAGTTTTCTCTGGCCGCCCTGCTGGGGGCATTTCGTGCCGCCACCGGAGAGGTGCAACTGACGTCGCGCATTGGTTTGGCCAACCCGCGCCGCAGTGGCCAGCGGGAACTGAGCGCTATCTATGACTGTCCGGTTGAACTGAACGCGCAAAGCAGTTTTCTGCGCTTTCCGCGCTCCCGACTCTCTTTGCCGGTTCTGAATGCGGATGCGGGCTTGTTGGACCACCTAACACGGTATGGTGAGGTTTTGCTGGCAAAGGCCAGTCAGGATCCAAGTTCACTGTCAGATTCGATACAACGCCACTTGCTGCACGGTATGGCAGACGGGCGGCCACAGCTGTCTGAAACGGCTTCTGCATTTGGAATGTCGGAACGGACCTTGAATCGCCGCCTTCGTGAGGAAGGCACAAGTTTTCGAGACCTGGTGGCAGCAACTCAACTTAGACTTGCAAAAGCCTTTCTAAGTGACCCCAACCTGTCGCTGGCGGAAACCGCCCATCTGTGCGGGTTCTCTGACCAAAGCAGCTTTACACAAGCCTATCGCAGATGGACAGGGCGAACCCCCAAGGTAGACAGAAACTTGCTGATACAAGAAGAAAATTTGCGGTAAATTGCCGATGGCGGCTTTGCTAAAACAATTGGCCGCCCGACAACATGATTTGTGTGCTTCAGTAGATAGTTGCGCGCCTACCACGCGTGAACCACTCAACCCCTAACTGAAAGCTCACTCACAATGTCAAACGGGACTTTTACCGATTTTCTATCGGCGCTGCTGGCGTTCGAATCCGGCTGGGACCGGGATCGCTACGATTCAGGCGTCATTCAGGACTGGCAGTTGAACAGCTGGGCCGGCGGCACCGTGACCGATTTCTTCCCCGACTACAGCAGTTGGGGGGACCTATCAGACGATGAATGGCAGACGATGGCCTATCGCTCGATGAACTCGTTGGGGTTTGTTGGGTTCCAATTTGGTGAGGCGCTGTTGATTGATCTGGGCTACTACGACGACGATCAGTTTTATGGCAACGGGGCCGCAACCAATACCTGGGATGGGACCTGGACCGGCAAGAACGGCGTCACCTCATTGGAAGAGTTCATGACTGAGGGCGCCCAGACCATCGCCATTCAAGAGGCGTTTGGCCTGAACCTTCAAATCATTCAGGAAGGGCTGGAAAACGCGGGACAAAGTCTGGAAGATTTTATCGGCCAGACCACCACCTATACCGATACATCCGGCAACAGTGTCACGGTCGAGTTGACACTGACCGGAATTCTGGCCGCTGCCCATTTGCGGGGTGCTTATGGGACTCTGAATCTGTTGCTTGGCGGCGCTGTATCCACCGACGAATACGGAACATCAATCCTGCAATACATCGATCAGTTCGGCGGTTATGACAGCGCCGGGGTCGATGAGATGATTGCCTTTTTCAACGACCGCAAAACCGGTGACGAAGGTCTGGGAACGCCCGGCGACAGCGGTTCCGGCCCTGATACACCCGGTGGGGATACCGGAACTGCGGATGTGGACAAGGACAGCGCCGATGTGGTGCTGACGTGGTCCTACGGGTCCGACACTCAGATAACCGATTTCGATCCCGCTGCTGATACGATCTTTGTCGACTGGATCTCGGCCGCCGATCTTGAGATCAGCGAACACGGCGGATCGGTCGTGTTCACCATCCCCTCGAACCAGCAAACGCTGACTTTGGTGGGTGTGACGCTGGCCGAGCTGACTGCGGGTAATTTCACGATACTGGACGCCACAGCCGCCGAGGAAATCCTGAGCCTGATCGGAGGTGACGCCCCTGCCCCATCACCAGACCCTGACCCCGCACCTGATCCCGATCCAACGCCCGACCCTGATCCGAACCCAACGCCAGAGCCGACCCCGCCGTCGCACGGGTCCGGGGATGCGTTCGACAACCCGGCAATCACCAAGGAAAACGCCGATGTCGTGGTAACTTGGGCGTGGGGCAGTAACACTGTCATCACCGACTTCGACCCGGCAAGTGATACGATTTTCATCGACTGGATCGGGGCTGACGCGCTTGACATCACCGAGATGGACGGATCGGTGGTGATCGCGGTTCCGTTCAACAACCAGACCATCAACCTGAACGGTGTGACTCTGGCCATGCTGGAAGGCGGGAACATTCACGCCCTAGACGCAACAGCTCGGGACGAGTTGGCTAGCTTGATCACCAACGACAGCGATGGTCACGACACGGGCGATGGTCACCAAGGCGGCAGCCATCAGCATATGCATGTCGTTATCGATTATGACAGCCCCGCTCAGGTTATCGACGGGTTCGACCCCGCCATGGGCGATGTGATCGAGATCGGCCCGGACTTGGCTGCCAGCGACTTCCGGATTTTCGAAGAATCCGGCGACGCGCTTGGGATGACGGTTCGGATCAGCATCACCTCAGACGGGACGACCACCCAGATTGTGTTCACGGGTGTAGGGCTTGATGATCTGACGGTTGGCAATTTCTCGGTCGATGACCAAGCCGTGCTGAATGAAATCGCCAGCGTTCTGGGCCAGAATATCTCGGCCCCGACCGGCGATGGCTATACGCTCAGCTACGATTCCGACGGCTCCAACCCGGCAGAGGTAACGGGTTCATCCGATGCAGGTGGGCGTGTCTTCCGTGCCGACAGCAATGCGGATGACATTACCGATTTCGACCCGGCCGTGGATCAGCTGGATTTCGGCGGAACCTCGGTTCACGGGATGATCGTGACCAAGTCCCTATCCGGTGAAATCGTGATCGACAGTCCATGGTCGGATGCGGCGCAAATCGTTCAAGGCGTCAGCTATCAGGATGTGACCATCGCATCCTTTGGCGTGGTCGGGAACGAGCACCTGCGTCAGGATCTGGGGGGCGTTGTGTCCTGGGAACAGGGCATTGGGCCGCGCGATGCGGACACCGTCTATATCCGCAGCCATGAATATGGCCGGTCCGAAGTGATCGACGATTTCGACCCCAGCACAATGAAGATCAGCTTTTTGTTTTTCGGCACGCGGGAACGTCTGTCGGTCGAAGATACGGATGCGGGTCTTGTCATCTCTTCGCTGCCCAGCGGGCAGAGCTTTACCTTCACTGGCGTCACCAAGGCCGATCTGATCCCCGGTCTGGTCGAGTTTCATTTCGATCAGGTGATGGAAGACAACCTGGAAACACCTTTCGGCTTTGACCAGAACGACGTCACGCTGGTGGATCGCTCAGACCTGCTGACCCCTGAGGCTCCGGCAGGGGCGACCACGGATGGTTATCAGACCAGAACCGGAGACATGACCGGATCGGACAGCGACCCCACTGCCCCCGATATAGATGTGGATCAGGGCACGCCAAACGATCCCGTTCAAGACGGTGCCGTAACGCTGGCCGATGGTCCGGATGTTGTCGACATCACTTGGAACTGGGGGGCCAAAACAGTGGTTAAGGGGTTTGACCCGGACGAAGACAGTTTTGATTTCAACAACCTGCCTGCGGATTTGGTCGATATCCGCGAAGTGGACGGTAATCTGGAAATCGAGGTTCTCAACAATGGCGGCAATGTCACCACCTTTGTGGGTCTACAGGCCGAGGACCTGACCCGCGACAACTTTGAGGTCGCACCCAACAATCCTCTGCTGGAGGATGACAGTTTGCTGTTTACGCAATTGACCGATATCGGTTTCGACCCCCTGGCGTAACAGCAAAAGGCGGGGGCGTTACCGGCCCCCGCCGCTTTTTCAGCGCTCTGCCGTATTCACGAAGATCGAATAGACCGAGGTGGTTGCAGTGATGAACAATACGTTGCCGCGTTCGCCGCCGAAGGTCAGGTTTGCCACCCGTTCGGGCACCAGAATTTTGCCCAGCAGATCGCCCGAAGGCAAGAACACGTGCACCCCGTCCCCCGCAGAACACCAGATGTTGTCATGGCGATCCACCCGCAGCCCGTCGGGCAGGCCATTGTCGATTCTGGCAAAGTCGCGCCCGTTGGTCACGCTGCCGCCCGGCAAGACATCAAACACCTTCAGGATCGACGGCACCGAGGCGTCATGGCTGCTGCCGGATTCCGCGATGTAAAGCCGGGATTCATTCTTGGAAAAGGCCAACCCATTGGGCTGCACAAACCCGTCTGCTGCTTTGGTCACAGATAAATCCGCAGGGTCGACGCGGTATACGTAGTTTCCGTCTTGCTCAGGATCGGCCTTGTGCCCCTCAAGGTCCGAAAGAATTCCATAGGTAGGATCGGAAAACCAAACGGACCCGTCCGAATGCACCACAACATCATTGGGTGAGTTCAGGCGTTTTCCCTGATGCGCATCGGCCAAAACGGTGCGGCTGCCATCATGTTCGGTGCGCACGACTGACCGGGTGCCGTGCTGACAGGTCACCAGACGGCCCTGCGGGTCGCGGGTATTGCCATTGGCATAGTTGGACGCGGTGCGGAACATGCTGGTTCCTCCGTCGGGTGTCCAGCGGCAGATACGCTCATTGGGAATGTCCGAGAACAGCAGGGTGTTATGGGCAGGAAACCACACCGGCCCCTCGGTCCACGCATGCCCGGTTGAAATGCGCGACAGTGCCAGATTGGCGTGGATCAGATCGCCGAATTCGGGGCGGATCACATCGTAAAGCTGAGCTTGGGTCATGCGCCATATCCTTTGCGATTGGCCAGTGTGACAACGCCAACGATCACCAGACCGGTCAAAATAAGCCGTATGCCTGCGCCCAACCCATATGAGTTCAGCATCGACACGATCAGGAACATGAACAGCGCAGCCCCCCAGATGCCCGGCACGTTTGAATTGCCTCCGCCGATCGATGACCCTCCGATCACGACCACGGCGATGGACATCAGCATGTATTCGGTGCCCATGTTCAGGTTGGCCCCACCCGAAAAGCTGGCCAGCAGGAACCCGGCCAGCGCGGCGCAGACGGCCGAGTTTACATAGACCGCAAAGCGCACCGCGTTGACAGGAACGCCGCTCAGCCGGGCGGCGCGCAGGTTCTGGCCGATGGCGGAAATCCAGCGCCCGGCGATGGCACGTTCCAGCAACAGCCACGCCAACACCGCCAGCGCGATCCCGACCAGCGCCACGTTTGGTACGCCCAGCGTTCCGCCGGTGGCAAAATCGGCCAAAGGCTCGGGCGGTTTGATCCGCAGGCCCCGGTTCGACCAGATTGCCAGCGATTGATAGATGAAAGACGCTGACAGGGTGGCGATGATCGGCGGGATGCGCAGCAGCAGGATCAGCGCGAAGTTCAGTACTCCGCAGCCGATCCCAACGCCGATGGCAACCAGCAGCCCCGGCAGGATCAGCCCCGTTTGGGTATCCATGAATTTCAGTGCCAGCGTGGCGGCCAGTGTCATCGAAGCGGGGATCGACAGGTCGACATTCCCGGGGCCAAGGGTGATCACCAGCATCTGACCGATTCCGACAATGGCCGAGAAAGACGCGAAGGTCAGCGCTGCATAAAGCAGCGATCCCGCCCCCGATCCGGCCAGCATCGAAGTTGCGCCAAAGGTCAGTGCTGCAGCCACATATGCCCAGAGCCAGGGCTTGCGCAGAACCTCTCGCACGGGGCCAGGGCGCGTTTCCATCGTGGTTGTTTCATCGGTCATGCGGTTGCCCCCCTGCGCACGAACAGCAGCCGGACGGCCAGCACGAGGATTAGGATCGCGCCCTGTGCACCGATCTGCCAATCTGGCGACAGGCGCAGAAAGGACAGAAAGCTTGCAGCCAGTGTCAGCGTCAGCGCCCCGACCACCGCCCCGAAGGGTGAGATACGGCCGCCGACAAACTCTCCGCCCCCAAGAATTACCCCGGCAATCGACAACAGCGTATAACGCAGCGCGATATTGGCATCCGCAGCCGTTGTCAGCCCGACCAGAGACATGCCCGCAAGCACGCCGAACAACCCGGCAAGCCCATAGGCCCCGGCGCGCAGTTTGACGACGGACCAGCCTGCTCGCTCCATCGCGCGTTCGTTGCCACCGACGCCTTGCAGGATCACGCCCACCCAGGATCGCTTGATCAGCAGGTGAACCACAAAGGCAATGACCAGCGGCGCGATAACGGCAATGGGCACCAGAGGCGTCTTGAGGCTCATCAGCGTTTTCAGCCACTCGGGCGAGGCCCCACCGGGCGAGGGCAGGATCAGCACTGCAAGTCCGCCCCAGACAAAGGACATGCCCAGCGTGACAACAATGGCAGGCAGGCCGCGCAGTTGGATCAGTGCGCCCAAGCCCGCATAGGCCAGAATGGCGGCGGCAAGGATGGCATAGCCCAACAGCGGCGTGTCATGCACAAAGGTGGCGGTGACACAGGCGCAGAAACTGACGAAGGTGCCAATCGACAGGTCGATATCGTTGACCATGATGATCATCATCTGAGCAATCGTTGCGAGGGCCACGGGAATTGCCAGATTGAACAGCAGGTTCAGGCCAAAATAGCTCATCGCGCGGGGCTGCAGGTAAAACACGGCCCCCAGCAAGACCGCCAGCGACAGAACCGGCAGCAAAAGACGCATACGGTCGGCGGTCATTCGGCGGCCTCCTGCATTTCGAACGAGGCGCGCAGGATATTTTCCTCGGAAATCTCGTCACCGGTCAGTTCCGCCGCGATCTCGCCCGCGCGGAACACAAAGACCCGGTCGCATTCCAGAATCTCATCCGTCTCGGTCGAGTACCACAGAAAGCTGCGCCCTTTGGCGGCCTCATCCTGAATCATCTGATAGACTTCTTTCTTGGTGCCCACATCCACGCCGCGCATCGGGTCATCCATCACCACAATCGGCGCGCTTGAGGCCAGCGCACGGGCAAACAGAACCTTTTGCTGATTGCCGCCCGACAGCGAAAGGATCGGGTTCAGAAGGTTATCGGTGCGAATGCCGATCCGCTCTTTCCAGCTTTGCACCAACCCGGCCTCATTGCCGCGATCCACCATGATCTTGCGGCTGAACTCGGGCAGCGTGGTCAATGACAGGTTCCGCAGGATCGACCAGAGAGGCATCACCCCGTCGCGCGAGCGGTCACCGGCGACAAAAACCACCTCGGGCTGTTTCGACGTCTTCCAGACCGAGGAATGGTCAAAGAAAATCTGCGCCAGGGCTTCGGCCTGCCCGTGCCCGGCCAACCCGGCCAGCCCCACGATCTCACCCTTGCGGGCATTCAGGCCGTTCCGGGCCCGGATCACCTCATCCCCCAAAGGACGGTTTGCGCGCGCCTGTTCGGCCTCTGCGTGATCGGGCGCGACATGGCCCATCGCATCGACGATGCTGCTGCGGGTAAAGGCATGGGCTGCTTGGTCATCCACGATCTGACCGTCTTTCATGATGACGATCCGCGTCGCGACCTCAAAAATCTCACCCATCATGTGCGAAATGAACAAAACGGCCCCGCCCGAGGCACAGAACCGTTTGATATGATCCAGCAACTGCTGAGCGATGGCCGCATCCAGTGAGGATGTCGGCTCATCCAGAATAACAAGGCTGGGTTCGCGGTCGCGTTCGGCAAAGGCAATCGCAATCTCGACCATCTGCCGTTCGGCGATGGTCAGGTCACCCACGGTTGCATGTGCGCGGATGCCATGGCCCGGAAAGACCAGATCCAGCGCGGCGATAATTCTTTGTTGCGCCACACGGCGCCAGCCCTTGCGAGGCATGTTGCGATAGGGAATGCGCAGGTTTTCCAACACGGTCAGGTTGGGGCACAGGGACAGTTCCTGAAACACGCTGCGAACCCCGGCGTTCTGGGCGTTCTGGCTGTTTCTCAGGGCCGCGTCTCCGTCTCGATACGCCACCGACCCGCCGGTCTGTGTCAGCCGCCCGTTGATCACATTCGCCAGTGTCGACTTGCCAGCCCCGTTATGGCCCACCAACCCGACGCATTCGCCCGCGCCCACCGAAATGGACGCGGCGCGCAGCGCGTGGACGGGGCCAAAGGACATGTTGGCCCCGTCCAGCGTGACAACCGGCGCATCTGGTGCGCCGGGTATCGATTGGGTTTCGGTCATGGATTACTGAGCCGCCGAGATAACAGCCTTTGCCTCTTCCAATGTGTATTCCACATTGGCGACCGAGCCTTTGGGCGTGGTCTTCAGCGCTTCGTCCAGCTCATCCTGATTGATGGTCAGGAAGGGGACGGTCAGATCCTTGGGAACATCAGCCCCATCCAGAACCTGCTGCGCGACCCAGAAGGCCAGCGTGCTCACACCCGGGGCAATCGACAGCGAAGTCGTCTCATAACCGTTTGCGTCTTTTTCCTCGGCCCACCATTGTAGTTCGTCCTGACGGTTGCCCATCACGATGGTCGGCATGGCGCGATCCGTAGCGCCGATGGCTTGCGCCGCACCGTATCCATCACCGCCCTGGGTCACGACGCCCACGATCTCGGGCAGGCTGGGCAGAATACCGGCAACGGCCTTTTGCGCCACGTCCTGCGCCCAATCACCATGGACGGAGCCGACGATTTCAAAATTGCTGTTGGCGACTTCGTCGTGAATGCCCGCGCTGATCTCATCATCCACGAACACGCCCGCCAATCCGCGGATTTCCAACAGGTTACCGCCATCCGGATACCGCTCGGCCAGGTATTTTACCTGCTCGCGGCCCATCTGCTGAAAGTCGACCGCGATGCGCCATGCGCAGGGTTCCTGCACGATGCCGTCAAAGGAAACGACGGTAATGCCTGCATCACAGGCCGCCTTGACCGCGCCGTTGATGGCCGTGGGTGAGGCCGCGTTGATGACGATGGCGTCATAGCCCTGCAGGATCATGTTCTGAATCTGCGCCGCCTGTTCGGTGGCCTGGTTTTCCGAGGTCGTGAACGCATCCGCCGCAGCAACGACGCCGTCGGCAACAGCTGCGTCCCCGTTCTTTTGCCAGCTTTCCAGCATCGCCTGACGCCACGAGTTTCCGGCATAGTTGTTCGACAGAGCAATGCGTTTGTCCGACGTATCCGCCGCGACGGTAGATGCAGCAAGTACGGTGGTCCCGGCAACGGCGCCGAGCAATATGGCCTTCAGTGTCATCTTTTCCTCCCTGAGCGGCCCAACCGCCGCACAAATTGCGCCCGCCTCCTCAAGCTGGCTGCGCAAGGATTCAACGGGCGGGGCAATTGTGTAAGAGTAAGACGCGCGCAAAGCTTGCGGGTTCCCGCAAATTCGCTGCGGCAATCCGCATGACACGCCCCTGCCCCGGCGATATAGTCACCTCTGCCGGACGCCTGAGGCCGGTTTCGAAGGGGCGCGCATATGGCAGACCTTGCTTATTACCTGCGGATTTCCAATCACCTGGCCGGTAATCTGGACATCAAATCCGCTTTGCGCTCGGTCAAGTCCGAGATCGACAGGATACTTGAGGTCGACCACCTTGACGTCTGCCTGATCGACGAAGAAGGCACCCTGAACACCAGCTACGAGGTGGGTTTGCACACCAGTTGGAGCCGCACCCGCGCGCCCGCCGCAGTTTCACCGGTACGGGATATTTTGCTGGGTCGGTGCGACAGTCTGTTGACCGGGAACGCTCTGGAAGACCCAAGATACGTATTCGAAGGGGCCGATGCCGGGCCAATCATACGGCACAAGATGCGCAGCCGCGTGAATGTGGCGATGAAAGTGCTGGGGCGCACGATAGGCGCGCTGAATTGTTCCTCGAAGAAACCCGATTTCTATGACGAACAGGCCGTTGAGCAGGTGCGCAACATCGCGGACATCCTTGCCCCCTATTTCTACGCCCTGCGCGCCACGGAACAGGCCAAGCGCGAGGCGATCATGCGCGCCGAAGTACAGGCCCGCGAGGAAGGTCTGCGGCAAGGGGCCTCAAGCCTGACCGACGCGCTGGAGCTGGAGCGGCAGCGTATCGGCATGGACCTGCATGATCAGACACTGGCCGATCTGACCCGCATCAGCCGCGATCTTGAGCGGTGTAAATCGCGTCAGGATATCGATGCCCTGCAGGACAGCATGCAAAGCTGCATTCAGGATTTGCGTGGCATCATCGACATGTCGATCCCGTCCCTGCTGGAACTTTTTGGGTTTCAACACGCGGTTCGCACCCATCTGGAACGCGCCATCGGCGCAGATCAGGACATCGACATCGACGTGCGCGATCTGTCTGACGGTCTGGTCGATCAGCTTCCGCAAACCAAACGGATCGCGCTGTTTCGCATCGCGCAAGAGGCCATCAACAACGCTGTCCGCCATGCGCAGGCCAGCAGGATTCTAGTCGAGATCCAATGCAGGGATGGCCTGCACTTGCGTGTCACCGACGATGGAATAGGCGCAAGTCCGCCGGGGCGGCTCAGAACATCTGGTGGTCTGACCCATATGGGCACGCGGGCGCAATTGATCGGGGCGCAGTTTGCAATCTCACACTCTGACGGCACCGAGGTCGTGGTCAGCCTGCCTGCCTCGGAATGTCCAAAAACCGAGGTAGCAGTATGAAAGTTCTGTTGGTTGAAGATGACGCCATGCACGCGAATTACCTGAAAGAAATGGTGTCAGAGGCCCTGCCCGAAGCCACGGATATCAGCCTTGCGACCAACGGGCGTGAGGGCGAGGTGCAGGCCCGTCAAAACGCGGTCGAGGCGATTGTCATGGACCTACGCATGAAGGAACGCAACGGGATTGAGGCCGCGAGGACAATCTGGGCGGAACGGCCCGCGACCCGTATTCTGTTCTGGTCCAACTATTCGGACGAGGCATATTTGCGCGGCATCACCCGGATCGTGCCGAAAGAGGCCGCTTATGGCTATGTCCTGAAAACCGCCAGCCCCTCGCGCATGCATCTGGCGCTGCGTGCGGTTCTGGTTGAGGCCCAAATTGTCGTTGATCGTGAAATCCACCAGATCCAGCGAGATCAGAACCGTGCGGGTGAGGCACTGACCGAGGTGGAACTGGCCATCCTGTCCGATCTGGCCCTGGGATTGTCCGACAAAACAATCGCGCAACGGCGCAAGCTGGCGCTGCGCACCGTGCAAAACCGGTTGTTATCCATCTATGAAAAACTGGATGTCAGCGATTTGCCGGTCAGCGGCACCGACATAACCATCAACAAACGGGTCCGGGCCGTATCGAAAGCGATACGCGCACAAATCCTGAACACCGAGGCGATCGCCGTGGCCGAGAAAGAGCTCGGCCAGTGGCTGCCAAAGGTTTTACCGCAAAACTAAAGCCCTGACCTTTCGTCACGAAACATGTGCAGGTGCCGGTTGCGCTATCACGTCTGGGGCGGTCTCAGGTGTTGGGCCATCGACATAGTGGCAGGCGACAAAATGCCCTTCATCCACCTCAACCAGCTTGACGGGAGCGCTATCAGGATTGAACCCAACCGGTGCGGCGGTCAGGGCGACGCTGTCACCAAGGACGGTTGCGACGGGATGCCGGAACCCACCTTCCAGCCGGATCGGTGTAAATTCGGCGTCCGGGTCCGGGTGTGGAACAGCACTCAGCAGGGCCTGCGTATAGGGGTGCTGGGGCGAATAGAATACTTTTTCGGTCGGGCCGTATTCAACAAATTTCCCATGATACAGAACGGCGACGCTGTGCGAGATTTGCGCGACCACCGCCAGATCATGCGCGATGAACAGAAAACTGACGCCCATCTCTTGCTGTATGTCTTTCAGCAACTCAACAATCTCGGCCTGAATGGACACGTCCAGCGCGGAGACACATTCGTCGCAGACAACAAATTTGGGTTTGGACACCAGCGCACGGGCAATGCAGATCCGCTGTCTCTGCCCACCCGAGAACGCGTGTGGGAAACGGCGCAGATGTTCCAGATCGATCTTGCACCGCGTCGCGATCTCGCGCACCCGCGCGTCAATCTCATCGCGATTTTTCATCTGACCTGATGCAACCAGCGGCTCGGCGATGATGTCACGCACCGTCATACGTGGGTTCAGGGATGAATACGGGTCCTGAAACACAAGGCTCATCTCAGGGCGGAAGGACCGCAACAGATCACCGCCCAGCGAGTGCACGTGCACCGGCCCCTCGTGAAACGCCATGTTCAGCTTGGACCGCACCGCGCGCAGCTCTTCCGGGCTGGCATGGGCCAGATCGATGTCGCCTTTCTTTTTGCGATGGAAAACCACCTCGCCACCCGAGGGGTCGATGGCGCGCAGGATGGCCCGCCCCACCGTGGTCTTGCCAGAGCCGGATTCCCCCACCAGCCCGACGGTTTCCCCCTTTTTGATGGTGAAACTCACATCGTCCACGGCCCGCACCTTGGTGACATCGGTGCGGAACATGCGTTTGGTCTTAACATCGAAATCGACCACAAGGTTTTTGACGTCGATCAGGGGGCGGTGTTTCTTGCCGGTCAGCGGGGCCGGTGGCGTAACACGATCGAGCCGTGGGATCGCTGCCAGCAACCGTTTGGTATAGGCCTCTTGCGGGGTGCGGATGACATCACGCACGGTGCCGCGCTCGACCACCTCACCTTTTTGCATGACGACCACATCGTCAGCCACTTGCGCCACCACGCCCAGATCATGGGTGATGAAGATCATTCCCATCTCAAACTCTTCCTGAAGCTTTTTCATCAACTTCAGAACCTGGGCCTGAATGGTCACATCCAGCGCCGTGGTCGGCTCATCCGCGATCAGCAGGGCGGGACCGGCGGACAGGGCCAGCGCGATCATCGCACGCTGACGCATACCGCCCGACAGCTCATGCGGATATTGATCGAAACGCTGCGCCGGGTTGGTCAGCCCGACCCGGTTCAGCATATCCACCGCGATCTCGCGCGCCTCGCGGCGGCCGACCTGACGGTGCAGGCGGATCGCCTCGCTCATCTGATTGCCGATGGTGTAGACGGGCGAAAAGCTGGCCATCGGCTCTTGAAAGATCATACCAATCTCACCGCCGCGCAACCGGCCAATGGTTGGATCACCGCGCCGCAACGCGGTCACGTCGATCTTTTGCCCGTTCTTTGCGTGGTAATCGATCCGCGACCCCGGATCGATCATCGCGGTACCCGGCAGCAGCCGCATCACCGCCTTGGTCGAGATTGACTTGCCCGACCCGGATTCACCAACGATCCCAAGGGTTTTGCCCTTTTCGACCGAAAATGAGGCATTACGCACCGGCGTGATCAGCCCCTCATCTGTGCGGAAGGAAATGGAAAGGTTTTCGACATCAAGAATTTTGCTCATGTCACCGTACCTCGGCATAGGGGTCAGCGGCGTCGCGCAAGCCGTCGCCGATCACGGTAAAGGCCAGCACCGCCACCACGACAAAGATTGCCGGGATAAACAGCCACGGGGTCTGCTCGATCGCGCGCACGGATTGGGCCTGCTGCAACAGGACACCCCACGAGACCGATGGCGGACGCAGGCCGAGGCCGACAAAGGACAGCGCCGTTTCCGACAGGATCATATAGGGAAAGCTGATCACCAGATCGACGATGATAAAGCTGGTAAAGCTGGGCAGCATATGTTGGGCGATGATGCGCCCCGGACGTGCCCCGGCCAGCCGCGCGGCGACCACGTAATCCTCATTGCGGATCGACAGCAGCTGCGACCGGATGCGCCGCGCCAGGGTGGGCCAGCCGAACAGGCCCAGGATCAGCGTCATCGCGAAATAGACCTGCGTGGTCGACCATTCCTTGGGCATCGCAGCGGCCAGTCCCATGTATAGCGGGATGATGGGGACCACGCGGATCACCTCGGTCACACGCTGGATGATGTTGTCGATCACCCCGGCGAAATAGCCCGCAATCCCGCCGATGATCAGCGCCAGCACGAATGAGATCATGACGCCGATCACCCCGATCGACAGCGATGTGCGCGTGGCATAAATCGTGCGGCTAAAGACGTCTCGGCCCAGATCATCGGTGCCCCAGAAATGGATTTTCTGGTCCACATCGGGGCTGAGTCCCACCAGATGGCGGTCCGTCGGAATAAAGCCCAGCAGCTTGACCGGCTCACCCTTGACGAAGAACTGCAGATAGTGGCGCACCTCGGGGTCCGGCACGGAAATCGCGCGCAAGGTGACGGGGTCGCGTTCGGTTTTGGTGCCATTGACGAACGGCGCGATGGAACAGCCCCCTTCGTCACAGAAACGCGGAACCTGCGGTGCACCTTCGATATAGTTTGTGTCGCGGGTCACGGGGCCATAAGGCGCCACGAATTCGGCAAAGATACCGGCCAGCGCCATCAACCCAAGGATCGAGGCAGCGATCATCGCCGCGCGATGACGGCGAAAGCGCCACCAGATCAACGTCCATTGCGAGGCGGAATAGTATTTCAGGCGTGCCGCCTCGTCGGCGGTCTGTGCCTGATGGGTTGCGTCTGTCATGGATCAGGCCCCCAGTTTGATGCGCGGGTCCAGCCACGCGAGCAATAGATCGGAAACGAAGTTCATGAACACGATGACAAAGGTCAGCATCAGCAGGATCGCCCCCGCCACGTTCATGTCGAGGTCCAGATAGGCGCGCAGCAGCAGCTCTCCCAGCTCGGTCAGGCCCAGCACCACGGCCACGATGGGCAGTTCGGAAAAGATGCGGTTCACGTCGAACCCGATGGTTGAAACCACGGGGTTGATGGCCAGCCGCATCGGATATTTGACCAGCAGCTTCAACTCGGGCACGCCACGTGCGCGGGCGGCAGTGACCGAAAGCTTGTTCAGCTCATCCGACATGGTGGCCCGGACGGTCTGAATCTGGATCGCCACAGCGGACCACGCCAGCACGACCGCAGGCAGCCAGAGGTGTTTCACCAAATCCCAGAACTTGCCCAGCGACCATGGCGCATCCCGGTACTGGTCCGAGAACAGTCCACCAATATCCGCTCCGAACCAGCGGTTGGCGAAATAGAGCATCACCAGAGCCAGCAGAAAGTTCGGCAGCGCAAGGCCAAGGTAGGAAAACACCGTCAGCCCATAATCGACTGCTGACCCACGCCGTACCGCGGCAAAAATGCCGATGGGGATCGATATGATGTAGGTCAGCAGCAAGGTGGAGAACAGGATCCCGGCGGTCAGCCAGGCCTTGTCTCCGATCACTTTGGTTACCGAGGTTTCAAAGGCGAACGCCTGCCCGAAATCACCGCGCAGAACGATGCCGCCGATCCAGTCGACATAGCGCAGCAGCATGGGTTTATCCAAACCCAGATCGCGCCGGATCGCCTCGATATCCGCTTCGGTGACATTCACCCCGGTGCCCGAGTATTTGCGGAATGCGTAACGGTCGGCATAGTCGCCGGGTGGCAGCTCCATGATCAGAAAGACCATCACCGATACCAGCAGCATCGTGATGACCATTCCGACAAAACGCTCCAGAGTGAATCTCAGCAAAACGGTGTCCCCCATCAGGCCCTTTAAGGCCAATACCAGAGCGCAGATGGGCTGCGCTCTGGTCCATTGTTCAGACGAATGTCTGAGTTACTGCTCAAGCCACCACTGCGAGGGGCGGTAGGGATAGGTCCAGTAGAAGTCGTAGGTCTTCGACTTGATCGGCTTCACGTTCTGCAGGTCGTTGCGATACAGGAACGGCGCAACGATGTCGCCGACGGTGCCGATTTTCAGCATGTTGTCGGTGTGGATCTTGACGATCTCTTCGCCCAACTTGTTGCTTTCATCTGTGCCCATTTCGACCTGAATGAACTTTTCGCTCAGGTCCCACAGTTTCTTGATGTCTGCGGGCGGCTCAGTGCCTTCGCTGCCACCGCTGGTTTTCCAGGCGGCCCAGCCAAAACCGGTGCCGGGGTTGAAGAAGTCACCAAAGGGCGGGACGAAAACAGTCACGTCCTGGCTGATGGTCGGACCGGCGTTGCCGTCGTATTTCCAGGTGGTAACGTCCAGATCGTTGTTGTTGCCCGAGGCACGGTATTCGTCCGAGGTGACCTCTTTCAGGTCAACGCGCACGCCGACCGCCGACCAGTAGTCGCGGACCAGCTCCTGCATTTTCACCGGCACACCCTGAGACGAATAGACCAGACGCACAACCAACGGCTTGCCATCGGCGCGTTCCACGGTGCCGTCGCCATCCGCATCGGTCAGGCCCATCTCGGCCAGCAACGCCTTGGCGGCTTCGGGATCATACGCGATGTCGCGGTTCAGAACCTCGTCCGAGACAAAGGATACGGTTTTGGGTTCCGCAGGCACACCCTGCATCGGGGTGCCTTGGCCCAGATAGACGATCTCGTTGATCTCGTCGCGGTTCATCGCCATCGACATGGCGCGGTTAAAGCGGATGTCGTTGAAGATTTCGCGCAGAACCGGGTCCTGATGGGTGCGGTTGAACGAATAGAATACGTTCTCACCAAAGGTGGGGGCGAAGTTGATGGTGTAGCCACCCTTGCCTTCGTTTTCCTTCAGCAGCGGGAAGTCCTCAAGGAAGACCGCCTGCTGTTTCCAGACCACTTCACCGTTCATGATCTTGAGGTTCTGAACCTCTTTGTCGCCCACATAGGTCTCAACGATTTCGTTGATATAGGGCAGCTGGTTGCCTGCGGTGTCGACCTGGTGGAAATAGGGGTTCGCCACCAGTTTACGGCCTTCGGCGGTTTCTTCGACAACGATATGGCTTTCCAGCGTCGGCACCACGGAGCGACCGATCTTGGCCGCTTTTTCAGCGTCTTTCAGCAGCGGGCTGGGCACGTCTTTCCAGTCCGAACCGCCATAGTAGAAATCAACCGCGGCAGCGGCGTTTTCAAAGCCGTATTCCTGTGCCAGCGATTCCGCGTTTTCGTTATACTTGGGCATGAACTGGCCCAGGAAGTGCTTGGGCTGGAACGGCTGGCCGTAATCCACGGCAAAGCGGTTCAGAATGCCCGGGGTCGGCACCGGGAAGGTGAACTGGACGGTGGTGTCATCCAGCGCCTCAACCTGCGCCTGTTCACCGGCAAACAGCCAGCGGTCGGGGGTCTTGTCGAAGACATCGGGGTTGTAGACGATGTCGTTCATCCAGAAGGCGACGTCATTGGCAGTGAACGGTGCGCCGTCCGACCATTTGTGGCCGTCGCGCAGTGTGATGGTCAGTTGGGTGTAGTCGTCATTCCAGGACCACGCCTTGGCAACGTTCGGAACCACGGTCTGCAAATCGTCGGCATAGCGGACAAAGTTCACGTGACGCACCGACAGCAGGTCCGAGGTGCCCGATTCGGTCGCCTTGGACAGGCCGGTGATGACACCGCCATACTGACCGATCGTGTCATAGGGCATAACGACCAGCGGCTCGGCCGGCAGACGCTCGGCCACGGGGGCCAGATCGGCGTTGCCCAGAATACGGCTGTTCAGCTCGGCAATGGCGGGGTTTTCAGCAAAACCCAGCTCGCACGAGGCGGCATCCTGCAGTTCAGCCAGTTCCAGCTGCTGCGGGTGAACGGGGCTCAGGCCCATGGGGTCCGCAACGGTGGCAGCGGGGCAATTGGCCAACGCCGGGGTGCCCAGGGCAGCCAGCGCGGTGAACGAGAGCAGTGAGGTACGAAGTTTCATAACCATCCCAACATTTTTGTGACGTCGGGTGTGCTATGCTTCGAAGTTAACAAATTTATGATACTTCGCGAGGTATAGAAAAAGGCTATGCCGCCCGAGATGACACAAAACTGTCGTAAAACTGCGTTTCGGGGGCTCAGGCCAAAATTCCGAAGGAACCCGGTGTTATGGATTTTGGGAAAGGCGCCGGTCTATGGCGCAGTGGTTCCATGCGATAGCGTTGCGTTGAAACGCCATTCTTGCAGGGGTATGAGGGTTTGGTCCTTTGTGGCCTCGACCGGTTCGAAGAGGACGGTGATGGTCTGCGCTTTGGTCAGGTCTTGCGCGGTCAGATCGATCATCAACCGGGTGATCCCTGTGTTTGGGTTTTGCGCCCTGCAATCCGAATTGAACGGCGTGTTGCAGGGGTTGGCCGATTGCAGGGAAAAAGCCGCCGTCTGGGGTGAAAGAATCCGGGCCCGCAACTCTTGCCCGTCTTGTTTCAGCAGCGCGCTTCGCCCGTCTACAGACACTTGCGCCGCAGTATGCATGGTCCAGGAAACAGGGTCAGTTTGACCACCCGCAATCTCATCCTGAATCAAAATCCGTGCGCCGTCGATCAGGGCAATTCCGCGTTTCACCGAGCCCGGCGCTTGGCCATAGGGATCGGACAGATCGGCAATCGCGTAGTGAAATCCGGGGAACTGTCCGAAGTCCTCAATCTGTGCGCGGCCCAGCGTTTTCTGGTTGCCACCCCCGAAGGTCAGGGTGTTTTGTCCGATCGTCGCTGTACGGTAATAGTCAAATCGCTTGTCGGTGAAGTATCCCGGCAGGTCATAGTTCCCCAAGCCCAAATCCACCGCCCATCTTACGCCCTTCGCCTCAAGCACGAAGGTTCCCGCATCCAGGTTGTTGTGGTGACTGCGCAGCGGACCGGCCTTGATCCCGACATAGGTAGCCTCGGGGTCTTCCCAGGCCGAGCGCATCGTCACCAGACCCAGATTGCCAAACCAGAAGGATTTGGGTCGTTGATCCTCAGGCAGCGGTTGGTCTGGCTGCCCCCAGATCAGCGCAAAGGCCGGGTGCGAAGACTTGGCCATGTCGGTCAGAAAGCTGCGATAGTCCGGCCGCTGGAAATGCGTTGCAAACCACTCCAGCGGGACCAGATCGGTGCTGGTGTCACTGTCACCAAAATTGAACAGCATGCCGGTGGGTCCGGTCGCATGCATCAGAAAGTCGCCAAACTGCGACAGCCCGTCCGAACGGGACAGGCCAAAGTCATGCCCCAGAACCGAGGTCAGAGCAGTCATAACGACGGCGGCATCACGGGCAGAGAGCGCGCCGTACATCGGGCCTTCGGGCCAGGCCCCGTCGGGGGCGAATTCGGCAAATCCGTTTCTGAGGGAAATCTGCGCCTGTTCGATGATGCGGTTTGACAGGTCCGGTGCGGTCTCGGACACAGCAAGCGCCGCAACAATCATTCCGGAATTGCAGATCAGGTTCCAGTTGAACGAGGCAACGGGCCAAGTGATATCGGCCGTCGCCGTCCCATCAGGCAGCGCGCTTGGAACGGGCGTCGGATGCTGCCATTGCTGGGGCTGTACCCAGCCCTTGTCGAAATAGACCTGATTCAGATCGTAAATCTTCATCCCCTCGGTCAGCGCCTTGTCGATTAGCGCATTGCGGATGGCGATATGCTCGCTCTCGTTCAGCGTTTCACTGATCCAGCTATAGCCCAATGCAACCGCCAATGAGATGCGCCCGACGCCCAGAAAAAACTCGGGGTGCCAGGTTTCTAGCGCCGCCAGTTGCAAAAGCTCGATCCGCGTGCGCTCGGCAAAGCGTGGATCACCGGTCAGCCGCCATGCCATCGCCAAATCTGTCAGTCGCTCGGCAGGTTTCTGACTGAAGCCCCGAAAACCATGCGGGGTTTTGTTGTCTTGCACGTCATAGGTTTCCGCAATGGTCGGTTGGGTCAGGTATTCCTCGGCCCTATCCAATAGCGCTATATAGGCCATGGCAGTGCGAGAGTCGGTTTCGCGGTTGATCAGAATGCGCGCAACCACCTCATCGGTTAGCATAATCTGCGGGACGGTGTTCTGGGCCTGCGCGCCAATGGAAAACAGGCTGAGTGCAGCGCAGACCAAAAGTATGATCCGCCGACGTGTCGGCCCGAGTGTTTTGACCAAGATGCCGCTCAGTCTGTTCGCGTGCCTCATCAATGCAACTGCCTTTGGAAAGTCCTTAAACTGGCCGGACCAGATTTAACCCAGAATGCGCAATCTTGCATCTTAAGTTCTTTGTGCCCGGTATCCCCAAGTGGATCACCCTGTGCCTCTATCGGATGTCGCGGCAAAGAAATCCGGATCAAAAGGTAGCCGAATTTCACCTGTGGCGTTGCATATAACCAGTTCGGAGCCTGCGACATGAATATCCGTTACATGTGTCCAACCGTCCGGGCGAGGTACAGCCCCAATAACGTGCCGAATGACGACCGTCGCGCCAAGCGGAATGGCCGTCGGCACCCCCTCTCGCGACACCGGGTTCGCAGCCAGGGCCCCCTGATGACCCGCAGACCCGGCGGCGCATCCGTCTTCAATGCCCAGAACGCCGGTATTTTTTCCATCCCACGGCCAATCCGTGCGACCACCATTCGAGTGCCACAACATGGTCACAGGCAACACGCGCGGGTCTTTGAGGACAAAAACAAGGTCATCCTCGGTTTCGCGGATAACAGTGCTCCAGCCAAGTGTGGCCCGGGGCTGTTCGACCAGCGTCACAAAATCCTCACACCCTTCTGCGATTGGCAGTTCGGACAGGTCAATCGTCCCGCCCTCTGTCGCGGGCACCGGGTTGAACCCTTCAACCCGCGCGGGGCACATAAGTGCGTTACGCCCCTCCACCAATGGGGTGTCCGGCGTCAAGGTTGCGGATTTGGGTGACACTGACAGCCAGCCGCGTGTGCGGATACGGACCATGGGGTGATGCGCCAAAGTCAGAGCGCTATGGCCACCCTGTAATACGTGCGTTTGGTACAGAATGGGGGCATCTTGCGCCAGTTTGAGGGATTTCGTCAGTGACGCCCCCATGATCGGCTTGTCCAGCGTCAACTCAAACCCGTCAGGGTCCGCCCGATTAACTGTCCAAGGGCTGTTCGCGCTCCAACCATGCAAAGGGGAAGGTTCGACGTCAGAAAGTCCAAACGGGGCGCACAGGAAGTCACCCGACAGGTTTCGGTCCACCTGCGGCATGTCGTCGGGCAGATCGCCACCGACCCAGTGGGCCGTGTGCAGCGGCGCAATTTGGCGATGCCCGAAGTCAAACGACAAATCGCGCAGGTTGCCGGCCGCCGGATCCAAGCTTACCCTGCCTGCCTGTGTTTCTGCCTGAACCCAATCCATCCGTGTAGTTCCCTTTGCTGTCAGACCTTCATTCATGCCGATTATGCGATCCGTATGGAAGCGGTAGTTGGACACCAGGACAGGCACCGTGCCTGGGAACCGCCTAATAGCCCCCCACATGTTGCGCTGTTGGCCGCTTGTCCCGACAGGCTTGCGGCGTGGTCCATCAAGCCCAGCTTACCTTCGTTTTACTACGCATCGATGCGTTCCCGGTCCATGAGCTCAGGATACACTACTTCCGAATTGATGAAGTCACACGTGTGCAGATTGCTGGGAAAACGCCCCAATTAGATGGCGTGTTTGTGGATCAAATCGACGGCGAGTGTTCCATCGGGCATTTCAATCCCACGCAAGGATCACAGGACTATACCCCCGCTTCATTGTCGATGACCATGCGTTCGGAACTACGTCCCATCAGGCTGCTTAGCATGCAGCAAAATAAAAAGACCGCAGAATTCGCTGCGGTCTTTCGGTCTTCATCACACCCGCTCAGATATCCAGCGTGTGCTCTTTTTCCCAGCGCGAGAAATGGCTTACGAAGGAGTTCCATTCCTGATGCTTCATCTTGAGGAATGCGGATGAGAACGCCTGCCCCATCATCTCTTTCAGCTCAGAGTCTTTGTCAAATTCGCGCAGACCGTCCAGCATGTTCAGCGGCAGCTTGGGCGCATCTGAGACGGTGTGGCCTTCGGCGTACATGTCGATGTCATACCGTTTGCCGGGATCGGCTTTGCTGCGGATGCCGGACAGGCCAGCGGCGATGATCACCGCCTGTAGCAGATAGGGGTTTGTGGCCCCGTCCGCCAAACGCAGTTCGAACCGGCCCGGTCCGGGGACGCGCACCATGTGGGTGCGGTTGTTGCCCGTCCATGTCACAGTATTGGGCGCCCACGTGGCCCCCGACATGGTGCGCGGGGCGTTGATACGTTTATAGCTGTTCACGGTCGGGTTGGTAATCGCCGCCAGCGCGCTGGCATGTTTCATGATGCCGCCGAGGAAGTGCTTGCCCTGCTCGCCCAGACCCACCTCACCGGTCGGGCCATCGCCTTCACCGGCGAACACGTTGGTCTTGGCATCCGCCCCCGGCGCATCCCAGACCGAGATATGAGCATGGCAGCCATTGCCCGTCAGCCCCTCGACCGGCTTGGGCATGAAGGTGGCACGGAAGCCGTGTTTTTCGGCCACCGATTTGGTCATGAACTTGAAGAACGAGTGCTTATCGGCGGTTTTCAGAACGTCGTCAAACTCCCAGTTCATTTCGAACTGGCCATTGGCGTCCTCGTGGTCGTTCTGATACGGCCCCCAGCCCAGTTCGAGCATGTAGTCACAAATCTCGCGTACCACGTCATAGCGGCGCATCACCGCCTGCTGGTCGTAACAGGGCTTTTCTGCGGTATCGAACGGGTCGCTGATCTGCTCGCCATCCGGGGTGAGCAGGAAGAACTCAGCCTCGATTCCGGTTTTGACATGCAGGCCCTCGGCGGCGGCCTCGTCGATCAGACGTCGCAGCACGTTGCGCGGGGCCTGGGCGACATCTTCGCCCTCCATCACGCAGTTGGCGGCAACCCATGCGACCTCGGGCTTCCATGGCAGTTGGATAACCGAAGACGGGTCCGGCACCGCCAGCATGTCCGGGTGCGCAGGGGTCATGTCCAGATAGGTTGCAAAGCCGGCAAAGCCTGCGCCCTCTTCCTGCATATCGGCAATGGCCTGCGCGGGCACCAGCTTGGCCCGCTGTCCACCGAACAGATCGGTGAACGAAATCATGAAGTATTTTACGCCGTTTTCCTTGGCGAAAGCTGCCAGATCTGTCGTCATGGTCGGCTTTCCTTTCCCTGTTGAACCAAAAAAGAAAGGGCGCAACCCCGGTCAGGGTTGCGCCCGCTTATATCAGAACCCGGCTTTGCCCGGATACCAGTCGGTGCCCGCCAAAGGCACGCGCGCCATGGCGGCGGCCTCCATCGTCAGGGCGCACAGATCCTCGGGTTCGAGGTTGTGCAGATGATTGTGCCCGCAGGCGCGCGCAATGGTCTGCGCCTCAAGCGTCATGACCTTCAGGTAATTGCGCAAACGGCGCCCGGCATCGACCGGGTCCAGCCGCGCGGCCAGTTCCGGGTCTTGCGTGGTGATGCCCGCCGGGTCCTGCCCTTCGTGCCAGTCATCATAAGCGCCGGTCGTGGTGCCCAGCTTTTGATACTCGGCTTCCCATTTCGGGTCATTGTCCCCCAGCGCGATCAGTGCCGCCGTGCCGATGGCCACCGCATCCGCGCCAAGCGCCATCGCTTTGGCCACATCCGCACCGGTGCGAATACCGCCCGAGATCACAAGCTGCACCTCGCGATGCACGCCCAGATCCTGCAGGGCCTGAACGGCGGGGCGGATACAGGCCAGCGTCGGGATACCAACATGTTCGATGAACACATCCTGCGTGGCCGCCGTGCCGCCCTGCATGCCGTCCATCACCACCACATCGGCCCCGGCCTTCACCGCCAAAGCGGTGTCATAATAGGGTCGCGTCGCGCCGACCTTGACGTAGATCGGAACCTGCCAGTTGGTGATCTCGCGCAGTTCGAGGATTTTGATCTCCAGATCATCCGGCCCGGTCCAGTCCGGGTGGCGACAGGCCGAGCGCTGGTCGATCCCCTTGGGCAGGGTCCGCATCTCGGCCACGCGGTCGCTGATCTTTTGGCCCAGCAACATGCCGCCGCCACCGGGCTTTGCGCCCTGCCCCACCACGATCTCGATCGCGTCAGCCTTGCGCAGGTCGTTGGGGTTCATCCCATAGCGCGAGGGCAGATACTGATAGACCAGCTTGGTCGAATGACCGCGTTCCTCGGGCGTCATGCCGCCGTCGCCCGTCGTGGTCGAAGTGCCCGCCGCCGATGCGCCACGGCCCAAAGCCTCTTTCGCGGGGCCGGACAGCGCGCCAAAGCTCATGCCCGCGATGGTGATCGGGATGTCCAGCTGGATCGGGTTCTTGGCGAAACGTGTGCCCAGCGTGACCGAGGTATCGCAGCGCTCGCGATATCCTTCCAGCGGATAGCGCGAGACAGAGGCCCCCAGAAACAGCAGGTCATCAAAATGCGGCACCTTGCGTTTCGCGCCACCACCGCGGATGTCATAGATGCCGGTGGCCGCCGCGCGGCGAATTTCCGCGTTGATCGGGTTGGAAAAGGTCGCCGACTGGATCGGCACGGTGCGGGGGGTCTGATCGTCCATATCTTTCATACCCTTTATCCTTAGTAAGCGGCCGATTTGTCGACGTCGAAATTGTAAAGCTGCCGGGCCGAGCCATAGCGTTTGAACTCTTCCGGCTTGGCATCTGCGCCTGCGCGCTCCAGCAGGTCCTTGAGGATTTCCAGATGCTCAGGCCGCATTTCCTTTTCGATGCAATCGGCACCCAGGCTCTTGACCGAGCCGCGCACGAACAGCCGCGCCTCGTACAACGAATCCCCCAGCGCATCGCCCGCATCGCCGCAGACCACCAGATTGCCTGCCTGCGCCATGAAGGCCGACATATGGCCGATATTGCCATGCACCACGATGTCGATCCCCTTCATCGAGATGCCACAGCGTGAGCTTGCATTGCCCTTGATGACCAACAGCCCGCCATGACCCGTGGCCCCGGCATATTGGCTGGCATCGCCATCAACGATGACCTGACCGGACATCATGTTCTCGGCCACACCCGGCCCGACCGAGCCTTCTACCTTTACCGTCGCCTGCTGGTTCATCCCCGCGCAGTAATAGCCGGTTGAACCCTTCACCGTCACCTCAATCGGCGCGTCCAGACCGACGGCGATGGCATGGCTGCCCTTTGGGTTGACAACCTGCCAGCTGGTCTGGTTGGTCTCTTTGCTTTGCTCCTGCAGGGTCGCATTCAACCCGCGAAGGCCGTCTGCCTCAAGATCATATGTCTGCATATCAGGCGGCCTTTTTGTTGGGAGAGTCGTTGTGCGACCAGAAATACACCGTAGCGGGTTCCGGCTCCCACACGCGGGCGTCTTCGATGCCGGGCAGGTTCACCAGCGCGCGGTATTCGCTGCCGAAAGCCACATATTGGTCGGTTTCCGCCATCACCGCCGGCTTGCAGGCAATCGGATCACGGACCACGCCGAACCCGTCTTTGGTGCCAACAACAAAGGTAAAGAACCCATCCAGATCCTCAAGGCTGCTTTCCAGCGCCTCACCCAAGGACGCACCGTTCATCATCTTCCAGGTCAGATAGGCGGCACCCACCTCGGTATCGTTCTCGGTCTGAATATGTACCCCTTCGCGGCGCAGCTTACGGCGCAGAGAGTTATGGTTCGACAGCGAGCCATTGTGCACCAGACACTGGTCATCCCCGGTATTGAACGGGTGCGCGCCCATCGTGGTCACAGCCGATTCCGTCGCCATCCGCGTGTGGCCAATCCCATGGGTGCCGGTCATGCCATTGAGGTTGAACCGTGCGGCCACGTCCTTGGGCAGGCCGACCTCTTTGTAAATCTCGAGGCTCTCACCCCGGCTCATGATCCGGACCGAGGGGCGGATCTCGGCCAGTGCGGCGCGCGCGGCGTCGAACTGTGTGCCGGGAACATCCAGTACCGCATGGGTGTCATTGATCGCCTGGGTCACGGTTGCGCCCAAACGCTGGCCCAGCTCATCCGCCAGACCGGCAAAGTCCTGTTCGGGGTTTGCAGATTGAACAGTGACCTTCGTAGCGCCCTGCGTCGGATCGCCATAAATCGCGATGCCAGCACTGTCGGGGCCGCGGTCGGTCATGGTGATCAGCATATCCGTCAGCATATCACCGAGTTTGGGTGACAGTGACTGGTCCTTCAGGAATAGTCCGACAATTCCGCACATGGCAGGCAGTGTCTCCTTGCGTGTTTCGTTGTGATTCTACGCTAGCGGCAAAACTGAAGGGCTTCAATAATTATAGGAAAGTTATTTTCCTAATGGGCAATATTTGCCCAAACTTTGGGCACCCGCTCTTTTGCAGAGCTGGCTGTTCGGGTTAAATCCACGGGCTGCAGCCGCTCAGTTTGTCTGGGGGTAACTGATCACCGACAGGTATCGCGCCGGCAGGGTCACAAGACGCTCGGGCCCATGCGGCGCATCCGCGTCAAAGAACAAAGTGTCACCCGGCTCAAGCGCATAAACGTGGTCACCGTGACGATAATCCACCGCGCCCTCCAGCATGTAAATCGTTTCAATCCCGCCATGCTGGAACGTGGGAAAGATGTCGGACTGTGCCGTCAGCGTGATCAGATAAGGTTCTACGATCACGCCTGACCCATTGGCACCAATATGGCCCAAGAGGTTGTATTGATGGTTCGCACGTGTGCCTTCACGTTCCTGCTCGACCCCTTCTCCGGCTTTTGTGTGCACGGCCTCGCGGTGTTCTTCGAACCCGCGAAAAAAGCTGGTCAGAGGCACCGAAAGCGCGTCAGCCAGCAATTGCAGAGTTGTCAGCGACGGCGAGGTGTTGCCGTTTTCGATTTTGGACAGCATTCCGATCGACAAACCCGTGACCTGTGCAAGCTCTGCCACCGTGGTGTTTTGCTGCTTGCGAAAGGCACGGACTTCGCGACCAATGGCGACTTCCAGTACTTTCTCTCTCTCACCCGACCGGATTGAGTGGGGGTCCTGGGTCAATTTTGTCATGGCTGCGGTGATCTGTCGTTTGGCTGTCATCTCTCGTCGGCTTTGCTACAGGTGTTCGCGCCCGTTCGGCAGGGGGCGGGTTGCTTCAGGTCCCAGGTAAGGCGAGCATAGCTTATTTGCATCACCGGGGGTGAATTGTTTTTCCGGTCAGTGCAAGGGTGCGGGCTTGGTTAAATGTACGCTTTGAACAAACGGTTTGCTGGCCGCCCCGCTGTACCGATCACAGGCATAAGGGGGATTGAACAATGCTCAGAGCTGCCGTCCTCGGGTAGCCGTTTTTCTTAACTCTGTCTGTCGTGCCAAAAGTATCAGAGTGATATTATATTGTGTGTTCTGAATGCAATACCACTATATCTTCACCTATTTTAACTCTCTGCCACATTTACGCCCAGCTTTGACCTCACGTAATAGTTAACAAAAAGTTACGGAATATATCCCAACAAGAGGACGACAAGGATGAGGGGTTGCGCAGCTGAGCGCACACGGGAACGTGTTGCGCGTGGGGGTCGTGTTGTAAAATGGAAAGGCCGGGTGGCAAGTATGGCACCGTCGGTTTTTCTGGCGTCGATTTCGGTGGCCGCGCTTAGCGCGGGGATGGCTGGGGCCGAGACGATTTCGACAACGGTGAACGTACCAGAGACATTTATTTCAAATGATGTGGACACGATCACGTCAACCGGCGCGATTGTACTGACGACGGGCGATCCCAACGGGCCCGCGGCGACGCTTGACCCCACATTTGTGTCCGGTCGCTTTGACTATACCGGCACTTTCACCAATGACGGAACGATCTCGGTCACAGGGTCCGACCGTACTGAACCAACCGCCCTGGAATTGACTGTTCTGGGAGCGGCCGGAGTTCTGCGCAACAACAACGTCATGTCGGTCGATGTGACGGCTGGAAGTCCAGCCGATGTGCGCGGTATCAACGTTACCGTCGACGCTGGGGGTCTGATCGACAATTCGGGTCAGATCGACCTTCAGTCCACCGGAACCTCTGGCCCGGCCAGCGCATCGGGCATTCGCATCGGGCGCAACCTGACAACCAGCGGCGTGATCTCGAACACGGGCGCGATCAGCGTGCGCACAAGCGCTGCAACCAGCTCGGCCGAGTCCATGGGGATCCGGGTGGACGGCAACGCAAATGGCTTGATCACCAATGCGGGCACAATCACCGTTGCCGCCACCGGTCCGGGTGGCAGCACGGCGTCGGCCATCGGTATCTCGGTCAGAGGCAACGCAGTGTCCGGGCTTTCGAATTCAGGCACAATCAGCGCCAGCGCCAGCAATGCGTCAACCTTGCTGGCCGCTGGGCTGCAGGTGCGGGGGAACCTGATCGGAGGCTTTGATAACTCGGGCACGATCCAGGCAAACACGTCGGACAACGGCCCGACAGGCATCGCGCTTGGCCTGCAGGTTGGGGGCGATGTGGCTGGCGACATTACCAACAGCGGACAGATCACGGTCGCTGGAAATGCCACAACCTCTGCGACAGCCTGGGCTGTGCATGTTGAAGGGAACCTGACAGGCAACCTCGACAATTCAGGCACCATCACGGCCATTGCGCAGGGCACATCCGGCAGCGCGGACGCTGCAGCCGTCTATGTCGAAGGCGATACGACGGGCAATATCACCAATTCCGGCACCATTGTCGCAACTGGCATTGCCTCTGCTTCGGCTTCTGCCGGGGCCTATTATTTGTCGGGCGATCTGAACGGCAGTTTCGAAAACTCGGGCACCATAACGGGCACTGCAACTTCGACCGACGACTCGGCTGAGGCTTACGCCCTGTATGTCAGCGGCGAGATGACCGGCGATATTGTCAACAGCGGCACGATTACTCTGAACGCCCAAGGTGCGTCCTCGGCCGATGCCATCGCGTTTGAAATCCGCGATGGGTTGACCGGCGATTTTGTCAATAGCGGCACAATTTCGGTTACCGCCACGGATCAAGAAGATGACGAGGTTGAAGCTTACGCGCTGGAAGTGCGCGGAGGTATGACCGGGAACATTACCAACACCGGCACGATCCGGGTTGAGGGCAACGGTTTTTCCGAGGCCACGGTTGCCGGGTTCGACATCTCGGGCGGGCTTGAAGGTGATTTCCTCAACTCGGGCACCATCACGGTGATCGCAACAGATCAGACCGAAGAGGTCGAAGCCTATGGGTTTGATATCAGCGGTGGCATCGAAGGGAACATCACCAACACAGGCACGATCCACGCGGAAGGTCATGGTTATTCCTCGGCCACCGTTGCAGGTTTTGACATCTCAGGTGGTCTGGAAGGCGACTTCAACAACTCGGGAACCATCACAGCTATCGCGACGGATCAGACGGAAGAGGCCGAAGCCTACGGTGTCGACATCAGCGGCGGTGTCGTCGGGAACGTAACCAATTCCGGTACGATTCATGCCGAAGGTCATGGGTATTCTTCGGCGACGGTGTCGGGTTTTGAAATCTCCAGCGGGCTTGAGGGCAACTTCCTTAACTCAGGTACCATCTCTGCGGTCGCAACCGACCAAACCGAAGAGGCCGAAGCCTACGCGATCTATATCAGCGGTGGAACAACCGGAGACATCACGAACAGCGGCTCGATTTCGGCCAACGCCATAGGCTTTAGCGAAGCGACTGCAGCTGGTGTTTATGTCACGTCCGGTCTGGAAGGCGACTTCAACAACTCTGGCTCGATCACCGCGGTCGCGACCGACAATACCAGTTCTGCCGAAGCCTATGGGTTCTACAGCAGTGGTGAGGTGACCGGCAATATCACCAACAGCGGCACGATTGATGCTACAGCCAACAATCTGGATACGGCTTCGGCCTATGCTTATGGCATTTTCCTTTCGTCCACTTTGGACGGTACGCTGTCAAACTCGGGCGTTGTGACGGCCACCAGCGTTGCAACCGATGACAACGCTGAATCCCGTGCCATCTATCTGCGCGACGATACTGATGCGGTGATCCAGAATAGTGGCGAAGTCTCCGCAACAGCAACCAGCGAAAGCGATGCCTCGGCCCATGCGGTTTATATTCGCGGAGCCTATTCCGGCGATCTGACCAACAGCGGAACGCTGTCGGCAGAGGCCCGGATCAACATGGGCACAACCGAAGCCGCCGCCAGCGCTGCCGGTGTATGGGTTGAGGATATGCAGGGCACATTCTCGAACACCGGTACGATCACCGCAACGGCTTCGGGGGCGCTGGAATCTGAGGCCTATGGCCTGTATTTCGAGAACTTCGATGGCGAGATCACCAATGTCGGGCAAATCTCGGCCACCTCGGATACGGGTAATGCCTATGCGATCTTCCTGGGAACAGGAACAGGCACGCTGAACCTGGTCACGTCGGACCAGGTCGAAGGGTTGATCCGCGTCGAAGATCACAACGTCAATCTGGACGCGGCCGGTCAAAGCGCGATCTTCTCGTTTGAGGATGCGGACCCCGGTGAAGGCGCCTTTGTCACCACAACCTCAGACCCGAATTCCGGCTGGTTTGTGCAGGACGAAGGCGGTTCCGCCCCGGTCTATGCCAGCGTGGTCGCCTCGGACGTTCTGATATCGTCTGACGTCGTGGCCTATTATGGCAACCTTCTGAGCGGTTCGACCGGTGCGCTTGGCTATGACGCGCAGGGTCAGGTCACGCGTAACGCAACAACCGGCCGTGTTTCGGGCCTGACCTTTGGCGGGTTCCGCCCCTATGCCGCGGTTGATCTCGCCTCGCGCCGGTTCGAAAACGTGCCCGGCAGCGATACGGATGTGAACAGCGTGAACGGATCGGTCGGCTATTCCGGCCAACTCGACAGCGGTTTGGCCGTGGCGATCGGTCTGGGTGTCTTCCGCGCCGATGGTGATACGGACACCACCGATTTCGACACGGACGGGGTTTACCTGGACGCCGCGATCGGACGCCAGTTCGGGGCCTACACGGTTGAGGCCGGTCTGGGGTATGGCTGGTTGTCGACTGATCGGTCGCGCGAGATTGTGGGCAGCAATGATGCGGATGCTGACTATGATAGCACCCTGCTGACGGCCTATCTGGGGGTCGAACGGTCCTTCGAAGCCAGCAACGCCTTTGACCTGCTGGCCTTCGGTGATCTGCGCTACACCCGCCAAGAAGACGACGGCTATACGGAAACCGGATCTTCGGCCAATGCAACTGTGGGCGACAGCACCACAGAGGTGATCGAGGCACGTCTGGGGCTTGAAGCTGAAAAGGCATTGGGCAACGGAGGCATCCTGATCGGCCAGGTGGCTGGCGTTCTGCGCCGGGGTCTGGGGGATAGCGATGCGACGGTTTCACTGTTCGATACCACTCAGACGCTGACCTTCGCCTCGACCGACTTCAATGGTGCCAGCATTCTGCTGGGGTACGAACATGAGCTGGTCACCAACCTGCAGTTCGAAGCGAATGCCGAGCAGGAGATTGGCGACGACGCTCAGGGGCCGAATTTTCAAGCCGGGCTCAGATGGTCTTTCTGATCTGGGATAAATCCAACTGAACCAAACAATTTAGGCCCGGGCAATCATCTGCCCGGGCCCTTTTTTTTGACTGGCCCGTTTTGGGCCACCGCTATTCAGTTCTGTTGCGTTACTGCCCCAAAGCCACACCTTCGCGGCGTGGGTCGGCGGCCCCGATCAGCTGTCCATCCTTGATCAGGATTGCATGCAGGCCCGAGTTCAGGTCAACCGTCTTGACCTCATGACCCTTGGCCGTCAACGCCTCAACGAAATCAGCAGCAGAAGTTTCCTGTTCCACATCCATGCTCGATCCGTTGCGGTGCACGAAATGGCCGGTCTCGATGGCGTCCTGCGGGTCCATGTCCCAATCAAGGATCGCGATGATGGTCTTGGCCACATAGTTGATGATGCGGCTGCCGCCGGGCGAACCGATCAGCAGATAGGGCTCACCATCCTTCATCACGATGGTCGGCGACATCGAGCTGCGCGGACGCTTGCCACCTTCGACCCGGTTCGCCACCAGACGGTCGCCATCCTTGGGCGCGCGGTCAAAGTCGGTCAGCTCGTTGTTCAGCAGGAAGCCCCGAACGAAGACACGGCTGCCAAAGAAGGTCTCGATGGTCGTGGTCATCGACAGCGCGTTGCCGTACTGATCGCGGATCACGATATGGCTGGTGCCGGGGCGATCGGGGTTCTGCGACGGAGCAAACAGCGCGGTGTGATCGCGCGGCGGCTCACCTGCCGAGCGCTTTTCACTGGCGGCTGCCGGGTCGATCATTTCCGAACGCAGTTTCAGGTAATCCTTGTCCAGCAGACCTTTGACCGGGACGTCAACGAAATCGCTGTCAGCCATATACAGCGCGCGGTCAGCATAGGCCAGCTTGGCGGCCTCGGCGTAGAGGTGCGCCAGCTCAGCGTTCCAGCCGATGCCTTTGAGGTCAAAGTTGTTCAGGATGCCCAGAATCTGCCCAACGGTCAGCCCCCCCGAGGTCGGCGGACCCATGCCGCAGACGTCATAGCCGCGATAATCGGCACAAACGGCGGGGCGAACCTTGACGCGATAGGCGGCCATGTCTTCCAGCGTGATGTTGTTTTCCACTTTCGAGGTGGAGTCCGCCGCAGCAACGATATCCTCAGCGATCGGGCCGTGATAGAAGGCGTTCGCGCCCTGATCGGCCAGAATACGCAGAGTCTCGGCGAAATCGGGATTCTTCAGCAGGGTGCCTTCGGCCAGCGGGCTGCCATCTTCGTTGAAGAAATATTCCTTGGCACCGGGGAAGACGTCCAGATAACGTTCACGGTCAATGGTCGACTGGATCGAGTTTGCCATACGCGGCGACACTTCGAACCCGTTCTCGGCCTGTTCGATGGTCGATTGGAACAGCGAGGCCCAGTCTTTCTTGCCATAGAGGTTATGGGTCACTTCCATCAGACGCAGGATGCCCGGCACACCCACGGCCTGCCCGCCCGAGATCGCCTCGGCAAACGGGATCTTCTCACCTTCGGCGTTCAGGAACCGTTCTGGCGTGGCCTTGGCGGGCGCTTTCTCGCGCGCGTCAAAGGTGGTCAGCGTTTTGGATTCCGCATCCCAGTACAGCAGGAACGCGCCGCCACCGATGCCCGAGGATTGCGGCTCGACCAGGTTCAGCATCAGTTGCACAGCGATCATCGCATCCGCTGCAGTACCGCCTGCGGCCAGCACGTCATAGCCTGCCTTGGCGGCAATCGGGTTGGCGGCTGAGACCATGAACTCAGTTCCAGTGACGGAGTCCTTGTCTTCCCATCCGTACCCGTATTCCGGCGCAGGGTCCTGCGCGCTGGCCGAGCCCGCAATGACCCCAAGGGCCAGCGCGACGCTGGTTCTTAATATTGTCCTCATCATTAAGTCCTCCGATTGATGACGGGATTTTCTGAGAAACTGTTTACACTGATACTTTGGTCACATTTTCCTCATGCGGGCGTCAGCGAACCACGTATACGGATGCAGTTGAGTGTCTGACGACTCTGGCGGCGTTTGGGCCGAGGAGGTAGTCTTTGAGGTCTGGTTTGTGGGCTCCGA